>CAVOHK010000010.1:0-40513 GCA_963695635.1 uncultured Acidobacteriota bacterium
CGACCGGTAACGTGCTGAACGGAAATTCGTTTGCCTCGTTCCTGCTCGGCTTCCCGTCCGGGGCATCAACGCGCGGCCGAGCCAGCTGACGCTGACGACGCCGTTGAACGTGTTCTCGCTTTATTACGGCGGCTACCTGCAGGACGACTGGCGCGTGAACTCCAAGTTCACGCTGAACTACGGGTTGCGCATCGAACATCAGGACGGGCTGCGCGAGCAGAATAACAACACCACCGTCGGCTTCGACCCGAACGCGACCAGCGCGCTGTCGTCGGTGACGATCCCGGAAGCGTGGATCCAACCGGCGGCACGCCGGCGAAAACAGGTGAAGGGCGGCCTGATGTACGCGGGCGTCGACGGCAACCAGGAGACGCAGGGCAATCCGCCGGTGATCAGGTCGCCGCGAGTCGGCGTTGTCTACTCGGTGAACACGAAAACAGTGGTGCGCAGCGGTTACGGCATCTTCTGGGCGCCGTGGAATGCGCCGGTTCCGAACCCGGCGACAAGCAACTACGGCCAGGTCGGTTTCACGCAGAACACGCTGGTACCGCAGACCGCGCCGGTACCGACTGTCAGCCTTACCAACCCGTTCCCGAACGGCCTGATTCAGCCGAGCGGCAGCACGCTTAAAGCTGCGACCGGCGCGGGCCGAACATCGCGACGGTCGATCAGAACAGCTCGGCGCCGCGCGTGCAGCAGGTACTCGGTCGACTTCCAGCGCGAGCTCACGGCCAATAGCTCGCTGCTCGTGACCTACATGGGAGCCCGCGGCACAACCTGGGCCTGGGCGGGTCGAACGACGTGCCGGTGAACATCAACCAGCTCGATCCGAAGTACCTGGCGCTCGGCTCGGCGCTCAACCAGACGGTGCCCAACCCGTTCTTCGGTAACCCGTCGGCCGGCGCGTTCGCGACGCAGGCGACGCTGACCCGCGCGCAACTGCTGCGGCGGTACCCGCAATTCGGCAACGTCAATCTGGGCCACGTGACCGAGGGCAAGAACAGCTACAACGCGATGGTCGTCGAGTGGAGCCGGCGGATGTCGAAAGGCTACGGCGCTCGCGTTAGCTACACCTACAGCAACCTGAAGGACAATCAGGTCGGCGAGGGCAACTTCTACTCGGCCGGTGGCACGAATCCCTTCAACAACTACAACTACATCTCGAGCATGCCGGCCTGCACCAACACGAACTTCGCCGCTTGCTATAACCCCGACGCCGACTACACGACCAGCCTTCTGGACGTGCCTCACCGCTTCATTCTCGCGCCGATGGCGGAACTGCCGTTCGGCAAGGGCAAGAAGTACGGTCGAACAGCACGCGGTCGACTGATCGCGGGCGGCTGGACGCTTGCCGCGGCGATCAACATCCAGAGCGGCTTCCCGCTCCAAGTGACGCAGACGGACAATGTCGGGTTGCTCGGCGGCGGCTCGCAGCGGCCGAACGTGGTCCCGAACGTCGAACTGGGGACCTCAGGCAGCAACGAAGACCGGTATGCCTCGGCCGATCACCCGACCGCGACGTGGATCAATCCGGCGGCGTTCACGCCGGCGCCGGCGTTCACGTTCGGCAATGCGCCGCGCACGATTACCGACGTCCGGTCGCCGGGCCAGTTCAACGTCGACGGAGTGTTCAACAAGTCGTTCCGGTTTGGGACGAAGTCGGCACAGATCAAGATCGAGATGCTGAACCTGTTCAACCGCGTCAACGTGCGGGCGCTACAGTCCAGGAACACGATCGGCAACGCGAACTTTGGCACCATCGGCGCGCAGGCCGGGTTCATGAGGATTACGCAGCTCATGTTCCGGTTCACCTTCTAAGAAAGGAACGCCGAGCTCGCCGAGCACGCAGAGAACAATGTATTCTCGGCGTGCTTTGCGGGCGAGCCACAGAGGAATTGACCACAGAGCCACAAAGTCACAGAGTAAAGTTGTTCTCTGTGGCTCGGTGGCTCTGTGGTTTTTTGTCTCTGTGGCTCTTGCGGCGCAGGCGCCGACGCCGCTCTCGGTCGCATCTCGTTCCCCAACTCCGGCTCTCAATCGGCGCAGGCGCCATTCATCCGCGGCGTCCTCCTTCTCCACAGCTTCGAGTACGACGACGCGATTGCGGCGTTCCGCGAGGCGCAGCGGATCGATCCCGGATTTGCGCTCGCCTATTGGGGTGAGGCGCTCAGTTACAACCAGCCGCTCTGGTTCAACGAAAACGCGGACAAGGCACGTGCGGTGCTCGCTCGGCTCGCACCGACGCCGGAAGCACGCCAGGCGAAAGCATCGACGGCGCGAGAGAAGGGATACCTGGACGCGGTCGAAAAGTTATTCGCCACGGGCGCTAAGTCTGCGCGGGACCAGCCTACGCCGATCGGATGGGGGAGTTGTCGCGCGCCAATCCGCAGGACGATGAGGCGGCCGTGCTGTACGCGCTCGCGCTGCTCGGGACCATTCCGAGGTGGCCAGCGCAACCTGCCGGTTTCGTTGAAGGCCGGCGAGATTGCGGCGGCGGTTCTCAAGCGCAACCCGCAGCACCCTGGAGCGGCTCACATCGCGCTTCACGCTGACGACGATGGTGAGCATGCGGCGAGGGCTCTCGAAGCCGCACGCATTTACGCGAAGATCGCGCCGGCGTCGAGCCACGCGCGGCACATGCCGTCGCACGCGTTCCTGCCGCTCGGACTGTGGGACGAGGCTGCGGCATCTGACGAAGCCGCCTGGCAGACGTCGATTGATCTCGCCAAAGCCAAGGGCCTGTCGGCCGCGCAGTACGACTTTCACGCGCTCGGCTGGCTGCAGTATGAGGACCTGGAGCAGGGGAGGTTCGCGAAGGCCGAGTCCCTGCATCCGCTCGTCCCCTCTGCGCCTTCCACTCCTGCCTCTGCCGCCCATCAACACGTGGAGAGCGAAATCGGTCGAGGGTTCGGCGCTGTTTCACTGAGAGGCGAGCGCGCGTCGATGCGCGCGAGGCTGGTCGTCGAGCAGCGGACGCTGGGAGTTGATGAAAGGGCAGCCGTCGTTCGACAACGCTGACGAGCTGTTCGCGCTCGGCCTGGCCAGCGTGAAGCTGAACGATTGCGGCTGCGCCGAGGCGGCGCTCGAGCAACTGCAGCGGCGCCCGGAAGGCCGCGCCTGATGCCGACAACAAGCGGCTCGCCGACATCATGTACCGCCAGGTCGGTGGGCTCTATCAGATGATGCGCGGGAAAAAGGCCGAGGGATTGGCCGCCCTCGAATCGGCCGCCGGCCTCGAGTCGGAAGCGCCTCGGCCGATCGCGCGTCCATATCCGATCAAACCAGCCGGTGAGCTCTACGCCGAGACCTTGCTGGCCAACGGCGACGCCGCCGGCGCGGTGCGTGCGTTCCAGGCATCGCTCACCCGTACGCCACGGCGGGCGCAGTCGTTGATCGGCCTGGCCCGCGCCGCAGCGGCGGCCAGGCAACCAGCGCTTGCGACCCGCACCGCCCGGGAGTTCCTGGAGATGTGGAAACAGGCCGACGCGGCACGGCCCGAACTCGAACAGGCGCGACAGATTCTCAAATCGGCGCGTCCGTAGGCTGGCCGAAAAACGAACGCCGAGACCGCCGAGTTCGCCGAGACGATATCGTTTACGTCTCTGTGTACTGGCGCCCTCTCGGTTTCTTCCGTCGGCTTTTCCGTGTCGGCTATCGGTGGTAGAGTTCGTCGACCCACGAATCACTTGCGAGGAGGTCGGTCATGCGGCGTCGTTCTTCCGGCGGTCGGTGGCCTTGTGTGCGCAGCTCTCTTCGCTCTGTGTCGGCTTCGCGCAAAGCGGTGTGACGTCTCCGAAACCAGGGCAGGGCGGCAGCGTGGTCAAAGGCGCGGCCGGCACCGACGGCACCATCGGCGACAACGGTCTCCAGCACTGCGACAAGCCGATGGGCGCGCTGGCGGTCGTCGAACCGCAGGACGAGTGATGCTGGTCTCGCTGCGCGCTACAACCTGCGTCGCCCGTCGGCCTGATTCGCATGATGATTCAGCAGTCGAACTGCTTCATCGTGGTCGAGCGCGGCGCCGGCATGCGGAACATGATGCAGGAGCGACACTGGCCGCCGGCGGCGAACTGCGCGACAACTCGAACATCGGTGGCGGCCAGATGGTGGCCGCCGACTTCATCCTGACGCCGTCGGTCGTGTTTTCGGAAAACAACGCCGGTGGAGTCGGCGGCGGCGTCGCGCGGCTGCTCGGCCGAAAGAGTCGTCGCTGGCGGCATCGCCGGCGGCGCTGAAATTCAAGGAAGCCCAGACCAGCATGCTGGTGGCCGACTCGCGCAGCGGCGTTCAGGTAGCGGCGGCCGAAGGCAGCACGCGGAAAGCGGACCTGCGACTCGGCACCGGTTCCTCGGCGGCGGGACTGGTCGGCGGCGGGCGGCTACGGCAACACCAACGAAGGCAAGATCATCGCGGCGGCGTTGATGGACAACTACAACCACATCGTGACCGTCGTCCGAAACGATCCAAGCCTGCAGCGCAACGTCGGCACGCTCAAAGCCGAAGCGGCGGCCGGCGGCGCGGCGAAATCCGGTGGCGGTCTCGAAGAAGGCGCGATCGTGGTGCCGAAATCGCCAACGTGAAGCTGCTGGCGCAGCCGAGCGAGACGGCGCAAGGTGGTCGCGACGCTGGCCCGCGGCGAAGAGCTGGTCGTCCTCGCCGTCGGCAAAGACGGTTACGTCAACGTCCAGAGCGGATCAGCGAGCGGCTGGGTGAAAAGCGTGCTGCTATCCAATAAGTAATCAAAGAGCGACCTCGGCATGCTGCGCGAGAACGCGCAGCGGTCGATCGCGGAGCATGCTCACTGTTTGGCGCGCGGCAATCGAGGCCAGCCATCTCGCTGCGCGTGCCGATTCCGTCGGCCGAAAGCTCACTCTCGTTCGCCCTTCTTGCGCTGGATGCGGCGGGCCTACAAGCTCGGGAGAACAATCAACTAAGGAGTGAGGCTTCGGGCAACGCCACCAACTACGCCTGTCGGCAGCCCGCCGCCGGACTCACTTCGTGTCGCTTTTCCGCCTAACGCTTGAGGCCGACTCCATAACGGCCCGCTTCGCGAGATGTCTGGCCTCGGCTCGCGCCGCTGCGCGCATCTCCGTCGTCATCGGAGCAGAGGCGCGTTGAGGCGACTGTGGCGCGCTGCCGTTCGAAGGTCGCCGACGCAGGTGCCACGACCGCGAGAAGACTGGGACTCCAGGTCAGGTTATGAACCTGACCGGCCACTAAAAGGAAACGTCCTCGCAGTGCGCTCCGGCGACCGGAGACGGCAGCGCGCTGCAGTTGCCTCAACAAAGCGCCTCGGCGGCTGGCGGACGCTGAGGCTGGCAGCCCTTACAGGGCGTCAATCGTCACGGTTCGTACGTAATAAAACAGATCGAGCCGCCGCGTTCGAATCGCCGGGTCTGTAACCTTCAAGACGATCTCGTAGCGTCCGGGCGCGGTGGGCCGCCAGGTGTGCGTCCAGAGGCTCCACGTCAACGTCGTCGTGGGCATCGGGCAGTTGTCGACGGGCGTCCACGGCTCCGAAGGCCTGAAGCGGATCGCCGAATGCATTGGTTGGCGTTTGCCCACCCCAGATGATGCCGATGATCCGATACTCGGTTTTTCCGGCGACCTCCCACCGTTCGACTCGGATGGGCACCGCGGCGGTGTCGATGGTGGCAGGAAGGTAGTCGCTGGCGCGTTCGAAGCGACTGGCCTGGTGCGTGCGCTGCGCGAACTCCATCATTTGAGTGGTCGCTGGGGCCGCGTCATCGACCAGTTCGATGCGGTTCACCCATTTGATGCACGCGCAGCCATACCAGCCAGGGACGATCAGGCGGATTGGCGACCCATGTTCGCGGGCGAGCGGCGCGCCGTTCATCCTGGTGGCGAACAACCCCTGCCGCAGATCGTCGCGCGAGAAAACCCAGCTCGCGCCAGGCACCGAGGTCCGCGAGGTTTGCTGCGGCGTGTTCTCGATGTCGATCCCTGAAACGAGCACGCGCGCGCCGTCGAGCGGACGCCGACGCGTTCGAGAAGCGACGCGATCGGCACTCCCTCCCAGTCGGCGACGCTGATCAATCCGTAATTATCAGGATCGGCATTGCCGGCGCATTCGATCAGATAACGACCGGAGCGCGTCGCAGTTTTCTCCAGCGACTTCAGATCGAGCGCGCCGGGACGCTCGACCAGTCCGGCAAGTCGATCTTCCACGCGGCGGAATCCGGAAGGGCCGGCGGTGCAGCAGTGCGGACGAAAAACGCTCGGTCGGCGTGACCAGTTGTCGGAGGTAATCGTGGAAAGGTCGGTGAAGAGCCTCGCATCCAGGCCTGCGCCGAGCAGCCGATTCAGCGGAGTCGTGGGAGTGTCGGGAATGCCGAACGGGACCGTTCCGATCAGACGACCGCCGGAAACTGGCTGGAGACGCCGGAGTGCCGGTGCAAGAAGCGCTGCGGAGAGGAAACTGGCGCTGTCGGTTCGATCTGAAGTTAGAAGTCTAGCCACTCGAACTAAGCACCCGAGACGTTCCGAGGTCTAGAGTTCCACGTTTTGACTTCTAGTTTAGCCGATTTACTGTCCAGTCTTCGTCGGCCAGGGCGCTCCCTGCACTTTCTTGTCGAGCGCAACCATGCCCTTGTAGACGAACTTCTGCAGGCGCTTTCCGGTGTACGTCTCGGTCGTGTAGATGTTGCCCTTCGAGTCGACGGCGATGCTGTGCACGGCCATGAACATCCCCGGCTGGCGTCCGCCGGCGCCGAAGCTCGTGAGCAGCTCGAGCGACTGCCGATCGATGACGTAGATGTGGTCGTTCTTGCCATCGGCGACGTAGATGAACTTCTGCTGCGGGTCGGTCGAGAACGCGAGGTCCCACACCGAGCCGTCGGCGAGCGTCTCCGGGAAGTACTGCTTTTCCTTTACGAACTTGCCGTCTTTGGTGAAGACCTGAAGGCGATCGTTCGGACGATCGCACACATACACGAAATCCGTCCTTCGACACCATCGCGCAGTGAACCGGTGTGCGGAACTGACGCGACGGCCCTTCCTTCGGGTTGTACGGCGTCGGGTTGACGTTGTCCGGCTTTTCGCCGTAGCCGCCCCAGTACCGCTTCACCTTGCCGGTGTCCATGTCGATCACGGCGACGCGCTTGTTGAAGTAGCCGTCGGCGACGTAGGCCTCGTTGGCCGGCCCGTCGATGAAGACCTTCGCCACGCGGCCGAAGCTCTCGAGGTCGTCGGCGCCGCGCACGTACTGATTCGGGTTGCTCGGGTCGCGCCGCGCGCCTTTCTTTCCGAACATCGCCACGAACTTGCCGTCGCGCGTGAACTTCATGATGTGCGAGTCGGGCTGCCCGTTGCCGCCGATCCACACGTAGCCCTTGTTGTCGACGATGATGCCGTGGTTGGAATCGGGCCAATCAGGATGCACTTTCGGCCCGCCCCAGCTGTAGACGACCTCGCCGGCGGGGCTGAACGCCACGACGGGTGGCGCCGGAAAACAGCACTCGGCGACCTTCATCGGCTGGTTCGCGTTCAACTCGGGCTGTTCCGTCACCGGGGCGGCACCGCGCGCGCCGCCGCGGCCGGCGACCGGCGGCGGGAATGCCAACTCGGTGCGGTCGAGATTGCCCGGATCGTTCCCGCGATGGATGATCCAGACCTGATCCTTTTCGTCGATGCCAAGGCCGATCGTCTGTCCGAAGACCCAGTTGTTCGGCATCGGCTTGGGCCAGAAGGGATCGACCTCGAACTTCGGCACCATGACCTTGCCGGTGGTCTGAGCGATCGCTTCCTTCTCGAGCAGATGCTGGCCGATGCCGAGCACGGCCACCAGGACGACCAGTGCCGCGCCGATCACGCGATTGCGCGTCAATTTCATGTCTCGTTCCTCCCCCAGCCGAAGCGGAATGCGCTGGATGAGCGTTTTGCGGCGCCAGTATACTCTGTTGAGACCCATTGTGCGGAGTGTCCTGAGGCGTTTCCCGGGTGGTGCGCATGCCGTGCTGGCGGCAGCCCTGCTCGTCAGTTTGTGTACGAATGTCGCTGCCCACGAGATCCCCGGCGACGTCACGATTCAGGCGTGGCTCAAGCCCGAGGGGCAGCGGCTGCGGCTTCTCGTTCGCGTGCCGCTGGTCGCGATGCGCGACATGAACTACCCGACCCGCGGCGACAAGACGCTCGGCATCCTCGACCTCAGTCGAGCCGAATCGCTTCTGCGCGACGCGGCGACGCTCTGGGTGGGCGAGGCGATTGACGTCTACGAGGGCGACACGCGTCTTCCGCTTCCGAGGCTCGTCGAAGTGCGCCCATCGCTGCCGTCGGATCGATCGTTCACCTCGTCGTACGACGAGGCGCTGGCGCACGTCACCGGACCACGACTGCCGGACGACACGGACCTGCCGTGGTCCTCGGGAGTGCTCGACGTCTTCTTTGAGTACCCGATTCAATCGGACCAGTCGCCCTTCTCGGTGGACTCGCGGCTCGAATCGGCTCGGGCTCCGGACGATCACGGCCCTCCGGCTGGTGCTGCCGACGGCACCGTGCGGGCGTTCGAGTTCGTCGGAACGACGGGTTTCGTCCGGCTCGATCCGCGCTGGCACCAGGCGGCGTTGCAGTTCGTGAAGCTCGGCTTCACCCATATCCTCGATGGCATCGATCACCTGCTGTTCCTGTTCTGCCTCGTCATTCCGTTCCGGCGTTTCCGCGCGCTGGTCGCGGTGGTGACGGCGTTCACCGTCGCGCATTCGATCACGCTGTTCGCCTCGGCCTACAACCTGGCGCCGGACGCGCTCTGGTTCCCGCCGCTGATCGAGACGCTGATTGCCACGTCGATCGTCTACATGGCGCTCGAGAACATCGTCGGCGTGGATTTGGAAATCGAACGCAGAGTCCGCAGAGCGCGCCGAGCACAACGAGCACGTTTGCCTCCGCGGTCTCGGCGAACTCGGCGTTCCAACGTCGCTGGATGATCACGTTCGCCTTCGGTCTCGTGCACGGGTTCGGGTTCTCGTTCGCGCTGCAACAGACGCTGCAGTTTGCCGGCTCGCACCTGCTGACGTCGCTGTTGTCGTTCAACATCGGGGTGGAACTGGGTCAGCTGCTCGTGCTGGTCGCCCTCATTCCGGCGCTCGATCTGCTGTTCAAGTACGTCGTCGCCGAGCGCATGGGGACGATCATCCTGTCGGCGCTCGTGACGCACACCGCATGGCACTGGATGACCGAGCGCGCCGCGATCCTGCGGCAGTTCCGGTTCGAGTGGCCGGTGCTCGACTCGCTGTTCTGGGCGTCGGCGCTGCGCTGGATGATGCGTGGCGGTGGTCGCCGTCTGGTGGCTTCTGACGCTGCGACGGCCGGCCACGCTGACAGGAAAGTCTGAAGTCTGAAGTAAGAAGTCTGCCTCGATCGAATTTTCAGACTTCCGACTTCAAACTTCAGACTTTGTGCCGGCTTCGCTCCGCGCTTCTAGAATGCGAACCGGAGCGTGAACTGCACCATCCGCATGTTGTTCGCCTGGTTGTTGATCTGGCCGAACGACGAGTTGCCGAACTGCGAGCTCGCCGGCGCCGCCCACTGCACGATGTTGAACATGTTCAGCACTTCGAGGCGGACCGACGCCGACGTGCCGCCGCCGGTGCTGGACGTTCTTGCTGACGCCGAGGTCGACGTTGTTGCGCCACGGCGAGAGCACGCCGGGCAGCGTGCGCGGCGCGTTGCCGAACGTGTTGAGCCGGCGCGGTCGAGAACGCCGCCTTGTTGAGGTAGAGGTTGTCGGCGCGTGTTCGCGGTGATCGGTCGGTGATGTCGCCGGCGACCAGGAAGTCCTGGCCCGGGAACGATGTTCGGACGCAGCGTGCCGCCGTAGAGGAACGTGCGTGCCGGTGACGTTCTGGCTGACGCCGATCGGGAAGCCGCTCTGCAGCGTGATCACCGGCGTGATCGACCAGCCGCCGAGCAGCGCGTCGCCGACGCGGCTGTTCGACAGGAACTTCTTGCCCTCGCCGAACGGCAGCAGCAACGTCGGCGCGATGCACGACCTTGTGCGGCGAGTCGAGCAGGCTGCGGCCGTACTCCTGATCCGGGTTGTAGTACGGCGAGCCCGGGATGACGGTGTAGTTGTTCTGGAGGCCGGGCGCGCTCGAGTAGTAGTTGCTCTCGCCGAACTGGTTGTCGTTCAGCCGGCTGTAGGTGTAGCTGAAGGTGCCGCCCCACAGGCCGGTGACGCGCTTGCGGAGCTGGACGATCGCCGGCGTGATACTGCGAGTGCGCGCCGGTCGACTGCTGCATGTAGACGTTGCGCGAACTGCGGGAACGGCCGCAGCAGCTGGCCGATCTCGATCGTGTGGCTGCGTCGGCGAACGTGACCGGCCGCCGCGACGCCGAAGAACGGATTCGGCACGCAGCGTCGACGTCGGCGTCAGCAGGCTCTGATACTTCGGATCGATCTGGTTGATGTTGATCGAGCGCGTCGCCCGAGTCCGCCCAGCTCAGGTTGCTGCCGGTGAGACCGGTGTAGCCGACGCTGACGCTGACGCCGCCGGGCAGCTCGCGCTGCAGGTCGACCGAGTACTGCTGCACGCGCGGCGCGCCCTTGTTCGGATCGACGAAGTAGACGTCGCCGCCGGTGCCGGTCAGCAGGCCGAGCGTGTTGCCGCTCGGCTGCACGAGCCCGTTCGGGAACGGATTGCTCATCGTCACCGTCGGCACGCCGCGTCGGCTGCGGCACGTTGGTCGTCGCCGAGTAGCCGATCTGGCCCCAGCCGGTCGTGCCGGCGGCCGGATAGTTCCACGGCGAGAAGTACAGGCCCCAGCCGCCGCGCAGCACGGTCTTGTCGTTGAGGCTGTAGACCGCGCCGACGCGCGGCGCCGGCTTGATCGCCGGCTGGTTGCCCTGCTGCGTCGGCGCGCCGTTCTGACGCCGGCGAAGATCAGGCCGCCGAGCATCTGTCGCGCGCTGCCGGTCACCGGATCGATGAACTGACGCATGGCTGTTCAGCGGGCTGACCGCCGTGCTGATCGAAGTTGACCGTGATCTGGTTGTTCCGCTCCATCAGCCCGGTCTCGTGCTCGAGGCGGACGCCGTAGTTGATGGTCAGCCGGTCGTTCACGCGCCAGTCGTCCTGCGCGTAGCCGCTGAAGTAGTGCACGTAGCCGTCGAGCTGCGCGTTCAGCGGAATGTTGCTGCTCGGCTCTGCGGATAGCCGAGCAGCAGGTCGGCGAGCGCGTTGCCGGTGAAGCTGCCGGTGAAGGTGAACGTGCCGGTCGACGCGCCGTAGTTCAGCGACTGTCGCGCCGATGATCCGGTAGTCGCCGCCCATCTTGACGTTGTGCGTGCCGGTCAGCTTGCTCAGCGTGCCGTTGGCGCCGTACTGGTAGTAGCCGTTGGCCTGCCGGTTGGTCCAGCCCGAGCCCTTGTAGCCGGTGATCGTCATGGTCGGGAAGCGTTGCGTGTCGGACATCTGGCTGGTCAGCGACGCCGGCCAGCCGAGCGACGACACGTCGAAGTTCAGCGGGTTGCCGTTGCGGTCGTTCAGGTTGTAGTTGTCGTCGAACTTGTTGTAGCCGCCGCGCAGCGTCAGCACCGTCGACGAGTTCAGCACGTAGGTGTTGTTGACGCACGAAGGTCTTGATCACGCGATCGAGCTGGTAGCTGCCGCCGACGAAATCGTTCACCGGGTTGTAGTTCGTGCTCGCCTCGTGCGTCACCTGGCGCAGGAAGAAGCCGCTCAGCGCGACCGCGTCGTTGAAATGATGATCGATCTTGGTCGTGAACTGGTTCGCCTTGTTCGGCAGCAGATCGGTCATGCCGAAGTTCGACTGGCCGTTGTCGACCTGCGTGTCGGCGGGCGGCAGATAGCTGCGCCAGCTTGAGCGCCGACCGGATTCAGACGGTTCGCCGGAATCTGACGTTGTCCGGGAACGGCAGGCCGGTGCAGCGGATCCTTGATCGTGACCGGCGCGCCGTTGCGCGTCACGCCGGAGAAGTCGCCGCGCGAGCTCGGCCGCCGTCGGCACCAGGAACGTGCTCTGCTGCGGCTGGTTGTCGACGTACTTCTCGCCGGCGAACCAGAAGAACGTCTTGTTCTTGACGATCGGCCCGCCGCCGCCGCCGCCGCCGTTGCGCCAGTACTCGGGCACGTTCGCCTGTCCCTGCAGCTTCGGAATCAGCAGCTGCTCGACGAACGACTCGGGACGGAACACGCGCGTAGCCCGACCCGTGGAAGTCGTTGGCGCCCGACTTGCGCGGCCATGTTCATCACGCCGCCGCCGGTGCGGCCCATTTCCGCGTCGTAGGTGTGGACCTGGACCTTCATGTCCTGCACCGCTTCGATGCGTCGGATTGGTCGAGGCGCGGTTCTGCAGGTCGGTGACCGGGAAAGCCGTCGACCAGGTAGTTGTTGGCGCGGACGGCGCCGCCGCCCATCGACATCGCCGAGTTGCCGACCTGATCCTGCATGCGGTTCCAGTGCGCGTTGCCGCTGGTCTGCACGGTCGGCGAGAGGTTCGCCATCAGGAACACGCTGCGGCCCGGCGCTCGGAATCGATTCGAGCGTCTTGGTGTCGAGCACGTCGCCGGTCGACGCGTTCGTCGTTTCGATCAGCGGCGACTCGCCGGTGACCGTAATCGTTTCCTCGAGCGCGCCGATCTCGAGCGTGATGTCGAGCGCGACGAACTACTGCACGCCGATCGGCACGCCTTTCCGCTCGAACGTCTTGTAGCCCTGCACCGTCGCCTTGACGGTGTAGCTGCGCCGGATCGACCGCCGGAAACGAGTATTCGCCGACGCCGTTGGTCACCGTGTCGCGCGAGACGCCGTTTGCTTCGTTGACCAGCGTCACCGTCGACGCCGGGGATGACGCCCTGCGGGTCTTTGACGACACCGCGAAGGCCGCCCTGCGATGATTGCGCGTGCGCGAAACTGGTTGTGACTGCGAAAAGGAAAACCGCGAGGCTGGCGTGGCAAAAACCTGAGAGGACCCTTCGCATCTGCCCCTCCTGTGTAGTGAGGTCAGTCGACGCTGAACGGCGGCGGTGTGGGTGCCTCTAAATAACACCTTTACGCCACTGGGGCCACAACTCTTTTTACAAATTGTTGTAAATGGATGTCACGAAACGCCGCGCTGGCGACCGCTTCAGGCTTCGACGACGTCGAGGACAGGCGCGCGGCCGTTGAGCACGGCGAGGCTGCGGCGGAGTGTCGCACCGAGGATGATGACCGCGCAGATCATCATGATCACCGTGCAGATGGAATTCACGTAGCCTTGAACATGGACGTCGGCGTTCGTGCCGATCGCCATCGGCCAGAACGTGTCGACAATATTCCGGTAGCCGGCGGTGAGCGTCGTCACGGCGACGAAGGCACACGGAACCGCAGTCACCCAGACGTACTTGGCCCGACCGATGTTGATGATCAGGGTCGACGCTACAGCCAGCGCGACCACCGCCAACAACTGGTTCGCCACACCAAACATCGGCCATACCGTGCTGACGTCGCCCACCCAGATGAAATAGCCCCACGCGAGCACGATCAGAACCGTCGAGCCGAGTGACGCCGGCAGGAAGTCGGCGCGGCCGAATGTTTTCCACACCCGGCCGCCAAATTCCTGCAACACGAAGCGGCCGATCCGGGTGCCGGAATCGATCGTCGTCAGAATGAAAACCGCCTCGAACATGATCGCGAAGTGGTACCAGTAATCCATCAGCGAAGCCATGCCCGGAAGCGCGCTGAAGATCTGCGCCATGCCGACCGCCAGCGACACCGCCCCACCGGGCCGGGCGACGACGATTTCGCCGACTTCGCGCTGGAGTTCGACGAGGTTGACGATCGGGATGTGCAGCGCCGCGAAGACCTCAGGTGTGGTGTTGATCGCGAAGTAGTCGCCAGGATGGAGAGCCGATGCCGTCACCAGCGCGACGATGCCGACGACCCCTTCGACCAGCATCGCGCCATAGCCGATCGGCCGGATGTCCATCTCCTTGTCCACCATCTTCGACGTCGTGCCCGACGCGACGATCGCGTGAAACCCCGAGATGGCGCCGCACGCGATGGTGATGAACAGGAACGGGAAGAGTTTTCCGCTGATGATCGGCCCGCCGCCGTTGATGTATTGCGACACAGCCGGAGCTTCGAGTTTGGGGTTCAGAATCATCACCCCGATCACCAGCAGGCCGATCACGCCGATCTTCATGAAGGTGCTGAGATAGGCGCGTGGTGTCAGCAGCATCCACACCGGCAGCACCGACGCGGCGATCGAGTAAACCCCCATCGCAATCACCAACTGGTGCTTCGACAGCAGGAACCAGTGCCCGATCGACGATTCCGCGACGTTCTTGCCGAATACAACCGCCATGAACAACACGATCAAGCCGAAGATGGTCGCTTCTTGAATGTGGCCTTTGCGCCACTGGAACATGTAGAAGCCCATGAAGATCGCGAGTGGGATCGTCATGAAGATCGTGAAGGTGCCCCACGCGCTGTCGGCGAGCGCGTTCACCACGATGATGCCGAGGCCGGCCATCGCAATGACGATGATCAGCAGGACGGCAATCGCCGCGGTCACACCGGCGACCGGTCCGACGTCGGAGCGGGCAATGTCCGCCAGCGAACGGCCGCCGCGCCGGGTCGAAGCCCAGAGCCAGAACGAATCCTGCACGGCGCCGGCAAGGCAGACGCCAAAGACCAGCCACAACAGCCCGGGCATAAACCCGAATTGCGCTGCGAGCACCGGTCCAACCAGCGGTCCGGAGCCGGCGATCGCCGCAAAGTGATGGCCGAAGAGCACCCAACGAGTCGTCGGGTAGTAGTTAGCGCCGTCGTATTTCCGGTGGGCTGGCGTTACGCGCGAGTCGTCGAGCGCCCACACTTTGACCGCGATGAAGGCGCTGTAATATCGATAAGCAAGCCATAAAAATATCAGTGCTGGTAGGATGATGTACAGGGCGTGCATTGGCCTAAGGATTATACTCACAACAAGATGAGTCCCTTTCGCCGCCTCTTCGGCTACGTGCGCCGATACCGGCGGGAGTTCCTCCTGGGACTTGGATGCACCGTCGTCACGCAGGCGGTCGCGCTCGCCTCTCCGAAAGTTCTTCAATACGCGGTCGACGACCTGACGCGTGGTGTTACGCGCGGCAAATTGCTGCAGTACGGGTCGTGGCTGTTGCTGATTGGGCTGGTCGGCGGTTTCTTCCGGTTCCTGATGCGCCGGATCATTATCGGGGCTTCCCGGGGCATCGAGTACGACATGCGGAACGACTTCTTCGCCCATCTGGAGAAGCTGTCACCGTCGTATTTCCAGGCCCACCGGACCGGCGACTTGATGTCGCGCGCGACGAACGACCTGAATGCGGTCCGGATGATGATCGGCCCGTCAGTGATGTATTCGGTCAACACGATGCTGACGTTCGTGGTGGCGCTGGGCTTGATGATCGCCATCGATCCGCGATTGACTCTCTATGCCCTGATCCCGCTGCCCTTCGTGTCGCTTTCGGTCAAGTTCTTCGGCAGCGCCATCCACAAGCGCTTCGAGCAGATCCAGGCGCAACTTGCCGATGTCAGCGCGATCGCGCAGGAAGCGTTGGCGGGAGTGCGCGTGGTTCGCGCCTACCGTCAGGAACAGGCCGAGCTCGACCGGTTCCGCCAGTCGAACATCGAGTATCTCGACCGCAATCGACGGCTGATTGCGCTGCAAGGCTTCTTCTTTCCGAGCATGTCGTTCTTCCTCGGTCTCGGCACGCTGCTGGTAATTTGGCTCGGCACGCGCGAAGTGATTCGCGGCCGCATCACGGTCGGCGAATTCGTGGCTTTCAACGCCTACCTGACGATGCTCAGCTGGCCGATGATTGCCTTCGGATGGGTAACGAACATGCTGCAGCGCGGCATGGCGTCGTGGAAGCGCATGCTGGAAGTTCTGGACACTCAGCCAGTCATTGCGGATTTGGGAATGGGGATTGCGGATTCATTCCAGATTCGCGGACGGATCGAGTTCCACGATCTGACATTCGGCTACGGAGACCGCCCGATTCTGCGGCACATTAGCGCGACCATCGAGGCCGGGCAGACCGTCGCGCTGGTTGGGCCAACGGGCTCGGGAAAATCGACGCTGATTGCTCTGCTGGCGCGTCTCTACGACCCGCCGCCCGGCACGGTCCTGATCGACGGCGTCGATGTTCGGGAGATTCCGCTCGCAACCCTGCGAAGCGCAATCGGATTCGTTCCGCAGGAGCCGTTTTTGTTTTCCGATACGCTGGCAGATAACGTGGCGTTTGGATTGGACGCGCTTCAAAAAGCCGGAACGCCGAGCTCTGCGGTGTCGAGCACAGATCGCTCGTCGGTCAACAGCGAATCGAAGCCGCGGCCGCGGTGGCGCGGCTTGATAAAGACGTCGCCGATTTTCCGAAGGGCTACGACACGATGGTCGGCGAGCGCGGCATCACGCTGTCGGGTGGTCAAAAGCAGCGGACCGCGATCGCGCGCGCCGTGGTGATCGATCCGCGCGTCCTCATTCTGGACGACGCGCTGTCAGCGGTGGATACGTACACGGAAGAAGAAATCCTGTCGCGCCTGCAGGCGGTGATGCGCGAGCGAACGTCGATCATCGTCTCGCATCGCATTTCGACCGTCCGCCGCGCCGATCAGATTTTCGTCCTGGACGAGGGCCGCATTGTCGAGCGCGGAACGCACGACGAATTGGTCCGCCGCGGGGGACTTTACTCTGAGCTTCATAAGAAGCAGCTACTGGAAGAAGAGCTCGCTGCTTCTTAACCGATCACGGTAGTGATTGGGGATTGGGGATTAGGGGTTGGTGTTGGCCGGGTGATTGGATCGAGCTCGAATCACCGGTCTCCAATCACCTGACCGCCACCAATCCCCAATCCCCAATCCCCAATCACTACTGTGATCCGTTATTCCTCCCTTAACGCTACCAACGGATCCACCCTGGTGGCCCGCACCGCCGGCAGCGCGCACGCCACGAGCGGCGATCAGGGCCAACGTCGCGGTGGCGGCGGCATAGGTCGGCAGGTCGAGCGGCTTCACGCCGAACAGCAGCGACTGCATCAGGCCGGTCAATCCTACGGCTCCGACAATGCCGATGACGGCGCCGGCAACAACAGGCCGCATTCCCTGTCCGACGACCAGTCGGAACAGCTCTGAGGGTTTGGCGCCGAGGGCGAGACGAATCCCGAGTTCGCGCGAGCGCTGGGAAACGAAGTAGGCGAGCACACCGTAAATGCCGAGCGCGGCGAGGAACAGCGCGATGGCAGCGAATGTGCCCAGCAGGGTTGTCCGGAACCGATGGCCTTCCATCGAACCCTCGACCACTTCCTTCAGCGTGGTGACGTTGGTCATGGCGAGGTCTTTGTCGACCTCGGCGATCACGTGACGGGCCATGGCGATCATCGCGTCGGCCGGCTGCGTCCCGCGCACCACGAAGGTCAGCGGATTCTGTTGTCGCTGCCCGATGCTCGAATACGCGGTGGGCTCGGCCGGCTTATCCAGGCTGTCCTGTTTTTCGTCGGCGACGACGCCGACGATTTCCACCCACGGCGCGTTGTCCTGCGGCCGGCCGAACGCGACCCGCTTGCCAACCACCTGATCGAGCGGCAGGCCGCGATAGTAGCGGCGGGCAAATGATTCGTTGACGATGGTCACTTGCGGCGTCTGGCGCGTGTCGGTTTCGGCGAACCAACGCCCGGCGAGTCGGCGAATCCCCATCGCGCTGAAGTAGTCGAGGGTGGTTGAACCGTGCCGGGTGTCGCGTTCGAAATCGGTGGTGCCTCGTCCTTCAAAGCTGGTGTCGCCGGTCCAGGTGAATCCGCGCAGCGCCAGCGTGCTGGTTCCACCAACGCCTTGCACACCCGGCTGCTCTTTGAGCCGGCGTTCGATTTCACGAAAAGCGTTGAACCGGGCGCCCGCGTCGGCGTAGCGCGCGTTCGGCAGCGTCATCGTGAACGTAATCGTCTGCTCCTGCTTGAATCCCGGATCAACGTCCTGCAGGTAGGCGAGACTGCGAATCAGCAGTGCCGCTCCCACTGCCAGGACGATCGACAGTGCGACTTCAGCGGCGACGAGCACGTTGCGGAGCGTCCGGGCTTCCCGCGTAGACGATTCGGCTCGTTCAGTAACCGGACCGCTCTTCGACGACATCAGCGCCGGGATGACGCCGAACAGGATTGGTGCGCCCAGGGAAATCGCCACGGCGAACAGCAGCACCGTCCGGTCGATGGTGACTTCGGCGAACAATGGGACGGCGGAAGCGGCGTAGCGGGTCAGTGCCGACTGCGTCAGAAACGCGAGACCAACCCCGAAGATTCCACCAAATAAAGACAACACCATCGACTCGGTGAACAACTGGCGGAGCAGACGAGCCCTGGGGGCGCCAAGTGCGCGCCGGATCGCGAGCTCGCGCGAACGGCTGACCGCTCGACCGAGCTGCAGGTTGGCGATGTTGGCGCAAACGATCAGGAACAGCAGCGCCACTGCCGCGCTCAGCATCAGCAGCGCGGTTCGCGGTTCGCTGGCGAAGGTGTCGTGCAGGAATTCCAGGCGCACGCCCATTTGCGTATTGGTGTCGGGGTATTGCGCTTCCAGTTGCCTGGCGATGCCGGTCATGTCGGCACGCGCCTGCTCGATGCGGACATCGGGCTTCATTCGTGCGATCGTGCCGAGGAAGTGCGGGCGCCGCTGCTGCGCGATCCGCTCGCGGGTGTAACCGAGCGGCGTCCACAGCTGGACGTCGCGCCCCGGGAAGAAGAACGACCGCGGCATCACCCCGACGACATCGTAGCCGCGACCGCTGAGCGTGATCGTCTTGCCGACGATCTGCGAGTCCGCTCCGAACGCCGACTGCCAGAGACCGTAGCTGAGAATGACAACGCGTCCCTTACCCTCGTAGGTTTCGTCGTCTGTGAAGACGCGCCCGATCAGCGGCGGCGTGCCCAAAATGCTGAACAGGTTTCCGCTGACGGCGACCGTCTTCAGTCCTTGCGGTTCACCAAAGCCGGTCAGGAAGATGTCGTTTGCACCGCTGCCGATCGGATTGAATTGCTCGTAGGCCGCGACGTCGGTGAACACCTGATTGCGCGTTTTCCAGTCCGCCCAATTCGCCGGCGCCGACGTGCTCCTGGTCCAGTTACGGAGCGGGTTCGTCTCGTAAATGCGCACCAGTTGTTGCGGGTGCGCGTAAGGAAGCGGCCGCAACAACACGGCATGGACGAAGCTGAAGACCGCCGTTCCGGCGCCGATGCCGATCGCCAGTGTGGCGATGGCGACCAGAGAGAAGGCCGGATATTTCCGCAGCGC
The DNA here is from genome assembly GCA_963695635.1 of uncultured Acidobacteriota bacterium. Classification (GTDB taxonomy): domain Bacteria; phylum Acidobacteriota; class Vicinamibacteria; order Vicinamibacterales; family CAVVIG01; genus DATKHR01. Next base: position 19,275 of record CAVOHK010000010.1, read on the forward strand.
CCGCAGCGCGTAGCGCACGTCCTGCACCGTCGTTTCGACCAGCGGCAGGCTGCGGTGTTCGCGATTGTCTTCCATCACCTGCATCGCTCCTCCAAAACGGACAATCGCCGTGCGGCGCGCCTCGTCGGGCGTCATGCCGCGGCGGATATGGTCTGCGGTGAGGGCGTCAAGGTGCGACGCGATCTCGCGGCGGAATTCGTCGTCCAGGCGTCGTGACTGAACCAGCCCACGCGCTCGCGACAGCCACACCGCCAGCCAGGTGCCCATGACTACTGGCCGGCCAGCCGCAACAGCCTGCCGATGACCCCGGCAATCCGCTGCCAATTCTCGGTTTCCGCGGCCAGCTGCCGTCGGCCCGCTTTGGTGATCGCGTAGAACTTCGCCTTGCGGTTGTTGTCCGACACGCCCCAGCTGGCACTAATCCATCGCCGCTGCTGCAAGCGCAACAGCGAGGCATAAATCGTCCCCTGGTTCAGCTGCAGCACGTCTTCGCTGACCTGCTCGATGCGCCGGGCGATCCCGTAACCGTGCTGCGGCCCCATCGCTTCGAGCGTTTGCAACACCATCAGATCGAGCGTGCCCTGCAGAACCTCCGATTTCGATTCACCCATGAGCCCCTTTGTGTCCTTGTAGTTCGAAGGCGCCACCCTTTGTGTCCTTTGTGTCGTGTCGTGTTTGATGGCCACAGGAGCGTAATGGTTGTCATGTGGGTTGTCAACAGGAACCAGGGGTGGCGTTTGGTAATCTGTTGCCTGAATTTGAGGATCTGAGGATTTGAGGATCTAAGAATCTGTGAGCGGCCACGACGACGAAGTCCTGGGGAAGGCCTATGACGCACGTCTGATGCGGCGGTTGCTGCAATACTTGCGGCCTTATCGGTCGCAGGTGCTTGTGGCGCTGGTCGCGATCGTCGCCGGCGGTGCGGCGTCGCTCGCCCAGCCTTACCTGATAAAAGTCGCAATCGATCGCTACGTCGCCTCGCGGCAGCTCGATGGGCTGAACAGCCTGGCGATGCTGTTCCTGGGTGTCCTGGTGGTCGCCTTCGTCGCCGAATACACCCAGACCTGGACGATGCAGCTTACCGGCCAGCGGATTATGTTCGACCTGCGCATGGCCATTTACGGACACCTGCAGCGGCTCGATCTGGCGTTCTACGACCGCAACCCGGTCGGCCGGCTGATGACGCGAGTGACCTCCGACGTCGACGTTCTGAACGACCTCTTCACGTCCGGCGTGGTGACGGTATTTGGCGACGTCTTCGCGCTCGTCGGCATCATGATCATGATGCTGTGGATGAACTGGCGGCTGGCGCTGGTCGCCTTCGCCGTGCTGCCGCTGGTGCTGCTCGTGACCCAGTGGTTCCGCCGCAATGTCCGCGACTCGTATCGGGTCGTTCGCGGCTGGATTGCGCGGATCAACGCGTTCCTGCAGGAAAACATCACCGGCATGACCACGGTGCAGCTGTTCCGGCGCGAAGCGTTGAATTTCGATCGCTTCGACGACATCGACCGCAAACATCGCGACGCCAACATCGATTCGATCTTCTACTACGCCGTGTTTTATCCGGCGATCGAAGCGATTGCCGCACTGGCGTCGGCGCTGATCATCTGGTACGGCGGTGGCAGCGTCATCAGCAACACGCTGACGCTCGGCGCCCTGGTCGCGTTCCTGCAATACGTGCAGCGGTTCTTCCGGCCGATCAGCGACATGTCCGAGAAGTTCAATGTCCTGCAGTCGGCGATGGCCTCGTCCGAGCGGATTTTCAAATTGCTCGACGAACCGGTGGCGGTGCGGCCGCCGCTTAAGCCAGTAGGCCGCGCTGCCGGCGCGTCGGGGCACATCAGGTTCGAAAATGTTTGGTTTACTTATGACACGTACACAAAGAACACCAAGGATACAAAGGACACCAAGGCATCCCTGGACACAAAGGGCAGCTCCGATACCAACTGGGTACTACGCGATGTCAGCTTCGAGGTCCGCCCCGGTCAGCGTGTCGGCATTGTAGGTGCCACCGGCTCGGGCAAGACAACGCTGATCAATCTGCTACTGCGCTTCTACGACGTTCAGAAAGGGCGCATTACCATCGACGGCGTCGACATCCGCAAAATGGATCTGGCGGAGCTGCGTGGACTGTTCAGTCTCGTTCTGCAGGACGTCCATCTCTTTACCGGAACCGTCGCCGACAACATCCGGCTGGGCGACGTCAGCATCGATGACTCGCGCATCAAGCGGGCCGCTCATGCGGTTCACGCCGACACCTTCATCAACGCGCTGCCGGATGGCTATGCGTCGAAGATGGCGGAGCGAGGCTCGACGTTGTCGGTCGGACAGAAACAGCTGCTGTCGTTCGCACGCGCGCTGGCATTCGACCCGCGCGTGCTGGTGCTCGACGAGGCGACCTCGAGCGTCGACACCGAAACCGAGATCGTGATTCGCGACGCACTGCATGCGCTGATGGCGGGCCGGACGACGATTGCGATTGCGCACCGGCTGTCGACCATCCAGGACATGGATCAGATCCTCGTCCTCCACAAGGGCATGCTGCGCGAGCAAGGCACCCATCAGGATTTGCTGGCCCGGCGCGGCATCTACTTCAAGCTGTTCGAGCTGCAGTATGCCCAGTAAGCCGGAGGTCTCGTTCGAGACCGCCTGTGCACTGACCCAGTCCATTCTCTCGGGCCACCACCGACGGACGATCGCCGCAACCATGGCGGACGCGCCGACTCTCAACGCCGCGCTGCGGCGGCTGCGCGAGACCCTGACGGCGAATGCTTTCGACGTCGACGGCCGGCGCGTGTCGCTGGACCGCATCGTCAAAACATATGACCGCGACACCCGGGCGGAAGGTTTTCACGTGCTCCACGATTGGGACGGCAAGTCGGACCGCGTCAACGAAAACTCGATTCCGGTCGACGTGCTCGACTACCTGATTCGCCAGCGCGGCGGCGACACGCCCGACGCGACGATAGTTGCCGTGCTGATTGACTATTACTTCGTCCACGTTCTCGAATTGCTGGCGCTGCGCGCCTGGGACGAGGGCGACGCCGACGCGAACCTCGATCGGATTGGTAACCTGCTGGCGCTGCTGCAAAGTTCTGACGGCAGCGGCCAGACGTTCGCCAACAGCGTCGAAACGCTGATCCTGCTGGCGACGTCGCACTTCGAGTTGCATGAGCGTGGTTACGCGCTGCTGCTTGAACGAGTAAGGACGCTGAACGCCGCGCATCGCCTGCTGATCGCGATTGGCCATGCGGCCAGCATGGGCAGTCACCTGCGCTTCGGCTTCGAGGCGTCGTACGCACGCGATACGATCTTCATGCGCGACGACAATGTCGCCGATTACCCCTGGCTCTGTTTCGCGCTCGTAACAATCATGCGCGAACTCGATAGCACCCGCACCCGCACCCGGCACCAGCACCCGCACCCAGCACCCAGCACCCGGCACCCGGCACCCAGCACCTGGCACCCAGCACCCAGCACCAGCACCCAGCACCCAGCACCCAGCACCAAGCACCCCGCTTGTCGAATCTCTCCTCAACGGCCTCTCGGCCGACGCGCGCGCGTTTATCGGCGAGCCACCGGCGTCGCTGTCGAGCGTCGGGCACGAGCGTTCCGAATTTCGCGATCGCTTTCTCGCCTCACGCGACGTCTTGCTGGCGGCCTTCGAGCCATTTCGTCCGTCGGAGCAGGAGGTACTCACCGCTGTCGTTTTTCTTCAACTTCGCGCACAACGTCCGGAAGGGAACCGTAGTGGACGCCCTGCTGCGGCGCGATCCCTGGCGAATCAGCTTCGACGATCTGCTGACCAGCCTGCCGCACGGCGACGCACGGAACGCGCAGAAGCAGCAGCTGGCGACGACGTTGATGAACTATGCGCGTCTGAATCCCGATCGCATCCGCGGCCAGCTGATGCCGGTGATTGTTTACGACCCGGCGGCCGGGAGGCAGGCGTTTGGAACGACCCTGCGACGTCTGAAAGCCTGAACGCTGGACTGAAGAAGCCAGGCCGTCGCAAGGTCTCTTCTTTTGATCGCAGATCTTTTAGACGGTCGGACTTACGACCCTGAAGGCGTCGCGAGCTGCGGCAGGGGCCGCGACGGCAGCGGCGAGGGCTCGCCCTTCTTGAAGAACCGATCCAGGAAGCTTGGGGTCGTCGCTTTCGGGTTCCATCCCATGCGCAGCAGAGTCAGATGGACCGGCCGGCGGCCGAACGACAGCGCCTCGTTGCAGCTCCACATGTAGACATCGACTTCACGGCCCTGTACCGCCGGACCGGTATCGAGGACGCTGTAGATACCGTTGTACTTCGGGGGCAGTCCGTCGAGGTCCACGATCGAGCCGACCGGCAACAACTCGGGGTCGGCAGCCAGGATGCCGGCCTGAACCGGGACGCCTGCGGCGGTCGTGATCCCCTTGCAGTAGGCGGTCGCGCTGAACGCCAGCCGGGCCCCGGGAATCGGCAGCGCCACGGCTTCCCGGAGGTTGGCCTGGCGGGCGGCGTACTTCGAGTCCAGAATCGTCACCTCGTAAAGCGAGGCGAAGCCAAAGGCTGCCACGCCGGTGACGATTGCCTTCCGCCAGAAGGACTTCGAGATGATCACGGAAGTAAATTGTAGATTGGAGATTGGAGATTGGAGATTGAATTGGAGATTGCAAATTTGCAATCTGCAATTTGCAATCTGCAATTTAACTCTTTTTATGTCTATGACTTAGCTTGCGTCTGCTGGTCACGAAGGCGAGGGCCACCGGGTAGGCCGCCAAGCCGAGAATGACCGCGCCAATCATCGAACCGGCGGTATATGGCCAGAGCAGCGGGCGGAGGATATCGATCAGCTCGCGCCAGAATTCGCCGGTGAAAACCGACAGCTCGAAGAGCCCGGCCAGTTGGCGGGCGAAGCCGGGCGGAATGCGGTCGCCGGTGATCATGGCGCCTGCTGTGGTCGCCAGGACGTAGTACGGCGCGATGATCCAGGGCAGGTTCGAATAGATTCCCAGCAGCACCGCGACCCGGTTCAGGTTCAGGAGAAAGGCAAACACTACCCCCAGAATCGTGTGCAGACCCAGAAACGGTGAAAAGCCAAAAAACACGCCCAGGGCGAATGCCGCCGCGGTTCGCTGCGGCGTGTCGTCAACGTGAAGCAGGGAGTCGAGCCAGCGTCGGATGAGAGCTTTGGTGAGGTGAATCATCGTCCCTCGACATCGCTCGGGACGACCCGGAGTTTGTCGAAGGGTCGAAAGTGTCCGTATCCGCCTGGCATCGCGACGCCGTCGACCGTGACGCCAGGCGTTGCGACGCACACGCCCACCCGAGTCAATGGCACGTCCGCCTGCCGCATGACCGCGGCCAGCTGGCGGCGTAGCCTTGGCCGGACCGCGACCAGCAACTCGTAGTCGTCGCCTCCGATCAGCGCCGCGGTGACCGGATTCTGACTCCGTGACGTGAACCACTCGCGGGCGGCTGCGGCGATCGGCAACGTCGCCGCGTCGATTTCCACGCCCACGCCGCTCGCCGCGGCGATTTGCTGCGCGGCGTCGGCGAAGCCGTCGCTCAGATCCATGCACGCCGACGCCACCCGATTGCGGCCGAGCAGCGTACCGACCCGCAGCCGCGGCTGCGGCCGCAGGTACCGTTCGGTGCAACTGTTCGAGGTGGAGGCGTCGTGCCGCAGCATCTGAAGGCCGGCGGCGGCCGCGCCAATCTCGCCGGTGACATACAGAGCATCACCGACGCGCGCGCCGGCGCGCGTCAGCGCCTGCCGACGCTTTACCGTCCCGACCGCTGTGATGTCGATGGTGATCGGACCGGAGGTGCCAGTCAGATTGCCGCCGACAATGTGGATGCGGTGCGCGGCTGCGAGGCCGGCGAAGCCGGCGGCGATAGCGTCAAAGTCCGCGATCGGCAGGTCGGCGGGAAGCGCCATCGACACCAGCGCGAGCCGCGGCGCCGCGCCCATCGCCGCGAGATCGCTGAGGTTGACCGCGAGGGCGCGGTGGCCGATCGCGTCGGGCGGGACGAACCTGCGGTCGAAGTGGACACCTTCCACCAGCGCATCGACGGTGAACACCTCGACGCGGTTCCGCTCTGGTTCGACCACCGCCGCATCGTCGCCGATGCCGACAATCAGCCAGTCGGGTGCGGGGGAAAGGCGCTGCGCGATCCGGGCGACCAGCTCGCGCTCCGTGAAATCGGAAACGGTCGCGCCTCGCGGCTCGTCTCTCGCTTCTCGCTCACTCATGCGGACGGGCGAGTCGCGAGCGTCGAGCGGCGAGCAACGTCACTTCGCGTAGTCGGTCGCGCGCGTCTCGCGGATCACCGTCACCTTGATCTGTCCTGGATATTCGAGCTCGTTCTCGATCCGCCGCGCGATGTCCTTCGACAGCCAGATTGCTTCCTCGTCGGAAATTTTTTCGCTTTCGACCATGATCCGGATTTCGCGGCCAGCCTGGAGCGCGAACGATTTCGCCACGCCGCGGAACGAATCGGCAATCCCTTCGAGTTTTTCGAGGCGCTTGACGTACAACTCGAGAATGTCGCGGCGCGCGCCCGGTCGCGCCGCGGAAATCGCATCGGCCGCCTGAACGATCATCGCCTCGAGCGACGGCCAGTCGATGTCCATGTGGTGAGCGGCCATGGCCATCACCACCGCTTCGCTTTCGCCGTGCTTGCGCAGGAAGTCGATGCCGATCTGCAGGTGCGTCCCTTCCATTTCACGGTCGATCGCCTTGCCGATGTCGTGGACGAACGCGGCACGCACCGCGACGTGCGCGTCCAGCCCGACTTCCCGCGCCATGATCCCGGCCAGCCGCGCCACCTCCGCCGAATGCGATAGCACGTTCTGTCCGTAGCTGGTGCGGAATTTCAGCCGGCCCATCAGCCGCAGGATCTCGGGGTGGAGATCGTGCAACCCCAGGTCGAACGCCACCGCGGCGCCTTCCTTGCGCATTTCCTCGTCGGTTTCGTCCTTGACCTTTTGAACGACCTCTTCGATGCGCGCCGGGTGGATGCGGCCGTCGGCGATCAGCCGTTCGATCGCCTTCTTGGCAATCTCGCGGCGATACGGGTCGAAGCCAGACAGAATGATCGCCCCAGGCGTGTCGTCGACGATCAAGTCGACGCCGGTGGCCAATTCGAGCGCGCGGATGTTCCGTCCTTCACGGCCGATGATCCGGCCCTTGAGGTCGTCGCTCGGCAAATCCACCACCGAGACGGTAGTCTCCACCGCGTGCTCGGCGCCGCATCGCTGAATCGCCTCGGTGATGTACTGCTTCGCCTTATCGACGGCCCGTTCGCGCGCTTCCGCGTCCAGTCGTTTGAAGAGGTTAGCCGCGTCGTGCCGCGCCTCGCCCTCCATTTGCTTCAGCAGAAGCTCTTTGGCTTCTTCAGCTGTCAGGCCGGCGACGCGCTCCAACTCGCGCTGCTGCGATGCGACTAGTTGCTCGTACTTGGCGGCCGCGGTCGTGGCGGCCTTCTCGCGATCGGCAAGCGTCCGTTCCCGCGCGGTCAGCTCCTTTTCGACGCGCTCAACCGCCGACTGGCGCTCGCCGATCGCCGATTCGCGCTTGCCGAGGGTTTGCTCGAGCGCGCTGGCTTGCTGCCGCTGCTGATGCGCCTGGCGCTCGGCGTCCATCACCAGCTCGTGCGCTTTTTCCTTGGCCTCGAGGAGAGCTTCTTTCTTGTGGGTTTCGGCGTCGCGTTGCGCGTCGCGGGTGAGGCGCTGTGCCTGTTCTTCAGCGCGACCGACTGTCTCGGCCGCGATCCGCTTCCGGTTCGCGATCCAAATGGCGAAGACAATGCCGCCAGCGACAAGCGCAGCGGCAGCGGGTACGATGAAATTGACGAATATCGGCAACACGCGGTGTCCTTTCTACGGACCCATGCGTGGGGACTTTAGTTAAAAGCCCCGCTTTGCCGTGTGGGGAGGTCGATGAACCTGCGTAAGCAGGTGGAACCGCTCAAAAAAGCCACGCTTCAGGCTTCCTCGCTACAGAGGCATGCACACCACGCGGCGTCGCGACTCACTTAGTTAGAACGTTGGCTCAAACGAGCCTACCGCCATCACGCGCAAAGCAGGGAACTCGAAAACGGATCTGATGCTACTTCAAAGGTTCAAAAGGTTCAAAGGGTTCAAGGGGTCCGAGGTTCGAGGGGTTCGAGAAGTTCGAGAGGTTCGAGAGGTTCGCGAACGAGGTTCGCGGGGTTCCGGACGAAAGTTCACGACATCGCACGGATCGGCTCGGCGGCGTTGAACCTGCGCGAACCCCTTTTGAACCGCGTGAACCTCGCGAACCCCGTCTGAACCCGCGAACCCCGCGAACCCTTGAACCCCGCGAACCCCGTTTTACGCGAGCAGGACGCGGTCGAGGAGCCTTTCCAGTTCGCCAGCGCGCTCGGCCAGTTCGCCGTCGCGCGCCTGCGTGATGTCGCGGCACCGGAACAATTCGTCGGCGATGTTCAACGCGGTCAGGACGGCGAGCCGCAGCGAGTCGCCGGTGGGGGTGGCGTCGGCCGCGGTTCGCATCTTCAGATCGACGTACGTCGCCAGCCGGGCGACGTAGTCCTGGTCGAGATCCGTGCGGATGGGGTAGCGCTGCCCGTGGATTTCCACAGGGATCACGCGCCCGCCGTCTCCGATTAACGCGCGGTCAGCCATGGGCGGCCCTTACGGGAATGCCAAATGCCAAATGCCAAATGCAAAATGCGGAGCGGAAAAGCTTCCGACTGCGTTCCCGCATTTTTCGTTCTGCATTTTGCATTTTGCATTCTGCATTCTACAGGTTGAGCGCTTCGAGCTGCTGCAGCATGTCGCTGACGCGGCTGCGGATGATGTCGCGCTCGTCCTTGCAGCGCCGACAGTTCCGACGACAGTCCGTCGGCTGACGCAAGCCGCGAACGCATCGTGTCCAGTTCGCGGGCCAGTCGCTGGTTGTCGTCGGCGGTCCGCGCCTGCTCCGCTTTCAGTCGGTCGACCATCGCGACCAGCGCCTTGATCTTCTCTTCCAGCCGATCAATCGGCTCCAATTCCACGCTCCGCATTGCCGTTTTCGCCATAACCATGCTCGTTGCTCGCCTCTCGTTGCTGGTCGCTCGTGCTCGTCTCTCGTTGCTTGTCTCTCGTCGCTGGCTCGTCGCTCGCTACTTCCTACCGCTGAACAGCGCCGTGGGTTTTCACCAGGGCGGCGAGAATCGTGTCGAAACTTTGTTGGACTTCGGCGTCGGTCAGGGTTCGATCCTCTGACTGAAACGTCAGCCGCAGCGACAGGCTTACGGATCCCTCCGGCACGCCTTTTCCTTGATAGCGGTCGAAAATCGTCGTCGCGGTCAACGGCGCCGGCAAGTTGTTCGCGGCCGCTTGAATGGTGCCACGAATGATTTCGGCAGGCAAGGCGTTCGCGACGACGATCGACAGGTCGCGCACTACGAATGGATAGCGCGGTAGCGGCCGTGCCGCATCAAACGTCGCGCCACGCGCTTTGACCAGCGCGTCGAGGCTCAATTCGGCGACGAATACGCGATCCTGGCGGGGTAAGCCGCGCTGATCGGCGACGGCCGGCAGCAATTGGCCGACCGAGCCGAGCGCAATGTCGCCCGACGCGATCGACGCGCTTTGGCCAGGCACCAGAAACGGCTCAGCGACCTTGGCGGCAAACGTCGCGTGGACGCCGAATGCCGAGCAAAGGCTCTCGACCGCGCCTTTCGCATCGTAGAAGTCCACCTCCCGCGTCGAGCCGGACCAGTGCTCACTGCTGCCAATGCCAGTCCAGGCTAGGGCCACGGCGCGAGTCTCGCCGTCGGTCGTGAATCGCGTGCCGATTTCGAAAACGCGCACGTCGCGACGCCCATGGCGGCGGTTGTTCGCGACAACGTCTACGACACCCCCAACCAACCGCGGGCGGAGCGTATCGAACTTCGCGGACAACGGGTTCGCAACTCGGACGATCCGCTCGCGTTCGGTCTCGGTAGCGAACTGCTGGGCCACTTTTTCCTCGATGAAGCCGAAGGTAATCGCTTCCGAGAGGCCAGCCCCCGTCAGAATCCGGCGCACGAAATGATCGCGCGTCGTCCCGGCATCCGCTGGTGGGGCAGGTGCTAGCACCGCCGGCAAAGTGGCTTCCAACCGATCGAATCCGTAGTGCCGACCGACTTCCTCGATGAGGTCTGCCTCACGCAGAAGATCGACGCGAAAGGATGGCACGACCACGTCCCAACCATCGGCCGTCACGGTCACGCTCATGCCGAGGCTGGCAAGAATGCGGGCCACGTCGGGGTCGGCAACCGACGCGCCCAGCAGGAGTGCCAGCCGCGCGCGGCGCAGGTGAAGCGTGCGCTCGGCGTAAGCCCCGGCGTCGCAGTCGATGATCGGTCCGACGATGCGGCCGGCGCCGAACTGTTCCATTAAGGCAACTGCCCGTTCGATGGCGACCACCTGCGCCTTGAGGTCGGCACCACGCTCGAAGCGCGACGAGGCCTCCGTCTTCAGGCCGAGCAGTTTGCTGGTCCGCCGGACGGCGGTGGCCTTGAAGTAGGCACTTTCGAGAACGATGGTTTTCGTCGCGGCGGTGACTTCCGAGTCGGCGCCGCCCATCACCCCAGCCACCGCCTGAGCGCGATCGCGATCCGCAATCACCAGCATGTCGCCGTCGAGTTTTCGTTCAAGGCCGTCGAGCGTGCGGATCGTTTCGCCCGGTCTGGCGCGACGGGCGTGGATTTCCGGACCCGCCAACCTGGCCAGGTCGAACGCGTGCATCGGTTGGCCGAGTTCCAGATTCACATAGTTCGTGATGTCGACGATATTGCTGATCGGCCGGACGCCGGCGGCCTGCAGCCGCTGCGCCAGCCAGGCGGGAGATGAACCGATCGTGATATCGGCAACTGCGCCGGCGTACCGCGGACAGAGCTCTTCGTCGTCCAGCGAAATGGCAATCCGATCGGATCGTCCGGTCGGTACTCGGGCCAGTCGAACCCTTGCGTTGCTGTCGTACGACGGCAGCGTCAACGGCAGGGCGAAAGCAGTGGCCACCTCGCGCGCCAGGCCGAGAACGCTCAGGCAGTCGGGCCGGTTCGCGGTGATTTCGAAGTCAATGACCGCGTCGCCGCCGGCCAGCGTTCTCGATGGCCGCGACCTCGAATCCGCGCAAGCCGATTGTGGCGGCAATCTCGTCAGCCGATGCGTTGATGTCGACGAATTCGCGAAGCCACGAGAGGACTAGACGCATAAGTATTTGGTCATTTGGTCATCTGGTCATCTAGTCATTGAAATTGATCAATTGAAATGACCAGATGACCAGATGAACAAATGACTAAATGGGGAACTGCTCCAGGAACCTCAGGTCGTTCTCGTAAAACTGCCGGATATCCTCGACCTGATACCGCAGAATCGCCACGCGTTCGATCCCCATGCCCCAGGCGAAGCCGGTGTACTTTTCCGCATCGTAACCGACCGCTTCGAAGACCGCCGGGTGCACCATGCCGCAGCCGAGAATTTCGATCCATCCGGTCTGCTTGCACATCGCACAGCCGGTGCCGTTGCACGACCAGCAGCTGATGTCGACTTCGGCGCTCGGTTCGGTGTACGGGAAAAAGCTTGGGCGGACCCGCAGCCGCGATCGCTCGCCGAACATTTGTTGCCCGAACGCCAGCAGCGTGCCCTTGAGGTCGGCTAGCGAAATGCCTTCGCCGACCACCAGGCCTTCGAGCTGCGTAAACATCGGCGTGTGGGTGAGGTCGAGATCGTCCTTGCGATAGACGCGTCCCGGCACGACGATCCGAATCGGCGGCTGGTGCGCCTGCATGTAGCGAATTTGCATCGAGGAGGTGTGCGTGCGCAGGACCGTCCGCGGCCGCGCCGTGCCAGCCAGGTCCGTTCCGAGCGGCGGCAGCGGCGGCGCGAGGTACAAGGTGTCCTGCATGTCGCGCGCCGGATGTTCCGCGGGCATGTTCAGCGCGTCGAAGCAATGCCACTCGTCCTCCACCTCCGGCCCTTCGACGATGGCGAAACCCATGCGCGTGAAGATTTCCTCCATCCGGTCGCGCACTACCGTCAAGGGATGGCGATGGCCCGGCGCGATCGACCGGCCAGGTAGCGTTACGTCGACCCCGCCCGCCGGCAGCGCGTCCTGCGCGTGTTCGGCGTACTGCGTCCAGCGGGCTTCAATCGCCTGTTTCAGCTCGTTCGCGCAGCGGCCGATGCTTTTCTTTTGATCGGCTGGAGCGGTGGCGATCAGCTGCATCCATCCGGCGACGACGCTGTTTTTGCGGCCGAGGAAGCGATCGCGGACGGTCTGCGCCTCGCGCGGCGACTTTGCTTGCGCGAGCTCCGCTTCGAACGCGGCGATCTGGGCGGTGACTGCGTGTTGATCGGGAAGAGTCATCGGCAGGATGGTACAACACGAAGCTACGAACGCCGAGGCCGCGAAGACCGCCGAGAACAGGTTGCTCGGCGTCTTGGCGAGCTCTGCGTTCGATTTGGCGTCGGAGCGGCTAAGCGCGCGCCGTTTTCGCCGCGCTCTTCGCCTGCTTCGCCAGCGACGCGAATGCCGCCGGACTCGACACCGCGAGTTCCGACAGGCTCTTGCGGTCGAGCGTGACACCGGCGTTCTTCAAGCCGTGAATCAACTGACCGTAGGTGAGGCCGTGCTCGCGCGCGGCGGCGTTGATGCGGACCACCCACAGCCGTCGGAAATCGCGCTTCTTGCGGCGGCGGCCGACGAACGCGTACTTCAGCGCGGTATCGACCGACTCTTTGGCGGCGCGATACAGCTTGCTCTTGTTGGCGTAATAACCCTTCGCCAGGCCCAGCAACTTCTTCCGCTTGGCGCGACGGACTGTTCCTCGTTTCACTCTCGGCATTTCGATCTCCAGAGGAACGCCGAGGCCGCCGAGCTCGCCGAGCGAACATTTTCTCGGCGTTCTTGGCGTGCTCTGCGTTCTATTTCGTTACTTATACGGCAACATTCGCGCGAGCTTCGGGGCGTCAACATCCGCCACCGTCGTCGTCCCGCGCAGTGCGCGCTTCCGCTTGGTCGTCTTGCTGCTCAAGATGTGCTGCTTGAACGCCTTGCTCCGCAGAAACTTGCCACCCTTGGTGCGCTTGAAGCGCTTGGCGGCGCCGCGGTGCGTTTTGATTTTTATTTTCTTCGGCATCCGTCTCTCTCTAAGTTGGAACGCAGAGTTCGCAAAGCGCGCCGAGAAAACATTTTTCTCGGCGACCCCGGCGGTCTCGGCGTTCAATCGCTTACGTGGTCGTCGCCGCCTGCTTCGCCGGCTTGGCCTTGCCGCCGCCGCTCGATGGCTTGCGGCTCAGGATCGTGTGCATCTGATTGCCTTCCATGCGCGGCATCGTTTCCGCGATGGCCACCTCCGCCAGTTCCTGTACCAGCCGTTCCAGGATGCGGCGGCCGATTTCCGGGTGCGCCATTTCACGGCCGCGGAAGAAGATCGTCGCCTTCACTTTGTCGCCGTCCTCGAGGAAGCGTTCGATGTGCTTCTTCTTGAACTGGTAATCGTGTTCGTCGACCTTCGGCCGGAACTTGATCTCTTTGACCAGGATCACCTTCTGATGACGCTTCGCTTCGCGACTGCGCTTCTGTTCCTGGTACTGGTACTTCCCGAAATCCATGATGCGGCAGACCGGCGGTACGGCCGTCGGCGAAATCTCGACCAGGTCGAGTCCCTTCTGCTTCGCGATCGCCAGCGCCTGGGGCGGCGGCATGATGCCGAGCTGCTGGCCAGTGTCGTCGATGACGCGGATTTCCCGGACGCGGATTCGTTCGTTGACCCGCACGCGATCATCGCGGCGGGGGGCACTCGAGAATGCGATAAAGCCTCCTACTTACGTGGTTACCGTTGCCTTGCTCTTGTGCGCGATTTCTTCGCGCGCCGCCGCGATAAACGCGTCGACCGAGCTCGATCCCTTGTCGCCGCCCGATCGTTCGCGCACCGACACCGTGCGTTCCGCCGCTTCGCGATCGCCCACCACCAGCATGTAGGGAATCTTCTGAAGCTGAGCCTCTCGAATCTTATATCCGATCTTTTCCTGCCGGTCGTCGAGTTCGGCGCGCAGCAAGCCGGCCTTGAGGCGGTCGGTAACTGACTGCGCGTAGTCGAGATGCCGGTCGGAAATCGGCAGCACGACGGCCTGAAGCGGCGCCAGCCACAGCGGGAACGCTCCGGCGAAATGCTCGAGCAGGATAGCGATGAAGCGCTCGAAGCTGCCGACGATTGCGCGGTGAATCACCACCGGGCGGTGCTCCGTGTTGTCGGCGCCGATGTACTTCAGGTCGAAGTTCTCGGGCTGCTGATAGTCGAGCTGTATCGTCGCGCACTGCCACTTGCGGCCGATCGCATCGGTGACGTCGAAATCGATCTTCGGTCCGTAGAACGCGCCGTCTTTTTCGTTGACCTCGTACGGCAGGCCGGCGCGGGCGAGCGCCGTCCGGAGCTGATCTTCCGCGTCGCGCCACGTCGCCTCGTCGCCGAGATGTTCGTCAGGCATCGTGGCCAGCTTCGCCGTGTAAGGCAGCCCGAAATCGCCGTAGACGCGCTGCACCAGCCGGATCAGCCGCTCGACTTCTTCGCCGATTTGCTCGGGCGTGATGAAGCAGTGCGCATCGTCCTGCGAGAACTGGCGGACGCGCGTCAGGCCCGACAGAACGCCGGCGAGTTCGTTACGGTGCAGCGGCGTCTGTTCGTGGAAGCGGATCGGCAGTTCCTTGTAGCTGTGGACCGTCGCTCGCGTACAGCAGAAAATGGCCGGGGCAATTCATCGGCTTCACGCTCATCACATCCTCGGCGTCTTTCGCGTCGGGACGGGCCAGCGCCGGATCGATGAGAAACATGTTCTGCCGGTAGAACGACCAGTGGCCGGATCGCTCCCACAACGCCTTGTTGTAGATCAGCGGCGTCTTCACCTCGACGTAGCCGGCCGGGAACAGCACCTCACGCATGTAATTCGCGAGCGTGTTGTAGAGCGTCGTCCCCTTGTCCATCCAGAACGCCTCGCCGGGCGCCCAGGGATGGAACGTGAACAGACCGAGTTCGCGACCAAGCTTGCGGTGATCGCGCTTCTTGGCCTCCTCGATCTGCGTCAGGTATTGCTTGAGTTCCTTATCGGTGAAGAACGCCGTGCCGTAAATGCGCTGCATCGGCGCGTTTTTCGCGTCGCCCTTCCAGTAGGCGTTCGACGTATTGAGCAGCTTGAATGCCTTCAGCCGTCCGGTCGTCGGCACGTGCGGTCCGACGCAGAAGTCGATGAAAGTGTCTTTGTCCTTAATCGTGTAGCAGGACACTTCCTTCTGGCCTTCCGTCTTTTCCTCGATCAGCTGCACCTTCAGCGGCTCGCCGCGCCCGGCGAAAAACGCCTTCGCTTCCTCGCGCGGCCACATCTGCCGCTCGTAGACCAGATCCTGCGCGGCCAGCTCGCGCATCTTGTTCTCGATCGCCTCGAGATCCTCGGGCACGAACGGACGCGGCACAACGAAGTCGTAGAAAAATCCTTCGTCGGTCGCCGGACCGATGCCGCACTGCACGCCCGGGAACAGCTTCGTGACTGCCGCTGCCAGGAGGTGTGCGGTGCTATGCCGGTACAACGCCAGCGCCTCGGGATTGCGGTCCGTGACGATGGTCAGCTTCGCGTCGTTTTCAATGGGATACGTCAGGTCGACGAGCTTGCCGTCGACGATGCCGGCGAGCGCTGCCTTGGCGAGCCCGGGCGAGATCACGGCGGCAACGTCGCGGACGGTCGAACCGGACGGCACACTGCGACTCGTTCCATCCGGGATCGTGACGTTGATCTGACTCATGAAAGAAAAGCTAGCTCACGCTTCGGCTCAGCCGGCCTCGCGCGTCTGCTGGCCTGCCAGCCGAGCTCGCTCGAAAGCCCGTGAGCGAAGGCTGGTAGGCACGGGTGGACTCGAACCACCGACCTCCTGCGTGTCAAGCAGGCGCTCTAACCTCTGAGCTACGCGCCTACACCTTGAAAATACAGGCCTTAGACGAAACTCCAGTATAAAACAGAAATCTGCTAATTGGGTAATCTGGGCAATCGAAGAATTGGACTGGGAAACTGGCGAATCGGCGCCAGTTACGCCGCCTTTTTTTCCGCCAGTCGCTCCAGCGCCTTCTCCAGGATCGGATCGCCGGGTGGGGGTTGCCCGCCGAATTCGGCGACGTCGGGTTCCTCGACCGCGACCGTCGGCTCGAGACCCTTTTCGTGTAACTGGGCACCCGACGGTGTGAGGAAACGCGAAGTCGAGAGCCATAAGCCGGCGCCGTCGGGCAGCTTGATCAGTTTTTGCTGGGCAGCGCGGCCAATGGTGTGCTCGCCAATGAGGTCGGCTCGCTGATTCCCAGTGAGGGCCGACGCGAACAGTTCAGCCGCGCCTGACGTCCCGGTGTCGATTAACAGAACCGCTGGCGCCGCGATTGAGCCGTCATTCGAGCCCGCGGTGATGGTTTCGCGCGGGCCACCTTTGGTTTCGCGAACCGCGAGCGTGCCCTTGCCGACGAAGAGGCGCGCCAGCGCGAGCCCTTCGTCGAAGCTTCCGGATGTCGTGCGCCGGATATCGATGACGAGCTTGCCAGCGCCGCCCTTGGTCAGTTCGGCGACGTGCGACTTCACTTGCGAAGCGGTGTTCGCGCCAATGCCCGGGATGCGCAGATATCCGATGCCGGCGGCAGCGATCTTCGACGTCACGGCAGCCGGCGCGTCGGCTTCCCGCGTCAGTTCGATGACATGGGGATCGGCGGCGTTGCCGCGAATCACCGTCAAGGTAACTTTGCTACCCGGCGCCCCGCGGAGCGCTCGAACACCTTCCCACACCGACATGTCGCGCGTCGGCACGTTGTTGATCGCGCGAATGTAATCACCGGTGCGGAGACCCGCTTTTGCGGCTGGCGAGTTGTCGCGCGCCGCGATCACACGCAGATAGTACCGACGCGTCAGCTCGAGGCCGACACCCGCCGGCGGCAGCGGCACGCCGCTTTCGACCTGCTTTACTTCGTCGACCGTGAGATACGCGCTATCCGGATCGAGGCCGTCGGCCAATCCATGCATCGCGCCTTTCATCACTTTGTCGACATTGATGTCCTCGACGTAATGACTCGTCACGAGGCCGACGACATCGTCGAACACCTTGAGGTACTGGTAGGTGTCTTCGCGAGCGATGACTTTACCCAGCAACCCGCCGACGATTGCAAACGCAATCACTGGCGCGGAAATCGTCATGACGATCAGTCGAGTACGAGAACTCATATAAGAATTCCTAGTCCCCAGTCCCTAGTCCCCAGCCCCTGGTCCCCGGCTACGGCCGCTTCTTAAGCCATTGTAAAGGGTCTACGGGCTTACCGTCGATGCGAAGCTCGAAGTACATTCCTGTGCCTCCCGACGGCAGCGGACCGACGAAACCGACCGGCTGGCCATGGTCGACCCGGGCGCCTTTCGCCACGGCCGTTTCGAGCAAATCCCCGTAGAGACTGAAGCTTTGCGATCCGTGATCCAGAATGACGAGATTCCCGAAACCGGCAAAGTTTCCCGCGAACGCCACGACTCCTTCGTGGACGGCGCGCACCCCGGTCGCGTCGGCAGCTCGGATTTCGATGCCACTGGACGAGCTGCCGGCGGCGGCGGTCGTCCTGCCGAATTTGGTCGAGGCCGGTCCGTCCACCGGCCAGTCGAGGCTGCCGCGAAACGACTTGAGCGGCAGCGACACGTCGGTCACGCCGCCGGCGTCGCGCAGCGCGAGCTGCAGTTTTTGCTGGGCGGCTTGCAGTTCCCCGGCAAGTTGTGCGTTCAGGTCGCGACGACGATCGACGTCGCGGATCAACGCGTCCTGTGCCTGCGTGGCGCGTGCCGAGGCAACCTGTGCTTTCTCGGCCGCGGCTCGCGCGGCGACAGCATCCTTCTGACGTGTCTCGAGCGTTTGGCGCTCGTGTTTCAGGGCGTCGAGCGTCCGCTGATGCTGTTCGATGCGCTCGCGGTCCAGTTTCGCCAGCACGGCGACCGTTCGCGACGCCTGGCCGACGCGGCGCAAGTCGGGCGCCGACAGGAGCACGCGCGCGTAGCGCGCTGTCCCCATCTTGTACATTTCGACGAGTCGCGCGTTCAACTCCGGACGCTGTTTCGTGTCGATCGCTTCCAGTTCTTCGATCTGGTACTCGCTGCTTGAATGTCGGCCTGAGTGCCGACTACCGCACGGTCGGCCTGTTTCAGCTCTTCGGCGCGGATTTGCCGCTCGACTTCGAGCTTGCGGAGGTTATTCAGCAGCGTGCCCTCGTCGGTCGCGAGCCGGTCCGCCTCGCGTTGGAGGGCAACCAGCCGTTCGCCAGCCCGCTTGGCCATCGCTTCGGTGCGGGCGCGGTCCGGGACCTGCGCTGGTAACGACGAAGAAGAACGCCGAGGCCGCGAAGAACGCCGAGGTCAGAAAGCAGCCGTCGAAATTCTTTCTCGGCGCACTCGGCGAGCTCGGCGTTCCTAATTCAGAAGAGGGGTTTTCCATCTATATCGGAAGGTATCGGCAGCCCGAAGAACTTCAATACGGTTGGCGCGATGTCGATGATTTGCAGACCAACGGCGGCCACGGCACGATTGGAAATCAGCACACCGGCCGTTTGCTTGTAGTCGTACGAACCGTGGTCTCCGGACCACTTTTTCATGTTGGGATACACCAGCCCGGGTGGTGAACCGCCCAGCGTGGATTGCCACGAAACACGGTAGCCGTCGGCCAGGCCGACCTGCAGTTCCGCCGAATTCTTGACGTATTCGCCCGAATAGACGTCGGCTGATTTGTAGACCGCGTCGACCATCTTCTCGTTCGTCTTCGGATCGGTCATCGTCATCAACTGGGCGACCAGCGCGTCCTGTACCTCGCGCGATTGTTGACCGGGTTCAACGATGCCGTGACCTTCGCGTCCCTTGAGGTTCACGTAAATCTGTCCGAGGCCCATCGCGTACGCTTTGGTGCGCGACCAATCGACGTTCTCCCAGAACGTCCCGCCGCCGAACAAATCCTGCAGCTTCTTTTCGCCTGGCGCCTGACCCTGGAGCGCCATGAAGCCGTTCTGCACCAGCCAGGTGTTCAGATTCACGGACTGCCGGAATGAGTGAAACCCGTGATCGGACACGATCAGGATCGGCGTGTCAGGGCCGACGCGCGCCATCACCTCGCCGACGAATTGATCGCACTTTCGATAGACCCGCTCGATCGAGTCGCCGAATTTCGCGGCGAGCGCCTTGTCGTACATCGGGTGTTGCGGATCGATCAGCCGCCACATCATGTGCTGCACGCGGTCGGTTGCCTCGATCACTCCGACCAGCAAATCCCACTGCTTCGCTTCGAGCCGCTGGAGAATCACCTGCGCGCGATCGTCGAACGCGCGGTCGAGATCGTCCATGAAGACTTTCTCGTCGATCCGGTCCTCGTTCAGCGGCCAGGTGGCTTCCGCCCAGCCGAGCGTGCGGTACGGACCAAGCCGCTCGTAGATATCGCCTGCGAACGCTGCCGGCGACGACATCGGCGCCGGCGGACTATCGGGGCGCCAGTTGATGGGGGAGATGTAAAGCTGCAGCTCCTGACCGGCGTTGATCAAGTAGAGCTGCGCCATGCCGTGAACGCGCAGCAGCATGTTGATGCTGAAATCCAGGTTGATCCACTTGCTCCACTCGTGCTCGCCGAGACGAATCGTGGTGCCGCCAATGTCGACGGTGGCCGCCTTGCCGGCCTTGTTCCAGTGAATCGTGACCGGGATGCGGATGTCTTCGCGCGCCTCGAGCTCGGCGATCCGCATCTTGCCCGATTCGTCGATCGGCGTCGTGGATCGTGCCGCGCGCAGCTGCTGCCGCACGATCGGATTGGGCGGTCCGACCAGTTCGGTTTGCGCAACATCCCCGTCAAACACCAGCCGCTTCAGGATGCCGCCAAATTCGGTGTTGCCCTCTTCGTAGCGGCTCAAATCGGTACCGAAGTAATAAAAGGTACCCATCGTGCCGCGGATGTCCGGCAACGGCAGGCCCGAGAGCATTTCGCCGTTCGGTACATCCTCCGGCGGATAGGTGACCGGAACCGTCAGCATGCTCGAACGCACGCCGGCGCGACCAGCCGTGACCCAGAACGATGTGCCGCCGCGGATTGACGTGATCACCGGCTTCGACACCGGAATGAAGTTCAGGAGGAACCGTGGCGGCTGGCGCGTCACCATGCCGAGATCCGGCAGATAGGTGTTGGTGTCGCGGACCAGGAAATCGTAGATGTTGTGCTTGCCTGCATTGACGCCGGTCGCGAACGAAGCCCACGCGGTCGGCGATTCAGGAGAGTGCGTCGTCCCAAGCGGCTGAACGCCGCTTCCGAGCTTCGCCAACTTCTGCATATTGGGGAGCCGGCCTTGATCCATCCAACGCTGGACGAGTCGCGGGTCCATCCCGTCGAAACCAAGAATCACGAGCTTCTGCTTGAACTTTTCGGGTGGATGTCTGCCGCTGCACGCCCCCGCGGCGCCAAGGCATACGACGAGCAGCAATGAAGCAAGATGTTTCACAGGCAATGTGCGGGGACAGAAATTATAACATCTGGGTAATGCGCGTACTGGGTGTAGATGTCGGTGCACGGCGCGTCGGGCTTGCGATCAGCGATGCCACACGCACGTTGGCGCGACCGTTGACGACACTGGCCGTTGCGGACGAGTCGGATGCAGTCGCGCGCGTCGCGGAAGCGATCGCTTCACTGTCTGCCGAAGACGATGGACTGTCGCAGGTGGTGGTCGGCATGCCGGCCAGGCTCGATGGACGCCGAACGATGCCACCGCGCGCGCGGTCGCGTTCATCGCCGCACTGAAGCTCGGCACCGCGCTTCCGATCGCCACCGAAGACGAACGCCTGTCGAGCCGGGAGGCGGAAAGCCGGCGTCGCTCGTCCGCGAGAAAGACTGGCGGAAGTGGAAAGAGAAACTCGATGCCGCGGCGGCGGCGATTATCTTGCAAGACTATTTGGACCGGTCTTGATGAAAACCTTCGCCGTCTTCGTGCTGTTCATCGTCGTCATCGCGGGCGCCGCGGCGGCCGTGCTCTTCTTCCGCCTCGGCGAGTCTTATCGCGCCTACGACGGGACCGAGCAATTCGTCGAGATTCCGCAGGGTGCGGGGAGTCGAGCGATTGGTGAGCGGCTGGTCGCGGACGGAATCGTCAAGGACCATTTCACATTCCGGCTCGCGCTGTGGAAGAGCGGCAAGGCACGACAGCTCAAGGCCGGGGA
>CAVOHK010000011.1:0-238567 GCA_963695635.1 uncultured Acidobacteriota bacterium
TTTCAAAGAAGAAGATTTCGCCAACCTGCATCCGGGCGGCAAGCTGGGCAAGCGGCTGATGCGTGTGGAGGCGTTGATGAACGCGGACGATAAATGCCCGCGCGTCAGCGCCGCCACCCGGATGCGCGATGTGATCTACGAGATGTCGCGCAAGGGGCTCGGGATGACCTGCGTCGTTGATGACGACGGCAGCGGCGACCCGGTGCTGCTCGGCATCATCACGGACGGCGACTTGCGGCGGCAAATGGAACGCGCCGCCGACATCATGGCCATGGCCGCCGCCGAGGTCATGACGCGCAATCCGATCACGCTGCCGCGATCGACGCTCGCGGCCCAGGCGCTCAACATCATGGAGCAGCGGAAGATTACGTCGATCGTGGTGACCGACGGCGACCAGCCGAAGCGCGTCGCCGGCGTCGTCCATCTGCACGACCTGTGGAGGATGGACCTTTTCTAATATTGCGGATTGTAGATTGCGGATTGTAGATTTGGATCTCCAACTTCAAGCTTCGAAGATTCGGCTCGTCTTGTTCGACGTCGATGGTGTGTTGACCGACGGGAAAATACTGCTGCACGCCGACGGAACAGAAAGCAAGCAGTTCGACATCAAGGACGGCTCGGCGATCGTATGGGCGTCGCGGTTGGGATTGACGGTCGGGCTGCTGTCCGCGCGGATGGCGGCGTCGACCACGCAGCGCGCTGCGCAGCTCGGAATTACACTGGTCCATCAGGGCGTCGCCAGCAAGCTCGAAACCTACGAACAGATCGTCGACGAGCTGATCCTGGAAAACGAGCAGGTCGCGTATATGGGTGACGACGTGCTCGACCTGCCGGTGCTGCTGCGCGCCGGCCTCGCGGCGGCACCCGCTGATGCAGTTGCCGAAGTACGCGAACACGTTCACTGGATCAGCGGCGCACGCGGTGGTGACGGTGCGGCGCGCGAGCTGATCGAACTGATCCTGAAGGCTCAGGACAAGTGGCACGGCCTGGTCGCCACCTACCTGGCGGAAGGAGAAGCGCAACAGGCGTGAGTTCCTATGCCCCGCTCCTCGCCGCGCTGTTCGCGCTGCTGGCCGGCCTGACGATCGGCAAAGCGTGGGAGCGCTACAAGCTGCGCGACGGCCAGTGGTTCGATCGCCGCAAGGCGCGCGAGTCGCCGCACTACATCCTCGGCCTGAACTTCCTGGTCGCCAACCAGATCGATCTCGCGATCGAAGAACTGTCGCGCGCCGCCAGCGTCGATCCTGACGCGCTCGAAGTCCACATGATTCTCGGCAACCTGTATCGCGAGAAGGGTCAGGTTGGCAAGGCGATCACGGTGCATCAAGGGTTGCTGCAGCGCCCGCGGCTGACGACGCTCGAGCATGCCTACGTCCTGCTCTGCCTCGGCCTGGACTATAAGCGCGGCGGCTTCGTCGATCGCGCGCTCGAAGCCTTCAATGAGGTCCTGCGGCTCGAACCCAAGAACGAGTACGCGCTGGTCAACCTGCAGAAACTGCACGAAGAGCAGCACCAGTGGAGCGAGGCCTACGATACCCGCGAGCGCCTCAATCAACTGGCCGCCACCGAATCGCGGCCGCAGAGCGAGGCGATTCTCGCGTTTCTTGAAAACGAGATCGGCCTCGAAGCAATGCGGCGGAAGGATTACGCCGAAGCGACGCGACGCTTCGAAGCGGCAATCGGCCTCGACGCGCGCGCAGTACCGGCGTACCTGAATCTCGGCGACGTCCGCGTGGCCGAAGGCAACGAACGCGAAGCGGCAACAATCTGGGAACGACTGATCGACATCGCGCCGGACCGGGCCTACCTCACCTTCGATCGGCTCGAGTCGCTGGCGCTGCGAACCGGTAATCCAGAGCGGTTTACCCGGCTCTGCCGTCGTCTGATCGAAAGCAATCCGCAAGACTGGCGCGCACGGCTCGCCCTGTCGCGTCATCTCGCGGCCGCGCAGCAGCCGCGCGAGGCGCTCGATCTACTGTTTGCGGCCCTCGTGCAAAACCCGCACGCCCTCAGCATCCATCAAGCGATCTGGCGCGCGCTTGGCCAGCTTCACCATCCCCAGGGGCTGGTCGACCGTTACACCGAGCTGACTCAGCACGCGGTGTTTTATCTCGATCCGCACATCTGCATGCGGTGCCGCTACCGCAGCACCGAGCTGCTGTGGCAATGCCCGCACTGCCACGACTGGAACACGTTCGTGGAGGAGCGGATCGCTCCAGCGCAGGACACCACCGAAGTCGAAGCCTGACGGGATCCGATCCGCGGGTCGATCACGTTAGCGACGCGAGGCAGCTGTCGATCTGCCGGTCGGTCTGTTCGAACGTGCCGCTGGTGTCGATCACGCAGTCGGCGCCGGCCGCTTTCACGTCGCCCGGTAGTTGCGCCGCAAGCCGCTGGCGCGCCGCCGCCTCGCTCAGCCCGCGCTCGCCCATCCGCGCAAGCTGCATCTCCACCGGGCAAGTCGTGACGATGATGCGATCAAACTTCTTGTCCCCGCCGGTTTCGAACAGCAATGGGACGTCGACGACCGCCATGGTGTAATCGCCGGTCAACTCGAACGCGCGAATGCCCGCTTCAGTCGCGCGATGCACCGCCGGATGCACGATCGCTTCGAGCTCGCGTCGGGCCGCGGCATCGGCAAAGACGATCGGACCCAGCTTCGCGCGGTTCACGCTGCCGTCGCCAGCCAGGATGTCGGCGCCGAAGCGTGCCGCGATCGCGGCAGTGGCTTCAGTGCCGGCCGCCATCACGCCGTGCGCCAGTGCGTCGGCATCGAGAACCGGAATGCCCCTGGCGCGAAGCTTCGCGGCGACGTAGGTTTTGCCGGTCGCGATCCCGCCGGTCAACGCGACTTTCAACACCGCTACCTGCCTTTGCGGTCCGCCCTCTCCCGCGCGGCCCTGAGGGTATTTCGCAACAGCAACGCCACCGTCAGTGGACCCACACCACCGGGCACGGGCGACAGCGCCCCGGCGACGTTGGCAACGTCCGGATGCACATCGCCGACCACCAGCGAGCCGCGTTTGAGGAACGCATCGTGACGCTTCGAGCCAACCGGAAACAGCCGCTCCACCGCTTGCCGCTCGTTCAGGTGCGTCGTTCCGATATCGACGACCGCGGCGCCCGGCTTGACGAAATCGGTCGTCACGAATCCCGGCCGGCCGATTGCCGCAATCAGAATGTCCGCCTCGGACGCAGTCTTCGCCAGTTGCGGCGTCCGCGAATGACAGATCGTCACGGTCGCATGATGATGCAGCAACAGCAGCGCCATCGGCTTGCCGACGATGTCGCTGCGGCCCAGTACCACGGCGCGCGCCCCCGCGATCGTGATACCGGAGCGCTCCAGCAGTTCGATGACGCCCGACGGCGTGCACGCCACGAGTGACGCCCGATTCTGCACGAGGCGGCCGACATTCAACGGATGCAAGCCATCGACATCTTTTTCGGGACTCACCGCATCAAACACCTGCCGTTCGGCGTCGTCGCCCATTGCGGCCGGCAGCGGCGACTGCACCAGGATTCCGTCGTGAGCGTCGCTCCGGTTCAACCGCTCGACCACGCTCAGCACGTGGTCCAGCGTGGCACTCGCCGGCAGTCGTTCCAGGTCGGCGCGCAATCCGGCTTCGGACGCCGATTTCAGCTTCGCGCGAACGTAGATTTCCGACGCCGGGTCGTCACCGACGAGAACAATGCCGAGGCCCGGCGGCCGGCCGACGCTCGCCGTGAACGCGGCGACGCTCGGGGCCACTTCCGCGCGAATCTGATCGGCGACGGCTTTGCCGTCGAGTATTCGTGCGGTCATCTCAATCCATCTATTGGTTGATTATCGTGCGCATCCACGCCGCACTTTTTACAGAGTTTTTGTCGCGGCGTGGATGTTGCCACTGTGAGCGGCGCATAGGTGAGGGCCATCCAGTTCGGCGAGCGGCGCGTAAGCGCCGCGGAAGACGCCGCGATCCGCGAACACGAGACGCCCGGCGCCAGTGCGTTTCGTATTCGCGGATCGCGGTGTTCTTCCGTCGGGCTGCCTTCGGCAGCCCACTCGCCGAACTGAGACCCGTGTCCTCTGTGTCTCTGTGCTGTGTCTCTGTGGTTCTCGTTTGCCAGCAATGATACCGCCCGCGCTCACACCATCAGCGACTACACTCCCGCCGCCTCGCTTTCCAGTTTCTTCATCGGATCCGGCCGCCCCAGCACCACCAGTTTGTCGCCCGAGCGAATCACCGTATCCGGCTCGGGATTGAATTCCATGCTGCGATCCTGGCGCTGAATGCCGACGACGATCACGCCGTATTTCTGTCGCAGATTCGCATTCAGGATCGACTGGTTCACCAGCAACGACTTGGCTGCGATCGGAATCTCTTCAATCGCCAGCTCCATGTTGTCCGAGCTGGTCGCCAGCTCGACGAAATCGACGACTGCCGGCCGCAGCGCGGTCTGGGCGATTTGGATGGCGCCAATCTGATACGGCGAGAGCACGCGATCGGCGCCGGCCCGCTTCAGTTTCTGCTTCGCATCTTCCGTCTCGGCGCGGCTGACGATGAACAAGTCCGGGCGCATCACGCGTGCCGACAGGACGGCATACATGTTTTCGGCGTCGGTGCCGACCGCGGCCACCAGTCCACGGGCGCGTTCGATGCCGACCCGCTTCAGCACCTCTTCGCGGCTGGCGTCCGCTTCGACCGCGAGCGCACCGTCGTCCATCGCCGCCTGCATCCGCGTACCATCGCGTTCAACGACGACGAACGGAATATTCTGACGGCGAAATTGCGCCGCGACGATGCTGCCGATGCGGCCGTAGCCGCAAATGATGAAGTGATCGCTAAGGCTTTCGAGCATGCGTTCGTACCGGCGGCGTTGCAGCCGCTTCGGAAGGCCGCCCTCGACGACCAGCGTCGCGAGCAGCGTGAACGTGTAAAGCGCCGCGCTGATGCCCGCGAACAGCAGCACGATCGTGAACGGCTGGGCGGCGGGCGACAATTCGGGAAGATCGACGGTGGTAATGGCGGCGACGGTTACGTAGAACGATTTCCACATCGACCACCCTTCAATCCAGTGGTAGCCGAGCGTTCCGCCGGCCAGGATCAAAATGAGAAAGGCGATGGCAAGTCCCGGCCCTTGCAGCCGGAACCGGCGATCGCCTTTCACCGTTGACACGCCTGGAATCGGCCGCGCTAGCGACCGCTCGTCTGCAGTTTGCTGTGGTTTATGCCATAGGCGAAGTAGAACACCAGGCCGATCACCAGCCAAACCGCCAACCGCAGCCAGTTCGTCCAGCCAAGTCCGTAGATCATCGAGCCGCAGACGAGGATGCCCAGGATCGACACCAACGGCAGTGCCGGTACCGTGAAGCCGCGCGGAATATCGGGGCGGCGCCTCCGCATGATCCAGACGCCCGCGCAAACCAGCATGAACGCAAACAAGGTCCCGATGCTGGTCATTTCGCCGACGATGCTTTCCGGCAGGAAGGCGGCGAACAGCGAGGTGAACACGAAGAACAACAGGTTCGACTTATACGGCGTCTTGTAACTTGGGATGGACCGCCGAAAAAATCGCCGGGACCAGGCCGTCGTTGCTCATCGAGTAGAACACCCGCGATTGTCCGAGCAGCATCACCAGAATTACCGACGAGAAGCCGGCGAGAATCGCCACGGTGACGAACTTTGCCAGCCAGCCGTAACCGGGCATGTAGGTCGTGATGGCATAAGCCACCGACGCTTCCTTGCCGGCGGTCCGGAAGTCCTGGACCGTCGCGACGCCGCTCAGCACGTGTGAGAACAGCACGTAGAGCACGGTGCAGACGACCAGCGAGCCGAGAATGCCGATCGGCATATCGCGCTTGGGATCCTTGGCTTCCTGCGCCGCCGTCGAAACCGCGTCGAAGCCGATGAAGGCGAAGAACACCACGCCGGCTGCGCCGAGTATCCCCATGACGCCGCCGTAGGGATGCGTCACTCCCTGAGCCGTCGTATAGGTCGTCGGTTCGGGAATGTACGGCGTGTGGTTCGCCGGATTGATGAAGCCCCAGCCGATCACGATCACCATCAATACGATCGCCACTTTGGTGACGACGATGATGGCGTTGACGAACGCCGATTCCTGCGTGCCGCGAATCAGCAGCAGCGACAACACCAGCAGGATGAACACGGCCGGAATGTTCATGATGCCGGTGACGCCGTTCATCGTCTCCAGCGGTGAGTGCGACCACTGATACGGAACGTGCATGCCGACGAACTCGAGCACCTTGTTGAAGTATTCACTCCAGGCGATCGCCACGGTCGCCGCGCCGACGGCGTACTCGAGCACCAGGTCCCAGCCGATGATCCACGCGACCAGCTCGCCCATCGTCGCGTAGGAGTAGGTATACGCGCTGCCGGCAATTGGAATCATCGACGCGAATTCTGCGTAGCACAGACCGGCGAACGCGCAACCGATGCCGGCGACGATGAACGCGAGGGTCACCGACGGACCCGAGCGTTCGGCGATCGCGGCGGCGGTGCGGACGAACAAACCAGCGCCGATGATGGCGCCGATACCGAGCGCAATCAGCGCCATCGGGCCCAGGGTCCGCTTCAGCGTGCCCTCGCCGCTGGCAGAGGCGTCTACCAAGAGGCGATCGATTGACTTGGTTCGAAACAAGGAGCCAGCCACTAATTCCTCTCAGTCTGCATTTCTGATCCGGAGGCCCCTGCCGCCGGTGTGTTCGTCGATGGAAACCCGCACATTATACGCAAGAGAGTCGCTCGACATAGGCCCGCACGCGCGCCGCCGGATCGCCGCCGGTCATCAGGTCGCTGATCACGGCGACCGAGCGCGCGCCCGCCGCAATCACCGACAAGGCGTTGTCCAGGGTGATGCCGCCGATCGCTACCACCGGCCGCTCACCGGCCGCGGCGTGCCGAACCATTTCAAGGCCTACCGCATCGTGCCCGGTGACTTTCGTCGACGTGCCGAACACCGGCCCAACCGCCACGTAATCCACTGGTTCGCGTGCCGCGATCTCGAGTTCGGCAATCGTGTGGGTAGAGCGGCCGACGATGCCGCTGCCGAGCACGCGCCGAACCGCGGCCGCCGAGAGGTCGGTTTGCCCAACGTGCACGCCGTCGGCGCCGCTCAAACGCGCAATGTCGGCACGATCGTTGACGATCACGATCGCGCTTTGAGCATGGGCGAGCCGAACGACGGCAGTTGCCGCATCGAGCAGCGCGGCGCCCGGCAACGATTTGGCGCGGAGTTGGAGAAAGCGTGCGCCACCGTCGAGGAACGCCGCGGCCAGTGTCGGGATTGGCCATCCCACCCGGCCGGCAACGTCGGCATCGACGATCGCATTGAGTCGCGGGAACCGCAGCTAGACAGCCTCGGCGAGACTGCCGCCGCGAGCCGGACGCTGAAGGAACCGATCCATGAACGACGTGTCCAAGTGACCGGCGATGAAGTCGGGGTCCTGCAGAATCTCGGAGGTGCAGCGGAATCGTCGTCTTGATCCCCTCGATCGTCGTCATCTCGAGGGTGCGGCGCATCCGGGCAATCGCTTCCTGACGGTCGCGGCCGTGGACGATGATCTTGGCGATCATCGAGTCGTAATACGGCGAGATGGCGCACTCGGAATGCGCGAACGTCTCGATCCGGACACCCGGGCCGCCCGGCGTGCTGAAGACATGAATCATGCCCGGGCGACGGTACAAAGGTCTCGGGGTCTTCGGCGTTGACGCGGCACTCGATCGAGTGGCCGGTGAACGTCACCTCGCTCTGCTTGAACGACAGCCGCTCGCCCGCCGCCACGCGAATCTGTTCTTTGACGATGTCGATGCCGGTGACCATTTCGGTGACCGGATGCTCGACCTGCAGCCGCGTGTTCGCTTCCATGAAGTAGAAGCGTCCTTCCGGATCCATCAGGAACTCGAAGGTTCCGGCGTTCGGGTACTGGACCGCCTTGGCCGCGTCGATCACGATGCCGCCCATCTTGCGGCGCATTTTTTCGCTCAGCGCCGGCGACGGCGATTCTTCGATCAGCTTCTGATGGCGCCGCTGAATCGAGCACTCGCGCTCGCCGAGATGGACGACGTTGCCGTGATGGTCGCCGAGGATCTGAAATTCGACGTGACGCGGCGACTCGACGTACTTCTCGATGTAGACGTCGGCCACGCCGAACGCCGCTTCGGCTTCGCGTTGCGCAGTCTTCACGGCGTGCGATAACTCGCCGGGCGCGCGCACCACACGCATCCCGCGGCCGCCACCGCCGGCGGTCGCCTTGACGATCACCGGATAGCCGATTTCCTTGGCGAGCTTCAGGGCCTTTTCTTCGCTCTCGATCGGGCCGTCGCTGCCTGGCAGAATCGGCACGCCGGCCTTTTTCATGACCCGCCGGGCGCGCGCCTTGTCGCCCATCAGCCGGATCACCTGCGGATCGGGACCGATGAACTTGATGTGGCAGGCCTCGCACACTTCGGCAAGGTAGGCGCTTTCCGAGAGGAACCCGTAGCCGGGATGAATCGCATCGGCGCCGGTGATTTCCGCGGCACTGATCACCGCCGGCACGTTCAGGTAGCTGTCGGCGCTGCGCGGCGGGCCGATGCAGACATCTTCGTCGGCGAATTTGACGTGCAGCTGATTCTCGTCGGCTTCCGAGTAGACCGCGACCGTCTTGATGCCCAGTTCGCGGCAGGCGTAGATGATCCGAAGCGCTATTTCGCCGCGATTCGCGATCAGGATCTTTTTAAACATGAGAATCGAACGCCGAGCACGCGGAGAACGCCGAGAACATTGTCGTCTCGGCGAGCTTTGCGGCCTCTGCGTTCATCAGTTGCGTCTCCCTCACCGGGTCTTGATCGCGAACAGCCGTTCGCCGTACTGCACCGGCTGGCCGTTCTCCACGTAGACGTTCACGATCTCGCCGTCGTACTCGGAATCGATCTCGTTCATCAGCTTCATCGCCTCGATGATGCAGAGAACCTGGCCTTTCTTGACGGTGGTCCCGATTTCGACAAATGACGCCGCGCCGGGTTCCGGTGATCGGTAGAAGGTGCCGACGATCGGCGACTTCACCACGGCGAGTTCGATCTCTTCGCCGCCGGTGTCGGCGGCGGCGGCGCGCTTCGGGGGTGGAAACGGTCGGATTCAGCGATGGCGCTGCGGCAGCGTGAACGGTTGCGATCGGGGCGGGTGCCGCGGGCATCGTCGCGACGGTCGTT
Source organism: uncultured Acidobacteriota bacterium (assembly GCA_963695635.1). Taxonomy (GTDB): domain Bacteria; phylum Acidobacteriota; class Vicinamibacteria; order Vicinamibacterales; family CAVVIG01; genus DATKHR01. Next base: position 9,192 of record CAVOHK010000011.1, read on the forward strand.
GCGACACCGTCTTTGCGGATTTTCAGCCGGAAGCCTTCGTGTTCGATTTCGAATTCCGCGAGGTCGTGCTCTCGCACGAGGTCGAGCAGTTCTTTGACGTGGTTGAGGTCCATTAGGTCTCGATGAGGTCCGGTGGGTGCGTCTGTCAGCGTTTCCACTCCGTCCTCCGTCACCAGCACATCGTCTTCGATCCGCACGCCGCCCCAGCCTGGCAAGTACGCGCCGGGTTCGATCGTGAACACCATGCCGGCAGCCACTGCTTCGTCCTGCCGCATCGATCGTCCGGGTCTCCGGACGTCTGCGGGTCACTTCGGGATCCTCGTGCACTTCAATCCCGAGCCCGTGTCCGGTTCCGTGCCCGAACGCTTCGCCCAGACCGTAACGGCCGAGCGTGTCGCGCGCTGCCGCGTCGATCGCGAACCGTGATCGCCAGGCCTGACCGCGGCAATTGCCCGATCGTGGGCCTCTAGAACCGCTTCGTACACCTCGCGCGCCCGTTCGGACGCCTGCCCGACCGATACGGTCCGGGTGAGGTCCACGCAGTATGAGTCGTAGACGCCGCCGAAGTCCAGCACCACGAGGTCACCTTCGACTAATTTTCGCTCCCCAGGCCTCGCGTGCGGCAGCGCGGCGTTGGGTCCAGCAGCGACAATCGTATCAAACGCGGTCTTGCTGAACCCGGCTTTGCGGATGCGCCAATCGATCGCCAGGGCGATATCCAACTCGGTGCGACCGGCGCGCACCTCGGTCGGCACTTCCCTGGCGACCGACGACAGCCGCCGAGCGGCCTCGCGCAGCGTTGCGATCTCGTAGTCGTCTTTGATCACGCGCGCGCGTTCGACCAAACCGCTGGTGGCCGTCAACTCCGGACCCGAGATCTCGCCGCGCGGCAGCGCGCGCCGCAACCATTCGTATCGACTTACCGTCAGGTTCGCGGATTCGAAACCGATGCGCGTCGACGAAAGCGATGCGAGCACCGCCGCCAGCGTCGCGTCGTACGACCCTTTGACGACGACCAGCTCGAGATCGGGACACTCGTGCGGCTGGCCGAGCATGTCCTGGGTCGCAGTGATGTAGCGGAAGTCAGTGATGAAGTAGAGCCGCGACGCCGTCAGCACGACGATCGCCGCGCTGCCGTCGAAGTTTGTCAGGTAGGCGACGTTCGGCAGCGACGTGACTACCAGCGCGTCGACGCCTAGTTCCACGCACGACGAACGGAGCGTGTGATGCCGCGCTTTAAGGGCGGCGGTCGGAGCGTGTGACATGGATGGCGTCCAGCCAGCCCTCGAGGGCTGCCACGGTTCGTTCGGCGCGTTCGCGTGCAGGATCGTCGTCCGGCGCCGGCGGCACTGGCATGACGGCAGTCGGGGATTCCGGTTCGAGCGGCGCCGGAATCGGAATCGGCGCGGGCCGGAGCGGTACGACCGGCGCGGCGGGCAAATGTTGAAGAAACTCGCTCTGCGTCAGCCCTTCAGATGACGCGGATGGCTTCCTGGGTTCGAGTTTGCGCGCCAGGTCGGCGACCGTTTCCGCAAGATCTGGATCGTTGCGGGCGATCGCCAGCGCGGCTCGGAACTGCGCCAGTGCCTGCACTTCCTGTCCGCGCCGCAGGTAGATTTCGCCGAGCCCCCGCATCGCCGCGAGATTTTCCGGCGCACTGCGCAGCACGATGTTCAGTTCCTCTTCGGCGTGCTCGAGCTCGTTTAATTCGACGAGCGTCCGGCCCAGCGTGACTCGCGCCGAGAGATACGAGGGGTGAAGCGCGAGCCCGGCGCGACACACCTCGACCGCCTCCGGCAGCTGGTGCGCGCGACGAAGTTCTTCGGCAAGCTGCGCAAACGCAATCGACGCCGGGTCCTTCTGGACCCGGCGTCGAAGGTCTTCGATCCGCTGATTGTCGGCCATCCGTTTTACGGCACGGTCACCGATGTCTGGAAGGTGCCGGTTCGGCCCACGCTGTCGGTTACCGTTAGACGGACAGTATACGTTCCGGCGGCGGAGAATGAGTGGCTGGTCACCGACCCGGACAGCGTGCCCGATGACGTGCCGTCGCCGAACGACCACTGGTAGGACACGATCGTCGCCGAACCAACTGCGGTTGATGCGCTGCCGTCGAAGGTGACCGTGTGCGTCGCGGCATCCGTGACGGAGTTTGTAAAGCTGGCCGTTGGGTTGCCGCTGCCTACGGTAATGGCCTTCGGCGGGAACACTTTCCTCCTGCCCAGATCGTCCTGCACACTCAGCACGACGTTGTAGGTGCCAGCGGTCGCGAACGTGTGCGTGACCAGGAAGCCGGTGGTCGGCTGCGTGGTATCGAGATCGCCGAAGTTCCAGTTGAATACCGTCACCTGGTGACCCGCCGTAGTTTTGATGCCGTCGGCGTTGAACAGCACCGGCTGCGTCGCCACCGGACCGACCGGCGAGATGATCCAGTCGCCGCTGAATGCGTCACTGGGGTCGCCGCCGAGCGTCACCGCGATCGGCAGGCTCGCCGAGACGCCGCGGTCGTTCGTCACGGTCAGCGTGCCGTTGAACGTTCCAGTCGTAGTGTAGGTGTGTGTCACCACCCGGCCGCTGGCGGTGCCGCCGTCGCCGAAGTTCCACGCGTAACTCGTGATCGACGCGCTCCCAGCGCCAGGTGTGCTCGCCGAGGCGTCGAACGTCGACGGCACGTTGAGCAACACCGGCTGGGGCGAAATGGTGAACGACGGCACCGGCGGATTTGCCGGTGGCAAAATCACGCCAATCGGCATCAGCCGAATGTCCGCCGAGAAGATGTGCGTGGCCTGGGCATCGTTCCCGAGCGCGACCGCGCGAACGGTCACGGTATTGATGGTCTGGTTCGTCGACGGCGGCGGCGCCGTATATACGGTGCGCGCCATGCCGTCCGAGCCGGTGACGACGCTCTTGCGTGGACAGACGTCGCCGTAGTCCTGAAGCACTCCGTTGACCAGCAAGTCGACGCGAATCGGCACACCACTCAGCAGCCTTACCATCCGGACCAATCGCCTGGATTTGAACGCTCGACTGCGCCGAGCCGTCCTGTGAGATGCGGTCGGGAGTGGCGGTGACATTCAGCGTCGTCGACAGGCTCGACGGGCCCGATAGCGCAGGCACCTCGGTTTTATGCTGGCAGCCAGCGGTCAGTGCGGCCGCCGCGAGCGCCGCCGACGAAACGATGACTGGCTCTCATTGGTCCCCAAAATTTCCAAAGTTGACGGTCATCTGGCCGGCCGCCGACACGACGTTGCCGACCGCGTCGGTGCCATAGAACGTGATGATCGCGATCGTCGCGAGCACGTTGGAGTTGTTAACCAGCTGGACGAGCGGGCTTTCCGACTTCGTCGAGATGGCGGACCAGTTCGAACGGAACGTCGCCGAACCGTTCGCCGGAATCGACGCGGTGACGGCGCCGTCGAACGCGCGAGGCACGTCGACGCCTTCGACGACTGCGGCCGTCGGCGCGACGGAAGTCGACGTGATAGCGGTTGATCGTGATCTGATTGTTGGAGGTCGGCGAGTACGCCGACGTTCTTCATCGCGGCCGTGATCGTAGCCGTCGCGTTGTCGCTGAACAGGGTCGGACACGGGCTGGTCGCGCTGCACGGCGCCGGCGCGGTGATGTTTTGAATCACATCGGAAGCAGGACCGCCGGGCTCAGGTTCGTGACAGTCACCAGAACCGGTGAGCGGCTGTCCCTGACGACGTCACTGCAGGAAACGCACCCAATGAGCACCGCTGCGGCCAGCGCCGCCGTACGCATGTACTTAGTCATGGCTATGTCTTGATGATCCGAGGCGTGATGAAGATCAACAGCTCGGTACTTTGGTCGCTGACCTGATCGCGCTTGAACAACCACTTCAGCAGCGGCACCGAGCCAAGGCCCGGCGTCCGGTCGTTGACCGACTGCTCCTGACTGGTGAAGATGCCGCCGATCACGGTCGTCTGGCCGTCCACCACCAGCACCTGGGTGTTGGCGCGCTGGGTGTTGATCGGCGGAATGCCGTTCACCGAGCGGCTGAAATCGGGCGACGCGTTTTCGAGCTGAATGCGCATGATGACGGTGCCGGCCGCGGTAATCTGCGGCGTCACCTTCAACGTCAACGCGGCGTCGCGGAAACTGACCGTGGTCGTGTTATTCGACACGGTCTGAATCGGGATTTGAACGCCCTGCGTGATTTCCGCTTCGCCGTTGTTCTGCGCCGACACGCGCGGCGACGACAGAACGCGGAGATTGCCGGACGTTTCCGCCGCGGTCAACGCGAAGTCGAGGTTGAACGACCCGTTCACCGAACCGAGCGCGAGTCCGACGGCCGAATTCCGCGCCGGCGCCGGCAGGTTCACCGCTGTACCGGTGGCGGTGGTCGTACCGCCGGACGATTGGGTGCCCAGGCCACCGCCGACGGCGACCGAATTCGGGAAGGCGAGATTGCGTGGTGTTGCCAAGTTGCGGATCGACGCGGCCGTTGAAACCCCACTGGATACCGAGTTGGCGCGCATAGTTCTTGTTCGCCTGAACGATGCGTGCTTCGATTTCGACTTGCGGTTGCGGCTGATCGAGCGTGCCGATCAGATCGCTCGCCAGCGTCAGGCGGTCGGGAAGGTCGGTCAGAATCAGCGTATTGGTCCGCGGATCGACTTGCACGGTGCCGCGCGACGACAGCGCGCTCTTGGTGATCAACGCGACCAGTTCTTCGGCCTTGGCGTAGCTGAGCCGTCTTGGTCAGGACCTCCAGGGTGCCGGCGAGCGCCTGCTCTTCACCGAGTTTGCGGCGCTGCGATTTCCTCGTCGGCCAGCGCCGTCAGCGGCGCAATCCGGACGATCGTGCCGTCCACCATGTACCCCAGCTTGTTGGCGCGCAGGATGATGTCGAGGGCCTGATCCCACGGCACATCGCGCAACGCCACGTCGACCGTGCCATTGATCGACGGATCGATGACGATGTTCAGGCTGCTGATTTCCGCGAACGTCCGCAAGACGGCGCGCAAATCGGCGCCTTGGAAGTCGAGACTGATCGGATGGCCGGTGTAACGCCGTTGATTGGGCGCCGCGCCAGCCGTCTGCACGCCGCCTGCGGCTTGAGCGCCGCCAGTCGGCGCCGGTTGAGGCATCGTCGTCCCGGTTGAGGTCGTCGGCACGCCGCCAGGCGGCAGGCCAGACTGTACGCCGCGCGGTATCGCCTGCCCATCATGCGGAATTTTGCGGCGGTCCGTTGAGGACGTTCAACGAAACCGCAGCCGCCGAAGCAATCGGCCCGCCCTGCAGCCCAAGCGCTGCGAGCGGGTCGACTGCGACGGGTCGCGCGATTTCGACTGGCGCGTGCCGAACTACCGGCGACGCGCTGGCCGCCGGCCTGTCGAACTGCAGCACGATGGTGTTACGGTCGCTGTGCACGCGATGCGCGACCGGTTGCGCCAGCGAAACGCGCACCCGCGACGTTGCCGTCGCATCCGGCGGCTCGATTGAAACCGAGGTAATCGGACTCTTCGAGTCGGCGGCGACGCCGTTGGTCACGCCATCAGCGATCACGTTTCGCAGATCGAGGACGACGGTCAGCGGATCGGGTCGTGTCGCAACGTAGGCGACTGGATCGGTCGCTTCGATCACCAGCGCGGCTCCCTTGGCGTCGATGCGCGTGACTAATCGTTTTCAGTCGCGCGCCGCTCACGGTCGGCGCATGTTCCGCCGGCCCGGACGACGCGTTCACAATCGCGCTTGCCGTGGCCATCGCAACGAGCAGGGTCAAGCCCCTGGTTGGAGTCATTACTTCCCGCCTTCAAGCGATCGCAGCAATTTGGACACCTCACGCTGCTTGACGAGCGACAGCGGATCGTTCACTTCCTGAATGAGAACAAGCCCCTGCGGGGTAATCGCTTTGATCATGCCGTCGAGTAACTTGTCGCCCTGGTGGACGATGTAGGTTTTCCGCGCGGGACCTTCAACCATCGCGACCAGCGCACCACGGCTCTGCATGATGCCGCGCACCGAAATGTCGCCGACGGCGAGCATCGAGGCGCCTTCACCGCGCGGCGGCGTCCGCGTTTCCACGGTGGCGCCGGTACCAATCAAGCTGGTGAACGGATCGCGGCGGCCATCGGAGTCGTAGGTGTAATTTTCCGGCTGCGGCAGTCCAGGCGCCGCGGGTGCGGGCGGCGATTGCGGCGCCGCAGAAGCCGCCGGTGGAGCGGCTGGATTCACCGATGCCGGTGGCGGCGTTGCCGAAGCCGGTGGTGCAGGCGCCGGTTGTTGCGCGGACGACACCAGCGGCGCGCCCCCCAGAACCAAGCCGAGAACCAGGAACCGCGCAGCGAGGCGCGAACTCACGTTAGCTTCTCCCCGGTGGAGGTGGCGGACCGCCGGCGCGGCCGCGACCTCGCCCGCCTCCCTTGGCAGCTGGATCGAGCAGCACGAACGTCATCGCCGTGCATTTCGCGGTAATCGTCATGTTCGGCGACGGCCGTTCGAAGCCCTTGATGTCGACGCCAGTGATGTTGACGATGCGCGTGAACTTGCCAACCCGGTCGAAGAACAATGCCAGGTTGTGGTAGTTGCCCTGCAGTTCGAGGCTGATCGGCCACTCGGCGTGGAGTTCTTTGGTAACCGTCGGATTCGGCTTGAAGCTGCGGATATCGAGATTCGACTGCACCGCGACCGACTGCATCCGGCGCAACAGATCCGCGGCGTCTTTTTCTTCCGGCAGAATGGCGCGCAGATTCGCCAGCCGATTCTCGAGATCGCTGACACCGGCGCGAAACTCCGGCAGTTTCTTCGCCGTGGTCAACCCCTTGGTGATGTCTTTGCGTAGAGCGACCAGCTGCGTGCGGCGCGCCTCCATCTCGGCGACCGCGGGCATTTCAAATTGATAGTAAAACCCCCCGGCCGCACCGAGCGCGACCACTGCGAAGGCGCCGATCTGCGCCTGCCATGGGAGTTTGTTGAGACTAAGGTCCATCGGGTAATGACTACTGAGCCGTATCGGGGCCTATCCCCGACACCTTTACCTACTTCGGCGCCACGTTTGCCACCGCCACCGCTTTCGCATCGGCCGGTGTTTGAAACAGGGCGCGCAACGTAAACTTCACCAACTCGCCGGGCGGACCAGGAATCGGTTCCGCCACGGTATTCACGATGTCGATCGACTTCTTGAAATAGCCGGTCGCTTCCAGGTTGTTGACGAAATCCGATACGGTGGTCTGCGTGGTGGCGCGGCCTTCGATCAGCACCGCGCCGTCCGGACCGAGCTGACGCAGCGACGTCAGCCACAGCATCGGCGGCAGCGCGCGGCTGACCTGATCCAGCATGTGAACCGGACCGGTTTGGCCGCGACGCAGTTCTTCGATCAACGCGACTCGCTGTTGCAGCTGGGCGCGCCGCTGTTCGTATTGCTGGACCTGCAGGATGACCGAATGGAGTCGCGCGGTTTCCTGTTGCGCAGCGGTGATTTCTTCATCCAGCCGCTTCGACTGATTGGTCAGCGACCAGTAGCGCCAGCCGATTCCCGCCGCGGTGACGACCAGGATCAGGCTGGCCGCGAGCGTCATCTTCTGGCCGGCCAGGTTGAAGGCGATGCGCTTCTTCTTGACGGCGGCGCGTTCGCCGGCGAGCAGGTTGACGCGAATCATCGGTCGCCCGCCTTTCGCAGCGCGAGCCCCACGGCAACCGCAGCCGTCGGCAGCACATTCTCCGGGTCGACGACGTGCAGCTTGCTTTCGTCCAACGCAATCTTGCGGAAGGGATCAAAGGATTCGACCGGCGTTCCGAACCGTTCCTGCAGCGCCGCGGCAAAGCCATCGACCCGCGACGCGCCACCGCTGACCACGATCCGGTCGATCCGATCCGACGCGGCGGTAGCCTTGAAGAAGTCGAACGTCTTCTGAATTTCGAGCAGTACGTTTTCGGTCATCGCATGCAGCACCGGGCGCACGTCGTCGAAGCTGACGCCTTCCACCGGCAATCCCTTTTTGGCTTGCTCGGCACTGTCGAACGGCAGGTTCAGTTCTTTCTGTACCGCTTCGGTGTAGGCGTTGCCGCCAATCGAGATGTCGCGCGTGAAGACCGACTGATCGCCGGTAAGGATATTGATATTGATGGCGCTGGCCCCGGCATTCAGCAGCACGACGACCTGCTGCGCCTCGAGGCCATAGTTCACTTCGTAGGCGTTCTGCAGCGCGAACGCATCGACATCGACAACCACCGCGGTTCGGCCCGCTTGCGAGATCACGCCGGTGTAATCCGAGATCTTTTCTTTCTTGGCGGCGACCAGCAACACTTCCATCGTGCCCTTGCCGTCGCTGGTGGTGCCGGGATCGAGGATCTGGTAATCGAGGTTGACGTCCTGGATGTCGAACGGGATGTACTGTTCCGCCTCCCAGAGGATCGATTCGCTCAGTTCCGCCGGTGTCATCACCGGCAGGCTGATCTTCTTCACGATGACCGCATTGCCCGAGAGCGAGGCCGCGACGTCCTTTGTCTTAAATGCTTTGTTCTCGAATAGCCGCTTGATGGCGTCGGTCACCGCGTTGCCGTCGATGATCGCGCCGTCGACGATGGCGTCCGGCGGTACGGGTTCAGTGCCAAATGCGGCAACCTTGAACCCTTTCCCCGCTGGTTTCAGTTCGACGGCTTTGACGGCGCTCGAGCCGATGTCGAGCCCGACGCACGCTTTTGCTTTACCCAATCCAAACACGGTGATGTCCTATTCAGTTCTGTGCGATGGATACTGCTGGGCAAGCTCGGTACCAGGCTCGACCGTGCAGCAAATGCGCATTTTTGTTACTTCGGCTGCGCGATCGATTACAGTCCTGTCAGCCGCTTACAAAACGAGTCCGGCAGTTTCCCGTAGCCAATTTATCGGCGTCAGCGACGGGACACGGTAGGATTTGAACGTGCACTCGTTCCTCCCCCACCGCTAACTTGACAGTGCCCAGAAAGGTAGGTATGATTTGGGTTTACCGTTGCCTGGACCTGCCCGACTGAGTGCTGTCCGGGCGGGAAACCCCCAAACACCGCGGGATAGAGTCGGGAAGAGTAAAAGAGATGTCGTCTACATTCATGCCTAGCGCTGCCTCGGCCCTCGCCGACACCCGCTGGCACATCATTGACGCCGGCGGCCGGGTGCTCGGCCGGATCGCCACTGAGGCAGCCCGCCTGCTTCAGGGGAAACACAAGGCCACCTACACGCCCTTCATCGATACCGGCGATCACGTCGTCATCATCAACGCGGGTAAGGTCAAGCTGACCGGTCGCAAGGAAGATCAGAAGATTTACCGTCAGCACAGCGGCTACGAAGGCGGGTTGAAAGAAGTGCGGGCCCGCGTGGTGCGAGAAAAGAAACCGACGCGAATGGTCGAGGAAGCGGTGCACGGCATGCTGCCCAAAACCAAAATGGGCGAGGCGATGTACCGGAAGTTAAAGGTGTACGCCGGTCCGGATCATCCGCACGCGGCGCAGAAACCAATCAAACGTGAGGTCGCGTAACGTGGCAGCAGTCGAGTATTACGGAACCGGTCGCCGAAAGACGTCTACCGCCCGCGTGTTCCTCCGCCCCGGATCGGGCGCGGTTCAAATCAATCACGAAGCGTTCGACAAGGCCTTCCCCACCGAAGCGCTCCGCACCCAGATCAAACTCCCGCTGACGCTCACTGAGACGTCCGATAAGTTTGATGTGCTGGCAACGGTAGCCGGTGGCGGCGTGTCGGGCCAGGCTGGCGCGATCCGGCTGGGCATCGCCCGCGCGCTGGTCGAATACAACGCCGAACTGCGCAAGCAGCTGAAAGGCGAAGGAATGTTGACGCGCGACGCGCGCGCCAAGGAACGCAAGAAGTACGGCATGGCAGGCGCACGCAAGCGCTTCCAATTCAGTAAGCGTTAAGGAGGATTTCTTTTGGCCGCGATCGCGATGACGGAACTGCTGGAGGCAGGGGTTCACTTCGGCCACCAGACCAAGCGCTGGAACCCGAAGATGAAGGAGTACATCTTCGGCGAACGGAATGGCATCTACATCATCGACCTGGGGAAGACGGTGAAGCTGTTCCGCGAGGCCGACGAGTTCGTAAGCAACCTGGCCTCCGAAGGCCGGACGATCCTGTTCGTCGGCACGAAGCGCCAGGCGCAGGACGTGATCGCGGAAGAAGCGCAGCGCTGCGGCATGTACTTCGTGAACGAACGCTGGCTCGGCGGCCTGCTGACGAATTTCGCGACCATTCAGCGTTCGCTGGGACGGCTGCGGGATCTCGAAGCGATGGCCACCGACGGCCGTTTCGAAACGTTGTCGAAGAAAGAGATCGCGCGCAACGAGAAAGAGCGCCGCAAGCTGGCGAAGAACCTCGACGGGATTCGTGGCATGTCGCGGCTGCCCGACGCGGTGTTCGTGGTGGATACCAAGAAAGAAAAGATCGCGGTCGACGAAGCGCGCAAGCTGAAGATTCCGGTGATCGGCATCGTCGACACGAACTGCGATCCTGACGAAGTCGATTTCGTGATTCCGGGCAACGACGATGCGCTGCGCGCGATCCGGTTGTTTGCGTCGCGGATCGCCGACTCGGTGATGTCGGGCCGCGACATGAAACAGTCAATCGACGCGGAAAACGCGCGCCAGGCCGCGGAAGACGCCGCCGCCAACGCCGACTCGGATCCGCGCCGTGCCGCGCGTCCGCAGCGCCGCCAGCGTGAAACCGCGCCGGCATCGGCGTGAAACCGGTGACTAGGGATTAGGGATTCGGGATTAGTGCTTGAGGAAGCGCCGGCTCCCTGGAGCCCGGCGCTTTTTTTTTGGACCGGGTGCAGGGCCCCGGATTGATCGGAGAGACAGCAATGGCGACGATGGCGATCACGGCAGAGATGGTGAAGAAACTTCGCGACCAGACCGGCGCGGGGATGATGGAGTGCAAGAATGCACTGACCGAGGCGAATGGCGACTTTGAAGAGGCGAATACGATTCTCCGCAAGCGAGGGCTCGCCAGCGCGGCCAAGAAAGCCGGCCGGACGACGAGCGACGGATTGATCGCGCACCGCGTCGCCGCCGACAACAGCAGCGGCGTGCTGGCCGAGGTGAACTGCGAGTCCGACTTCGTCGCGCGCACGCCCGACTTCCAGCAACTGATGGAAGACGTGCTGACCGCCATCGAGACCGCCGGCGACGCGGCCAACGACAGCTGGCTGAAGGACCCGAGTGCGCCGGTGATCAAGTTGCTCGCGCCAGTGATTGCGAAGCTGGGCGAGAACATGGCCGTACCGCGCTTCGTCCGCTATGCCGGCAAGGGCTACGTCGGGCAGTACATCCATCTTGGCGGGAAGATCGGCGTGATGGTGGAGTTCAGCGGCGTGACGCCGGCGACGAGTGGTCGTGAAGAGTTCACCACGCTGGTGAAGGAGATCGCGATGCAGGTCGCGGCGGCCAGCCCGTCTTACGCGTCGCGCGACCAGGTCGCAACCGACGTGCTCGACAAAGAGAAGGCGATCTACCGGGCGCAAATGGAGAATTCGGGCAAGCCGGCGAACGTGATCGACAAGATCGTCGAAGGCAAGCTCGGAAGCTTCTACGCGCAGACCGTGTTGGTGGATCAGCCGTCGATCCGCGATCCGAAGCAGTCGGTGAAGGACGTTATCGCCCAGGCGAACAAGCTGCTGGGCGTCTCGATCGGGGTGACGCGCTTTGCCAGGCTGAAGGTCGGCGAAGCGACTCAGTAACAGAGGTGCCAGGGGGCCAAGGGGCCAGGTGCCGGAGTGGCCCAGCGGTGCCGATGGCGCCGGCACTTGGCCTTGGCATTGGCCTTGGCACCCTTGGCCCTTGGCACCGGCACCTTGGCACCTTGGCACCTTGGCACCTTCGCACCATATAATCGCTGTTCGTGACCGCTGCTCACTCGCCCGCCTACAAACGAGTCCTCCTCAAACTTTCCGGTGAAGCGCTGATGGGCTCGCATGCCTACGGCATCGATCCGGCAGTCGCGACGCAAATCGCGCGTGATATCGCTGAAATCCAGTCGATGGGCGTCGAGACGGCGATCGTGATCGGCGGCGGCAACATCTTTCGCGGCGTCGCCGCGAGCGCGCGCGGTATGGACCGCGCTACTGCCGACTACATGGGGATGCTCGCCACGGTGATCAATGCTCTGGCCCTGCAGGACGCGCTGGAACAGCAGGGCGTCAACACCCGGGTGGTGACGGCGATTGAAATGCGAGCCGTCGCCGAACCATTCATCCGCCGCCGCGCCATTCGTCACCTCGAAAAGGGCCGCGTCGTCGTCTTCGGCGCCGGAACCGGGAATCCCTACTTCTCCACCGATACGGCCGCGGCGCTGCGGGCGATGGAAATCAAGGCCGACGTCATTCTCAAAGCCACCAAAGTGGACGGCATCTACGACGCCGATCCGATGGTGAAGCCCAACGCCACCCGGTTTGAACAGATCTCGTACCTGCAAGTTCTGGAACAGGGTCTCAAGGTGATGGACGCGACGGCGATCTCCCTGTGCATGGACAACCGGCTGCCGATCGTGGTTTTCAATCTACGGACGGCCGGCAACATCAAGCGGGCCATTTCCGGCGAGCCGATCGGTTCGCTCGTCACTGCCTGAGGACGCTATGGACGTCAACGATCTCAAAGGCCTGTTCGCCGAATCCAGCAAGCGGATGAAGACCTCGCTCGATCATCTGCATCATGAATTTGCCGGCGTTCGCACCGGCCGGGCGTCGGTGAATATTCTCGACGGCGTGCACGTCGAGGCCTACGGCAGCAAGATGCCGCTCAATCAGGTCGCCGGCTTGTCGATTCCCGAACCGCAGATGATCGTCGCGCAGCCGTTCGACCCGTCGCAGCTTGGTGCGGTCGAGAAAGCGATACGCGCTGCCGGTCTCGGGCTGAATCCGCAGAACGACGGCAAGATCGTCCGCATCCCTTTGCCGGCACTCACCGAGGAGCGCCGCAGGGAGCTGTCGAAACACGTCCACAAACTCAGTGAAGAAGCCCGCAACGCGGTCCGCCAGGTGCGGCGCGATGCGAATGAAAAGCTGAAAAAGCTGCTCAAAGACCACAAGATTTCCGAAGACGACGAGAAGAAGGGTCTTGACGAAGTGCAGAAGATCACCGACAACCACATCAAGTTGATCGACGACCAGCAGAAGAAGAAGGATCAGGAGCTGCTGGGAAAGTAATTAGGAATTAGGAATTAGGAATTGGGACTAGGCCATAGGCTGTCTTCTTCACCCACCTGGAGTGCTCGGTGCCCTGCGGCGCTGCGCCACTCGACCCGCGTGAAAGACACTTTCTCTGTTCGTGCGGCGCGCCGTTACTCGCACGGTACGATTTGGAGAAAGCGCGCGCCTGGTCGCGCCGTTCGCTGACCGGCCGCGCGCCGAACATGTGGCGGTATCGAGAGTTGATGCCGTTGTTCGATGGCGAATCGCCGGTGACGCTCGGTGAAGGATTCACGCCGCTGTTTCACGCGCGGCGCCTCGGCGCAACGATCGGGTTGCAGCAGTTGTTCATCAAGGACGAGTCGCTCAACCCGACCAATTCGTTCAAGGCCAGAGGACAGTCGGCCGCGATCACCCGGGCCAAGTATCTCGGGGCGACAACGATTGCGCTGCCCACTGCCGGCAATGCTGGCAATGCTGCCGCCGCCTATTCCGCTGCCGCCGGGCTCGGATGCGAAGTATTCATCCCGAAGGACGCCAAGCGGCCGTTCGTCGATGAATGCCGGCTGTACGGCGCGAATGTCACGTTGGTTGACGGTTTGATTACCGACGCCGGACGCATGGCGGCCGAAAAAGGGAAACCGCTCGGCTGGTACGACGTGTCGACGCTGAAAGAGCCGTATCGCATCGAGGGCAAGAAAACGATGGCCTACGAGCTTGCCGAACAGTTCGCGTGGCAGTGGCCCGACTGGATCATCTATCCAACGGGCGGCGGCACCGGCATGGTCGGCATGTGGAAAGCCTTCGACGAACTCGAGCGCATCGGTTGGGTCGAGCCGGGCAAGCGTCCGAAGATGGTGTCGGTCCAGGCCGAGCATTGCGCGCCGATCGTCCGCGCGTTCGACCGCGGAACCGAGAAGGCCGAACCGTGGGAAAACGCCTCGACGATTGCCGATGGTCTCCGGGTGCCGCGCGCGATTGGAGACTTTCTCATCCTGCGTGCGATTCGACAAAGCGGTGGCACCGCGATCGCGGTTGAGGATCAGCGGATGGTCGAGGGCATGCTGGCAATCGGCAAGCATGAAGGCGTCAGTGCCGCACCGGAAGGCGGAGCGGCGTGGATCGCCATTCAACGCCTGACGACGAGCGGCGCAATCAAGCCGGACGAAAAGGTTGTGCTGTTCAACACCGGTGGAGCGCTAAAGTATCTCGACGTCCTGAACCCGACGTAGCAACGGCTGAGGTCGTTCAATTTGCACCTCGCCCGGTGCGGGAGGATTGAGCATGTTTGGCGTTCTTGGTTGGATGCTGTTCGGTCTGGTCGTCGGCGCAGTCGCAAAGCTCGTCATGCCTGGACGCGACCCCGGCGGAATTATCGTCACGATGCTGATCGGTATCGTTGGCGCCCTGCTCGGCGGATGGATCGGTCAGGCGGTCGGCTGGTACGGACCGCAGGACGGCGCCGGATTCCTGATGTCACTCCTTGGAGCGGTCATCTTGCTCTGGCTCTACCGAGTGTTGTTCGTACGAAAGACCGTATAGAGGTGAAGGACTGATGGCTGACGGTTCCATCAGCCATCAGTCATTCAGCATTTGGCATTTTGGCATTTGGCATTACTTAGCCATCTCCAAAAGCCACCCCTAGAGCCTTCGCCGTCAGCAGCAGGTCGTTGTCGAGCGGAACGGTCTTGATTTTACCGACCACTTCGTCGAGTCGTCGGGCAACGATGTCGGGCGGATCGTATGCGACCATGGTTCCGAATTCGCCGCGTCTGATCAGCTCGACCGCCTTGCCGCCGAACCGCGTCGCGAGTACGCGATCGAAACTGGTCGGCGCGCCGCCACGCTGCAGGTGGCCGAGGACAACTGATCGCGTTTCCTTCCCCGTTTCGTGAGCGAGCGCTTCGCACACTTGAGCACCCATGCCGCCGAGCCGTTCGACGTAGCCGTCGTGTGCCGCCTGAATTAACGAGCGCGTTCCGCCCTTCGGTATCGCGCCCTCCGCCACGACGACGATGCTGAACTTAGCACCCCACTGATCGCGCTCTCGCAGGCGCTGGGCGACGAGCGCAATGTCGAAGGGAATTTCCGGGATCAGGATCGCGTCCGCGCCGCCGGCAACGCCGGCATAAAGCGCAATCCACCCCGCATAGCGTCCCATCACTTCAACCACCATGATGCGGCGATGTGCCTCGGCGGTCGTATGCAATCGGTCGATCGCGTCGGTCGCAAAATCCACGGCCGTGTCGAATCCGAAACAGTTGGTCGTGCCGACGATGTCGTTGTCGATCGTCTTCGGTACGCCGACGACCGGAATTCCGAGCTGTCCGAACTGATGTGCAATGGCGAGCGTCCCGTCGCCACCGATCACGACCAGTGCGTCCAGTCCCATCTTGCCGAACATCTCGCACACGCGCGACGAGTAGTCGTGGGTGCCTTCGGAAGTCGTCACCGGATAGGCGAACGGGTTGCCGCGATTGGTGGTGCCGAGCATCGTGCCGCCGAGGCGAAGAATGCCGGTGACGTCGCGCGGCGTCAGCGTGCGGCTGCGCCCCAATTCGATCAGCCCGTCGAAACTATCTTCGAGCCCGATGCATTCGATGCCGCTGTTCGACGAAGTTTTGACAACCGCGCGGATGACGGCATTGAGCCCGGGAGCGTCACCACCGCCGGTGAGCACACCAATTCGTTTGACGTTGTGCATTGGCCTGAGTCTAACAGCACGTGTTAGAATTGGGATTCTTCAGTGGGCGGCTAGCTCAGTTGGGAGAGCGCCGCGTTCGCAACGCGGAGGTCGGGAGTTCGAGCCTCCTGCCGTCCACCAACCTTCGCTCACATGGCATCAGCAGTGAGCTTCGGCTTGGCAGGCCAAAGATTTTTTTTGCCATTAAGTCCAGCGCGCCGATCTTCGCGCTTCGCTCGTGCGTGTACCGCTCCAGCATCCGCGTCGATGAATGCCCCGATATCGACATCACTGTTCAATCGTCGATCCGTCCGCGATTGTCAGGTTCAACGATTGCCTTGTAAGCGGTGGGGCCCGTTGGATATGCTTGCCCGCCCGATTCGGGCAATCGCGTCGGCGACGGCTCTCGTGGCAAGCGGCGGCCATGACAACCGCCGGCCTTCTGTCTCGCCACACTTAAAGGAGCCCTCCCATGCGACTGGTCAGCACAGTATCCGCAGCCGTCGTTTTCGCCCTTCTGTGGCCGGCGATCTTCCTCGCGCAATCCCCACAATCCGCACCGACGATCTCAGAGCCACGCCTGATCAACATCAGCGGCACGTTCCGCCCGGCCGACGGACAGGCGCTGGCGCCCGTGCAGCAGTCACCCTCGCCGTCTACGCCCAGGAGACCGGCGGCACCCCGCTCTGGCAGGAGACGCAACGGGTCGCCGTGGATGCCGAGGGACGCTATACGCGTGCTGCTCGGCGCCACGCAGCCCGACGGCGTCCCGCTCGACGTCTTCGCCTCGGGCCAGGCCCAGTGGCTGGGCATCACGTTCGATCGGCCGGGCGACGTCGAAGGGGCCGCGGATGCGCATCACCAGCGTGCCGTATGCGCTGCACGCGGCGGATGCGGTCACGCTCGGCGGCCGCCCGGCGTCGGACTACGTGCTGACGCCGACCAAGAACGGCCTGGCGACGACCAGCGCGGCGTCAACGACGGCCACTGCCGAGACCATCGTGAATCCGCTCAGTGTCGTGCTGCCGGGCACGCCGAATGCCCTCGCCAAATACGTCAACGCCGACGATCTCGGCCCCTCCGCGGTGTCCGAAGCGAGTGGCCGGCGTCGGCATCAACACCGGGGCGGCGTTGCCGTTGGACTACCTGCACATCCGGTTCACCGACCCGTTCGGCGCGTTTACCGGCCTGGCCGTGCAGAATCTGTCCAACAACGCCAACGCGGCCTCCGGGATGCTGTTCTACGACCACAACGGCGCGTCACTCAGTTCCAGGGCTTCAACAATACGAACCATGGCTATGTCATCAACAACGTCGCCACGAACGGCTCCATCAACTTCGCAATTGGCAGCGCCTCCCGCTTCTTCGTGCCGAACGGCGGGAACATCGGCTTGAGCACGTTCCAGCCTCAGGCCTCGCTGCAGATCGCGAGGAGGGCCAACATTGACAGTGACATCGGCGTCATCAGATCGAATGTCGCCGCGATCAAGTTCGCCAATAACCCCGGCGGCGGCACCGGCGACTTGGCGTACATCGCGCAAGTGGTGAAGAGCGGCGATTCGACGACGCTGGAGCTGGGGAACTTCAACGACGCGGATGACGACATCACGCTCAGGAACTCCGCCGGCCGGGTGAACTTTATTGGGACAGGCAATCCGGCCACCTTCCCGTTTCCTACCAGCAGCGTGAAAGTCGGGCTGAACGGCAACTTGGGGCAAACCGTCACATGGACGCCTGGTATAGGGAACCCCGGCGTGTTCTTCGAGGGCGCCAGCTGCGGCGCCTGCGAAAGCAGCGGATTCTATGGCGACGGCGACACCTCCGCGATCTGGAGCCCAGGCGATGGTGGAGCGATCCTCGCGGTTTACGATGAGGACTTACTCCCCGCAACGACGGCAAGCGCTGCATTCGTCGTCAACAGCGCCGGCAACATCCGCGTCGGCTATGGAACCACAGGCTGCGTACTGGACGCTGACGGCACTCCGATAGCCGGCGTCTGTTCGTCGGATGAGCGGCTGAAGAAGGATATCCGCCCGTTCGATAGTGGAATGCTGGATCGCGCCTTGAAGCTGCGCCCGGTGTACTACCACTGGCGGACGGAGCTGATGACCGATGAGGCCATCCCGGCCAACGCCGGGGAATCTGTACGGCCTCATCGCACAGGAGGTCGAGAAGCTCTATCCGGAGATGGTCTCCACGAACAAGGACGGATACAAGGCTGTGGACTACACGAGGCTGCCGTTCGTCGTGCTGGGCGCACTCCAGGAAGAGCATGCCAAGGTGCAGTCGCTGGAAGCGCGGTTGGCGAAGCTGGAATCCGCGCGGTGGAATACCTCGCTCTGGACCGCGCTCGGCGGCATCGGGCTCGTCGGATTCGCGTTCTACAGCCGTCGGAAGCCTGATATGGAATGACCCCAACGTTCTGTCTTTTCCAGGGAAGCTGTGGACGCGTTCTCCATCGTCCACAGCTTCAGCAGTTTCCGTAGGTGGTTCGTCGGTAGTCGGGCCGCGGACACGATGGATAATCGAGCGCGCTTCAACGAGTCACGCTCGAAATTTGAGGTTGGACGGTTCCCTTTTCCTGCGGAATCGAGATGCCTCAGGCAGCACCGCGAGCGGACTTTCGTTTCAGATCGTCGATTTCCTGCTGGAGCTGCGCGATCCGCGTGAACTGCGTTTCCAGCGTGCGTCTGTTGGCCTCAACGTGAGAGGCGAGGTCGCGACACGTCGAGCGAAGTTCGCGGCGAATCGCGTTGATGAT
Source organism: uncultured Acidobacteriota bacterium (assembly GCA_963695635.1). Classification (GTDB taxonomy): domain Bacteria; phylum Acidobacteriota; class Vicinamibacteria; order Vicinamibacterales; family CAVVIG01; genus DATKHR01. The sequence continues at coordinate 27,771 of CAVOHK010000011.1, forward strand.
CTCGCCGCGCCCGTTCAGCAACTTGATCAGCGCATCGAATTCGGCGCGTGTGACGTTGAGCGGTCCGGCCTTGCGGACACGACCAACTCGTCGAACGTGCTTCACGCGTAACGCTCGTTTCCGCGCCATCCACCCTTGCCTTTGCCGAACCGGGCCGTATGGTACAGCCGAGCTGGCACGCGCGGCAACTCACTTATGGGCAAGATGATCGCCCGGCGCCTCGCGCTGAAGCTGTAGGCCCTGACCTGACTGTGACCTCAGTCCACCTCAAGCGGCCCTGAGTAGGGCAGTCCACCTAATCGAGCTCCTGGCGTTCCACATCAAGAAAGCCCGCGAATCTCCCGGGCTCAATCACATTTTTGAAAGGGACACGCCATGCCGCTCATGCTTCCGAAACAACTCGCCGCCGCGTTTGTCGTCTCGACAGCCCTTGTGACGCTGCCGTTGGGGACCAGCGCAGCCTCCGGTGAACAAAGCGTCACCTACCACGATGCTGTCGGTTCGTGGTTTGGCCGCGCCGTGCCCGTGCCGGGCGAGACGATCTGTCCGCCTGGCTCCGCCGGTTGCCCGGTGCCTCTCGAGATCATCATGCAGTTCACCATCAGCGAAGACGGAACGATGAACGCGATCGACTCCAACATCTTCGGGGCGCTTCACACGCCGGCCCATGGCCAATGGGAGCCGGCCGGGCAGCGCAGCATCCGAGCGGCGTTCACACTGATGCAATCGGCGCCGCCGCAATTCATCGGTAGCTTCAAGAATCTGTTCAGCGCGACCGTGGTCAATCCCGACGAGATGCGCGGCAAACTGTCGGCGAACCTGTACGCCTACATGAATCCGGGCACTGGCCTGGCGAATCTCGACGCGGACGGTTTCCCTTCGCCGAATCCGCTCGCGCCCGCGTCACAGTGCGGGGCGACGCCCCAGTGCACGCCGCTCGGCGCGTTCACATTCGTCGTGCGTCGCGTGAGAATTCAATGACGGAACGCGGCGGTGTACATCTTTCTTCGCTCCCCATGACCTTGAACAGCGAAGTCGCTGATGTCCCGCGCCGGCGCCGCTGGATCGTGCTCGCTGCTGGCGCTGTTCTGCTGTCCGCGGCATTCATACTGATCGCCCTCAGCGTCGGCATCGGCGCGACGCCGCCCGCCAGCCCACCGGCAACCGCGCCGGGCGTGGCGTGTCTCGGGCATATCGAACCGCAACACGGCGTGACGATCCTCGCCGCCCGCTCGCTGACGGGCCAGCCCTCGATTCTGTCGCGGCTCCTCGTCAAGGAAGGCGACTTCGTACACGCCGGCCAGATCGTCGCGCTCCTCAATCGCGGCGGAATCCGGTCGGCGCCGCTCACTCTTTCGGCGTGAACACGACGAAACCGATCACGCATAAACCGACGAGCACGAGCGGCGGCCCCCACACCGCGAGCACGATCCGTTCGGGCGGCGCTGCGCGCCGCCGCAGCACATAGGCCAGAATGGGACCGCCGGCCGACAAGATCAGCGCGGCTGCCCAAAACGTCGTCACCACGGGGCCGGCCCACGGGTCGCGATCGTGCCAACTATCGATAATCCACCCGAAGACGATGACGAGCAGGCCGACCATCAGCAGGTCGATGATGACGCCGATCGCCACAAACGCACGGTACATGCTCACCTCGCCGGTCGCGTGGTCATCTTAACGCGCGAACGGACGCTACAAATACGTGCCGACCCGTCATTCATCGGACACCTTGCGGTCGATTGACCAGACGAAGACGGGACTCCTGATGCATGCCGGGCAAATTACAAGTCTGAGGCTTGCGCTGGGCATGGCCGGCGGACTCGCTGGCGGTTCGGGCGGGCGATCACTCGAACCGCCCGGTCCGTTTCGCCGTCTTGTGCGACGAAGAATTAGGCCGTCCTTGACTCGGGTTGATAGCACTGTCGGTCGAGCTTGAGACGCTGGACTCTGCGACGTTAGTCTCAGATCAATGCGTTGGCGGGACTCTTTAGTTTTGGCCGCCGGGCTCGTTTTCGTCGCTGCGCTGACGCCGGCGTGTAGCGGCAATGGCGCAAGCCCGACGCCCGTTGCGACGACGTCCACAGTCGCTATGACGTCGCCGACGCCCGCTACGGGCAGCACGCTGACGCCCGCCGGCACGCCGCCTGGAACGTTCTTCACTCGCGGATCGGGTCAGTTCGGGGTGACCGTCACGATCACGGCTGGCCAGGATCTGCCGTTCGCGCAGCTCGCCGTGTTTCTACAGACGTCGGGAAATGCGGACGGGTACTGCGGGCAGAACCTGCCGGACTGGCCGACCTGGCGTCCGTTCGCGCGCGGGCAAACCGTGACGTTAACCGTGACCGGCTTTCAGGTGTTCTCGCTTCCGTGCGAGGTGACCGGCATCCGCGCGGTCTTCAACACGCGTGAGGATCTGCATCTGGGAGGCGTTCCACCCGCCAACTTCATCGTCGCCGATACGACGCTTCCCGTCGTGTACCACTTACGCTCCAACGGCTCGTGACGGATCGTCGGTCCGCCCGCACGTTGAATGATCGCGCCAAATACTTTGCAGCGGCCCCGCCGATAAAACGGGTGGCTTGCGGCCGTCGGCAACTCTGTCGTCGCGACCCACATCGCCGGTTGCCGGTCGCGTGTGCGTTGCCCATCGCCATGAGCAGAGTCTAGTACGAAATCATCGCCCGGCGATCGGTCACGGCTGCCACGCCCGCCACGTGGGACACGCAAATCCCACACAGGTATATGATCCGGCAACTTTCGGAAGGAGCCGATGATGTGGCCCCGGGTTCTTTGTGCCTGCATTCCGTCGGCGCTGATTCTGTCCAGCATCGCCTTCGCTCAGGCCCCGCAAGACCATCCACCCGATCACCGCCTTCAGCTCGTCGGCGCGCGCCAGCTCGCCGTGAAGCCATTCAGTACGCTGCCAAAGGGCGTCCTATTCTTGCGATTCGAGAATTTCTCGACAACGGACGCGGCTCACCGGAAGGAGACGTCAGCGAGTGCGGTCGTTGAGTGGGCTGAACAGGTCTGGTTGCTCACGCTCGGACCCAAAGGTGAACGATCTCGCGGTGGAACCTTCGTGGCAGAGATTGGACCCGTACCTGCCGTTCCTCCAGCCACCCGCTATGTGCTCGATGTCAACGCTGCTGAATTCGGCCCCGACATGAGAGCCGAAGTGGCGCGCCAGGTGCATACCCATCCGGGGCCGGAGATCTTCTATCTTCTTACCGGTGAACAGTGCCTGGAAACACCGAATGGAACGACTCGGGCCCGAGCGGGCGAAGGAATGGTCGCTCCGGCGAACACGCCGATGCAACTCAACATCGTCGGCGCCGAGAAGCGTGACGCCTTTTTTGTCGTGATTCACGATTCCAAAACACCACGGGTCACTCCATCCGATTGGCTACCAACGGGCGCGTGCGACAGATGATGGGGTCCGATCGAGTCGTACTGATCGGAGTGTCGCTGGGCGCGGCGGTCGCGCTGCAGGAAGCGGCCGGCGATCCGCGCGTCTCGGCAGTCGTAGCCGCCGACACCTTCTCGGACTTGCGAACCGTCGCGCGCGAACGCGCGCCGTGGCTGCTGCCCGACGAATCGATCCGCTCGGCGTTCGCGTTGGACGAGCAGCGCGGCCACTTCCGGGTAGACGACGTCAGTCCGGTGGCAGCCGCGGCCCAGATCGCGGCGCCGGTGTTTCTGCTCCACGGCGCAGCCGACCGTGAAACCACGCCCGACCATTCCCGACGCGTGTTCGAGGCGTTGCGCTCGACCAAGCGGCTGGTGCTCGTGGAAGGAGCGCGGCACAGCCAATCGCTGCGCGGCGACGTGTGGACAACCGTCGACCGCTGGCTCGACGAAGTTCTCGACTCGCCGAAGCACTTATAATCGCTGCCAGAATGTCGCAGCCGTCGGACACCGCTTGGGGCCTGGTGCGCGAAGCGGCGCGCACCGCCGAGCAGGCTGCGCGCGGCGAGCGCGGCTGCCTACCGGATCACGGCGAAACGATCCTGGTGTGGCGCAATCATGGATGGCACTGCACCCTGCCTGATTCCGATCGACGCCGGCCGCTGTTCGATCTCTACATCCCCTTCTGCAACGCCACCGCGGCTCGGCCGATGACGCTTGGCCATCTTGGCCAGAGTCTCGACGGATTCATCGCGACGCATACCGGCGAATCGCAATGGGTGACCGGCCACGACAACGTCGTGCATATGCACCGTCTTCGCGCGTTGTGCGACGCGGTGATCGTCGGGCCTGGGACAGTGGCGGCCGATGATCCGCGTCTGACGACGCGGCTGGTCGAAGGGTCGAATCCGCTGCGAGTTGTCCTCGATCCCGATCGCCGTTTGCCGGCTGATCACCGCGTCTTCATGGACGAGAGCGCAGACACTATCTGCGTCTGCGCGCGCCCTCTCGTCCGGGGACCGGACGACCGGCACGGCCGGGCGTCCGTTCTCGGGGTGACGGGAACGGCCGATGGCCTCGACCTCGTGGAGCTCGTGTCCATCCTCAGGGAACGCGGTCACCACCGGTTATTCGTCGAAGGCGGCGGCGTGACCGTCTCGCTCTTTCTGCAGGCCGGACTGCTCGATCGCCTGCATCTGGCGATTGCGCCAATCCTGATCGGCGACGGCCGCGCGGCAATTCGGCTTCCCGCGCCGGCTGCGCTCGAAGACTGTCATCGGCCGGATTATCGCGTCTTCCGAATGGGCGGCGACGTGTTGTTCGATTGCGACCTGCGGTCGCCCTATCGCGCGGCGGAATCGTCGAATCTCACCCGCGTTATTTGATCCAGGCGGCAATGTCCTGGTGGCCGACGCGAATCCGCGACCGTCCTTCGTCGACGTGCGCCAGCCGGCGCGCCAGCCAGTTGCGGACGACCCGCGTCTGGCGTTCGTCCACTTCGATGGCGGCTTGCGCCCATCCCAGGATCAACTCGCGTTGCATCGCATCTTCGTCGGGCAGCAGGTCCCAGTCGCTCGACTCGTGCCTGACCTCATAGCCGGCCGCGTCGAGCAGCGCGATCGCGGCGGCGGCCGCGTCGGGACCGGCCGCTTTGCCGAATCCTTTGTCGTTATGCCGCTGGTGGGTGTTCAAGAGTTCGCGAACCAGGTCGTCTTCGCTTTCGGCCGGCCAGCAAGTTGATCGTCCGTCGTAGGAGAGCGCGAACAACACCGCCGCGCCGAGCTCCCGACAGCGAGCCACCATCGCCGTCAACCACTCGGTCGACACGAGATCGAGAAGCGCCGACGCCGTGACAAGATGCCGTCCGGCAAAAAGGGTCGGATCGTCGAGGCAACCCAATTCCGCGCAACGCGCGTCGACATCTGATGGAACCTGCGCCAGCAGGGTCGCATCACAATCGACAGCTCGCCACTGATGCGGATTCGGAAGCCGCGGCGACAGGTACCGGATATTGGACCCGTACCCGTCGCCAGGTCGAGGACCTGGAGCGGCTGGTGACCGGGCAGGTGTTCGATCAGTTGCGCCGTGAGGCTTGCGGATCGCGAGCGTGCGTCCACCGCTTCGCGCATCGCGAGCCACGCACCGAGTGAGGTCGTCATTCGCGTGCGTTTCCGCGAAATGGTTCGGACGATCCGTCGACCACGCGTTCGAGCACCGCGGACATTTTACTGGCGGCTACGTCCCAGTCCGACAGCCGATCGCGCACCTGGATCGCACCGTTGCGCAGTTTTTTTCGAAACGCAGCATCCGTGAGCACCTCGGTCAGCGCGGCCGTCAACGCCTCGGTATTTCCCACTGGAACAACCAGACCCGCGTTGGTTCCGACGAGCAAGGGAATTTCGCCAGTTGCCGTGCTGACCACCGGAATGCCTCGCGCCAGCGCTTCCGCCACCGCCATCCCGAACGTTTCTCGAAGTGTTGCGAGCACAAATAGGTCGGTCTGATCGAACGTCTCATCCAGCGCGGAACCGGCCAACTCGCCGGCGAAACTGACGCGCCCCGACAGGTTCAATGCGCCGACCATCTCGCGCAGCGCTGCGGCGGTCGAAGCGGACCGCGTCGCACTGCCGACGCAGGTCAGGTGCCACCCCCGATCGCGATTCGCCGCCAGCGCGCGAAGCAGGACATCGTGCCCTTTTCCAAGCGTCAACGCCGCCACGCATAGCAGGTGCACGAGTGAACGGCCGGAACCGCGTGCGATTGGCGCCCGATCGGTTCCCGGCGTTACTACGGCGATGCGATCGATGCCGACGCCGTACGACGATACCGGATCGACCATCGTTCGCCCGGTGACGACGACCGCTGTCGCCGCTGACAGCGCGCGCCGTTCGTCTGCCTCGCGCTGCCGTTCGGTTGCGCGATCGATGCCGACTTCGTGCGCAAGCAACATGTGCACGAGCGCGACCAGCCGAAGCCTGGCGCTCGCGGCAACGACGACATCCGCCATCGCACCGTACGCCAGCCCGTCGATGACGACGGTCGTATCGTCGCCAACCGTCGCCAACCGCGCCGCAGCAGCGGCGATCGCGTCCGCCGAGGGCGTTGGAAATTCGCCATCGAGTTCGTGGACATCGATCGCCCAGCCGCGGGCTCGCAGCGCGCTGACGATGCGGTGGTTGTAGATGGAGCCGCCGGTTCGGGCGTGCAATCGTCCCGGCACGACGAACACCGCGTGTCGCACACTCAGCCGAGCCGGCCTTCGTACGACGCCGAGGCAATATGCGATTCGTGGAGAGTCACCCGGATTGAGTCGATTCCTGACGAGCCCGGGCCGAGCGAACCGGCGTCGATTGCGACCACCAGCCGGTCGAACACCGATCGCGCCAGCACTTCGGTCGTCGTGTTGCGGCCGGCGAACGCAGCCTCTTCGTCGAGATTTCGATAGTTGAACGCGCCGAGCACGCCGTTCAACGCATCGGTCGCACGACCGATGTCGACGACGATCCCATCCGAATTCAGGTCGGTCCGACGGAACTCGACATCGACGACGTAGGTAGCGCCATGCAGCCGTTGTGCCGGACCGAACACGTCTCCTTTGAAGCTGTGCGCGATCATCATGTGACCGCGAACCGTGACGCTATACATAAGCAATCCGATGACAGAGGGTGTTGCCCGGCGAAGCGGCCAGCTGCGACATCACTCGCGGCAAGTCGTCGAACGGACTCTCGCCGGTGATCAACGTGTCGAGTGCAGGATCATTCAGAAGCGCAATCGCATATTCCATCCGGCGACGACGGGTCCACGCCTTGCGCCGCGATCGCGCCACCACACCGACCTGCGACGACTTCAGGGTCAGGCGTTGCGCGTGAAAATGTTCGCCGAGCTTGAGCGGAACAACCTGATCGCCATACCAACTCATCTCGACGATGGTGGCTTCGAACCCCGCAATGCGTAGCGCCAGATCGAGCCCCGTCGGCGAACCGCTGACGTGAATCACGACATTGGCGCCGGGCGAGGCCGATGACGCGGATCGAAAGTTCACGCCAAGCGCAGCGGCAACAATGGCGCGTTGCGGGTTGGTGTCGACCAGTTCGACGTCGCATCCGCCTTCGCTCCGCGCAACCCACGCCACGAGGCACCCGACGGTCCCGGCCCCGACCACCGTAACCCGCTGGCCGCGTTGCAACTCTGCGTCCCACACGCCGTTCAGGGCTGTCTCGATGTTCGCGGCGAGAACCGCCCGGCCCGACGGCACTGCGTCGGGCAGCAGGTGGGCCGCCTCGATCGGCACAACGTACCGCGTCTGGTGCGGGAATAGCGCAAACACCCGTCGACCGGCGAGCTCGCCAGGTCCATCTTCGACGATGCCGACACTCGAATAGCCGTACTTCACCGGCGCCGGAAAATCACCAGACTGGAATGGCGCCCGCATGCGTTGATACTCGGTGGCCGGCACGCGTCCATTGAAGACCAACGCTTCCGTGCCACGGCTGATGCCGCTGTACCTGCGTACGGATCAGCACCTGATCGGGGCCTTTCGCCCCAAGCGACTCAGAACGAATCTCACCGTGGCCGGGCGCGGCAATCCAGAACGCGCGCGCAGCGCTGGCAGCCATCCGTTCATTCTGGGCCGTTGGGCAGGCGCGATACAATCCGATTGATTGATTCATCGGTTCCGCGCAGCGCATCCCTTTGATTGTTTTGGACCCGCCAACCAGGTCACGGCCCTTCGGGCTCTATTGGTCGGCGGACTTTGCCTGCTGATCGTCCGTCCGCCAACCTTCACAACCGGCGTGATTGCCGCTGCGGTCGCCGCGGTGGTGACGGCACTCGACGGGGTCGACGGCTGGCTCGCCAGGCGCACGGGAATGACCAGCCGCTTTGGCGCGCGGTTCGACATGGAAGTGGACGCCGCGCTGATCCTTGTACTCTCCACGCTCGCCTGCAAATATGGCAAGGCGGGCATCTGGATCCTCGCTTCCGGGCTGATGCGCTACGTCTTTGTTGTCGCGGGCCGGGTGTGGGCCTGGATGCGCGGACCGTTGCCGCCGTCGCAACGCGCGAAGAATATCTGCATCGTCCAGATCTGCGCGCTGATCGTGCTGATGATTCCGCAGGTCAGGCCGCCGGTCAGTTCAGCCGTGGCATTCGTCGGCGTCGCGCTGCTCTCGTATTCTTTCCTGGTTGACACCCTCTGGTTGTGGGATCACCGCACGGTCGATGCTCCGCGCGATCGACGGTGGGTGCGTCTCGTGCTCGGCGCGGGGATTCTCAACGCGTCGCTGGCCTTCGACAATATCTGGCCGACACCGGCGTTCTGGTGGACGGGGCGCGTTTCGATCGAGCTGGCCGTCTGGCTATTGGTCGTCGCCGCCGCACGCCGCACTGGGCGACCGTTTTCGAACAGGCTGCTCGGCGCCGTCGGCGCGGTCTGGGTGCTGTTGACGCTGGCGCGCTACGTCGAAGTGACGGCGCCGGCGCTGTACGGCCGCGATATCAACCTCTATTGGGATCTGCGGTTTATCCCGGATGTCGCCGCGATGGTGACGCGGGTTGCACCGATGTGGCTCTTGTTCGCTGCTGCCGCCGTGATCGTTCTGCTGATTGCGGCAATTCACCGCCTGTTGCTGTGGGCCCTGTGCCGCATCGACGAAGGCGCCGCCACCGCCGGTGGCCGGCGCACGATGATCGCCATTGCTGCGACGATCGCGACGGTGTTTGTTGGCGAGCGTGTCGCGGCGCGGCTGCCCGACGCGCGTCTCGCACCGACGCCAGTCGTTCACACCTATCTGCATCAGGCCGCCCTCGTCCTCGAGGCGCGCTCTGGATCGACGTCGCTGCCGCCGAGTCCGCCGATTGAATCCACCTTCGAACGGGTCCGCGGCGCCGATGTGTTTCTGGTGTTCGTCGAATCGTACGGTGCCGTCACCAACGAGGGGGCATTCGCGTCACGACTCGCTGCTCCGCGGCAGCGGCTCGAATCAGACATTCGCGATACCCATCGCGAGGTCGCCTCGGCCTACGTCGAGTCGCCGACCTTTGGCGGGTCGTCGTGGCTCGCCCATTTGAGTCTGATTTCGGGTATCGAGGTTCGCGACCCCGACACCAATGCACTATTGATGACGACGCCCCGCGACACGCTGGTCAAGGCGTTCAAGCGCGCCGGCTTTCGCACCGTCGGATTGATGCCCGGCCTGCGGCAGCAGTGGCCCGAGGGCAGCTTTTACGGATTCGACGAGATCTACGGCGCCGATCGACTCGGCTACGCCGGTCCGGAATTCGGCTGGTTTGCGGTCCCCGACCAGTTCTCGCTGGCGAAATTCGACATTCTCGAAGCGCACAAGTTAACCGCGCCCCGGTTCGTATTTTTTCCAACGATCAGCACCCACTTCCCATTCAGTCCAACGCCGCCGTATCAACCGCATTGGGCGCGGATGCTGACGCCACGGCCTGTACGACGGCCCCGACATCGTCCACGCCTATGCCGGCGAGCCCGATTGGACCAATTTCGGCCCCGGCTACGTCGACGCGATCGCTTACGACTTCGCGGTGCTCGGCGGATACTTGCGCCAGCACGCGGAGCGCGACCTGGTGATGATCCTGATTGGCGATCATCAACCACCGGCTGCGGTCAGCGGCGCGCACGCCACCTGGAACGTGCCGGTTCATGTCATCACGTCACGAAAGGCGATTCTCGACCGTTTGCGCGCGGCGGGGTTTCGGTCCGGGCTCGCCCCCGCTCGCCAGGCCGTTTCGCGGATGCACGCGCTGCAGCCAATCCTGCTGAACGGGTTCGGCACGTGAGGAACGCAATCAACGCTCCAGTTCTCACGTCAGCGGGCCTGTGTGCCTCGTGCACACATCTACAAGTCGTCACTTCTTCGAAAGGTGCGACGTTCGTCCGCTGTGGGCTGTCGGAAACCGACCCGCGTTTCAAGAAATATCCGCCTTTGCCGGTTCGCGTCTGCAGCGGTTACGAGCCGACGGACAAAGCCACATGAGCGTCGCCAGTCACCTCGGGATCAACCTCGCCGAGTACAGACCGCCGCATTCGATCCTTCATCCCCGATTACGAAACGATGCTGAACGTCGCGGCCGCCGCAGTCCCGCGCGGGGCTCGGCTGATCGTGGACCTCGGCACTGGAACCGGTGCGCTGGCCGAGCGATGTCTCCGCCAGGCACCGCACGCTCGCGTCGTCGGCATCGACCTCGACGAAGGAATGATGGTCATGGCGTCCAGGCGGCTCGGGTCTCGTGCGACCCTGGTGCGCGGTTCGTTTCTCCGCGCCGATCTGCCACGCTGCGACGCGGTGGTCGCCTCGCTGGCGCTTCACCACGTTCGAACACGCACGGCGAAAGCAGCGCTGTACCGGCGAATCAGGCGCGCTCTGAGGCCAGGTGGACGACTGGTCGTCGTGGATTGCCAACCATCGGGCAGCCCGGCGCTTGCCGGCGGGCAACGCGACGCGTGGCGGAGCCATCTCGAACGGACGTACTCGGCACGCGAAGCGTCAGGCTATTTCAGGGCCTGGGCCAACGAGGATGTCTACGTGCCGATTGATCGCGAGGTGGAGTTGATGACGCGTGCCGGTTTTCGTGCGGAAGTCCTCTGGCGCCGCGGCGCGTTTGCGGTGCTAGTAGGCTTGTAGCAGGCGGCGCAGCTTGCGTTCCGCGGCATCATCAGCCGCGCCGCGCGTTTCGGCGATCGCTTCGATGCCGATCGACTGGCTCGACCCGTCAGTTTGCGCTTCGGCGATCGATGCCTTCCAACCACCCTCCTGCGGTTCGGAAAGGATCCAGAACCGGCGACCCTTCAGATCGAGCTGTCGCGACATATGGTCTGATGCCCGAACCATCTTCTTACAAAAAGGTGAGCCATACCACCAAGTCTGTACCGTTGCGGAACAACCCCGGTTCTCGGCGCTGCACTGCCGTGCCCCGAAAATTCGGAGATTCTTTCAAGCATTTCCGACTTTGGCGGTCGAACACGGCTCACCCTACATTTTCGGCATTGGCTTTGCCCTAGGGTAACCAACCGAATTGCACCGCCAGAAGGACTCGACGATGTGGAACTGGTTCAATTGTTATCTTTCGGGACGCCACGATTACGGCATGTGGTGCGACCGCGGCGCGATCTTCCTGCGCTGTATTCACTGCGGAAAACGATCGGCCGGTTGGTCGGTCGACCATAAAACGCATATCACAGCGCCCATCAAGCCGGTGGCAGCCATCAACGCCGCCCCGCACGCGTCCCGAGTTCTTCCATTTAGCCGAGCGGAAGCCCAGTAACCGGCTCGGACGGTCCGGCGCGGGACCGCCGTTTGACAGTCTTTGCGCGGCGCGATCACAATACCGCCGTGCCCGTTCCCCGCATCAGCAAAGAAGATCTCAAACAAAAACTCGACAGCGGCAGTCCACCGGTGATTGTCGACGCGCGTCTCAAGTACCCCTACGAGCACAGCACGGCGACATTGCCCGGCGCGATTCGCGTCGCCGAAGGGAGTACGCCGCCGTCGCTGCCGCGTGACCGCGACATCGTGGTGTATGACTCGGATCCCAACGAGCTGGCTGCATCGCATGTCGCGGCCGGTTTGATCCGGCAGGGCTACCGAGCGGTTGCGCTCAAGGGCGGCATCGTCGAGTGGTTGGCGGCCAACCTGCCATTCGATCCGAAAGAGGCACCAAAACAAGCGCCGCCAGTTGCGGGCGCGCTGAAAGGCTAGCCCATCTCCGACCTCCAGCGGACACTCGAGCAGCTGGCGCTGCTGGCGATGATCCGCGGCGATAGTTTCGAATCGGCGCGGCTGGCGCGCGCGCTCGCGTTCGTCCGCGAACGCGGGCTGACGTCGGATGCCGCGCTGACTTCGCTTTTCGAATCTCCTCCACCAAATGCCGACGCCGACGTCATCAAGCTGCTCCGGCAGATGCACGAGGCCGGCGGCTGGGTGTTAGTAGAGTCGACCCTGGCGGACTTGCCGGCCGATTTGCGTTGGCTGTACCAGTCCGGCGCCGTCAGCCTCGAGCAGCTCGGTGCGATTCACCGTGCGTTCGGCGCCACGTCCTCTGCGGATCTCGCCGCAGCGATTCAGGAAGGCCCTCTCGATCGTGCCGGGCTCGACGCCGCAACGCAGGATGGCATCGTCCAAGCACTCCCTCACATTCGATCCGCGATCAAACGCCTACCGCTCGGTAGAGCGATGGCGATCGCCGAACCATTCCTCGTACGGCTGCAGTCAGTCCCTGGCGTGCTGTGGGCGGCCCCTGCGGGATCACTTCGTCGTGGCGAGGACAGTGTCGGCGACGTTGAGATTGTCGCGGCCGCTATCAATCCTTCTCAAGCGATCGAAGCGGTTCTGGACGATTCGGAAATTGTTCGCAGCCTGCATCGCAGCGCGCGACGGGTGTATGCGTTGACCGACCGCGTGCAAGTCGGGGTGATCCTTCCCGAGCCTTCAACCGCAGCGGGCGCGCTGCTCTATCGGACTGGCTCAATTCGACACGTCGACGAACTTCGCGCGCGTGCCGCTGCGAAGCGGTTGACGCTGACGTCCACTGGCTTGCGCGATGAAGATGGCCGATCGATCGACCTTCACACCGAAGAAGCGCTCTACGAGGCGATCGGGCTGCCCTTCATTCCACCGGAGTTGCGCGACGATGGTACGGAATTCGTGGCGGCGGATCGCGGCACCTTGCCGCAGCTGGTTTCGCGCGACGACATCCGTGGCGACTTGCACATGCATAGCCAATGGAGTGACGGACGCGATCCGATTGAGGCGATGGTGCAGGGATGTGCGGCTCTCGGCTACGAATACATGGCCATCACCGATCATTCGCAAACCTCGGCGGCATCGAGAAACCTGACGATCGACGGAGTCAAGAGACAGGCGGACGAGGTCGCGGCACTGCAAGCGCAATATCCGCAAATCGCGGTTCTGCATGGCTGCGAAGTGGACATCCTGCCGGATGGCCGGCTCGATTTTCCCGACAACGTCCTGGAACGCTTCGATATCGTCCTGGCGTCCCTGCACGAACGGGCCGGCCATTCGCCGGATCAGTTGCTGAAACGCTATGCCGGCGCGATGCAGCATCCGCTGGTCAACATGATCACCCATCCCAGCAATCGGCTAGTTCCCTACCGGCCGGGTTACGACCTCAATTACGACCGTTTGTTCGAACTTGCGGTCGAAACACGAACCGCGCTCGAAATTGACGGCGCGCCGGGGCATCTCGATCTCGACGGCGTGCTGGCGCGGCGAGCGATCACCGCCGGTGCGACAGTTTGCGTCGACAGCGACTGCCACCGGTCGGATTTTCTTGGACGGCAAATGCATCTCGGTCTTCTGACAGCGCGGCGTGGCTGGGCCGAGCCGCGGCACGTGCTGAACACCCGGCCGCTGGCCGACCTCCGTGCGTTCATCGCAGCTAAGCGCGGCGGACGCTGAGGCGGCTACGCCGCCGGCGCGCGTCTGGACCGTTGCGGCCGTAGTCGCCGCCGCTGCCTTCGCGCTGTATCACGCCACACTGCTGCCTGGAGTCGACTTCGGCGACAGCGGATCATTTCAGACCACAGTCGGTTCGCCGATCCTGACGCCGCGCGTCGGCTATCCGCTTTATTTCGCGATCGGCGGCGCCTTCCTGCGGTTGACCGGCCTCGAGCCAGCGCGCGCCTTGAACCTGGCGACCTCGCTCGAAGCCGCTTTCGCGTGCGGCCTGTTCGTCGTGGTCGCGACCGAGTTGGCGGGCTCCCTCGTCGCGGCCGTGGCGGGGGCGGCGCTGATGGCGCTGTCGTACACGTTCTGGAGCCAATCGGTGACCGCCGAGGTCTATGCGCTGCACCTCGCGTTTACGCTCCTGTCACTGCTGTTGCTGTTGCGATGGGAGCGTCGTCCATCTCTCGGACGACTGTCGGTATTTTTCGCCGGCTATGCGCTGGCGTTTGGCAATCACCTGTCGATCGTGCTCGCCATGCCGGCTTTCGCCGCGTTTCTGTTGATCAAGGCGCCCGGTGGCTGGAAGTCGATGTTTCGGCCGCAGGTCATTGCGATCGCGATCGCGATCGCCCTCGGCGGCGCCGCTCAGTATCTTTGGAACCTCTCCGCACTCTGGTTCCAACCTGACGCGCCGCGGTCAATCGCTGACGCGTTTCGCACGTTCTGGTTCGACGTGACCAAGGCCGACTGGCGCGACACGATGGTTCTGGAAGTGCCTCGTTCGTTGCTGACCGATCATGCCGCGATGTATTGGTTCGACCTTCGCCAACAGTTCGGGATCGTGGGACCGGTGCTCGCCATCGCGGGACTGGTATCGCTTGCGGTACGTCAACGAGCGCGCAGCTGGCTGCTCGCACTGCTCTATCTGGCCAACGTCGTCTTCGCGTTCAGCTACAACGTCGGCGACACGCACGTTTTCTACCTGCCATCACATCTCATCGTCGCATTGCTGGTCGCGGTCGGCATCGCGGGGCTCGGGGCCTTCGCGAAACACGGAACCGCCGTTCTCGCCACCGCGCTCTCGGTCTACGCGGGAATTCGCGGCTATCACGATTTTCCAGCGCTGGATCGCAGTCGCGACCTTCGGCCCACTGCGGTTCTTCAGAAATTGACGGACGGCATCGACGACCAGAGGGCCATCTTGCTCGTCGATCTGAACTGGCAAGTCGCCAACGGTCTGTCGTATTACGCCAAGAGCGTGCGGCCCGAGTTGGCTATAGCACGGGCGCGCGATGTGCTGCTCTACGCGCCCCGATTGGTTCGCGATAACGTGACTGGAGGGCGGCAGGTGATCGCGTCCGAGCAAGCGACACGAATCCTGAAGGAGTCGTACGGCCCGCTGCTGGCGACCGATCCCGACACCGCAAGCACGTCGCTGTCCGAATTCGTTCGCGCCATCCCTCGCGGGTCGCGCTACGCGATGTGCGTTGTGAAGCAATCGCAGGACATGGCGATCGATCGCGCCGAGGTGACGGCCGCGTTGCTGGCACTCGGAACGGCGACGCCACTCTTTGATCCGCTCCCGGCTTTTGTCATCGTCGCTGGCGTGGCCGGAGAGGCGCCGATTCTGTTCGAGGGCGCCGACCGCCCATTTCGACGCGCCGCCCGGATCGCGGGAACGCCGGTCGAGGTGAGGATGGACGCCTGGATGACCTCCGACACCATTCGGCGGATGGGCTTCGGCCATGTCATCGCCGCACGACATCACACGCTTATCGTCGAACGCGGCGTGAGCATCGTCACATTCGACGAATCGGGCACCGCGCTGCAGACCGCGTATTTCTCTGGAATCTTCGCGCTGCCGCCTCGGAACCTCATCCGTACGGCGTGGTAACGTGGGATATGACATCCCGCAATCCGCAACCCTCGCCTATTACCTACCCCCTACCTGCTACTTTGCGTTTCTTCGCTCTGTGCTTCTGTGGTTTCGTCGCGGTATCGGTCAGTGCCGCCGAACCCACCGCACAGGAACTCGCACAGGCGCTTCAGAAAAAGATCGAAGCAATCAAAGACTTCACGGCCAACTTCGTTCACACCTACGAGGGCGGCGTTCTCAAAAAGCAGGTCACCGAGCGCGGCCGGCTGCAGGTCAAGAAACCCGGCAAGATGCGGTGGGAATACACCACTCCGGAGGCGAAAACGTTCGTGTCGGATGGCGTAAAGATGTATTCCTACATCCCGGCCGACAAGCAGGTGGTGGTTTCGCCGGTGCCGCCAGAAGACCAGGCCAGCACGCCCATGATGTTTCTCGCCGGTAGGGGCAGCCTGACTCGCGACTTCACGGCTTCCTTAGTCGCGCCACCCCCCGGAACACCGGTGGGCAGCAGCCGGGCGCTGAAACTTGTGCCGAAGACCCACCAGCAGGACTACGATGAGATGGTTCTGGTCGTGGACCGGGAAACTCTGGCCCTCCGCGGCCTGGTGACCGTCGACGGGCAAGGCGGCAAATCGAGCTTTTCCTTCGAAAAACTGCAGGAAAATGCCGGTTTGACCGATAAGGAATTCGCGTTCAAGATTCCTCGTGGTGTCGATGTTGTCAGGTACAGGCAGTCGGAACTAGTCGGCGCTTCCATGTTGCAGCCGGTCTCCTCCTTTGCGTGGTGGCCGCTGGCTGCGCCACTTCGGCAGCGCTCCGCCACGGCGCCGACGCCGAGCATCGGCAGGACTACGACACCGCGGTCGTTGAATACACCAAAGCGGTCCGGCAGAAACCAGACGACCTGACGGCCCGGAAGGGGCTCGACCGCGCCAAGATTCACGCATCGCAGGATCACTGGAACAAGGGGCGGCGCCTCAACGCGACCGGCAAGCTGGATCTCGCGCTCGCCGAGTACGAACTGCGCAGCCGAACTGAATCCAACCAACGGCGACCTCGACGAGGAATTGCGCTCCACTCGCAATAAGGTGCGCGCCAAAGTGGCGGTTGCGCGCGAAGGCAAGACCGAGTTGCAAACCTTGATCGAGCGGACGCGCGACCTGCCGCCGCCTGGTCTCGATCTACCGGCGGGCGTGAAGATGCCAGCGTCGTTGACGTTCCGCGATGCAAGCAGCCGCGACATCTTTACGGCAATCGGCCGGTTCGCCAACATCAGCCTGATTTTCGACACTGCCTTCCGCGATGCGCCGGTGTCGGTCGATCTCCGCAACGCCACGCTCGAGAATGCCTTGAACACGGTCGCCGGCGCGACGCGTACGTTCTTTCGCGTCAGCGGTCCGCAAACCGTCATCGTCATCCCCGACACCCCGGCAAAGCGGCGCGAGTATGAGGAAGAGGTCGTCAAGACGTTTTACCTGAGCAACGCGGATCTCAAGGAAACGATGGATACGTTGCGGCTGGTGCTCGATGCCCGCCGTATTTCGCCGACCACCGCCAATAACGCCCTGACCATCAAAGACACTCCCGAGCGCATCGCTGCTGCCGGACGGATGCTGAACGCCATCGACAAGGCGCGGCCGGAGGTTGTCATCAACGTCGAACTGCTCGAGGTGGCGCGCTCGCGTCTGAACGAGTACGGTTTGCAGATCGCATCACCCGGATCGACAGGTGTGTCCGGAAGCGTCGGCATCGCCAGCGACACTGCCGGCGTGGTGAGCCTGCAAACGCTCCAGAATCTGACGTCGTCCGACGTGCTGTTCACCGGGTTGCCGTCGCTCTACTATCGACTGATCAAGACCGACGCGAACACCCGCACACTGGCGAATCCGCAACTGCGCACGTCAGAAGGAATCGCGGCGTTGGCAAAATTCGGCGAACGCGTGCCGGTGCCAGTGACCACCTTCGCACCGATCGCGACCGGCGGCACGCCGCAGCAGCCGATCACATCATTCAACTACGAGAACATTGGTGTGAACATCACCATCACGCCGCGCACGCATCACGACGACGACGTGTCGCTGGCGCTGGCGATTTCGGTCACCAACATTTCAGGAACCGGCTTCGGCGGCCTTCCGACCTTCGGCAATCGCGAGATCAACACGGTGATCCGGCTGCGGGACGGCGAAACCAACATGCTGGCCGGCCTGATTCGCGACGAGGAACGGAATTCGATTGAAGGAATCCCGGGCTTGAGCGACATCCCGGTGGTCGGTCGCCTGTTCGCGCACAACACCAAGAAGATGGATCAGACCGACATCATCCTGACGTTGACGCCGCATATCATTCGCGTGCTCGATCTCAGCGAAGCGGACCTGCGGCCGTTCCGGGTCGGCCGCGACTCGCTGGCGCCGATTACCGAGTTGCCGCCGCTCGAGCCGCCACGCCCGCAGGAACCGCCCAAGGAAGAAGCGGCGGCGGTCCCAGTCAAGAAACCGGGCGGCCGTTAAGGCAACCGCGCGACCTTCGCTCCCAGCCCCTGCAACCGCTCCACCAGGCGTCCGTAACCGCGTTCTACCGTCTCGAGCGGCACGAGCCGGCTCTGACCATCTGCCGCGAGGCCCGCGGCGATCAGCGCCATTCCTGATCGCAGATCGCGGCTGTCGAGTGGCCGCCCTTTCAGCCGCCGTGGACCGGTCACGATTATCCGGTGCGGATCGCAGAGGAACAAGTCGGCACTCATCGCACTCATCTGCTCGAGTGCGAACAACCGCAGTTCGTACATCCAGTCGTGAACCAGCGTCTGACCTTCGGCCTGGGTCGCCAGCACGGTGACCAGGCTGACGAGATCGCTGGGGAACCCGGGCCATAGACCGGTGGTGATCCGGCCGGCCGCACGCGGCTTGGATTGCTCGACGCGAAAGACCTCGCCGTCCATCCGGCATTGCACGTCCATGCGTTTCAGCACGGCCGCGACAACTTCGATGTCCTCCGGGCGAGCGCCATGGACATCCACATCACCGCCGGTGATGGCAGCCACAACGGCCCAACTGCCGGCTTCGATGTAGTCGCCCCACAGCGTGTGTTTCGCGCCGTTCAACCGCGCGCCGCCCTCGACGCGAATCGTCGACGTGCCCTCACCGGTAATGCCGACGCCAAGTTTCCTCAGGAAGATGCAGAGTTCGACGACGTGCGGCTCGCAGGCAGCGTGGCGAATTTCTGTCAAGCCAGGCGCGCCGGCCGCCGCCAGCAGCGCCGTTTCCGTACCGGTGACGCTGGCTTCGTAGAGGTAAATCGAGGTCGGTTTCAAACCAGTCGGTGCTTCGAGAATGTGGCCCGGGCCGCGAACCGCCCGCACTCCCATCGCCTGCAGCGCTTCAAGATGCGTCGCGATGCTCCGCCGCGCCGGAAAGTCGCCGCCTGGCGGCGCGATGTGGGCACGACCGCGGCGCACCAGCAGCGGGCCGAGCAACAGCACCGAACCGCGCAGCCGCCCGACCAGTGCGCCGTCCGGTTCGTCACGCGTCACCTCGGGGCAGCGAATGCGGAGTGTCGTGCTGCCGATGCCGTCCACCTCGGCGCCCACGTCGAGCAGCAGTCTCGCCATCACCTCGACGTCGCTGATCCTCGGCACGTTGGTGAGAATGCATTCTTCGGTCGTCAACAGGCACGCGGCAAGCAGCGGCAGCGCGGAATTCTTGTTGCCCTCCACTTCCACTGATCCCGACAGCCGCTGACCACCTTCTATCAGTAAGGTCGACATCTCGTTGGCTCGTCTCTCCTGGTCGCTCGTCTCGTTGCTCGTTGCTCGTTGCTCGTTGCTCGCTAATCCTACTTCCAATTCCTAATTCCTAATTTCTGCTCCTTACCGCTACCAGTCGCCGAGGTAGACAATCTCTTCGCGCAGCGTCACGCCGAATCGATCGTGCACGGCACGCTTGCATTGCTCGATCAGTTGCCGGATTTCGGTCGCCGTCGCTGCTCCTTCGTTGACGATGAAGTTGCCGTGGACTGGCGACACACGCGCGCCGCCGACAGCGACCCCTTTCATACCGGCGCGGTCCACCAGCGCGCCGGCCGACCAGGGAATGCCGTCGGGTACGGCATCGATTCCGGGTTGCGGGTTCTGAAAAATGCAGCCTGCGCTTGGCGTGTCGAGCGGCTGTGTCCGCTTCCGAAATGCCAGCGACTCGCGGGCCGTTGCCCGCAGCGCCGCCGGCTCGCCGCGGCCGACCTGGAAGTCGGCCGTCAATAACACTTCGCCCGTCCGCTGCAATCGGCTGCGATCGTATCCGAAAGCCATCACATCCGCTGCAACCGTCCGAACGTCGCCGGCACGGCTGACAAGTTGCACCGACGTGATCAACTCACCGATGTTGCGGCCGCTGAAATGGGCGTTGCCGAACACCGCACCGCCGACCGTCCCGGCGTACCGGCCCATGCCTCGAGCGACGCCAATCCGTGATTGATCGTCCAGCGCACGAGTCCGTTGATCGTCAGCGCGGCGTCGGCACGAACCAGCGTTGCGGAACCACTAGAGACGCAGCGCGCTTCTCCACCACGCGGACGGACGACGAGGCCACGAGTCCCGGCGTCCGATACCAGCACATTCGACCCACCGCCGAGAATCGTCACATCGACGTGGTGGCTCGCCGCCAGCCGTAAGGCGGTGACGATCTCTTCGCTGGCTCGCGTTTCGATGAACAGGTCGGCGGGTCCGCCGACCCGGAACGTCGTCATCGGCGCCAGGTCAAGCCGTTCCTTGACGCGATCCGCGCCAAACGCCTCACGCAGCGACGTGGCCAGCGCCTTCACAGGCCCTCCACCCGCTGCAGCGCTTGTTCCTGCGCTATCAGCGCCGCTATCGCTTCGCGCGGAGTGCACACCTCGAACGAAATCTTGTCGCCCGGTACTAGCTGGCCGGCAATTGCCAGATCTGCCGTGATTACCGTCGCGATTTTTGGATAGCCGCCGGTGGTTTGACGATCGGCCATCAGGAGGATTGGCTGGCCCGATGCTGGAACCTGCAGCACGCCGAGCGGCGTCGCATCCGAAATGATATCGGGACTCCCCGCATGCGTCAGCCGCGGACCTTCGAGCCGAAAGCCCATTCGATCCGAATTCTGCGCAATGGTGTAGGGGCTTGATCGCAAGGCGTCGAGCGCATCGGGAGCGAACAGTTCGAGTTGCGGTCCCGGCAACACGCGAACCAGCGCGTGCGCGCCGGGCAGAGGTACCACCGGCAGCCCCGGACCGGCTGGCGCTTGAGCCGCCGGCACTCTCGAACCAAGCGGCAACGTATCGCCGCTCCGCAGCGCGCGGCCTTCAAATCCACCCATTCCGCTGACGACGTGCGTGGCGCGGCTGCCAAGCCGCGGTGGAACCGAGATTCCGCCCTCGACCGCGAGATACGCCCGCGCCCCGCGCTGTCGCCGGCCGAAACGCAGCCGACTACCCCCCGATAGCATCACCCGGGTATTCAGTGGAACGTCCACGTCGTCGACGGTGACGTCGAACTCCGCACCGGTGACTGCAATCGCGCGCGCGTCTTCGAAGATCAGTTCGGGCCCCAGCAACGTGACCTCGAGCGCTGAGGCGTCGCGCCGATTGCCGACGATGGCATTGGCCAGGCGAAACGATACCGGATCCATCGGCCCCGCGACCGGCACGCCGCGTGCCTGAAAGCCCCAGCGGCCGGCGTCCTGAACGGTGGTTAACATCCCCGGCTTGACTACGACGATCGCCACCCGTCGTACTCCGTGCGGCTGATTGGAAAGAACCGAACCGAATCCCCGGCTCGCATCAGAAATGGTTCGTTGCGATCAGCGTCGAACGGTTTCAGCGGCGTCCGCCCGATCAGCCGCCAGCCGCCGGGTGTTTCCGCCGGGTAGACGCCGGTTTGCACACCGGCGATGCCAACCGAGCCAATCGGCACCCGCACGCGTGGCGTTCCGTGCCGCGGCATCGCGATGCGCTCCGCAACGGTACCCATGTAGGCAAAACCAGCGACGAAGCCAACCATGAACACCCGATAGGTTGCGCCCGCGTGCAAACGGATCACGTCGTCAACGCTCCCGCCTGCGAACGTCGCGACATCGTCGAGGTCTGGACCAAAGTCGCCGCCGTAGCAGACAGGAATCCGAATCGGTTCGCGGACGGCCGCCGCCGAATCCGGTGTCTGGCGCGCGTCAACCTGCAGCCGCTTCAGCAACGCATCGTAATCGGTTCGCAGCGGATCAAAGTAGATAGCTACTGACCGGTAGGTCGGCACGACGTCGCGTACACCGGCCAGGTTGGCACTCTGCACGGCATCGGCCAGAGCGATCGCACGCGCGTTTACGACCGGATCGATGCGCGCTTCAAACTCCACCACGACGGCAGAGTCGCCCGCCGGCACGATACGAAACGTTTCGCTCACGCCCCTAGCGCCTGGACGAGTTTGCGATGAATGCCACCAAACCCGCCGTTCGACATCAGCACGACGTGATCGCCGGGTCGATGTTCGCGGACGATGGTGGTGATGATGTCGTCGATCGACTGAGTGTCGCGCGCCGATTGGCTGGCGCAGTTCAGATCGTGAATCAGCTGCGGAATGGATAAGCGCTCGGCCTCCGGAAGGGTCGAGCGAAAAACCGGTGCAATCAGCACCTCGTCCGCGCCGGCGAATGCCTTGGCGAAGTCGTCCTGGAAAACGCGACGGCACGACGAGGCCGAGCGCGGCTCGAACACCGCCCAGATGCGGGCGTCGGGATGGGCGGCCCGCAGTCCGGCAATCGTTTCGGCAACCGCCGTGGGATGATGAGCGAAATCGTCGTAGACGGTGACGCCGTCGGCGACGCCGACCACTTCAAGCCGCCGCTTCACACCGGCAAACAGTTTCACCGCTTCGGCAATCCGCTCGACACTGATCCCGACCTCGTGAGCAACCGCGATTGCCGCCGTGGCATTTCGCACGTTGTAGGCGCCAACCAATCCCATTTCGAAAATGCCGAAGGGTGACGCGTGATAGCGGACTTTGAAACGCGTGCCGTCGGGAATCGGTTCGATGTCGTGCGCCTGCCAGTCGACATCCTCGCCGGTGCCGAAGGTCTGCACCCGCGAAACCGCGGTTTCCACCAGAGCTCGGGCGCCGCTGCTGTCCGCGCCGACCAGCAGCAGACCTCGTCGCGGTACGAGACGCACCAGCCGCCGGAACGCCAGCGCCACAGCGTCGAAGTCGGCGTAGATGTCCGCGTGATCGAATTCGACGTTGTTGACGATGGCGATGTCGGGCAGATACTTGAGGAATTTCGCGGTCTTATCGAAAAACGCGCTGTCGTATTCGTCCCCTTCGATCACGAAATCGCGGCCGTGGCCGATGCGGTAGCTCGATCCCGATTCGCCGAAGTTGCGCGCGATCCCGCCGATCAGAACGCTCGGGTCGAGACCGCCATGGGTCAGCAGCCAGCCGGTGAGCGACGTGGTCGTCGTCTTTCCGTGAGTGCCGGCGACAACGATCGACCGCGCACCCCACAGAAAGTGTTCGCGTATCGCCTCCGGCAGTGAGCAATAACGAATCTTTCGATCGAGAACTTCCTCGAGTTCCAGATTGCCCCGTGAGATCGCGTTGCCGACGACCACCTGATCGAGGTCGCCGGTGATGTGATCCGCATGGTAGCCGGTGTAAGTTGGAATCGCCTCGGCCGCGAGGAAGTCGCTCATCGGCGGATAGACGTCCTGATCCGATCCGCGGACGTCTACACCCTTTCGCTTCAGCATCGCGGCCAGCGTCGCCATCGCCGTCCCGCAAATCCCGATCAGGTGCACTTTCATCGAACGGCGCTCTCCTCGATGATCAGTTTCGGCGCCGCCCCGCCGACGACGCGGGCGCGAACACCAAGTGGCAGGGTCATCGCCGGGCCGGTGGTGTGGCCTGACGGCAAGCCGATCAGCACCGGTCCGGGGAAATCAGCAAACAGATCGGCCATCACCGAACGAGCGGTCGGATCCCCGCCCGGCTCGTCGCAATTCGGCAGTTCGCCGATCACGACCGCGGACGCGCGCGCAAGAATGCCCGCCTGCCGAAATTGGGTGACCATGCGATCGAGTTTGTACGGCCGCTCGCCGACGTCTTCAAAGAAGAGAACGCAACCTTGAGGCGGCGAGAAGGCGTAGGCCGTCGCCAGGGACGACAACAGCTGCGTCATCGTGCCACCGAAGATCGGACCGCTGGCTTCCCCCGGTCGAATCGTTTCGAGACCGGGCGCGGTGAGTTCTCCCATCGGCTCGGCCCGGGTCAAAGCGTTGATGAACGAGGGCCGATCGTATCCGTCGGTGCCTCTTCCCAGCCGGCCGGCCAGCATCGGTCCATGAAAGGCGACAAGCCCGCAGCCGGTCGTCAGGAAGGTGAGGATCGATGTCACGTCGCTGTAACCGATGAATGGCTTATTCGCCGTGCGGGCGAGCGTCGCATCCAGCAGGGGCAGCAGATGAGCGCTGCCGAATCCGCCGCGGACACCGATCACGGCCGCGATCGAGGGGTCCTGCCAGGCTTCGCGAATCGCCGCAGCGCGAGTTGTGGCTTCGCCCGCGAGGTAGCGGCGTCGATCGAAGACCGATTCATCGTAGACCGGCTCGAAGCCAAGCCGGCGAAGCTCGTCGATCCCCCGATCGAAATCGTCGCGCTTGAACGCACTGGCAGGGGCAACGACGGCGATGCGGTCGCCTGAAGACAACGCACGCGGTTTCTGCATCACAGAAACTGAGACATCTCGTCGGCGATCGCGCGATGCTCTTCGCGGCCGATCGCGGCGCGCAGGGCGCGGCCGGACAAAGGACGCGCGCCGACGCTCGACGTCAGGAAGCGCTCCTTGGCGCGCTGCTGCCGCTTCAACGCATCTTCGACCCGGGTTATCCGCAGCCGATCCTCCTCGACCGCGTGAATCAGCGCCTCGAGCGACGCCGCCTGCGTGGTATGGTCGCCGCTGCAGATCAACATACCGTCGCAGCCAGCCTCGATCGCCATCACTGCTGCCGTCGGCACCGCATATTCCTTCGCGATCGCTTTCATTTCCAGGTCGTCGCTCAGAATGACGCCGTCGTAGTGCAGCTCGTGGCGCAGAATGTCGGTGACAACCCGCTTCGACAGCGTTGCCGGCCGCTGCTCGTCCAGCGATGGCACCAGCACGTGGGCGGTCATGATCGTGGCAACGCCGGCCTCGATCGCTGCCCGAAACGGCGCGAATTCGACTTCGCGCAGACGGTCCGGTGGATGCTCGACCAGCGGCAGTTCGAAATGCGAATCGGTGCTGGTGTCGCCGTGACCGGGAAAGTGCTTTCCACAGGCGGCGATGCCTTCGCGCTGCAACGTTCGAACAATTGCGGCGCCGAGGCGGGCGACATCCGCCGCTTTGTCCGCCAGCGCGCGGTCGCCGATCACCGGATTCTTCGGATTGGTGTGGATGTCGAGAACCGGTGCGTAGTCCAGCGTGACGCCGACCGCCTTCAGTTCCGCGGCGAGCGCCCGCGCAAAACGCTCGGCCAGCTGGTCGTCGCCGGCACGGCCGAGCGTTGCCATCGGCGGCCACTCGGTGAACGGCGCCTTCAACCGCGCAACCCGGCCGCCTTCCTGATCGATCGAAACCCAGAGCGGCAAATCGGGCACGAGCTGCGACGCCTCGAATGCCACCTCCGCCACCTGCTCGGGCTCGGCAACATTCCGCGCGAACAGGATCACACCGCCAAGGCCGAACTCACGCGCCAGCGCACGAAGCTCCGCGGGAATCTGGTGACCATCGAAACCGGCGATCAAAAGCTGTCCAATCTGCCGGCGGAGCGCGCTGGGTGACATAGGCTGACCAGATTCTAACCGTATAATCGCCGAGTGAATCGTCAGGTGACTTCTTCGGCTCCCACGCGAATCGATCTGGCGGGCGGCACTATCGATATCTGGCCGCTCTATCTGTTTCACGACGGCGCGTCAACGCTGAATGCCGCCATCAGTCTGCGGGCGCACGCCGAAATCATCGCGCGAGCGGACGGCCGCATCGAACTACGCTCCATCGACACCGATCGGGTGGTCTCCGCCGCTCGCTGGGAGGATCTCGACGGCGGCGGCGAATTGTCGCTGCTGGCGCTGCTGGCACGTTACTTTCAGCTCGAAAACGCTACGCTGACCACGCGCGGCGAGTCACCGGCGGGCGCGGGTATCGCCGGTTCCTCGGCACTCAATATTGCAGTCTGCGGCGCTCTCGCGCGCTGGACCGGCAGTTCGGAAGATCCCGAGCATCTATTGCGCGTTGCCAAGAACGTCGAATGCCAGACGATCCGCGTCCCAACCGGCGTGCAGGATTATCGGCCGGCGATGTACGGCGGCGTCGCCAGCATCGAACTCCGTATCGACGGCATTCGCCGCACCGGACTGGCCGTCGATCCCCGCGCACTCGAACAGCGAGTCGTGTTGGCCTATACCGGAGCCCCGCGGAATTCTGGCACTAACAACTGGGAAATCACCAAGCGTCATATCGACGGCGACCGGCACATCTTCGATTGCTTCGAGCGGATCCGCGACACCGCCGTTGCGATGCGCGCAGCGCTGTCGCGCGAAGACTGGGACGAGGTCGGCCGCCATATCGGCGTCGAATGGGACAACCGCAAGCGGTTGGCCCCGGGCGTCACGACACCGGTGATCGATGACTTGATCGGGCGTGCGCGGGCGGCCGGTGCAACGGCGGCAAAGGTCTGCGGCGCTGGCGGCGGCGGCTGCCTGTTTTGCTTTGGTCCGCCTGCAGCACGCTCCGGGATCGCCGCCGCGCTCACCGCCGGCGGCGCCCGTGTGCTCGATTACCACATCGAGACCGACGGTCTGGTCATCGACGGCCAGCCGGCCCGGACCCGTGCCTAGCAGGCTGTCTCGCATGGTCTACTACCGCTCGCCTATTCAAGATGAACGCAGAGTTCGCCAAGAACGCCGAGAATCCCGGTGAAATTTACACTCGGCGATCTTGCGGCCTCGGCGTTCCTCTTGGGGCCAGTAATGCTTTCGCGGATACGCCCCACTAGCCAATGGACAACGCCGGCGTCGCGCGCATTCTGCGCGAAACAGCAGATCTCCTGGAAATCAAGGACGAAAATCCGTTCAAGATCCGGGCGTATCGGAACGCGGCCGACATCGCCGCCAATCATCCCCACGATCTGGTCACCCTCGATGAAGCTGGCCTACGGGAAATTCCTGGGATCGGCAAGGATCTGGCGGCGCGAATCCGCGAGATCGCCGAAACCGGCGACACCGCTTACCACCGCGGCCTGGTCGCCGAGTTCGCTCCGACCATCCTCGATTTGTTGAACCTGCAGGGTGTCGGTCCGAAAACCGTCGCCACGCTCTATCGCGAACTCGGTATTCGCACGCTCGACGACCTCCAGGCCGCCGCTCAAGACGGACGGATCCGATCGCTGAAAGGAATGGGCGCAAAAAAGGAAGCGCTGATCCTCAAGGCGCTCGACGAGCGGAAGCGGTTTGCCGGGCGCCACCTTTTGCCCGACGCACACGACGCTGCCGCGGCGCTCGCCGAATACCTGCAGGGACGTGCACCCGGCGTCACCATCGATGCCGTCGGCAGCCTCCGTCGCGGCTGCGAGACCTGCGGCGACATCGACCTGCTGGCTTCTGGCGGACCGCCATCATTGATGGAGGACTTCATCGAATACCCGCGGGTCGCGCGAGTGCTCGGGCACGGCGACACGAAATCGAGCGTGCTGCTCGAAGGCGGCTTGCAGGCCGACCTCCGGCTGGTCGCCGCTGACAGTCGCGGCGCCGCCATGCAGTACTTCACCGGCTCGAAAGCACACAACATCGCGCTGCGGGATCGCGCCATCGGACTAGGCTTCAAGTTGAACGAATACGGCCTGTTTCGCCTTGCCGACGATGTCAAGGTGGCCGGCGAAACGGAGGAGACCATCTATGCCGCGCTCGGTCTCGACTGGCCGCCACCCGAACTACGCGAGAATCGCGGCGAGATCGAAGCTGGTCGATCGCACGCCCTGCCCCGGCTGATCGAGCGCGCCGATCTTCGCGGCGACCTGCACATGCACACGACCGAAACCGATGGCAAGGACGACGTGCGGGCGATGGCGCTGGCGGCAAAAGCCGAAGGCCATGAATACATCGCGATTACCGATCACACGCAGGCGCTGGCGATGGCCAACGGGTTGGACGAGCGGCGCGCGCTGGCCCATGCCGCGCGGATCCGCGCCGTCGATGCCGAAGACCTGGGCATCCGGTTACTGGCCGGCGTGGAATGCGATATCCGGCCGGACGGAACGCTCGATCTCGCGGACGACTGCCTCGCCGCCCTCGACGTCGTGGTCGCGTCGGTTCATTCCGCGTTCAACCAGGAACGGCAGCAGATGACCGAGCGGCTGCTGCGCGCGCTCGAAAACTCGAATGTCGACATCCTCGGCCATCCGACCGGCCGGATGATGCCTCGTCGCGAAGCCTACCCGTTCGACATCGAAGCAGTAGTGGACGCCGCGTTCCGCCGCGGTGTCGCGCTGGAGATCAACTCGCAGGCCTATCGGCTCGATCTGAATGACAGTCATGCGAAAATGGCCCGCGACCGCGGTGTCAAGCTGGTGATCTCGAGCGATGCGCATTCGGTCAACGCGCTGAAAGTCTTGCGCTGGGGCATCCTGGTGGCGCGACGCGCCTGGTTGACGCCCGCTGACGTGCTGAACACGCGGTCGTTCGACGATTTCAAGGCGGCTCTCAGACGATGACTCAGTTGAAGATGCTCAGCGCCGACGACAAGATCGCGGAAATCCGGCGCTTGTATTTCACGACCACGCGGGAAAGGGTCCAGGAGGATCTCGTCAAAGCTCTCGACCTGCTGAAGTCGATGGCCACCGAGGAAGAGCGCGAGCGGGCGACCGTCTACATGGAAGGACTGGCGCAGATGCGTTCCGATTGGCAGAAGGCTGGGAAAAAAACCAAGAAACGTCGCAAGTAGCGAGCGACGAGCGACCAGCGACGAGTTTCAGCCGCGATTGGACACGACTTTCTTGCGCGCCGCGACGCGGAGCGGCTCCGGTACGTTCCGGTCAACCGACAGCCGGGTCAGATCGCCATCCTGCAGCCGATTCATCAGATTCATAGACATCGCCAGCGGCGTTTTCGAGTTCTTGCAGAGACGCAATACAACCATGTAGTTCTTGATCCACTGGCGATTGTTGCCGATGATGCGCAGCACTTCGTCCGATACGCTGCCCATTCCGGCGATGGCCTCGACTTCCGGTTCGGACAGCTTCGGACTGCTGAGAACCGCCGCCGCGATCATCTTGTTGGGATCACGGATCAGAATGGCCCGCATCTCGCGCGACCCTTTCGACGCTGCCTTGAGCCGCTCCGTAAAACCCATTTTGGCGATTTTCTGGGTGGCCGATTCCTTCGTCTCGTTCGGATCCTCTTCGAGTTCGTCGGCAGTGGCGATGAGTGGATCGTCAGCGGGCGGGTTCGCCGGACTCTCCTCCGGCACGACGCCGCGGTTGGCGAAGAATTCTCGCAGGCTGACCGACACATCTGATCGCGCGAGAAAATTCTTGAGGGCCTCAGGCGGAATCCGGTTCAGCGTTGCCTCGGCCGTCTCGCGAACCTGCTGATCGCGGTCCTCGAGCAACACCACCAGAATGCCCAACTGCTCTTGCGCTCGGGTGGCGAGACCACCCTGGGCGGCCAGCAGCCGTACGTCGCGGTCGACTTCGCCGCGCT
Source organism: uncultured Acidobacteriota bacterium (assembly GCA_963695635.1). Lineage (GTDB taxonomy): Bacteria > Acidobacteriota > Vicinamibacteria > Vicinamibacterales > CAVVIG01 > DATKHR01. The sequence goes on from CAVOHK010000011.1 coordinate 57,220, forward strand.
TGAACAGGTCGAGAAGCGGAGTGGGTACGGTCACCGGGCGAGGTAATCCTTGTAGTTGGTGAGGTTGATGCGGACGGTGACGACTTCGGCGGCCTTTCCAAGCGGCCGTCCGTTGGCGCCGTTCAGTGTCAGCGCGAGCGCCGCCGCATCGCCCGCGGTAATCACCATCTCGCGTTTCACGTCGATGGTCTGCTTTTCTCCTGCCTGCAGCAGCCGAGAAATGGTCTGCTGTCCATCGACAGTGGCAGACACCCAGACTGGCCGGCGTGCGGATAGGCCAATGGTCAAGCGGTCGGACACTCCATCAGCAGGTTGAACGGGCGTCGCAGCCGGCGTCGAAGCCGGTGGCCGCGCCACAGACGGTGGCGTAACGGGCGGCGGAGTCACCGGCGGTACGGCGGTTGGCGACGGTTCGACCGCGGGAGCCGGCTCTGGCGCGCTTCCGGTCGTCGGCGACACAGCGGCCGGCGCGACTTCCGACACGGCCGGCGGTCGCCGGTTGATCATGCTGAAGTAGACCACCGCACCGGCCAGAGGGATGCTGATCGCCAATATCCACAGCGCCGTGGTTGCCATCCGGCGATCGTTTTCGAGGCTCTCGAAGTCCTCGACCTGGGCAGATGTCGGATGCCCGGCGGTGACGGAGTCGTGCGGAAACTGCGCGATGAACTCCTGAATCGTCGTCTCGGGATCGAGACCAACTTCCATGGCGTACGAGCGTACGAACGCGCGGCTGAAGATGCCGCCGGGCAGTCGCGCAACGTCGTTGCGTTCGAGCGCCTCGAGCAACGTGATCGAGATTTTGGTCTTGCTGGCGATTTGGCGAAGCGACACGCCCTTCCGCTCGCGCGCGGCGCGGAGCTTGGTGCCGAAATCACTCGCCCGGTCGGAGGCCATCAACGAAGGAGCCGCGCTTATGTTAGGGACGCGCTTTCGCGGTGTCAAACACCGCGCGCGCCGCTTTTACGATTTCGACCAGCGAGCCGTGTGCGAATAGACCGATCGCCGCCACTCCGGAAGCGCCGGTCGTGGCGATGGCCGGCAAACGGTCGCGTGTCACCCCACCGATCGCCAGCACCGGTGCCGTTGACGCTTGAACAATCGCCCGCAGGCCCTCCACGCCGAGACACGGAACGCCGGGTTTCGAGGAAGTCGGAAAGACCGTGCCGGCGATCAGATAGTCGGCGCCGCCGGCCGCATGCGCTTCGGCGGGGTTGTGCACCGACCGCCCGACCAGAAATCGCGGCGGCGCCAGGCGGCGGGCGTCGGCAGGTGTCATCGAATCGGCGCGCAGGTGCACGCCGTCTGCGCCGCACGCTATCGCCACGTCGAGCCGATCGTTCACCGTGACGCGCGTGGACGAAGATCGCGCGATGCCGAGGACGGACGAGACCAGTTCAGCAAGCGGCGCGGCCTCGAGGTCCCGTTCGCGGACCTGGATGACGTCGACGCCGGCGTCAACCGCACGTCGCGTCTGTTCGAGGACGTCGCTCTGCCGGCGGTCGGTGACCAGGCAGATCGTCACCGTTCGAACCCTTCAGGTGGACCGGCGGGCCGCGAGCTCTGCTGAAAGATCAGTGCGAGATCGGCAAACCCAGCGATCAGGTTCACCAGCCCGAGGCCGGTGACGGCGCCGCGCAGGAAATTGTTGGTCAGGAACGGCTCGAGCGCAGGCCAGCGCTCGACAAAGTAGTTATGGTCCCAGAGCGCCGGCCACCACGGCATGATCACGAGCAGCAAACCCACTTCCAGGAAGAAGGCGACGTATACCAGCCGGCGGATCAGAAGCTACTCCCGCGCTTGGACCTTTGCGAGGCGATCGATGCGGGTATTGATGTCGCGATAAGCACCAGCGTCAGACTGTAATTCAAGACAGATCGCCAGTGCACGTCCCACTTCGCCGTTCGACTCGAGCGCCTCAGCCAGTTCGAACAACAGCTGGTGGTGTTCGTCCGCGTTAGTGGCCGGTGCCTGGGCCGCCCGCTCCATCCACTCGAGCGACTGCACGGTCATGCCACGCTGCTTGAAGATTCGGCCCAAACGCGCGGCCACGGCGAACCGCAGCTTCGGCGAGCGCGACACCGCTTCGAGCGCACCGATCGCGCCGTCGAGGTCCCCCGCTTCATGAAGTGCCACACCGCGCGCGTATTCACTCTCGGCATTGCCATTTCCAGACCGGCGCGACGCTTCGTCGCGGAACTGCTCGAACACCAGATCGAGCTCGGCGATCTTCACCGGCGTGCCGGCGACAGCCGGGCCGCCGTTCGACTTCTCCGGGCCACCGTTCGATTTCTCGTTGAGGACGATGCTGAGATCGACTTCGACGCTTTCCGTCTCGGCGTGCGTCTTTGATGGCGCAGCAGCCGTTGCGTTGAGCATACTCCCAATGTCGACCGTCTGCGCGCTGGCTGCCGGTGGAACTTCTGTCGCGGCGTTGACCGGTTCGACCGTGGTCTGCCGCGACCCGGGCTCGGCTGACCCCGCGGCCGCGGCTGGTGCGGGCGGCGGCGCGGGCGCCTCGAACGGCGGGAAGAAATCTGCGCTCAGATCGGTGCTGATGAACGGCGATTGGCCGCTCAACCGCTCCGCGATAAGCGCGTCCGGATCCGGCTCGTTCGTCATCACCAGCGTTTTGCGGAACCGTTCGATGTTCGAGCGATCCCACGGCTCGCGCGCCACCAGGTCTTCTGAGATGAATCGCGCCTCGGTCGCCATGCCGGCCGTGATGTAGGCATCGGCCAACTGCGCCTGCGCGCTATAGAGCGTCGCTTCAAGGCTGCCGTCAACGCAGATCTCGACCAGGCGGCACAGCGCGGCGAGGTGACTCGGCACGCGGGTCACGAACTCCTGCAGCGCGGCTGCCGCCGCGCCCCAATCATTTTCACGCGCCGCCAGATCGGCCGCGAGTTCGACGACCGCGAAGCCCGCGTCGGGCGCCTGTTCGGCAACGTTCCAACCGACCAGCGCCACCTGGTCGCGGCGCCCTGGCTCGGCGTCGAGCACCCGCCGGGCGATCGCAAGGCCTTGCTCGATCTCGCCCGCTCGGAGCCGCATCTCGGTAACCGTGAGGAGCAGTTGCGAGTCGTTGCCGGCCACCTCTTCGCTGAGGTATCGGGCTGCCGCGGTCATGTCGCCGCGCGCGACAAAGGTCTTCGCCAGGTGGACGCGAAGTTCGGTATCGGCGGGGTCGAGGCGCGCCGCCGCGCACTGCATCTCGAGCGCTTCGCTGGCGCGACCGGCGGATTCGAGGGCACCGGCGAGCAGTTTGAATTGCGCGGCGGTGGTTGCACACTCTCCGGCTCGCGCCAGATCAGCCGACGCGAGGTAGACATCGAACAACTGCGTCCGGATCGACTCGTCGTCAGGCGCGAGATTGCCGGCTTCGCGCAACGCCGCTACCGCTTCCGTCGGGCGCTTCTTTTCAGTAAGTTCGACGGCGATCTCCTTGAGATCGCGGACCGCGCCGGGCGTGTCGTTGATGTCGATCCGCGCGCGAGCGGCGTTGATGCGTGCCGGATAGTCGCTGGGGTCGAGGTTGCCCAGCCGGATCCGCATCTGTGCGTTGCCGCGCTTGTCTCCGGCTGCCGCTTTCTTGTCGGCGACGACCGTCAGGTAGGCGCGAGCGTCGGCGTAGAGATTCTGGCTGGTCGCGATTTCAGCCGCCTGGAGCAGCGAGTGCTCGTGGTCAGGCTTGATCTTGATGACCTTCTTGTAGAGCGCCGCCGCCTTCGGCAGGAAGCCGTCTTCGCTCAGGGCGTCGGCGATGCGGACGAATTGCTCGACCGCCCTGTCGATCTGCTTGGCCCTGACGTAGAGGTCGCCAAGCAGGTTGACAGAGCTGAAATCGCGCGGTTGGTCTTCGACGATCCGGACGTATTCCGCAATGGCAGGCTGCAGCTTGCCCTGCTTGAGTAGCTTGTCAGCGTTCTTCAGAATCGCAGCACGATCGATCGGCACCTGGGTTCCCCGGGCAGCCGCCAGACTGCCATGTGCAGCCTGCGAATTGGCAGACTGCACTCTGGGTGTCGGCCGTACTCGGCTCAGTCTTCAGTGGCAGCGTCGAACCCTTCTGCCGTCGCGGACACGACGACGGTAGACGCGTCGAGCGGTTCAGCCTGGACAGGGATTCCGTCGAACAGCGTCGGCGGACGAAACGAGCGACGGTGTGCATCGGAGTAGCCAAACCGTGCAACGGCGTCGAGGTGATCGGCGGTCGCGTAACCCTTGTGGCGATCGAAGCCGTAGCGCGGGTCGCGGGCGTGGAGTTCGAACATCATCCGGTCGCGCGTCACTTTCGCGACGATCGACGCCGCGGCGATCGCGGAACATCGCCGATCGCCGTGCAGCACACCACGCTGCGCCATCGGCAGGTCCGGTACCCGAAACGCGTCAACCAGCACGATATCGGGGAGCGGCGCCAGCATCAGGATGGCACGTTGCATCGCGCGCAGCGATGCCTGATGAATGTTGATGCGATCGATCTCGGTCGGGTCAGCGGCCGCCACCGCCCAGGAAACCGCGTGCTTCAGGATCTGTTCGTAGAGACGCTCGCGCTCGGCGGCCGGAACCGCCTTCGAATCGCAGACTCCGGGAATGTGCCGGTCGGGATGCAGCACGACGGCCCCGGCGACGACCGGTCCGGCCAGGCAGCCGCGCCCCACTTCGTCGGAACCACCGACGTAGACGAACCCGGCCCGCCGCAGCGAGTTCTCCAGCGTGCGAGTTGCCGGAACGCGGGTCACGCCGCCTACTGCTTCGCGCCATCCTTCATGCGGGCGGCCTTGCCCTTCAGATCGCGCAGGTAGTACAGCTTGGCGCGACGGACGCGAGCCGACTTGGTGATTTCGACCTTCTGGATGGTCGGCGAATGGAGCGGGAAAATGCGCTCGACGCCCTGGCCAAACGACACCTTGCGCACCGTGAACGACGCGCGCGTGCCGCCGCGGTGAATGCCGATCACGACCCCCTCGAAGATCTGAATGCGCTCTTTGTCGCCTTCGCGGACCTTCACGTGCACCTTGACGGTGTCGCCCGACCGCATCGCCGGCCGTTCCGCCAGCTGTGCCTGTTCAACGAGTTCAATCGCGCCCATTGCCTGCTCCTTTAAGCTCTCGCAAGATCTCTTGCTCTTCTTCGTCCAGAATTGCGCCGTCCAGTAGATCCGGACGGCGTTCCAATGTTCTCGTCAGCGCTTCCCGTTTCCGCCAGCGCCGAATCGCCGCATGGTTCCCCGACAGCAGCACTTCCGGAACGTCCAGCGAACCCTGTCGCGTGTCCGACCCGCGTCGTGATCGCCGGCGGCCGCGTGAACTGCGGGAAATCCAACAGCCCGCGGCTGAACGAATCCTCCACCACCGACTGCTCGTCGCCGACGACGCCCGGCACGAACCGCGACACCGCGTCGAGCACGACCAACGCCGGCAGCTCGCCGCCGGTCAACACATAATCACCGATCGACAGTTCCTCGTCCACACGTTCGCGGACTCGATCGTCGAACCCCTCGTAGCGGCCGCACAACAGCACCACGTGACCATAATCCGCCAGACGCCGCGCCTCGGCTTGCGTGAAACGCTCTCCTTGCGGCGACGTCAGCACCACCCGCGGGCGGCCGCCCCGTTCCGCTTCAATCGCGTCCAGCGCGCGGAAGATCGGGTCTGGCTTCAGCACCATCCCGGGTCCCCCACCGTACGGCACATCGTCGACGATCCGGTGTTTGTCGGTCGTGTAGTCGCGTAAATCGCGCACTTTCACGTCCAGCAAACCGGCCGAGATCGCGCGGCCGACGATTCCCGCGGCCAGCGGACCTTCGAGCATCGCCGGAAAGATCGTGACGATGTCGAACGTCATGACTGCGTGGGCGAATTCAACTCCAGCAAGCCCTCTGGCAGCGCGACCACGATCCGCTTCGCCCCGACGTCGATCGCGCGGCAGATGTCGACCACCAGCGGAATCAGCACTTCGCCGCGTGCTCCATTCACGACCAGCCGGCTGGGACCGCCCGATTCTTCGACCGCTGTCACCGTCCCGATCGCCGCGCCGCCGATCGTCTCCACCGCGCAGCCCACCAAATCGTGGTGGTAAAACGTGCCGGGCGGTAACGCCGCCAGCGTTTCGCGCGGCACGCGTAGTTCCAAACCGGCGAGCGCTTCAGCGTCGGTCATCGTCTCGACGCCCTCGATCCCAATCACCGGCCGATGGTGTTGAAAGCGAACCGTCTGCACCGTCAGGCGATCCGCCCGCCCGTTGCGCTGCACGAACAACTCGGCGCCGGGGCGGAATCGCTGTTCCGGAAAGTCGGTGTCAAGGTTCACGATCACCTGACCTTTGTTCCCGTGGGCCCGCGCGATGCGACCCACGACGGCCATCTCCTCCCAGATCATTGGAGATTGCAAATTGCAGATTGCAAATTGCAGATTGTGATTTGGCGGATTGCAAATTCAATCGTGTCCATTTGCAATCTACAATCTGCAATCCTGTTTCACCGCGCTTCTCTGATTTCGAGCGTCACGTCCTTGCCTTCTTTTTCCCCCGCGGTCGCGGCGAGCGTCCGCAGTGCCGCAGCGGTTCGTCCTTGCCGCCCGATTAACTTGCCGAGGTCCGACGGCGCGACGAACAGCTCGATCAGCGTTTTGTGCTTGTGCTGCGATTCGGTCACCTTCACGTCGTCAGGGCGATCGGTCAACGCCTTGGCGAGTACCTCGACGACTGCCCGCACCCCGGTCGTGTCCGCCATGGCTATTTCGTGGCAGCGGCCGGTGCCGGTGCCGCTGCGGGAGCCGGCGTCAGGTGATTCTTGATCAGCGTGCGTACTGAATCAGAAGCCTGAGCGCCTTTGCCGAGCCAGTACTGGACCCGCTCGGCGTCCACTTGCACGACCGCCGGCTTGGTGCGCGGGTTGTAGTGTCCGAGGATTTCGACGAACGAGCTGTCGCGCGCGGCGCGCGAATCGGTGACGACGACGCGGAAGAACGGGCGCTTCTTGGACCCGGCCCTCCGTAAACGGATGGCTACCACAATCTCTCCTATGGCTCGCGCGCTCGAAACGCTTGCCAGGTTCGCTATCCGCGTCGCCCACGTGGACATCCATGTGGGCTATAGCAGACCCGCCGAGCGGCTTTGCCGCCTGGGCGGGCGTAATGTCCGAGCTCCGCGGTTACCCGCGGTTACGCAGCATCTGCATTGCCTGACGACGGGCCTTTTTGCCGCCGCCGGCCAAACCGGTCATGCCGCCGAGTTGTTGCAGCATCTTCTGCATCTGCACGAATTGCTTCAGCAGACGATTCACTTCCTCGACCGACGTGCCACTACCCTTCGCGATCCGCTTGCGGCGGTTGCCATTGATGATGTGCTGTTTGCGCCGCTCTTCGGGCGTCATCGACCCGATGATCGCCTCGATCCGCGAAACCTGCTTCTCGTCGGGCTTATTATCCGCCAGCGCCTTGAGATTGCCCATTCCCGGCAGCATCCCGATGATCGACTCGAGCGGTCCCATCTTCCGGATCGTTTTCAATTGATCGCGGAAGTCCTCGAGCGTGAACTCGTTCGCCCGGATTTTCTCTTCGAGCGCCTCGGCGTCTTCAGCGGAAATCGCCGCTTCCGCTTTTTCGATGAGCGACAGCACGTCGCCCATTCCGAGCACTCGCGAAACCACCCGGTCGGGATGAAACGCCTCGAGATCGTCCAGCGTTTCGCCGCTGCCGGCGAACGCGATCGGCACGCCGACGACCGACACCACCGACAATGCCGCGCCGCCGCGCGCGTCGCCGTCCATTTTCGTCAGCACGACGCCGGTTACGCCGACCCGTGCGTTGAATTCGCCGGCGCTCTTGATCGCGTCCTGGCCGGTCATCGCGTCGGCGACAAACAGCCGATCCGAGGGGTCGGTGACGTCGCGAATCGCCACCAACTCCGTCATCAACTCGTCGTCGATGTGGAGCCGGCCGGCCGTATCGACAATGACGACGTCGAACCCGAGATTGATTGCTTCGGCGAGCGCGCCTTTCGCGCGCGCCACCGGATCCATGACACCGGCCGGATCGTGGACGCGCAGTCCGGCTTTTTCACCGACGACGTTCAGCTGCTGAATCGCGGCAGGCCGCTTGACGTCCGTCGATACGAGCAAGGGATACCGCCCTTGCTTCTTCAGCCATTTTCCGAGCTTGCCGGAAGTGGTCGTCTTGCCCGCGCCTTGCAGCCCGAGCATCAGGACGACTCGCGGCTTTTTGGCCGATGGCTGCAGGCCGCCTTCGGCATTGCCGAACAGCGCCAGCATTTCGTCGCGGACGATCCGCACCACCTGCTGCACGGGCGGCAAGCCGCGCAGCGTGGTGTCTACCGATTCTTCCTGAATGGCGTCCATCGCACGGTCGCGCACCCGATCGATGAACGCTTTGACGACCTTGAAATTGACGTCGGCTTCGAGCAGTGCGAGGCGAATCTCGCGCAGCGCAGCTTCGATCGACTCCGGGGTCAGCCGCGTCTCCCGACGCAGCGACTGGAAGACGTCCTGGAGCCGCCCGCTCAGAGACTCAAACATGGATCACCAAGGCCCGTAACATGCTCTAACGCAAACCCTTATCGTAGCATAATCAGCCGTGCCCAGCCCAGCTTACAGAGAGTATCCGCCTTCGCCGCCCCTCATGGGCCTGGTGGAGTGCGTCTGGATGCTGTCGCACTCGGCCGAACCGCCGCCTTCCCGCGAAATTCAGCGAATCCCCCCGGACGGCACCGTCGAAATTATCTTTCATCTCGGCGATCCGTTCGAGCAACTAACCGGCCGCCGGGCACGCCGGCAGCCCGCCGGGATGATCGTCGGCGTCTGGACCCGGTCGATGGAACTGGTGGCGCCGGGGTCGTTCGATACGGTGGGTATCCGGCTCAGGCCGGGCGCCGCGTCGGCGTTTTGGGCCGAACCGCTGACCGCGTTCAGCGATTCGGTGGTCGATGCCGGAGCGCTGTGGGGGCGTTCGGCGGACGCGCTGCGCGACCGCCTCGCCGAGACGCCGGGCGCCGAGGACCGCATCGCGATCATCGAGGCCTTCCTGCGCGCGCGGTCATCGCACGACCGTCGCGCGCTCGACGGTCCGTTGTCCCGGATAACCGCGTCGCGCGGACGCGCGCCGATCGATCAGGTGGCGCGGGAGGCAGGCATCAGCAACCGGCAGCTCGAGCGTGCGTTTAACATGCACGTCGGCGTGTCGCCCAAAATGTTCAGCCGGATTGTCCGCTTCCAGCACGCGCTCCGATACGCACCCGGGACAGCCGGCGCCTGGGTCGACGTCGCGCTTCGGTGCGGCTATGCGGACCAGTCGCATCTGATCCGCGACTTCACGCAGTTCGCCGGGGAAACACCCACGGCACTCGACCGCGTCGACCGAGGCCGTCGCCGGTTACTTCCGCCGACGGTAACGGTACTCGAGCGCGAACGGCTTGCCGTCCTGAGTTCCCTCGACGCGTGCGATCAGTCCGCTCTCCCCATCACGACGATATTCAATGCGCTGCACACGATCTTCACCGGTGATGTTTTCGAAAACGAATCGTCCGCTCTCGCTCGACGTCAGCCTGAACGACACCGGCGGGCGGCCGTTAGGCTGCGGTACATAGAACAGATCGGCACCGCGCTTTTCGATTCGCAGAAACTCGAACTCCGTCGTCCGATCGCCGGCAACCGTCCGGCTCATCCCGATCATCGCGTTGGCGGTCGGCGTCGTCCAATACTCTTCGACCACACGATTACCTTGTGTCGCTTCCCAGGCGCCGGCCAGCCACGTGAACGACGACAAATTTCCTTCCTGGGCGGATGGTGCCGCGGCCAGGGCCGCGAGCCCACCGATGATCGTCAACCAACGACGCATGTGTTGCCCTCCGGCGCAAGCGTAGCCAAGGCCAGCGGTCGTGACTTGGATAAATCCGACATGATGAAACGGAGATCTACGGAGACACAGGATCAACACGGAGTAACGGAGCAACGGTGCAAACGGGAAAATGATCTTTCTTGTTGTTCTTGTATTTCTTGTAGTTCTGGTTTTTGCTTTCTTGTTTCTGCTTTCTTGTTTCCCGTTTTCTCCGTTGCTCCGTTGCTCCGTGTTGATCCCGTGCCTCCGTCCCCTCCGTGCCTCAGTCATTGAGGAAGCGATCTCGCAGATCGGGCGTGGGCACCATGCAGACATCACGTTTGCCGAACCACTCGTAGCGGTTGCGGGCCACCCAGTCGTAGACGACGTCGCGCAGGAGTTTTGGAACAATGATGAACCCGTAGGACAGGTTCCAGGGAAAGCCGAGGCCGCGGGCAACTCGGAGCGCGGCGGTCGATTGCGTATAAGTCCGACCGTCTTCGACGAGCAAGACGCTGTCCGGTACTGGTCCGTTCTGGATCCGGCCGTTCAGCAGGGCGGCGGCGGCGTTCGACTGCAACGAAGCAAATCGAAAATGAGCCTGAGGGTCGCGCGCGATGACGAACTGCACGAACCCGTTGCACAGGTTGCAGACACCGTCGAAGAGGATGACGGGACCGGCCACGTCATTACACAGACGAGAGTTTGTGCCCGAGCTTTTCTTTCTTCGTCTTCAAGTAGCGACGCGTCGATTCGTGCGCCGGAATCTCGAGCGGCAACCACTCGGTCACGCTCAGGCCGTATCCTTCGACGCCGACCAGCTTACGCGGGTTGTTGCTAAGCAGGCGCATCGAACGGACACCGAGGTCGCGCAGAATCTGCACGCCCATGCCGTAGTCGCGCTGATCCGCTTTGAATCCGAGACGTTCGTTCGCTTCGACGGTATCGAAGCCTTCGTCCTGCAGTTCGTAGGCGCGAATCTTATTCGCCAGCCCGATGCCTCGGCCTTCCTGGTTGAGATACAACAGCACGCCGCGTCCTTCCTCGGCGATCTTTCGCATCGCGGTGTCGAGTTGCGCACCGCAATCGCAGCGGATCGAATGCAGCCCATCGCCGGTCAGACAGGACGAGTGGACGCGCACCAGCAGGTCACGGCCGTCGCCGATGTCGCCCTTTACCAGCGCCACGTGCGTCTGGTGATCCACCTGGTTTTCGAAGGCGTGCACACGGAACTCGCCGTATTCGGTCGGCAACTTCGCGGTAGCCACGCGCTTGACCAGCGACTCGGTGTGCATCCGGTACTTCACCAGGTCGGCGATCGTGATCAATGGCAGGTTGTGTTTCCGGGCGAACTTCGCCAATTGCGGCACGCGCGCCATCGTGCCGTCTTCGTTCATGATCTCGCAAATCACGCCGGCCGGATAAAGGCCGGCGATACGCGCCAAATCAACCGAGGCCTCGGTGTGGCCGGTGCGCGCCAGCACACCGCCAGAGCGGGCGCGGAGCGGGAATACGTGGCCCGGACGGACCAAATCGCGCGGCCGCGTCGCTTCCGAGATCGCCAGGCGAATGGTCCGCGCACGGTCGGCGGCAGAAATGCCGGTCGACACGCCGTCCTTCGCATCAATCGACATGCAGAAAGCTGTCTCGCGTCGCGCCGCGTTCGACGACACCTCGAGAGGAATGTCCAGATGATCCAGGCGTTCGCCGGTCATCGACAGGCAAATCAACCCGCGCCCGTAACGCGCCATGAAATTGATCGCCTCGGGCGTCACCTTCTCGGCCGCGATCGTCAGGTCGCCCTCGTTCTCGCGATCCTCGTCGTCGACGACGACAACCAGCCGGCCGGTGCGAATCGCTTCGATCGCGTCTTCGATGCGCGTGAACGGGGTGTCTTTGGGACGCGCAATCGACAGCGCGGGCCTCTTTCGACCCTCGACCTTTTGCTTTTTAGCCTTCATACGATTTGTCCGGCCGCACCGCGTGGATTGTCAGCCCGGCCAGTTCGGCTGCGCGCACCACATACTTCCCTACCATGTCACATTCCAGGTTTACGCGCTCGCCCTGCTGGATCGAACCAAGATTGGTGTGCTCCATCGTGAACGGGATCACCATCACCTCGAAGCGGCCTGGCGCGAGACCGGCGACTGTCAGGCTGATGCCGTCAATCGCGATCGAGCCCTTGTTGACGATCAGCGGCGCCAGACTGTCTGGATAGCCGACCGTCAGCCAATGGAAATCCTGTTCGCGGCGCAGTTCGTCGACGCAACCGATCGCATCGACGTGCCCCTGGACGAAATGGCCGCCGAACCGGCTGTCGGCACGCAGCGGCCGCTCCAAGTTCAGTCGCGAGCCCTCGGACAGGGATCCCAGCGTCGTGACGCGCACCGTTTCGGGACCGATATCGGCGTGGACTTCACCATCCTGGGCAGTCACCACCGTCAGACACACGCCGTTGACGGCGAGGCTGTCGCCCGGTGACAGTTCGGGCGCCAGCGTCGACGCGATCCGAAGGCGGAAGCCGCCGCTGGTCGGCTTGCGTTCGAGGAGCTTGCCGGTCGACTCAACGAGGCCCGTGAACATATCCCTCGATCAACACATCCGGGCCGAGCGTTTCTACACGCCGGCCGATCAATTCCGACGACGAAAAATGGCAGCCTGGCAGCAGCGCCACGCCGCCACCGAGGGTGCGCGGTGCGACATACAAGCGCACGAAATCGACACTCGACTCGCGCCATGCGGCGGCGTGCAGCGTCGCCCCGCCTTCGAGAATCAAGGATCCGATATGACGAGCGCCAAGCTGCGTCAGCGCCGAGCGGAACGTGCCGTCGCTGGTCAGCACCTCGGCGCCCCGCTGCTCGAGACTGCTCCGCGCCGACGCGGTCATTCCCGAATGGCGGCTGGTCACGATGATGACAGGCCCCGCGTCGAGTGTCGAGAGGACCCGCGCCGTGGGCGGCGTCCGAAGACGCCGATCGAAAATGACCCGCGTCAACGGCCGTTCGCGGTATGCGGCGCGAGCAGTCAGTACCGGATCATCAGCCAGGATTGTCCCGACGCCGACCGCGAGCGCGTCGATCTGCGCGCGCATCCGGTGGGCGTGTCGATTGGCTGGTCCAGACGTCAGCGCGGTCGGCCGGTCGGCGCTTGCCGCGATGAAACCGTCGGCGCTGACCGCGGCCTTCAGCGTGACGAACGGCCGGCCCTCGCGCATCAACGTAAAAAATGGCTGATTCAGCGCGATCGCGCGCTCCGCGCCCCTCCCGATGTCGACGGCCACTCCGTGGGCACGCAGGTAAGCGAAACCACGTCCGCTGACCAGCGGGTTGGGGTCTTCCACGGCGGCGACGACGCGGGTGATGCCGGCTTCGACAATCCGCGCGGCGCACGGGCCGGTACGGCCATGATGCGCACAGGGTTCCAGCGTGCAGTACAACGTACCGCCGTGTGCATGCGAGCCGGCATCCTCGAGCGCACGGACTTCGGCGTGCGCCTCGCCGGCGCGTTCGTGGTAACCCTGTCCCACCAGCACGCCATCAGGCGACACGACGACGGCGCCAACCAGTGGATTCGGACTCGTACGCCCAGCCCCGCGTGCGGCGTGAAACAACGCGCGGTCCATCCAGCGGGCGTCGGACATCACCACTTCTCGGCGAACAGTCCCTCGACGTATTCATCGGCGGAAAACGGCACCAGATCGTCGATGCCTTCACCGACGCCGACGTAGCGAATCGGCAGTTTCAGATCGTTGGCAATCGCGACCGCGACGCCGCCCTTGGCTGTGCCGTCGAGCTTGGTCAAGACGATACCGTTGACGCCGGCCGTCCCCATGAACTCGCGCGCCTGCGTCAGGCCATTCTGTCCAACGGTTGCGTCGAGGACCAGCAGCACCTCTTGCGGCGCGCCGGGCACTTCGCGTGCCGCGATTCGGCGAATCTTGTCGAGTTCGTTCATCAGGTTGACGCGCGTATGCAGCCGGCCCGCCGTGTCGACCAGAATCGGATCGCGGGCCCGCGCCTTGCCGGACGAGATCGCGTCGAACACAACGGCCGCGGGGTCCGACCCGTCGCGCGCGCGGATGATGTCCACGCCGGCCCGCTTCGCCCAGATCTCGAGCTGCTCGACCGCGGCGGCGCGAAACGTGTCGGCGGCACAAATCAAGGGCGCGTGTCCCTGCTGCTTCAGCAGGTTGGCGAGCTTGCCGACCGTCGTCGTTTTCCCCGTGCCATTCACGCCCACGATCAACATCACCGTCGGACGCTGCGCGGTATTCTGCGGTCGATCGACCCCGGCAAACACCGTCTTGATTTCCTGTTTGACGAGATCGCGAAGGCTGAGGCCGTTTCGCGGCCGGGTTTTGACGGCGGCGATGATGCGATCGGTGGCAGCCACGCCGATGTCCGCGGAAATCAGCAGCTCTTCGAGCGCCTCGAGCGTCTCGACGTCAACCGGGCGCGAACGACGCTCCGGCTGATCGGCGCGCCCGACGATGTCGTCAAAGCGTTCAACCAGTTGCTGGGTGGTGCGGGAGAGACCCTGACGAATCTTGTCGAAAAAGCCCACGGTGCTAATTTACCCAATTCCCTATCAGCTCTGTTCCGCGCGCTGGGGGCGGAGCATCAGCGTTTCAATGGCCGCGCGCACGTTGGTGTTGCCCGACAGCACTTCGGCCATCTGTTCAGCGATCGGCAGCTCGACGCCGTAACGGGTGCCGAGCGCCAGCGCCGCGCCGGTTGTCCGTACACCTTCCGCGATCATCTTCATGCCTGCCAGCACTTCCGGCAGCGCACGACCGCGTGCGAGCTCGGCGCCGACGTGGCGATTGCGGCTGAGCGTTCCGGTGCAGGTGAGCACGAGATCGCCAAGCCCGCTCAGACCGGACAGGGTTTCGCGGCGGCCACCCGAGGCACACGCCAGGCGAGTGATTTCGGCGAGCCCGCGAGTGATCAACGCGGCGAGTGCGTTGTGACCCAAGCCCAGTCCTTCGACGACGCCCGCTGCAATCGCTATGACGTTTTTCAGCGCTCCACCGATTTCAACGCCGACGACGTCGTCGCTGCCGTAGAGACGAAATGCCGGCCCACGAAACTCCGCCTGAACGAGCGCAGCGGCGACAGGGTCGGACGACGCCGCGAGCACCGCCGTCGGCAGCCGCTGCGCCACTTCGACCGCGAAGCTGGGCCCGGAGAGCACGACTACCGGATGCTTCCGATCGGTTTCCTGCGCAATCACTTCAGACATCCGCAAGAACGTGTCGGCTTCAAGCCCTTTGGTGGCGCTGACGAAGACGGCGTTCGCGGCCGCGTACGGTGCGGCCTGTTGGATTACCGCGCGGCAGCCGTGCGAGGGGATCGCCGACACGATCAAATGCGCCGCATCGAGCGCGGCCGCGACATCATTGGTGACGGCGATGCGCGGCGGCAGCGATACGTCGGGCAGGTAGACCGCATTCGCTCGCCGCGTCTGCATATCCTCGACCAGCGAACGGTCGCGGGCCCAGAGCGACACGTCATGGCCAACCCTCGCCAGATGCACCGCCAACGACGTTCCCCAGCTTCCCGCGCCGAGTACGGCGATCGATTTCATACTTGCGCGCGGCCGCTCGACGTCAGCGCGTGATCACCGCCAATCCGGCGTTCGGTGCCGGCGCGCAAGCGCGCCAGATTCGATCGGTGTCGAAACAGAATCAACGTGGCGGCGGCGATGGCCGAGCCGACGACCGGCGCCGGCGAACCCAGCGCGTAGGCAATCGGCGGCAGCGCGACGGTCGCCACCATCGAACCGGCCGAAATGAATTTCGTCAACCAGACGGTCGTCACAAACAGCACGAGCGCTGACGGCACCGCGGCCGGCGTCAGAACCGAAAAGACGCCGCATGCGGTTGCCACACCTTTGCCGCCGCGGAACCGCAGCCAGATCGGATAGATGTGCCCGACGATCGCGGCGAAGCCGGCGAGTGCCGGCGCGGTCGCATCGTCTGCCAGACGTCCCGCGATCATCACGCTGGCCGCGCCCTTCGCTACGTCGAGCAGCGCCACCAGCACGCCGGTTTTCAGGCCTGACGCGCGCATGACGTTGGCGGCACCAAGATTGCCGCTGCCGACCTGCCGTAGATCGGTGCCGGCGAGGCGCGAAACCATCAGCGCGAACGGGATGGACCCGAGCGCGTATGCGAGAGCAATCGACCCGATCATCGTGATGCCAGCGTAGCATGCGCCAACGCCGTGTAGGTGGGCCCGGTCGACGACAGCTGACTGCGATACAAGGTCGCTCGGCTGATACGGACGCGTGCGATCTCTGCGCTCGGAGCGTCGCTCACGTAACGGCGCCGGTCCGACGAGCGCGAATCCTTCCAGCGACCCACGGTCAAATGTGGACTGAACGGCCGCGGCTCGAGCGCGATCCCTTGTTCACCAGCCCGGTCGGCCATCCGCTGCTGTAAGGCCTTCAGCTCCGACTCTCCGCGCGAGACGCCGATCCAGAGCGCCCGCGGTGCGCCGCGCGGCGGAAACGCGCCGATGCCGCAGAACGCGAGATCGAATGGCTGCATCGCCGCAGGGGCGGCATAGGCCTCAATCAGCGCGCTGGCGCGTTGTTCGGCGACTTCGCCCAGGAACACGAGGGTGATGTGCAGATGTTCCGGCTTGACCCAGCGAAGCGACGACCCACCAGCCCGGCGCAGCCGATCTTGTTCGGCGGCAATCGATGCGCGAGCGGCGTCGTCCAGGTCGACCGCGACGAAGAGCCGCACGGCGGTTACAGGAGCGTCAAGCGCAGCATGTTCATCGCCGCCTGCGCCGACTGGAACTTGATCATTTCGCGGCCACCAAACAACTTCAACGTGCGAACCGTGGTGTCCCCGTTCACGGTCACCGCGATGACGACGGTTCCGACCGGCTTTTCCGGCGTGCCGCCGCCTGGGCCGGCGATGCCGGTGATGCCGACGCCGACGTTCGTTTTCGCTCGGGCGGCAATACCTTCTGCCATCGCGCGGGCCACCGGTTCGCTGACGGCACCGTGTTCGCGAAGCAGCGCGTCCGGCACGTCCAGCAGTTCGGTCTTGGCCTCGTTGCTGTAGCACACCACGCCGCGCTGAAAATATCGCGAGCTGCCGGGAACATCGGTGAGCCGGGATGCCAGCAGCCCGCCGGAGCACGATTCGGCCACCGCGATCGTCAGGCCACGTTCGAACAACAGTTCGCCGACGACCGCTTCGAGAGCGCTGCCGTCGACGCTGTAGACCGACGCACCAAGCGCGTCGCGCAGTTGCGAGACCGCGCGATCGAGCGCGTCCGCCGCTTCGCCGGCGGTGCGAGCCGAGGCCGTGAGGTGCAGTTCAATTTGCCCGAGCGACGCCAGGATCGTGGTCGAAATCGGCACTGGCAGCTTCAGCCATGGCGTGTAGACCGGCTGCGCTACTGAATCGACCTCCGATTCCGGCCGGCCGGTGATCTTGAGGGTTCGCCGGACCAAGCAGCGAGCCCCGGCGCGCGGCGCGAGGTGCTCGCGCACGAACGCGTCGAGCATCGGCGCCATCTCACGTGGCGGGCCGGGCAACAGGATCAGATCGGTTTGGCCGTGGGTGATCCAGAGGCCCGGCGCCGAGCCGTTGGGATTCTCGAGAACCCGAGCGCCGCGCGGCACCATCGCTTGCCGGCGGTTGTTGTCGGTCATCTTGATGCCGCGTTTCGCGAACCGCTCGCGCAACTGTTCGACGATTTGCTCGTCGACGTTCATTTCCACGCCGACCACCTTCGCAACCGCATCACGTGTGATGTCGTCCTCGGTGGGTCCCAGGCCGCCGGTGATCATCACCAGGTCTGCCCACGCCAGCACCGTCGCGAGCAGCCCGGCCAACTCCTCGACATCGTCGCCGACGATCGCCTTCAGCCGAACGTCGTAGCCGAACGAATTGAGGCGCTCCGTAATATTCAGCGAGTTAGTGTCGGTCTTGAACGGCGTCAGCATTTCGCTGCCCACCGCGATGATGCAGGCCTTCATGGACAATGGACATTATCGGGTAATTGGTCATCTGGTAATCATTGAGGACGATTGACTCGATCAATCTGGCTCATTCCAGATTACCAAATGACCCGATTACCAGATGCCAGTATTCGACGCGCATCGCGAGGTTTGCGTAGACTGCCGCCATCGCGTCGTCCGCCATCACGCCGAGTCCGCCATGCAGACGTTCGAGACGGTTGGCGGGAAACGGTTTGATGATGTCCATTACACGGAAAGCAAGGAACGCGACGATTGCGCCTTTCCATGTCACCGGATTCAGGAACAACGTGATCAACACGCCGACGACCTCGTCAATCACGACGTGACCGGGATCGGTGCGGCCGAAGTGATGTTCGGCGATATTGCCCGCCCAGCAGCCGAGCGCAAACAACAGGACGATCGCTGTAGCCTGCGCGGCGACGCCATGCGGCAGGAGCCACCAGACGAGAAGTCCGACAGCCGATCCGAACGTGCCGGGAGCCAGGGGGATGTATCCCACACCACCAACGGTGGCAAAGGCGAGGGCAAGAGATGTAGTTGCGGACCGCGGATTGCGGTTATCGAGTGGCACGACTTAAGTCACGAATCCCCGGTCCCCCAATCCCAGCCCCCAGTCCCCAGTCCCCGATTTGCTAGCTACTGGCGCGGACGACGCGGGTGCCGGCGAAGCGGTCGTGCAGGCCGCGGTGGTCGCGACCGAAGATCGTCAGAAAACCGAGACCTGCCGGGATCGCCAGCATCAGCCAGACGATCGTCCTCTTGAACGCGCGACCGAGGTCGAGTTCGCCGGCCGACTCGGTGCCGACAACGCGAATGCCGGTGGCTATCTTTCCGAGCGTCTGTCCGCTTGCGGTAAACGCCACCAGGTAGCCGCCATTCTGCACCAGCAGGAACGCAAGCAGCGGCGCCCGCGGCATCAATCCGGCCTCGGCCAGAGTTATGCCGCTGATCTGCATCGTGAAATAGACAACGACGATGTCCACGGTCAGCAAGATTGCCAGGTCGATCGCAGCGGCGACAAGCCGGGTGGTCAGTTCCGCTGTTTCCGCGCGCTCTCGGCGCGGTTCAGGCCAGGCTTCGGCGGTTGCACGGGCAGCGGGGGTGTACGACGGCCCGAGATTAGCGGTCGACTCGCCGAGTTCCAGCGCCAACTCAAACGATTGCGTCTTGGTCGGCTCCGCGCGAAGCCTTGCGACGTCCGGAGTTGCACGGCGGACCGACAGGGGCTGACGCGGGGCCGACACGCGTTTAATCAGCGGCTGGTCGTCAGCAGGCCCTCCACCGAACAACGGCAATTCGCCACGTTTCGACGCTCGCCGGCCGGCGCCGGCAAGGGCCGGCACCATCGATTCATCGTCGTCAGTCGGGGCGCCGAGAATCCGGTCCAGGTCCGGACCGACGTCGCTCATTGCAACAGCCGGCGGCGGTGCGCTGGCCGCGTCGATCAGCGTGAGGTCGTCGAGAGGGCTGAAGTCGGCCGATTCCCGACGAATTGGCAAGTCGGGCAGGGTTTGTGCGGCGGCAGTCAGCGAGAAGTCATATCCGCAATTGCGACAGCGCTCGACCGGTTCAAATCCCAGGTAACCGCACTTTGGACACTTCATGGAAGACGCCGATCGGGCGGCGCCACCGTCGGCACCGGCGTCGGCGGCATGGCGGTGAGCGCCAGAATCTGGCGTTGAATATCGGCCCGCAAGCGGTCGGCATCCGGTTTCTGCGTGTCGGTCGGCCGCACGTCGTCGAGCGCCGACAGCGCTTCGTGCAGGCGTCCGCCCGCAGCAAGCGACCGCGCTTTATCGAGTGCTATCTCGCCGCGGCGTGGCAGCGGCAACGACAAATCAGTCACCGGCGAGATGGTGTTTGGAACAGCAGGTTCGTTGAACAGCAAGACGGTGCGCCAGTCGACGCCTGATGCGGCAGCCGCGTATCCGCCCCAGCCCGACAATCGCGAAGAGGGCCGAGGTTGCCAGCACCCAACCGACGTTCGATCGCGGGCGGCCGTCGTTGCGGTCGCGACGATGGCGGCGCGGGTCGCGGCGCGCGTCGGGCGCGGCGTCAACCTCTGATTCGGCAGCCGCCAGCGGAACTTCGAGGCGATCCAGCCGACCAAGCACGGCGAGGGCCTCGTCGGAAGGCGCGCCGCCCTCAATCGCCGCCTGCAACAGGCGGCGGGCTTCATCGCCTTCGCCGCGTTGGAATGCGGCGACGCCGTCGTGCGAGGAGTTCTTCGGACTCGCGCTGCCGCTCGGCAATCGCGCTGCGCGCCCGCTCGATGTAGGCACGGGCGCGGGCGTGGTTGCGGTCCAGAAAGAGCGCGCGCGTCCAGACGTTGATCGCGGCTTCATAGCGCGCCGAGAAGTAATGATCCAGACCAACGAGCAGGAGTTGCTCGATTTTGGCGTCGCGATCCGCCTCGGACGTCGCCACGTCGTCGGTGACATCGTGGCGCTGGATCTCGGACATGAGTGCGCGGGAGATTATAATCCCGAACGTTTCCGCGTACAAGCCTTTATGCCATTGATCGAGTGCATTCCGAACATCAGTGAAGGACGGCGGCCCGAAATCGTCGCACGACTGGCCAATGCGATCAGTTCGGCGCCCGGCGTTCGCCTGCTCGACCATTCGTCGGATCCGGCGCACAACCGCTCGGTGTTCACGCTGGTCGGGGATGCGTCCGGTGTCGAGACCGCTGTGCTTTCACTGTTCGAGACGGCGCTCGCGTCGGTCGATCTACGGACGCACCAGGGCGAACATCCGCGCCTCGGCGCAGTGGACGTAGTGCCGTTTGTGCCGATTGAAGGCGTAACGATGGCCGACTGCGTGGCGCTGGCGCGGAGAGTCGGCGCAACTGTCGCCGAGCGGTTCGGCGTTCCGATCTATCTTTACGAGGAAGCGTCGTCCAATCCGGCCCGCAAGAATCTCGAAGATATCCGACGCGGCGAATTCGAAGGCCTCGCCGCCAAGATGCAAAGCGACGGCTGGAAGCCCGACTTCGGACCGTCGACGCCGCACCCATCGGCTGGCGCCTCGGTGATCGGCGCGCGGATGGCGTTAATCGCCTACAACATCAACCTGGCAACCGATCGGATCGATGTCGCGAAAAAAATCGCGGCCGGCATCCGCCACAGCAGCGGCGGCTACCGCTACGTGAAAGCCGCCGGCTTCAAGCTGGATGACCGCGGCATCGTCCAGGTGTCGATGAACCTGACGAATTACGAAAAGACGCCGATCTTCCGCGTTTTCGAAACCGTCAAGCGCGAGGCCGCGCGTTACGGCGTCCAGGTGCTGGAAAGCGAGATCGTCGGCTTGATTCCGTCAGCCGCGCTGCTATCGGCCGCCGAGTTCTACCTGCAGATCGAACGATTCCACGCTGAGCAGGTGCTGGAAAACAGGGTGCGCGACCAGCTGCGAGATTTGAGGATTTGTGGATTTGCGGATCTGAGGATCTGCTGAATTTGAGGATCTGAGAATTTGAGAATCTATCTGAGGATCTATCTATCTACGCAGGCGGCGCAATCCTGAAATCGTCAAATAGATTCTTAGATCCATAGATCCTCAAATCCTGCAGATCCTCAGATCCTCAGATCCACAAATCCTCAAATTCCGTTCATACAGTTTCGGCTTCTTCTTCACCACGGCGTGATGGCGCGATGCCGAAGGCCTTCATCTTTCGATAGAGGTTGCTGCGCTCGACGCCGAGGACGTCCGCGGTGCGCGACATGTTGCCCTGCTGCTCGGCGAGCGTTCGAAGGATGAGATCACGCTCGAACCGATCCCGGGCCTCGTGGAGGGTCAGTCGCTCGCTCGATGGTTCGGAGACGGGCTGCGAACGCGTCAGGCCCGAAGGCTCGAGGAAACTCAGATCGGACGAGGAAATTCGGTCGCCGGGAACCATGATGACCAGGCGTTCGGTGACATTGCGCAGTTCGCGCACGTTGCCGGGCCACGGATATTGCTGGAGAACGGCCCGGGCGCTGGCGTCGAAATTCTTGACGCGCCGGCCGTATTCACGCGCGAACTCAGCCATGAAGTGATCCGCCAGCATCGGGATGTCTTCCTGCCGATCGCGTAGCGGCGGAACGAAGATTGGAATCACGTTCAGCCGGAAGTAAAGGTCCTCACGAAACTGTCCGGCGCGAATCTCGGCCTGCAAATCCTTGTTCGTCGCCGCCAGGACGCGCGTGTCAACCTTGATACGTTGGTTGCCGCCGACCGCCTCGAGCGTTTGCTCCTGCAGCACGCGCAACACCTTGGCCTGCGTCTTCAGGCTCATGTCGCCGATTTCATCAAGGAACAGCGTGCCACCGTCGGCTGCTTCGAACTTGCCGCGGCGATCGGCGACTGCGCCGGTAAAGGCACCTTTGACGTGGCCGAACAGCTCGCTCTCGATCAGTTCTTCGGGAATCGCGGCGCAGTTCACCTCGACGAACACGTGATTGCGACGCCGGCTCAAATTGTGAATGGTCCGTGCGACCAGCTCTTTGCCGGTGCCGTTCTCGCCGTAAATCAGCACGCGACCGTTGGTCGGCGCCGCCATCGCGACCTGCTCGCGCAGTTGGCGCATGGCGTAACTTTCGCCGACCATCGTCTGGGTGCGATCGACCTTGGCACGGAGCGCCTGATTTTCCTGTTCGAGCCGGCGCTGGTGCAGGGCGTTGCGAATCACCAGGACGGTTTTGTCGAGCGAGAGCGGCTTTTCGACGAAGTCGAACGCACCGAGCTTGATGGCGCGGACCGCCGATTCGATATTGCCGTGGCCGGAAATCAACACTACTTGGGCATCGATTTGCCGCTCGCGCAGCCGGGCGAGCGTCGCAAGCCCGTCCATGCCGGGCAGCCAGACATCGAGCAGGATCAGGTCCACCGCGCCCCGGGTCAAACGCTCGAGGCATTGCTCTCCGCTGGACACCGCCTCGACGCTATAACCTTCGTCGCGCAGCACGCCGCTGAGCGAGGAACGCACACCCGGTTCGTCGTCGACGACGAGGATCGTCGGCTTCATGCGATTGGGGACATCGGGATCGTCAACACGGCAACTCGATTGTAAATCGTGTTCCCCTCGGCGTGTTGTCGCCGACATCGATAGTGCCGCCATGCTCGGCAATGATGCGGCGGACAATCGCCAGGCCGAGCCCGCTTCCGCGACGCTTGGTCGAGTAGTACGGCAGGAACAATTTTTCACGCTCCGCCGCCGGGATACCCGGACCGTTGTCCGAGACCATCACGCGGACGAGACCGTTCGTCGAATCGAACTGCGTTTCCAGCACAATCTCGCCGCGCCGCTCCATCGCCTCGATCGCATTGTCCACCAGGTTGATGATCACGCGGCGAATCTGCTCGGGATCGAGCCGCACCAGCGAAACGCCGTCGGCATACCGCTGTTCGATGCGCACGTCGCTGAAGATGCCGTTGTAGAGGGCGATCGTGTCGGTGATCAGCTGGGCAAGATCGGTGGGCACGGTTCGCGGCGATGGCATCCGCGCGAACTGCGAGAACTCATCGACGAGGCCCTTCAGCGACTCGACTTCGCCGATGATCGTGCTGGTACACTCTTCCAGCAGTGCTTTCGACTGTGACGGAGCGCCGGAGAAATGCCGCCGGAGACGCTCGGCCGACAGCTGGATCGGCGTCAGCGGGTTCTTGATCTCGTGAGCCAGGCGGCGCGCGACCTCGCGCCACGCCGCCACCTTCTGCGCGCGAATCAACGGCGTCACGTCGTCGAGCACCAGAACGACGCCTTCGGGCTCGCCCGAGTCGCCGGTCAGCGGCGTCGCGACAGCCGCCAGGTGCAGTTCGTGTCCTTCGCGCGCCAGCGCAATTTCGTGCGCCGTCGGTTCGACAGCGCCGCGTCCAGCGGCAGCCAGCAACCGTGTCAGGGGTTGCAGATCGGCGCGATCGAACACGGCGTGGGCCGGCTGGCCGACAATCTGACGATCAAGGGTCAGTAAGCGCGATGCCGCGGAATTGATGGTCGTGATCGCCCCGCCGGCGTCGATCGATACCACGCCCGTGGCAATCCGCTCGAGAATCGTTTCGATGTAGCGTCGCCGGCCTTCCACCTCGACGTGCTTCCGTTCGAGTTGAATGGTGCCGCGCTCGACCTTCCGCCGGCTGGTGGCCAACTCGCTGGCCATCGCGTTGAACGCTTCGACCAGCGATCCGAATTCGTCGTGGCTTTGCGGCTCGACGCGCTGATCCAGACGCCCCGCCCCGATCTCTCGCGCCGCGGTCGCGAGCGCCTGTACCGGGCCGGTGATCCGCTTTGCCATGTACAGGCCCATCCAGGTCGAGCCGACCAGAATCAGCAGCGTCGTCATCAGAAAAAATGACAGATAGACGCCGGTCAGCGGCCGCTTCAACACCCGCAACTGGTTGTAATCCTCGAACGCTTTGGTCAGGCGCCGCGATCGCGCCGCCATGTCGCCGGTCAGATAGTCGGTGGCGACGACAACGCCGGCCATTCTGCCGTCGCCGCGACGGATCACGACGGCGGCGCGCAGCAGGTCGCCGCCGTTCGCGGTGGGCTCGATCGATCGCGTCGCATTGGTTGCGTTCAGCGCCTGCGACGCCAGCCGATCGACCGCCGCACCGCTGGACCCTGGTGGCAGCGATGGCGCGGCAATTTCAACCACCGGCTGCAGCGCGTCGAGTGATCCGCCGGGCGAGGCCACGCGGTACACCGAAACCATCTGGACCCGCTGCGACGTGACGTCGGGCGTCAGCAGGTCGCGGATCGGCCGGACGTCGCTGTTTGCGAAATCAACAGCCGACAGCGCCCGCGCGATTCGCGTCGCATGGTCGGTCACCGCGTTCTGCCGCTCAGCGTAATAATCGCTGGCGATCTTGTTCGCCGAAGACAGCACTTCGTCCATCGGCGCGTTGAACCAGCGGTCGACGCTGGTGCGAATCAATTCGCTGCCGACGATCAGTACCAGCACCGCCGGCGCCAGGGTCATCCCCAGCAGCAGCACCACCAGCTTGGCGCGAAATCGCGCAAACGGCAGCGCCTTTCGCCGCTCGACGATCAGTTTGATGACGTTGCGCGCGAGTACGAAGACCAGCGCCGCCAGCATCGTCAAGTCGGCGGCGGACAACGCGTAGAGGACGAATTCGCTGAGGAAGTCGGGAGAAAAGCGCGAGGTGCCGTTGGTAATCGCCAGCAGCGCCACCAGCACGCCAACCAGAACGACGATGCCGGCGATGATCAGGCGCGGGTTATCGCGGAACGGGCGCCTCGGAGCGGGGGCCGTCGCCGTCGTGGCTCGTCGTGGCGTGATCGACGTGACGGTAGCAGGCATCGGAGTCCTCATCTCTGGTCATTCGGTCTCTCGCTTCTGGTCATTTAATTGACGCAATTGACAATGACTGAGTGACCAGATGACCAGATGACCGGATAACTCGAGTCATTTCTCCGGATTCAGCAGCCCCTTGAGCTCGTTGGCAAACTCGTTGATGTCGCGGAAATGGCGATAGACCGAAGCGAATCGCACATAGGCCACTTTGTCCAGCCGTTTGAGCTCGTCCATCACGAACTCGCCGATGTCGACAGTGGCCATTTCTTTCTCGGAGCGTTCCTGCAACGTCGCCTCGACGCGATCGGCCACGGCCTCGACCGCGGCGAGCGACACCGGTCGCTTTTCGCAGGCCTTCAACAGCCCCGCGACCAGCTTCTGTCGATCGAAGCGTTCGCGTGAACCGTCTTTCTTCACGACCATGTACGGAATTTCGTCGATCCGCTCGTAGCTGGTGAACCGTTTGCCACACTCGAGGCACTCGCGACGGCGGCGAATGACTTCGCCTTCTTTCGACTCGCGCGAGTCGACCACCTTGTCGCCGAGGTGCGCGCAGTATGGACACTTCATACTTTAGGCCGCACCTTCCTGTTTCACTTCGTCCGCCAGGTGCCGTATTCCAGAGACGCCCAGGCCTTCCTGTGCGGCAAACAGCAGCCCGAGGATTAGCGACGGGACAATCGAAAACAAGTGAGCGATGATCGCCGCGCCGACCGCCGCCTCGTCTCGCGCGTCGAAAAAGGTTGCGCCATAACGAAACGCCGCATGAAATCCGCCGACTGCTCCAGGGGTCGGTACGGCCACACCGAGCGACAGAAACGCCACAATCAGAAACGCGCCGGTGAACGGCACAGCAATGCCGAATGCAACCGCCACACCCCAGGTGCCAGCCGCGATCGTGAGCCACAGCGGAATCGATAGCGCCACCGAAATCGCCAATCGCGACGGCTGCCGGACGATTCCTAATCCTTGCGCGAACTTCTCGACCGTGTGCGCCACGGTATTGCCGATGGTGGACGGCAACACACGCGTCAGCCCTTCGACCAGACGCCGCATCCGTTCAGGGTTTCCCGCCATCACAAACAGCGCGGCCAAGCCGGTAATCGAAACGACAGCCGCGGTCGCCGCCGCCCATTCGAGTCCCAGAAAAGCAGCCGGGTGAGTACTGGCGACGCTGCCGCCGAAGACGAAAACGTAAACCACCAGGAGCATGATGACGGTGAGCACGTCGAGCAGACGTTCAACAATGATCGTCGCGAAGGCGGCGGTCGCATTCATCGTCGTGCCCGCGGTTCGTCCAAGCTTCCGCTGACTGCGGGCGAGAAAATAAGGGCGAATGACCTCGCCGGCACGCGCGGGAAGAACCGCGTTCGCGGCGAACCCCACTGCCGTCGCACGTAACGCCGGACCAAAGTCCGGCCGGCCGAGCGGTTCCAGCAGGTACTGCCAGCGATACGCACGAATCAGCAGATTCAGCGACGACGCGAGCAGCGCGAACGCGAGCCAGCCCGGTCGCGCGCGCACAATGTCGGCGCCGACCCGATACAGATCGACGTCGCGGAGAAACAACGCGAAGAGGCCAGCGGCCAACACCATGACGACGGCGGTACGAACGTACGATCGCATGTGGATTGAGTGCCACCTATGATACCGCCCCACATGTTGTTGTTGTCAGCCGCGACGCCGAACCGGTAAGATCCGGGGCTTTTCCGCAAAAGGAAATCTGTTGCCTCTCGCCGCGCCTGTTCTCCAGACCACGCTCGACACCCGACGCCCCGACCGGCAGGGCAAAGTTCGAGACATTTACGATTTCGGCGACCGCCTCGTCATCGTCGCGAGCGATCGCATTTCGGCGTTCGACTACGTGCTCGGTTCCGGCATCCCCGACAAAGGGAAAGTGCTGTCGCAAATTTCCGCGTTCTGGTTCGCGAGAACACGCGGCATCGTTCCGAATCACGTCCTGTCGACCGACCCCGCTGACTATCCCGAGCCGGCGCGCGCCGCAACCGACATGTTGCGCGGCCGCTCGATGCTGGTCACCCGCACCACGCCGCTGCCGATCGAGTGTGTGGCACGCGGCTACATTTCAGGTTCCGGCTGGAAGGATTACAAGGCCAGCAGCGTCGTCTGCGGTCACCAGTTGCCCGCCGGCCTTCGCGAATCGGATCGGCTGCCGCAACCGATCTTCACGCCCGCCACCAAGGCCGAAAGCGGCCACGACATCAACATTGACGAGCAACAGGCCGTTGCACTGGTGGGCCGCAAGATTTTCGACCAGGTTCGCGACCTCACGCTGCGGCTCTACGCCGAAGGGTCGGCGCACGCCGAATCGTGCGGCATCATCGTCGCCGATACGAAGTTCGAGTTCGGCGTGTTGCCGAACGGCGAAGTGATGTTGATCGACGAAATGCTGACGCCCGACTCTTCGCGTTTCTGGCCGATGGATCAATACGCCCCGGGCGGCGCCCAGCCGAGTTTCGACAAGCAGTTCGTCCGCGACTACCTCGAAGCGATTCGCTGGAACAAACAGCCGCCGGTTCCCGCACTACCCGACGATGTCGTCGTCAAGACGCGCGACAAGTATGTGGAGGCCTACCGGCGCCTCACCAGACAGGAACTGGCGTGATAGCAGACCGCTTGCAAAAACTCGTCGAAGAGATGGTCGAAAAAGGCGTCGTGTTCGACGATGCCGTCCAGGAATTCGAGAAGCGGTTCATCATCCGCGTCCTGGCCCACTACGACGGCAGCCTGACCAAAACGGCCGAGGCATTGAAAATCCACCGCAATACGCTGACGCGGAAGATGGCCGAGTACAAAATCAAGCGGCGCGCGGCGTAACCCCCGGTCCCCCGCCCCCCGCCCCCAAGCCCCCAGCCCGGCCCCTAGCAGTCCCCCGTTGACACTGCTAATCGGCTGATATATGTTTAGCAGTCGTCTAGCACGACTGCTAATTCACAGGGTAACCACACTTATCGATTGCACGGAGTAGACCCATGAACGTACGACCGCTCCACGACCGCATCATTGTCCAGCGCATCGAGGAAGGCGAACAGAAGATCGGCGGAATCATCATCCCCGATTCCGCGAAGGAAAAGCCCCAGCAGGGCAAAGTCATCGCCGCCGGCGCCGGCAAATCCAAGGACGACGGCAAGCGCATCCCGATGGATGTGAAGTCCGGCGACACCATCCTGTTCGGCAAGTATTCCGGCCAGGAAATCAAGCTTGATGGTGAGGAATACCTCATCATGCGCGAAGACGAAGTGCTCGCCGTTCTCGAAGGCGGCTCGAGCGATTCCAAGAAATCCAAGAAGTAGCGTTTCACCGAGCGCAACAGGAGAACACGAGAATGGCAAAGCAAATTGTGTATGGCGAGCAGTCGCGCCAGGCGATCCTGCGCGGCGTCAACCAGCTGGCCGACGCGGTCAAGGTGACCCTGGGACCAAAGGGCCGCAACGTGGTCCTCGACAAGAAATTCGGCTCGCCTACCATCACCAAGGACGGCGTGACGGTCGCGAAGGAAATCGACCTCAAGGATCCGCTCGAGAATATGGGCGCCCAGATGGTCCGCGAAGTTGCCAGCAAGACCTCGGACACCGCGGGTGACGGCACGACCACCGCGACGGTGCTGGCGCAGGCGATCTACCGCGAAGGCGCGAAAAACGTGGTGGCGGGCGCAAACCCGATGGACATCAAGCGCGGCATCGAAAAGGCCGTCGAAGCGGTCACCAGCGCGCTGAAGACGATGTCGAAGCCGGTCAGCGGCAATATGGTGGCGCAGGTCGGCACCATTTCCGCGAACAACGACGAGACGATCGGCAAGATCATCGCCGACGCGATGGACAAGGTTGGCAAGGACGGCGTCATCACCGTCGAAGAAGCGAAGAGCATGGAAACCTCGCTGGACGTCGTCGAGGGCATGCAGTTCGATCGCGGTTACCTCTCCCCCTACTTCGTGACCGATCCGGAGCGCATGGAAGTGGTGCTCGAGAATCCGGTCATCCTGATCCACGAAAAGAAGATCAGCTCGATGAAAGATCTGCTGCCGGTGCTCGAGCAGGTGGCGCGCCTCGGGCGTCCGCTGCTGATCATCGCGGAAGACATCGAAGGTGAAGCGCTGGCGACGCTGGTGGTGAACAAGCTGCGTGGCACGCTGCAGGCCGCCGCGGTGAAGGCGCCGGGCTTCGGCGACCGCCGCAAGGCGATGCTCGAAGACATCGCGATCCTCACTGGCGGACGCGCGATCACCGAAGACCTCGGCATCAAGCTCGAGAACATCAAGCTGGACGACCTGGGCAAGGCCAAAAAGGTAACGATCGACAAGGACAACACGACGATCGTCGAGGGCGCTGGACAGTCGAGCAGCATCGAAGGCCGTGTCAAGCAGATCCGCACGCAGGTCGAGGACACCACCTCGGACTACGACCGTGAAAAGCTGCAGGAGCGGCTCGCGAAGCTGGTCGGCGGCGTCGCCGTCATCAAGGTCGGTGCAGCCACCGAAACCGAGATGAAGGAAAAGAAAGCGCGCGTCGAAGACGCGATGCACGCCACCAAGGCGGCGGTTGAAGAAGGGATCGTTCCCGGCGGCGGCGTCGCGCTGATTCGCGCGTCGAAATCGCTCGAGGGCCTGAAGCTTGGCGGCGACCAGCAGATCGGCGTCAACATCGTGAAGCGCGCGATCGAAGAACCGATGCGCTGGATCGCGACCAACGCCGGCCACGAAGGCTCGATCGTCGTGCAGAAAGTGCGCGAGATGAAAGAGTCCGAAGGCTTCAACGCGCTGACCGACACCTACGAAGACCTGGTGAAAGCTGGCGTGATTGACCCGACCAAGGTCGTTCGCAACGCCTTGCAGAATTCTTCGTCGATCGCGTCGCTCCTACTTACGACGGAGGCGCTGATCTCCGAAATTCCGGAGGAGAAGAAGGAAGCGCCGATGCCGGGCGGTGGCGGCGGCATGGGGGGAATGTACTAAGTTAGAACTAAGAACTAAGAACTGAGAACTGAGAACTGAGAAGGCCCGGCAGGAGCAATCCTGACCGGGCCTTTTTTCTTTTCGATGTTTCGGTTCTAAGTTCTAAGTTCCCAGTTCTAAGTTTCACTACCTGAGCGTGAACGTCAGTTCGATCGAGACCAGCACCGGCACGGGTTCGCCCATTCGGGTGCCGGGAGCGAACCGCCACTGTTTGGCGGCTTTGATCGCTTCCTGATCGAGGCCAAAGGTGGAGTCGAGCGAGCGGATCACCTGGACGTCGCCGACGGTGCCATCCGGTCTGACGACGCATTCGAGGACCACGACGCCTTGCACTTTGGCGCGCATCGCGTCGGACGTGTAGTTCGGACGCACTTCGCGAATCACACGCGGCAGATTGACGCCGTTGCCGGGTCGATAGACGCCGCCGCCAGTGCCGCCACCGCTGCCCGGACCGAGGCCCGACCCGGTGCCGGGGCCAATGCCCGTTCCGGTGCCGGTACCGGCGCCACCGCCGCTGCCCGACCCCTGCGAAAGAGTCGGCGGCCCCTTCGGGGCATCAATTTGTCCGGGAAGCAGATCTTGCGACGCGGCGAGCGGCTTCGCCGGAATGTTTACTTGCTCGATCGGCGGCGGTTCGTTTTTCGCCACCTGCTGTTCGAGTACCGGCTGCTTCTTTTCGACCGGCACCGTGATTTTGTCCTTGCCCGGCGCCTCCGCCTGGCGCGGCGGTTCTTTCATCCGGTTACCGCCACCGCCGCCGCCGCCGCCAGGACCGGGCTGCGACAGCCAGACGATTTGGTTGTTCGGCGCGTCGGGAAGCAGCGCCTGCACCACATAGGGCTTGGTCGGAAAACTGCTGACCCAGATGAGGAGGCCGGCAAATGCAACATCCACCGCCGCGGCCGCGAAAAACGAGGTCGTCAGCCGTTTCGGTTCCTGGTCGAACGAAAACGGGACTTCGACCGGGTGGTCGCCGTCCACGTGGACGGACAGATGACCGGCGGAGTAACTGGTGCGGGCGCTTGGCGCCTCGAGCATTTCGGGCATGTCGAGCGGTTTTGGGCTGACTGAAATATTTTCGCGCACGGCGACCCGAGTAGCAAGCTGCAAAAGGAGTGCCTCAGACCTCTAGCGTAAGACGTTGGGAAATGCGGGCTGGCTTGGGGTTAGACCCGTCCGGTCCAGGCGCCGATCGCCGCGTTGCCGCCACCGTACGAGTGCATTATCGCCAGCGCGTCAGCGGCGCGCGGCTCAGATCGGATCGCGACCAGCACGCCACCCCGGCCGACCAGCGATTCGAAGATGCGGCCATCGTGCGGCTGGAATCCGACGCGCCGCATCGTTGCGGCGATTCCGAGCTTGGCAAGATCGCGCGACGGTCCCTGCAGCGCGTCGATCAAGCGGCCACGCCCGACGACTGGCCCAAGCGAGGCGACATCCAACCGGTCGCCCGCCGCTCCGAGTGCCTTGGTGATGAGCGACGCCGCGTCGGGACCCTCTTTCGCTAGAATCGAAACCGCTTCGGCGGGAAACGCCGCCTGGCTGAGCGCTTCAAGTCCTTTGCCTGCCCACGCCACGTCCTGAAAAACCGCGACGGTGAAGAGTCCTGCGTCGACGTCCGCCATCTCGCTTCTCGCCTCTCGTCTCTAGTTGCTCGTTGCTGCTGCTCGCTACTGGTTGCTCGTCGCTGGTTGCTCGTTTACTCGTTGCTAGGCGCTGGTTGCTCGTTGCTGGGCGCCGGACGCTCGCGCTCGTTGCTCGTTGCACGTTGCTCTTGGGTCGCCGGCCGCCTGGTTCTCGTCGCTCGCGATAATGTAGCACGAGCATGAAGTACGACACGGCGGTGGTCGGCGCCGGACCGTCGGGAGCATGGGCGGCGTACTGCCTGGCGCGGCGCGGCGTGCGCGTGGCGATTTTCGATCCGTCGCACCCGCGCGAGAAGCCATGTGGCGGCGGCGTCACCGGCCGGGCGCTGACACTCGTCGACGACGCCATCGATCGCTCGAGGGTGGCCGTCACCACTATCCGAACCGCGCGGATTCGCGCGTGCGGCGCGTCAACGTCGCGCGACGAGGCGATCGTGCCGCTCGCATCCGATTCGCTCGTGGTCGCCAGCCGTGCTGCACTCGATGCGGCGTTGCTCGATGCCGCGCTTGGCGCAGGCGCATCGCTGCACCGCTCGCGCGTCACCACCGTGATCACGTCCGGCAGTCGAACGAGAATTGACACGCGCGAGGGTACGCACGAGGCGGACTGGGTGATCGGCGCGGATGGCGCGAACAGCCTGGTGCGGCGCAGCGTCGCGCTGCCGTTCCGACGCGATCAACTGTCGATCGCCACCGGATTTTTTGCCAGCGGTACGACGTCGCGCGAGATCGTGATTGAGATGACCGCCGATCCACCAGGCTACATCTGGTCGTTTCCGCGGCCCGATCATCTGGCGATTGGCATCTGCGCGCAGGCCGACGGCGGCACATCGGCGGCGATGCTGCGTGCCCGCACCCTCCAGTGGATTCGCACCACCGGCATCGCCGGCGATGCGCCGCTCCACGAATATTCCTGGCCGATTCCGTCGCTCGCGGCGCGAGATTTCGGCAGGCTGACACTGGCCGGACCGCGGTGGTCCCTGACCGGCGACGCCGCCGGTCTCGTCGATCCGATCACGCGCGAGGGGATTTTCTTCGCGATCGCGTCGGGCGAATGGAGCGCCGATGCGATCGTGGCAGGCGGACCACCCGAAACCGTCGCCCGCACCTATACCGCGCGCGTGCACGACGAAGCCGGGCCAGACCTCGCGCGCGCCGCGCAACTGAAGGCCGGTTTTTTTCGCCCGGCGTTCGGTTCGCTGATGGTCCGCGCGCTGCAAGAGAGCGACTCGATCCGCGCCGTGATGGCCGACCTCGTCGCGGGAGAACAGAGTTATCGATCACTGAAGTGGCGATTGGCGAAGACGATGGAAATGCGGCTGGCGTGGAAGGCCTTCGAAGTCTGAAGTCTGAAGTTTGAAGTCTGAAAGTCAGTCGCAAGTCGCGATTACTTCGCAAAGTAACCGTCTCTCGCTCGCACCTTCACGCCGGCGCGGTCAACCTGCACTGTGATGGAGTGCCAGCCGGCTTCCGAATTGGTCCCGCGCGACGGCACGTAGCCGAGTAGATACTGCAGCCGCAGTTCGCGGGCCAGCGCGGCGAGGGCGGGTTCGAGTTGTCGTGGATCCCGCACGGCGATCGAGCGGCCGCCGGTGACGGCCGCCAGTTCGGCGAGCTCCGGCGCGCGCTCCTTGCCAACCGCGATCGGATATACCAGAACGTCCGATTTGCGCGCATAGTCGATCAGCGCGGTCGCTTTCATTTCGCTGTCACGATCGACACCGTCCGAAATAATCAGCAAGGCGCGTCGTCCCTTTCGCGTCTGCACGATGTCGATCGATTGACGCGTGGCGTCGTAGAGCGGCGTCGTGCCCCACGGCGCGATCGCGTCCCACGCGGTACGCGCCGCCTCGCGCGCCGGGACCGGTGGGGTGATGGTTTCGATCTCACTGCCGACCGCTACGACGATCACTTCGTCTTCCGGACGCAGTGCGCCGATGAACGCCGCGGCGGCGCGCTTTGCGAGGTCGAGCCGCGCGCCCGCCATGCTGAAACTGCGATCCAGAGCGACGACCACCGACAGCGGAAACTCGCCGGCCGCGAACACGGCGATGCTCTGCGGCCGTCCATCCTCCGACACCCGGAAATCCGACGAGCTCAGTCCGGCAACCGGCTCGCCGCGGGCGTCCGTGACAGTCGCGTACACCTCGGTCAGGTTGACGCCGGACGCGAACTGCGCCGCCGCGAGGGCAGCAGCAAAGAGTGGTACGATCGCGGCGTTAAGGAGCCAACTCATGGGAAGCATTGGCGTGCCAGAACTCCTGATCATTCTGGCAATCATCGTCATCATTTTCGGAGCAAACCGCCTGCCGGGTCTCGGCCGCGGTATCGGCAGCGCGATCAAGAACTTCAAGGACGGAATGAAAGACGGTCAGTAAGCCCGCTGGGTTTCCGGCGCTACAGCACCACCCTCGCATCGCCCGACCGGCGGGTCACCCGCTCCCGATCTAAATACTCAAGTAAGGGAATCGCAAATTTTCTGGTCACGCCGTAACGTTCCTTGAACGTCGCGACGTCGATCCGCGCCGGGCTCGATCCGCTCTTCAGGGCCGCGACTTCGGCCTTCAGCTGCCGCAGCGCGGCGTCGTGAAACAGCAGGACGTCGAGCTTGATCAGCACTTTCTGGCGCTGCAACAATTTCAACATGCGATCCGCCACGGCGTCGCCGCCACCGATCGACGCCGCGACCGTGGCGAGGTCGGGCGGTTTGAGGCCGGCCTCGCGAAACAGCCGGTCGATGGCGTCGCGCACGCGTGTCTCCTCGGGAGAAAGCTCGAGGCGGTGGCTGGCGAGCGCGACACGATCGCGCAAGGCGATCGCGTGGCGCTCGGCCAACTCCGCCAGCGCGCGATCGAAGATCGCCTGATGACCGCGCCGAAAAGTCTGCGCGCGTAATTCTTCGCGCGGCACACCCTCGGACAGCGGCTGGACGCGATGATGCTCGGCAAGCCCCGCGACAATCGCGTCGCTGAGGCGCTTGAGCACCTCCGGATGCACCAGGCGGTCGCCCGCGACAACGGCGCCACCCGATTTCACCAGCGCAGCCACGGTCGGTTCCAGTGCGCCCGGATCGACACCGACTCGCCAGATCAAGGCATCGACTGCCATTCCCATGGGTCCTGCATCGGCGATCAACGCCGCGGCGGCGCCGGCGTCGCGCTCGAGCGCTTCGAGCCGTTGATGCGCAACCGCCCGGCGGATCCCGGTGCGAGGAGGAAACGGGTCTAACACCGTGCCACCCGCGATCGTCGCCGGCGGCGAGTAGGCGCGCAGGATGTAGCGATCGCCTCTCGCGAAGACCGTGGGCGCTTCGAGACGGAGCCGGACGTAGCCACGGCCTCCCGGCTCGATCGGTGTCGCGTCGGCGCCGATGATTGCCACTCGACCGATGATCTCCGCGGTTCCATGATGAAAGCGCACTCGCATACCGTGCTTCAGCGGCCGGGCATCGGCGAGAACCTCGACGACCGCGTCCGCTACACGCGACTCGACGAAGGCCCCTGGCGTCATCAGGTTCTGTCCGCGCGCGACGTCGGCGACCTCGACACCGCTGAGATTGATCGCCGACCGCTGGCCGGCGAATGCCACGGGTTGACGTGCGCCGTGAACCTGGACGCCGCGTACCTTGACGGTTCGATTCCCGGGCATGAGGGCGAATTCAGCATCGACCGGGACGCGACCCGACAACAGCGTACCGGTAACGACCGTGCCGAACCCCTTCATCGAAAAAACGCGATCGATCGGCAGCCGTGTCACGCCATCGGCGGGACGCGCCGCCGCCTTCGCACTGACGTCGGCCAGGGCGGCGCGAAACGCGTCCAGCCCCGAACCATCCTTCGCGGATACCGGAACGATTGGCGCGTTCTCGAGAAACGAGCCGGCCACCAGGTCGCGGACATCGATCCGCGCCAATTCGAGCATGTCGGCGTCGGCGAGATCGGATTTCGTGAGCGCCACCAGCCCGGTGCGCACCTGCAACAGGCGACAGATATCGAAGTGCTCGCGCGTTTGCGGCATCACCGATTCATCGGCGGCCACCACCAGTACGACGACGTCGATGCCGCCCACTCCGGCGAGCATGTTCTTGACGAACCGCTCGTGCCCCGGCACGTCCACGAACGCGAAATTCACGTCGCCGATCGTCGCGTGCGCAAACCCGAGATCGATGGTGATGCCGCGCTCTTTTTCCTCTTTCAACCGATCGGGATCGGTTCCGGTCAGCGCCCGCACCAGCGCGCTTTTGCCGTGGTCAATGTGACCGGCCGTGCCTACGACAATCGATCGCATGGCAACCGGCGACGTACGGACCACAGAGCCATCGAGCCACAGATTGGGAGTTAGGTTGCAGCACCGACTCGCGATGCGCAGCAACCAAAAGGGCCCTCTCTGTGCCTCTGTGCCTCTGTGGTCATCTTTTTGTGGTTCGTGTTACCGCCGTCCGCGCTTTCGGTGGTCGCCGTTCGCGCCGTCCTGGACGTTGTTTTCGGCCGCGCTTCTCATGCTTCGGCACGGCTCGGCTTCGTCGCGGGCTGCGCTCACCGTCACGCACGCGCTCGAGGATGTCGACCAGCCCGAGATCGACCTGGCGCTGTTCCATGTTGACGCGGATCACCTGGACCTTGACCTTGTCGCCGAGGCGGTAGATCTTCTGCGTGTTCTCGCCGCGCAGCAGGTGCGCGTTTTCCACGAAGCGATAGTAATCGTCGGCCATCGTCGAAATGTGAACCATCCCTTCGACGAAGTGCTCGATCAACTCGATGAACAGGCCAAACGCGGCGACACCGGTGACGTATCCCTCGAATTCATCGCCGACCTTGTCGGCCATGAATTTCACCTTCTTCCACTGCAGCAGTTCGCGCTCGGCATCGTCGGCGCGGCGCTCCATCTCCGAGGTGTGCCGCGCGATTTCCGGCAGTTCCTCGGTCTGTTCCTCCCTGGTCTCGGCGGTCAGCGCCATGTGACGGGCGGCGCGCAGCGCCCGATGCACCACCAAATCGGGGTAGCGTCGAATCGGCGACGTGAAATGCGTATAGCTGGGCGCTGCAAGACCGAAGTGGCCGAGGTTTTCGGGCGCGTAGCGCGCCTTCTGCATCGTCCGCAGCATCAGGAACGCAATCGGTTTCTCTTCCGGCTTGCCATGGATCCGCTCCACCAGCTTTTGAAAGTGCCGCGGCCGCAACGCGGTCACCGGTGCGCCGAGGCTGTAGCCAAACCCGGAGATGAACTCCTCGAACTTCGACACCTTGAGCAGGTCCGGCTCTTCATGAACCCGGTAAAGGGTCGGAGCGGACTGCGACTCGAGATAGGACGCGACGGTCTCGTTCGCCAGCAGCATGAATTCTTCGATCAGCCGGTGGGCGACGTTCCGCTCGAGCGCGATGATCGCCTCGACCTGGCCGGCATCGTCCATGACGACCTCGGCCTCGTTCAGGTCGAAGTCGATCGATCCACGACGGCGCCGCGCATCGTTCAAGATCTGAAACAGCTGGCGCATCGTCTCGAACATCGGCACCAGCTCCGCGTACTCTTTTAACAGCTTCGGATCGCGGTCCGTCAAAATGCCGTTGACCGCGGTGTAAGTCATTCGCTGGTCGC
The DNA here is from genome assembly GCA_963695635.1 of uncultured Acidobacteriota bacterium. Lineage (GTDB taxonomy): Bacteria > Acidobacteriota > Vicinamibacteria > Vicinamibacterales > CAVVIG01 > DATKHR01. The sequence goes on from CAVOHK010000011.1 coordinate 94,562, forward strand.
TGTTGATCACGCCATCGTGAAACTCGGAGCGAAGCACTTGCCCGTGGCGATCCACCTCCATCAGGCAGGACTGCACCAGCCGGTCGACGTGCGGATTGAGACTGCATAGTCCGGTCGCCAGCTCCGATGGAAACATGTGGACCGCACGTTCCGGAAAATAGACCGACGTTCCCCGGTCGTAGGCCTCGCGGTCGAGCGCGCTGCCCTCCTGAACGTAATGCGACACGTCGGCAATGTGCACTCCGAGCCAGAAGTTGCCGTTCGGCAGCCGTTCGATGGTGATCGCATCGTCGAAGTCGCGCGCGTGCTCGCCGTCAATGGTTACCGTCTGAATGCCGCGAAAGTCGGTGCGCCCTTTGATGTCGCGATCGGCGACGGCGCTGCCCAGCCGCACCGCTTCGGCGATCGCCTCGGACGAGTGCGTGTCAGGAATGCCGTGCTTGCGGATGATGATCTCGGTATCGACGCCGGGCGCGTCGATATCGCCGAGCACTTCCGCGACGCGGCCAATTGCGCTGCGGGTTTGCGTCGGCCAGCGGGTCAGCTCGACGATCACCATCTGACCTGGATCCGCGCCACCCTCCTGGCCGGCGGGGATCACCAGATCCATCAGCACGCGGCGGTCGAATGGCGCCACATAGCCAAGACCGTTTTCGTCCCGCTCGTAGCGGCCGATGATCGAGGCGTTGGCGCGCTCGAGAATCCGAATCACGCGCCCTTCGGCGCGTCCGCCATCCTTGATCCGCTCGATGCGCGCCACCACGCGGTCGCCGTGCATTGCCTCGTTCATCAACGGACCGGAAATGTAAATGTCGCCGCCGTTGTCGAGTGGCCGTTCGGGAACGACGAAGCCGTAGCCGGCCGGGTGGGTTTGCAGCCGTCCGACGTAGAGATCCATCTTTTCCGGCAGGCCGAAACGATGGCCGCGGATCTGAATCAGCTCGCCGGAGGCGACGAGGGTTTTGATGTGGCGCTTGAAGGCGGTGCGGTCGTCCCGGCCGATGCGCAGAATTTGTAACAGCTCGCGCATGCCGGCGGGATGGTGGACCCGCTCGCGCATCAGCGCGAGCACGTGGTCACGTGAAAGCATCTGAATTTAGGCTAACAGAATTACTTGAAGGTCGCCGACGTTCGTGCCGGTTGGACCAATGTTGATGAGATCGCCCAGCGCGTCGAAAAACGCGTAGGCATTGTTGTCGGAAAGAAACCGTTCGGGAACCAGCCCGCCCATCCGGGCGCGCTCGATCGTCGTCGAGTCGGCAATTGCGCCAGCCGCCTCGGTCGGTCCGTCGATGCCGTCGGTGCCGATGCTGGCGAGTACGGCGCGGCCGCCCGCCTGGCTGAGCGCCTCGGCCGCCGCGAGCGCAAACTCCTGGTTGCGGCCACCCTTGCCGCGCCCTGTCACGGTCACGGTGGTTTCGCCGGTGGAGATCACGCACAGGGGACGTGGACGATCCGCGGCGGCGGCGAGCACCGCCCGCAGGTGCGCCATCGCGGCGGCGCGAGCCTCGCCCACCACGGCATCTTCGATGCGCAGCACGTCGTAACCGAGTCCGACGGCCCGCCCTTGAACGCCCAGCATCGCATCGCGCCGCGTGCCGATCACGCGAATGTCTGACCGCACCAGCCGCGGATACACCGGCTTCGGCGTCTCTGGCACGTCCCCACGAACGCCACGATCGAGCCGCGCGACGACCGCCTCCGGATAGGCGGCTGTGCCGCCATAGCGATCGAGTAGCTGCCGGGCATCGGCGAATGTCGAAGCATCAGGAACCGTCGGCCCCGAGGCAATCACGCTGGGATCGTCGCCGACGACGTCGGAGATCACGAAGGTGCGGACCGGTCCGGCCGCTCGGTTGGCCAACCATCCGCCTTTGATCCCCGACAGGTGCTTGCGAACCGTGTTCAGCGCCTGAATGTCGGCACCGGCGCGCAGCAACTGTTCGGTGGTACGACGCTTATCTTCGAGCGATACGCCGTCTGCCGGAACGGCCATCAACGCCGATGCGCCGCCGGAAAGAAGCACCAGCAGCGCTTCATCGGGCTTGACCGATGCGGCAATTTCCAGCGCGCGGCGGCCGGCGCGCTCGCTGCCCTCGGTTGGCACCGGATGTCCGCCGGCGATCGCGACGAAGTTGCCGAATGCCTCCGGCGCGGGAGCGACGATCAGACCGGATCGCAACCGATCCTTCAGCAAGCCTGACGCGGCTTTCGCCATCGCGGTTGCCGCTTTTCCCGCTGCGATGCAGACAAATCGAGGCCGGTCGAGTGCGCTGTTGATCTTGTTGCGGCCGGATGCAACCAGCGGTTCAAGACCGTGACGGGTCAACTCGCCGGCGTCGCACGCGCGCAGGCCAGCCCTGACCATTCCCAGGACGTCGAACCGTAGATCAGCGAGAGAACGGGTCAGTGTGAATGTTTGGGATCGGACCAGGCCGACAAGCCGGTCACGACGTCGAATTTCTTGAGAAGCGAACTGACTAATTGGGGAGCGTCGTCTTGCGTGGAGAGTTGTTCGAGTTGACCCATGACTTTCGCGAGCGCGGTTTCCACGTCGGTAATCGCGCTTTCTGAATAATAGGGCCGCTGCCGCTGCAGGCAGCGATGGTGCTTGGCAAACTCTTCTCGGTAGAACTCTGCGATCGGGTGCATTGCGCTAATCGGCCTCGAATCGGTCGCGAAGCGTGCCATGCAGGTCCTCGGGGTGAATTTACCGTGCGAACCGATTCCAGTATGTACGGCTGGAAATGCAGTGTCAAGATTGTGTAAACCTTGCCGCGACCAACCCGCCGAGGCAGCCGACCGCCATTCCGCCGATGACGATCAGCAGAACGACCTCAACTGGCAGAAATGAAACCGTCGACAGGTTCACGGCGGATGCCAGCGGGCGCAAATAACGCCCCCGAGCGGCATAAAAGGCTGCTGCAAGGACGACAAGAGCAAGGATCGACCCGATGCCACCCTGTAAAACCCCTTCCATCACGAAGGGTCCTTTTACATAACTGGTCGGCGCACCGACGAGCTGCATGATTTCGAGCTCATCGCGGCGAGCGTAAAGCGCCAGCCGGACCACGTTCGCCACCGTCAGCGCCGCTGCAATCGTCAGCACCGCCCCCAACACCCAACCCACCGTCCGCACGATGCCGATTGCCGACAGGAGGCGGTTCAGCCACTGCCGGTCGTAGCGAACGTCAGCGACGCCTCTGGTGTCGCGCAGACTCTGCGCAAGCCCGTCCACGTGGTTCGCAGCCGATGGCCGCAGCTGTACCTCGAACGACGCCGGCAGCGGGTTTTCACCAAGACCATCAACCGATGTGGCCAGCTCGGCGAACGTCTGCTTGAACCGCGTCAACGCATCCATTTTCGAGACGAACTCGTGTGATGCGACGACGTCTCCCGGCGCCAATAACGACTCGATGGCCGCGCGATCTTGTGCGGTCGCATCGTCTTTGAGATAGACCGACAGTTCCGCGGCACTGCTCCATTCCGCGCCGAGCCGTTCGAGATTGGCCGTGACCAGCAGGAATGCGCCGAGCACGAATAGCGCGAGCGCGATCGTCGCCGTCGACAACATCCCCGATTGACGGCCGCGCCACAGGCTGCGGGCAGCTTCCTCCAACGAGTAACGGATCGCCTGCATCTAGGTCGTCTCGACAATCTGTCCGTGGTCGAGCGTCACGGAGCGCCGGCCAACGCGGCGAATCAACTCGCGATCGTGCGTTGCGACGATGACGGTGGTGCCGCGTGCGTTGACCTCGCGGAACAGATTCATGATTTCGAGCGACAAGTCGGGATCGAGGTTACCGGTCGGCTCGTCGGCGAGAACCAACTGCGGATCGTTCACTAGCGCCCGTGCGATGGCAATGCGCTGCTGCTCTCCGCCGGAGAGTTCCTCCGGATAGGCATTCATGCGGTGCTGCAATCCCACCCACTTCAGCACCTGAAACGTCTTGCGTTGTTGCGTCGCCAGTGGCAACCCCAGCACGCGCATCACAAAAGCGACGTTTTCGAAGACGGTGAAGCGTGGAACGAGACGGAAATCCTGGAAAACGAATCCGACACCGCGTCGATAACTCTGGATCTGCGCCGGTTTCAGGGTCCGCAGATCGCGGCCCATGACCGTCAATTCGCCGTTGCTGGGCAAGTCCTCGCGTAGCAGCAGCTTCAGAAAGGTGGACTTGCCGGCGCCGCTCGGGCCGGTCAGGAACAGAAACTCGCCCTTGTCGATGGTGATGGACAGGTCGCGCAGCGCGTACACGCCACGGTTGTAGAGCTTGGAAAGCTTTACGCTTTCAATCACGCTGCCTGTGCACCCGGGCCCTTACTGTCGTTGGAGTAAGGCAAGTATAACACTACCCGCCAAGACTTTTTCGGAGCAATTCATTCACCCGCTTCGGGTTCGCCTTGCCCCCGGTGGCTTTCATCACCTGCCCGACCAGAAACCCAAAGGTCGAGGTCTTGCCGTTGCGATACTGCGCCACCGCGTCGTCATTTTTCGCCAACACGTCCGCGATTAGCGCCGCGATCGCCGAGTCGTCACCGATTTGCGCGAGGCCTTCGCCGGCGACAATCGACTCCGCAGTGTGGCCCGAGGCAAACATTTTCTCGAACACATCCTTGCCGATCGAATTGCTGATCGTACCGGCGTCGATTAGCTGCAGCAGCGCGGTCAGTTCCCTGGCCGGAACAGTGCCCGCGATCGAGCGCGCATCGTCCGTGCCCAGCTCGTTCATCTTGGCGCTGACCGCGCCGATCGCCCAGTTTTTCGCCGCCTTGGGATCGGCGCCCGCCGCAATCACTTCTTCGAAATAGCGGCCAAGGCTCGGCCGCGCCTGGGTCAGCGTGGCGGCGTCAACGCTCGACAGCTGATATCGGTGCTGCAAACGCCGACGCCATACGGCCGGCAGTTCCGGCATCGCCTCGCGGATAGCACGGACCCGCGCCTCGTCGGCTTCGAGCGGCGGTAAATCGGGCTCGGGAAAATAGCGATAGTCGTGCGCCTCTTCTTTGCTGCGCATCGAGAACGTTCGACCGTTCGCCGGGTCGAACAGACGTGTTTCCTGAATGATGCGTCCGCCTTCGTTGAGCACTTCAGTCTGGCGCGCGATTTCGTAGTCGATTGCTTTTTCGACAAAGCGAAACGAGTTCACGTTCTTGATCTCGGCCTTGGTGCCGAGCGCGCTCGCGCCGGCGCGTCGGACCGACACGTTCGCGTCGCAGCGCAAACTGCCTTCCTCCATGTTGCCGTCGTTGACGCCGATGCTGACCAGCAGCTCGCGCAAGTAACCGAAGAACGCCGCCGCATCCTTCGCCGTCCGAAAGTCAGGCTCGGTCACGATTTCGATCAGCGGCGTCCCGGCACGGTTCAAATCCACCAGGCTGTAACGATCCGAGCCTTCGTGGAGCAGCTTGCCGGCATCTTCTTCCATGTGCACCCGCGTGATGCGGATGTCGTAGTCTGGCGTCCAGTAGTCGCTGCCAGCCTGGATCACGCCGGCGACTGCCAGCGGCTGCTCGTACTGAGAAATCTGATAACCCTTCGGCAGGTCGGGATAAAAGTAGTTCTTCCTCGCGAAGATCGAAATGGGCTGAACGGTGCAGCCAAGCGCGAGGCTGGCGCGAATGGCCAGGTCGACCGCGGCTCGATTCAGTACCGGCAACGCTCCCGGCAGTCCAAGGCATACCGGGCAAACGTGGGTATTCGGGTCGGCGCCGAACGCGGCGCTACAGCCGCAGAAGATTTTCGACGCCGTGAGCAGCTGCGCGTGAATTTCGAGGCCGATGACGGCCTCGAAGCGATCAGGCATTCGGACCGGCGGCGATGACGTCGGCGCCGACGGTCGCTTCAAACGTCTTGAAGTTGTCGCGGAACATTGCAGCGAGCTTGCGGGCTTGCGCGTCGTAGGTGTCCCGGTCGGACCACGTATTACGCGGATTCAACACCTCGGAAGGCACGTCGGGACAACTCGCCGGAATGTCGAGATTGAAGATCGGGTCTTTCTCGAACGACCCGCGGTCGAGCGCGCCCGATAGTGCGGCGCGGATCATCGCGCGCGTATAGCCGATCTTCATGCGCTTGCCGACGCCGTACGGCCCGCCGCTCCAGCCGGTGTTCACCAGCCAGACGCGTGCTTCATGGCGAGCGATTTTCTCGCCGAGCATCGTCGCGTACCGGCTCGGTGCGAGTGGGAGAAACGGCGCCCCGAAGCAGGTGCTGAAAGTCGCTTTCGGTTCGGTCACGCCTTTTTCGGTTCCGGCAACCTTGGCGGTGTATCCGGAGAGAAAGTGATACATCGCCGCTTGCGGCGTGAGGCGCGAGATCGGCGGCAGTACGCCGAAGGCATCGGCGGTCAGCATGATGACGTTCCGCGGATGGCCGCCCTGCCCCGTCGGCTCGGCGTTGTCGATGAACGAAATCGGATATGCCGCCCGCGTATTCTCGGTAAAGCGATCGTCATCCAGGTTCAGCGAACGGGTTACCGGATCGAGTACCACGTTCTCGAGCACGGTGCCGAATCGGCGGGTCGTCGCAAAGATCTGCGGTTCCGCCTCAGCCGACAGCCGAATCGTTTTCGCGTAACAGCCGCCCTCGAAGTTGAACACACCGCGATCGCTCCAACCGTGCTCGTCGTCGCCAATCAATCGGCGGTCGGGGTCGCTCGACAGCGTCGTTTTGCCGGTCCCGGATAATCCAAAAAACAGCGCCACGTCGCCGCTCGCGCCGATATTTGCCGAGCAATGCATCGACAGGACATTCTGCAGCGGCAGCAGATAGTTCAGCAGCGAGAACACCGACTTCTTCATCTCGCCGGCATAGCTGGTGCCCGCAATCAGCACCAGTCGTTTCCCGAAGTGCAGCGCGATGACGACGTCGGAATTCGAACCATGGCGACGCGGGTCGGCCTTGAAACTTGGAGAATCGATAATGGTGAATTCAGGGGCCGCGGCAGCGGCAGCCGCCGGATCATCGATAAACAGGTTCCGGCAGAACAGGTTGTGCCACGCGTATTCGGTGATGACGCGCACTGGCAGGCGAAACTTCGCGTCCGCGCCGGCATAACAATCCAGGACAAACAGCTCCTTGCCGGTCAGCGAACTCAGCAGATCGCGGTGAAGTGCGTCGAACAGTGCCGGATCCATCGGCCGGTTGACCTTGCCCCACTCGATCAGCGCTTCGCTCGACGGTTCCCGGACGACGAACTTATCGTTAGGCGACCGGCCGGTGTGCTGCCCGGTGCGGCACGCGAGGGGGCCTTCGGCCGCGATGGTCCCTTCCTGGCGCCTGATCGCCTCTTCGTAAAGAGCGGCAGGCGACAGGTTCCATCGCACGCGATCGGTCTTGATCCCCTCGCGTTCGAGGTCCCGTCCCCGCTCGACTTCCGTACTCATCGCGTTTTTTCTGTCCGGGGAGCCTCTTCCCGGACGCTCCTAAAATATGAAAGGCCAGTCAGATACAAAGAAAGCGACCATTTTACAGTAAACTGTAAACACCCGCCCGGGCGAATCGTAATTTCCTATGAGTGGAGACCTGCGCACTACCCCAGACGCACATCCTGTCGATGCCGGCGACGACGGCGCCCGGCCATCCGTCCGTGTGTCCGCAAAAGGGGTCGGTCCAGCCGCGCCGGTCAGTGAAGATACGCGCATCGCGATCGAGATTCGCGACCTGGTCCAGCGCGATCAATTGGACGAGGCGCGGGAACGCTTCGGCGAGCTCGTCACAATTCATCAGCGCCGGGCGTCGCGAATCGCATACCAGTATCTCAGGGACGCTTCCGAGGCCGACGAGGCTGTGCAGGACGCGTTTGTCAAGGTTTTCAGTCACATCGGATCGTATCGCGAGGCGTGGCCGTTCGAAGTCTGGTTTACCCGCATTCTCATCAACGGGTGCCTCGATCGTCGCAAGGCGCGCAGCCGTCGCGAGCGATGGTTTGTTGCCGGCGAGGTGTCGGCCGCAGACGAGGCGCGCGTGTCGACGGCAAAAGGCCGCACCGATCCGGAGCACAAACTTCTGGCGCGTGAGCGCCGCGCACGAGTGGCGGCAGCGGTCGATCGCCTCGATGGCCGCCAACGGACCGTTTTTATGCTGAGCCAATACGGCGACTGCACGCCGAAGGAAATCAGCGCGATGACCGGCCTGAACGAATCCACCGTACGCGTGCATCTATTCCGGGCCGCGCGCAAGCTGCGCGGGCTGCTCGGTGGCGTGGAGAAAAAGCCGTGACGCATCAGCACTTGCTCGAAGAACGGCTGTTCGAGTGCTATCTCGCCGAGCATGCGGGCGAACGGCCGGATCCGCCTGCCGCTGAACATCTTGCCGACTGCCAGCCGTGTGCCGAGCGTTATGCCGATCTCTCCGCATTCATGGAAGGTCTTCAGGCCGAGGGCAGCGCGGAAGCCGACGCCATCTTCACGCACGACCATCTGAAGGCGCAACACCAGCGCATCGTTGAGCGGCTGCTGCATGTCGCCCATCCGGCGCGAATCATTCGCTTCCCGGGGCGGCGATCGGTCGATTTCGTGCGTCGTTCGATGACGACATCGACGTCGCATGGTTCGTCGCGGTGGATTGCCGCGGCGGCCGCTGCCGGGTTATTCATCGGCGTCGCGGTCGGTGCCTCCTATAACTACGGCGCGCATAGCCGCTCGCCACAGGCGTTTGCGCCACAGGTGGGCGTGCCGCTGCTGAATCCGGTCGCGGTTCGCGTCGACAACAAGCAATCCGCGGCGGACGACGCGTTCCTGTCGGATCTCGAAATCGCCCTCGAACGGCCGCACACGCGCGAACTGCTGGCATTCGACGCGTTCACCCCACACGCGCGGGACGTGGGTTCGGGTATGGGTTCGGGTAGTGGGTTCTCGCGTTCGAACCCTGGAACCCGAACCCCGACTATGCGCATGCATCCTTATTTTCCGCAAAGGTCTCGACCTGAAGCACGCCGTCGCCGGCATGCTGGCCGAGAACTATCACAGCTCCGTCGTCGAACAGATCAAGGCGAACGATTTCACCTATGAAGCGGGCCGGCTCACGGTGCATCTGGCGCGCGAGTTCGGGTTCTGCTACGGCGTCGATCGGGCCGTCGACTACGCCTATCAGACGCGCGAACGGTTTCCGAATCGCGCGATCCATCTGACCGGCGAAATCATTCATAACCCGCACGTGAACGAAAAGTTGCGCGCGATGGGGATCCGCTTCCTGAGCGACGATGAGGGAGCGATCGATCGCCTCGGACCGAGCGACGTTGTCATCCTTCCCGCTTTCGGCGTCACGGTCGCGACGCTGCAGCAGCTCGACAAACGCGGTTGCACGCTGATCGACACGACCTGCGGGTCGGTGCTGAACGTGTGGAAAAACGTGCGTCGCTACGCGGAAGGCGGATACACGTCGGTCATTCACGGCAAGGTGTGGCACGAGGAAACGCAAGCAACCGCATCGCACGCCGTCTCGTGCGGTGGTCACTTTCTGGTGGTGTTCGACCGTGCCGAAACCGCGTTCGTTTGCGACCAGATCCGCCACGGAATCGACGCCGCAGCCTTCATGACGAAATTTGGCAAGGCGGTTTCGGCAGGCTTTGATCCAGAGCGCGACCTGCAGCGGATTGGTCTCGCCAACCAGACGACGATGCTGATGAGCGAGTCGCTCGAAATCGGCGAAATGCTGCGCGCCGCCATGAAAGAGCGCTACGGCGAAGAAGGCTGCAACGCACGCTACCAGGCCTTCGACACCATTTGCAGCGCAACCCAGGATCGGCAGGACGCCGTTGTTGCGCTGCTGCGCGACAAGCCGGTTGACCTGATGGTCGTCATCGGCGGCTATAACAGCAGCAACACCGCAAACCTGGCGCGGATTTGCGCGGCATCACGGCCGACGTTCCACATCGCCGATCCCGACTGCCTGATCTCTGCCGACGCGATTCGCTACCGCCCGGTCGGCCGCAAGGACGAGGTAACCCTCGAAGGCTGGTTGCCGAAGAGCGGGAGCGTAACGGTCGGCTTGACCTCCGGCGCCTCAACCCCGGACAACCTCGTCGGCGCAGTCATCGCCAAGCTCGAAGCGTTTTGCGCGTAAGAACGGGGACTGGGGACTAAGGGACTAGGGGACTGGAAGTCCCCAACCCATCCCTAGTCCCCCAGTCCCCGAGTCCCCCAGTCCCTCAGTCCCCAGTCCCCCAGTCCCCTCAGTCCCCAAGGTAAAAGATTGTCACCTTATAAATGCCTTAACACCTCGCGTCGTATTCCCTCAAGTAACAGTCTTTTCAGAGGTTTACGAATGCGATCGAGATGGCGATTCCCGGCGTTTGCGGCTCTGCTGCTGCTGGCGCTAACGGCCCCGGTTCGCGGACAATCGTTTGGTTTCCCCTGGTGGCGCGACGCTCAGTTTCAGCACGACCTTTCGCTTACCGCCGACCAGAGCGGAAAGATCGACGCGGTCTTCCAGAAAACCATCCCGACCTTGCGCGAGAAGCGAGCGGAACTGGACGCGCAAGAAGAGGAACTGTCGAGGATGATCGCGGCGAACGCCGACGAGGCCTCGGTCATCAAACAGGTCGACAAGGTTGAAGCAATTCGATCGCACATGAACAAGATGCGGACGCTGATGCTGCTGCGGATGCGGCAGATTCTGTCGCCCGAGCAGCGTGTCAAGCTGAATCAGAAGTACGAACAGTGGGAAAAAGATCATCGCCGCGACGGCCGCGGCAAGCACTGAGGAGCGCAAGGCCAGTGGCCGAGCGAATTTTGGAGAGAAACGCAATGAGACGTGCAGGAGTTGTAGGAGTGGTTATCGCTGGTGTGGCACTGGCCGCGCCCGCGCACGCGCAGATTTCTGAAGCGCGCATACAGGAACTGATCAAGCAGGCGGCTGATACCGTCGCGCGCGAAATGCCGCAGGTTCCGTCGACCCAGGCGGCCGGTCAGGCGCGGCCCAAGGTGACGCTGACGCTGGAGGATGCCGTCAAGTTCGCGCTCGAGCGGAACCTCGATATCGCGGTGCAACGGCTGAACCCGGAAATCAACGACATCGCTATCGCAAGCATCCGCTCGGTCTACCACACCTCGCTGACCTCTACGGTTGGCAGCCAGGGGACGACCAATCCGACGACATCTACGCTGTCGGGCGGCCAGACGCAGGGCGCCGGCGTTGATACGACACTGAATACCTTCAACGGCGGCGTCGCGCAGGCGGTGCCGTGGGGCGGCGGTTCATTCAACGTAACCCTGAACAATAACCGCCAGACAACGTCGAGCCTGAATACGCTCTACAACCCGTCGTTCAACACGAACTGGTCGGGGGCGTACGTGCAGCCGCTGCTCCGCGGGTTCAAGATTGATTCGACACGGCAGCAGCTTGCCGTCAGCAAAATCAACCGCGACATCACGGACGTGCAGCTGAAAGCCACCATTACCAACACGCTGTCCAACGTGCGAAACGCGTACTGGGATTACGTGTATGCCACACAGGCGGTCGAAGTGGCGCAGCAATCGGTGACGCTCGCCGAGCAGCTCGTGAAAGACAACCAGACGCGCGTCGAGGTGGGCACGATGGCGCCGATCGACGTCGTGCAGGCGCAGTCGCAGGCGGCAACGGCGCGGCAGAACCTTGCCACCGTGATGCAGACCATGCAGACCGCGGAACTGGCGCTGAAACGGCTGATCGTCAGCGGCACGCAGGACCCGAACTGGAGCGCGCAGCTGGATCCGACCGACCGGCCCGAATTCCGGCCAGAGGCGGTCGACGTGGAAGGCGCGGTCCGCCGCGCGCTCAGCGAGCGGACGGACTACGAGATCGCACGCAAGAACCTGCAGTCCAACGACGTCACGCTCAAGTACCTGGTGGATCAGCTGAAACCGCAAGCCGACATGACTGCGACATACGGGTTCGTCGGACTCGGCGGTTCTCAGTTCACCTACGATCCGACTTCGACCGGGGTCAACCGCAGACCGATCGGGACCATTCCCGGTGGCTACGGCGACGCTCTTTCGACGCTGTTCAACGGCGCTTACCCGCGTTGGACGCTCTCGCTCAACTTCTCGTACCCGCTCGGGGTGAGCTCGCAGGAAGCGAACGTCGCGCGCGCGCGCGTGCAGGTGAATCAGGTGAACGCGCAGCTCAAACAAATCGAGCTGCAAATCGCCACCGACGTGACCAATGCGGCGGTCACCACGCAGACGTCGGCCGAGCGCGTCGACGCGGCCCAGGCTGCGCGCGAACTCGCGCAGAAGCAGCTCGAAGCGGAAACCAGCAAGTTCGAGGTCGGAATGTCGACCAACTACAACGTGATTCAGTCGCAACGCGATCTCGCAACGGCGCAGAACAACGAACTGCTGGCGGTGCTCAATTACCGGAAGGCGCTCGTCGAGCTCGAACGGTTGCAGCAGACGACGCTGCAGAACCTGAGCATCACGCTGGTCAACCCGGGCGGCGGTGCCGGCGCGACGGCGGCGACGACCGTGCGGCCGTACGTCAGGGACAGTAATGGTGCCGAGTGCTGAGTGCTGGGTGCCGGGTGCTGGGTGCTGATTAGACCACTATGAAAAGAGCGGCAATCGTCCTTCTCATCATCGCGGCGATCGGGGCCGGTGTCGGCGCCTACTACTACAAGCGCAACGGCACCGAGATCTCGGTCAATACGGCTCCGATCAGCCGCGGCGACATCATCGATTCCGTCGGCGCCACCGGTACGCTGCAGGCCGTCACTACAGTGCAAGTGGGCAGCCAGGTGTCGGGCAACATTTCATGGCTGGGCGCGGACTTCAACTCGATCGTGAAAAAGGGCCAGGTAATCGCGCGGCTCGATCCTTCGCTGTTCGACGCCCAGCTGCAGCAAACGCGCGCCAGCCTCAGTCAGGCAAAGGCCAACCAGACGAAAGCCCAGAGCGACCTCGAACGGACGAAGGTTCAGCTGACCGACGCGAATCAGAAGTACACGCGCGCCAAGGAACTGTCCGCGCGCAGTCTTCTGGCACAGAGCGAGCTCGACGCGGCGAAAGTGGCCGTCGACAGCGCGCAGGCCACGCTCCAATCGCAACTGGCGACGGTCACTCAGGCACAAGCCCAGGTGACGATGGCGGAAGCGTCGGTGAACCAGAGCCAGGTGAACCTCGATCACACGATCATCAACGCGCCGATCGACGGCATCGTGACGCAGCGCAGCGTCGACGTCGGCCAGACGGTGGCGGCGAGCATGCAGGCGCCGACGCTGTTCGTGATCGCCGCGGACCTGACGGAAATGCAGGTCAATGCGAACATCGACGAAGCGGACGTCGGCCGGATTCGTCCGGGACAGCACGTCACCTTCCGCGTCGACGCGTATCCCACCGACAACTTCGACGGCACGGTGTCGCAGATTCGCCTGCAGCCGGTCGTCGTGCAGAACGTGACGACCTACGGAACGGTTATCACGGTGCCCAACCAGCAGCTGAAACTGAAACCGGGTATGACGGCGAACGTCAAGATCGAAGTGGCCAAGAAGAGCGACGTGTTGCGAGTCCCGAACGCGGCGCTGCGATTCCGCCCGACCACTGAAATGTTTGCCGCGCTGAACCAGGCAGTGCCGCCGGAAGTGCAGTTCGCAGGACGGGGTTCGCGGGGTTCGGGAGGTTCGGGGGGTTCGCGGGGTTCTAGTGGTTCGCAGGTTCACAGCTCCAGTGGTTCGCAGGGTTCACAAGGTTCGAGTGGGTTCGCAAGGTTCGAGTGGTTCACGGGGTTCGCAAGGTTCCGAGAGGTTCGCGGGGTTCAGAGGGTTCTCAGGGTTCGCAGGGTTCAACCGGTTCGGCGGCGGCGGCTGATGGGGGGCAAGGGGGCGGACGCGGTGGTCGCGGTGGGTTCGGCGGTGGCGACCCGGCGGAGCGGCAAGCGCGCATGCTCGAGCGGTTCAAAACGATGACGCCTGACGAGCAGAAGCAGTTCATCGCTCGGATGAAGGAACGCGGCCAGGACACGACCGCGTTCGAGGAGCTCGTCGCGCCGAAGCCCGGAGCAAAGCCAGCGGGCGAAGGCGGAAAACCGGGCACGAAGCCGGGAGCGAAGACGACAGGCGAAGGCGGCGCCGCCTCGATGATCAAGCCGAAGTACGGCACGATTCAAAACGCCCAGACCATCGACGCGTTGTTCGCTCCCCTGCCGGTCGTGGAATCGCGAGGACGTGCCTGGGTGTTCATGGATCATCAGATGAAGCCGGTGAACTTGCGGCTCGGAATCACTGACGGCACGAACACCGAGCTGTTGAGCGGCGAACTCCAGCAGAACATGGAAGTCATCACCAGCGTGACCGGTCTGGGCACCACACGGACGCAGCCGCAAGGCAACGCCAACGGCAACCCGCTGATGCCGGGCGGACGCGGGCCGGGCGGATTCGGCGGGGGACGCGGACCGGGCGGGAGGTAAGACGCAAGTCGCGAGTCGCGAGTCAAGTCGCGAGTCAGAGGTCGAAAGTGGAGGGTCGGAAGTCCGAATGTCGACGGTGATCTCGATTAAGCAGCTCGTCAAGACCTATCAGGTCGGCGAGCACGAGGTGAAGGCGCTACGCGGCGTCAATCTCGATGTCCGCACCGGCGAGTTCCTGGCGGTCACTGGTCCTTCCGGCTCCGGCAAATCGACCTTCATGCACATCGTCGGCTGCCTCGACCGGCCGACCTCGGGTCAGTACTTGCTCGATGGTCAGGACGTGTCGCGGATGTCGAAGGATGCGCTCGCCGCGGTGCGTAACAAGAAAATTGGTTTCGTATTTCAGGGCTTCAATCTGTTGTCGCGGACCTCGGCGCTCGACAACGTCGAACTGCCGCTCCTCTACGGCGGCAACCCGCTGCGCACGGCCGACCGTCACAAACGCGCAACCGAAATGCTTGCCGCGGTAGGACTCGGAGAGCGCGTCGATCACCATCCGAATCAATTGTCCGGCGGTCAGCAACAGCGCGTCGCCATCGCCCGCGCGCTGATCAACAACCCGTCGATTCTGCTGGCGGACGAGCCGACTGGCAACCTCGATACCAGGACCAGCATCGAAGTGATGGGACTGTTCCAGCGCCTGAACGTCGAGCGCGGCATCACCGTCGTGCTGATCACGCATGAAATGGATATCGCCGAGTACGGGACGCGTATTGTGACATTCCGTGACGGACATGTCGTCGCGGATCGTCCGGTCATTCGCCGGCGCCAGGCGAGCGAGGAACTGGCCAGTCTGCAGCAGGCGTTCGAGGACCTGGACATCCCAACGACCGACCAGCCAACCATCAGCGGAGCCTCGTCGTAACCATGTCCACCTTGATGATTCTCCGCATCGCCCTGAAGGCACTTGGCCGCAACAAAATGCGGACCGCGCTGACGATGCTCGGCATGATCATCGGCGTCGCCGCGGTGATCACGATGGTCGCGCTCGGCACCGGCGCGCAGTCGTCGATCGAATCGCAGATTCAGTCGGCCGGCACCAACATGATCATGGTCAGCGCCGGCAACTTCATGCAGGGCGGCGTGCGCATGGGCCAGGGCAACGCCAGCACGATGACACCGGAAGACGCGCAAGCGATCGGCGAAGTGCAGGGCGTGCAGTACAAGGCCGCCGGCGTCAACACCCGCGGCCAGGTGGTGGCCGGCAACATGAACTGGGGCACGCAGGTTCAAGGCAGTGACGTGGACCTGCCGCTGATTCGCGATTGGCCGACCGTTCAAGGCGCGTTCTTCACGCCGACCGATGTCGCCACCGCGTCGAAAGTCGCCGTGCTCGGCAAAGTGGTCCGCGATCAATTGTTCGGCGAAGACGGCAATCCCGTCGGTCAGATCATCCGCATCAACAATCAGCCGTTCACCGTGACGGGTGTGCTCGCCAGCAAAGGTCAGTCAGGCATGGGCCAGGACCAGGACGACGTGGTCTACGTGCCGTACACGACGGTGATGAAGAAGATGCGCGGCATCACCTTCGTCCAGAACATCACTGTTTCCGCCGCTACCGCCGACGACACCAGCGCGACGGCCGATCGCATCGCCGCACTGCTTCGCACGCGCCACAAGATTCAGCCGGGCGACCCGGACGACTTCATGGTTCGCACGATGGAGGAAATGGCCAGCGTGCGCGTGCAGGCCACCCAGACGATGACCGCCTTGCTCGCCAGCATCGCCGGCGTGTCGCTGCTGGTGGGCGGCATCGGCATCATGAACATCATGCTGGTCTCGGTCACTGAACGCACTCGCGAGATCGGCCTTCGCATGGCAATCGGCGCGCGCGGGCGCGACGTGCTGTGGCAATTCCTCGTCGAAGCGGTCGTGCTGAGCCTGTTCGGCGGCATGATCGGTATCGCGCTTGGCTTTGCGCTGTCGCGCGGGGTGACGTTGTGGATGTCGTGGCCGACGGCAATTTCGCCGCAGGCCGTGGTCGTCGCGTTCGGATTCGCGGCGGTCACCGGTATCTTCTTTGGCTTCTATCCGGCGAGAAAGGCGGCAGCGCTCGATCCGATCGACGCGCTCCGATTCGAATAACGGGACACATGCGTAGTCATTCGTTGATTGCAGTCGCGCTGGCCGTCGCCACCACTGCCTGCTCGGGCGGCGAGGCGAAAGGGACATCGTCGGGTAACAGTTCGAACGCAGGCGGCGGCCGCGGCAATGCCGGGGGACGCGGTGGTTTGAACGCGCCGGTGCCGGTCACCATCGCGCCGGTGGTGCAGAAATCGGTACCGCTCGAAATCCAGGGCATTGGTACCGTGATCGCCGCGACCACGGTGGCGGTGCGCGCGCAAATCACCGGCGAAATGACCTCGGTGCATTTCAAGGAAGGCGAAGACGTCACCCAGGGCCAGGTGCTGGTCGAACTCGACAAACGGCCGCTGCAGGCGGCGCTCGAGCAGGCCGAGGCGACGCTGCAGCGCGATATCGCGCAAGCCAACAACGCCAGGGCGTCGGCGGCGCGCTACAAGGATCTGCAAGCAGCGTGGCATCGCAACCCGGCGAGCAGGTCGACCAGATCGTTACGCAGGCCGCAGCACTGGAGGCCACCGTGAACGCCGACAAGGCGGTCATCCAGAACGCCAGGGTGCAGTTGGAATACGCCACCATCGAGGCGCCGATTTCGGGACGCACCGGTCTGCTCCAGGTGCACCCGGGCAATCTGGTCCGCGGCCAGGACACCAATCCGATCGTCACGATCAACCGCATTACGCCGGTCTACGTGTCGTTCGCGATCCCGGAAGCGCAATTGCCGCTGTTGAAAAAATTCATGGCGGGCGGTCAGCTAATCGTGCGGGCACAGCCCTCCGGCGACACTGGCGCACCGTCGGTCGGCCGCGTCAATTTCATCGACAACTCTGTCGACATCACGACCGGCACGATCAAGGTCAAAGGCACCTTTCCCAACGAGGATCGACGGCTGTGGCCGGGGCAGTTCGCGAACGTCACGGTCACGCTCACCTCGGATCCGACCGCGGTGGTTGTGCCTTCAGCGGCGGTTCAAACCGGACAACAGGGCACCTACGTGTTCGTCGTGAAACCGGATCAGACCGTCGATCTCCGTACGGTCATCGTGGCCCGCACCAAAGATAGCGATTCAGTGATTCAAGAGGGTCTGAAGCCCGGCGAGACCGTGGTGCTCGACGGACAAATCCGGCTGGTGCCAGGCAGCCGCATCACGGTCAAAGGCGGGGAGAAAACCGCGTCATGAACCTAGCCGCGCTATTCATCAAACGACCGGTTACGACCACGCTGATCATCCTTGGGGTGATCTGCTTCGGTGCGCTTGCTTACCAGCAGCTGCCGGTCAGCGACCTGCCGACGGTGGACTTTCCGACCATCCAGGTGAACGCAGGGTTGCCGGGTGCGAGTCCCGAGACGATGGCATCGGCCGTGGCGTTGCCGCTCGAGAAACAGTTCTCGACGATCGCCGGCCTGACCTCGATCAATTCGACCAGTTCGCTCGGCTTCACCAACATCACGCTGCAGTTCGACTTGAGCCGTAACATCGACGCCGCCGCGCAGGACGTTCAGTCGATGATTGCGCGCACGCAGCGCTCGCTGCCGCCGCAGATGCCGTCGCCGCCCTGGTACAACAAAGTGAACCCCGGCGACCAGCCGGTGCTGTTCCTGGTGTTGCGCTCCGGCACGCTGGCGATGTCGCAGATCAACGAGTACGCCGAGTCGACGATCGCGCAGCGGATTTCGATGGTCAGCGGTGTCGCGCAGGTCAACGTGTTCGGCGCGGCCAAGTACGCGGTGCGCGTCGACGTCGACCCGCACAAACTCGCGGCGCACGGCATCGGGTTAGACGAGATCGCCACTTCGATCTCGAACAACAACGTCAATCTGCCGACCGGCACGATTTACGGCGACGACAAGACGTTCGTCGTGCAGGCGAACGGCCAGCTGATGAAGGCCCAGCAGTACGGGCCGATGATCGTCGCCTATCGCAACGGCAACCCGGTTCGCCTGAACGAAGTCGCGCGGGTCTACGACGGGATTGAGAACGACAAGAACGCCGCATGGTACCAGGGCGAACGCACGATTTATCTGGCGGTCCAGAAACAGCCGGGCACCAACGTCGTCGAAGTCTGCGACGCGGTGAAGGCGCTGCTGCCGCAGATTCGCGAGCAACTGCCCGCCGCGCTGTCGCTCGACGTCCGCACCGACCGCTCGATTCCGATTCGCGAATCGGTTCACGACGTCAAGTTCACGCTGGTCCTGACCATTTGCCTTGTCGTACTGGTCATCTTCCTGTTCCTGCGCAACGTCTCGGCGACGATTATTCCCAGCCTCGCGCTGCCCGCCTCGCTGGTGGCCACGTTCGCAGCGATGTATCTGCTGAACTACAGCCTCGACAACCTGTCGTTGATGGCGTTGACGCTCTGCGTCGGCTTCGTCGTCGACGACGCCATCGTCATGCTCGAGAACATCGTGCGGCACATGGAAATGGGCAAGTCGCCGATGCGCGCCGCCTACGATGGGTCGAAGGAAATTTCCTTCACGATTATCTCGATGACGGTCTCGCTGGCGGCCGTCTTCATTCCGGTGCTGTTCATGGGCGGCGTCGTCGGACGCCTGCTCCACGAGTTTGCGGTGACGATCGGCGTCGCGATTCTGGTGTCGGGCTTCGTGTCGATTTCCCTGACGCCGATGCTCTGCAGCCGCTTCCTCAAGCCGCCGCACGCACAGAAACACGGCTGGTTCTACAACGCCACTGAGAGGATGTTCGACCTGTGGCTGAAGCTTCTACGACGTCACGCTGCGCGGCGCGCTGCGCTTCCACGTGGTGACGATGGCGGTGTCGATCGGGCTGCTGATTGGAACGGTTTACATCTTTGGCCTGGTGCCGAAAGGCTTCCTGCCGAGCGAGGATCAGGGCCGCTTCAACATCAGCGTCGAAGCGATGCAGGGCATCGGCTTCAACGAGATGGTTCGCCACCAGCAAGACGTGGCGGCGATTGTCATACAGGATCCGAACGTTGCCAGTTACAGCAGCAATGTCGGCGGCGGTCCCGGTCCCGGTGGTGGCGGCGGCGGCAATACCGGACGGATCAGCGTCGATCTCAAGCCGCGCGCCGAACGAAGCGTGTC
The DNA here is from genome assembly GCA_963695635.1 of uncultured Acidobacteriota bacterium. Classification (GTDB taxonomy): domain Bacteria; phylum Acidobacteriota; class Vicinamibacteria; order Vicinamibacterales; family CAVVIG01; genus DATKHR01. Next base: position 114,096 of record CAVOHK010000011.1, read on the forward strand.
GGTCGATCAGGTGATCGCGAGCCTTCGTCCGAAACTGGCGCAGGTGCCAGGGGTCCGGGTGTTCCTCGTGAACCAGCCGCCGATTAACCTGGGCGGCCAGGGCGGCGCGCGCAGCTTGTATCAGTTCACGCTGCAGGATACCGACACCGTCGAGCTCTATCAGTGGGCGCCGATCTTCGAGCAGAAGATTCGCGAGATTCCCGGCATCGAAGACGTCAGCAGCGACCTGCTGCTCAAGAATCCGCAGGTCCTCGTTGACATGGATCGCGACAAGATTTCCTCGCTCGGCCTCAGCGTCGAATCAGGTCGAAACCGCGCTCTACAACGCCTACGGCACGCGCCAGGTGTCCCAGATCTACGCGCCGAACAATCAGTATCAGGTGATTCTGCAGGTGGCGCCCGAGTATCAAAAGGATCCGGCGGCGCTGCAGATGCTCTACGTCCGCGGCTCGAGCGGTCTGATTCCGCTCAGCACGGTCGCGAAGGTCACGACCGATGCAGGTCCGCTGAGCGTCAGCCACACCGGCCAGCTCCCCTCGGTGACGATCTCGTTCAACCTGCGTCCCGGCCTCGCGCTCGGCGACGCGGTCAACGCGATTCAATCCGCCGCGGCAACGACCTTGCCGTCGACGATGGCGACGACGTTCCAGGGCACGGCGCAGGCCTTCCAGGATTCGTTGCGCGGCCTCGGCTTGATTCTGATCATGGCGATCGTCGTGATCTACATCGTCCTCGGCATTCTCTACGAGAGCTTCACGCATCCGCTGACGATTCTTTCGGGACTGCCGTCAGCCGGCTTCGGCGCGCTGCTGACGCTGCTGATTTTCAAGACCGAGTTGAGCCTCTACGCGTTCGTCGGCGTGATCATGCTGGTCGGCCTGGTCAAGAAGAACGGCATCATGATGGTCGACTTCGCGGTTGAAGCGCAGCGCGAGCACGGCAAGACACCGCGCGAAGCGATCCACGAAGCCTGTCTGGTCCGCTTCCGTCCGATCATGATGACGACGATGGCGGCGCTGGTCGGCACGCTGCCGATCGCGCTGGGCCTCGGCGCCGGCGCTGAAGCACGTCGTCCGCTCGGCCTCGCGGTGGTCGGCGGACTGGTGGTGTCGCAGCTGCTGACGCTGTACATCACACCGGTCTATTACGTGTACATTGAGGGCGCCCGATTGTGGCTGGCGCGCCGGAAACCGGTTCCAGTGGCAGAAACGCGGCGTGACGTTCACGGCGTACCAGCAGCGGCCGACGCGATACCGTTGCGGGACATGAAGGCTTCGTAGGGTAGGAGAAAGGTATCGCTGTGCGACGATCACGGTTAAGTCTGGTGGTGCTCTTGGCGGCGCTGGTGGCGGCGTGTCAAAACACGTCCGCCGGCAGCGGTGCCGGTGGGGCGGGCGGCCGCGGGGGACGCGGCGGGCGCGGAGGCGGACGCGGTGCCGCTGTCGCCGTTCAGACGACGAAGCTGCAGAAAATTTCGGTACAACGCGAAGTCGACCTGCAGGGCACACTCCTCTCTCCGGACATGGCCAAAGTCAGCAGCGAAGTCGCCGGCATCATTCGCGACGTGCCAGTCCAACTCGGCACCGAAGTTCGGGCAGGCGACGTGCTGGTCAGGCTCGAACCGCGCGAATTGCAGCTGGCCCTCGATCGCGCGGAGAGCGCGATGCACCAGACCGAAGCGCAGCTCGGGCTCGATCGCGGCACCAGCAACGCGAAGCAGCCGCCAGCCGACGAGCAGATTGCGTCGGTCCGTCAGGCGGTCGCCAATCGCGACGAGGCGCGGAACACCTTCACCCGTGCGCAGCAACTGCACGAACGCGGCCTGATGTCGAAGGTGGACTACGACAATGCCGAAACCCGCCTGAAGGTGGCCGAAGCGAATTACCAGGCGGCGATCGATAACGTGCGCAGCCTGCGCGCGCAGTTGCAGGATCGCCGCGCCTCGTTCGAACTGGCGCAAAAGAAGGTGGCCGACGCCGTGGTGCGTGCGCCGGTCGCCGGCTCGGTATCGGAGCGCCTCGTTCAACCGGGCGAATTCATTCGCGAGAACACGCCGGTCGCAACCATCGTGCAGATGAATCCGTTGAAATTGAAGACCGCGATTCAAGAGCGCCACGCTGGGCTGATTCGCCCCGGACAGACCGTCGAATTTGTCGTTGAAGCATTCCCGGATCGCAAGTTCACCGGCAAAATCGCCTACGTCAGCCCGGCAGTGGACCAGGCAACTCGAACCTTTCCGGTCGAGGCGCTGGTCGAAAATCCGGATCGGCAGTTGAAGCCTGGGTTCTTCGCGAAGGGCGTGGCGCATACTCAGCTCGATCAGAACGTGCTGGCCGCGCCGGAGGCGGCGATTTCCACGCTCGCCGGCGTCTCGACGGTGTACGTCGTCGAAGAGGGCAAAGTCCGGCAACAGCAAGTGACACTCGGCGCCAAGCAGGGCGAACTGGTTGAAGTCGTCAGCGGCTTGAAAGGCGAAGAAACCCTGGCCACGAGCAATTTGAACCAGCTGGCGACTGGCGTCAGCATTCAAGTCGGCAAAGACGAACAAGGACAAGGCGGCGGCGAAGGCAATGAAGGTTCGAGTAGTGCCCGCGGTGGGCGCGGCGGTGGTCGGAGAGGAGCTGGTCGGCAATGAAACTCGCTGAGGTCAGCGTCAATCGTCCGGTCTTCGCCATCATGATGACGCTTGCGCTGATCGTGCTCGGCGCGGTGTCGTACGAAGGCCTCGGCCTCGACTTGATGCCGAAAACCGACGCGCCGGTGGTGTCGGTACAAGCCAGCCTGCCCGGCGCGAGCGCCGAGGAAATCGAAACGCAGATCACGAAGCGCATCGAAGAAGCGGTCAATACCATCAGCGGCATCGACGAACTGCGGGCCTCTTCCGACCAGGGCAATTCGCGCGTCACGATCAACTTCACCCTCGAGCGCGATATCGAATCGGCCACCCAGGACGTGCGCGACAAGCTGGCGCAGATCGTCCGGCAGTTCCCGCGCGATACCCAGCCGTTGCAGATCACCAAGATGGACCCGGACGCGCAGCCGATCTTCGGGTTCGCAGTCTTCGGGCCGCGCGCGCCCAAGGAAATCACCGAGATCACTGAAAAGCAGGTCAAGCAGGAGCTCGAAACCGTCAAGGACGTCGGCTCGGTCGGCTACAACGGCGAGCGCAAGCGCGAGATCCAGTTGCTGCTCGACGCGGACCGCCTGAACGCCTACGGCCTGAGCGTCGATCAGGTGCGCAACGCCGTCGAGCGCCAGAACGTCGAAATCCCGGGCGGCCAGTTCACCAATGGCGCCGCCGATGTCGCGCTGCGGACGATGGGCCGCATCCGCAACGTCGAAGATTTCAACCGCATCGTGATCTCGTACCGCAACGACGGCTCGGTGATCACCTTTCGGGATATCGGCCGCGTCGTGGACGCCGTCCAGGAAGTTCGCAGCGCGACGCGCCTCAGCGGCACCCCGGCAATCGGCGTCCAGGTGCGCAAGCAGTCGGGCACCAACACGATCGAAGTCGTCGACCGCGTTCAGGAAAAGCTCGAGCGCATCAAGCAGCAGCTGCCGCAGGATATCCAGATCAGCATCGGCAACGATCAATCGCGGTTCATCCGGCGATCGTTCGAAGAAATCCAGCTGCACTTGATCCTCGGCGGATTGCTCGCCAGCGTGGTGGTGTTCCTGTTCATCCGGAACCTGCGCGTCACCTTTATCGCCGCGCTGGCGATTCCGGCCTCGATCATCGGCACCTTCACCTTCATGAAGATCGCCGGGTTCACGCTGAACAACATGACGATGCTGGCGCTGTCGCTGGCAACCGGCATCGTGATCGACGACGCGATCGTCGTGCTCGAGAATATTTTCAGGTTCGTCGAGGAAAAAGGCGTCACACCACGCGAAGCGGCGGCGGAAGCGACCGCCGAAATCGGCCTCGCCGTCATGGCGACGACGCTGTCGCTGGTCGTGATTTTCGTGCCGGTCGCGTTCATGACCGGCCAGATCGGCCGCTACTTCTACTCGTTCGGTTTGACCTCGGCGGTCGCGATTCTGCTGTCGATGTTCGTGTCGTTCACGCTGACGCCGGCGCTGTGCGCGATGTGGCTGCGCAAGGAAGACGTGGCCAGCGACCATTCGCATCCGGGTCCACCGCGACGGCGCACACCAAGTCGTCCGGCTTGTACGCCAGGATGGACGCCGTCTACGGACGAATGCTCCACTGGTCGCTGCATCACCGCCTGGTGATGATTGCGATCGCCGGAGTGGTGGTGCTGTCGGCGGCACTGCTCTATCCTACGTCGGCAAGGAACTGGTGCCTGACGACGATCAGGGTGAGTTCAGCATCAACGTCCGCCTGCCGCGCGGTACCAGCTATCAGCGGACGGAAGAGTTCATCAAACCGATCGAGAAGGAAGTCCTGGCGATGCCGGCGCTGCAGCGCGTGATGCAGAACGTCAACTCGGGCTTCGCCAGCTTCAACATCATGATGGTGCCGCTCGAAGAGCGGAAAATCTCGCAGCAGCAGCTGATGATCCAGGCGCGGACGATGCTGCGCAAATACCAGGGCGCGAAGATCAGCGTCTCGGGCGGCACCGACATTTCCGGTGCATCGTCGGGTGGCCGTGGTGGCCCGGGCGGCGGCGGTCCCGGCGGCGGTGGCGGCGGCTTCAACCGGCTCAACATCCTGATCCAGGGCCCGGACATCGAACAGTTACAGCAGTATACGCTGCAGTTGATGGAGAAAGTTCGCGACATCCCTGGCGTGGTCGACGTCGATACGAACTTCGAGGCGACGCAGCCCGAATTGCGCATCAACGTCGACCGGCCGCGCGCGACCGACCTGGGCGTAAACATCGACTCGCTGGCCAGCAGCCTGCGAACTCTCGTCGGCGGCGAAGAAGTGTCGGAGTTCAAGGACGGCGACGATCAATTCAAGGTCCTGCTGCGCCTCGACGAGCCGTATCGCAACATCGAAACGCTGAGCAGCCTGCTGATTCCGGCCGGCCCGAACAAGACCGTCAAGGTCAGTGACGTCGCGCAGCTGAAACGCGATTACGGTCCGGCGTCGATCGATCGCTATAACCGTCAGCGACAGATTTCGGTGAACGCGAACCTGCAAGGTCGGCCGCTCGGCGAGGTGCTCGCCAACGCCCGCGACAAGGTGTCGGAACTGAACCTCAAGCCGGGTTATCAGGCGGTGTTCGGCGGCAGCGCGCGGACGCTCTCGGAAGCGTCGAACAACTTCGTCATCGCCCTGGTCCTGTCGGTGATCTTCATTTACATGGTGCTGGCGTCGCAGTTCAACAGCTTCATCCACCCGCTGACCATCATGACGTCGCTGCCATTGTCGCTGCCGGCCGGCCTGTTGGCGCTGATGGCGTTCGGCATGACGCTCAACGTCTACAGCGCGATCGGCCTGATGATGCTGTTCGGGATCGTCAAGAAGAATTCGATTCTGCAGGTCGACTACACGAACACCCTGCGCGAGCAGGGAATGGAGCGGCACGAAGCGCTGATCCAGGCAAGCCACGTGCGGTTGCGGCCGATTCTGATGACCACAATCGCGATCGTCGCCGGCATGATCCCGATTGCGCTCGGCCGCGGCGCCGGCGCCGGCTCGCGTGCCTCGATGGCGGTCACGATTCTGTTCGGCCAGATGCTGTGCCTGCTGCTGACGCTGCTAGTCACGCCGGTCGTGTATTCGTACTTCGACGACCTGCGCGAATGGCGGCCGGCCAACGCCTTCAAGCGCCTGATCGGGCGCCCGGTGAAAGCCGCAATCGGCTCGAGTGTGAAGACGACCGGGGACTGGGGACTGCGGGACTGGGGACTCAGATTCAGGCCGCGAGCTCCCCGTAATCCGTCCTAGTCCCCAGCCCCTAGTCCCCAGTCCCTCAGTCCCCAGTCCCCAGTCCTCTTCCGCTCCGTCAACCTTCTGTAACCTGAGCCCATCCAAGTAGTTGTGACGGTGGTACCTTGGCAACTGTTGTGATGGCAATCAGCGGCGAGACGGCAATCCAACCGGGGGTCGATTCCGACGTCGCCCTTGCCGCGCGCGGCGATGCATCGGCCTTCGAACGGCTGTATCGCACCCATGTGACGCGGATCCACAACCTGACCCGGCGCATGCTCGGGAGCCATGACGCCGACGAAGTGACCCAGGACATCTTCGTCCGCACCTGGCAGAAACTCGGCCAGTTTCGCGGCGAATCGGCGTTCAGCACCTGGCTGCACCGGCTGGCGGTAAACGTGGTGATCGAAAAACGGCGCTCGTTCGCGATTCATCGCGAACGGATGTCAGACGACCCGGCCGCGCTCGACGCCGTGACGGTGGCGCCGGCGCGTGCGGACCTGACGGTTGATTTCGAAGCGGCGATCGAACAATTACCGGCCGGGGCCCGTGAAATCTTCGTGATGCACGACGTCGAAGGCTACAAGCACCGCGAAATCGCGGCGATGCTCGAGATCACCAGCGGCACCTCAAAGCGCCAACTACACCGGGCGCGGATGCTGATGCGGAAACATCTGGGCGGCGGGCAGGCCGAACCGCCCGCAGCGGATAACTAACATGCACCAATCAATCACCGACCAATTGTCGGATTACCTGGACGGCGAGCTGACCGCCGGCGAAGCGGCAGCCGTCGAGGCGCACCTGCGCGAATGCGCCGCGTGCAACGCGGTCCTGAACGACCTGAAGCGAATCGTCGCGCAGGCGCAGCACCTCGAACCGCGCCCTCCGCAAGCCGACCTCTGGGCCGGCATCGAACGACGCATTGAACGGGTCACACCGCCGCGGCGCGTTTCGTTCACGCTGCCGCAACTGGCGGCGGCGGCCGCGCTGCTAGTCGCCGTATCGGCCGGCACCGCGATCAAGTTTGCGGCGCCGGCGGTGCCGGCATCAGTGCCGGTCGAGCAAACGGCGAAAGACGAACCGGCGCAGGCCGAAGCGGCGGAGTCAAACGCCACGATCGCCGTGACGCCGGTCGGATTTTCGGACGCTCAATACGACGCGGCCGTCGCCGACCTCGAAAAAGCGTTGAAAGCCGGACGCGGCCGCCTCGACAAGTCGACCATCGAAGTCGTCGAGCACAACCTGCAGATCATCGATCAGGCGATCGCGCAGGCGCGTGAGGCGCTGGTCGGCGACCCGGCGAACAGTTACTTGAGCGGCCATCTCGTCGAAGCGAGGCGGCGGAAGCTGGATCTGCTGCGACGCGCCGCGGCGCTCGCGGAAACGGACTGAAGCACAGAACTTAGAACTGAAAACTGAGAACTGAAAACTAGAAACGAAGCATAGAGAACCACGAACAAGGGATAACGATGATTGCAGCATTGATTGTCGCCATGATGGCGGCTACGGCCACCGATCAGACGGTGGACGTGGCGAAAGGCACGAAGCTGAATGTCAATAACTTCGCCGGCGACGTGATTGTCAAAACGTGGGGCCGCGACGCAGTGCGGGTTGAGGTGAATCACTCGGATCGCGAAACGGTCGACATCAAACAGGTCGAGCAGACGTTGTCGGTGCGTTCGCGCTCGACTCGCGGCGGGCCGTCGCGATCGCTCGACTACACCATCACCGTGCCGGCCTGGATGGGCATCAGCGTCAACGGCACCTACGCCGACGTCACGGCTGAAGGCGTCGGCGGCGACGTTGCGGTCGAGACCACCCACGGCGACATCACGATCCGCGGCGGTTCGGGTTTCATCTCGTTGAAGACCGTGCAGGGCGCGGTGATTGTTGAAAAAGCCAAAGGCCGCGTCGAGGTCCGCGCGGTCAACGAAGGGATTCACCTGGCCGATCTCAACGCCGATCTCTCGGCCGAATCCACCAACGGCAGCATCATCCTCGATCGTATCGAGTCGTCGAATGTCGATCTCTACACGGTCAACGGCAACATCTCGTACGACGGCGCCGTGAAAGACAAAGGGCTGTATCGGCTGACCACGCACAACGGGTTGATCGCGATGCCGATCGCCGAACGCTCGAACGTGACGCTGTCAGCCCGCACCTACAACGGCGGCATCCGCTCGAGCTTCACCCTGCCGACCGATCCGAACGTGAGCTCCGAGCGCCGCAACAAGCGCGTGAACCTGACGATCGGCAACGGCAGCGCCCATGTCGAGCTCGAATCGTTCAGCGGAACGATTTCGCTGCGTCGTCCGGGCGAACCGCGGCCGGAAACCGAACGCCGCCGCCGCGACCGCGGTGATGACGTCGACAAGGAGCGGGAAAAGGAACGCGAGAAAGCCAAGGCCAAGGGTGAGGTCGGCCATGCCGGCCTCGCCGACCACGATTTCGACTTCGACGAGTCTGAACATCGAAGCGGTGGTCGCCGAAGCGATGGCCGCCGCGGAGGCGTCGATTCCCGAGGCGATCGCCGCCGCCGAAGCGTCGATTCCGGAAGCCATCGCCGAAGCGTTGGCCTGGACCGCGGCACACCCGCTGCCGTCGCCGCACATCATGCCGGCGCCAACCCCGCACCCGGCCCCGCTGCTGCGGCCGCGACGCTAGGCCTTCGCCAGCAGCGCCGCAACGGTCACCCCGGTCCCCGGGTCGACCAGATCCGGGGCAATTTCCGCGAGTGGCTCCAGCACGAACCGCCGCTCGCGGAATCGTGGGTGCGGCACCACCAACCCAGGCTCGTCGATCACCGTATCCCCATAGAGAATCAGGTCGAGATCGAGCGTGCGGGGTGCGTTCGCACCGGGCGCCCGCAACCGATCGCGGCCCCGCTCCTGTTCGACGCCGAGCAGGACGTCGAGCAGCTCGCGCGGCGGCAGCAACGTTCCGCCAACCGCCGCGGCGTTGAGGAACAGCGGTTGTGGACCGCTGACGCCGAACGGCGCGGTCTCGACGTAGCGCGACACTTTGAGCAGGCGAACCACAGTCTGCAGGCGGGCGACCGCATGGTCGAGATGCCTCACTCGATCCCCGAGGTTGCTGCCGAGTGCGATGGCAACCAGCGTGTGCGCCGGACTTTTTACTCGATCCAACGGCTGGGCAGCACTTTACCGTGCGAGGGACCGAGGACGTCGGCACGCCGTCCGAGCAAATCGGTCCGGCCGGCGAGCGCCTGGTCGAAAAACCGCTTTTGCTCGAGGACCTCGCCGAGAATCAGGCGCAGCATTCTGGCGTGCCGCGCGTTGACCATCGTGTCGATCCGCGCACGCCACCGTTCGACGAACGCCTGGGCGTCCTTGCTGTCCTCGTCGAAAATCGTGCGCTCCGCCGCGTCGCCCTTCCCGCTCTTGCCGCGGTCCGGTTCTGGCTGGTGGTCGTTCACCGTGCCATCCAGCTCGGCGATCGCCGTCCCCAGCCACGATAGGTGGGTCTCGTCGCGATTGACGATGAACTGATAGGTATTGTTGATGTCTGTACTGGCCGACCCGCCGCGCCGCCGCCTGGTGGCGCATCAGGGCGCCGAGCTTCTCCGCGTAAAACTCCTGCAGCAGGGTCAGAACCGCGTCGCTCACGAACTTTGCTTTTCTTTGCAGGTGATGCAGACGCGCGTCCACGGAATCGCGTTCAGCCGCGCCGGCGCGATCGGTTCGCCGCAGTCGCGGCAGACGCCATAGGTGCCTTTGTCGATCCGGGTCAGGGCCTCTTCGATCGCCTGCAGAATTTTGGCGTCGGTCTGTTTCAGCTTCAGCTGAATGTGGACTTCGTTATTACCGCTCGCCTGGTCGGCCATGTCTCCCTGGCGAGTGTTGTTTTCCATCGAGGCCTGCAACGGCTTGATTCCGCCGGTGCCGAGAATTTCGCCGCGTTTCTTGACCAGCGCGTCCTTGTAATTGTTCACATCCATCGCTGTAGAACCCCCCTGGGGCAACCTGAATAACATCCGATCATACCACCGCCCAACCGAAGCTGTGGCGCGCGCGGCTTTACTCGGCGCGGAGGGTCGATAGCGGTTTGTTACGCAGCACGTCGAGGCTGGAAAGGACGCCGATCACCGCGACCAGGATGGCGGTGACGATGATGCCGCCGATATTCTCGCGCGGAAAGACTCGCCAGGGCACGTCGAGGGCATAGGTGCTGACGCCCCAGCTCAGCGCAATCGCTCCCAGCGAACCGATGATGCCGGCGAGCGAGCCGAGCACGCCGTACTCGAACAGCAACATCCGCGCGATCGTCCGGGTGTTGGCGCCGAGCGTCTTGAACACCGCGGCTTCATACACCCGCTGGAACTTGGTCATCGCCACCGCTCCGACCAGAATCAGCGCGCCGCTGAACAGCACCAGCGCACCGACCACCGTAATCGCCAGCGTCACTTTGCCCATGATGTCGCGCAGCCGTTCGAGCACCTCGCGAAAGTCAATCACCGACACGTTCGGGAACTGCTGCACCAGGTCGTGCTGAAACCGCGCCCGGGCCGTGATGTCGGTCGGCCCCTTGAGCGGCGAAATGAAGGTTTGTGGCGCCTGGTCGAGCGGCCCGGGGCGAAACACGAACATGAAGCCGCCATTCCGCGACTCGCGCCACTCGACGTTGCGTACGCTGGTCACCTTCGCGTTGATGACGCGGCCGAGAATGTCGAACTTCATCGTGTCGCCAACGTGGATTCGCGACCGCTCCTCGATGTTGCGTTCGATCGACACCTCGGGCTCGGTGGATGGTCCGCTCCAGAACTGGCCCTTCTCGATCCGCTCGTTTTTCTCCAGATGATCGCGATAGGTGATCGTGAACTCGCGGCCGATGTTGACGCCGCGGCGGCGCACTTCCTCGAACCCTTCCAGCTTGGTTTCGCGTCCATCGACGCCGACCACGCGCGCTCGCAGCACCGGAATCAGCTGGGCCTGGCCGATGCCACGCGCCGGGTCAGCCAGAAACGCCCGCACCGCATCGGCCTGGTTCCGTTGAATGTCGAGCATGAACATGTCTGGTGAATCGGCAGCGGTCTGCACCGAAAACTCGTCGAGCAGGGTCGCCTGCAGCGTGCGGACGCCGACGATGAAGAACGCGCCGAGCCCGACGGCCAGCAGAATCACCCGCGTCTGGTTTCCGGGGCGTGACAAATGCAGCACCGCGTGCCGCAGCGGGAACGACGGTGAATTGGCGAGCGGCTTGACCAGGGCAACCAGCCCGCGTCCGGCGAAGTGCAGAATCACCGCGAGACCGGCAAAACCGGCGCAAACAATCAGCCCGATCCGCAGCGACGCCGCCTGCCAGGCGGTTATCGCCGACCAGACCGGCGGCGACCATTACCAGTACCCCGATCCCCAGCCAGTCGATGCGCTTGCGGCGAACCGATTCGTCGCGCAGCAGCAACGACGGCTTGATGAAGCGAACGTGAAGCAGCGGCGCAATCGAAAACAGCAACGACACCAGCACGCCGATGCCGGTGCCCTGCAGGGCGGCGCTCCAGCTGATGCCGTATTTCACCGTTGCCAGCACCGACGTCGAGGTCGGACCAAGCGCCAGCGGAATCGCCGCGACAGCGGCACGGGCGATGGCGACGCCAAGCAGGCTGCCGGCCAGGCCCAGCGCCAGGACCTGCAGCACATACACGGCGATCACCTGTTGACTGCGCGCGCCAACGCACTTCAGAACGGCGATCGCGCGCATTTTCTGCTGGATGAAGACGCGTGTCACGCTCGACACCGCGATGCCGCCGAGGATGACGATGATCAGCCCAACCAGGCTGAGATAGTTTTCGGCGCGGTCGAAATCGCGGCCGATTTGATCCTCAGTGGATTTGAACGAACGGGCGCCGGCGAATTGGTTGCGGAGATCTTCACGCAGGCCGGTCACCAGCCGTTCGATCTGGTTATCGGGCACTTTCGCCAGAATGAACCGGCCAGCGCGGCTTCCGAAGCTCAGTAAGCCGGTTGAGGGCAGATCGGCGTAATCGATCAACACGCGTGGCCCGAGACTGAAGCCGGTATTCGATCCCGGTTCGGTGATCAACACCGCTCGAATCGTAAAAATCCCGACGCCGATCGCAATCCGGTCGCCCTGCTTGACCCCCAGGCTGGTCAACAACTCCGGACGGACGATCGCGCCGTGGTTTTCGAGCAGCGAATGCGAATAGGCAAGGTCGTTTTGCAGCTTGAACGCGCCGTAGAGCGGAAATGTATTCTGAATTGCCCGCAACTCCGCCATCTTCACCAGCGGTTGTCCGTCCACCGGCCGGACCATCGTCGGCGTCTCGATCAGTTCCGTGCGGCCCTGGACGCCGGCTTCGGCGAGCCGGCGATCGATCGCCGCCTTTGCGACGTCTGACCATTCGCGATTGCTGGAGATGAGAACGTCTGAGGCCATGAACGTCTTCGCTTCACCGGTGAAGACTTCGCGGACGCTCTGGATGACCGATCGCAGCGCGACGATCGCGGCGACGCCGACGGCAATGCAAATGAAGAAAAACAGCAGGCGCTGCCACGAGGCCCGCGTTTCGCGCACCGCCATTCGCAGCACGAACATCATCGTGCCGCCGGCTCCTTCACCGGCTTGCCGTGGGCGACCCCGAGCTGGTCGACCGGCCGAAGCGAGTTCTCGACCACCCGGCCGTCGCGCAGCGTCAGCTTGGCGTCGGCGATGGCGGCGAGTTCGGCATCGTGCGTGACCAGCACGATGGTCGTGCCGCGATTGGTGTGGATGTTTCGCAACAGCTCCAGGATGTGACGACCGTTCGCAGTATCGAGATTCCCGGTCGGTTCGTCGGCCAGCACGATCGGCGGATCGTTGGCGAGGGCGCGCGCCAGAGCGACGCGCTGTTGTTCGCCACCCGACAGCTGCGATGGGTAATGATGCGAGCGGCCCTGCAGGCCGACCTCTTCGAGCAGCGCGTCGGTTCGTTTCCGCACATTGGCAACGCCGGCAATTTCCATCGGCACGCTGACGTTTTCGTGCGCGGTGAGCGACGGAATCAGGTGGAAGAACTGAAACACGAAGCCGATTTTTTCGCCGCGTAGCTTTGCCAGCGCGTCTTCATCGAGCTGCGTGATGTCGACACCGTCGATAATCACGCTGCCCGATGTCGGCGCATCGAGACCGGCGATCAGCCCGAGCAGCGTCGACTTGCCGCTTCCTGACGGCCCGACGATCGCGACGAACTGCCCTCCCGGAATCTGCAGGGTGAGCGGCTGGAGGATGGTCAACGGCGCCGACCCGCTGGTCACAGTTTTCGAAACGTCACGCAACTCGATCAACGAACATCCTCCGCCAGCGGCTTGAGCACCGCCCAGACATTATCCGCGACGATGCGTGCCCCGGCCGGTGTCGGATGGATCCCGTCGGCCTGATTCAATTCAGCCAGGCCGGCGACGTTTTGCAGCAGGAACGGCACGAAAGCGACCTGGTATTTCTCGGCAAGCGCCGGATACACCTTATGAAAGGAGACGATGTAGTCTCGCCCGTAGTTCGGCGGCGCCTCCATTCCGGCGAGGATGACGCGAATCTGGCGCGCGCGAGCGCGTTCGATGATCTGCGACAAGTTGGCCGCCAGTGCGTCGGCGGGCAAACCGCGCAACGCATCATTGCCGCCGAGGGCGACAATCAGGATTTTCACGTTGCCTTGAAGCGCCCATTCGAGCCGTTCGAGTCCGCCCGCAGAGGTATCGCCCGATACGCCGGCATTGATCACCTCGTAATCGAGGCCTGCACTCTTCAGACGCGCTTGCAGCAGCGCGGGGTACGCCTGATCGGGCGCGAGGCCGAGGCCGGCGGTGAGGCTGTCCCCGAGGGCGACGATACGCGGCTGGGTGCTGGCCGGCGTGGTGGCCGTGGCGGGAGTTGCGTTCGCAGCCGCCGTCGAGGTGGCCGGCGGTTCAGGCTTCGCGCCGCACGCAGCTGCCGCAAGCGCGAGCGCGGCCAACACCGGCTTCCAGATCATTCTCTATGTTACGAAATCTGCTGCAGGTCGGCCTCGAGGGCGGCGACCGCCTGATCGAGCATCCGGCGGTGCGCCTCCGAACGCGCACGATCGCGATCGGCTCGGGCCTTGGTCGAGCGCCAGCTGGATTGTCTTACGCCGATTCTCGCGTTCACGCTCGTCGGCGGTCAGAGCCCGTCCGAACGTTTTCCGGCGCTCGGCTTCAGCTTGCTGGAACTCGACGTCTTTACTCTCGAAGCCGCGAGCCATTCACCAGTATTCTAGCTGGATGGCTCCCGACGTCGCTGCGCTGCGCGGTCGTTTGCAAAACACACTGCGGTTCACTCCTGGTCCTATCGCCGAGCTCGTCGCTTCCCACACGCAAGATGCCGAGCGTGCCGCCGGCGGACTCTACCGGCGCGAACCGTCCGCGTGGTCGAGCGACGCCGACATTCAGAAAAAAGTGGCGAATCGGCTCGGCTGGATGGCGTCGCCGCAGTTGATGGCGGCTGCGATTCCACGATTGCTCGCATTTGCCGAAAGCGTGCGGCAGGACGGCGTCACCGATGTCGTCCTCCTCGGAATGGGCGGTTCAAGCCTCGCGCCGGAAGTATTGCGCGCGATTCTCGGCGTGGCGCCGGGTTCACCGCGATTCCACATGTTGGACTCGACCGACCCGGCATCCGTGCGCGCCGCGGCAACGCCACCGTCGACCACGTTGTACCTCCTCGCCAGCAAGTCCGGCACGACGATCGAGCCGAATTCGCTGGCCGCGCATTTTCAGCGAACCCTGGTGGACGCCGGCGTTGCACAGTGGTCCCGCCAGTTCGTCGCGATAACCGATCCCGACACCGAGCTCGAACGCCGCGCCCGCGCCGAGGGCTTCCGCGATGTGTTTCTCAACCCCGCCGACATCGGCGGCCGCTACTCCGCGTTGTCGTTTTTCGGCATGGTGCCGGCGGCATTGATGGGCCAGGACGTCGATGCCATCGTCCACTGGGGGCTGGCGATGCTGGCCGCGTCGGAACCGGGTTACGGGGAAGCGACCGCGAATCCGTCGGTCGCGCTCGGTTTGGCGCTCGGCGCCGGGGCGAAGGCCGGCCGCGACAAGATGACGCTGATCGGTCCGCCGCAATTCGAACCGTTCGGATTGTGGGTCGAACAGTTGATCGCTGAAAGCACCGGCAAGAACGGAACCGGCGTCGTGCCGATTGCCGGAGAACCGATCGGGTCGCCGCAAAGCTACGATCGCGATCGCCTGTTCGTCCGCCTGAGGTCCGGCCGTTCGTCAACCAGCGATGCTGCGGCAACCGGCGCGCCGCTGGTCGACATCGACATCGTCGATCCGGCGGCGCTCGGCGCCGAATTCGTTCGCTGGGAAATCGCGACGGCCGTCGCCGGCGCGCTGCTGCAAATCAATCCATTCGACGAGCCGAATGTGCAGCAGGCGAAGGATGCGACCCGGGTGCTCCTCGATTCGTATCAGCGCGAACGACGCCTTCCCGCACCAGCGGTCGATGTCACGCTGCCTGGCGGAACGACATTGTCGATCAGCACCGCGGCGCGGAAGTATGTCCGCGGCAACGATCCCAGGGCGCTGCTGACGACGTTGCGGAGCGGCGACTACTTCGGGCTGCTCGCCTACCTCCCCGGATCCGACGACGAACTCGCACGCGAGCTGCAAACCTTACGTGCTGCTGTGCGCGATCGGGTCCGCGTCGCCACGATGTTCGGATATGGACCACGCTATCTGCATTCGACCGGTCAGCTGCACAAGGGAGGGCCGAACACCGGGGTGTTTCTGGTGATCTCGGCGACGCCGACAGCCGACCTCGACATTCCCGGCCAACCGTTCTCGTTCGGCACGCTCGAGCAAGCGCAGGCGATCGGCGACTTCCAGTCGCTGGATGGAACGGGGCGGCGGGCGGTGTTTGCGCACCTTCCGTCGGCCGAAGCCGCGCACGTCCGCGAACTCGCCGCCGCGCTTCTGGAGACACTGTAATGGAAATCGGATTCGTCGGGCTTGGTCGGATGGGTTTGAACATGGTGACGCGTCTAACCCGCGGCGGCCATTCGGTGATCGGCTTCGATCGCAGCGCCGATGCGGTTGGACGCGCGAAGACCGAAGGCGCGGGCGGCGCCGCGTCGCTCGACGAGTTGGTTCGGGCACTCAAGCCGCCGCGCGCCGTCTGGGTAATGGTTCCGGCGGGCGCGCCAACGGAATCCACCATCGACGCGCTCGCTGGACTGCTGTCGCCCGGCGACACCATCATCGACGGCGGCAATTCCAACTTTAACGACGACGTTCGGCGCGCGAAAGCGCTCGCGGCTAAACAGGTCGCCTACGTCGATGCCGGCACCAGCGGAGGGATCTGGGGCCTGCAGGAAGGCTACTGTTTGATGGTCGGCGGGCCGATCGACGCGTGCCGGCGCCTGGAACCAGTTTTTCTGACGCTTGCGCCGAACAACGGCTACCTGCGAGTCGGCGACAGCGGCGCCGGGCACTACGTGAAGATGATCCACAACGGCATCGAGTACGGGCTGATGCAGGCATACGCCGAAGGCTTCGAGTTGATGGCGTCGAGCCCCTACAACGTCGATCTCGCCGCGGTCTCCGAATTGTGGAACCACGGCAGCGTCGTACGTTCCTGGCTGCTCGAACTGATCGCACGGGCGCTCGCCGAAGATCCGAAACTCTCCGGATTGCGCGCGTACGTCGAGGACTCCGGTGAAGGCCGGTGGACACTGCAGGAAGCGATCGACCGCGCCGTGCCGATGCCGGTGCTGACCGCGTCGTTGTTCACCCGTTTTCGATCGCGTGAAGAGAATCCGCTCGCCGAACGCCTGCTGGCGGCGATGCGCAATCAGTTCGGCGGCCACGCGGTGAAGCAGGCATGACCTCGTCGACGCTGGTCGAACAGTTGACGGCCGGCGACAGCCGGACGCCGCAAACCGATCCGGTGACGATCGTCATATTTGGCGGCGCCGGCGACCTTGCGCATCGCAAATTGCTGCCGGCGCTGTACAACCTTCACCTCGACGGCCTGTTGCCGCCGCGGATCGCCATCGTCGGCGTCGGCCGAAGCGACTTGACCGACGAGAAATATCGCGAATTCGCGAAGGACGGGATCACTCAGTTTTCGCGACGCCCGATCGATGAATCGGTGTGGCAGACGTTCGCGCCGGGGCTGTTCTTCGTCAGCGCGTCGATCGACGATGAGCACGGCCTGGCGAAAATGGGGACGCGGCTCGACACGGTCGAGCACGAACGCAATTTGCCCGGCAATCGGATCTACTACCTGGCAATTCCGCCGTCGCTGTTCGGCACGACGGTGAAGCAACTGCAGCGCGGGCGGTTCGTCGCCCGCCAGCCATCGGGCGACGACCGGCCGTTCGCTCGGCTGATTGTCGAGAAACCGATCGGCAGGGATCTCGACAGTGCTCGCGCGATCAACGATGCGCTCGCGGTGGTATTCGATGAGCGGCAGATTTATCGGATCGATCACTACCTGGGAAAAGAAACCGTTCAGAACATCCTGGTGATGCGCTTCGCCAACAGCATCTTCGAGCCGCTGTTCAATCAGAAGTACGTGGACCACGTGCAAATCACCGTCGCCGAGGCCGAAGGGGTCGGCACCCGCGCGGGATATTACGAGCAGGCGGGCGCGCTGCGCGATATGGTTCAGAACCACTTGTTGCAGTTGCTGGCACTGGTGTCGACCGAGCCGCCGCGGTCGCTTGACGCCGATGTCGTGCGCGAAGACAAGCTGCAGGTGCTGCTCTCGCTGAGGCCGATCGCCGGCGACGCGGTCGACGCGAACGTCGTACGCGGACAATACGCCGAAGGATTCGACCTCGGCAATCGCGTCGACGGATATCGTGCCGAAAAAGGCGTGGATCCGCAGTCGAGAACCGAAACCTTCGTTGCCCTGCAACTGTTCGTCGACAACTGGCGTTGGGCTGGCGTGCCGTTTTTTCTGCGCACCGGCAAGCGTCTGCCGAAGCGCGCCAGCGAGATCTCCGTCCATCTGAAGGCAGTGCCGCCGATTCTGTTCAACGCCAATCCCAACGGCCGTCTCGATCCAAACGTGCTGTCGATTCGCATTCAACCGGACGAAGGGTTTGCCCTCGGCATCTCGTCGAAAATTCCCGGACCGAAAGTGCAGATCTATCCCGTGCTGATGGATTTTCGCTACGGCAGTACCTTTGGCGGATCCTCGCCGGAAGCCTACGAACGGCTGTTGCTTGACGTGATGGCCGGCGACCAGACGTTGTTCATGCGACGCGATCAGGTCGAAGCCGCATGGCGATTCGTGATGCCGATTCTCGACCGTTGGGCGGCTTCTTCAGACGCGGTGCCGACCTACGCGGCCGGATCGTGGGGCCCGGCGGCGGCCGACACACTCGTCGAATCGACAGGGCGACAATGGCGGCCGCTGTAGTCGAACGCAGCTGGCGCGATTCGACGCCGGAAAGCGTTGAAAACGACCTGGCTTCGTTGTGGCGCGACATCGCCGGCAACGGTCCGTCGATTGCTCGCGCAGTAATGGCGAATCTCGTCGTCTTTCGCTTCCACGAGCGTCGCGCCCGGCGAGGCGATGAGCCACCGCTCGGCACGGACGACGCCATCGAAGCACTGATCGGCCTGCACCCGTCGCGGACGATCGTCATCGAACACGAGCGTGGAGACCACGCCGAACAGTCGCCGACCAGCGCCGGGGTTGGCATCTCGGTATTCGGCTCGGCCGCGACCCGATACGGCGTCGAGCGCATCGTCGTCCGATCTGCCTGCGCTGACGTGTCGCTTCCGTCAATCGTCAGGCGCTTTCTCCGAGGCGATCGCCCAACCTCGGTCTGGTGGACTGAGGATTTGTCGCGCGACGTGCCGTCCGACGCGCTGGTTGATCTCGCGCGACAACTGATCTACGACAGCCGCACATGGCACGACGTCCGCTCCGGCTTCGACGTTGTCGCGCCGCTCGCCACATCGCAACGGATCGACGTCGCAGACATGAACTGGCGGCGGCTCGATCCGATTCGCCGCGCGCTCGCACATGCCGTCGACGGACTGCAGCCGGGTTCGCCGCCGCGCTTATCGATTCGCCATCGGCCGGGCGAAGCAGCACTCGGATGGCTGCTCGCTGGCTGGCTCGCTGCGCGATTGCAGCCGCCACGAAACGCCTGGCCGTCGATCGAGGAATCGCCCGCCGGAGACGATGTTGTGACACTGGTGATCGACGATGGCGCGACGCCCGTCACCACGACGTTGACCGAGGACCGTGTTCACGTGTCGCGCGCCGGAATGGCGCCGATCGTGGTCCCGTCGCCGCGCGAGCAGCCAGCCGAGGCGATGGCCGCTGAGCTCCGAACCCTGTCGCGCGATGCGGCGCTCGCCGAAGCGCTCGCGGCGATCGGTCGGCGAGGCGTAGAATCCTAGCGTGCGCTATCTGGTCACCGCCCGCGTCAAGCCCGGACACCGTCAAGCGCTCGACCGCGCCATCGACGACGGTACGCTCGGCAAAGGTTCGATCGCCGGCGACGAGTACTTCCGCAACATGGCAGAGGCGCGCGAACGCGAGGATGGGCGCGTTCAATGGGTCGAAGTCTGCTATTGCCCGACGCCGCTCGCGGAAGAGCGGCCGTACTGGGAACGGTATTTCGATCTGGTCAAGGTGCAAGACGCCCACGCGCGCAGCCGCTGCCGCGATCTGAACGGCACCGAACCGTGGGCCTGTTCCGAGTGCGACTGCTCGGCGCGCCTCGAAGCTCGCTTGGCCGAGACTGGCCGCAAGTTCCGCCTATAATTTCCGCGTGCCCTCGTCTTCTCTGCAGGCGCTGCTTGGGCGTGCCGGCGCGGCGCTCGAGCGCGGTCGCGGCAACGAAGCGACGCAAATGCTGCAGCCCGCTTTACGCGGATCGCTGACGCGTGAAGACGAGCTCGCGGTCCGCTCGATGCTCGCGGAGGCGGCATTGCTGCAGGACGATCTCGATCACGCTGCAAGCGCGCTCG
Source organism: uncultured Acidobacteriota bacterium (assembly GCA_963695635.1). Classification (GTDB taxonomy): domain Bacteria; phylum Acidobacteriota; class Vicinamibacteria; order Vicinamibacterales; family CAVVIG01; genus DATKHR01. The sequence continues at coordinate 133,914 of CAVOHK010000011.1, forward strand.
GCCGTCCGCCGGACACGTTTCGCGACACCGTGTCGTCAGGACGTCTGTCGACGTTGTGGCGCCTCCACGGGCGGCTCGCCAATGCCCGCGGCGACCAGTCGCGAGCGATCGCGCTGCACGGCCGCGCCTTGAAACAAGCGGAAACCGCCCACGACTCCCGGGCGATCGGCCTGGCGCATTACGAGCTGGGTCAGTGCTATCGCCAGGTGGGCGATGTCGCGATCGTCCGCGAGCACATTACCAAGGCAGCCTCGGCGCTCCATGCCGCTGGCGACCGGCGGCACCTCGCGCTGGTGCACTCGTTGTCGAGCATTTCGCTGGCGCAGCTCGGTCGCTATGACGAAGCGATGACTGCGTTACGCCAGGCCGAGCGGCTCGCGGCACTCGTTCAGGCCGACGACGTGCTGGCGACGGTGTGCGGGAACCAGGCGATCGTGATGCTGTTCCAGCACCGCTACGAGCAGGCACTCGCGCTCGCCGAGCGCAGTGTCTCGCTGCACGAGACGCATGGGTCGGGCCACGGCCTGGCGGTCGCTCTCGCCACACTCGGACAAATCTGCGTCCGCCTCGGCGACTTGCGGCGCGCCGAAGAAGCGTTGCATCGCGCGCTGGAAGTGCGCAGCCCGATTCAGTTTCACGAAACCACCGGCGCCGTATTCGACACGCTCGCGCAGATCCATTTGATCCGCGGCCGCTACGACACCGCCAGCGAATTTCTGGGGCGCGCCAGCGAAGCCTACGGCGCCTATGGACGGCAGACCAGCCAGTGGTACGAGTGGTCGGTTCGGGTACTAAGCGCTCGCCTGGCTCTCCGCCGCGGCGAGCTCGACGCGGCAGTGGCGCAGTCGAACGAGATTCGGCAGGCGGGTGCTCCACCGCTGGACGCCCTCCAGGCGACGCTGATTGCCGCCGAAGCGCTGGCCATCGGCAACCGTCTCGACGAGGCACGCCAGCGCCTGGCCGCGGCTGCGGATGCGCTGGATCCGAAAGTGGCGCCGGCGGCGTGGGGAGAATTCCTGCGATTGCGCGGCACCATCCACGCCAAAGGCGGCGGCGCCGCCGACGCCTACCACGACTTCGCGCAAAGCGCGACGCTCCTCGACTTGCTGGGCGAACGCTACCAATCCGCACTCAGTCATCTCGCGCTGGGGCGGTTAGTGGCGGAAACCGGCGCGCGCTCGGTTGCCGAACGTCACCTGAATCGCGCGCTGGCGATTTTCGACCAGCTCGGTGCCGAACGGGATCTCGCCGACACACGCGCCGCACAGGAGTTGCTCACTTCCGTCGGCAGCGGCGAGTACGTCATCTCGCCGGCTGACGCCGACGATGCGATCGTCCGGCGGATGGTCGACGCGGCGGCGCTCGTCGATCTGCTGGGACGCGAAACCGCCTCGGCGCTGCTCGAAGCTGCCGCGGCAGACTGTGCAGCGGTGGTCATCGAACTGGCTGGCGGTGATGTCCGCGTCGTCGCGGCCGCCGGCTGCGAACCTGAGGCGGCGCGCGCGATGGCACGCTCGGCCTTGCACGGCAGCTCGTACGGACGCGGCGAGTTTGTCGTCGAAGCGCTCGGGCGCGACCCTGAAGGCCCACGCTTCAGCGTGGTGGCCTCGCCGCGTCCGATCGGTCACCCGGTAATGCGGCGCCTTCGCATGATCACTGCAGTCGCGCGACAGGGATTCGCGTTATGCGCGGCGCGCGATCGGGCGCCCGGTCCAGTCGGTCTGCCGGTCGATCGCTCGCTCGAACCGCTGCTTCCGGGATTCCTGTCGGCGAGCGCCGCCATGACCCGCGTGGTCGAACAGATTCAGCGCCTCCAAGGCAACGATCTGACGGTGCTGATTACCGGTGAAAGCGGCACCGGCAAGGAACTGATCGCCCGCGCGATCCATGTCGGCTCGCATCGCAGCGCGGCGATGTTTCTACCCTACAACTGCACGACCACCGGACGCGATCTCGCCGACAGCCAGCTGTTCGGACACCGCCGCGGCGCATTCACCGGCGCGGTGTCGGATCAACTCGGGTTGGTGCGATCCGCCGCCGGCGGCACGCTGTTCCTCGACGAGATCGGCGACCTGCCGCTCGACGTGCAACCGAAACTGCTGCGCTTTCTCGAGCAGCAGGAAATCATGCCGGTCGGCGAAACCAAGCCGCAGAGAGTGGACGTGCGCGTGCTGGCGGCAACCAACGCCGATCTCGAACAGCGGGTCGCCGAAGGCAAGTTTCGCGAAGACCTCTACTACCGCCTGGCCGTGATTCGGATCCACGTCCCGCCGTTGCGTGATCGACGCGAAGAAATTCCGCACCTCAGTACCTTCTTCCTGCGCGAGGCGTGTGAACGCCTGGCCAAGCCTGATACCCAACTCAGTTCAGGCACACTCGATGTGTTTTCGCAGTACTGGTGGCCTGGGAATGTTCGGCAGTTGAAGAATGAAATCCAGCGGGCGGTGGCGCTCAGCGCGCCCGGCGGGACGATAGAACCCTCGCATCTGTCGCCCGAAATCGGTACGACCCGCCTGCCGGGCACAACGCCGATAAGCACTGGTCGGCCGCATCCGCGAACGTCTCCAAACCTTGCCGCGGCGATTGAGCAGATCGAGCGCGAGATGATTCAGGCGGCGCTCGATACAACCGCCGGCAACATCTCGGAAACGGCTCGCGTGCTCGGGCTGACTCGCCGAGGTCTCTATCTGAAGATGCGGCGGCTCGGTCTCGACACGCGGGCCGAAGTGGATACCCACTGACCGCCGTGCGTGGATACTGAATACTCAGTTTCCACTACTACTGGATACTATGTATTCGCACCAGGCAGGATGTTGAAGCAGTGGGGATATTTGTAAATGTTTGATTTTCAATGTTTTACAACGTGGCGCCGATCGTCGGTTGCACACGATTGCACTGGGCGCGGAGCTTGATACTAGCCCGGTCGTGCCACACCACAATAAGCGCCACAACGACCGCCAGACCGTCGCCCTTCCGGCCCGTTTGACCTGGAAGGACCAGCGAGGGACGACTCGATTTGCCGCCGTGGTCGCACGCAATATCAGCGAACAGGGCGTCTACGTCGAGTGCCATTCGCCGGTGTCGATTCCGCTCTATCGTCTCGTTCAGTTTCAGTTGGAGCGAGAGGTCCGGGACGGCGGCCTTCCGACGTCAGTGCAGCAGGGTCGCGTGTTGTCGGCGGTTTATCGCGTGTCGCCGCCGTCGCCGTCCAAGCTGCAAGGGCTTGCGCTGCGCCTGATGGTCGATCCGCGGCGTGTGTCTTCTACCCCCGCTTGCGCCAGTAACGCGCAAGTCCTCGCCAGTTAAGGTCAAATCGTCCGGCCACTTCATAGGCCTGGGATTCGTCCGCACCGGCACGCCGCCGCAGGGCCGCCCGTAGTTCGTCCGCAAACCATCGTTCGCGATCCGCATCGCTCCCCTCGCGCGCCAGCGATGTCTTTGCCAGCCCACCGGCCCACTCGAGATTCTCCGCCAGCTCGGTCAGATGCGACGCCGGCGGAGACGACGGGCCAAAATGGGTGACGAACAGCGTGTCGGCGCGCCAATCGCCGATCCGTTTCAAACTGTCGGCCCACAATTCCAGGTCGATATCCGGGGGCGGCGTCGGTGGCATCACAAAACCGCGATCGCGCAGCCGCACGCCCGCTGCATCGCCGACCATCGCGACACCAGTGTCCTCGACGAGAAAACTCACGTGATGCGAGGCGTGACCGGGTGTGTAGATCACTTTCAGCGCTCGGCCACCGGCGCTGACCTGCTCATCGCCACGCAGAACGGTCATCGAATCACGCGGCACTGGCAGGAATTCGCCCCACAGCCGATCCATGTCGGCGCCGTAAAGGCGGGTCGCGCTCGCGATCAGCTTGTCCGGCTCCGCCATGTGCGGCGCGCCTTTTTCGTGGACGAGAACCTGCAGCGCGGGATTAGCTTTCAGCAACGTGCCGCAGCAGCCGGCATGATCGAGATGGATGTGTGTCAATACCAGGGTGCGCACATCGGTCATCGCGATCCCGGCCGATTTCATCGACTCACGCAGGACCGGCAGCGTGCTCGAGGGACCAGGATCGACCAGGGCAACACCGCCCGGTCCATGGAGCACGGCCGTGGCAATCACGCGAGGAACGCCGAGAAAATTCAGATCGATGTAGGAGAGACCGGCCGCCAGCGGAATCATGCGTCTGACGATGTTACCGCGCGGCGGCTGCGCGCTACGGCGATTGCCGCGAGCACCACCACCGCCGCCAGGCCGATCAGGCCGGTGCGGCCGATCCACTTCTCGAGCAGCTCCCAGCTCTGGCCGAGCGTGTAGCCGGCGATGCCGATGACCGTGCACCAGACAATCGCACCGGCCGCGTTGTAGATCAGGAAGTCGCGCCAGCGCAGCCGGCTCGCTCCAGCCAGCACCGCGCCGAACACACGCAGTCCGGTGATGAACCGCGCGATGAAAACCGTTCGGGCGCCATGGCGATCGAAGAAGCGGTCGAATTGCCGCAGCCGCTTCGCGGTCAGGCCGATCCGGCCGCCGAATCGTTCGATGAATTGCCGGCCGCCGCGGCGGCCGATCAGGAATCCGAGATTGTCGCCGAGCGTTGCGCCGGCCATCGCCACCAGAATGACGCGCACCAGTGACAACTCGCCGAAGTGGGCCAGCGCCGCACCGGCGAGCAACGCGGTCTCTCCTGGAACCGGCAAGCCGGTATTCTCGAGGAACACGCCGAGGAAGACGACGGCGTAGCCGTATCGCGAGAATAGATCATGGAGCCACTGCGGCAAACTTGGCTACCGCGACGCGGTCGCAGCCGGCCGATAACCCGGCCCGCGTAACGGCCGGCCCGAGCGCTCGGCGGTCATCACGCCGTCGGCCAGCACGCGCCGTCCGTTGACGAAGACCTGTTTGACGCCGACCGAATAATGGTTCGGATTCTCGAACGTGGCGACGTCGCGAATCGTCGCCGGATCGAAGACGGTAATGTCGGCCTTCATACCAGGACGCAGAATGCCGCGGTCGTTCAAGTGAACGCGCGCTGCCGCCTTCGAGGTCATCTTCCGAATCGCCTCTTCGAGCGGCAACAAATGCTCGTCGCGCACGTAATGGCCGAGGATCCGCGGAAACGAGCCCCATGCCCGTGGATGCGATTTCGATTCAGACAGCTTGCCATCCTCAGCTTTGGCGCCCGAATCGGTGCCCACGCCGACCAGGGGATGCTTCAACGCGGTACGCACATCGTCTTCGGTCATGATCGAAATGATCACGGACGACTCGCCCTTGTCGGCGACGACCAGATCCATCACCGCATCGCGCGGATCTTTGCCCATCGCCTTGCCGATCTCGGTCAGCGTCATCCCTTCGTATTTGCGGAGCGCCGGATTCAACACGGTTGAAACCATCACGCCGTCACCGCCGCCCGAGCCGTACCACTGGTTTTCCCACGTCGTGGCGTTCGCGTCGTCCATGTCTTTGCGGATGCGCTCGCGTTGTGCCGGATCGTTGAGACGCGCCAGCATTTTCTCGAGGCCGCCTTCGCGCACCCACAACGGCAGGCACGCATCGAGCCCGTTCGACGCGCGCGTGTACGGATATTGGTTCGCGCTGACGTCGAGACCTCGGCTCCGCGCCGCTTCGATCCGCCGCAAGACCTCGGGCATCTTGCCGAAATTCGCCTTGTAGGCGGTCTTCAAGTGCCACACTTCCGCGGGAATGTTCGCTCGTTCGGCGATGGCGAAGACTTCGTCGAGCGACTCGAAAATCTTGCCGCTTTCCGAGCGCTGGTGGCTGAAGTAGACGCCACCGAAGCGCGCGGCGACTTTCGCGAGCTCGACGATTTCGTCGGTGCTGGCAAATCGATCCGGCACGTATTGCAGTGACGTGGACAGGCCGAGTGCGCCCTGCTGCATCGCCTGCGCGACCAGCTGCTTCATCGCCTCGAGTTCGGCCGGCGTGGCCGGACGATCGTCCTTCCCGACAACGTAGTTGCGCACGCCGCCGGCACCGACAAACGTTGCCACGTTAATCGCCGTTTTGGACCGCAGCTCGAGGCGGCGGAAATAGTCGGCGAGCGTCCGCCAGTCTTGCGTGATGCCGAAGTAGGTTGCGTTCGCAAGGCCGTCTTTCACCATCCGCTCGTTGAGCGGCGCAATCGACGACCCCTCGCCGGTCACTTCGGTGGTGACGCCCTGCAGCACTTTGCTGGCAGCCCGTCCATCGACCAGGACGTTGAATTCCGATTGTCCGAGCAAATCGATGAACCCGGGCGAGACGACGAGATTGGTGGCGTCAACCTTCAGGCGCGCGGTCGCTCCAGTGAGGGTGCCGATTGCCGCGATGCGATCGCCGCTGATCGCCACGTCGCCGCGATACCACGGCGCTCCGGTTCCGTCGACAATCCGCCCATTGGTGATGAGGACATCGTAGCCAGCCGCATTGGGCGTCGCCGGTTGTGCTTCTGGCCGGCTTTCGAATGCCACAACCGCCGCAACGAGGCCGACCAGCACGAGCGAAAAAGAGGCGCGCATGGCCCAGATGCTAGCAGAATCGTAAATGACCGTCGCGATTCGACAGGCATCGAACCGAAGAGGAACGCCGAGGCCGCAAAGCTCGCACGTTCATCTTGGCATGGCGAGCGGTGGTGAACCATGCGAGGCAGGCGACTAGCACGCCCGGACCGACGGTGGTACGGCGTGTATACTGCTCGAGGATCGGTAGTTTCCGCCTATGCTCCTCAAGCAGTTCTATCTCAATTGCCTCGCCCACGCCTCGTATCTGATCGGCGACGAGCAGACAGAAACCGCCGCCGTCGTCGATCCGCAGCGCGATATCGATCACTACCTCGCGTTCGCGGCCGAACATGGTCTGACGATTCGTCACGTCTTCCTCACGCATCTCCACGCCGACTTCATCGCCGGCCACCTCGAGTTGCGCGACCGCGTAGGCGCGACGATCTACCTCGGCGCCAAAGCGACGGCCGAGTACGCGTTCACCCCGCTCGCCGACGGGCAGTCGGTCGCGTTCGGACGCGTCAGACTGCAAGCGATCGAGACGCCCGGCCACACCCCGGAGTCCATTTCGATCGCCGTCTTCGACCTCGATCGCAGCGAGAATGAACCGTACGCCGTCCTGACCGGCGACACGCTGTTTGTCGGCGATGTCGGCCGTCCGGATCTGCGCGTCGCGCTCGGCTGGTCCGCAGCCGACCTTGGCAACTTGCTTTACGATTCGCTGCGCAGCAAGCTGCTGTCCTTGCCCGATGCCAGCCTGGTCTATCCAGCGCATGGAGCTGGTTCGTTGTGTGGCAAGGCAATCAGCAAGGAAACGTTTTCAACAATCGGTGAGCAGCGGCGGTCGAACTACGCGCTTCAGCCGATGAGTCGCCAGGCGTTCGTCGACCTCGTCACCGCCGATCAACCAGATGCGCCACCGTACTTCACGTATGACGCGGTGCTGAACGCGAAGGAACGTCCAACACTCGACGAAACGCTCGCCACCAGCGTCAACCCGATGAACGTCGATCAGATGCTGGCGATTCAGCAGGTCGGCGGGCAGATTCTCGACACGCGCGACCCGGCAGATTTCGCGGCGGCGCACTTGATCGGCAGCATCAACGTCGGCCTCGGCGGTCAGTACGCGACCTGGGCCGGCACGGTGATCGACCGCGAGCATCCGATCGTGATCATCGCGGACCCGGGACGCGAGGCGGAAGCCGCGACACGGTTGGGCAGAATCGGCTTCGACCACGTCGTCGGCTATCTAGCCGGTGGTCTGCAAAGCCTCGCCTCGCGGCCGGAATTGACCACAACCACCGAGCGGATCAGCGCACCGCTGGCGATGGAGCGGCTGTCGACCGGTGCGTCATTGGCGGTTGACGTCCGCGGTCCGGGCGAACGTGCCCAGAAATATGTCGAGGGCAGCCTCAGCGTGCCGCTCAATCACCTGGTCGAACGGGTGAAGGATCTGCCGAAGGACCGGCCGCTGCTGGTTTACTGCGCCGGCGGATATCGTTCGTCGATCGCCGCGAGCATTCTGCAGAAGCACGGGTTCGATCGCGTCAGTGAAATCGCTGGCGGCATCACCGCCTGGGAGACGTCCGGACTGCCGGTGCACCACTGAAACGGAGTGGACGGAGACACGGGTTCAACACGGAGAAACGGAGCAACGGAGCAAAAGAAAAGAAAGAGAAAAAGGTACTTGTGATCTTGTCTTCCCGTTTTCTCTGTTGCTCCGTTGCTCCGTGTTGAACCGGTGTCTCCGTAGACTCCGTTCCTTACCGCGAATCAGACACAAAACTGTTAGCTCACGTCGGAAATTGCAATCCGAGCCGGGTCGTAATTACGACCTCGCACACCGTTGCATTGGCCTTTGGCGGCACGTCGCTTGCGCGCCAGCGTCAGATGGCCGATTCACGACGCACCTGGCCGATTGCGCTGCTTGGAGTTGTTTGCTTTATCGCCGGAACCTTGCAGGGCACCGACACCGTGCGTGCGGCGTGGGAGCCAATCGCGGCGTTTCTCAGCCTGCAGGGCGCGCCGGCGGCATCATCCGCAAACGTTCTGTCGGAGCACGAGATCGAAGTGCTCGATTCGATGGAGCCGCAGAGCCAGGCGGAACTGCTGCTCGAACGCTCGATTAATCATTTCCAGGGCGCCAACGAACAGATCATGGCGCGTGTGGAGCGGTGGCTCGGACACATCAAGATTGAAGGACGCCTCAACGGCCTGTTCACCACCGCGCTCAATTCTGACGACCTTCGCGTTCGTGCCGCCGCCATCGAAGTGAATCTCGCCGGGAGAAAAGTGGCGAAGAGCGTCGCGTCGGTCGACCGCCTCGAAGCGGCAGCCCGCGCCGGCGAGCAGGGACCGCGCGCCAATGCCTTATGGGATTTGGCGCTGGTCGGAAACCGCGGCGTCGAGCGCGAACGTGTCGAGCAATTGCTGCTCGGGGCTATTCACGATCCGAACGTCAACATCCGTTATTGGGCTGTCGAAGGACTGTCCTATCTGGCCACCGATGGCGTCGTCGAACCTCTGCTGGTGGTTTTTCATGACGATCCCTCACCGATGATTCGCGAACGTGCGGCCTGCGGTCTCGCGCAGTCAGGCATGTTGAGCGCTGCACAGCGCCGTGCGGCCATTCCGAAGCTGCTCGATTATGCAGACGATGGCGGACTCGATGCCGAGACACATAAGTGGGTCTTTCAGGCGTTACGTGACATTACAGGACAGACGCTGCCGCACGACGCCATGGCATGGCGAAATTGGTACCAATCGCGTCGATGATTCAGTAATCCACCGTATCCGCACCCGCGCCGGTCTGTGCTACAGTCCAGCTAGTCACAGCTCAACAGCCAAACGGAGTTCGGATTCATGGGTGAAGTTCCGCTCGCACGCATGTGGGTGCTCCCAGACGGCACGACCTGCCTGCTGCTGAAGAATTCGCGTACATCGAATTGGGAACTTCGGGTTGTGCGTGGCAGCGAGATTCTGCGTCAGGAAGACTTCGGCAGTCCGATCGTCGCGATGGACCAGGCGAAGGCGTGGAAGATCGCATTCAATCCGGTGGTCGAAGCCACTGGCTGATCTACTTCGCCCCTCGAGCTGCACCCGCTCTCCGTCAGCCATCGCTCTCCGACTAGCCCAGCACCAACGCGCGATCCTGTGATTCGCGACTGTCGGTTGTGTGCCCCTGACTGAACGAACAACCGCCGCCGCGCGACGCTAAAGAGACGGATCGCGGCTTATAGTAGGGCTGCCGTCCGATAGCCCGCGAGGGATCGCTTTGTTTGGTGTGAAGAGGAGAGCGACATGACGAATGCTGCCAGGTTGCATCGAGCCTCGACCGCGCTCTCGGTCGCCACGCTGGTGGCACTCGGCGCGCTGCCGATGGACTTAGGCGCGCAGACGACGGGAGGACGCTGGGTCGGCACGTGGGCCACGGCACCAGTAGGTCGGCCGTTAGTGCCGTCGCCGCCCGGACCACCACCGCCGCCGCCATTCATGGCCAGCGCCTGCCCTCCGCCTCCGACGTCCACGGTCGTCACACCGCCCGCCGGCCAGAACTTCGGGCCTCAGCCCTTCATACAATTCAGCAACCAGACGCTTCGTCAGATCGTCAGGGTGACCGTCGGCGGATCTCACGCGCGGGTCGTGTTGAGCAACGCATTTGGCGCCACTCCGATCATCATCGGCGCGGCGCATCTGGCATTGCGCGCCAGCGGCGACGCGATTCAGTCCGGAACCGCTGGAACGCTGACGTTCAGCGGGCGCCCTACGATAACGATTCCAGCGAATGCGATCGCCTATAGCGACGCGCTGCCACTCGCAATACCGCCATTGGCCGACCTGGCAATCGACGTTTACCTGCCAGGCGTCACAACGTCGACATCGCCGCTGACGATGCACGCGGGGGCCCTTCAGACCAGCTACATTTCAGAAACCGGCAATCACACCGGCTCAACGAAGTTCCCGACGGTGTCCACCACTCGAAGCTGGTTTCTGCTGTCGCGGGTCGAGGTCGATGCGCCGGACGCGCGAGGCGTGATCGTCGCGTTCGGCGACTCGATCACCGACGGTTCCGCGTCGACACCCGACGCCAACAACCGCTGGCCCGACGTGCTGGCGCGACGGCTGCTTGCCGCACCGACGTCGAATCGAACGAGCGTCCTCAACGCCGGCATCGGCGGCAACCGCCTCCTGAGCGAGGGCGCGTTCAACGCCGGCATCAATGCGCTGGCGCGATTCGAAGCGGACGTGCTGAGCCAGACCGGCGTGACCGACGTGATTGTGCTCGAAGGCATCAACGACATCGGCAACGCCAGGCAAAACCCAACCCCAACCGCCGAGGACCTGATCGCCAGCCACCGGCAGCTGATCGAGCGGGCTCATGCCAAAGGCGTCCGCATGATCGGCGCGACGCTGACGCCGTTTTGGGGAGCGGCGTACTACACCGAGGTCGGGGAGACGAAACGGACCGCGTTAAACGAGTGGATCCGCTCGAGCAAGGCTTACGACGGCGTGATCGACTTTGACAAGGCAACGCGCGATCCGAACGATCCGAAAAAGCTGCTGGCGGCGTACGATTCGTGCGACCACCTACACCCGAGCGATGCCGGGTACAAAGCGATGGGCGAAGCGATCGACTTGAGTGTGTTTCAGTCGGCCAAAAGCACGCGATGAACGACGGCGGCGCTTCGAACTGTCGAGACTTCAGCTTTCACTCGCGTCTGTCTTCCAGCAGGCTCTGGAGTGAAGCCTCCAGTTGCCGACGCGTCTCCCGCGCGTCGGAATGGTCAATGATGTTTGTCTCTTCGTAAGGATCTTTTTCGAGATCGTACAATTCGTCCATGCCTTCCAGTTCGCGGTAGTGGATGTACTTGTGCCGGGTCGTTCGGACCGCCACGTAGCCCATGTTCCGAATGCGCGGAAACACGGTGTCGGTGAAGTACTCGATGAGAAACGAGCTGCGCCAGTCGTGCGCCTCTTTTTTGAGAACCGGCACAAGGGAGCGGCCCTGAATTCCTGCACTCGGCTGGAGTCCCGCTACCTCGAGTAAGGTCGGGGCGATGTCGATGCTGAGTGCCATCTCAGGTGGCGTCGAACCTGCCGTTGTCAGCGGTGGATAACGCACGACAAGCGGAATGCGGATCGTCTCTTCGTAGGCGAGACGCCGCTCTTCGTTGAGTCCGTGCTCGCCGTAGAAATAGCCGTGGTCGCTGGTAAATACAATCACGGTGTCGTTCAGCACGCCCTTGCGCTCCAGGATTGCCACGATCCGCCCCAGGCTGTCGTCGACGCCCAGCAACATCTCCAGGCGGCCTCTAATCTCTTCGTCAGATGTCGCGGTCTTCGGGCCGAGTGGTGGGAGCTCGTCAATCTGGCGAAGCAGCGCGGGTTTGCCGAGCGGCGGCTTGAACGCACTGGGGCGTCGCGGCATCGTCCGACCGATGTAGCGACCGCGGTGGCGAGGTGCGGCAACGAAGCCGCCCGGCTGGCCAGGTATCGGCACCAGGCTTCCATCGTCACGCTGAATGACGTTGGGATGAATGGCCTTGTGCGCCAGGTAGACGAGGAACGGTTGATCCGAAGGGCGGTCGATGAACCGTTCGACATAATCGGTCAGCAGGTCGGTGGTGTATCCCTTCGCGTGCACCCGTTCGCCGTCAACGTTGAGAGACGGGTCGACCGCTTCGCCCTGCCCCGGCATCGCGACCCAGTGGTCGAATCCCGGTCGAGGGCTGTCGTCGTTGCCCATGTGCCACTTGCCAAAGAAGCCCGTGCGGTAGCCTGCGCGCTGAAGCTCCAGCGGGAACACTCGCAGGTTATGGCTCGATCGAGCGGTGTTGTCGATGATGCCGTTGGTGTGTGGATACTGGCCGGTCAGAAAACTCGCGCGGCTGGGGGAGCAGAGCGGCGTCGTGGCGAAGGCGTTCGTGAAGCGCGCCCCTTCGCGCGCGAGCCGATCCATGTTCGGCGTGTCGATGAACGGATGGCCAGACACCCGCATCTCATCCCATCGCATGTCGTCGACGAGGACCATGACGATGTTCGGTCGCCGCCGTTGGGCGGTCGGTGGACCGCCGCCCTGAATCTCGTTTGGCGCGGCACACGCGGTTGTCAGAAGCGCGACGACGACAGCCAGTAACGGAGCCTTCAATCGATGCCTCCACTGCGGAGAGACTCCGGACGTATCTTGCCTTTCACCACGTGGAGTTTGGAACGCCGAGAACGCCAAGGACGCCGAGTTGTCGTTTCTCGGCGAACTCCGCGGGCTCGGCGTTCGATTTTTTCTGGGGAACTGGTGGAAGTGCGAAAGCCGACAACCCCGATCACGACCGGGATGTCATGCCATGAGCCCGGCATCCGCGTTCACATTACCGCCGTCAAGCGTGGGCTGCGTGAACGACCAGTGTGAGTGAACGATCTTCCAATTCATGCCGTGACGACTGATACACGGTCGTCGAGTTCCGCGGTTGCGGAGACGTTCGGCACCGTTGGCGTCACGCCAGGCCGTTCGACACCAACGGTCGTAGGTCACTCTCGCTGACGATCGTGTACCGGCGGTCGTGAACCTGTCCGCTGCGTCGGTGCAGCGCGTCAAATTCTGGCGGGTCGAGAATCGATCCGTCCGCGTCGCGCGGAACGGTACCAGCTCACGTCAGCGCAATTGCGCTTGGGACGCACCGACCAATTCTCCACCTGCGGCAACTCTCGACGGGGCACAGAGATTGCTCGACGGCTGTTCGCTGGACAATACCGTGTATCAGTCGCAATCATCGTCATTCAGGACGCGCGCATGGCTGTAGCCGATTCGAACAGCTGTTACGCACATGTCGTCAGGCGCTTGCGAACACGGACATGAGCTGTTCGAGATCGCCGCTTGCGTCAGCTTTCGTCGTCGAACGCGCTTCTCGTCGGACCTGCCCGCAGGGATATTGACCGTGCTCAATGCCCTGGACTCTGAAGCCGCGCGGTTCGCGTCGAGTGGATGCGTCAGTCGACCCTGGCGTGTTCGCTGTCGCCAGGCACGCTCGCTCGTAAGCGACGTGGACAGACCTTCGCCGACTTCTCGATCAACGGCCATAAAGCCGATGCAGGTGGCGACACGTGAACGGCGTCGATTTGGGCCTCGCGGTCCGGATCGTCAGCGATCAACCTCCTCCTCGATTCCGGCGCCGACGTAAACCTGCCGGGATCCATGTTGAGCACAACGTGATGCGAGCCGTGATGTTTCCGGCGGCAGCCTGCCGCCGTACCGACTGATCGTCGTGCGCATCGCACGCTGGATCTGCGGAACGCCGACCATCGCGAAGGGCAATAAGAGTCTGTCGCTGCTCACTTGGCAGCCTTGACGACGGATCCTCAAATCGTGCTGCCCAGCGGCACGGAGCGACCTATCGCGTCGAGCGACCGAAAACCGTGCCACGCCGTCGTCGTGCGGCTCGATGGCGGCACTTACTCATCGGGAGCGCCGTACCGTCCGATGGTCTTGGCGGCTGCCGCGTTCGAGCGCGCGCGATCATCGCGCAGCGCCATCCTGGGCATCGCTCGAAGCGCAACTCCGCCGGAACTGCACCGCGATTGGTGGGCGCGCTTCCAGCGATGTGAGGACGGTGCTGAGATTGATTGGCGACTAGCCGACTGAGAATCAGTCGGCTGATTCTGGACCGCGCAGGCGCCTTATACAGCCTGCCCGCTTCCAGGCTAGCCAAACCTCGAGCGTTCGGAATTGCCAACCCGCTCTCGCAGCTGAGGGCGGAAAACGTTCGGCCACCGAAGCTTTCGGGACGCCAGGATTTTAAGTCCTGTGCGTCAGCCAAGGACTCCGGCGGCCATCTCCACTCGCTGTCGTGTATTGACGTCAACGACTTACGCGCTCTGCTTGTTGCCATCGCCGCTTGCATTCTCGCGATGTCCCTGCGTTTTGTCCTTGCGGCCTCATTCAGCCGCTCGACACCTTGGCGGGATCACCTTCGCCGGATGCCTTCGCTTCGCGCTGCTTGGCGCTGCTAAACGCTCGCAAGTCCGCGGTCGTGAACGTGGAGAGCCGCTGGCCCCCGAAGGCCGGCGTCGGGTGCAGGTGCTGATCCGTCGTTGGCCAATCGAGCTTTCCGGCACCGCGGATCGATCCCTACAGCGTCTCCACATTGATTTCCGTAATGACCGCTCGTGACGTGAACTACGGCCGACGCGGTATAGTCAGTCTCACGATGCGCATCCGAGCCTGGGCCGTCGGTGACGAACCTCGGCGATCCGAAGGCGATCGCGTTCTTTCAGGAAGCGACGCGGCGCGCGAGCTGCCACCGCGATCACCGCCGTGATGCACGCCGCGCGAGCGGCGCGGGTGGATGTGCTGCAGGCGCTCCGGTCCGAATAAGGCGATCAGTGGGACAACCGAAATGACTACTCAGAAACCGCTTCGGCTGTGGCCCGGTGTGGTCATCGCCATCGTCCAGTTGCTCGTCATGATCGGCGCTCCGTTGCTCGCGCCGGATGACGGCGCGCTGATCGGAATGCTCGGTGGCGTCGTCGGCGCGTTGTTGATCGCCATGTGGTGGCTGTTGTTCAGCCGCGCGCGATGGTCGGAACGTGTCGGCGCGATCGTCCTGATGGTCGTCGCGGTGTTCGCGACCAGGAGCGTCGCCCACACATCGATGGTCGGGGCTGGGCAGGGGATGATGCTCTTCTTCCTGCCGACGCCGTACCTCGCGTTGGCTCTGGTCACATGGGCGGCGGCCGCACGTCATCTCCATGACGGAGTTCGGCGCGCGGCGTTGGTTGCGGCGATCCTCATCGCGTGCGCGCCGTTCGCGCTGATACGAACGGCCGGTATCAGAGGCGGCGCCGGTGGGGAGTTCCATTGGCGGTGGACGCCGACTCCCGAGCAACGGCTGCTCGCGCGTGGGGGCGACGAGCCCAAGCCACTGCCCGCGCCGGCGGCTTCAGCAACGTCTACCGCGTCGGCGGCCGAGATGCCCAAGGGGACGCCGCCAGACAAGGCCGGCGTGACGCCAACGGCTCCGGCAGACTCCAGAAGACAAGAAGATCGCACCCACCGCGCCCGGCCGCCGTCGATACGCCGGCCGAGTGGCCAGGCTTTCGCGGGCCCCTGCGCGACGGCGTCGTTCGCGGCGTGCGGATCGAGACGGACTGGACCAAGTCTCCGCCGGTCGCGATTTGGCGGCGGGCGATTGGGCCAGGATGGTCATCGTTCGCGGTCCACGGCGATCTCCTCTATACCCAGGAGCAGCGAGGCGACGACGAAATCGTGTCCTGTTACCGCGTGAGCACCGGCGAGCCGGTGTGGCGACACCGCGATCCGGTCCGCTTCTATGAATCGAACGGCGGCGCCGGTCCGCGCGCGACGCCAACCCTCAGCCACGGCCGCGTCTACACGCTGGGCGCCACCGCTGTTCTGAATGCCCTCGACGCCGGCACCGGCAAGGTGATCTGGTCGCGGAACGCGGCGACCGACACGGGCCGGAAGATCCCGGAATGGGGCATCGCGAGCTCGCCGCTCGTGGTGGACGACATCGTGGTCGTCGCCGTGTCCGGCACGCTCGCCGCGTACGACCTCGCGACCGGCAAGCCGCGCTGGACCGGTCCGCAGCACGGCGGCAGCTACAGCTCGCCACAGCTGGTGACGATCGACGGCGTGCCGCAGATCCTGATCCTCAGCGCACCGGGCGCGGTCAGCGTCGCGCCGGCTGACGGCACGCTGTTGTGGGAGCACTCGTGGGAAGGCGGCGCAATTGTGCAGCCCGCGATCACGGAGGACGGCGGCGTCCTGATCAACGCGATGAGCGCGATGGGAGGCATGGCGACGCGCCGGCTGGCGGTGACGCATGAGCTCCGGCGGATGGACCGTCGCTGAACGCTGGACGTCGAATGGGTCTGAAGCCGTACTACAACGACTTCGTCGTGCACAAAGGCCATGCCTACGGCTTCGACGGCAACATCCTCGCGTGCATCGACCTCGAGGACGGCAAGCGCAAGTGGAAGGGCGGACGTTACGGTAACGGCCAGCTCGTGCTGCTGCCGGATCAGGACCTGCTGCTCGTGACATCGGAAGACGGCGAGCTGGCGCTCGTCAAAGCCACGCCCGACCAGTTCACCGAGCTGGCGCGGATTCCGGCGCTCAACAGCAAGACGTGGAATCATCCGGTGCTGGTCGGCGATCGCCTGCTCGTTCGCAACGGCGAGGAGATGGCCGCGTTCCGGCTGTCGCTCGCGTCGCCCGCTTCGCTTTCAGAGCGCTGACGCGAGCAGGTGCGGATCGATCCCGCCGACACCGCTACCCGCGGAAACGGTCCCGTCGGCCATCGCGAAGACGTCTGCTCGATTCTCCGCACTCGCGACTCATCGCAAGAGTTGCTGGCGCAGCGCTTTCGCGACGGCCTCCGACTTCGAGTGGACCCGCAGCTTCTCGTATACGTGCCGCATGTGAAACGAGATGGCGTGGACGGTGACACCGAGCTCCTCGGCCGCCGTCCTGTAGGTGTGGCCGTCGACGAGCATGCCCAGGAGTCGCAATTCGTGCGGCGTCAGGTGACAGTCTGCGCGCTCGGGCGGCCGGAACTTCCGAAACAGCTCTACGACGCGGCGGGCGACTTCCGGGGACATCGGCGCACCGCCGTTCACCACTTCACGCACGCTTTCGATCAGCTTCTCCGGCGGAGTCTTCTTCAAAAGGTAGCCACACGCTCCCGCACACATCGCCTCGAAGATGCGATCGTCATCGTCATGCACGGTGATCATGAGCACCAGCACGTCGGGGTGGCGGCACTTCAGCGGCTCGATGCCGGCGGTACCTGACATGCCCGGCAGACCGATGTCCAGAAGCGCCACATCCGGCGGCTCGCTCGGGCGCGCCGCCAGCGCCTCCTCCATCGTGCGATACCGCCCGACGCATCGGAAACCGTCCACGCGATCGATGAGGCGCGCCAACCCGTCCCGAATGTCGCGGCTATCTTCGACGATCATCACGGCGATCGGCGCGAGCTGCCGATCTGGGGAGACGGCATGACACCCCAATCTATATCAGCGCTCGTGGTGGCTCACTACGTGCGCAGGTAGGTGTGCGACGTGCGCCGCAACGGCACACGGAGCAGGACGGTTGTTCCGCCGCGAAGAAGCCGAGCCGACTTCGAGCGATCCAGCCAAACGCGCAGCGCGCTCGCGCATGCTACAGAGTCCCTGGCCGTCCGGACGGTCGCTCGCCAAGCGCAGCCCGTCACCGTCGTCGGCCACCTGCAGGACGAGGCCCTCGCGGTCGATTCGGACTTCGATGTCGACATGGCGACACCGTGCGTGCTGGACAATGTTGTTTACGGCCTCCTTGAAGATGAGCAGCACCTCCCGGCGCACATCGGCGCCAAGAACAAGCTCCCGTCCGAGCTCGGGCGTTTGAAAGATGAAGTCAATGTCCTTTCCGGTCAGCGTGTCGCTCGCGAAGTGGCGCATCCGCTGCAGCAGGTCGCCGACGCGGTCGCGCCGCGGATTGATCGCCCAGACGATGTCGCCCATCGACTCGACGAGGTCGCGCGAGATCGAGGCGATGCGGCCCAGCGTATTGGCCGACTCCGGCTGCGTGTTGGTTTCCCCGCGTACCAGCTCGCTGAGAATCGCAATCTGCGACAAGCTGGCGCCAATGTCGTCGTGGAGATCGGTCGCAATTCTCGTCCGGACGCGCTCGATCGCGACCAGCTGTGCGACTCGGTATCGGTAGAGCAGCGTTCCAAGTCCGGCCAGCAGTGCGCACGCGGAGCCGATAAACCACCACCGGAGCCAGATCGGTGGCAGGATCCGGAAGCTGACGCTGGCGGGCTCGGCGCTCGTGGCGCCCGATGGCGTCAGCGCGCGAACCTGAAAACGATAGGCGCCCGGTGAGAGATGGGCATAGTTGACGGTGCGCTCGGCCGTCGGCGGGTTCCAGTCCTGGTCCGCGCCGTCGAGGCGATACTCGAAACGCAGACGATCGCCGTGCGCCACGTCGAGGCCGAAGAAGTCGATCGCGATCTGCGCCTCGTCGGGGCGAAGCGTCAGACCCGCAAGCGTGCGTTCGCCGATGTCGGAGATGGGATACGGACCGCCACCCGCACGAACGCCGCTGATGAAGACGGGAGGCGCCGGCAGTTTCCCATCGGGTTCGGGCACGAGCCGTGAAACGCCACCCCAGGAACCGAACCACAGCACACCGTGCCGGTCGCGGAATGCTCGCAAAAGCTCGTCTCGAGCAAGGCCGTCAGCCGTCGAATAGTGAATGATCCGACCGCTCGCTGGATCAAGTCGGTCGACGCCTCGCGTTGTTCCCGCGTAGACGCGGCCCCATTCGTCCTCGGTCAGGCACCGAACCACGTCGCTCGTCAGCCCCTGCGCAGTCGTGTAGCGAACGAAAGACGGCGTAGCGGCCGCGGGCGCATCGGCGCGCCTCAAGGCGCCGGGGCCGGCCGCCCACAGTCGGCCGGAGTGGTCGACGAATATGTCAAGCACTTCGTTTCGCGCAAGTCCGTGGCCATCGTCGACCTGCTCGAAACGGCCCTGCCGATATCGAAGCAGGCCTCCTTCCCGGAAACCGGCCCAGATGTTTCCCGCGTGATCTTCGACAATCGCTGTCGGCGTCTTCACCGCCGGGAGGCCGCGCGCTACGGAGAACACCTCGAGCTGATTCGATCCCCGCCGGATCACGGCGATCGCCGTGGGTCCCCGCATACCGATCCAGATGTCGCCGCGCGAGTCTTCGAACGTCAGCACCACGTCATCGGAAGGCAACCCGTGATTGATTGAGTACAGGGCCTTCAGCCGTACGCGGGCAAGCGTCGATTGCGCCACGAAACGGTACAGCCCGCGGTCTGTTGAGAACCACGTCTCGCCACTTCGGTCCTGCAGAAATGCGCGAATCGTGACCGGCCTGTCGAACACCGGCGTCACATCGATGAAGCGGCGCCCGTCGAACCGGTGCAGCCGGCCGTGCCGCACCACGCACAGGTCGCCGGCCTTCGTCTCGAAGATGCCACCGAATAGCCCTTTCGTGAGGCCGTCGCGTTCGTCGTAGTGCACGAAGCCGCGACGCGCAAGCTTGATCGCACCCGTTCGACCTCTCCACGCCGAGACCCAGAGATTGCCTTCCCTATCGTCGGCAATCGACGTGAAGAAAGCGTCCTCCGCATGCAGCTCTCGTCGGACGCCGTTTCCGTCCGCAGCGAACACGTCGCCTGCCAACGTGCTGATCCACATCAATCCACCGGATTCGAGGAGACCCGAGATCTGTCCGTCGATGTCGGGGACGCGTGACGCGGTCGATTCAGTGCCGCCGGGCACTGTGCGAACGACAAATAGTCCAGTGGAGAGCCCGACCCAGATCCGCGCGTTCCCGTCCTCCGCCAGCGCCCAGACGGGAACCTTCTCGCTGGAATCGACGCGCACGATCTCGGTTCGGCCGTCCGGCGATCGCCGCGCGAGTCCTGCGCCCGTTCCAATCCACAGACTGCCGGTGCGATCCTCGAGCAGCGCCCACACCTGAGGCGGCCGGCCGAACGGCAGATCGATCGGCCGGAATGCGATCCGTTCCCTGGGATTGTCGACGACAAACACCCCATCGTCCGTGCCGGCCCAGACGCGGCCAGCGCGATCCTCGTGGAGCACGTTGACGCGTGACGAGGCAGCCGTTTCGCCGACACCGTATGCCGTGAACAGGCGCGGCGCCGCGTTGCCGTTGGTCGGTTGCGCGAGTCGGTCCGCGGGATCGAACGTCGCGACACCGCCTCCGTTCGTGGCGATCCAGTACACGCCGCTGCGAGTCTCGAGGAGATCGTTGGGTGACGGATTCGGCAAACCGTCTTTGACCCCGTAGTTCACGAACCGCGTGCCGTCGAAGCGGCTCAAGCCGTCGAAGGTAGAGAACCAGAGGAAGCCGCGTGAATCGCGGACGATGCGCTTGACGCCTTCCTGTGGAAGCCCGTCGGCGACACCGTAGTTCCTCACCGGCGGCTCTTCGCCCGCGGCGTTCGGCGGAACCGCGAAGGCGATGAATGCGATCAGCATCGCGCGGAGGCGCAGCGACATAGGTTTTCGATCGAACGGCGCTCATCGTAGCGCTGTTTGGCTCTCCGGCAATCTCAGCCGTTTCATCACCTCACGCGAAGCGATTCCTACTCGCGTGAGTAGTGACTGACCTGACGCGCAGGGCGACACTCATCATCGCAAACCGCGCGGTCGCGAAGCGAGACGGCTGCGGGAAAGGACGCGATGAGGAATCCACGACTGGCGGCGATTGCCGTGCTCCTGGCTACAGTCGGCGGAAGCTCTTCAAGGGTTCGCGCCCTGGCGCCCTCCGATCCCGCGACCGAACAGATCGCGTTGATCCGCATCCAGCCCTGCGAAGCTCCGTCGGCGCCACCGAAGGCGGGGAGCCAGCCCTTTGCTCGGACTTCATCCTGACGGACGCCGACGGAACCCATGTCATCCCGATACCCGGCGGCGATGACCCGGCGTGGTCGCCCGATGGAACCCAGCTGCTCGTGGTGCGCTCGAACAGTTGTTTCAACTGCTCCACCGCAACGGCGACATCTTCGTCACTGCCGTCACTGGTGACACGAGTGTCAACCTGACCAACCATCCCGCAGACGACCTTACGCCCGCATGGTCGCCCGATGGCACCAGGATCGCGTTCGCGAGCGACCGCGACGGGCCGCTCGATCTCTACATCATGAACGCCGACGGATCCAACGTGGTGCGAGTTGGCACCGGCGTCGGGATGGCGTGGAAGCCCACCTGGTCGCCGGACAGCACGCGCCTCGCGTTCACGTGCATCGTGGATCCGGTGCCGTCTCCGTGGTGGTCAGCGACCGGCGATTTCGACATCTGTGCCATTGACGCCGACGGATCACGCTTCGCGCGACTCACGAGCGAGCCCGGAGACGACTACGGCCCGGCATGGTCGCCGGACGGAGCGAGGATTCTGTTTGCGACCGAGCGCTACGGCGGATTCATCTCGACGATCTGGGGCGACTTGCCGGTCTCGGAACTCGCCGTGATGAACACGGATGGCAGCGGCGTCACTCGATTGAACCCTGGAACCTACGCGTACCGATCCCACCTGGTCTTCCGACGGGGCGCGCATCGCGTACGTCACTCTGGATCCGAATACGGACCCGGGTTGGAGTCCGTGGAATATCGTCTCGATCATCAATGCCGACGGAACGGGTCTCACCGGGCTGGCGTTGGGCCGCAGTCCCACGTGGAGGCCGTGGGCGGAGGCGTCAACGACCGGCCGGTCGCCTCGTTCACGGTCGAGTGCAGCCGAAGGTGTATGCGCGTTCGACGCCTCGCCTTCATCGGATTCCGACGGGACCATCACACGGTACGGGTGGCAGTTCGGCGATGGGGCCGTGGGCTCAGGCGCCACGGTCAGTCACACGTTCGCCGGTGGCCGCGGCTACGGCGTCCAGTTGGTCGTCATGGACGACCGTGGTGGGCTAGGCGCATCAAGCCAAACCATCGACCTCAATCAGCGGCCGGTGGTCTCGTTGACCGCGACATGCAGCGGACTCACGTGCACGTTCGACGGGTCCGCGTCCTTCGACCCCGACGGAACGATCGCATTTTTCATCTGGCGCTTCGGCGACGGCCGCGACGGCACGGGGCCTGCGACGATGACTCACACGTACGCCGCCGCCGGCACGTACATCGTCACGCTGACTGCGACGGATAACTCGTATGGCACAGGTGCGCAGAGTCAGACCGTCACCGTGATCAATGTCAATGCTCCGCCGATCGCCTCGTTCACGTCGTCATGCAGTGGACTCACCTGCACCTTCAACGCCTCAGGGTCGTCGGATCCTGACGGGACGATCGCGAGCTATGCCTGGAACTTCGGGGACGCGACGACCGGATCGGGTGCGACGGTGAGCCACACATACGCGGCTGGTGGCACCTACACCGCGAGTCTGACCGTGACGGACAACGCCGCCGCGACGAACACGCAAGCCCAGAGCGTGACCGTCGCTTCACCTGACATGCACGTGGGTGATCTCGATCGCGCAAGTACGATCCAGCAGAACACGTGGACCGCGGCCGTGACGATCACGACACACGACAGCGACCACGGACTCGTTGCCAATGCCGGGGTGAGCGGCTCCTGGAACGACGGCAGCACGGCCACGTGCATCACGGACGCGCGCGGTCAGTGTGCCGTGGTCAAGTCAGGAATTCTGAAGAAGACGACCAGCGTGAGCTTTACCGTCACGAACCTGACACGCGCGACGTTCGTGTACAAGCCGACGGCCAATCACGACGCGAACGGCGACAGCAACGGGACCACGGTCAGCGTCACGAAACCATAGGTCCGTGCAGA
The DNA here is from genome assembly GCA_963695635.1 of uncultured Acidobacteriota bacterium. Taxonomy (GTDB): domain Bacteria; phylum Acidobacteriota; class Vicinamibacteria; order Vicinamibacterales; family CAVVIG01; genus DATKHR01. The sequence continues at coordinate 156,754 of CAVOHK010000011.1, forward strand.
GGAGGTCGGCCAATGTCGCACCTTGCGCGACGTTCGTCGGCGGGCGAAGTGATTCGCTTCCAACCGTGACGAAGGACAGCGCGAACAAGGCCCGACGAGAGAGCCATGCAAGGCAGGAGCCCAGTAGATTCCGGCGGAGGAACATATGAAGCCGCTCCTCATCGTTGTCCTCTGACACTATTCGAATGCGTGCTGACCACCGGCGTGGCCCGTGCGGCAGGCGCAGGGGCGTGTCCGACCGATTCAGATCTATCCGGCACTGTGTGCGTCGACAGTTCCGAGGCCAGTGTCAGGGAGACCACGAACGCGAAACTGATAGCGAAGATCCGTGCGGGCACTGCAACACTGATCGACCTGATCAGCGCGGGCGCACAGCAACGCGGCGTGCTCGGTGATGGCTGCGGGCTCGAGTGCCCTGGCACCGGGAATGGCTGCGCGAGATGCGTACAGCCGCGTCCATTCCGGGCGTTGTGCCGTCGAGATTCCTCACGTGGTTCCAGGCAGAGCGCGGGACAAAGGGTGGCGGCGGCGAGAAACTCGGGCAAGCGCTTGGCGGCCAGCGCCGAGTGGCAGGCGGCAGCGCTCGGGACGCCTGATCCAGGTGCGAGCGACTGGCTGGACGGATTGCAACGTGCAGAATCCGCTGGTGCCCGTCGCGACGGGCTCGCGCAGTGGATGCGTCTCCGACGTGAGCGCCTTCGATATGGTCGGAAACCTTTGGGAATGGGTTGCGGACACGGCACCCCTCGCGACGGACTGCGTGCCTTCCGTGTTTCCCCTCGACGTCCGATTTCAACTGCACCGCAGGGGCGGACACGACTGCCGGTCACGGAGCGTTGCTGCGGGGCGGCGCGGGGGATGGGCCGTTGGCGGCGTCTTCGCGACGATTGAGCGGTTGGCCGACCAGACGCGCAGGCGTGCGTTCAGGATTCCGCGCGGTCCGGTAGCCCGCGCAAGCGGGTTCATGTCGCGTCGCTCTCGCTTTCGTCGACGGCGACGGAAGCATGCGTGGCTGCGACGAACGCGTCACGAGAGCCGCAGCCGAATCTCTGCCTGCAAACTGGTAACGAGCGGCTGACGTCGACTGCTGAAACAATCCAGGAGGGCAGTGATGAGAATCCGGCTTGATGTCCGAGTCGCAGGACTCGTGTCCCTTGTCATCGGCGTCATCGCGCCGGCGACATCGCTGGCGGATCGATCGGTATCCTTTCCGCCTGGATGGGCCGTCGGTGGTCTGGCAGTGCATGGGCCGTATGACCTGACGATCGACGAGCTCCTCGGCGCGCCGTTCCCGTCGCTCGATGCGCCCGACGAGATCACGGCAGCGGCCACGAATGCGCGCGTCTCCTGCGCGCCGTGTCCGGCGCAGGCATCGAAGACGTCGATCGGCGTGACCCCCGCGCCGCCGCACCCAACCGATCAGCCGTTTCTGACCGGACTGCAGGGCGGCGACCCGATGATCGCCGCCGGCAAAGCAGCGTTGCTCGTCGCGCGCCGGGGAACGATCGCCTTCTACGGCAAAGACGGCAACCCGCTGCCCTCCATTGTCGACGGCACACCGATGCAGGCGCTCAGCTCGGGCAACTTGTTCGGCCATCCCCAGCTGCAGGCAGACATCAACGCCTCGCTGAACCTGCCTGCAAAGTTCAACAACAGCGCGTTCTACGTCGACACGAGCTATCAGGAATACATCGATCTCCGCGTGCTGTACGACGACTATCGCAATCGCTTCTGGATCGCGTCCGAGATCGTCAACGGCAAGACGCGAGACCCGGCGAGCAAAGATGCGGATCCGGACGTACCCTACGCGCGCCGGAGCAGGATGGTTGTAGGCGTCTCAAAAACGTCGGACCCGCGGAAGGGGTTCTGGCTGTACTGGTGGAACAACACGGCAGACGATGGGGCGTGCGCAGACATTCCGGCGAACAGGACCGTGGCGCCGCCGCTCTGCACGAATTCAGGATATCGGCCAGGCGATGCCGCTGATTTTCCCCATCTCGGCGTGTCGCGACATCAGTTCGTCGAGGGGACTCATGTCGCCACCAATTTTTCCTCCGGCACCTGGCATAGCACGTATGGGCTCGTCAACGTCGTCGACGCGGATGCGCTCGCGTCGGGTCACGCGAATCCCGGGTGGTTCTTGTACAACCTGATGTTCGTGCCTGCGAATCAAGCGGACTACATCAAGGCCGGCGATGCGATTCCGGTTGTTGGACATAAGGATGGGGACCCTGGCGACGTCGCGTACCTTGTTCACTTCACCAGTACGACATCCGATCTCGCCCTGTGGACGCTGTCGTTTCCGGGCGGGTTCGGATCGCCGCCGAACCTGACCTATCAAACGCCCGCGATCGCGCCCTGGGCATGGGCGCGCAACGCGCCGCAGTCGGGAGCGCTGGACATCACTGAGTTCAGCGTGCTGTACAACCCGGCGTACCGAAACGGCAGCGTGTATCTGACCTTCGGCGTGTGCGAGCCCCCGAGCGGTAACGGCTGCAAGAACGCGGTCAGGTTTCTGCAGTTCAATCCGACCGCGAACAGCGGCACCTATACGACCATTCCGATCGGTCCACCCGATCAGTTCGTGGCGGCGCCGGTGCTGGACGCCGGTTTCCCCGCGCTCGACGTCAATGCCGCTGGCGATCTCGCGATCGGTTTCGTGACGTCGAGCCCGTCGACGTTTGCCGGTGCCGGGTATGTCCCGTGGTACCACAACGAGTTCCTGCCGCGTGCGGCACGTGCAGCTGCAGTCAGGGCTGGCGTCCATTACGGACCCCGGAGAGGCCGGACTCACCAGCCAGGTGGATACCGGCGGCGCATCGGCCGATCCGTTCGACAATGAATCGGTCTGGCTGGCGCATGCGTACGCCGGGGCCGACGGACAGTGGCGCATCGTCGTTGGCAAAGTGTTCGGCAAGAAGTTTCCCAACATCATCATCTCGGGTGCGGCGCTCGCGGCGTATACACTCAGTGCCGGATCGTCCACGAAGGCAACCGTGGCGGTGGCGAACACCGGCGACGGCGATGCCCCGGCCGGCCGCGTGGCCCTGTTTCTCTCCCGCGATGCGACGATCGCGCGGGACGATACCTTGATTGGAACGGTCGATCTGCCGGCGCTCCCGTCCGGCCGCTCGGTCACGATCGACGTCACTGTAACCATTCCCACCGACACAGCGCCTGCGGTGTACCACATTGGCGGGATCGTCGACCTTACTGGCGACGTCGTCGAGTACCGACACGACCGATAACGTCACGGATCTCGAAGGCCGGGCGCCGCAGGTGACCATCACCGAATGCCGTGATTGCGTTCCTCGACACGCCGCCGCACTCGAAAAACTCGATGTGCTGACCCTCACCAGAACATGTGCAAACGGAGGCCGAGACAATGCCTACACTGAGATCTAGCCGAAGAACCGCCCTCTGCGTTCTTGCTGCAGCGCTGGCACTCCACGCACCAGCCGCACGCACCGCAAGCTTCGACTTCGATACCGGAAACGCTCCCATCGAAGTCATTATCCCGAACGTGATCCCCGCTATCTTCGCGTCTGTCGGAGGCGGTGACGCGTCGCTCATCCTTCGTTACACGACGCTCATCACCAACGGATGGTTCGACGGCATCGCGCCCTACCAGCCCTCCGCCGTGGGCGTGTACTCCCACCTCGGCCACCGCCCGGCAGCCGAGCAGACCATTCGCAACAAGAACATCGCGATCCTCTACGCCTCTTACCGAGTCCTCAACAGCCTGTTTCCTGGGTTCAAGACCAACTGGCGGACAATGATGTCCAACGTCAATCTGAACCCGGACGACAACAACGCGAGCAAGCAGAACCCCATCGGCATCGGCAACCTTGCGGGCGCTGCCGTAGTCGCGTTCCGCGAGCACGACGGTGACAACCAGCTCGGCGACGAAGGCGGTCGCGTTTACAACCGAGAGCCTTACCGAGACTACACCGGCTACACGCCCGTCAATACCGCGTACCAGATCAGCAACCCGTCGCGGTGGCAACCGAGCTTCAAGACAGCGGGCGCGGGACTATTCACGATCCAGCAGTTCGTGACGCCGCAATGGGGATTGACGGTGCCGTACTCCTATGCGAGCCCCGCGCCGATCGTCCCTCCTCCCTCGAACAGCCAATTCGACACCAATCCGTCCGGCTATATCCAGCAGGCAAACGAGGTGCTGACGGCGTCAGCGAATCTGACTGACGTTCAGAAAATGACCGCCGAACTGTTCAACAATAAGATCAGGAGCCTCGGTTTCGCCGCGCTGTTCATCGCGCAGTCCCGCGGGTTGACGCTCGACCAGTTCGTCCAGTACGACTTCCTCACCAATCTTGCCGCGTTCGACGGCGGCATTGCGATCTGGGCCAACAAATACCGATACGACGCCGTCCGGCCCTTCACCGCGATCCACTTCCTGTATGGAAACACCACCGTGACCGCGTGGGGTGGACCCGGAAAAGGGAGGGTGACCAACCTCCCCGGCTCCGAGTGGACGAGCTACCTCCCCGTCGCGGATCACCCGGAATATCCGTCGGGCTCCGCGTGCTTCTGCGCGGCTCACGCCCAGGCGAGCAGGCGCTTCTTAGGCTCGGACAGCTTCGGGTGGTCGGTGCCCGCCGCTCAGGGCTCCTCGGTCATCGAGCCTGGAGTCACACCGGCGAGCGACATCATGATCGGTCCGTATGCGACGTTTACCGAGTTCGAGACGGACTGCGGGCTGAGCCGCTTCCGGGGTGGGGTGCACTTCCTGTCATCACTCGCGGCGGCGCAAAACATCTGCAGACCCATCGGCGATCTCGCCTACGAGTTCGTCCAGGCGCATCTGAATGGCACCAGCAAATGATCAAATCCGAATCCCGGCGCAGCTGACGGTCTCAGGCGCTGATTCTTTCGGTGAGTGATTCGAACGGAAGAAGTACCTTTGCGCGCGTGTTCGAGGGCGGCTTCGAGTTGCTCGATGCGTCAGCCGCCGATCATCGTCAGCGCCTTCCTGGCATCGTTCGCGCCTGGAAAATCCGGCGTCTTGAGAGCGCGCTGGAGGGCTTGCCGCGCCTGCGGCCAATCGCCGGTCTGAACGTACGCCATACCAAGATGGAACTGATGGAGCGGATTGCTGGCATCGCGCTTGACGCTTTCTTCGAGTGAAGCGACCGCCTGTCCCAAGAGCTTTTTCTTGTAATACACCCAGCCCAGCGTGTCGTTGATGCGCGCATCGGCGGCGAGACCTCGCTTCGCGCGCTGCGCCAGGTCCAAGGCGGCATCGAGATTCTTGTCCTGCTCTGCGTACAGCCAGGCGAGGTTGTTCGCGGCGACGACCGCGTTGGGATCGATCTGCAGAACTCGCAGATATCGCTTCTCGGCGTCCTGACGCTTGTGTTGCGCTTCGAGAATCATGGCCACGATCGTGTGGGCGGCGATCGACGTCGGCTCTTTTGCCACCGCCTTTTCGTATTCGAGACGCGCGCTTTCAAGACGCCCATCGGAGACGTAGATCTGTCCGAGCATTCCGTACGCCGAAAGATTCGTGGAATCCTGCGCGATCACCTTTTTCAGCATCTGTTCCGCGGTGGGGCGGTCGCCGGAACTGGCATATGTGCGGGCGGCAAGAAAGAGCAACGTCGTGTCGTCGGGGGCTGTTGCCAATCGACTGTCGATGAGTCGACGGGCCTCACCCAGGTGGTTCGTCTGCGCATACACATCGACCAACTCCGACAAGGCGTCGCGATTGTCACGATCGAGTTGCAAGGCCTGCTCGAGCTCGCGCCTCGCGGCCGGGAGATCCTGCTGGGTCACGTACAACGAGCCGACGAGTGCGTGGACCGCCGCCGAGCGCGAATGCGTCTTCAACAGGGTTCGAATCTCCTGCTCGGCTCTCGCCACTTCGCCCGACCTGAGAAGCCCGCGCGCCAGCAGGATGCGCAGCTCCGGATTCTCAGGGTCGGTCTTGAGGGCCTCGGCTGCCGCGCGACTCGAATTCGCCGGATCGTCGACAGCGAGATACAGTTTGGCCAATTCGGATTGCGCGACCGCCACGCGCGGATTGATCTGCAGCACTTCATTGAAGGCTTTGATCGCCGGGCTCGGCTGGTTCATGTGAGCGTAGAGCCGGCCCAGCATGTAGCGGGCCCGTACGTTGTGTGGATCGGCATCGGCTGCGGCGCGTGCTCGCGCGATGGCGTCGGCGATTTGGTTGCGGGCGACCAGCGTCTGGGCCTTCGCCAGCAGAGCCGACGCGTTGTGAGGCTCGTCGAGCAGCACCTCGTCGATCGACTCGTCTGCCTCCTTGATGCGCCCCTGGGTCCGTCGGAGCGTCGCAAATCTCAGCCTGACCTGCGTTCGGATCGAGTCATCGCCGACGAGCGATCGGAGGACTTGCTCCGTTTCTCTGAGCCGGCCCTGGGCCAGGTAGTAATCGGCGAGTGCCAACCCGAAGCGACTCTGCGTCTGAGCCAGCGTCTTCAGGTAAGGCTCGGCCTCAGCCACGCGGCCAGTGGCCATGAGTAACACCGCAAGAATTCGGTTTACGAGCGCGCTCTGCGGATCGAGCGCGAGTGCTGTCTTGAACGCTGCTTCCGCCTCGCGGAGCTGCCGCCTGCTCCAGAAATAGTATCCGAGCGCGATATGCGTCCGAGTCGATCTCGGGATCGAGGGCGACCGCCTTTCGAAACGCTTGCTCGGCTTGCTTGATCTGGCCTCTCGAAAGCTCGAAGCCGCCCAGGGCTGAATACGCACGAGACTCACTCGGATCGATCTTGATGGCGTCCTCCATCTGCGTGACGGCGCCATCGAAGTCCTTGAGGCCGACGAGTGTCGACCCTGCCAACAAGACCGCATCGATGTTCCCAGGCGCCAGCAAGAGCGCTCGCTGCGCACGCGTGTTGGCTTCTTCAAAACGTCCCGCGCCCTGAAGGAGAGTTCCGGCCTGTAACTGGACTTCGAGATCGTTCGGGCAGGAGATCGGCAGCGCGCACGAATTCGCTCAGTGCGTGCGCGTGGTCGTTGATGGCGAGATAGGTCCGGCCAAGTTTCTTTCTGACTTCGCCCGACTTTGGATCGATTTGCGCGGCGATCCGGAATTCGAGGATCGCGTCATCGAGTTGGTGTTGCGCGACGTATTGGTCGCCGCGATTCAGATGCTCGCGTCGAAGCGCCTGGTCGCTCCGCCCGCACGCACTCGCGGCGAGGCACGCCGCAACCGCTGTCAACCGACAGCCCAGCCGTATGCGGTGATCAGCAGCGCGAAGAATAGATTGCAATTACAGCAGCTCGGGCACTAGAGTTGCATCGGACGTGCCACGGATCCGTTTACCAGGGAGCGAAAAATGGCAGGGTGGGACGACACAATGAACACGAATCGGGCGCCAAGCGCGTTCCCTCGCTTGCACGCGTTTTTTGTAATTCTGGCGTGTGCGATCTTTGGATTCGCGCCGGGCGCGGCGGCGTCGCCATTTCTGCTGGATCTTGTCAGCTCCGGATCGTCGGGCGGCGGCGGTGGCCACGCGCACATTTCCACCGGTTATGTGAGCCCTTCGCATCTGGGTCTAAGTCTTGGGGCCCCGATGGGGCAACTGTCCAGTACTGGTGGGTCGCGAATCACGGAATCGACTCCAACGACAATCCTGTCATCGCCCTCGTCGTTCACGTCTGGCGCGGCAGGAAGCACGGTGGAGACCCTGACAGCCGCCGTGCAATCGAGCGTGGCGTCTCTCGCTACACCCGGCAATCTGTCACACCTGGAGTTGGGGAATGGCGAGACGTTGTCGGTGTCTAGAGAGGTCGTCGACTCGATCGTCAGCGCCGTTTCTGGCAGTGCCGCAACAGCGAGTGAAGGCGCGGCCAACGCAATTGAGCCGTCTCAGCCGCATACAGATGGTGTCTTGAACGACGTCACTCGCAGCGGCCCTGGCGATGCCCCACGTGTGATTGATGCTCCCATCAATGGTGGGATTCAAGGCAGCCTGGAGAGCATCGCTCCTGCCGAAATTGTAACCGATGCCTTCACTGACATCGTGTCTGGCATCGTTGCAACGCCCAGTGGAATTGCGGATCCGTCTCTCAGCGTTATAGCTGCTGACGATCCGATTCCTGCGCCTGAACCGGCGACGCTGATCCTCTTCGGGTCTGGTCTCGCGCTCGCGGCGCACCAGCTGCGGCGACGCCGATAACAGATCGCACCTCCTCTCGTCGGGCCGCTCACGCCCTCGCGCTTTGTCGCGAGCGTCGATGAACGCCCGACGTGAAGGTCGGGCCTACTCGTCAAATAACTCCCTGAAAAAATCCTGAATCGCGACCGATGACCGCGCGTCGGTTTGCGCGTGATACCGCACGCCTGGCTGCTGACCCGTCGCGGTCTCGTGCGTGAAACCATGCATCGCGTTCCCGTAGACAATCAACTGATAGTCCGCGCCCGCGTTCTTCATCTCCTCGGCAAACGCCGTGACCTGCGACATCGGCACGTGCGGATCGAGCGCTCCGTGGCAGACCAGAATGCGCGCGCGCATCGATGACGGCTCGGCAGGACTGGTCGTTTCGAGACTGCCGTGGACGCTCACGACGCCGCTGATCGTCGCGGCGCTGCGCGCGTACTCGAGGACGATCATGCCACCGAAACAATAGCCGACCGCGGCGATGCGGCCGTCGACTTCCGGTCGCGATGACAGGATCTCGATCGCCGGCTGCACGCGGCGAACCAGCGCCGTGCGGTTGTTCCGAAGGTCGCCGATCTGGCGCATGATCCGTTCGCGGTTCCCCGTCACGCCTTCGCCGTACATGTCGCACGCAAACACCACAAAGCCCGACTCGGCGAACCGCCGCGCCCGTCCGCGCGCGTGATCGTCGACGCCGGCGCCGCCGTGCACGACGAGAACGCCCGGCCGTTTGCCGGCACGGTCCGCATCGATCGCCAGAAACCCGTTGAGTCGTGCATCGCCATCGCGGTAGACGATCGGTTCGGTCTCCAGTCTCATGGTGTCCTCACTGTGACGAATTTGTTGGTGGTCGAATGAATCTCCGTTATTAATTATATCACAATTTGGCCAATATTCCTAGGCTTTTTGCACTTTTCGGAGCAAGCGGCGCGTTCGACAAACTGCGTCTTGAAGGCGGGACATTGCTGAATAACGAGAGTGACTACGCCGCGACAGGTCGGCCGATGTCTCGGCCCAAGTTTTCGATGTGAGTTGAGCGATCAGTGGGGTGGCGACGCGAAGGAGTGACCATCGCCGATCCTCCAGTGCGGAGAATCCGCGATCACTTGCGGACTGCGGTTAGGTCACACGATCGCCAACTGCCGTTGAAGATGCAGACCGCGTGACGACGCTGATCGATCCATTGTTCTCGAGCACGGCGGTGTGCACTTCTTCGGGGCAGCTGCAGCCGGCCTGGCGCAGCGCCGCGCTCAGCTCGTGATGCGTCAGCTTCGCGTGGCGCAGCACATCTTCAAAGATGCGACCGTTGTGAATCACAACTTGAGGCCGTCCCTCAATCAACGATTCGAGGCGCTTGTTTCTGAACGTCGCATAGCTCATTGCGTAGTTCAGCGCCACCAGTGTTGCGGCAGACACCAGTCCGCCGGCGAGCGAGTTGTCTCCGCCGTTCATCGAGTTCTGCACCGCATTCGACAACACCAAAAGCAGCACCAGATCGAATGGGGCCAGTTGCCCGATTTGGCGCTTGCCCGTCAGTCGCAACAATACGAGCAGGAAGGCGTAAACAATCGCTGCTCGCAGCACGAGCTCCCATACGGGAATGGCGAGATTCCACATACGTCCTCCCGCTATACGTCTTTCCGCTTGTGACCTGAGACGTGGGTCGATTGATTCTAGCGCGCCGATCCGTGCGAACTGATCCGCGTAAGGAATTAGAAAAGCACGGCGGAGATCGGCGAATTGCGCCGTGCGCTTGGCTTTTAAAGGATCAGCCAGGAAAACGAAACGCCCAGCGCCTCACTCAGCGATCAGCGTTCTAGATCGGACGCGCTCCGGGGTGCCGCGCCGGTCGGTCTGCCGAGCCGCGCGACCGCTCCAATCAGCGCGTCCGAGTCCACTGGCTTGACCAGATGCATCTGGAACCCGGCGCGCAGCGCCAGCTGCCGATCGTCCTCGCGCGCGAACGCCGTTAACGCCGCCGCGGGGATCGCCGCGCAGGCCGGCACGAGCCCGCCGCGGATCCGCCCGATCAACGTATAGCCGTCTTCTTCCGGCATGGCGATGTCGGCGAGCAGCACGTCCACGTGCTCGTGCCGCAACGCCTCGTAGGCTTCCACGGCCGATGCCGCGGCAATGACGATGGCGCCGTGGCTTGACAGATGCTCCGCCACGACGAAACGGCTCTCCTCGTCGTCATCCACGACCAGAACGGCAAGACCGTTCAGGGAAGGGCTTTCCACGTGGGCACTGTCGGACAGCACGACGGCCGGATACGCGGAACGCGTCGGCGCCGCGTTCACAGGAAGGCGAACGATAAAAGTTGCTCCGCGCCCGATACCCTCGCTGGTCGCGGTGATCGTGCCGTGATGCGCATCCACCAGGCGTTTGACGATTGACAGGCCGAGCCCGAGGCCGCCGTGCGCGCGCGTCGTCGATCCGTCGGCCTGACGGAACGGTTCGAAGACGTGCGGCAGAAACTCAGGGGCAATACCCTGCCCGGAATCGCGAACCTCCAGTTCGACGCAATCCGAGGAGCGCGTCACCTGCACGATCACGCTTCCGCCGCGCGGCGTAAACTTCAGCGCATTCGAGAGCAGGTTCGACACCACCTGCTGCAGGCGCGCGTTGTCGCCATGGATCGCGCCGACCCTCGGATCGGCGGCTACCGAAATCTGCACTTCCTTCGCGTCGGCAGCCGGCTGCAGCACCTGCACTGCGTCGTCGACGACGTCGTTGACGTTGACGCTCGTGCGCTCGAGACGCAGTTTGCCCGACATGATCCGCGACACGTCCAGCAGGTCGTCGATCAGCTTCGCCTGCCGCCGCGCGCTGTCGTAGATCGCCTGGAAGGCCCGTTCTCGCCGCGATTCTTCGAGGCGGCCGCGCCGCAGCATGTCAGCCCATCCGACAATCGATGTCAGCGGCGTTCGCAGTTCGTGCGACACGACGGCAAGGAACTCGTCCTTGGTTCGATTCGCGCGTTCTGCCGCGGCGCGCGCTTCCTGCTCCGCTCGCTCCGCGGTGCGCGCCTTCGTCAGCGCGTCAACGGTGCCCTGGTGCAGTTGTCGCATCTCCGTCATGTGGCGGGTATTGTCTTCGAGACGACCCACGAATAGTTCATACGTTCGATAGGTGAGATAGATCGGCGCGATCAGCAGAATCGCCTTCCAGTGCTCGCCGCGGTCGACGACCACTGCCGCCATCGCGCCGGCACTCCCCGCCACCATGAAGCTCGCGCCGCTCCAGAGGAAATCATCGCGCCACACCGTCAGGAACGATCGGCGCGTCGTCACGGCGATGGCGCCGGCAATCAGGCCGGTGTTGACCACGAAGTAGGTGGCGATGGCTCCCACGAGCGGCTTGGCCAAACCCGCCGCGTGCAGCGGAACGGTCGGTCCGCCGAACTGCTGATAGACCACGCCAGTGGCCACCATCGTCAGCACTTCGGCGGCAACACTGAACAGCGTGCGGTACAGCGGGTACGCCTGCTTCACCTTGTAGGTGCACTGCGTCCACACTCCCGCAATCGCCACGAGCACCGCCTGCTGCGGACCGATCAGGAGGAGCGCCATCAGGTTTGCGGCGTACGACACCGACAGCGTCGAACCGCTGGACGGCGTAATCGGCAGGTTGACTTTCCAGAGTGACGTGACGCACGCGAACAGCGTCAACACCGCGAACAGCGTTGGTTGCGGCAGCGATCTCGGGAAGAACGCCGCCAACACTCCGGCGCCGCCGACGAGAACGGTCCCGACGTACAGCTGCGCGGCAATTGGAAGCGCGGCCCATGTCAGATCATGGTGCTGCGGCGTCGGCGCACCGATCGTCCCCGCGATGACTCCGTCGAGTTCGGAAAACGACGCATGAGATACTGCGGCTTCCATCTCTCACGGCTTCCAGATAATCGGGATACAACTGAGGTCGACACAGCTCGTTCCCCACACGACGGTATCGCCCGCGTCCGTCCCCCAGACGACGGTGTCGCCGTCCGCGGTACCCCACACGACGGTGTCGGCGTCCGCCGTTCCCCACACAACCGTGTCGCCGCCGTCTGCCGTGCCCCACACAACGGTGTCGCCGTCGGCAGCGCCAAACACGCCAACGGTCCACACAGCGCCGCAATCCGCGCCACCGCACATCGCTCCCCACACCGCGTTGCGGAATACGGCGAGCGTCCACGCGCTGCCGGCACTCTCGGCGCAATCGGAGGCAGCGCACGTCACGCCGAGCTCGATGGGCAGCCCGTCGGGCGTCGCACTGCTGCCCCACGAGACGTTTCGCGGCCACGCGTTCGCGCCGGGCAACGGCAGCCCTCCGGTCACGAGCTTGTTCCCCCAGATGATTCGCCTTCCCCAGTCGGCGGACGATGGATACGTCGCGACGCCGCCGGCGAAATAGCGAGCGAGTTCGACCGCGCCCTTCGCGTTCAGAAATCCGGCCCCCTCTGTCAGCGGATCGTGATCCGGGTAGATCTGCGCGGTGTACTGAAGAATCGCCTTCACCTGGTTCGGCGTCAGTGAAGGATTGGCCTGAAGCATCAGCGCCGCCGTGCCACTGACAACCGGAGCCGACATACTCGTGCCGCTCTGGCTCAGATACGGCAGATACGTGGTCGGCACCGAACCGGGCAACAGGAACGACGACTGCGTGGAGTAGAACGTGCTGTCGGGGTCGCTCAGCGACTCGATACCGACGCCCGGTGCGACCAGGTCGGGCTTGGCCGCACCGTCCACGGCAGTGGGACCGCGCGAGCTGAACGCAGCGATTGTGTCGTCGCTTCTGTCAGTCGTGCCCATGTGACTCGACGCTCCAACCGTCAGCACCCACGGTGCGTTGCCTGGCGCAGTGATGCCGGCATACAAAGTGTGTCCCTGGAGGTCGCGGCCGACGTTACCGGCCGCGGCAACGACGACAATTCCGGCGGCGACGGCCTTGCGCGCTGCGCGGGTCAGCGGGTCGCTGTGGTATGACTCGTACACTCCGGCAGCCACGGACAGATTGATGACGCGAATGTTGAGCGCGTCGCGGTTCGCCACCGCGTATTGCAGCGCGGCGATCACGTCGCTGATAGTACCCGTGTCCGTTGGCGTCGAGCACTTTGAGCGCGATGAGGCGGGCATTCGGTGCAATGCCGGCGCGCAGGCCCGCCGAATCTGCTCCGTTGCCGGCGATGATCCCGGCCACGTGCGTGCCGTGTCCGTAATCGTCGTACGCGGTATCGCGGCCATTCACGAAGTCGACAAACCGATCGACCCGCTGTGCGCTGCCGAGCCCGGCAAGGTCGTCGTGATAGGCCGTGATGCCCGAGTCGATCACCGCGATGCCGACGCCGCTCCCGTCGTAGCCAAGCTCCTGCCGTACGGACGTCGCACCGATCGTTGCGCCGGTCCGTTCGAGCGTGCCAGCCACAGGTCGATCCAGAGCGAGGTGGGCAACGGCTGCGCTGTTGGCCAGCCCGTTCAACGCGGCGTTCGGCAACGACGCCGCGTACGCTCCGATGATTGGCAACTGGCGGCCCAACACGCCACCGGCGTGACCGATGGCGTCTTCAATCTCCAGGCGGCGTACGTCCATCGGCGGCGGTGATGATTACACGCGACCAACCAGTCGCCCGCATCGCACGCTGCGCGGCGATCGGACCGATTTTTGGAGACGGCTGCGCCGACGCGGTCAGAGCTAATCCGCCGAAGAGCGCCGCGGTCAGCAGAATTCGAAGCGTGGCGTTGCGCATGGGCCCCTGGTAAAGCGCTAACAGTTACGGACGGTCGAATTGCGGAGGTAGAGGCAACTCAAGTGCCGACGCGGTCATCCGCCCGCGCGCACGCGTTGTTGTTTTGAGGTTTCGGCTAAAGTAGCCCAATACTCGAGGGTTTCGATCTCATCAGTATGCGAATTTGCGTGCAAGCTCAGGCGTGGATGGTCGTTGTTACCCGTCGGGAGTCACTGCAGAGCCTGTAAAAACGGCACAGCTGAAAGAACTCAGCCGTAACGAACCGCTCGAACGGCTGAGCCTGGCGACGCCGAAGACTCCTCGGGTTCTTTGCCGCACAAACTCGCATGAACATGCGTTGCCGGCGGCGCGGTCTACACCGCAGCCTTTTCGTCGCCACGACTCACGGCACGAAGAGGTCACCCCATGAACCGGACGCCCCTGCGATCGATCGTCGTGTTCCTATCGTTCATGCTCGCACCGGCTTCCGCATGGTCGCAGCCCGCGCACTGGCTGCCGATCGGTCCAGCCCATGTCGTCGCACCGCCGTTGCCCGGTTTGGGCAGCTACAACGCGGTCGGGCGCATTACCACGATTGCCGTCCACCCGACCAATCCGCAGATCGTCTACGCGGGATCCGCCGGACAGCTGGGCACGAAGGCTGCGGTGTCTGGAAGACAACCAACGGCGGCGCGACCTGGGCGGCGATCGCCGACGACCTGCCGACGCTCTCGATCGGCGCGATCGCAATCGATCCGACGAACCCGAACCGCATCTACATCATCACCGCAGACGAGGGGTTGTTCCGGTCGACTGATGCGGGTGCAACGTGGACGAACGTTCACGGCGACTTGCAGATTCGAACAAACACGATCCACGGGGATCGCACTGTGCTGCTGGTGCACCCGACCGATCCCAACATTCTCTACCTGACGACCGACGATGGCGTGCGGCGGTCCCCGGACGGCGGCGCGACGTGGCCGATCTCGCTGAACGGCGGCGGAACGGGACGCGCATCGTCGCTGGTAATCGATCCGGTCAACCCCGACATCCTGTATGCGGCGATCCTCGGAAAAGGCGTCTACAAGACGACGACCGGCGGCGCGGCGGGCGAGGCGAGCTGGACGCAACAGACGCAATCGCCGCTGCCGTTCAACACGGGAGCAACCATCCTGCTGGCGATCAGCCATCCGGCGAATGCGGCCAGCGAGACCGTCTTCGCCCTGTTCTCATCGACCGGTGGCGATCCGTTCACGGGTGTTTCGAACCTCGGATGGCGTTCAATGGAACGTCGGCTTCACCTGCGCGACGTGCAAATTCGTGGTGGCCATGGGCGCCGATCCGACCAACGCCTCGTTCGTCCATTTTGGCGGACCGCTGCTGTGGGTGTCGTCCGACGGCGGCGGTAACTTCACGATGGTCCCGACAACTGAAAACGACCGGCAGCCGGCGTCGCCGCACGGCGACTATTGGGAGTTCGCCGCCGATCCGACCAATCCGGCGACGCTCTACGCCGGCAGCGACGGCGGCATCTACAAGTCGTCGAACCACGGGGTGGAGGGCAGCTGGGCGTTCATCGGCCACGGCATCACCAACGCGGAGCTGTACGACATCGCCGTCGCGAACACCCCAGACATTCGCGCGATTGCGAGCACCCAGGACAACGGCAACATCCGGTATCTCGGCAGTCTGACGTGGGATCACATCCCGCTCGCGCAGGTCCAGGGCGGCGACGGCTCGGTCGTCGCTATCGATCCGAGCGACGCTAATCGCATCCACGCCGGCACCGACAACCGCGGAACGTTGGAGGCGTCGACGGATGGCGGAAACGTCTTCGTCGATTTCAGCTCTGGCATTCCGGCAAGTGTCCGTGCCGATTGCGGGGTCTGGAAGATGGCGTTGCAGGTGCTGGTGCATCCGGGCAACCCGCAGACCGTTCTCGAGGCGTGCGACTCGCTCTGGCGCACGCCGACGTCGGTTCCGCCGGGCAGCTGGAGCGCGCTGTCGCTCACGCCGGCCGGAAACGTCATTCGGGCGGCGGTGGACTCGACGCGCGACCTGTACTACGCCGGCACCGACGCAGGCCGCATTTTTGTCGGCCCGGGCGGAGACGGATGGCAAGAAATACTCGCCGATCCGGAGCTCAAGTTCGTCTCGGACCTGGAGGTCGACTTCGCGCGCCCCGACGTTGTTTACGCCGCTTTTGCGCCGTCATTCAAAGTGGACCGCAATTGCGGCGGCACGGCGGGAACGCGCCGGATTTATCAGCTCACGCGCACGTCGCCGGACCTTCCCTCGGTTTCCGTGACCGCCGTCGACATCACGTCAGACTTGCCGGCCGGGCTGTGCGTGAACGCACTGGCGGTTGATCCGCAGTTGCCGCGCACGCTCTATGCGGCGACCAACCGCGGCGTGTATCGCGGACGTAGCAGCCTGTCGGGAGGTCCCTGGGTGTGGGGTCGCTACAACAGTGGGATGCCGCCGGCCGATGTACGGGATCTCGAGGTGCATCCGATCAATCACCACGTCTTTGCCGCGACGTTCGGCCGCGGCGCGTTCGAAGTGACGCTCGAGACCACCGTTCCAGTGCGAATCGATATCAAA
This sequence comes from uncultured Acidobacteriota bacterium, assembly GCA_963695635.1. GTDB lineage: Bacteria > Acidobacteriota > Vicinamibacteria > Vicinamibacterales > CAVVIG01 > DATKHR01. The sequence continues at coordinate 173,218 of CAVOHK010000011.1, forward strand.
CCGGGAAGCGTGCCCAACCCGATCAATACGAAGAGCGGCTCGATTCCTGTCGCCATCCTGTCGAACCCGACGTTCGACGCGCCCTTCGAAGTGAATCGGCAGTCGATCACGTTCGGACGATCGGGTAACCAAGCCAGTCTGCAATCGTGCGCCAGTGGTGGTGAAGACGTGAACGGCGACGGCCGCCTCGATCTGGTGTGCCACTTCGCCGCCGCGCTTACCGGATTTCAGGTCGGCGACATGCTGGGAACGCTGAAGGGCGTGACCGTCGATGGCGCTCCGTTCTTCGGCTCGGATGCGGTCACAATTCTGAAGTAAGACGGTGGCTAGCGCGTCAGGCGGCAGGGTCGTGGCTGAGGTTGTGGGCTCGAAGAGGAACGTGCGACTAGCGGCAATGGTGATACCAATAATTGCTAACTATTTGTTCGGCAAGTAATTGTCGCCACACTCTCAGGGCAGACTTCCCGAAATGTGACGGCGGCTGCCAACGTTGATGTTCGACAGTGACCCGGATCGGTACTTTGTGGCGGGTACATCCCTTGCCCCTCGACCTAACGTGCGAGTGCGTCTCATCAAAAAACTCGCCGAGTGCCTGGATGGCGTGGACTTGGCTCGCTGCCACGTCGGCGACGCGTTGAATCTGTCGGCGCATGACGCTCAACTGCTTATTGCTGAGCAGTGGGCGACACCAGCGGAGCGTCGTCACACGATAATGGGCCGGTCGGGCAACGAGCGTCGCCGGGCCACCGCAGACGATCGCGGCGTCCCGAGCGCTCGTCGATACGTCAACCGAAGACCTCGGATCGCGACGTCTAAATTAGCTGCGAGTGCAGCGCAAATCTTTCCTATCTGTCCTGGAACGAGGCGGATTCCGCGCATTTTCCCAAGGCTGGTTCGGCATCGATGCTGCAGTGCAACAGTCGCGGTGGCTGAGAGAACGATGGAATGGCGGGATCGGAGACATTCATTCGTGGATGTGCTCGAGCGTGTGACCGACGGCGTTCACATCGCATTCATCGATCAGCCGGTCCGCCGACCCGAGCGTAACCATCAGACCGACGAGCGGCCGCCGACGACGGGTCGACGACATCGGCACGCACCGCGTGATCGCCGCTCCCACCACTCGTGAAATCCTGAGCCAACAACCAACCTTCTGAACCCATCGGTACGACTCCTGCAGTCTGCCCGGCGCCGTGGCGAAGGAGGGAACTGGTTCACCCCTTCGTCGGTGCGCGTTGGGCTTCGGGTCGATCACGGCGTGCCGGGTTCTCACCTCATCTGGGACGTCCAGAACACCGGCACCGAGCCGGTCACCTTGACCAAACTCGTCATTCGCGGCCGTTGCCGATTGCGAATTGCGTCAGTGCACGGTGGATGACGCGGGGGGCGCGGGCCCGAGCACGCGGTTGATCATCATTTCGAGCGTGCCTTTGTCGATGTCGAACGGGCCGGCGACGGCCGCGCCGAGGGTAATCTCGATCGCGATCACGACGCCGCCTTCATCGTAGGGATTCACAATCCAGCTCAGACCGCGCAGCGAGATTTCGCGGTCTGGCTCCCCTGGCCGCTTGCGCCGGTCCATCGCCCGCAACATCCCGCCGAGAATGGAGCGCACGTCGTCGTCCGTCCAGTCGCGTGGGACGCGCGTGATGCCGTCAATCGTCTCCGTCGACGCCGCGTCCGTGCCGCGCAGCCAGACGTCTACCGTAACCTTCATCCTGTCGTCTCCAACTCCTGCTGAAGTGCTTCGACCGTCGTCACTGGTTGCCGGCAGGCGAAGTGTCGACACACGTAAACCGCAGCGCGCGCCGTTGACCGGCTGCATCGCGGCGATAAACGGCAGGCTTCCGGCAAGGGCATGGCGGCGCTCGTTGATTAAGTGGATCGTGACCGCGAACGGCAGATAACGCATCGCGATGGCGCGGCGCAGCTCGTCGCCACCCGAATCGCCCTCGACGACAACGATCTGCTGCATTCCGGCGAGATAGGCGGACAACGCCGCGGCCATCATCGGCACGCCGCGGCCCATCTGCTCGAGCCGCGTGCCGAACAGCCGCAGCGTGCGCTCGATGCGATCGGACCACGCAGCGTCTTCAACCAGGTGCGACAGCTGCAACAGGTTCAAGACCGAGACGGAACTGGCGGTTGGTTCGGCGCCGTCGTAGTCTTCCTTCATACGCAGCAGCACCGAAGGATCGCGGCCGTCGGTGCTGAACCAGCCGCCACCCTGCTCGTCCCAGAACCGCGTGTCCTGCTGGCGTTGCAGGGCGATCGCCCATTCGAGCCACATCGGCTCGCTCTGCGCCTGGAACAGCTCGAGCAAGCCAAAAATCAGATACGCGTAGTCTTCGGCGTAGCCGTCAATTTCGGCGTGACCGTCTCGATAACGGCGCAGCAGCACGCCCGACTGCGCGTTCCACATCCGTTCGCGAATGAACGACGCCGCGCGAACGGCAGCGTCAAGGTAAGGCTGGGCGGCAATGCGACCGTCGGCGCCGTGGCCGTCGAGTGCCCTCGCCATCCGCGCGAAGGCGGCGATCATCAGACCGTTCCACGCGGTCAGGACCTTGTCGTCGCGATGCGGGCGGGGACGCTGCAGCCGCGCCTCGAACATCTGCAGCCGCGTGCGGTTCAAAATCTCGACGACATCGGCGCTGGCTCTTCGTGGTCTGTTCGGCAACTTCGTCGATCGTCCGCGCAACGTACAGCAGATTCTTGCCGGTGAATTCCTGCTGAGGATCCTGCGGCGCGTTGCCGTCGGGCTGGATGCCGAAGCGCAACTTGACCACCTGGCTGTCGGCACCAAGCAGCGCATCCAGTTCGTCGTCGCGCCACAGATAGTAGGCGCCTTCGCTTTTGTGCGGCGATGCCTCGCCGGCCTTCTCCGGCGGAACACTGTCGGCGTCCTCAGCCGAATGGAAGCCGCCGGCATCGTCGGTCATCTCGCGGAGGACGTAGAGCAGCGTGTCTTCGGCAACTTCCGCGTAGAACGCGTCGCCCGAAACCTGGGCGGCTTCGATGAAGGCGAGCGCCAGCTGCGCCTGGTCGTAGAGCATCTTTTCGAAATGCGGCACCCGCCAGGCCGCGTCGACGGAATAGCGATGAAATCCACCGCCGACGTGATCGCGCATGCCGCCGACCGCCATCGCGCGCAGCGTCGCGAGCGCCATCGCCGCCGCCTCCTTGTCGCCGGTGCGCGCGTGCTCGCGGAAGAGAAACAGCAATTCACTCGGTCGCGGAAACTTGGGAGCGTCGCCGAAGCCGCCGTGTCGCGCGTCGAACGCTTGTCGGAACTGGTTGACGGTGCGTTGCTGTGCGTCCGGACCAGGCACGGTCCAGAGCGGCGCCGCCGCTTCGAGCTTACGCAACTGCGCGGTCAAGGCATCCGCGGACTGAACCACCTTGTCGCGGTCGTTCTGCCAGACCCGGCCGATTTCCTGCAGGATGTCGACAAAGCCGGGACGTCCCCATTTCGACTCCGGCGGAAAGTAGGTCCCGCCGTAAAACGGTTTCAGATCGGGCGTCAGCCACACGCTCATCGGCCAACCGCCCGACCCGGTGCTGGCCTGGACAAACGTCATATAGACGCGATCGACGTCCGGTCGTTCCTCACGATCGACCTTGATCGCCACGAACTGCTCGTTGAGCACCGCTGCCACGCGATCGTTCTCGAACGACTCGTGTTCCATCACGTGACACCAATGGCAGGTGGAATAGCCGATCGACAGGAAAATCGGTTTATTTTCGGCGCGCGCCTTGGCGAACGCTTCGTCGCCCCATGCGAACCAATCAACCGGGTTGCCGGCGTGCTGCAGTAAGTAGGGACTGCGCTCGCGCGCCAGCCGATTCATCCTGCGATCATATCAGTCTAAAATCGAACTCGGCGCCTCGGAAGCGTCAGGTTCTAGGCGCAGGTGCCGCTGGAATCTCCTCCGGCCGGCCGCGACGCAGCCGCGCGTAGGCAGCGGTAAACTCGACGCCGTACAGCAGGATCACCGCCTGCGTGTAGACCCAGAACAGAAAGACGATCGTCGCCGCCACCGATCCGTTGACGCGGTTGAACCGATTCATGTCGCGCATGTACCACGAGAATGCCTCGAGCGCGCCCTTCCACAACAGGCCGGTCACGATCGCGCCGGTCCAGACGTCGCGGAAGCGCACTTTCGCGTTCGGCACGAAGTAGTAAACCAACCCGACAACGACGACGAACAGCAGCGTCGTGGCGTAGCGGACCGTGAAACTCCGCAGCACGGCCAGCGCGGGAAAGCGCGCAAGCACGCCGGCGAACCAGGTGGCGCCGACCATTTGCGACGCGCTGACCAGCATCAACGCCACCAGCAGAATGCAGCCGGCAAACAACAGCATCACGAATGAAAACAACTTGTGCTTCCAGTAGCTGCGCTGTTTCTCGACACCCCAGGCGTAGTTGACGGCCGTGCTAATCGCGCCAAAAAACCCGAGCGCGCCCCAGACCAGGGCAATCGTTCCGCCGATGCCGATGGAGAGAGTGCTGGTGCGAAAGGCGTCGAGTTGACGCGTGATGAAGTCGAACTGTTGCGGGAAAGTACTGCAGGACGAACGACAGCACCTGGGCACGATCGTGTTCGTCCGCGGTGACGCGTCCGAGCATGACGAAAGCGAGGAGAAAAAATGGAAAGAGAGAAAGCAGCGCGTAGTAGGCGATCGACGCGGCGTAGGTCAGGTTGTCGCTCGAGTAGAACCCGACCAGCCCTCGCCAAGCCGACAGACCGGTCAGCCGGGCAAAGTCTACGACCCGTTTCACACGGTCATTATGCCGTAGGGCGTTGCCGGACCCCGCAGGCTACGCTACTGGCAGCCTGCGGGATGGTTCACGCAAAGAGACTGTTAACCGCGGTGCGACCCGGAACCGCCGGAATGCGATCCAGCGCTTGACGGACCACTCGAATACGGAGAGCTGCTGGGTGTGGCCGGCCCGCTCACGGCGTTGCTGGCTTCGCGGACGTAGCGAGAGGCTTCGTCGGCGCCGCGGTTGACCGCGTCCCGAGCCTTGTCGACCACCTTGCGACCCTGTTCGGCCCACTCACCCGCCGACTCCTGCGCCCGGCGAACGCCTTCCGACGCGGTGTTGGCGAGATTGCCGGCCTGCTCGGACAGTTGGTTACGCAGCTCCGATCCGGCCTTCGGTGCGAACAACATCCCGAGGCCAGCGCCGAGCACGGTCCCGGTCAGAAGCCCATCACGAAGCTTCCGCCGCCGCCACCTTCATTGTCGAAACGATCATATCCGTCGCCATCTCTCACCTCCCAAGTAGTCGTCTTCGTTCGTCAGATTCTCAGTTCTCAGTTCGTTAGCTTCTTCGTAGCGATCGTGGTGGTCAGGAACGTATCAATCGCGACGCGTGCGCCTCGAATGAAGCCGACCAGGCGACTGGTCTTGACCCGCACGTTCGCACGGACGCGCTCGGCAGTGTCGTCGATCCGACCGATGGTCGTGTGAATGGCGTGGTCCACGCGCTCGGTCTCTTCCTTCACCTTCGTCGTCACGTCCTTGACGTCGTCAAGGATCGCGTTGACGCGTACCATCGCCGGCGCGACCTGGCGAGTCTCGAGCCCTTCGAGCGAGTTCCATCACCTTCCGGTACGACCGTGAACCCGGCGACGCCCATGCCGATGATCACCAGCGCTTCGAGGACGCTGACTACGGCCATGATGCCGAGCAGCAGATTGGTCGTCGAGAGATTCGACCTGACATGTCGTTCTCCTCAGAATGGCGACGTTTGATGTGCGCTCGGCATCCGACGCGACTGGCGTCCGGCCGTCGCCGATCGCTGTCGTTCAAGAGTTGCCAGCCCTCGTTCGCGACGCCGGCGATTTTCTGCATCGTCGATCGGAAGCTGATTGAGCTCGCGGCGAAGTCGTCGAGCGTCGGCTCGATGGAGTAGCGGATGGCACGCCCGCGTTCTGTGAAAAAAATGTACCCGGCCAGAGCCCCAATCACCGCGCCGCCACTGTCGCCGCAATCGTCCGCGAGTTTCCCAACGCACGCCTCCTCTTCGAAGCCGGTTCGCGCTCTACAAGTTGAATTTGCTACGACGTAAGCGTGCCGACGGGTCGGCTGAGGTCGTAAGTTGCGACGCAGGGCTGTGGAGGGTGACAGGTCGCGCGTGAGGCTGCGGGCAGATTTCCCGTGCAGTCCGCGGATCTCGTGCTTCTTCATCTTGCTGTACAGCGTCGGCCGGTACAGCCCCAGTATCTGCGCCGCTTCCTGCTTGTTCCAGTTGGTGCGCTGGAGCGTCTGCAGGATGGCCATCTTCTCGATCTCCGCCAGCGTCCGGTGCGGCGGAATCACGAAATCGGTGGATGCCGTCGACTCCTCCCGGATGGACTCCGGCAGATCGGCGACCGCGATTTCGCCGCCTTTCGCGACCAGCACCGCGCGCTCGATGGCGTTTTCGAGCTCGCGGACGTTGCCGGGCCAGCGATTGCGGATGAGGAGGTGATACACCGACGGCGCCAGCGTCTTCACGTTTTTCTGATACCGCTGACGAAACTTGTCCAGGAAGTAGTCGCACAGCAGGGGGATGTCTTCGGTCCGCTCGCGGAGCGGCGGCACACGCAGCGTGATGGTGTTGATGCGGAAGTACAGGTCCTCGCGCAGACGCCCTTCGCGCAGCGCCATGTCGAGATCGATGTTCGTCGCGCAGATCAGCCGGAAGTCCACGTGGACGATGCGATCGCTGCCGATCGGCCGGTATTCGCGCTCCTGCAGCACACGGAGCAGCTTGGTCTGGAGGTACGGCGGCATCTCGCCGATTTCATCGAGCAGCAGCGAGCCGCCCTCGGCCATCTCGAACAGGCCTTCCTTGTCCATCGTCGCGCCGGTGAAGGCGCCTTTCTTGTAGCCAAACAGTTCGGACTCGATCAGATCCTTGGGAATCGCGGCGCAGTTGATCTTGATGAAGGGACCCTTGGAGCGCTTGCTGTTGTAGTGGATGGCGTTGGCGATCAGCTCCTTGCCGGTGCCGTTCTCGCCCTGAATGAGGATGTTCGCCTCGCTCGCCGCCACGCTTTCGATCAGCTCGAAGAGCTCCTGCATCTTCTTGCTCTTGCCGATCACGTTCTGGAACTTGTAGCGATCCTGGAGCTTCGCCTTCAGCTGCTCGTTCTCGTCAATCAGCGTCTTCTGCTTGATCGCCTTCTCGAGCTTGTCGAGCAGGCGCTCGGCGTCGACCGGTTTTTCCAGAAAGTCGAACGCCCCGGCTTTGACCGCCTCCACCGATCGCGGAATGTTGCCCTGACCGGTGATCACGATGACTTCGGCTTCCTCGTCGATCTGCTTGAACTTGCGGACGAGCTCGATGCCGTCGACGTCGGGCAGCATCATGTCGGTCACGACGGCGTCCGGCTTCCACAGTGCGGAACAGCTCTTCCCCGCGCGTGCCAATCAATGCCGTCCGAACCTCGTATCCGGCGTGCTCGAGCAGGATCTTGAGCCACTCGGTCATCGCCGGCTCGTCGTCTATCGCAAGTACGCGCTTCTTCGCTTTATGACTCATACTGCTCAAGTGTATGCAATTAGCGCAACGTGTCAATACACAAAGACGTATCGATGTTTTAATACATTTCGTGTCGCTTACGAGATGAGCTTATGCTGACCGCTTCGATCCGCGAGTTGGCGCTCGAGCGACACGCTAAGCGCATGCGATAATCGCGCGCATGGGCGATTCCCGAACCCCGAAACCGGCCCAGCCCGTCGCCGCTCCGAAGTCACGTCGCCACCGGTCTGACAAGATGATCTGCGAGCGTTGTCGGCGTGGCGGAGATGTACCGGATGCACGCCGTCTGGCGCTGTCCCGCCTGCGGGTTTGCAAGACCGACTGCTGCGGCTGGTGACGCTGAACGCTGGACCTGGCGACTGACGACTGTCCGGACAACCGATGCTGCGCTGTAATGCCAGTACTCGAGACCCACGTCGACCCCGCCGATCCGGTTTTCCAGGCCAATCGCGATCGAATGGACCAACTGGTCGCCGACCTGCGCGCGCGCCTGGCGCGGGCGCGCGAAGGCGGCGGCGTCGAAAGCGATCGAGCGCGCGCGGGCGCAGGGCAAGCTGCCCGTGCGCGAGCGGATCGCCCGCCTGCTCGATCCGGACTCGCCCTTTCTGGAGTGCTCCGCCCTCGCCGCCTCCGACATGTACGACGACGAGGCGCCGCGGCGCCGGCATCGTCACCGGCATCGGCCGGGTGTCGGGCCGCGAAGTGATGGTGATCGCCAACGACCCCACCGTCAAGGGCGGCACGTACTTTCCGATGACGGTGAAGAAACACGTGCGCGCCCAGGACATCGCGCTGCAGAACCGGTTGCCGTGCGTCTACCTGGTCGATTCCGGGGGCGCGTTTCTGCCGCTGCAGGCCGAGGTGTTTCCCGATCGCGAACACTTCGGCCGCATCTTCTTCAATCAGGCACGCATGTCGGCGGAGCGCATCGCGCAGATCGCGGCCGTGATGGGCTCGTGCACGGCCGGCGGCGCCTACGTGCCGGCGATGTCCGACGAAACGGTCATCGTCCGTGGCACGGGGACGATTTTTCTGGGCGGCCCGCCGCTCGTGAAAGCCGCGACGGGCGAAGAAGTGACCGCCGAGGAGCTCGGCGGTGCCGACGTCCACACGCGCCTCTCGGGAGTGGCCGACTACTTCGCCGAAGACGATCAGCACGCGCTCGACATCTGCCGCACGATTGTGTCGACGCTGCACACGGTCAAGCGGCTGCCAGCCGACATGACGCACGCCGAGGATCCTCTCTACGACCCCGCGGAGATCTACGGCATCGTCAGCGCCGACACGCGAAAGCCCTACGACGTCCGCGAAGTCATTGCGCGGATGGTCGACGGCTCGCGCTTCGACGAGTTCAAGGAGCGCTACGGCACGACGCTGGTCACCGGGTTCGCGCGGCTGCACGGGTTCCTGGTCGGGATTCATCGCCAACAACGGCGTGCTGTTCTCGGAGTCGGCGCTCAAGGCGACGCACTTCATCGAGTTGTGCAACCTGCGCGGCGTGCCGCTGGTCTTCCTGCAGAACATCACCGGCTTCATCGTCGGCAGCAAGTACGAGCGCGCCGGGATCGCGAAAGACGGCGCGAAGATGGTGCACGCGGTGGCCAATTCGGTCGTGCCGAAGTTCACCGTCATCATCGGCGGCTCGTTCGGCGCCGGCAACTACGGCATGTGCGGCCGCGCGTACGAGCCGCGGCTGCTGTGGATGTGGCCCAACGCGCGGATCTCGGTCATGGGCGCCCAGCAGGCGGCGAGCGTGCTGGCGACCGTGAAGCGCGACCAGCTCGCCCGCGAAGGCAAACCGTTGCCGGCCGAGGACGAAGACGCCATCCGCCAGCCGATCCTCGAGAAGTACGAGCACGAAGGCTCGCCCTATTACTCCACCGCGCGACTCTGGGACGACGGGATCATCGATCCGGTGGACACGCGGCAGACGCTCGCGCTCGGTCTGTCGGCGGCGTACAACGCGCCAATCCCGACGCCAGATTCGGGGTGTTCCGGATGTGATCAGACAAGCACAAAGGACACAAAGGAAACAAAGGACACAGATGCGAAGACGTACCGAGTGGCATGAGCTACACCATCTGACATCGCGACGGGACGGCGCCGTCGAGCACCTGACCCTCAATCGCCCCGACGTGCGCAACGCCTTCAACGAGGAGGTGATCGCGGAGCTGACCGCATGGGCGGCCGCGACGCGCGAGGCAGCGGCGCAGGGCGACGTGCGCGTCGTCGTGCTGTCTGGCGCCGGCAAGATGTTCTGCGCCGGGCGCGGACGTGACGTGGATGTCGAAGACGGTCGACTTACACGGAAGAAGAGAACCTTCGGGACGCGATGGCGATGTCGCGGATGTTCGCTGCGCTCGAACGCGCTGCCCGTGCCGCTGGTCGGCCGCGTTCAGGGTGCGGCGCTCGGCGGCGGCGCCGGCCTGGCCGCGGTCTGCGACATCGTCGTCGCCGACGAGTCAGGCGGTGTTCGGCTTCACCGAGGTCAAGCTCGGGATTCTGCCGGCCGTGATCTCGCCGTTCGCGCTCGCGAAGATCGGCCGCTCGGCGGCGCGCGAGCTGTTTCTGACCGGCGCGCGTTTCTCGGCGGCGCGCGCGCGGGAGATCGGGCTCGTTCACGCGGTCGTGCCGGCGGCGGAGCTGGATGCGGCGGTCGAACGCTACGTCCGCGAACTGCTGACGGCAGGTCCCGAGGCAATCGCCGCCGCGAAGGCGCTCATCCCGCAGGTCGCGGCGGCGACCGTATCAGGACGCGATGCCGATGACCGCCGCCGCGATCGCCGCCCGGCGCGTCTCGAAGGAAGGCCAGGAAGGGTCTGCGCGGCGTTTCTCGAGAAAGCGGCAAGCCGAGGCTGGCGTCCGCCGCAATGATCAAGCGGCTGCTGATCGCCAATCGCGGCGAAATCGCCGTCCGGATCATCCGCGCCGTGCCGCGAGCTCGGCATCGAAAGCATCGCGGTCCACTCGGCGGCCGACGCCGCAGCGCCGCACGTGGTGGCCGCCGATCGGGCCGTCGCCATTGGACCGGCGCCGGCGCTCCGACGAGTTACCTGTCGATTCGCGAGCATCATCGAGGCGGCGCGCATCGGCGCGGCGCCGACGCCATTCACCCAGGCTATGGCTTTCTGTCCGAGAACGCGACGCTTTGCGCGTGCGTGCGCGGCGGCCGGCATCATCTTCGTCGGGCCGCCGTCGCAGGCGATCGCGCGCATGGGATCGAAGATCGAAGCGCGGCGGCTCGTCGCAGCCGCTGGCGTGCCGGTCGTCCCGGGCGAGACGCCGGACGATCAGTCCGATCGCGGCGTCGCGGCGGCAATCGATCGCATCGGACTGCCGGCGTTGATCAAAGCCTCCGCCGGCGGCGGCGGCAAAGGCATGCGTCGTGTCCGCGACGCAGCCGACGTCTCGCAGGCAATCGAGGCCGCGCGTCGTGAGGCGACGGCCGCGTTCGGCGACGGGACGCTCTACGTCGAGAAGCTCATCGACGCGGCGCACCACGTCGAGATCCAGGTGTTCGCGGACAACCACGGTCAGGCCGTCCACCTCTTCGAGCGCGAGTGCTCGGTGCAGCGACGCCACCAGAAGGTCATCGAGGAAAGCCCGTCGCCGGCGCTGACGCCGGAGCTGCGCGCGCGCATGACGACGGCCGCGGTCGCGCGGCACGCAGCGGTCGGCTACCGCAACGCCGGCACGATCGAGTTCCTGGTCGACGGCCTCGTCGTTCTATTTCCTGGAAATGAACACGCGGCTGCAGGTCGAGCATCCAGTCACCGAACAGGTCACCGGCCTCGATCTCGTGCGCGCGCAGCTGCTCGTCGCGGCGGGTGAACCGCTGCCGTGGACGCAGGCGCAGATCGCGCAGCGCGGCCACGCGATCGAGGCGCGCGTGTACGCCGAGGATCCGGCGCAGGGATTTCTGCCGCAAGCCGGGCGATCCTGTCCGTCTACCGCGAGCCGCACATGCTCCTGGCGTCCGCGTCGATTCCGGCGTCGCCGAGGGCAGCGAGATCTCGGTCTACTACGATCCGATGCTCGCCAAAGTGATCGCGACCGCCGAGACACGTCCGTTGGCGATCAATCGTCTGGCCGCGGCGCTGCGCGCGCTTCGACATCGACGGCGTGCGGACGAACGTGCCGTTTCTGATCCGCATCCTGGAGCTCGCACGAGTTCCGCGAACGGCCGGATCGACACCGCGTTTCTCGATCGCGAAGGCGCGAGGCTGGCCGCTGAAGCCCCTGCGATCGCGATCGCCCAACCTCGACCGCAGACTCACGAGCGCTCCAACCGATCCCTGCAATTCCACTGGCAACGGCAACGTCGTCTTTCGACCCCTGGAGCGGCACGCCGACGCGCGCCGCGAAACCCATCCGACGGCGAAGGCGCGAACACGACGGAGCGAGCGCGCCGGCGGATCGCTGACCGCGCCGATGCCAGCTACGGTGATCAGGGTCAACGTCAAGCCGGGCGACGCGGTCAAGAAAGGCGACATCGTCGTGCTGCTCGAGGCGATGAAAATGGAACTGCCAATCCGCGCGCGCAGCGGACGCGACGGTCGCCGCCGTGCAATGCCGCGAGGGCGAGCTCGTGCAGGCGAGACGCGGTACTGGTGGAATTCGAGAAGTCTGAAGTATGAGATGAAGTCTGGATCCATCAGTCGTCGAATTGCGTCATGACCGACTGATCAGCCGTCGTCGAAGTCGGCCCACGCGACGGGCTGCAGAACGAGAGCGCGTCGTCTCGACCGCCGACAAGATCGAGTTCGTCAACCGCCTGAGCGCGGCGGGGCTTCCGGTGATCGAAGTGTCGCGCGTTCGTCAGCCCGAAATGGGTGCCGCAGATGGCCGACGCGCGGAGGTCTTCGCCGGAATCACGCGCCGACCGGGCACCCGCTACACCGCGCTGGTGCCGAATCTCGCCGGCCTCGATCGCGCGCTCGCCGCGCGGCGTCAGTGAAGTCGCGATCTTCGCCTCGTCGACCGAAACGTTCAGCCGCAAGAACATCAACCAGAGCATCGACGAGTCGCTGGCGAGTTACAAGCAGGTGTGCGATCGCGCGCTCGCCGCGGGACTGCGCGTCCGCGGCTATCTCTCGACGGCGTTCGGATGTCCGTTCGAGGGAGCCGTCGCGCCGGAACGCGTCGCCGACGTCGCGGCGCGGCTCGCCGACCTCGGCGTCTTCGAAGTCGCGGTCAGCGACACCATCGGCATCGCGCATCCGGGCCAGGTGCCGCGCGTCCTCGAGGCGGTGCTGGCGCGTCTGCCGGTCGATCGAAATGGCGCTGCATTTCCACGACACCCGCGGCACCGCGCTCGCCAACGTGCTCGCGTCGCTGCCCTTCGGCGTCACGACGTTCGACGCATCGGCCGGCGGACTCGGCGGCTGCCCGTACGCGCCCGGCGCGGCCGGCAACCTGGCCACCGACGATCTGATTTACATGCTGGATGGACTGGGGATTGAAACGGGAGTGTCGCTGACGGCCCTCAGCGAGCGCGTCAGCGTTCATCGCCCGAAGATCGATCACCGCCTGCCGTCGCGTTTTGCGCAGGCGGTCGCGACGTCGCGGCGAACTTAGAACTGACTAGCTGAGCACTAAGTTCTGCTCAACTTCTACGTTCTCACTTGCAGGATCTTGACCACTTCCTCGAACGGCATCATGTTGATGGCGTCGTAGTCGGGCGGGCAGCCGAATTCGCGCTGCTGTGGCGCGGTCGGATTGCCAAGCGTCACGCACAGGCCGCAGCCGATGCAGAGGTCGGCGCGAACCGCGCAGACCATCCGGCCGTCGACGATCGGGTTCCTCGACGATGCAGCCGGCGACCGGACAGGCAGCCTGGCAAATCGAGCAGGCAAACGCACCGAAACAGCGATCCGGATCGATGACCGCGATGGTCTTCGGGGCCTTCTTGCGCGGCCCGGACATCATCTTGGTCCACATGGACCGGAATTATAGCTGAATCAGCGGAGCGGATGGCCGGCCGTGGGCTCGCCCGACCTCTGGCATCGATCGGCGTACAGCGAGGCGGTGTCCTCGTAAGATCGATCCGCTGGCGTTGGTCGCGAAGAAGCGCGGATTCGGTCGGCTCGGTCGGATCGGCGCCGCGCTGAAGCCTTGCGCCGCTTCGCCGACGTCCAGGCCGTTGCACGACGCTGGCGCCGTCGACTACGCCGTCGCCTTCGACTCGGAATCGAGTAGCCGCTCTTAGCGACGGTGTCCGACGCGGTCAGGCCGCCGCCGATGAAACGGCTCGTGACTGCCCGTCGGCGGCGTACCGAGCGTCGTCAGGTTCGGCGCGTAGAAACCGTTGCCGCAGGTCAGGGCGAAGGTGAGCTCCGCGCTGTTGATCGCGCGCATCGATCCGATCGCCGACGCTCCGGCCGGCGGACTGCTTCGCGAGCAGCAGGCGTGGCAGCGCGATGCTGGCAAGCAGGCCGATGATGCCGCAGACGAAGATGATGTCGATCAGCGCAAACCCCTGCGCCTTACCCAGTTTCACGTGCGTTGATACTCCTGTGGATGGGATAGCAGAGCTCGTGCCGGATCAGGTGGTGTGCGTATCTAAAGACTGGTCAATGGGTTAGTCAGAAACAGCGCGCGCGAAAGTTGACGTTTTGCGTCACTTCGCCCTTCACCTGACAATTGTTGACACCTTTTCGGCCAGGTGGGACGCGCAATTCCATGCAAGCAGGGCTACGGCTCAGTGCCACTTCGAACCGAGTTACAGCAACGCACCGCACGGCTACCGTTATTCAGCGGCGCTCATCAAACGCTGGCTGAGCCCGTCAACCAGTTCGCGGTCCGTTTCCGAGAGCGCCTCAAAAAAGCAATTGATCGCACCCACGACGACGCGCCATTGGGCTTGACCGGTCACGGCACTCATCGCGTTGAGGCGGCACTTGAATTCGTTAGGAACGCGAATACTGAGTTGCGGATAATCACGAACCTTCTCTCCGTAGCGGGCTCCGGCGGGTGGGCGTCCTGCACGACGTCGGCGAATCGAGCTAGTCATGCTGAGCCTTTTTGCAAATCGAATTCCAGCCCACAGGATCCGCCAACTGGCGCTGCCGTTGCATTACGTGGAGCGTCGTGTCTGCTCCAGCTTCGACTGATCGCAAACTCACGAACAAGCTGCGCGCGTGTTGACGCCACGTGGCGCCGAACGCCGGCGGCATTCGCGCAACGGTCGCCGTAGCGACGATCCACACCTTTCTGAATGGCATTGGCGGCGCGTCGCCTTTTTGTTCGGGGCGTACGTCACCCTTGTCGGTCTCCGCACGCTGCCACAAACCGTAGAGAGGTGGTTCAAGCGATCGCGCCACGTGTAATCGACGGCGACCAGGATTCTGCCGCGCGCTTCGTTAGCGGCTCGGTGCTGACATATCCGGCGCGTCTTCGCCAAGCGCCGTTGCGAGATCGATCAAGTGTTCTTGCTCTTGACGCAGAATTTCGCGGATGTCTTCGGCGATCGCATACTCGGCCATCGACTCGCATTCCTTGAGACGCTCGCGGTAGGCAAGGATCGTCCGGCGTTCGTTGTCCAAGTCGGCGCGTAGCATCGTTTCCGCGTCATCGGACTGCACGACCGGCTTCGGCGTGGACGTAGGCATGCCGCCAAGATAGTCGATGTGCTTGGCGATGGTGAGCGCGTGCGCTAACTCTTCGCTGGCGTGTTTCTTTAGTTCGCCCGCGATCGTCATGTACTCGAGCGCCCTTTAAAACCTGCGAATAGATGACGTATGCGATCACGGCCTGGTATTCGCGAGCCAGGTCTTCGTTGAGGCGGTCGATCAGATCGTTGCGTGTCATAGAAGAACATGCAAAGCGAAAACGACGCCATGTTTGGCTGGCTCTGCCATAATAGTGAGGCCTTGATTTTGCACAAGCACGTCCACATGAAGCGACCGAATGCACACCGATGGGTGCCGAGTATCGTCGCACTGGCGCTTTCAAGCGTTCTGGTGTCGGCGCAAACACACGTCACCCCGCCCAGTAACAAATATGCCCTTAGTGATGACGTCAAATTAGGACAGGACGCGGCGCGCGAAATGCGCGCCCAGCTGCCGATCCTGAACGACGAGGAAGTCACTTCGTACGTGGAAGGCCTGGGCCGCCGGCTGGTCAATGCGATTCCGCGAGAATTGCAGCATCCGGAGTTCCGCTACTCATTCGAAGTGGTCAATGTACGCGACATCAACGCCTTGGCCCTGCCTGGCGGGCCGATCTTCGTCAATCGCGGCATGATCGAAACCGCCGCAACCGAAGGCGAAATCGCCGGCGTCATGGCGCATGAATTGAGTCACGTGGCGCTGCGCCACGGCACGGCGCAGGCCAGCAAAGCCGGAAAGTACGAGGCAGGATCGGTCCTGGGTCAGATCGCGGGAGCGATCATCGGCGGCGGCTGGGGCCAGGTCGTCTCCGGCGTGTCGCAGTTCGGGTTCGGCACGGCGTTCCTGCGATTCTCGCGCGAGTACGAAAAGCAGGCGGATATCGAAGGCGCCCAGATCATGGCTGCCGCCGGTTACGACCCGCACGACATGGCGAACGTGTTTCGCCGCCTCGAGAAGGAAAACGGAGGGTCCGGGCCGCAGTGGATGAGCGACCATCCGAATCCCGGCAATCGCGTGGAATACATTGAAGAAGAAGCGCAACGATTGCGCGTCGAGAATGCCATCCGCGACACGCGCGCCTTCGAACAGGTGCAGTCGCACTTGAAGCGCCTGCCACGCGCGCCGACCACCGAGGAAGCGGTCAAGCAGCGCGGCCGGCCGACCGGCACGTCGGGCCGCGACGTTCCACGCCCGAGCGGTCGTGTTCAACCGCCGTCGTCACGCTATCAAACCTATCGAGAAGGCAACCTCTTCCAGATCGGCGTACCGTCGAACTGGCGAGAACTACCCAACAACAACACGGTGACGTTCGCGCCCGACGGCGCCTACGCGGAGGGTGTCTTCACCCACGGCATTCAAGTCGGCGTCGCCCGCAACGAATCACACGATCTGGAAGAGGCGACCGACGAGCTGCTGCAGTCCCTGGCGCAGGGAAATCGGTTATCGCGACCAAGCGGATACGACCGAGTTTCCATCGGCGGACGAACCGGCTGCGCGCCGTGCTGCCGAATATCGGAAGTGACCGGGCAGCGCGAGAGGATTCAGCTCGTCACGGCGCAGATGCAGGACGGGAATCTGTTCTACGCCATCGGCGTCGCGCCGCAAACGAGTTTCGACTTACCGCACGTCTTCGATCGCGTCGTTGGCTCGCTGCAGCTCGCGCGGCAACGGACAGAAGACCGGGGCAAGGGTGCAAGGGCAGGGCTGGTGCGGGGACTGAGGACTCGGCAGGTCCGGTCCGCAGCTCCTGGGATCTCGACCGATGCACGAGCCCTGGTCCCCTGTCCCCTGACCCCGTCCCCGCTCCGTCCCCGTCCCCCGTCCCCTGTCCCCGGTCCCCGCTAAAACCTCAGCGTGAGCCCGGCGCTGCCGCGCCAGAAGTCGAGTTGTTGCGGGCCGAACACACCCAACGTGACGTCCTCCAGCGTCCGGAGGTGCCGCAGGTCGCCGCGGATGCCGAAGGTGCTGGGCCAGGAAGATGTTGAGTCCGCCGCCGATATCCCATCACGCCACGAGCGTCGCATTGAACTGCGGGCGAGATCGAGACCGAGACCGATCAGACCGTAGGGCTGGACGCGTCCGGCCGGAGATGACGAGCAGATTGGTCATCAGCGTGAGCATCGCGTTGTCTCCCCGGGCGTCTTGCCGAAGAAGCCGGGCGCGTAGGCGGAGTTCTTCTTCGAATCCGACGACGCCGCGGGTCGTGCCAATCGCGACGCCGCAGTTCGTGTGCTTTTCTTCACAGTTGGTCAGCGCGACGCAGTTCGCGGAGTCGCCGCCGAAGTTGAAGCCGAGGAACGGCGAGATGAATCCGTCCGCCGCGCGGGTGCGGGGGCGAGCGATCCGACACAAGGAGCGCGAGGTCGCGGGCGATGCAATTGAGTCAGGAGTGAGCCTCCAGCCACAGATTTCCAGTTCTTCACCAGATGCTCCGCGGTCCGCCACGCGAGCGCCTGCGCGGTCAGCGTCGGATTGCGCGCGCCGCTCGTGCCCATCACCGACGCGCCGAGCACGCCGAGGTTCGGCGCCTCGTGCGAGAAGCCCCAGCGGTTGACGACGTTGGTCTCGGGGTTGTCGCCCATGCGGGTGCCGCCGTAGGCGTGCGTCGACACGCCCATCGCGCCGCCGACCGGCGCGCGCTGCACCGCGATCGCGCCGGCCTCGCGGTACCACTGCTCCATCTTGTCCTGCGTGAACGCGGCGATCTTGCGCTCGTTGTCCTTGAACTCCGCGGTCACGCGGCACACCGGATAGCCGAGCGGATCCTTCACCACCGGATCGAGATCGAGGTAGTTGTCCTCGTACGGCAGCGTCGTCTTCTGGATGTAGGAGCTGTGCGATCGGTCGGCGTTCTCCTTGATGAACGCCTTCCACGCCGAGCCCCAGTTCGGCACGCGGCCGAACGTGTTCATGCCGGCCGCGGCGATCGGCCGCCGATCCGACATCGCCCACAGATTGCCGCCGCCGATGAAATCGAGGCCGACATGATCGAAGTTGTCGTCGGCCCAGTTGTCGACGGCGACGCCCTGCGCCGGCAGGCCGTACCAGCTGTCGAGATTGAACGGAAACAGCGCCGTCACCGGCGCGCCCTGATGGTGGCTGAAGTAGTGGCGGCCGACCTGCTCGTGGTTGTTCGACAGGCCGTTCGGGAACGCCTTCGACTTCGACAGCAGCAGCAGCCGCGTGTTCTCGTAGGTGAAGCTGGCGAGCAGCACGACCTTCGCCGGCTGAAAGTACTCGACGCCGTCGGTCACGTAGTTGACGCCGGTCACGCGGCCGTCGTCGTCGACCTCGATCGTCGTGACGTGCGCGCGCGTGACGACCTTCAGCTGCCCGGTCGCCTGGGCGCGCGGAATCGTCGTCACCGCGGTGGAGTTCTTCGCGTCGACGTGGCAGCCGCCGCGGTTGCAGAAGCCGTGATACATGCAGGCCGAGCGGTTCTGATACGACCGCGAGTTGACCGCCGCCGGACCGGGAAATGGATGCCAGCCGAGCGACTTCGCCGCCGCCGCCATCTTGTCGAGGAACTCGGTGCCGCGCAGCGGCGGCATCGGGTAGGCGCGCTTGCGCGGCCCTTCGAACGGGTTGCCGCGCGGATCGATCTTGCCGTTGATGTTGCCGGCCTGGCCGGACACGCCGACCTCGTACTCGACCTTGTCGTAGTACGGCTCGAGCTCGTCGAAGCCGAACGGCCAGTCTTCGACCGTCGATCCCTTCGGAATGCGCGACGCGCCGTAGCGGCGCGTCGTCTCGCTCACCACCTTGAAGTCCCACGGGTTCAGCCGCCAGCTCTGCGCCCAGTAGTGCAGCGTCGTGCCGCCGACGGCGTTCTGCATCGGATGGATGTGCCGCGCGGTCCGGTCGGCGACGACGCGGTCGCGCGCGACGTCGGGATCTCCTGGTTGGCCTTCTGAACGCCTGCGGCCAGCCGCGATAGTTGTTGCGCAGCTCGTCCGGCGCGAAGTCGCGCGCGTCAGCCACGTGCCCGCTTCGAGACCGACCACCTCGAGGCCGGCCTGCGCCAGCGGCAGCGCGGCGACGCCGCCCGCCGCGCCGAGGCCGATGATGACGACGTCGGTGTCCTTTCAGTCTCGTCGCCATGCACGTCCCTGTCCGCGCACGCTGGCCTACGCCTTCGTGAACGTGTCGTAGTCGTACGCCGACTTGTGGTTCGGCTTGAGCTCGCTTGCTTCTCGAGCTGCTGCTGATCCGCCGCCGTCACCATCGTCCGGACGCCGGGATACCGAATCAGATCCCAGCCGACGAAGTTCGCGTTGCCGCCGTAGTACGGATCGCCGAACGTGCCCTGATGCGTGTGGTTCAGCACCAGCGCGAAGAATGCCGCGGAGCTGCCGGTGAATCCGGTCGCGGCGCCGGTTTCGACGTCGATCAGCACCGAGTCCTGATCGGTCGCCGACAGCTCCGTGAACGGCGCGCCGCGCGACGACCGCGCGTAGCGATCGAGCGCGGCGAGACCGGACGTGTACGCGGCCGCGACGCGCCAAGGCGCCGCCGAGCGCGCGATCGATGTAGTGACGGCGCGCGCTTCGGTCGCGCCCGGACCATTCGCGTCGGTCGGGATCAGCCGCGCGACGATCGCGTCGAGTCAGCTTCCCTGCCGTCGGCTCTCGAGCTGCTCGCGCGCCGGCGGCGGTTGCTGGCCGACGTCCGTTCGCCGGAGCGTCCGCAACGCCCGACTCGAAGCCGCGCGCACCGCGACCGACGGCACCGCCGCGCGTTTCAGCAGATCGCGTCGTGAGATGAACGTCATGGCTTTCCGTTCGTAGGTGGCGACGAGCTCGCCCTGGCCGATGACGTGTCCCTTGATCGCGTCGAGCAGCTCCGCGCGGGTCAGACCCGGCAGTCGAGATCGCCGCGTCGAGCGCATAGACGATGAAGTGATAGTGATGCGGCTTGCCGGGCGGCGGCGCCGGACCGCGGTAGATCGGACGCCGGAATCCCGACACGCCCTGGATCGCGCCGGCAATCTCGGCCGGCATCGGCGCGTCCGGTTCGAACGGAATGTTTTCCGGAAGTCCCTTCGCCGTCGCCGGAATCTTGTAGATCACCCAGTGCACGAACGGCGGCGGGTTGCCGGCATCGGGATCTTCGCAGACAACCGCGATCGACCGGTGCGTGCAGGCAGGTTCGTCCACGACAGCGGCGGCGAATAGTTGCGACCATCGGCGGTGTAGTCGCGCGGCATCGGCTGGTTCGCCGCCAGTGAGGTGCTGGTAACCACAACCTCGGCTGGCGGATTGGCAGCGGCGCGGGCAGCGCGGAACATCTCGGCGATCGCTTCGTGACGCCCCAGCGCGGCGTAGGTCCAGGCACTGCGCCCGGCAGAATCGGTCGGATTCATGTCCGCGCCCTTCGCGAGCAGCACGCGGACAACTTCGGCGTGGCCACCGGCCGACGCTTTGATCAGTGCCGTCCATCCGTCGCTGTCTTTGGCGTTCAAATCGGCGCCACGTTCGAGCAGCAGCCCGACCACCTCGACGCAGTTCCCGCCAGCCGCCACGATCAGCGGCGTCGTGCCTGCGTCTTTGGGATTCACACTCATGCCGCCACCGAGGTACGAACGAACGATCCCGATGTTGCAGCGCGCCGAGGCGAGCAGCAGTTCGCGGTCGCCGGCTTTCGCTCCGCGCTTCTGCAGCGCTGTCACGGCGCTTTCAAATCCTTCGGCGGATGCATAAGTAAGTGCCGACGCACCGCCGGCGTCTTCGATCTTCACGTCCGCGCCCGCCGCCAGCAGCGCGTCGACGACTGCCTGTTCACCACTCGAAGCCGCCGCCATCAACGCGGTCCGGCCCTGATTGTCTTTGGCGTTGCTATCGACTTTCGCCGTCAGCAACAAACCGGCCGCTTCGGCATATCCGCCGAGCGATGCCATCATCAAGGCGTTCACGCCACCGCTGGTTTTGGCATGGACATCGGCACCGGCAGCAATCAGCGACGAGACGCTGTCGCCACGTCCCGCGGAGGCCGCACGCATCAATGCCGTCACACCATCGCTGTCTTTGGCATTGACGTCGGCGCCGGCGGCAATCGCCGCTTTCAGCTGGGCGGCAGTGCCGGTGACGACGATCTCGTCGAGATCGGGAGCTTGCACGAGCGCCAGCGCCAGCACCAACGGAATCGCGATCACATCGATGCCCTGACAGAGACGTTCGGGACGTTCGTCGATGAAACCGTCATAATGCGCCTCGGATGGCGCCTACGTTAACACGACCGTTCGTGCTGCGCGTGCTCGGCCGCGGCTGGCGGCGGCGGTGTCCGCACTGCGGCATCGGTCCACTGTTTTCGGGCTGGGCACACCATCTCGATCGCTGCACGTCGTGCGGGCTCGTCTTTGAACGCAATCGCGGTGACACCTGGGCATTCACGATCATCGGCGATCGCCTGCCACTCGGCGCACTGGTCGTGCTGCTCTACTTCGGAGTGATCCGCAGCCACCGAGCACTCGGTATCGCCATCTTCACCGTGATGGCAGCCCTGTTCGTCTGGTCGTCACCCCGACGCTGGGGCGTGGGCATCGCCTTGCACTACCTGTCGCGAGTGCATTGGCCGGATCCAGCGGATCCAGTGCCGGGTTAATAAGAGATTATCTTTGCGGCCTTTGCGAACTCAGCGTTTTGATTCGTGGCTTTGTGTCGTTCGTATCCGGGTCATAGAGGTTAAACGCAAAGTTCGGAGAGTTCGCGAAGTTAGGTGGGGCGCTCGATGTGCTCCACAGTGTAAACGGGCACTGTGGCTTCTTGCTGTTTCAGTTCGAGACCGAGTTTGCGCAGCACGGTGAAGATTGTGGGGAGGTCATCGAAGCGCGCGGCCGGCGGGTTGCCTGGCGGAGGAGGCGGCAGCCGCATGGGAGTCCAGCCTTCCGTCTCGACGGCGAACAGCCCGCTGAGTGCCGTGCGGTTCACCACCGGCAAATCTGTCCAGTTCTCGATGTACTGGGCAAGGTCGTCCATGTTGATAGCTCTTGCATTCAGGGGGTGGCCCCTTCCCACGATAAAGTTATGGCAACTTTCCGGAGTGCCTGTGTCAAGAATGCAGTCCTTCTCCGCGATGGTGGACTTCTGGAGATTCGGACCTCCGCTTGCGACGCTGAGAGCGTAGACGGGCATCGTTTTCTGCTCAACCCGCATCACGAGCTTGAAACGATCGGCGAGCAACCGGCGAATCATTCCCTGCATTCGGCCTCGCTTTTCGCTCTCTGGAAGACCGGGGGGAACGGCGTTGGCGGGCGCTTTCGCCTCGATATCGTACGTCTCGCGCCAGCCAGGAAGACCGGAAAGACGCGGCGAGGGGTTGACCGGCACGTCGTACGC
The DNA here is from genome assembly GCA_963695635.1 of uncultured Acidobacteriota bacterium. Lineage (GTDB taxonomy): Bacteria > Acidobacteriota > Vicinamibacteria > Vicinamibacterales > CAVVIG01 > DATKHR01. Next base: position 195,699 of record CAVOHK010000011.1, read on the forward strand.
GTAACGCAAAAGCAAGAGCACAGGCACCGCGCTCGCATTGAGGTCACCGTTTGGCAGCACTCGCATGCGCATGTTGCGCGGGTCGCCTGAGCGAGCGGGCTTTATTGAGATCACTTCAAACGCCTGCGATTGAGCGATGGCAGGCAAAGCTAAGAGCAGGAATACGACCGCTTTGCAAAACACGGAGCGAGACTTCATTCTCTTTGCGACCTTTGCGAACTCTGCGTTTTGATTCGTGCCGTTGGTATCCGGGTTACAGAAGCGAAAACGCAAAGTTCGCAGAGTTCGCGAAGTTAAAAGGTACTGAACCGGTACCCGAACTGCTTCAGCCGGTCGTGCGAGAAGCTGATCCAACGTCCCCGCTCGCCGTCGAGCACACGATTGATCCGGGCGTGGTCGACATTCGGGCCAGACCGGGCGCGTAACACGTCCACGATCGCGGCGCTCGCGTCCGCATAGCGATCGGATGGAATGCTGTGCAAACTCGACCAGGCGCCGACCGCGGCGGCTTCCCTGCCCTGCCGCCAGTAAATCGACCCGATCAGGAAGCGCGCGTCGTTTTCACGATAGCGGCCGGGTGTGGTCTCGAGCAGATTCGTCAAAACGCTGATCCGGGCCTCGTCGAAGTACAGCCGCAGCGCGGCACGCGTCGACAGGTTGCGATGCTCCAGTTCTCCACGATAGTGCTGCTGAATGGTCATCATCGCGTCGTATGCTGCCGGATTCGCTTCGTGCGTCCAATGCAGATCGACTTCTGGAATCACGTCCAATAAGGCGGTCAGCGTGTCGTAACTGCCCTGAATCAGCGTGTCGAGCAGGAACAGCAGTTCGGTGGCCGTTTTCGTCGACGTGTGCCGCGCGATGTATTGACTGATGAAGTCGATGAAGAAGGCGTGATCGGCGACGACGCCGAGTTGTGTCCACAACCGCGGATCGTGAATGTCGTTCTCGACGTAGGGCTGCAAGCCATTCTGCTCGACGTAGGCGCGCATCAGGTCGGGCAGCGCGCCCTCGTCCGCATTGTGGTCGGCGATGGTTGGCACCAGCGTCACGAACGCTTTCCAGCGATCGCGTCGCGCCCAAGCGCCATCGACCAGCGTCTGCAATTCCGCTCCGCTTAGAACAAGTTTCGGCAGCCGGCCGCCTTCGGCGCCACGATGGCCGAACGGATTGATCAGTTGTGCCGGCGCGCGCGGCAACAAGGCAGTGGCAGCGATGCGTTCCAGCTCGCGCGTCCCGGTCACAAACGGAAACAGTGACCCGGCGCGCGCTATCACCTTAGAAAAGTTGAACGTAAATCCGGGAATCGCCAGGGTCGAGGCGCTCTCGCCGAGTTTGATGCCCAGATTGTCTTCAGGAACGATGTCGAGCGCTTTCGTCGGCCGCCCGTCGTCTGCCGGAGCGGGGACGACGGCATCTGGCGGAACAAACAGGATGGTTGGCGTCGTTGCCGATGAGTTCCCGTGAAGGGCGACGCTGGTTACCCGAGGAGCGAGCCACACCGCAAGCATCACCAGCAGCACGTGAACGGTGACCGACACGCCGAAGCCGGACGCCCGACGAAACGTCACTGGCCGCGAGTGCGCGTCGCCGAGCATGACCGTGACCGCGGCGGTCGCGACATTCAATTGCTCGCTGCGCCACAACAGATCGTCCGGGATGCCAAGCGCGAGGCGGGCCAGAATATGGGCTGACATCGCCAGCGGCGCCACTCCCCCTTCCGTCGCTTCGTCTTTCTGGTCCCAGAGGTCCGATTCGATCTGCGCGCGGCGGTCGTCGCGTGGATCCGGATCGAGTCCTGCCGTGTAAAGCCACGTCCAGGCACGTACGATCGCGGTCGCGAACGTCAGCATTGCAGCCTCAGGCAGGAGCGAGACGGCGGCGGGCCCTTCTGGGCGCTTTCGACGCCGCTTCTGCATGCGCCTTTTCGAGCGCGGTTTCGCCGAGTGCGGTGAGCGTATAGAGGCGACGGCCCGGCCGGCCTTCACGCGCCGGAATCAACGGATCCTCGCGGCGGCTGCGCAGCAGACCCATGCCCTCGAGGCGCGCCAGCGCGCGATAGAGGGTGCCGTAGGCGGTCAGCAATTTCGCTTCATCCGCTTCGGCGACCGCTTTGGCCAGTTGGTAACCGTGAAATTCGCGAGTGCCGCGGCGTCCGAGGCGCAGCGCCGTCTCGCAAATGGCGACTTCGAGGGGGACGAGCGCGCCAGGCTTTCGCCGCACCGCCGGATAATACGCAGATATATGCGCTATGTCAACGCTTGCGCCGACGGGAAACTGGCGTGGGCCGGCGTGCCGGCTGGCGTGGTCGATTGCTCTCTTGGCGGTCACCGCGGCGTTCGCCCGCTGCCACGCCAGCGTCATCGCCTCTCCCACTGCTTCCGCCCTGGCCTGGCGCAGTTCGACCATCGTCGCGCCCTGCACGCCCCACGCGCCGCTCGCCGGCACAAACATCTCCGGATACTCGCGAATCACGTCGCGCTGCTGCTCCGGCGTCAGCGAAACCATGCCGCGCGTCTCGTCGGCGTTGAGGGTGGCGAAGATTTTCTTGCCGCCGGCGCGAAAATCCGGGTGCCCCATGTGCGCGCCCTCGACGACGTCTTGAAGCGAAAGCGCCATTCGCCGGAATTCGGAAGCTTTCATAACCTGGTGCGCGGATTGTCGCACGTTCGTGTACCGTGTGCCGATGCGGATGCTGCTCACCGTTATCGCTCTCGCCACAACCCTGTCCGCGCAAGGGACGCACGAATTGTCGGTGCTCGCGTCCGGAGCCGTCGAAGGCTCGATGGTTGCTCTGAAGGGTACGATCCCGCTGGCGGCATTCCGTTTCGAGACGTCACAGGGGATTGCCACACGGCTCGCGGCCGGCGACACTCCCGACGTCTTGATCGCGCAGGCTGCGATCGTCGAGCAACTGATTGCCGATCGTAAGGCAATCGCCGACACACGCGTCTCGCTCGGACGGATGCCAATCGGCGTGGCGATTGGCCCCAACGGGATGCGTCCCGATCTCTCGAGTGCTAACGCGCTCAAGGCCGCACTCCTTAGCGCGGAGGTCGTCATGATCAGCCGCGGCGCCTCTGGCGCATTTCTCGAGAAAGCATTCCGCGATCTCGGCATCGCCGACCAGATCGAACCCAAGTTGCGGCGCGAAAGCCGTGGCGACGATGTGATGAAAGGCCTTGGCGAAAGCCGCGGCAACGCGATCGGCTTTACGATGGTCAGCGAAATCAAGTACGGCGAGCGTCACGGCGGCCACTACATCGGTCTACTGCCATCCGCGATTCAGAACTACACGCCTTACGACGCGATCGTCCTCAGTGCGTCACGCGACCTCAACGCCGCGCGAGCGTTCGTCCGAGCACTGGCGCTGCCCGAAGCGCGCGCCGTTCTTCAGAAGAATGGTTGGGAGAAATAGCGGGGAACCTGGGGACGGGCTGGGGACTGGGGACTGGGGACTAGGTGAAAAGTGACTTTCGACTTGCGACTTGTGACTCGTGACTCATAGATTCCACCCGTGCGGTCCGGACCAGCCGTCGGTTTTCACGCTGTGTTCGAATTCGGCCTGCCGCCGTGCGAGTCCGCGCGAGTCTGTGAAGCGTTCGACCCGTTCGGAGCCGTCGGGCTCGATGATGCAGAACTCAAAACCGCTGGCCCCGGAACGGGCCTCATAGCGAAGGAATTTGCCGCCTCGTTCAAACCACCAGAACACAGTATCCAGGTTATCGGTCGATCGCTGCCGGCGTTATAGGGACGCGCTAGCGTTTGACGACCAGCTGAATCCCGGTCACGTCAGCGTCGGCAACCACCACTTCAGCGGCACCGCCTTCAGCGCTGCCGCTCAAGGTGTTGAACGTGACGCCGTTGACAATTCCTCCGGTAACGCGTGCGGAAACGCCCCCGGACGCCCCGCTTCCCGATGATGAAGACCAGGTCGAAATGCCGTTGCCACTCAACTGCATCGGAACAGATGCGGAGACGCGATAGGAACCCGCCGGAACATGTCCAACGGTGAATCGGCCATCGTCATCGCTTTGCCCGCCGCCGATCGGGCCGAAGAACACAGCGTTGCCGCGGCCCTCGCTGACCATCATCACCATGGCGTGCGCCACCGGCTGCCCCTGCTCGTCAACCACCCGGCCCGAGACGTTGAATGCAGGCACTGTCAGCATCCGGAACTCGATATTGCCTTTCGTATCGCCCTCCGTGATAGCGATCGGTTGCGCAGCGCTTTGATCGATGGTGCCCGGGTAGTAGGTTGTCGTCAGTGCCGGCCCGGAAGCGGTTGGCGCGACGGCCGCGCCGCCGAACCCGTCGGGCGAACGCATCGCCGCAACGAAGTATTCGCCAGGCGGGAGCCCGACGATACGAAACTCACCGAGATCGTTCGTCTGCATTGAAGCCGACATCCCCGAAACCGGAGCCGGCACCAGGCGATCGGCAGACCCGTTGCGCGGGCCAAGCCGTCGCATCGGCATGACCCGGATGTCCGAAAGCGGCGCGCCAGATTCGTCGAGTACGCGACCGGCAATCACCGCACCCTTCTTCAGCCGCAGTTCGATGGTTACCGCCTGCCCCGCGACAATCTGGATCGCCTGCGGCGGACCAAAATCCGGGCGCGGCGAAGCATAACCGGTGCGTTGTGCATCGATGCGATACTCACCTGCCGGAATCGAGTCGAACGTGAACTGGCCGTTGCTGTCTGTAATCGCAGCCGGCGGCATTCTGAATGGACCACCGGTCGGCCGCGCCGACGGCATCAGCATCACGCGCGCACCGGCAATCGGCGTGTTCGCTCCGTCGAGGACGACGCGACCGGAGAGGCGACCGTTATCAGAGGCGGAGGTCGCAACCTGTCCAACCGCTAGCGCGACCGTGAGGACCGCATTTACCAGCATTCGATCAGCATAACGCTGCCTCGTAAATTCGTGAAGACGGTTTGTCACGAATCTCGAACTTCATGGCGTGCCGTAGACGATCCGGCCGCCTACCAGAGTCAGCACGCATTTCAGATCCTTGAGGCCTTCAGTGCTCACGGTGTAGGGATTGCGGTCCCAGACTGCGATATCGGCGTCCTTGCCGATCGCGATCGAGCCGACACGATCGTCCAGGAACATCTGGTGCGCGGCCCAGATCGTGTGCGATCGGAGGGCGGTGCGGATATCGATCGCCTCAGCGGTGCCGAACGGCTGCGCCCCGAAGGTACCGTTCAGCGTCGTTCGAGCAACCGATGCCCACAAACTGTAGCGAGCGGGAAACGGCGTCACACCGAAGTCCGATCCACCGCCCCACTTAACACCCTTCTGGACGAACGTTCTGAAGGGTTCCAGCCGCTGGACGCGCTGTGGACCGAGATTGCCCGCGTAATTGTCGCCGAGCCACCAGAGGAAGGTCGCCTGCGATTCAGGATAGCCGGCGTCGTACTCGCGCTGCAGGCGGGCGAACGTCTCGATCGCATGATCGGTCGGTGTGTTCGCGTGGATGATGCCGTGACGCAAACCGCGCGTCGGCTTCGCCTTGAGCACCTGATCGTAAGTGTCGACGACCCAGTCGATGGCGTGATCGCCGATCGCGTGAGTGCTGATGTGGACGCCCGCGCCGTGAAGAGTCTGCACGATCTGGCGGTAGACCTCGGGATCCATCGTGGGATACCCGTGATTGCCGGTGTCTTTGTCCGAGAAGTTCCGGTTGAAGTCGTCGTACATCCACGCCGTGCGTGCGCCGCCGCTTCCGTCCATGAACAGCTTGACGCCACCCGAAAACAGCCGGCCGTCTCCGAGCGACTCGGGCGGCCGAGGATAGCGAGCGATCTGCGCGAGCGCCGCGTTCGCCGAATCGAGCGTTGTTCCGCCCGACCACAAGGCGAACAGCCGCACGGTAAGCTGGTCTTCCGCGAGAATTTCCCGGTACAGATCCCACTTCTCCGGACTGATGCCCGGATCCTTCGCCCCCGTCATCCCTTCGGCATTGAAGTCGCGGATGATCTTCAGGATCCCCTGCTTGGCCTGGTCGCGCGTGAGCGGAGGAACATGCCTCGTCACCAGCCCGGCGGCCGATTCCTTGAGCACGCCAGTCGGTTTGCCAGTGGCGTCGCGGTCGATCGTCCCCGCGGGCGGATCGCGCGTCTCCCTTTCCACGCCGCCGAGCTTGAGCGCATAGCTGTTACCGACGCCGTAGTGTCCGGTCGTCTGCGTCAGCCAGACCGGATTGTCGGGCGCGACGCGGTCGAGATCGGCTGCCGTGAGATAGCGGTGCTCCTCGAGCCGTGCTTCGTCCCAGCCGCGGCCGCGCACCCACTCTCCAGGCTTGAGCCTGGCCACCTGCTCCTTCACGCGGGTGAGGACATCGTCGATCCGCTTGACCGCCGGATCGCTCAAGTCGACCGTGAACATCTTGTCAGCTTCCGAGAAGTGCACGTGGGTGTCGATCAGGCCGGGAGTAGCCGCCCTGCCTCTAAGGTCCACGACGCGCGTGTTCGCACCGATCCACGCCTTCACTGCGTCGCTGGTCCCGACCGCGACAATGCGTCCGCCGGTGATCGCGACGGCCTGAGCAACCGAGTCGCTCGGGTCGACCGTCAGGATCGTTCCATTCGTCAGGACGAGGTCCGCGGCCGCTTGCGCGTGCGACTGGGCACCGGACGGCCAGCCAAGGGCCACGACGCAAACCGCAAGGCACAGCAGACGCGGGATCGATCGCTCGAAAAGCTCGGGCATTACGTCACCCTCGCCAATTCGTTGACCGCGCGGAACGCCTGATCGATTGCCTGGTCCGTGTACGCCGCCGCCGCCGCGTCGGAATTGGCGATGGTGATGCGGCCAAACGGCTTCCGGCCAATCTCGCAGGGCGACTGGCCCGGCGGCCAATCGGGATCCCAGAGCGGGTTGTATTCGTACGCATATCCGTGCGGCCAGCGGTTGACGGTGATGGCATCGATGTCGCGAGCCGGATCGAAACCGCCGTCACCAAGGACGCGCGCAAGCTGATCGCGGATGTTCCTCTCGAAGGTGCGGAACGGCGTCGTCAGAAGGTCCACGTGCCCGGCGCGCTGCTGTTCACGCGCGGGCAGTCCCGGTTTACACGGCGTTCTCGTCATGCGGACGAGGATCGGATCGGCAGGCGACGCCGGTGTCGGGTCGTAGCCGCCGATGACCGTCGGCATTTCGAGGCGAACGCCAGTGTGGTACATGCCGGGCGTCGTGGCACCGTTGATTCCAAGCTTCTTGAACGCCTGCCAGTTCTTCAAGGCGACGCTGGTGTAGACGAGCGGCACCTTGACGCCGTATTTGAGCGCCTCCTGTTGCGCGGATGGGAGTTCCGGGCACAGATACGGAATCATCATGTTCCAGCACGCCAGGACCACGCCCTTCGCGCGCACCGCGAACACTTTCTTCTGCTGTGCGTAGGAAACCTCGACTTCCTTCGCGGACCCCGGGTCGCCGACGTGGCGTACGCGCGCGACGGTGCTGCTCAGGCGAATCCTGACTGAAGATTGCGGACGATCCAGCGCGGCGTAATCGACCTTGGCCAGTACGCTGTCTTCCGCCGTGTTGCCGGGCAGCGCGCCGGGAACGAGCGCGCGCACCAGCAGACGCGCGATCGATGCGTTGCCATCGGGAAAATGGAAGTTGTAGGGCGGCTTGGGCGTCGCATCGCCGCGCGCGGTGAAGCTCATTCGCCCGGTCGTCGCCGGGTCGAGATGCATGCCCTCGAACCCGGGATAGTGGTAGGCCCAGCATTCGAGCGCTCCGACCGCGTCGATGCCGATGCCGTACAAGCCATGCGTGCGCACTTGATAGAACGGGATGACCGAGGGATCGACCTTGACGAACTTGAGCAGAAAGTCTTTGTAACTGATCCGCGACAGCCGATCCTTCTTCTCCGCGTCGGATAGCCCCGGCATATAGTCAACCGTGGAAGTTTCGAGCCGCGCGATATCGGCCTGCGCCGCGGTCGACAGCGGCGTTTTCGCGAGGAATTCCTCCCACGCCGCGCGCGTCGCGCTGCCGCGGCCCGGCGTGCCAACCACGAGGCGGTCGGCGCCGAAGGTTTCCTTGTCGAAAAACGTCGAGCCACGCAGGCCTTGAAACACCGAACGATTCGCCGCCTTGCCCGCGTCATTGGAGAGCGCCACCGGATCGACGCCAAGCGCAGCCATCAACGACTGTGCTTCGGTGCTGAAGGGGAACGGCGATTCGATGCCCGCCGTGCCACCGTTCGCAATCCACAGCCTGCCGCCCGGCCGGAACTCGTTCCGCTTCGCGTGCCCTCCGAAATCGTCATGATTGTCGAGAATGAGAATTCGCGCAGACGGAGTTCGGGCGCGGTAGAAATACGCAGCCGACAATCCGCTGATGCCGCCGCCGACCACAACCAGGTCGTAGCTCTCGCCGGTCGCGACCGGCTGACCGGCGGTCGCCCAGAATCGGCCGTCGCGCAGCGCGTGCGACACTTCGAACGAGCCCTCGTGACTCCCCCGCATACCGGTCAGCGCGGGCGGGTAGTCACCGGCGGCGCCCTGGAACGCGCTCAGCGCGCCAAAACCGGGAAGGCCCTCCAGCACACCACCCGACAACGCGCCGCCAATCCCAATCGCCACGCCGTTCAGGAAATCGCGTCGCGTGATCGGCCGAGCCATTCCCAGCTCGTGGTCGCCGGATCGATCGCTGTCGTCATCGCGAGGTTTCATAACAGTCCTTCTGCAGCAGCAGGAGCATCACGCTGCGATCGCCAGAACAGCAGCCATCCGATCGCCGTCGGCGCGACGACACCCACTATCAACTTCGTCTCGAACATCACCACGCTCGTGACATCCGCGGTCGGCAGGAATGCCGCACCGAGGCCGACGACGGTCGTGCACAAGCCGACCACGCCTGCCACGCGGGCGGCGACGCCGACGCCGGTCGCCTTCACCAGCGCGAGAAACACGTAGACGAAGGGTATCAACTGAATCACGACGGCGGCCTTCAGCAGAACTTGATATGCCTCGGCGACGCTCGACCCGACCAGCGACAGCGCCGTCAGAATCGACGCCAGCACGGCGCAGGTGATCAGCGCCACGTACGGCGATCCCCAGCGCGGATGGAGTCGGCCCAGCGCCGGCGGCAAGGCATTCGTCAACCCCGCCACGAACGGAATCCGCGACGATCCAGCGAACCACGCCGATGCCGCGCCGCCGGTTGCCAGCCCCATTACAATCGCCAGCGGTATCACAATCCAGCCGATGCCGGCGGCGGCGGCGCCCACCGCCACGGCCTGCATCACGCCCTGGATGACGCCGAGCCGCTCGATCGGAACCAGCGTCAGAACCGCGCCCGTCACCAGCAGGTACGAGACGATCGACAGTCCGCCGGCAATCGCAATCGCCGGCACCAGATCGCGCCGTGGGTTGCGAATTTCGTCGCCCATCGCCGACGCGAGCTCGATCCCCACGAGCGCATTGCACATCACCGCGAAGCCAGTGGTCATTTCCCAGGTCACGTGCGTGAATGCCGGCGGATGCGCGGCGGCGCCAGTCGACGTCGCGACGGTTGCCGCCGCCAGTACTAGGCCGACGCTGACGAACGCACTCAGCCCGCCGATATTCTGAATCCATTTCCCGACGGCCAGGCCCCTGACGTTGGCGACGGCAATGATGGCAAGCCACCCGAACGCGACCGCCGCGACAAACAGCCGTTGGTTGACCAGTTCAGCGGCGCGGCGCTCACCGCCGGCGAACGCCAGCAGCCCGGCCATGTAGACCAGGAGCACGGGAACGTAGAAGAGATTATTGGTCCAATAGCACCAGCCCGAGAAGAATCCGTGTGCGTCGCCGAACTCGTTCCGCGTCCAGAGGTAGACGCCGCCCTCGCCGGGGTGCCGTCGCGCGAGGAAGGCGACCGCGATCGCCTCCGGCACGAAGAACGTAACGAACGCGACGACCCACAGAATCAGCGACGACCAGCCGTAGACCGCGACCGCCGGAACATTGTTGATGTTGACGATCGCAACGATCTTCAGCAGAACAAGATCCCACCTTCCGAGGGTTCGCGGGACGGCAGCCGATTCGGCCGGGCGCGCCACGCTTATCGCTCGTACACGACGCGGCCCGCCAACAGCGTCATGTCCACGTGAATGCTGTCGAGCACCTCGGGGTCGGTGGCCAGTGGATCGTTCGAGAGCACGGCGAGGTCGGCCCACTGTCCCGGTGCGATGCGCCCGCGATTGTCGTCGTCGCCGGTCGCGACCGCGCCGCCGACGGTGTAGGCCGACAGCGCCTCGGCGGCCGTAATTGCCTGGTCCGCGGCAATCGCCTGCCCTTCGCTGTCGCACCGAGTGATCGCGGCCTTGATTCCGAGCAGCGGATTGTCGTCTTCGACGACCGGGGCGTCCGACGACAGCGCGACGCGGACGCCGGCGTCGAGCATCGCGCGTACCGGATAGGTCTGCGGCAGAAATGCGTCCGGTAAGTAGCGCCGGAAGTTGCGGCCGAGACTGTAGAGGAAAATCGTTTGCGGCGTCGCGATGATCCGCAGCCGCGCGGCCCTGGCCAACTGCGCGTGATTCGGCAGCCCGAAATGCTCGATGCGGTGCGCGAGTCCGAGCGGATGCTCGCCCAGACTCTCGTAGACCCCGAGCACCTGCTCGATCGCCACTGTCGCCGATTGCATGGGTGGCAATCCGCCATCCAGCGGCGTGCGACTCGGCACACAGTCCGCGGAGTTCCTCGGTGTCGAACCGCAAGACGCCCCGGACCGCCGCATGTTTGTAGTCGGTGCTCAGCGCCGCGGTGGCGCCGCTCAAGCCGCCGTCGGCCAGACACTTGACCGTGTCGACACGCAATCGGTCCGACACGAATCGTTCTGGAAGCGGTACCGCCGCCGACACGCCGTCCACGCGACGAAGCGGCATTACGTTGACGCGGGCGGGCAATCGACCTGCGTCGTTCATCGCGCGGTAGACCGACAGCAGTTGCGGCGAGACGCCGCAATCCGAACTCGAGGTGATCCCCAGCGACAACTGATGGCGCAGCGCCGCCACGATCATCGATTCGTAGTCGTCGGCCGTCGGCGGCGGCATCACGCGATTGATCAAACCCATCGCGGTCTCGTGGAGCAGACCCGTGGGCTCGCCGTTCTCGTCACGTTCGATCACGCCGCCCGCCGGAGCCACGGTCGCCGCGCTGATGCCGGCGCGCGCGAGTGCCGCGCTGTTCGCGGCATAGATGTGCCCGCAGGTCCGCGTCAGGACGACCGGCCGGTGCGGCGACGCGCGATCCAGGTCGTGACGCGTCGGCGGACGCCGCTCGTCGAGCAGCGCTTCGTTGTAGCCGCGGCCCAGCAGCCAGCGGTCGGAGGGCAACGGCTCGGCGAACCGCGCAACCGCATCCACCAGCGCCGCAACGCTCGTCACGCGTCGCAGATCGAGCATCGTCGTCAGCAGATGGCCGATCTTCCAGATGTGGGCGTGTGCGTCGTTGAATCCCGGGATCAGCGTGCGCCCGGCAAGATCGATCCGCTTCAAAATGCCTGGCGAGCCTCGCAGCAGATCGGCGGAATCGCCCACCGCGGCGATGCGTCCGCCGCGAACCAGAACGGCCGACGCCGGGGCGAGCGCCGTTTGCGTCAGCACACGGCCGTTGTGGAGAACGATGTCGCCGTCGCCGCTCGAGGTCACGCCGAAGCGCCCGCGTCGTGCTGAACGAACTCGATCGCGCGCCCGAGCACGTCGAGTCCCTCGCGGAGCATTTCTTCCGGCATCGTGAGCGGTGGCAGCAGGCGCACGCAGTTGCTGTACAGCCCCGCCCGCATCACGACGACGCCTTCGGCGACGGCGCGGCGGACGATCTGCAGCACTTGTTGAGGCGGCGCGGGCTCCTTCGACTCGCGATCGCGGACGAACTCGACGAGCATCATCGGACCGAGCCCGCGGATGTCTCCGACGATCGCGCTGGTTGCCCGCCATCGTTCCATGACCTCACGCATCACGTCTCCAAGCCGCCGGCCCTGCGCGAGGAACTCGGGCTGCCGAATGATGTTCAGCGTTTCGATTGCGGCAGCGCACACCACCGGTCCACCTCCGTAGGTGCTGCCGACGCCGCCCAAGTGCGCCGAATCCATGATCTCGGCCCGCCCGGTAACTGCCGCGATCGGCATCCCGCCGCCCAGCGATTTCGCCATCGTGATCAGGTCGGGCACGAGGCCGTAGTGTTCGATGGCAAACAGGCGGCCGGTTCGGCCCATCCCGCATTGCACTTCGTCGGCGATCATCACGATGCCGTGCTCGGTGCAGAGTTCGCGGATGCGAGTGAGGAATCGCGGAGGAATCGGAACGAATCCGGCTTCGCCTTGAACCGGCTCGATGATCATCGCGGCCACGGCCTTGGGATCGATCTGCGCGACCAGCGCTTTTTCGAGCTCGTGAATCGCAAAGTCCAGGTACTGCGTCCTCACTCATTCCGGCCGGCGTCCGGTAGACTGTCGGGTACCGGCAGCCGCACGATCTCGGGCGCGAACGGACCGAACCCGCTCTTGAACAGGCCGTACTTGCTGGTGAGGCTCAACGTCAGCAGCGTGCGTCCGTGGTAGCCGCCTTCGAAACAGACGATCGCCGAACGGCCGGTGAACTTGCGCGACAGCTTGACGGCGTTCTCGACCGCTTCCGCGCCGCTATTGGCGAAAATCGTTTTCTTCTGGAACGTCCCGGGAGTGACCTCGTTCAGCAGCTCCGCAAGCCTGACGAACGGTTCGTAGGTCGTCACGAGCGCGCACGGGTGGATGTATTTGGCCGCCTGATCCTGGATCGCCTTGACCACGGCTGGAGGACAGTGACCCGCGGCGAGCATGCCGAGGCCTCCGGCTAAATCGATCAATGTGTTTCCGTCCACGTCGAAGACGAGCCCGCCGTGCGCACGTTCGACGACGACATCGGTCGCGCGGCCGAGCCCGGCAGGCGCGGCGGCCGCACGCCGCGCGAGCAAGTCGGCAGCGCGTGGACCCGGAATCGTGGTGTTCAGACGGATATAAGACATCGCCTGCGTGCGTGACGCGCCTGACACTTCCTGGTCGGCGCCGAGGACCAGCAGCACGCTGTAGTTATCGCAGACCGGATCGTTGAGGTAATTCGCGAGCAGCGCGCGCGGTTCGAATCCGACGCGAAGCTGCATCGACAGCGTCGAATCGCGGATGCGGCCGTCAACGACGCCGTCGTAGTATGCGCGCGCCGACATCCGATCCTTGACTGCGCCGTATCCCGGAATCATTCCCGCGGTGACCTGACCGTTGAGGCCAAGCCGCCAGACCAGCTCCTGCCGTGCGGCGTAAAGCGCGGTCGCGAGGCCGCGGCCACGGTAGGCTGGATCCACCCCGACATCCGCACCGTATAGCCAGTCTCCGTCCGGAACGTGCGATGTCAGCCAGCCGCCCTGAATGATGTCCGCAAAGGTGTGCGTGACGTGCTGGAAGTCGAACGCCAGCCTGAGCGTCGTCGTCGCGCCGACGACGGTGTCGCCGTCGAGCACGACGAACTGGCCGTCGGCGAACAGCTCGAGATGCTTCCGGTAATGAGCGGCCTTGAATCGCTCGGCGTCGTCGAGCGTGGGAAAACAGACGCGCTGGAGCGCTTCGAGTTGCGGCGCGTGTTCGGGCCTGGTGTGCATCACCACCAGGTCGTCGCGAAGTTTGCGGTAATACCACATGGCGCAGGCGGCCCGATTCAGCTCGGAGCGAGCTGAGAACACGCGGCGGTGAAGCACTGCGCCAGAATTTCGAGCCCCTCGTCGAGTTGTTCGTCGGCGATCGTCAGCGGCGCAAGGAATCGGACGACGTTCCCGTAGGTTCCCGCGGCGATCAGGATGACCCCGTGTTTGCAGGCCGACGTGATGATGGCCTGTGTTTCCCGCTTTGCCGGTTCGCGTGTGACGCGGTCTTTGACCAGTTCGATACCAACCATCGCGCCGCGACGGCGGATGTCGCCGATCAGCGGGCAGGCCTGGGCCCAACCGCGTGCGTGCGCTTCGATGCGCGCGCCGATCGCCTCGGCGCGGTGCAGCAGTTCTCCCGACTCGAACATGTCCAGCACGGCATGCGCCGCGGCGCAGGCCAGCGGGTTGCCCGCGTAGGTGCCGCCCAACCCGCCCTCGATCGGCTGATCCATCAGCTCGGCGCGGCCGATCACCGCGGCCAGGGGCATGCCCGCGGCAAGCGATTTGGCGGTGACGAGGAGATCGGGTGCGACGCCTTCGTGCTCGCAGGCGAATAGACGACCCGTCCGCCCGAAACCGGTCTGCACTTCGTCGGCAATCAGCATGATCCCGTAGCGGCGGCACAGCTTCTCGAGACCCGAGAGATAGCCGATTGGAGGAACGACGAAACCACCCTCGCCAAGCACCGGCTCGACCACGAGAGCTGCGAGGCTGTGGGGATCGGCGTGCCGCTTCAGGTGATGCTCGATTTCGTCGACGCACGCGATGCCGCACGAAGGAAATTCAGCTCGATACGCGCACCGGTAGCAGTACGCATACGGGACGCGCACGACGTCCGACACAAATGGCGCGTATCCGACCTTGTAGGGCGTTACCTTGCTGGTGATCGACAGCGCGAGCAGCGTGCGCCCGTGGAAACCGTCCTCGAAGCACAGGACTCCGGGCCGGCCGGTCGCGCAGCGCGCGATCTTGATCGCGTTTTCGATCGCCTCCGCACCGCTATTGACCAGCAGCACCTTTTTCGGAAACGCGCCAGGCGAGACCCGCGCCAGCCGTTCGGCGAGCGAGACGTACGATTCGTACGGCAGCACCGAGAAGCCGACGTGAGCGAAACGGTCCACCTGCTCGCGCAGCGCCGCCACGACCGGAGGCGCCGAGTGGCCGACGTTCATGACGCCGATGCCTCCGGCAAAATCGATAAACACGTTGCCGTCCACATCGGTCACCCGCGCGCCTTCAGCCGACGCGGCGAAAACCGGTATCGAGTGCGCGACGCCTCGGGGCACCGCGGCGTCACGGCGCGCCATCATGGCAACGGAAACGGGTCCCGGGATTTCGGTGCGAATGTTGATCACGCCCATGTGAGCATCCGGTTGAATGTGGGAACGCCTGGCTGGAACGCGTCGGACTATGACGAGAAAGACGCGTGGCTGTCAACACCGGGCGCGACGACTTCTGCGCCTGCGTCATTGATACGATAGCGCCGATGCGGAGGAACGCGGCGGTGGTGGTCGCGATCGTGGGGGTTGCCGCTGTGTGGTTTGCATGGCAGCACGGCTGGCCCGGTGCGGCACGCTCGCGACGCGCGCCCTCGGTTCTGCTTGTCAGCGTCGACACACTCCGAGCTGATCGGGTGGGCGCCTACGGCTATGCGGCTGCGTCCACTCCTGCGATCGATGCCTTGGCGGCGCGAGGGCTTCGATTCGAGCAGGCCGCCACCGTGACGCCCCTCACGCTGCCGGCACACACATCGCTGATGACCGGGACCTTTCCGGCGTTCAACGGCGTACGGGACAACGCCAGCTTCTATGTCGGCGACGAACTCACCACGCTGGCCGAGGTCCTGCACGCACGCGGTTACCGGACCGGCGGGTTCATCGGCGCATACGTACTGGATCACCGCTGGGGCATCGCTCAGGGATTCGATCAGCTACTTCGACAATTTCGACTTGTCGAAGTTCGAGATGTCGGCCGGCCTCGACGCCGCGCAACGCCCGGGCAGCGAGGTTGTGGACCACGCGCTGGCGTGGCTCGGCGGCATACGCGACCGGCCGTTCTTCGCGTGGGTGCATCTTTACGATCCGCACAGCCCGTACGTCCCTCCGGAGCCGTACCGATCGCGCTTCCCCGCCACGATGCAGGGCGCGTATGACGGCGAGGTGGCGACTGCCGACGCGCAAATCGGCAGGCTGGTGGAGTACCTGCGGACGAGCGGCGACTTCGACAACACGGTCGTGGTCGTCGTCGGCGACCACGGCGAGTCGCTGGGCGAACACGGCGAACAGCAGCACGGCTTCTTCGTCTACGAAGCCGCGATGCATATTCCGTTGGTCGTCGCCGGACCGGGGGTTCCGGTCCGCACGGTCGCCGACCAGGTGCGTATCGTCGACGTGATGCCGACCATTCTGGATCTCGTCGGCGCGGCCGTGCCGACGGCGGTCCAGGGCGTCGAGCCTGCTGCCCTCGGTCGCGGCGCCAAGCTGCGATCTGCTCGCCTTCGGTGAGACGTGGTACCCGCGCTATCACTACGGCTGGAGTGAGCTGACCGCGGTCCGCGACGGCCGCTACAAGTTCATCGCCGCGCCACGGCGCGAACTGTACGACACCCAAACCGATCCCGGTGAGACGCAGGATCTGGCAGCGGCCGAATCCGAGAATCGCCGACGCCCTGGAGCGGGCGCTCCGCGAGATGGCCCAACGGACCGCGGTGTCGGCAGTGAAGCAGACAGCCGCGGTCGGTCGAACCGGAAGCGGAAGAGCGGCTGCGCGCGCTCGGATACGTCGCCGCGACGGTCAGCCGAACGGTCTTGTCGGACAAGCCGCGCGGCGATCCGAAAGACAAGATCGGCTTGTACAACCTGCTCAAGCTCGCCGGCCAGGATTCGGTGGACCGCCGGCTCGACGACGGGATTGCGAAGGTTCGAAGGGTGCTGGCCGCCGACCCTGAAGTGATCGAAGCGTACACGATGCTCGGCAACATGCACGTCAAAGCGGGCCGCCACGCCGACGCGATCGACGCATATAAGCGGGCGCTGGCGATTGACCCGGAGCACGAAGGCGCTGCGTGGAGCCTGGCGCTGGCCTATCGCGATTCGGGGAAGATCGATGAGGCACGCGCCGGCTTCGAGCGAGTGCACCAATTGAACCCGCGCGCCGCACGCGCATTGTACCAATTGGCCAACCTGTCGGCTGGTCGCGGCGACTTCGCGGCCGCTGCCGCAACGCTGGAAAAAGGACTGGCACTCGACGGCGATCACGCAGCGTTTCTCGTGAAGCTCGGCGAAGCGCGACTCGAATTGAAGCAGCTCGACGCCGCTCAGGAGGCGTTGCTGCGCGCCATCAAGACGAAGCCCGATCAACCGATGGCCCACTATGATCTCGCGCTCGTCTACGAGGCGCGCGGCGACTCGCAGGCCGCCGCGACGGAGTACGAAGCGGAGATCAAGGTGAGCCCGAAACTGTACCAACCGCATTTCAACTTGGCGAAGCTGCTGGCCAATACCGGTCGCACCGCCGACGCGGTGGCGCATTTTCGGGCCGCGGTGGAAAAGAAGCCGGAGTTCGGCACCGGCTATCTGTATCTGGCCAAGTCTCTCCTCGACGGCGGCGATCTGACGGCGGCGGAACGAGCAGCGCCAGCCGGACTCGCATTGAAGGTCGATCCGGCCGTCGTTCCCCTTGGCCACTACGTCCTGGCGGACATCTACTCGCGCCAGGGCCGCCAGGCCGAAGCGGCGAATCAGGTGGCGGCCGGCCGGCGCGCCGAAAACGCACACGCCGCCGGCGGTCGTCCGGGACAGCGATGACGGCGCGAATTGCGGCGCTGTTGGCTTGCACATTGTGCACTGCGTGCGGGGCGAAGCCGACCGCGCCGGCGGCCTCGATCACGGCCCGCCATCTCTTGCTGATCACGATTGACACGCTTCGCGCCGACCGCGTCGGCGCGTACGGGAGCACGACGGTCGCAACACCTAACCTGGATCGACTCGCGCGCGAAGGCGCGATCGCGCTGCACGCCTCGGCGCAGGTGCCGCTGACACGTCCGTCGCACGTCTCGCTCTTGACCGGTCTCTACCCGGCGGAGCATGGAATTCGCGACAACGTCTCCCCGCCGCTCGCCAAGAACGTGCCGCGTGCTCGCAGACATCCTTCAGCAGCGCGGGTTCCGGACCGGTGCATTCGTCTCGTCGATCGTGTTGTCCAGGCAATCGGGTCTGGCCCGCGGGTTTGCCGACTATGCGGATCGATTCGAGATCGGCGAAGACGACGCGCGATTCCTCAACACCATCCAGAAGCGAGGCGACGCAACGGTCAACGAAGCGACGGCCTGGCTGGCGCGTCCGGGATCGGAGCGTCGTTTCGCGTGGATCCACCTCT
Source organism: uncultured Acidobacteriota bacterium (assembly GCA_963695635.1). Taxonomy (GTDB): domain Bacteria; phylum Acidobacteriota; class Vicinamibacteria; order Vicinamibacterales; family CAVVIG01; genus DATKHR01. Next base: position 213,757 of record CAVOHK010000011.1, read on the forward strand.
ACGACCCGCACGATCCATACGAGCCGCCCGAGCCGTACGCGTCGCGCTACGCCGGCCGGCCGTACGACGGCGAGGTCGCATGGTCCGACGAACTGGTCGGCCGCCTCGATGCGGCGCTGGCGCCGCGGGACTGCGCGACGACACGCTGGTCGATCGTCACCTCCGATCACGGCGAGGGGCTCGAAGAGCATCGGCGAGGCGGTACACGGGTTCTTCGTCTACGAAACGACTCTCCACGTTCCGTTCATCGCGCGCGGTCCCGGGCATCACGCCGGGAACCAGGCTCGACGCGGTGACGCGCACCGTCGACGTCATGCCGACCGCGCTCGATCTGCTGGGCCTCGCCGATGCTGACACCACACGTCGCGGGTCGCTCGCTCAGGACAGCGCTCGGCGGCGCGCCACTCGACGAGGAACCGTCGTTCGCCGAATCGCTGGTACCGCTGATCCACTACGGATGGAGCGACCTTCGTGCAGTCCGCGATGGCCGATGGAAGTACATTCTGGCGCCGCGGCCCGAGCTCTACGACTTGTCGCGCGATCCAGGCGAGCTGCAGAACCTCGTCGACCGCGAGCCGCAGCGCGCGCGCGCGCTTTCGCACGGGCATCGAGCAGCGCCTCCGCCGGAGCAGGCGGCGCTGCGTGACGGCGAGCGGCCGGCAACGCGTCGGTGCCGCCGGATCGTCCTCGAAAAGCTCGGCGCGCTCGGCTACGTGAGCATGGCGGGTTCGTCCGCGTCCAAGACCTCGGGCGCCGACCCGAAGGACAAGATCGACGAGTACCAGGTCCTCAACACGCTGATGCGCGAAGGGTTGATCGGCCTGCGCGAAGGGCGCTTCGCCGCCAGCCTTGGCCGCTTTCAGAAGCTGTTCGACCTCGGCATCGACAGCTTCGAGGCGCACTACTATGCGGCCCGCGCCCTGGCCGGCCTGAAGCGCTGGAGAGAAGCCGCCGTGCATTTCGAAGGCGCGCTCGCAGAAGCTGCCGGGGTACACCGCGGCGTATCTGGGCCTGGCCGACGCACTCCTGGCCGAAGGCGAAGACCGATCTGGCACTCGACGCGGTCCGGCGCGGGCAGAAGGCGTCGCCCGACGATCCCGCGCCTGATCGAACGCGAGGGCGACATCACCCGCCGGCTCGGCGACGCCGCACAGGCCGATTCGCGACTACGAGCGCGTCGCCGCCATGGCTCCCGACGGACGCGCTGATTCGGGTGAAGCTCGGGGAGTTGTACCGGGACCTGGGACGCCCCGCGGATGCGGTGCGGCTGCTGCGCGACGCCGTGCGGCTCGAGCCGTCGACGGCGTCCTACTGGAATTCCCTCGGCATGGTGCTCGGCGGCAGCGGCGATCTGGCGGGCGCGCGAACAAGCCTTTCGCGAAGCCGTCGCACGGGACGCCGACCAACGCACAGTACGCCTACAACCTCGGCCTGGCGCTGGCAAGGCAGAACAAACGCAGCGAGGCGTCCGTCGCCTTTCGTCACGCGCTCGAACTGGACCCGCGCTTTGACGCCGCCCGACAGCGTCTCGCCGAGCTGCGGTAGATGGCGCGACGCATCCTGTTGCTGACTGCGGTCGCCGCCGCAGTGGCGGCGACCTACCAGCCGCCGCATCGTTCCAGTTTCTCAACTGGGACGACGGCGCGGTGATCGTCGGCAACTCGAGACTCGATCTTCCAGGCGCGGCGGCGTGGGCATTTACGACCACCTTCATGGAGCATTATCAGCCTCTGAGCTGGCTGATCTGGGCCGCCGTCAAGGCCGGTTTCGGACTCGACGCCACGGCGTTTCACACTGCGAACATCGTGGCGCATGTCATCTCCGTCCTGCTTGTCTGGGGTGTCGCGCGCGTGCTGGCTCGCGCCGTCGCGGGCGCGAGCGCGACCGCATTCGACGCCGGGGCGACTGCAGTGGCGCTGCTGTACGGCGTCCACCCGCTCCGGGTCGAGGTCGTGGGGTGGATCAGCGCGCTGCCGTACGCGCTCGCGCTCGCCTTCGCGCTCGCATCCGCATTGGTCTGGCTTGGCGGATCGTCGTCCGCAGATCCGTCACGTCGCGTATGGGCTTGCGCTGCTGCTCTATGCGGCGTCGTTGCGGCCAGACCGGTCGCGCTCGGCTTACCAGTCGTGTTCGTCGTGCTCGACACCTGGCTGAACAACGAACCGCGCGTGACAGCGCCGCGAGAGCGTTGCCGTTCGCTGCGTTCGCCGCCGCGGCCGCGGTCGGAGAATTCGCCGCGCGTGCGCCCGGTATCAACGCAGACGCCGTGGCTGTACCGTCTCCAGTCGGCGACGTCCGCGCCGTTCGTGTACATCTGGCACACCGTGGTCCCGGTCGCGCTCACGCCGCTCGACGTGCTGCCATTCCGCCCCACGGCCAACACCGCGGCGGCTGGACTCGCGCTATTCGCGCTGCTCGCCGTCTCGGCTGTAGCGTGGCGGGGTCGCAGTCGCCACCCCGGGTGTGGGCCGCGTGGGCCAGTTATCTCGCGCTGCTCGCTCCCGCGGTCGGCCTTGTGCCAAGCGGGTTGCAGGCAACCGCAGACCGCTATAGCTACTTGCCGGGGGTGGTGATCGCGATTGCCGTCGCAGCGACGGGCCCGTGGAGCATCGGACGACCGCAGCGCTCCGGGCTCGTCGCGGCGGCTTGTGTCGCGGCGGTTCTCGCATGCGCGATCGGGTCACGATCCGCGATGCCGCCGTGGGCCGATTCGGTGTCGCTCTGGACCCGCGTGATTGTCACTCGATCCGATCAACGACGTCGGCCTCTATAATCTCGCGGCTCGCGCTCACGGCGCGAGGGACGATCCGAGGAAGCCGCGAATCGCTATCGCGACGTGCTGGCGATCGTGCCCGAGCAAGTCGACGCGCGGTCCAACCTGGATCGACTCGACGCGGCGCGCCTCGAACGCGAAGGAAACGAGCTGGCCGGACGGGGCGATCTCGCGGCCGCGAGCCGAGCGCTACCGTCAGGCCCTCGCGCGGGACCCGCAGCGCACGCACTCACACGCCGCGCTCGGCATGGCGCTGGCGAGCCTGGGCCAATCCTCCGAAGCCATGCCGCACTTGACTGAAGCGATCCGCCAGGGCGAAGCCGATCCAGCGGTCGCCAACGCGCTCGGCGTCCTGCTGTTGCAGTCAGGCCAGACGTCGGAAGCGCGCGCGGTCTTCGAAACCGCGCTCGCGCGCCACCCGTCGGACGTCAATCTCGCACACAACCTGGCGCGCCTGCTGGTCACTGGCGCGAGGACGGAACATGCCGACGCGGAGCTGGCACTGCGGCTGGCCCGTTCCGTGTTCGAGGCAACCGGCGAAAAAGACGCTCGCGCGCTGGAGACGTTGGCGACCGCGCTGGCGGCGAGCGGCCGAATCGCCGAAGCGGACGACACCAACGCGAGGGCCGTCAGATTGGCCATCGCAGCCGGCGACCGCGACCTGGCCGTACAGATCGCTGCCCGGCGCCGCGCCTATCGCAGCCCCGGGCAGTGAGTGTGGCGAAGTCCGCCGCCGCGCTAGAACCGGAACTTGCCGCCGATCATCAATCGTCGCGGCAGAACGAACCGCGACGGCACCATGTAGCTCGAGTTGCCGATGCGCCGGTCGAGCACGCTCTCGTTGGCGTCGCTGTTCGTGAGGTTGAGGAAGTCGCCGAACACGGCGAGCTGCGCCGACCCTCCGAGCTTGAATGCCTTCTCGATGCGGGTATCGAGCGTCGTCCACTGTTTGGTTCGCAGGCTGCCGTCGGAAACGTTCGCGACGATGCGCGTCGTTCCGACGCCGGTGACGCTGTTCGCCACACGGATCTCGTCGTAAATCGGCTTGCCCGACTGGCTCATGAAGTTGGCCGAGCTGGTCAGCCCCCACGGCAGCTGGTAGACGAACTGCGTTTTCAGCACGACCGGCCGGTCGCCGACAACGCGACCGTCGCTGTTGATGAAGTCGTTCGGATTCTGCCCGAATACGCCGGCCGTACTGACCTGCGACGACAGCGGTGTGGACCGCGCGGAGCTGGAGCCCTGACGTCCGGTGCCTTTTGAGAGCGTCAAGCCGAAGTTGGCCTGCCATTTGTTCGACATGCGTTTCTTCATTTCGATCGAAACGCCGTTGTACTTGAAGAACATCCGGTCGTCGTTCACCAGCCTGAATTGCCTCGACGCCGCTCCGCTGGTCAACTGGTAGACCTGCGGGACGTTCGCGCCGGCTGGCGCTGTGTACGGGACGAGTCTGTACGTTCCGCCGACATCCGGGAAGGCGGTCTGATTCTCGCTGCGCTTGTAGACGTAGTTGACCGAAAACCCGACGCTCCGCATCACTTCTTGTTCCCACGCGACGATGAACTGATCGGTGTAGGGATTCGACAGATCGGGATCGACGCTCAGATTGCGAGTTGTCGCTGACCAGCTCCTTGTCGAGCGGCACTCCGCTCGCGCTGTACAGACCGGAGAACAGATACCGCGGGGAGATCGACGGTGTGGTGTTGTCGAACTCGCCGGTGACGATCCCGCGATAGTAGCGTCCGTAGTGCGCTTTCAGCAGCGCCGACCCGTTGTCGGTCAACTTGTAGTTGATGCCGAGGCGCGGTGACACCGCCTGCCACCGGAACAGCTGGTCGACGGCCGGCTGACTGTTTTCCCGTGGGGTTGCCGCTCGCATCGAGCAGATCCTGCGGGGCGAAATACCCCTTGCTGTTGTCGTAGCGAACACCGACGTTGATCGTCGCTCGCCCGAGCTGGTAAGCGTCGTCAGCAAATATGCCGAGGGCCTTCATCCGGCCGCCCTGCGTATACGGCAGCTGCGTGTAGCCGTAGGCCGGCGTCGATCCGTAGGTGTAGATGTAGTCGTTCAGACCGTAGGTGTACTCGCCAAGGCCGCTGTTGAATTGCACCCCAAGCTTGAAGTCGTGGTGGCCCTTCATGAAGTTGTCGGCGAATTTCGTGACCTGGCCCGAAAAGGCCGTCTTCTGGCTCTTGCCGTTGTACCACGAGTAGATCCCGCCGGTGATCTGCCCGGTGTCGAGATCGTTGAAGCGGCGCGCGACCCGCGGTCCGCCGTTCAGCGGGTCGCCGTGATCAACGCCATAGAAACCGGAATAACGCGCTTCGACGACCGTCGTCGTATTGAGCTACCGTCGTCCACAGAAATCCTGGAGAGGGATTGTGCCCGGTCTCGACGCCGATCGTGCTCGGCGCCGTATTCGCCGTGGCGCGACCCGGGATCTTGTAAAAGTCGTCGTGCACCTGGAACTGCACTCGATTGGCCTGGTTGAGCTGGTAATTCAGCTTGTAGAAGTAGCGCTTCGCGGACGACCGCGCGGGGAACTGCGGGTCGGTGCCGGGCTGCGAGTCGGCGTCCTTCTGATACTGGAACGAGCCGAAGAACCAGAATTTGTCCTTCATAACCGGACCACCGAGCTGCACCGTCGTGTCCTTGAATTCGTCGCGGTGGTACGGCAGGCCGTCGTCCTGCGCCTCCGTGGTGTTGCGGCCGGTGAGGCTCTGGTTCATGAAATAGAAGTTCGCGTCGCCCTTGAACGTGTTGCCGCCCTGCCGAGTGACGACGTTGAACACGGCGCCGGACACGTTGCCGTAGCTTGCCGGCGCACCGAGCGACAGAATCTGGACTTCTTCGATCGCGTCGGTGTTCGGCCAGGGCCACGCCGCGCCGCTCAGCGGCGCGGTGAAGTCGGTGCCGTCGATCAGATACAGGTTCTCGTTGGTCGCCGAGCCGAACGACTGCGAGCGCGAGCTGGTGGATGTCGAAGGACTGACGCCAGGCGCGGCGTTGATCAAATCGAAGAACGTGAACCGCCGCACCGGCGCGTTTGAGACCCATTCGTGGGAGTAGTTGGTCGACACCTGGGTGCTCGCAGCGTCGACGACCGGAGACTGCGCGGTGACCGTCACCGTCTCCGACTGGGCGCTCACTTTGAGCATGATGTCCAGCTCGGTTGTGGCGCCAAGGGATACAGCGACCGCTTGCTGATGGCTGGACGCAAAGCCCTGGAGCTCCGCGGTCACCTCGTACGTGCCGGGCGGAAGGTTCAGGAATCGATAAACACCGCCCTCGTTGGTCACAACGCTTGGCGTGCCGGCGACCGTCCGCCCTTTCAGCGTGACCGTCACTCCGGGCAGCACCGCCGACGATTCGTCGGTAATCGACGCCGTGGATGTCGCCCGTCGTTCGTTGCGCCCATCCGATCGCCGGCGTGCCCAACAGCAGCGCGAGCACCGTGCTGAGAACCGTCAAACAACGCCGCATCAAATCCTCCCAAGTCACCCGAAAAGGACGGATGACAGACCTGTAACAATGGGTTGCGCGCGCATTATGTGACCCCGACTGATTCGTGTCAACGACTCATCGCGTGCGCGACCGCGTCACCGCGCGGTCCGGTGCATCATCGTGGCGGTCGTTTGATACGCAGGTTCTCCCGGTTGGATCCGCAGCGCGCTCTCTGTCCAGAAGACGACCACTCTGCATCACATCCACAATGGTCCGCGTGTCGGCGATCCGGTCGTGCGGCCGGCCCGAAACCACGACCAGATCGGCGCGGTGGCCGACTGCAATCGAACCCCAGTCGGCGGACGGGCCGTCCATGAAACGCGCCGCGTTCCCGGTTGCGGCCTGAATGGCCTGCACCGGGGTCAAACCAGCGGCCACCAGCAGTTCGAGCTCGCGATGCAGGCCTTCGCCCTGAAACACGCCCGGATACGGTGCATCGGTTCCCGCGGCTACGAGAACGCCGGCCCGCCACATCGTCATGACATTGGCGCTCGAGCGGGGCAGCCAGGCGCGGTACGTCTCCATTGACGGACCGGTCATGCGGAAGTCGCCGTGCGCCGCCGCCTCCCGAATCTCCGCCAGAAAATTCGGCGGCGTGACGTCTTTGATCAAGCGGCTGGTCGAGAAACGACAGGTCCTGCATTCGCGTGTTGGCGAACGACTCGCGAACCGTCAGCGTGGAGATCACGGCGATGCCGCGCGTCGCCATTTCGCGCGCCAACTCCGCGCTGATGTCGACGGCGTGCGGCGCGTGCGCGTAGCCGTAGATGCCGGTCCGCGACACACTGGGGCTGCCGTTCCGCTCCCAGACGTCGACGATGACGCGAAGGTTGACGCGTTTCGCCTCCTGCGCCAGCGCGGTCAAGTGAAGATCCGACAAACCCGGCGTACCCCTTCACCATGTCGACGTGGTTGTCCACGAGCCGCTGCAGCAGGCGCGGCACTTGTCCGTACGACGAGAGCGGCTCCGCAAGCGAGGGCCAGATCGGATCGGCGCTGTCGATCATCGGGCCGACGCAGAACACCCGCGGTCCGCGCAACCGGCCGGCGTTAATCTCCTGCTTGATCTGCGTAATGAACGCCATCGAGTTGCCGGTATCGAGGACCGTCGTCACGCCGTTGTACAGGAGGGAGTCGAGATAGCGCCGGAAGTTGAGGTAGTCTGCCCGCTCACCGTCCCATCCGCCTTGCAGGTGGACGTGCAGATCCGCAAGCCCTGGATAAATCGTCCGGCCGCGCGCGTCGATTACCCGCGCATCCGGCGGCGCCGTCACCGCGGCATCCGGTCCGACGGCCGCGATCCGGTCACCGCTGACGAGGATGCTCGCTGACACGATCGGAGGACGACCGGTGCCGTCGATAACGGTTGCCCCGCGGAACACGATCGCGCCACCCGCGGTCTGAAATCCCCGACCCGTCACGGCGACGGTTGCGAGCATCAGCGCGGCGAGACCGGCGCCGGCGCAGATTCTGGACACCCGCCTACCGATCCACGACATGCAACGAGACCTCCGACGGATGTTCGCGGTCGTGATACAGACGAATCGTCGCCTTCTGCCTTCGCGCCGATACCGATTCGAGGTCGCCGGTGTGAAGATTGCGCGAGAAATTCGGGAAGAAGGTGGCCGATATCTGGACCCGTACGCGGTGGCCGGTTCGAAAGACGTTGCTCGTCACCAGACGATCCAGCCGGATCTCGTAGACCTGCCCGGGAGTCAACAACTGCCGCCCCTTCTCGAGATTTCGATAGCTGGCCCGGACGACGTCGAGGCCGGGGCTCATGAGATTGTTGGCGGCGCCGTCCGGCTGCACGTCGAGAAGGCGGACCCACACGTCGGTGTCGCGGCAGTCGCACGAGATGTAGACGCGCGCGCGAATCGGTCCGGTCACTTCCAGGTCGTCAGTCGAGCGGCGGCGAATCGAACGTCAGCACGTCGCTGCGCTCGGCGAGTAACCGATAGTCGTGAACGCCGGCTGACTGGTACGGATTCATCACCGGGTTGTCGGGATCGGAGACAAAGCTGCTAAATGCGCTCGAAGCAGTCGGCGCGGTCAGCGCGAGCGTGCCGCGCGCCGGCGGCGTTCGGGCTGCGGACAAGAAGTACGCGCGGTCTCGGCCCCGAGGAGGCCAGCGTCTCGGATGTCGTCCAGTGGTTGGCGCCCATGACGAAATAGCGGACGCCATCAAACGTTGCGCCGCGGCGATCGTCTCGCAGATAGCGATCCATCCAGCTGAGCACCACGTCGTCGTAGTCGATGGCGGCGGCATGGCCAAAGTCGCGGTCGCCGAACTTGGTGCGGGCCGTCGCGTCGACGCCATGAACCCATGGGCCGAGCAGGAGCGCGGTACGCGGCGACGCCGCGCCGCGCGCCGCAACGAGCCCGAGGTAATTGGTAATCGCGCCCTCGGGTCCATAGTTGTCGTCATTCCATCCCGGACAGATTGAGAACGGCGGCGCGCGTGCGGCCGTACTTGTTGCGCAGCTCGGCGAAGTTCCAGAACGGATCCTCCGGCGGATGATGGATCCAGTCGTTGTAGTAGGGCGCGATCTCGCGCAACGCTTCGACGCCGATCGAGCGGCAGTGTGCCGAGCATCGTCGACTTGACGGCGCTCCATCGCGGCGCGCTGTCCTGATCTGCGGCGCCCGACGGGCGGCGCCTGGCGCGCGCATCGGCGCGCGATGCTCTGCCAGATCCACTGCGTCCATGAAAGGTCCCAGACGCCGCCGGAGTAAAAGAAATTCTGCGGCGTCGAAAAGGTCATCGCCGGGACCATCGCCTCCAGATGGGGCGGGCTCTCCACCGCGGCCAGCCATTGCACGGCACCGGGATAGGACAGCCCGAACGTGCCGACGCGGCCATTCGACCACGGCTGCCGCGCGGCCCACTCGATGGTGTCGTATCCGTCGCGGCCTTCGTTCTCGTACGGCCGAAACTCCCCGTCAGACGCGTACCGCCCTCGGACATCCTGCACGACGACGGCGTAACCGCGCTCGACTGCGTGCGCGAACGTCGTGTACTCCTCGAGCGCCGGCGCTTGCCGTACGGCGTCCGGTAGACAAGCGTCGGGAAGCGGCCAGCAGCGGAGGGTCGGAGAATGTCCGGCTCGAAGGCGAACGCCGTCCCGCATCGGGACCGCCACGTCGCGTTCGTGAATCGCCCCGGACGGCGGCGCTTGCGCGGTGACGGCCGCTGTCGCGGTTCAACGCGATCGATAACAAGGCGAGCGCGATACCCGCCGTCGCTATTAGCGACCGCCTCACCGGACGGCCTCGCCCGCTTCGCGGCGGCACTGCTCGTAGAAGGTGCGCGCCTGTGCGACGTCTCGCAGCACCGCCGCGCGCTCTGCGCTTGTCCGATAGCTGGCATTGCCGGCCGTCGCGTCCTGAATGCGATCCAGCCACTGAAGAAAGTACGTCGCCGCGCTGACCGACCGACGCCGCTTGCCGGCGACGTGAACGTAGACCGGATTGGTCGTCGCGTACGGATAGATATCGAGAACGGCGGGGTCAGGGCCGTCGTTCCACGCCCGCAGCAGGATCCATCCGCTTTGCGTCACCGGAATCTCGCCGCTCACATCGGCGGCGCGTCGGTTCGCGCCGATCGCCAGGCTCGCCATCACCTGGCCGTTCCACACGACCTCGAGATGATCGACTGGAAAGTTGGCGCGCAGCGTCGCCCGATAGCGGAGACGACCCGGCGTCGACAGGTCGAGCGTGTCCCCGGGCGCGGCACTGTCCACCGTGAGCTGGATCAGTGGCCCGTTCGTTGCGACCCCGCGACCTTTCTTGATCGCCGTCAGAAACGCATCGCGAGTCAGCGCACCGTCGGCCGGCACGTACACGCGATTCAAACCGACCGGCCCGCGAAGACTCGCGTAGTTCGCCATCGCGTCGGTCCCCGCCGCAATCGGCAGTTCCACGCCGCACTCGAGCAGGCGATGCCAGACGGCGTTGCTCGACTTGTGGTCGGAGAAACCAACCGCTTCGTAGTAATCGATCTTTCCGAGTGCCGCGTCGATCGGCAGCGCGTTGGTGAGCGGGACGGCCTGGCGCGGATCGACATCCTCGTCGAACGGATGCGCGTATCCGACCAGTCCGCGCTGCGCGTGGGCCATGTCGGCGACCGCGGCATTGTGCGGATAGGGACTGGCCGCGGCGGTCAACGGATATGCCGCGTAGCCCGGCAGCAACAGATGCTGAAGGTTCAGGATGCTGAGATGTCCCCAGTAGCTGGTATGGAATTCCTGTCCATGCAGAATCAGCAGACGATCGTCCGACGCGGCATCGAGGTCCGGACTGAAGCTCGCAATGTCGGGAAACCGCTGCTCCTTATTCACCACCAGGTTCTCAATCACGTTCAAGTCTTCGGCGCGCGCCTTGCACGGCCAGACGACTCGACGTGTTGCGATACAGACCGCCGTAGTTCATGTGCACGTGCAGATCACCGCTCCACCATTCGCCCGAACCCGGCGCCGCCGGCAGACGTCTGAGCGTGATCGTCCGCCGACCAGACCATCCTGCGGCTCTCGAATCCTCGTCGAGGCGCGCGATCTCGTACGCCGGGCCGTGACTGACGGTGATGGCGAGACGATCGAGCGGCACGGCGATCTGACTGCGGCCGGTGCTGTGGAAATAGCGCGTCTCGATCGTTTGCCGTTCCGGCACGAGCATGTCGTCGGCGTGAATCCACGCATCGTCGGGCGCGTAGGTGCGTTGACGGCTGTCGGTCACGCTGATTCGCGCTGGCAGCGCCCTGCCCGCTTCGTCGACGATGTCCAGCGTCAGCTCTCGATGCGGCTGCAGATAGCGGCGCGTGCCTGCGTCGATCGATCGTTCTTCCCCGGACATCGCGTCGACGAGCCAGAGCGCTGTGTTGCCGGCGCGATTGGAAATGAACGCGATCTTCCGGCCGTCAGGCGACCACGCCGGATTGGTGTTGTCGTAGTCACCGTAGGTCAGCGGGAACGGATAACCGCCGCCGACCGGCAGCAGCCACAGCTGCTGCCATTGCCGCCCCAGATAGCTGCTGTAGACGATTCGCGTGCCGTCGGGCGAGACGTCCGGCCGCGCGTGCCACGACGTCTCCTCGTGGTGAACGAGTTGCGGCGTATCACTGCCGGCGATTGCCATTCTGACGATGTCGCCGGTGCCGTGGGCGATCTCGCGATTGGCGATGAACACGAGCGACTGTCCGTCGGCGGTCCAGGTCGGATTGATCGTGTGATCGAAGGCGCTGTAATAGTAGCGGGACACATTGCTGCGACGGTCCGGAATCAGCGGCGCAATCCGCTCGAGCCTGCCGCTGTGGACCTCGGCAACCTGCACGAGGAAGTGGCCGGTTCCAACCGTCGACACGAACGCGATGCGGTTGCCGTCGGGCGACCAGCGAGGTTCGATGTTCACCGCGCCGCCGGTCGTAAGCGCATGGATTTCGCGCGTCATCAGATCGAGCAACATCAGCTCGAGCGCGCGGCCGTCGTAGCGGACGAAGACGACGCTTCGGCCGTCGGGCGAACAGTGGGGCTGATAGTCGCCGCCGCCGTCGGTCAGCTGCTCGGCGACCGTGCTGTCGACGCGCTGCTGCCAGACACTCCCCTGCATGGAGTAGACGAGCGTTTGGCCATCGGCCGACCAGGCGACCGAGGATGGCCCGCTGGTCAGCTGCGGCAGATAGAGTTCGCGGTAGTAATAGTTGTGCGGCAGCGCAATTTGACCGAGGACCGGAACACGAGCCGGGGCTGCGGCGACGAGCGCCACGCCGGACGCGATCACCGCCGCGCCGAGCGCCTTGGCCACGATCGCCGATCCTTCCGTCACGCGACCATCAGTCATGGCGGGGCGACTGCGTCAGGATCGGCATCGCCCGTCGCTCGAGGACTTCGCCAACAGCACGGAATGCTTCGGCAAACGCCGTGTCGGTGTGAGGACTCGCGCCGGCGTCTGAATTGGCGATGGTGATACGGCCGTGCGGCTGGCGGGCGACAACGTTAGGCCTGCTGTTCGTCGAGGTGAAAACCCACTCCATCGGATCGTAGAGGCTGTTGTAGGTGTACGCGTAGCCGTGCGGCCAACGATTCACGGTGATCGCGAAGATGTCGCGAGCCGGGTCGAATCCGCCGGAGCCGAGGATCCGCGCGAGTTGATCGCGGATCTGCCGTTCGAATGTCGGGAACGGCGTGTTCAGCAGTTCGGCGCGGCCCAGCCGATGCTGCTCTTTCCGGGAATGGCCGGGCACGGACATCGCCTTCGTCAAGTGAAGCGCGACCGGTTGGTCCGGCGTCTGCGCGTGCTGCAGGTCGCCCAGACTCACAGCTTCCGTGAGCGCGACGCTCGAGTGGTACATGGTCGGCGCGCTGACGTTGCTGATTCCCAGTTTCTGCCACGCCGTCCAGTTTTTCACGCCGACGCTGGTGTAAACGAGCGGACCCTTGACGGCGTACGCCAGCGCCTCCTTCTGCGGTACCTGACAGCTCGGGTACCAGATAAGGAACGAACATGTTCCAGCACGCCATGACGACGCCGCTGGCCCTGACGTCGTGGAGCTTGCCGCCGCGATTGTAGGTGACGATCACTTCACGCGCGGAACCGGCGTCGCCGTCGTGACGGACGTTGACGACGGTGCTGTTCAAGCGAATCCGTGCCGTCTGGCCGGCGCGATCGAGGAGTCCATACTGCACCTGCGCGGCGCCCATGTCCTCCATCGTCGTGCCGGCGACCGCGTCGGGAATGAGCCAGCGAACCAAGAGCCGCGCGAGCGTCGCGTTCCCGTCCGGGAAGTGTACGGCGCTGCCACGGTCCGGCCGCTGACGTCCGTGCTGAGGACCGGGCAGGTTCTCGAGCACACCCTCCGGCGTCGCCTCCAGGGCGAGGCCGTCAAATCCAGGCTGCCCCATTTCCCACGCGAACAACGCAGGAGTCGCATCGGCACCGACGCAGAAATTCCCTTCGCCGAAACGCATGAAGAACCACAACGCCTGCTTGTCCACCTTGACGACGTTCAGCAGGTAGTCCTGGTAGCTCATTCGGGCGAGCCGATTCTTCTTCTCCGACGACGAAAGCCCCGGCAGGTAGTCGGTCTTCTCGTACAACCGCAGCATGTCTTTCTGCGCTTGTGCCGACAGCGGCGTTCGCGCGAGGAAGTCGGCCGAGTAGCCGGCGCGCGCCGCGCCGCGGCCGCCACCCTGAGCGCCGTTTTCACGGACGACCAGCCGGTCGGAGCCCCAGGTCTCCTTGTCGAAGAAATGTGCGTTGGCCAGACCGAGCGATCGGTAGAGCGCGCGATTTCCGGCGTTCGCCGCAGTTGAAGCGATCGAGATCGACGCCGATGTCGCGCAGCAACTGCTTCGAACTCTCGAAGTATCTGACGGGCGCCTCGATGTTCAGCGTGCCGCCATTAATGGCGAGCAGCCTGCCGTTGTGCCGGAATTCGTTGCGCTTCGCGTGACCGCCGAAATCGTCGTGGTTGTCGAGGACCAGGACCTTCACACCGCGGCCGGCATTCTTGACGAAGTAGTACGCGGCGGCCAACCCGCTCATGCCGGCGCCGACGACGACCAGGTCGTAGCTTTCGCCGGTGTGCGACACCGCGGACAGGTCAACAGCGCGCCGATCGCGCAGCGCGTGCGCTACCTCGAACGATCCATCGTGGTGACCGGCTTCGACCGGGTGATGGTCTACCAGTTCCTCGACGATGATGTCGGCCGCGTGGTGGCCGAGGATCGGCGAGATGATCTACGGTCGTTTTCTCAATCATCATTTTCCGGGGACGGATATCCCGCGTCAGGCCCGCGCCCTCTACTTGCGCAATCTCACCCGTGTCATCCCCCGATATCTATGCGCATCGCAGCCATTGCGGCCAGCGGCCGCCACAGCAGACCCGCTCGACATGAGCGACAGCAGCCTGCGCAGCGTGGCGCCAATTCATCTGCAATACCTCCACAATATGGGGGTCCGGGCCTCGGCCTCGATTTCCATCGTGAAAGACGACCGGTTGTGGGGCCTGATCGCCTGCCATCACGACACGCCGCGGCTGATGACCTTCGATGTCCGCGCCACTTGCCGCGCTCTGGCCGGCGCCCTGGCGCGGCAGCTCAGGGCCAAGGGGGAGGCGGAGAGCTTTCGGCTGCGCGGTATCGAGGACGAGATCGTCCGGCTGCTCTCCCGGGAAGGCTCCGTCGAGAAGGCCCTGTCCAATCACCTGCTGGAGGTGAGCGGGATGTTGGATGCCGATGGCGTGGCTGTTTTACAGTCGAGCGAACTGGTCGTGAGTGGCGTTTGCCCACCAGAGCCCGAGATAAGAGCCTTGGCGGCCTGGATCGTGGCTCGACCTGCCGATGGGGTCTTTGCGACCGACCACCTTGCGGACCTCTACCGTCAACTGGGCGGGTAACCCGCACAAGTTTGACAGCTCTGATCCGGCAGCTAGGCTCGGGCCGCGCGCCTCGTTCGACGCTTGGCGTGAGACCGTTCATGGACGCGCCCGGCGCTGGACGTTGGCCGAGGTCAACTCGGCGACCCGGCTGCGCAGCACGCTCATGGAGGTGCGGCAGATGCGGAAGGTGCATGCCCTCAATCGGCACCTGACAGAGATCTTGCGGGACAAGGACCTGCTACTCGAGCAGAAGGAAGCGCTTGTCTAGGAAGTCAATCACCGGGTGCAAAACAGTCTGCAGCTGGTGTCCAGCTTCCTTGGTCTGCAGGCGCGGACCTCCAAGAGTGCCGAGGTGCACGCTCGCATTGGAGGAGGCCGGTCGCCGCCTGCATGCCGTGGGCCTGGTCCACCGCAGGCTCTATCGCGGCGACCAGATTCACATGATCAACACTGCCCGTTACATCGAGGAGCTGTGCGCCGATGCAACGTCCTCCATGGGCCAGGAATGGGAGCAGTATCTGTCGCTCGATCTGGCCCCGATGACGTTGTCGACCGATCGGGCCGTCACCTTGGGCCTCGTTCTCACCGAGCAGATCATCAACATCAACAAGCATGCCTATGCCGGCGAGCCGGGCCCGATCGAAATTCGGCTTACCGAGGAGCGCACGAATTTCCGGCTGGTCGTCGCCGACAGGGGCGGCGGCAAGGCCACCTCCCGCAAGGGTTTCGGCACCCGCATGGTCGACGCGCTGGTGGCGCAGCTGGGCGGCCAGCTCGTGCACGAAGCCAATCACCCCGGTCTGCGCGCCGTGCTCACCGCGCCGATCGCGAGTTCGCCGACACTCGATGTAACATCGAGACCCGCCCTGCACCGATCCGCCTTACAGATCCGCCACCGCGAAGCCGGAGCCGAAGTCGGTCGCAGCCGCCTGCGCCAGCGTGACCACTTCGGCCACTGCTTCCTGGGCTGGCTGGGAACAGGGCGCCGATGCCATGTTCCTGCAGCCTGCAAGCCGCGATCAGGTCGGCCCGCCCGGCCAGCAGCCCGATCGCGGTACCCCCATAGGCCGCCGCGGCGTCCACCACCACCAGGTCCGCCCCGGCATCCAGCGCCGCCAATGGCGCTCCGGCCGGCATCACAAGGATGGGACGTCGGCACGCCGGCATGCCCAGACAAACTCACCCATGCCGGCCAGCTCGCCGGCCGCGCGCCCTGCGGGCTCGACGAACAGGCCGCATGCGGCACCATCGGCAAGCATTGCTGCGAGGTCGGCGGCATGGCAACGCTCGGCCGTACCCACCTCCACCGGCACGCCCCGGCGAAGCGCGCCAGCTGGGTCAGCGCCACCCTGCATAGCTCCACCACATGGCCGCGCTGCACCACCAGTCGCCGTTCCCTGCCTGTGGCGTCGGGCAGCCGCATCACTACGGCGGCAGCGTCGGTGCCGGTAATCGCGGCCGCCACCGCCACGACCAGCGCACCGGCGCTCGAGTTGCAGGCGAATACCGCGGGCGCCGTCAGCAGTCGCGCCAGCGATGCGAATGGGTCGGTCGTGCGCGCGGTCATGCAGCGCCACTATGTCCAAGACACGCTTCCCAGCACAAGCGGCCTGCACGGTTCACTGCATTTTCTGCTGTTTCTTTCATCTTGGCTTGCACAGAATGCAGCTGCAGGCAAATGGGAGACAGGCGCGTGCAGGATTTCGCCGCGGCCTTCGGGCTGGCGTTCGCGCTGATCGGTCGCGCCGACCCGGACCTGATCCAGATCGTGCTGCTGTCGGTGCGGGTGAGCCTCGGCGCCGTGGCCGTGGCCTGCCTGATCGGCATGCCGTTGGGGGCATTGCTGGCGGTCGGCCGATTCCCGGGGCGCGGCGCCCTGATCGTGCTGCTCAATGCGATGATGGGCCTGCCGCCGGTGGTGGTGGGCCTGCTGGTCTATCTCGCTCTATCCAATGCCGGGCCACTGGGCGTGCTGCAGCTACTCTACACGCCGACCGCCATGGTCGTCGCGCAGACCGTGCTGGTGACCCCGATCGTGGCGGCCCTGGCCCGGCAGGTGATCGAGGATCTCGATGCCGAGTACGCCGAGCAGCTGCGCTCGCTGGGTGTGCGCCGCCTGGCTACCGTCGGCACGCTGCTGTGGGACGGCCGCTACCGCCTGATGACAGCGGCCCTGGCCGGCTTCGGCCGCGCCATCGCCGAGGTCGGGGCGGTGATCATCGTCGGCGGCAACATCAACCATGTGACCAGGGTGATGACGACGACGATCGCCCTGGAGACCTCCAAGGGCAATCTCGCCCTGGCCCTGGCACTGGGCCTGATCCTGATCGCCCTGGCGGTGCTGGTGAACGCCGGGGTGCTGGCCCTGCGCCGCACCGCCGCCCGGGCCGCCTATGCCTGAGTTCGCGCAGCGGCTGACGCTGGTGCCCGCCACCGCGCCACACAGCACGATCCTGCCCATGGAAGCACGCGGCCTGGTGTACGAGGCTACCGGCAAGCCGCTCGTGGATGGCATCGACCTGACGCTCGAGGCCGGCCTGCGGACCCTCGTCATCGGCCCGAACGGCGCCGGCAAGAGCCTGCTGCTCCGCCTGCTGCACGGCCTGCTGCCGCCCACCGCCGGCACGGTGCTCTGGCGCGGCCGCACCGCGGACCAGGCGATCCGCCTACGGCAGGCGATGGTGTTCCAGAAGCCGGTGCTCCTCCGCCGCTCGGTCGCGGCCAACATCGACTATGCGCTGCGCGTGCATGGCCTGCCTGCGGGGGAGCGTGCCGACCGGCTGCAGCGAGCACTGGGGCTGGCGCGGCTGGACGGGCTGGCGGCACGGCCGGCTAGGGTATTGTCCGGTGGCGAGCAGCAGAGGCTGGCGCTGGCGAGGGCGCTCGCGGTCGAACCCGAGGTGCTGTTCCTCGACGAGCCGACGGCGAGCCTCGATCCGGCGTCGACGCTGGCGGTCGAGGAGATGATCGGACGCGCCCACGCGGCAGGCACCAAGATCGTCCTGGTCACCCACGACCTGGGTCAGGCCCGTCGTCTGGCCGACGAGGTGGTGTTTCTGCATCGCGGCCGGGTGACCGAGCAAACCCCGGCGGCATGGTTCTTTGCACGGCCCCGATCGGAGCCCGCGCGGGCCTACTTGGCCGGCCGCATTTTCATCTGAAGCAAACTCAAAAGGAGAACACCATGCTGTTGCTGCGACGGATGTTCCTGGCCGCGCTCCTGGCGCTGCCGCTCGGTGTCGCCTCGGCCGCCGACCAATTCATCGTGGTGCAGTCGACCACCTCGACAGAGCAGTCGGGTCTGTTCGGCTATCTCCTGCCGTTATTCACGGATGCCACCGGCATCGAGGTCCGCGTGGTCGCGGTGGGTACTGGCCAAGCCATCAAGAACGCCCAAAACGGCGACGGCGATGTGCTGTTCGTCCACGCCAAGCCCGACGAGGAGAAGTTTGTCGCCGCAGGCTACGGCGTGAAGCGGTTCGACGTGATGTACAACGACTTCGTCATCGTCGGTCCCAAGGCCGACCCGGCTGGCGTCAAGGGCATGACCGATGCCCCGGCAGCACTGGCCAAGATTGCCGCAGACAAGGCGCTGTTTGCGTCGCGCGGCGATGACAGCGGCACGCACAAGGCCGAGCTCCAACTTTGGAAAGCCGCCGGCACCGACACCAAGGCCGCCAGCGGCACCTGGTATCGCGAGACGGGTTCCGGGATGGGGCCGACCCTCAACACTGCGGCCGCCATGAACGCTTACGCGCTCACCGATCGCGGCACCTGGCTCAGCTTCCAAAACCGCGGCGACCTCGAAATCCTGGTCGAAGGCGACGGCAAGCTGTTCAACCAATACGGCGTCATGCTGGTCAACCCGGCCAAGTTCCCCAACGTCAAGGCGGAGCTCGGGCAGCAGTTCGTCGATTGGCTGATCAGCCCGGAGAGCCAGAAGGCGATCGCTGGCTACAAGATCAACGGCGAGCAGCTGTTCTTCCCCAACGCCAAGCCGCAGGCGAGCTGAGGCGATGCGAACGGTTGCGATGGTGCTCGCCATGGTCGTGGCATCCGCCACGGCGCAAGCCGACCCGGCCGTGAGCCTCTACGCGGCCGGGTCGCTGACCGGCGCGCTCGGCGAAACCGCCAAGGCCTATAATGCCGCCACCGGCATCGAGGTGGCGACCAAGTTTGGGCCCTCGGGCCAGATGCACGAGCGGATCGAGGCCGGCGAGCCCGCCACCGTGTTCGCGTCGGCCGATTTCGGCCATCCGAAAAAACTGGCCGAAGCCGGCAAGGCGGGGCCGGTCGTCGTCTTCGCCCGCAACCGCCTCTGCGCAATGGCTCGGCCCGGCTTCGCCGTCAGCAGTGACCGCGTTCTCGAGGCGATGCTCGACCCCGCGGTCAAGCTCGGCACCTCGACCCCCGGCAACGACCCGTCCGGCGATTATGCCTGGGCCGTGTTCACCAAGGCCGAAGCGGTGCGGCCCGGTGCGGAGGCGGCGCTCGCGGCCAAGGCGCTGAAACTCGCCGGCGCCAAGGACAGCGCCAAGCCGCCCGAAGGTCGCAACACCTATGCCTGGCATTTGGCCGAAGGCCGGGCCGACCTGTTCCTGGGCTATTGCAGTGCTGGCAAGGTCGCTGCCGGTGAGCTGCCTGGGCTCACCGTGGTCGACCTGCCCGACGGGCTGGCGGTCGAGGCCGACTACGGCCTGACCGTGCTGAAGGGTCCGGCCGATCAGGAAGCGGCGGCGGCGCGGAGCCTGCCTCGGCCGAGAGGACACCCGGTTAAGGTGCGTCACGCGGCCCTGGCCATCTGCTCGTAGGCTTGGGCCGGGGTCAAGAAGCCGAGGCCGGAATGCCGGCGCCGGCGGTTGTACAACTCTACACCACAAGACCCACGGTACCGAAGCTGGCGACGATGGTGGCGGTCGCCTACGCGTGGCACCCATGGGCTGGGCGGTTGGTTCATGTCCACGAGGTGATCGAGCGGACGACCGGTGCATCGGCACGGTGTGGTCTGGTCGACGCTGCAGCGGATCGCGTCCAGGAGATCCCGGTCTGGATGCTGGATGCGGCGCTCTGCCGGTCGATGCGCGCATCTACCGAGCCAGTAACCGCTCTGCCGGCGCTGCGGGACACTGCGGTCCCTTCTATCGGAGGCAATGAAGCGCACATCGGCCGTGTCATCGCCTGACCGGCAGATAGCATCTCCCGATTGCCATCGTGGAGATCGCCATGCACCGCCCGCGTTGCCGGCCTCGGAGGCCAGACCACCAACTCGACCTCTTCCCATCGTCCCAAGCATCAACGTTGCTTCCGGCGCCGGGCTGGAACGACCTGCCGGAGCAGACACGGCAAGCAGTGACCGGCCTGATGAGCCGTCTGTTGGTCGCCCACGCCGGCGGCACCGCGCTGCAGCCGGGGAGCGACGCCGATGAGCGCTGAGAAGATTGCCGCACGGCACCAGGCGCGCAAGGCGGTGCTCTACGTGCGCCAGTCCTCGGCCCACCAGGTCCAGCACAACCGCGAGAGCCAGCTGCTGCAGTACGCCATGCGCGACCGGCTCGTGCAGCTCGGCTGGTCCGAGATCGAGATCATCGACGAGGACCTCGGCTGCTCGGCGGCGGGCGGGACCACGCGCGCGGGCTTCGAGCGCATGGTCGCCGAGGTCTGCCTCGGCAAGGTCGGCGCGGTGGCGGCCCGGGAGGTCTCGCGGTTCGCGCGCAACAGCCGCGACTGGCAACAGCTGGTGGAGATGTGCCGCGTCGTCGACACGCTGCTGATCGATCAGGAGACCGTCTATGCGCCGCGGCAGGGCAACGACCGGCTGCTGCTCGGGCTGAAGGGCAGCCTCAACGAGTACGAGCTCGACCTCTTGCGTCAGCGGTCGCTCGCGGCGCGCCACGAGAAGGCCCGGCGCGGCGAGCTCGTCGTCGGTGCGCCGGTCGGCTTCATCAAGGGCGGCGACAGGTTGGAGAAAGACCCGGATCGGCGCGTGCAGGCGGCGATCCGGCTGCCATCGACAAGGTCGCCGAGCTCGGCAGCGTGCGACAGGCTCTGTTCTGGTTTCTCGAGCACGGGCTCGACCTGCCGACCAGGGTCAGCGGCGGGGCGTGGAGTGGCGGCGTCCGCGCTATTCGACCGTCCACGAGCTGATCGCCAACCCGGCCTACGGCGGGGCCTACGCCTACGGCAGGACCGGCGTGCGCGCTCGCTATCACGGTGCTGGCGCCACCGCGCGTCCGCGGCGCAAGCCCCGCGCGGAGTGGCTGGCGTTGAAGCCCGGCGCGCATGAAGGTTACGTCGACTGGGACCGCGCGGAGGCGATCCGGGAGATGGTGAGCGACAACGTCCCTGCCGCCGGCACCCGCGGCGCGCCCAAGCACGGCGCTGCGCTGTTGTCGGGCCTGCTGCGCTGCCGTCGCTGCGGTCGGAAGCTGACCGTCCAGTACACCGGCGCCAAGGGCCAGATCCCGCGCTACGCCTGCCTTCGCGGTCGACTCGACTACGGCGAGCCGAACTGTATCGCCTTCGGCGGCCTGCGCGTCGATGACGCGGTCGAGGCAGCCCTGCTCGCCGTCGTACGGCCCGCTGCGGCGCAGGCGGCCCTCGCGGCCGAGGCGCAGGCCATGGCGCGGCGCGACGAGGCACGGGAGGCCATGCTGCGCGACCTCGAGGCGGCGCGCTACGCCGCCGATCGGGCCTTCCGCCAGTACGACGCCGCCGATCCCGAGAACCGCCTCGTAGCGGGCGAGCTGGAGACGCGCTGGAACCGCGCGCTGACCCGCGTGGCCGAGATCGCCAAGCGCATCGCCGAGCATGACGCGATGGCCGCGGCCGGCCCGACCTCACGCCGATCTCTTTCGGCGATCTGGCGAAGGATCTCCAGGCCGTCTGGTCGGCGCCGACGACCGACGCGCGCCTCAAGAAGCGGATCGTGCGCACCGTCATCCAGGAGGCCGTCGCCGATCTCGACGACGAGACGGCCGAGATCGTCCTGACCATCCACTGGATGGGCGGCGCCCACACCGAGCACCGGCTCCCGCGCCGTCGGCGCGGGCAGCGCAACAGCACGTCCACCGACATCGTCGAGGCGGTGCGCACGCTGGCGCTGATCGCCAGAGACGACGTCATCGCCGGCATTCTCAATCGCAACGGGCTCAGGACGGGAAACGGCAATCGGTGGACCCGGGAACGCGTGACCTCGCTGAGGTCCAACTATCGGATCCCGGTTTACCGTGAAACGGGGGATGGCATGCGAGCCCTGGCTCAACCTCAGCCAGGCCGCTGCCGTCGTCGGCGTGGCGGCGCGCACCTTGCGACTGGCGGCGGAACGCGGCGAAATCGACGCCCACCATCCCCTCGAGGATGGCCCGTGGCTGTTCCGCCGTGCCGATCTCGACAGTCCGGCTGCCAAAAACCTCCTGTCGCGCGCCCGAAGCAACCCAAAACACCCCGCGGTATCTGACCCCGCGCAACAAAACCTTGCCCTATCAACGGTATAGCGAGATGTGCGTTGTGATGAACGATTGTAGAAGGCTTCCACGTACTCGAAGATCGCCCGCTGGGCCGCCTCCCGGGTCGGGAAGGTCGTGCGGTGGACGAGCTCGTTCTTCAGGCTGCCGAAGAAGCTCTCCATCGGCGCGTTGTCGAGGCAATCGCCCTTACGGCTCATGGACTGCGTGATCCGTGCCGGGCCAGGATCGCCCGGTAGGGCTTGCTCGCGTACTGCACCCCGCGATCGGAGTGTTGGATCAGTCCGCGGGGCGGCTGCCGGCGCTGGATCGCCATCACGAGGGCGTCGCAGACGAGCTCGCCGCGGAGGTGGTCGGCCATGCTCCAGCCGACGATCTCGCGGGTGGCCATGTCCTTGACGGCGGCCAGGTACATCCAGCCCTCCCCGGTCGGGATGTAGGAGATATCGGCGAGCCAGACGGTGTCGGGCCGGTCGGCGGCGAAGTCGCGGCCGAGCAGGTTCGGCGCCACGGGATGGTCGTGCCGGCTGTCGGTCGTGCGCGGGACGCGGCGCCGGCGCGCGGCCGTCAGGCCGCCGCGGCGCATGAGCCGCGCCACCCGCCCGCGGCCGATCCGGACGCCGTCCTCGCGCAGCTCGGCGTGGATGCGGGGGCTGCCGTAGGTCCGCCGGCTCGCCTCGAAGATCGCGGCGATCCGCCCGGCGAGGCCGGCATCCTCGCCCGCGCGGCGGCCGGGCCGGCGGCGCAGCCAGGCGTAGAAGCCGCTCGCCGCGACGCCCACGAGCCGGCACAGCATGCGCACCGGGAAGGTCGCGCGCTCGGCGGCGACGAAGCGGTACCTCATGTCGGGACCGCCTCCCGGGCGAAAAAAGCCGCGGCCCGCTTGAGGATCTCGTTCTCCTGCTCGAGCCGTTTGTTCTCGCGCTTCAGCCGGGCCAACTCGGCGGCTTCCGCCTTCTGCCGGGCCAGGGCTTCGGCGGAGCCGGCCGCCAGACGCTCGTTGCGCCAGCCCCTGAGCTGGTTGGCGTGGACGCCGAGCTCGGCCGCCACCTGCTGCAGGGCCTTGCCGCTCTCCTCGAGCCGCTTGACCGCCTCGGCCTTGTACTCGGCGGTGAACCGCCGCCGCTTGCGCTCCTGCGCCATCGTCCGCTCCTAGTGCTGGTGGAACCTACCTTACGAAGGTGTCCATCCAGCCAGGGCAGGCTCAGTTCGCCATGTTCATCCTGTCGCCGGCCGGCCAGGCGATCCTGGCGCGCTGGGGCTTCACACCCGTGGCCGCACCGGCAGGCTGAGCGAGATGCGGATACTGACCTGCGCCTTTGCCATCCTGCTCGCGATCGCGGCTCCGGCGGCGGCCGAGCGCCTGGTCACCAATTCGGCCGGCCGGCAGGTGGGCGTGCCGGACCGGATCGAGCGGGTGTTCGCCGCCGGCCCGCCGGCCTCGGTGCTGGTCTATGCCTTGGCCCCCGACAAGCTCACCGGCTGGTCGCGCGCGCCGAGTGCTCCCGAGCGCGAGTTCCTGGCAGCTCCCTACCGCGACCTGCCGGAGCAGGGCCGGCTGACCGGTCGCGGCGACACCGCCAACCTCGAGGTCGTTCTGGCGGCCAAGCCCGACCTGATCCTCGACTTCGGCAGCATCGGCGATACCTATGTCTCGCTGGCTGATCGGGTCCAGACGCAGACCGGCGTTCCCTATCTGTTGATCGACGGCCGCTTCCCCAACACCGCCGCCGCCCTGCGGCTGACCGGGGCGATCCTGGGCGTGCCCGAGCGTGCCGAGCAATTGGCCACCTATGCCGAAGCGACCTTTGCCGCGATCGACACCCTGCTGGCGAAAGTCCCGCCGGCACAGCGGCCACGGGTCTATATGGCCCGCGGCCCTGATGGGCTGGAGACCGGGCTCGCTGGCTCGATCAATACCGAGATCATCGAGCGGGTCGGTGGCATCAATGTCGCCGCTGCGGGAGCCGACCGGCAAGGCATCGCCAAGATCCAGCTCGAGCAGATCCTGGCCTGGAACCCGGACGCGATCATCACCTGGGACGCGCACTTCTACCGCACCGTGGCCAGCGATCCAGCTTGGGCCAGCGTAGCGGCAGTGGCTGCCAACCGCATTTATCTCAGCCCCAAGCTGCCGTTCGGCTGGATCGATCGTCCGCCGTCCATCAATCGATTGATCGGTCTTAGATGGGCCTCAGCCAAACTCTATCCCGATCTGGCTAGCGCTGATCTGCGCCGCGAGGCCAGGGAGTTCTACCACTTGTTCTATCAGTTCGAGCTTGACGATGCGGCTCTCGGCCGGCTGCTGGGAGCGGACGGAGGCGCCGGGCCCTGAACCGGCTGCTAGTCCCTGGCCTACTGGCCCTGCTGGTCGTCCTGGCACTGGCCGCGGCCCTGATCGGGCCTTACCCGCTTACCCTGGCCCAGGTGGCCGGCGCCGTTCTTGCACGGTCCGGCGGCGCTGCGCCCCTGGCTGGCTCGACTGTCGATACCGTGCTGTTCGGAGTTCGCCTGCCCCGCATCGGCGCCGCCGTTTTGGTAGGCGGCGCCTTGGCGGCAGCGGGTGCGGCCTACCAGAACCTCTTCCGCAATCCGCTGGTGTCGCCCGACATCCTGGGCGTGTCGGCGGGTGCCGGGCTCGGGGCCGTGCTCGGTATCTTCTTGTCGCTGCCGGTCCTGGGCATCCAGCTGCTGGC
>CAVOHK010000012.1:0-21734 GCA_963695635.1 uncultured Acidobacteriota bacterium
TTCATCGATCCATCGTTTGATCGCAGCCACTTCGTCGGCCGCCAGCGCGCCGCCCTGCGCAGGCATCGCCGGCCGTTCGAGCCCGGCGATCCGCCGATAGACGCGGCTTTGCTCGGCGGACCCGGAACGACGTCGGATCCGCGGGTGCCACCCTGAAGCGCGCTGTCGCGGCTGCGCAAATCGAATTTGCCACCTTGCATCGTCTCGCCGTGACAGGACAGGCATCGACGCTCGAAAATCGGTTGAATGTCGGTGGCGAAGGAAATCGGCGCAACGGGAGGGGGTGCTTGAGCGGATTGCGCACCGAGGAACGCACCGACCGGGCCGGCGGCGAGCAGGGCGATCGCGACCGACACGACGCGATTGGACATTAGCGCTGCCTCCCGAGTTGAGAGCTAGATATTAGCAGGATCGACGCTAGCGCGATTCTTTGCGAACTTTGCCTTCATCTGAAGATCGAATCAATGACCGGTCGGACCAGACGATCCGGTTACCGCGGCAAATGGCGGATGGGCGACTCGCGGCAGCGGGTCGCCCATCTCGATCATCACGCTGTGCATCTTGCCGTCGTCCACCAGCGGCATCGCGTTGGCATCGGTTGGCGCGCCGTCGAAATCGGCAGACCGGACGCCGCGGCAACGGTGATCGGGATTGACGACCACGATCCGATAGGTGGTTGCCCCAACCTTCCAGTCGATCGAGAAGTCGGGCCAGATCGCCGGGATATTCGGCGTCACGCTGAACGTGGCGCCGTTCCTTCGCAGGCCAAGCAAGGCCTCGATTGCCGCCTGGTACATCCATCCTGCTGATCCCGTGTACCAGGTCCAGCCGCCGCGACCGAGGTGCATCGGGTGTGCATAAACATCGGCGGCCACGGCGTACGGTTCGGCGCGGTACTGCTCCACGCCTTCTGGCGAGCGCATGTGATTGATCGGGTTGAGCATGTGGAACAGCTCCATGGCCTCGTCGCCGCGACCGAGGTGCGCGAGAGCCATTACGGTCCACAACGCGGCATGCGTGTACTGTCCGCCGTTCTCCCGCACTCCCGGCAAGTAGCCCTTGATGTATCCGGGATCGTGCGCCATCCGATCGAACGGCGGCGTCAGCAGCAACACGACTTGGGCGTCGCGACGGACCAGCTGGGCCCGACCGCATCCATCGCTTTCTCGGTTCGTTCGCTGTCTGCCGCCTGCGAGAACACCGCCCACGATTGCGTCAACGAATCGATGCGGCATTCTTCGTTCTGCGCCGAGCCAAGCGGCGACCCATCGTCGAAGTAGGCGCGGCGGTACCAGTTGCCGTCCCAGGCTAGTTCGAGCATGCCGGCGAGCCACCGCGCTTCGTTGCGGTAATGCTGCGCCCGGTCGTTGTCGTCGTCGTGCTCGCAGATCGTCGTCCACTGCCTCAGGACGACGATCAGGAACCATCCCAGCCAGACGCTTTCGCCGCGTCCTTCGTGACCGACCCGATTCATGCCGTCGTTCCAGTCGCCGGTGCCCATCAGCGGCAAACCATGTGCGCCGTACTTCAGCGAGCGATCGATCGCGCGGATGGCGTGATCGAAGAGCGACGCGCTGGTGCTCGACGACTGACGGCAATCCGTAGACCTCGTGCTGATCGGGCTCGAGCGCGGGCGCTTCGAGGAACGGCACCATCTCGTTCAGCACGCCGGTGTCCCCGGTGCGCGCGATGTACACGGCGACCGCGTACGGCAGCCACAGCAGATCGTCCGAGCAACGAGTGCGGGTGCCGCGCCCGGACGGCGGATGCCACCAGTGCTGGACGTCGCCTTCGACGAACTGGCGCGAGGCCGCAAGCAGCAGATGCGCGCGGCACAAGTCCGGCCGTGCGTAGAGGAGCGACAGCACGTCCTGCAGTTGATCGCGGAAGCCAAACGCGCCACCGGGTTGATACGGTCCGCTGCGGGCCCAGATTCGGCAACTCAACGTCTGGTACAGCAGCCAGCGATTGACCAGCAGATCGAAGGAATCGTCCGGCGTGGTACCTGAATCGTCCCGAGCGCATCGTCCCAGAATCGTGCGGACCGTTGAATGGCATCGTCCACTGCCCCGAGTTGCGAGTAGCGAGCCGCGAGCTCGACCGCGTGCGACGTGTTCTCTCCCTGACCCAGCACGAATGCGATTCGTCGTGACTCACCCGGCGGAATCGAAACCGCGATCTGCAAAGCGGCGCAGGGATCCAACCCGGCGCCCAGCCGTCCGCCCAGCGTTTCACGCAGCAACGCGGCCGGCGTTGCGAGCGTGCGATTGCGGCCGATGAAATCGGCGCGGTCGCCGGTGACGGAGTGGGCGGGCTCGGTCGCGTGCCAAAAAGCGACCCGGTCCTTGTAATCCGTGTTGTAGGGATTTCGCGCCAGCATCGCGCCAGTCGCTTCGTCACGCTCCGAAATGACGAACCGCCGTTCGCCGGCGCGTGGTGGGCCCAGCACCCATTCGACGTAACCAAACACGCTGAGCTGCCGCGTTTCGGCCGACGTATTGGTCAGCGTCAGCAGCGAGAGCTTGACCGGATCGTCGGGCGCGACACAGACGGCGAGATCCTGCTCGAGTCCATCGACCGCGTGTTGAAAATGCGTAACGCCGGCGCCGTGCCGCACGACCCATCGACCGCAGTCGGCTGCACGGGGCAGCGGGCCAGGCGTGGCGCCCCACACCGCCCCATCGTGTTCGTCGCGAATGAAGATCGCCTCGCCGGTCGGATCCGTGATCGGATCGTTCGCAAACGGCGTGAGTCGATTTTCGCGACTGTTGCCCGACCAGGTGTAGGCCGCGCCAGAAGCGGTCAGGATCGTTCCGAACTCAGGGTTCGCCAGGACGTTGGACCAGGGCAACGGCGTTTCGCGATCGCCTTCGAGCGCGATGACGTACTCGCGTCCATCCGGCGCGAATCCGCCGATGCCGTTTTCCATCAATCGCGGGCCGACCGCAATCGGAGTCGCCGCCGATTTTGGCGGCCGCAGTGTCCTCGACGATGGCACCACTTCGGCGGGAGAGAGCCACGGCGCTTTGCGATCGAGCTGTGGGCCAAGATCGCCGAGGTCGCCTCGCAGGACGATCCGCGCAACCGCCGACAGCAGATGACCGTCAGCCTGCGGCATTCCATCGGAACGCAGCAGGAAGATTCCGCCGGGCCGGTCGAGCCAGCCGCCCCACCGCGGTTCACCAATCAAGGCGGCCAATTGTTGCTGCACTTCATCGAGGTAGTCGGCCGGATGATCGTTGACGATGATTAAGTCGGCACGAAGGTCTTTGACTCGCCAGTACTCGTTGCGCGTGCAGCAGCTGCCGCACCAGCGAAATCGCGCTGGCATCCGCCACGTGAACCAGCACAATCGGCAAGTCGCCGGAAATTCCGTAGCCCCACAGGTTCGACTGGCCGAAGATGTTTTGCGCCATGTCGTTCGGGCTGGTGCACGACGCGTCGGTGCCGAACACCCGCGAGGCGAGTCGATCGAACAGCATCGCGTGATCGTCGGTGAGGCCGAGGTGCTGCAGCGTGATCCGCGCATGCGTCGACGCGGTCGAGAAGGCGCGTGCCGCGGCGCTGGCATCGCGGTACTTGCGGGCCAGCGCCAGCGCCGTGGCGCGGTCGTGCGCGACACCGGTGGCGAACGCAAACCGAACGAACGCGCCTGGCGCAAGCCGGACCCGCTCGCGCAGCGCGGCCACCGGATCCAGAACCGCGCCGGTCGTTCCCGACAGCGCCCGGCCATCGAGCGCAGCCGGCGACGCCGGCGAGCGGCCGCGGCCGAGGAACCGCGCGCGGTCGGTTTCCCATTCGAGCGCCCCGGCCAACCGGCCATCGACCGCCAGCACGTGAAACGCCCACGCCTGTGCCTCGTCGGCGGATCGTGGCCGTCGGCTGAACAGCAGACCAGAGCTCTGATGATCGTGTTCGGTTTCGACGAACAGCTTCGCAAACGCCGGATGCGCGAGATCGTCCTCGGGTCGGGCCAGCACCATTTCGGCGTAACTGGTGACTTCGATTTCGCGCGGCCGATCGCCGCGATTGGTGATCGACAGCCGGCGAATCTCGACGTCGTCTTCCGGTGAGACGACGACCTGCAGCTGTGTTTCGAAATCATCGTCGCGACGGTGGAAGGTAACTTTCTCGAGCTCGAACGTCACATCGTACTGGTCGGCTTCGCGGCAACTCGGTTGATAGCTTGGCGACCACACCTCTCCCGACCACGGATCGCGCTGATAGATAAAGTGCGCGCCGGCATCGGAAGTCCGATCTTCGCGGCTGCGCGTCACCGACAGGCCTCGCCACCGGCTCGAGCCGCCGCCGGCATGAGTGAGCGCCGTGGTGTAACGGCCGTTCGAGAGGAAGTGAGTGTGCGGGCTCGTCGTATGCGGCGTCGGATACCGGCGCACTGCGGCGATGCCGGTCGACGGCGCCGCTGCAGTGCCTTCCGCCGGCCGCGCTTCCGCGAGGATCGCCTCGCGAGGGACGCGCTCCTGCAACAGCAGCTCGGTCGCTTTCACGCGCGGATCGGCGTGGAACCGCGTGACGAAGATGTCGTCGCACAGAATGTTGGCGATCGCGACGAGCGACATCCCCTGGTGATGTGCGAAGTAGGCACGAACGATTTCGGGTTCAGTGGCGCTGGCGGATGAATCCGCATCCGACGCCACGGTCCGCGGCCGATAGTCGATCGATTCGTAGAAGCCGAAGCGGCCGTCGAGTCCGTTGCGAGCCAGACGGGTGAAATTCGCAACCGCGGCGGCGGGATCAACCAGGCCGGCGAGAGCGGTCGCGTACGGCGCCACTACCAGATCGTCGGAGAGTCCGCGCTTCAGGCCGAGGCCGGGAACGCCAAACGCTTTGTATTGGTAGTTGCCCAGCCGGTCGGTGAGCGCGAATGCCGACTCGGAAATGCCCCACGGAATCCGACGCTCGCGGCCGTAGTCCACCTGGCGCCGCACACTGGCCCGACAGCTCTGATCGAGCAACGTGCCCGGATATGCGCGCAGCAGCAGCTGCGGCATCAAGTACTCGAACATCGTGCCGCCCCACGACAGCAGCGTGGCGCGGCCGTCAACGTTGGTCACCATCCGTCCGAGATGGAACCAGTGATGCTGTGGCACGTCGCCTTTCGCGATTGCCAGGAAACTCGCCAACCGCGCTTCCGACGCGAGCAGATCGTAGAACGACCCGTCGAGCCGTCCCGGACCCTCGGCATCCGCGAGACGGAAACCGATCGAGAAAATACGCCGCCGCCGGTCGTAGAGAAAGTCGAACCGCATCGCGGCAACCATCGTCGAACATCGCCGGGCAAGCTTTTCCAGGTCGAGCGGCGACGTCGTCGGCGCGGCGCTCAGGCTTGCGAAATGCTCCGTGACCGACCGGCACAAGCCGCCGACGTCGTCTGCGAATTCGGAATTCGCGGCCTGCAGTTCGGCGTGGAGTTTCGTCAGCGAACCGGTGCCTTCACCCAACAACTCGCGTTTCGCTTCGGCGACGATGTCGCGCGCCAGTGCATTCACGCGTGCGAACCGCTCGCGGGCGGCCTCGTCGAGGCCCTGACTCGACGACGAGGCTTGCGCCAGCAGGTCGGCGGTGTCGACGAAGCCTTGCAAACGCTGCCGGCGCGATTGCGGGTTACCGGTAATTGCCAGCAATCCCTGAGCGAGCGCGACCAGCGCTGCCGCAAGATTTCCGCTGTCGACCGTGGAAATGTAGCGTGGATGCAGCGGCGCGAGCGTCGCCGTGTCGTACCAGTTCAGAAAATGCCCGTCGTAGCGCTCGAGACCCTCCAAGGTCGTAAGCGTCGAGTCAATGCGACGAGCCAACGCATCGGTCGTGAGGTAGCCAAGGTCGTGTGCGGCCAGCGTCGAAAGCAGTGTCATGCCGATGTTGGTCGGCGATGTTCGACGGGCAACGATCGGCTCCGGCGCCTCCTGGAAATTGTCGGGCGGCAGCCATGAGTCCGCTTCGGTGACAAACGCTTCGTAATAGCGCCACGTCTTGCGTGCGGTCCTGCGCAGCAGCCGACGTTCGCGTCCGCCGAGCGGCCGCACGCGCGGTCCGACCGGCAGGCTGAGCCAGTAGGCGACGCCTGGTGCCACCACCCACAGCATCAGGAAGGGCAG
Organism: uncultured Acidobacteriota bacterium; assembly: GCA_963695635.1. Lineage (GTDB taxonomy): Bacteria > Acidobacteriota > Vicinamibacteria > Vicinamibacterales > CAVVIG01 > DATKHR01. The sequence continues at coordinate 6,117 of CAVOHK010000012.1, forward strand.
TGCCGATCGCATCGCGGCCGGATGGGCCGCCGAAATCAGCAACGCGACGACCGCGGCGATGATCGGGCTCGCCATCATGTCGGCGATGAACCGCAAGAACGCGCGTCCGCCGACAATGCCCGCCGCGTGCGCGGCCGCGACCGCCGCCGTTTCCCATTCGAGCAGCCGCCGCTTGGTGATCGTCAGACGCACCAGGGTCAGCACGATGGCGTGCGCGGTATCCCACGCGTGATACGCGAGGAAGGTCACTGCCGAGAATCACCTGCGCCAGCGCCGTTGCCGAGTCAGCCCGCAGATTTCGCCAGAACACCGGGAACGATTGCGCCCGGCGCGGTCCAACCAGCATCTGGGCGACCAGCGGCAACAACTGCGACGCCATGACTGCCAGCATCGCTATCGTCCAGAACGCATGGGCCCCCGGCAGAATGGTCCAGCCGGCGACGAGCATCACCAGCAGCACCGGCGCCACCAGGCTGCGGCGCAGGTTGTCGAGAATCTTCCAGCGCGAAATCAGCGGGAACCGATTGCGCTTGATGCCGTTGCGTGCCGGGACAAACGGAAACAGCCACAACAGAATCTGCCAGTCGCCGCGGATCCAGCGGTGCTGGCGGCGGGCGTGTGCCAGCACGCTGGATGGGTATTCGTCCACCAGCTCGACGTCCGAGACGAGCGCGACACGAGCGTGCAGCCCTTCGAACAAATCGTGCGACAGCAGCGCATTTTCGGGGACCGAGTCTTCGAGCGCCGCGGTGAACGCGTCGACGTCGTACAAGCCTTTGCCGGTGAAGATTCCTTCGCCGAACAGATCCTGGTAGGTATCCGACACGGCGGTGGTGTACGGATCGACGCCGGTATGGCCGGCGTAGAGGCGCGCGAACAGCGAGCCGGCGGCGCTCGTGAATGTCACGCTGACCCGCGGCTGCAGAATGCCATAGCCTTCGGTGACGCGGCCGACTTCGGCATCGAAGCCGGGCCGATTGGTCGGATGGGTGATGATGCCGATCAATTGCCGCGCTGCATCGCGCGGCAACCGCGTATCGCTATCAAGCGTGATGCAGTAGCGAACGCGTTGCAGCACGCGACGCATCGCCGACCGTCAGTGCGAAGCTGGTATCGGTGGCGCCGCGCAGCAGCCGATTGAATTCCTCAATCTTGCCGCGCTTGCGCTCCCATCCCATCCACAGGTCTTCCTGCTGGTTCCATTGCCGCGCGCGGTGCAGCAGGAAGAAGCGGTTGGAATCGCCGTCCGCATACTTGGCGTTCAGTGCTCTGACGCCATCCGCCGCGGCAGCGAGGATCGCGGCGTCCTGCGGCAAGGTTTCGGCATCCGCGTCCCTGAAATCGGTGAGCAACGCGAAGTGGATGTTGGGATCGAGGTTGCCGAGCGCCTGCACTTCGAGATGGGCGACCAGGTCTTGCGCGCGCTCGATGCTGTCGAGCATCGTCGGCACGATCACCATCGTGCATGCCGAATCCGGAATTCGCGCCAGATCGAGTCGTGGCAGGCGTCGCGGTGGAATCAGCCGCGCAATCAGCCGTTGCAGCACCTGCATCGTCAATTCGCTGGCTGGTACGACCGTCAACAATGCGACTAGCAGCAGTGCCGGCCACCGCCAGCCGTGCTGGTAGGAGTAGGTCAGCGCCGTCCCAACCAGCGCCGCGGTACCCATCGCGATCGTCCCGAGGTAGCCCGCTGTCGCGTAGCGGAAGAATGCCCGCCGCAGGCGAACGATCGCTCGCGGCCGCCAGCCGATCCCTTGTTCGAACTGCTGCCGGCCAGGTCCGATCAGATAGAAGCCGACGTGAGCGCTGCGCGCGTCGGGCGATTCTTCGGCGGTTTGGCGAGCGCGCTCGACGCTCTTCAGAGCGACGCGAACCTGACTGTCGCCGGTCGGTTCGGCGAGTTCTTCAATCGCGTGGCGGTAACGATCGCGGCTGGCGAAGTCCATTCGCCCGTAAATCGCCGCCGGATCGCGGCGCAGGACCTGTTCGACCAGGCTGACCGATTCAAAGAACTCGCTCCAGTCGAACGACGACACCAGCCGCAGGCTGCCGATCAGGCTGGCGACGAAGGCTTGTTCGGCCGCCTGATGGCGTGCTTCTGAACGAATCGCGTCTTCAACCGTCTGGCCGCGCGACGCCAGCGCCGCATCCAACTCCCGCCGCAGCTCTGCAGCGCTTTCTCGCTCTCGAGAGCGTTGCAGCAACCGTATGACGAACGCCGGATGCACCTGCGCCGGCCAGCGGTTGCGGCCCCGCGCCGGACCGTCGAGTGAGTCCACCAATCGGTCGGCCTGCAACCGCTCGGCGCGGCTGATCGCCAGGACGTCCACCCGGTTTCGCAGGTGTTCGATCAGCGCGAGCTTCAGCGCCGACGGCCACGCCCAGAGCTCGCCCATCGTCAACGGGCTAATCGTCTGAAACGCCGTGAGGAACCGCTGCAGCCGTTGTGGATCGAGACGGCCGGCGCCGCAGCGGATCAGCTCGAGCGCCATTGCGTAAATCCGCGGCAGGCCGGCAAATTCGTCGGCGGCGATGCGCGGCAGCCGCCGGAAGAATGACGGCGGCAAATCGTGATGAATGTCACGGAGCGATGCGAGGACGATATGGAAGTTGTCGAGCAACCACTCGGCGGCCGGCGACGATGGCTCGCCTCGCTTCGCGTCGTCCGCCAGAGCCGTGTAGACGTGCTTGAGGGCGTCGCTGTGCTTACGCAGCGCCTTCAGATGCGCGTTGCCGCCACGACGGGTCTGCGACGTTGTGAACAACGCCGCCAATCGCCGCGCATGTTCCTCGAGCGCCTCGATACCCAGCAGTTCGAGAGGCGCTGGCGCTGGACGATTGTCGGTGCCTTCTGCCATGAATGCCTGTGCCCGATCGGTGGAGAGGTTCACCGAGGCCGTTCGCGCATCGTAACGCGGCCGCGGTCGTTTCTAAGGTCAGCCGTAGCAATTGCTCAGTTGGAGGCGCGGCGAAGGCCTGGGCGGAACGCCCATATCACCACGACGATCGCCATCAACACCAGCGCAATAAATTGTGACGTCGACAGCCAACCGTCGAAAACAAAGCCGCGGTCCGCATCCCCACGGAAGGACTCGAGCATGAACCGCGCCACCGCGTAGCCAATCGTGTACGCGAGGATCGTGTCACCGGGCCGTTGCCACCGTCGTCGCAATCGAAGCAGCAGCAGGAACAGAGCAAAGCATACTATCGATTCGTACAGCTGAACGGGGTGGAGCGGCACGCCCAGCGGGACGCCACCGATCGCCGCGGCCTCGGGGTCGGTGAACGTCACCGCCCACGCGACGTTCGCCGCTCGACCGTAGTCGTCGCCGGCCATGAAGCAGCCGATACGGCCAATCGCTTGTCCGAGTGCAATCGCCGGAGCGCAAAGATCGGCGGCGCGCCAGAAGTCGAGGCGGCGGTCGCGCCGAAAAAATACCGCGCAAGCTGCCAGCGCACCGAGGAAACCGCCGTAGAAATCGCCGGCGCTGGTCAAGGTGGAGCGAGAAAACAGGTCTGCCAATGAAGCCGGTGGCTCCCGCAGAAGCAGCAAGGCTTTCGCACCGACGATGGCGCCGGTAATCGCCCAGAACGCCAATTCACCAACGCGTCCGCGTTCAGACCGTGGCGACGGCCGTCGCGCATCAACCACCAGTAAGACGCGCCGTAGGCGAGCGCGAGCAGCGCACCGAACGTATGAATGGTGAAGAGCGGGGTGGTCAGCAGCCGCGGATACATTCGGCCAATGTTAGCGGCGAGAATACTCGTAAAAGCGATCGCTGAGCGCGAAGTTGCAGAGATGTCATGCGGCGCTATTCCAGCCGAACGAGGCCGCGGCGTGTCGCGACCTTCACCGCTTCAGTGCGGCTGGTCGCGCCGAGTTTTTCGAACAGGTGCGCGAGATGCGTCTTGACCGTGCGCTCGCTGATGTCGAGCGTGACCGCGATCTCTTTATTGGCCTTGCCGTCGGCCAGCAGTTTCAGCGTCGCCATCTCTCGCGGCGTCAGTTGTACGCGCGCGACACCTTCAGCCAGCTTCGCCGCCGCTGATGGCGCGATGTAGATCTTGCCCGCCAGCACTTCGCGAATGCAGTTGATCAGCGCATCGGCGGCAATGTCTTTCAACACGTACGCCTTCGCGCCGGCTTTGAGCGCGCGCGAAATCTCGTCGTCCGTGTCGTAGGTGGTCAGGATGATCACCCGCGCCGCGGCATCACGCTCGCGGATCTGGCGAACCACTTCGACCCCCTCCATCACCGGCATCCGCAGATCGAGCAACGTCACGTCGGGACGATGGTGTTCGAACGCGGCGATCGCTTCGACGCCGTTGCTCGCTTCGGCGACGACGCGCAGGTCGGGTTCTTGATTGATGATATTGGCGACGCCGGTTCGGAGCAGCGCGTGGTCGTCCACCAGCAGCACTCGCGCGTGCCGAACTTCGGTTGCCGTTTCAGACGGCGACATGAACCTGGGTCGGGAGCGACGACGGCTCCCACGCCAGCACCACCTCGGTGCCGCTGCGCGGTGCCGTCACGATCGTCAGGGACGCGCCGATCCGCTCGGCTCGTTCCTGCATGCTGGTCATGCCGAACCCCGAGGACGACTGGTCGCGGGGGATGCCGCGGCCGTCGTCGGCCACCGACAACCGGACACCGAGTCTCTGATCCATCGATGCCCGGATCGTGACGCGGCGGCCGCGAGAGTGGCGCACCGCGTTGGTCAGCGCTTCCTGGGCGATGCCGATGATTTCGCGTTCGACGATGTCGCCGAAACGCGGCAGTTCGTCCGCTACCACATCGATCGGAATGCTGGTTGTCAGCTGGCTGCGATCGGCAAGCCGCTTCAGAGCGGTCGCGATGTCTTCGCCGTCGCCGACGTTCGGCCGCAACGCGCCAACCGAGCGACGTGCCTCCGTCAGGTGGGTGCGTGCCAGGTCGACCGCGGTTTCGACACTCAGCGCCACGTTCGGTGGCAGCGCGCCGGTTTCGCGCATCGCGCCCTGGAGTTGCATCAGGATCGCTGCGAAGCCCTGGGCCAGGTTGTCGTGGATGTCGCGCGCGAGCCGATTGCGTTCCTCGAGAATCGCCTTTCGACGTTCCTCCAGTCGGTGCTGTTCGGTGAGGCGGCTGTGATGCAGCGCTAACGTTCCCTGCCGAGCGATCGCTTCGAGCAGCGCGACCCGCCACTCGCCGCCGCACTCGTCATCACGCAGGCTGGCGATCGTCATCCATCCCAGGGTCCGGTTGCCCAGAACCAGCGGCGCCGCGATGGTGGTGTCCACACTGCCGCGTTGATGGAACGCACGAATCGCCTCGGGCAGTCGCTCGTCGTTCCTGTGATACACCACGGTTTGCGTTCGACCAGGCGCGTACGCCAACAGGTGCGCCGCCATCGATTCGTAGGGAAACTTCAACGGCCCGCAATCGCTGATCGAGCGCTGCTGCGGACCTGAGGGTCGCATCGCATACAGCTGATCGCGGACGTAGATCAGCCACAAGTCGCACTGGCGATCGTTCTCGTCGAGCAGCCAGACCCCGCAAGCGCAGCCTTCGCCCTCTTCGACCATCAATTGCGTGAGGGCGCCGAAAAAGCCGTCGATGTCCGGCTCGCGCACCGCCAAATCGAGCGCGCGTTCGACGACGAAGGCTTGCATCCGCGCGACCCACTCGGCGCGGCGACGCGCAGCGGTCTCACGCGTCAACGCGGCGCGCACATCACCCACCGGCTCAACCGGCCCCGTTTCCATCGAGCAATCGTTGTGTAAATCCACGGTGGCTCCCAGGCCTTCCTATTATCCGGCAGTTCGCAACGGCCGCGGCATCGGCCAAAAGGACGAGATCCAACTCCATCGCGCAGCCCTGGTGGCAATCGCGCGCAAGTACCAGAGCCTGCTGGCGCTTCTGCCCGATTGTGGATGCAGGCGGCGACGAGCGAAGCTGGCGTCAACACGGAGGCACACATGACGCGTTGGTTGCAGCACTCATCACCACAGCAGGCATCGTCGGCGGCACGCCGGCACTGGCGCAGGAATCGGTCCAGGGTCCCGGCACGGTCGTCGTCACCATCATTCCGGGCGGGGCGACCTTCTTCACGGAGGGCAAGGATACGAACGGACCGAGCTTCGGCAACTACGACCTCGGCGCCGGCGTGACCGTCAACTTCAACCGCTACGTCGGCGTCGAAGGCGAGGTCAGCGGCTCACTCGGCGTTTCGCAGGATCTGCAATTCACGGCCGGGACTGCGAATCTCAAGACGCCGAATCTTCTGAACTACAGCGGGAACCTGGTGCTGTCCGCGCCGACGCGCAGCGGCGTTGCGCCGTATGTCATCGGCGGCATTGGTGGACTGAGCCTGTTCGACACCAAGAGCCTCGGCATCACTGATACCGAAACTTTCCTGACCGGCAACGTCGGCGGCGGAGTCAAGTGGGTTCACGGCGTATGGGGATTGCGCGGCGACTATCGGTTCCTCGCCGTCCGTTCGAACGACGCCGCACCGGCGTTCTTCGGCCGGGAGACGCGCTACGGACACCGGGTTTACGGTGGAGTGCTGATCAATCTGCGGTGACGACTCTCGCCGCTCGTCGCTCGTTGCTCGCGAGTCAGCGACGAGTGACGAGTTACGAGCGACAGTGACAGTTACGAGCGACCAGAGACGAGGGACGAGAGACGAGGGATTGCATGGCAAAGCGAATGGTTGTGACGCTGTCGGCGACATTCTTAATCGTGGCGGCATTGGGTTTCGTGAAGTTCAAGCAGATTCAGACCGCGATCGCCGAAGGCGCGGCCTTTCAACTGCCACCGGAAGCGGTGACGACGATCGTGGCACGCACCGAGCGGTGGCCGGCGACGCTGGCCGCGATCGGCACGGTCGCGGCGGTCCAGGGCGTGAACGTCAGCGCCGATTTGCCCGGAACGGTAGTGTCGATCGGTTTCAGTTCCGGTCAGGCGATTCGGGAGGGCGACGTTCTGGCACGGCAGGACACGCGCCAGGAGCAGGCGCAGCTGGCAGCGGCCGAATCGCAGCGCGATCTGGCGCGGCTCAACTTCGAACGGATGCAGGGGCTGCTGAACGAGCGGGTGATTTCCCGTGCCGAGTTCGACCAGGCCACGGCGAATCAGCGGCAGGCGGACGCGCGCGTCGGCGAAATTCGCGCGGCGATCGATCGCAAAACGATCCGCGCGCCATTCGCCGGCATTCTTGGGCTTCGCCAGGTGAACCTGGGTCAATACCTCGCCGGTGGTGACCCGTTGGTGACGCTGCAGTCGCTCAATCCGATTTACGTCAACTTCGGCGTGCCCCAGCAAGCCACCGGTCAAATGCAAGTCGGTCGCGCAGTGCGGGTAACCGCTGAAGAACTGGCCGGCACCGACTTCGCCGGACGCATCACGGCGATCGATTCGATCGTCAACGAAGCGACCCGCAACGTGCAGGTCCAGGCCACGTTCGCGAATCCCCATGGCCGGCTCCATCCGGGCATGTTCGTGCAGAGCGAAGTCGTGCTCGGTGCGGCGAGCGAAGTGCTGACGATTCCGGCGTCGGCGATCAGCTATGCGCCGTACGGCGATTCAGTATTCGTCGTCGCCGAGCTGAAAAACGAGAAAGGGCAAACCTATCGCGGCGTGCGGCAGCAATTCGTCAAGCTGGGAAGCGCGCGCGGCGACCAGGTTGGCATCGTCTCGGGGATCAAAGCCGGTGAGGAAGTGGTCACCTCGGGCGTGTTCAAGCTGCGGAACGGCGCCGCGGTCCAGATTAACAACTCGGTTCGTCCGGCCAACAGCGCGGCGCCGAAGCCGGAGAACAGCTGATGAAGTTCACCGATCTTTTCGTCAAGCGACCAGTCCTGGCGATTGTCGTCAACCTGGTGATTCTGATCGCCGGTCTGCAGGCAATTCGCGCGCTGAGCGTCCGTCAATACCCGCGCAGCGACATCGCCGTCGTCAAGGTGGCGACGACCTACGTCGGCGCAAACGCCGACCTGGTGCGCGGCTTCATTACGACGCCGCTCGAGCGCGTCATCGCCAGCGCGGACGGCATCGACTACATGGAGTCGTCCAGCGCGCAGAGCCTGAGCACGATCACCGTGCACCTGAAGCTGAACTACGACACCAATGCGGCGCTGACGCAAGTCCAGGCGAAGGTCGCGCAGGTCCGCAACGACCTGCCGCCGGAAGCCGAGGCGCCGGTGATCGAACTCGAGACCGCGGACAATCAATTCGCGGCGATCTATCTCGGTTTCTCGTCAACCGAACTCGACCCGAATCAGATCACCGACTATCTGACCCGGGTAGTCCAGCCGAAGCTGAGCGCGATCAGCGGCGTACAGCGCGCCGACATTCTTGGGGCGCGAACGTTTGCCATGCGGATCTGGCTGAAGCCCGACCGGATGGCTGCGCTTGGCATTTCCCCCTCGGCCGTCCGCGACGCGCTGGCCCGCAACAACTATTTGTCGGCGCTCGGACGCACCAAGGGGTCGATGGTGTCGGTGAACCTGGTTGCCAACACCGACCTGCGAACCCAGGCGGAATTCCGCCAGCTGGTCGTCAAGGAAGACAAGGGAGTTGTCGTTCGTCTGGGCGACATCGCGGATGTCGTGCTCGGCGCCGAGAACTACGAGCAGGACATTCGCTTCAATGGTGAAGCGGCGACGTTCATGGGCGTCTGGGTACTGCCGACCGCCAATTCGCTGGACGTGATCGCCAAAGTGCGCGAGGCGCTGCCGCAGATTCGCGCCCAGATGCCGGTCGGGATGAAGGTCGGCATTCCCTACGACTCGACCGAATACATCCACGACGCGATCAACGAAGTGCTGCGGACGCTCACCGAGACGCTGGTCATCGTGGTGATCGTGATTTTCCTGTTCCTCGGTTCGTTCCGTTCGGTGCTGATTCCGATTGTTGCGATTCCGATCTCGCTGGTTGGTGCGGTGTTCCTGATGCTGGTTGCCGGCTTCACGGTGAACCTGCTGACGCTGCTGGCGATTGTGCTGTCGGTCGGCCTGGTGGTGGACGACGCGATTGTGATGGTGGAAAACGTCGAACGGCATCTGCACGAAGGAAAGACGCCGCGCCAGGCGGCGCTCGAAGGTGCGCGCGAACTGGTCGGCCCGATCATCGCGATGACGATCACGCTGGCTGCGGTTTACGCGCCGATTGGCCTGCAAGGCGGCCTGACCGGTTCGTTGTTCCGCGAGTTCGCGTTCACCCTCGCGGGCGCGGTGATCGTCTCGGGCGTCGTCGCGTTGACCTTGTCGCCGATGATGGGCGCTCGTCTACTGCGCACTGGGGACACCGGTCGCGGCTTCGCCGGATGGATCAACCGACGCTTCGAAACTGTGCGACGCCGCTACACCCGTTCGCTGGCGGCGACGCTGCGCTACCGCCCGGTCGTGCTGGCGGTCTGGGTGATCGTCGCGCTGTTGACGGTCCCGTTTTTCATGTTCTCGCAAAGCGAGCTGGCGCCGTACGAAGATCAGGGGTTCTTCTTCGGCTTCGTCCAGGGTTCGCCGAACGCCACGCTCGATCAGACGCGGCTGTTCACCAGCCAGATCTTCGATGTCTACAAATCGTTCCCGGAGGCTGCCAGCATCTTTCAGATCACGCTTCCGAACGGCGGCTTCGGCGGAATGGTGGCGAAGCCCTGGAGCGAACGCAGCAAGACGACTCAACAGCTGCTGATGGAGTCGATGGGCCCGCTCTCGAAAATCGCTGGCATCCGGGTCATTCCGCAGGCGCCGCCACCGCTGCCCGGCGGCGGGGACTTTCCAGTGGATTTGGTGATCGCGTCGGCGGCGGAGCCGAAACAGCTTGAAGCGTTGGCCGGTCAACTGGTGCAGAAAGCGTTCGCCAGCGGCATGTTCATCTTCGCCGACGCCGATCTCAAGTTCGATCAGCCGCAGACCGAGGTGGTGTTCGATCGCGACAAGCTGCGTTCCCAGGGCGTCGATTTGAGCCAGGCCGGACGCGACCTCTCGACGCTGCTCGGCGCCAACTACGTCAATCGCTTCAGCATTCAGGGGCGCAGCTACAAAGTCATTCCGCAACTGGCGCGCGCCGAACGATTGACCGCCGAGCAACTCGGGCAGATCTACATCACCGGTTCCCACGATCGGCTGGTACCGTTGTCGACATTTGCCAGCCTGCGGACCACCAGCGAACCGCGCGAGCTGAAGAAGTTTCAACAGCTCAACGCGGTTCGCATCCAGGGCGTCATTCCGCCGCCGGTGCCGTTGAACCAGGCGCTCACCTTCCTGGAGAACGAGGCCAGGGCGATCCTGCCGCAGGGCTTCACCATCGACTATGCCGGTGAATCGCGACAACTGCGCACGGAAAGCGGCAAATTTCTCGGCACCTTCCTGCTGTCGGCCGTGCTGATCTACCTGGTACTGGCGGCCCAGTTCGAAAGCTTCCGCGATCCGTTCATCGTGTTGGCCGGTTCGGTGCCGCTGGCGCTTTCAGGCGCGCTGCTGTTTTCGTTCCTCGGCTTTACCACGCTGAACATCTACAGCCAGGTCGGCCTGATCACGCTGGTCGGTCTGGTTTCGAAGAACGGGATCCTGATCGTCCAGTTCGCCAATCATCTGCAAGAGACCGGCGCCAGGAAGCTCGACGCCGTGATCGAAGCGGCCGGTACTCGACTCCGTCCGATTCTCATGACCACGGCGGCGACCGTCGTCGGGCATTTTCCGCTGGTGCTGGCGACCGGACCGGGAGCCGGCGCACGCAACAGCATCGGCATCATGTTGGTGAGCGGGATGGTGATCGGCACAATCTTCACGCTGTTCATCGTGCCGTCGATCTACATGCTCGTCGCGAAAACCCGTGTAGCGATTGTCCAGGAGCAGCCGGCGACCGAACGGCGCGCGCGCAAGTTTGCCGAGGCGGTCGCGATGGTGCTGCTCGCCACGTTCCTGACTGGCGGCGTTGCCTTCGCTCAAAGCCAGCCCTCGGCCGCAGCCGACGCTCCGGTCGTGTCGCTGACGTTGGACGAAGCGGTGCGCCGCGCGATTGACCACAATCCTGATCTCGCAATTGTTCGTATGGGCACCGAGGTAGAGGCGGCACGGGTTGGCGAAAGCCGCGGCGCCTTCGCCCCGGTGTTCTCCAGCACATTTGGCCGCTCCAGCGTCGTCACGCCGCCATCGAACATCCTGCTCGGCGATCGCGGGGTTGACGTTCACGACCTGTTTTCGTCGACGGGGGTGCGGCAGCGGTTGTCGCGGGGCGGCGGTACCTGGAGCGTTTCCTGGGATGCATCGCGAACGGCGACCAACAGCCCGTTCAGCAGTTTCGATCCCACGTTGCAGTCGGGGCTGCAGCTGGCGTTTTCGCAGCCTTTATTGAAGGACCGGCAAATCGACGCGAACCGCCATCAGTACATCGTTGCGAAACGGAACCGCGAGAGTTCGGAGCTGCGCTTCCGCGAGTCGGTCGTCCAGACGGTCGCAGCGGTCAAGCAGGCGTACTGGACGCTGAAGGCCGCTGTGGCTAACGTGAACGTGCAGCAACGCTCGGTGGAGCTCGCCGAGGAACTGGCGCGGCAAAATAGAGTTCGGGTCGACGCCGGGCAAATCCCGCCGCTCGATTTGGTCCAGGCGCAGGCTGAAGCGGCGCAGCGCCGCGAAAGCCTGATCGGAGCGCGAGCCATTGCCGGCGATGCCGAAGACCGCTTGCGGACATTGATCATGGATCCGCGGATGAGGGATTCTGGAACGCCCGGTTGGAAGCCATCGACGCGCCATCGGATCACCAGACGCTGCCCGATGTCGACGGTGCAACTGCGAAGGCATTGCGTGAGCGCCTCGACATCCTTCGTGCCGGCCACGATCTCGAGAACGCGCGTACCACGGTGGAGTATTTGAAGAATCAGAAACTTCCGGACGTGCGCGTCGAAGGGTCATACCGCGGCAATGGCCTCGGCGGTACGCAATTCCTGCGCGCCGGCGAATTTCCGGGGACCGTGATCGGTACGCGTGGTCGCGGCTTCGGCGACGCGCTGGGCCAGGCATTCACGTCGGATTATCCGACCTGGAGTTTTGGCGTCACCGTCAGCTATCCGCTCGGGAACAGTTACGAAGAGGCCAGCGCGGCTCGCGCGGACGTCGAACGCCGGCAAGCAACACAGCGTATCGCCAGCCTGCGGCAACAGACCGCCGAGACGGTTCGCCAGGCCGCGCGCCAGGTCCGCAGTAGCGCCGAGCGGATCGATGCCGCACGCGCGAGCGCGACGCTGGCGCAGGAGCGGCTCTCATCTGAACAGCGCCGCTTCGAGGTCGGTTTGTCGACGACCTTTCTGGTGACGCAGGCGCAACGCGACTTGCTGCAAGCCGAAGTGAACCTGTTACGGACGATGCTCGACTATGAGTCGTCGCTGGTCAATTTCGAGGCGGTGCAGCTATCGCCATCGACGGGCAACGGCGATACGATCGGCGTGCGCGGCGCGAGCGTCGTCGTCCTGCCGCCAGCGTCGCCGCAGGGGCTGTTCCGGAGCGGCTCTTGATTCCGACGAAAGAGGAACGCCGAGGCCGCCGAGATCGCCGAGCGTCGAGTTTCACAAGGACTCTTGGCGTTCTTAAAGAGGAACGCCGAGGCCGCCGAGATCGCCGAGCTTGAGTTTCACAAGGGCTCTCGGCGTTCTTAAAGAGGAACGCCGAGGCCGCGAAGATCGCCGAGTAATAGTTTCACTCGGACTCTCGGCGTTCTCGGCGAACTCCGCGTTCATCGTGAACCGGCGAGTGGTAGTAAACCATGCGAGACAGTCCATGGAAGAGAACATTCAGCAGGCGATCGTTCGTCAGGTGCTGTCCTGGCCGGGCGTGACCAGTGGGCGGCATCGGTTTGGCGGTGTGGAATTGCGCTACGGTCGCCGCGAGCTCGGTCACGTGCACGGCAGCCGGCTCGCCGACCTCCCGTTTCCGCTGCTGATCCGCGACGCGCTGGTCGCCGATGGCAAAGCGGAACCGCATCACATTTATCCCGAGTCGGGGTGGGTCAGCGTTTTCATCCGGAACGAGTCGGACGTGCCGCGAGTTGTCGAGCTGTTTCGTTTGAACTACGACCGGCCCTGGGTGGCCGGTTCGTCGTGGTCAGGAACTGTGACGCTTCGCTGACGAAGACCGCGCCGCGTTCAGGCTGCGGATCGATTCCGCGACGACCGATGGATCGACCGGTTTCGCCAGGTGTAGTTGATAACCAGCCGCCAGTGCGTGCATGCGATCCTCCGGATCGGCAGAGGCGGTAACGGCGATTGCCGGCGTGGAGCGCATCGGTTCGGCAAACGACCGCAGCTGTCGGATCAGCTCGTAGCCGTCGCGTCCCGCCATGCCGATGTCCGACACCACGACGTCGGGCACGATCGCGCCGCACGCCAGCTTCGCCAGGGCGTTGTCCACTGAATCGATCGTCGTGACCGACGCGCGGTAGGCGCGCAGTGCCACTTCGAGCATTTCCCGACCGTCGGCGCTGTCGTCGACGACCAGCACGACGATACCGTCGAGTGCATCTGTATCCAGGTGCGGTTTGATCGCCGCGGCCGCCTGCGCCAGCGTATCGGCGACCGGCAGCCGAAGCGTAAACGTGCTGCCCTTGTCGGTGCCAGCGCTCTTCACCTCGATCGAACCGCCGTGCAGTTCGAGAATCTGTCGCGTCAGAGCGAGGCCCAGCCCGAGACCGCCATGCCGACGGCTGGTGGACGCATCGGCCTGGCGAAACCGATCGAAAACATACGGGACGAATTCCGCAGTGATTCCTTGACCGGTGTCGGCGACGCTCAGGCGGGCAGTTCCGTCGACGCGCCTCACCGAAACGGTGATGGTGCCGCCCGAATTCGTAAACTTGAGAGCGTTCGACAGCACGTTCCAAACCGCCTGCTGCAGGCGATCGGCATCGGCGTTGACCGGAATCGGTGTCGCCTCAAAGTCCGCAACGATGGTCACGTGCTTGGCGGTGGCGCCCGGTTCAATCACGTCGAGAGCGGCCTGGACGACCATCTGCAGCTCGATCGTGTCGATATCGAGGCGAAGCTTGCCGCTGACAATCCGCGCCATGTCGAGTAAGTCCTCGACCAGCCGCAGCTGCGACGAGGCATTGCGCTCGATCACTTCCAGCACGCGATCGCGCGACTTGATGTTGCCCTGGGTTCGCAGAATTTGCGTCCAGCCGAGCACCGCGTTCAACGGTGTCCGGATTTCGTGAGACATCGTCGCGAGGAATTCGTCCTTCAGCTTGGACGCATCCTCAGCGACAGTCCGGGCGCGCTCGGAAACCAGAATCTGGTTGCGCAGCTCACGCTCGCTCAGCACCCGTTCGCTGACGTCCTCGACGATCGTCAGGGTGCCGACCACCTGACCATCCGAGGTCAGCGGAACGATGCGCGCGGTTTGCGTCGCATCGGTGGCGCCCGCTGGTAGCGCGCTCTTCGACACCGGGATGAGGAACTTGTGAAACCGATGCGCCAGCACACGGACTTCGCCAGCCAGTGCGCGCTGGTAATGTTCGTCGAGGCCGCGCGCGGCGATTGTCGGGCAGACGACGAACAGCGGGTGGCCGATCGCATTGTCCGAGAGGATGCCGGTTTGCTCGACCAGCCAGGAATTCCACGCGCGCACGATCAAATCGTTGTCGGTGACGACGATCCCGCGGTCTGCCAGCTCGTCGAACCATTGCCGGGCCGCGAGGTCGAGCAGCGTACGGGTGGGAAACGCGCGCTCGATCATCGGTTATCGCGCTCCCACGCTTCGACTTCCCGGAGCAGCCGATCCAACGACGCCACGCTGAGAATGATGACCAGGTAGCCTCGCACCTCGGTATCGCGAAGCTTGAAGCCAGCGTGCACGACCAGCGCATAGCGCGCACCTTCGCGGTGCACCCGCAGCGATTCGAGGATGCCGCCGACGCTTTCGAGGCTCAACTGCGGCACCGAAAATGCCACCTGGACGTGGAGGATGGTCCCAAAATTACCCGGCAGGCGTTCAACAGGATGTTGCCGACCTCGGTGATGACCTCGCGCGCCGAGGCGTCGATCGCCAACGGCAGAGCCGATTCACTGGTCAGCAATGCTTCCAGAATCGCCGCACCACTCTGGTCCAGCATCAGCAGCGCGTCTCCGGCAACCGGTCCCGAAAAGATCTGGTGAACACTGGCGACGTCGCTGGTGATGACGCTTTCCAGCGCATGGGCGACCTCGTCGATCGGGTGGATCGTCACCTTCGGCACTTCGAGCAGAACGCGGTCCCCGGTGAGCTGCGACAACGACGCGCCGGCGCGGCCGAACCCGATGTTGAGCAGCTCGATCAGAGCGTCCTGCTGCAGGGCAGTGAGTTCCACCCTCACGTCGCCGAGTCGTCCGCGATAAGGATCCGGTGCATGAGAACGCTACTTCCAACCTCGGAAACGGCAGTGATCTAAAACGTGGCGGCCCCAAAAGAACAAGGCCGAGACTCAACAGCAAAGAGCGTTCCAGCCAGCTCGGCAATCAGAGGGAAACCGCCTCAACGAATTCAATGCACATTCCGTCTAATCGGTGACGTGGGAACAATTCTCGGAGAGCTTCGTTACGCGGTGCGGCAGTTCTGGGTCGCTCGCGTGTTTACGGCCACCGCAGTTCTAACGCTTGCGCT
>CAVOHK010000013.1:0-112703 GCA_963695635.1 uncultured Acidobacteriota bacterium
TCAACGAGCTGGCCACTGAAAAGACGCTGGTCGACGTCGTCGAAACGCTTCTCGGCGTCGGCAGCCGGCGGTTCCGTGACGTCATCGTCGTCAAACCGGCTCGCACCGGCGGCGCGTTTTCGTATCATCAGGATTCCGCATTCTGGGATGTGGAACCCAAAGCGCTGGTGTCGGCATGGGTGGGGCTTGGAGATGTGACGCGCGAAGGCAGTTGCCTGAGCGTGATCCCCGGAACGCACCGTCGCGAGATCGATCACACGATATGCCTGCGCGGCCGATATCAGTTGCCGAAACCGTTGACTGGTACGCTGCGGCGGATGGTGTCGCTGGCCGGAACCGGCGACAATCCTGAAGGCGCGGGCGGCAATTTCGTTGCGTGGAAGGCGAAGCGGTGGCTGCTGGCCGAAACCACCAAGTACGCGCCGGTACTATTTGACCTGCAGGACTTCCGCATCCCCCCCGATCAGGTGAAGAAGGAGCAGGAAGTTTTGTGCCGGTGCAAGCGGGAGACGTCATCTTCTTCCACAGCCTGCTGTGGCACGCATCCGGACCGAACCAGTCCGAAACGACGCGAATCGCCGAAATCATCTCGTTCATGGGGCCGACCGCGCGGTTCGTCGGGCGAGGCGCGGGCACCTTCCCGCTCGCGCGTCGAGCGTAATGTCGACGCCGGCGGCGCTGGTACCGGGCGCTTGTCCGCTCTGCGGCACCAACTACCCGCGCACCGCCGCGGCCCAAGGGCCTGACTTCGAATACCGCACCACCGGTGATCAGGAATTTCAATTGTGCCGATGCGGCGCGTGCGGAACGGTGGTGCTCGATCCGCGGCCGGCCGATCATGAAATCGCGCGGCTGTATCCGCCCGAATACGAACCATACCGTTTCGAGCGCCTCAATCCGGTGGTCAAAGCAGGACGAACGCGGTTCAGCGGCGCAAAGCAGCCCTGCTGACGCGGGTCGTTCCCAACGGCGGAACGATCGTCGACGTCGGCTGTGGGAACGGCAGCCTTCTCCGCCTGTTGAAAGCCGACTTCGGCGATCGGTTTCACCTCATCGGCTGGGATTATCCCGGTCCGCACCTGCGGCCAATCGTTGCACAGGGGATTGAAACGATTGCCGCGCCGATCGAAGCTATCCATGTTCCCCGCAATGTGGATCTGTTCGTCCTCAACCAGGTCATCGAACACGTCGCACATCCGGATCGACTGGTCGCGATGCTGGCCGAGGCATTGAAACCCGGGGGCCATCTCTTTATTGAGACGCCGGACACCGACGGCCTCGATGCTCATTGGTTCGCCGGTCGGTACGGGCGGGTATCACATTCCTCGCCACCTCGTGTTGTTCAATCAACAGACGCTGCGGGCCCTTCTCGAGCGAAGCGGAATGCAAGTCGTCGAGTCTGCACTGTCGCCAGCCCTGCGTTCTGGGTGCAGTCGCTGCATCACCTCGCGTCGGAGTCGCGTTTTCCGGCACTTGCCTCGCTGGCGACGCTGCGCAACGTGCCGCTGGTTGCCTGCGCGGTGATGATCGATTTGGTGTGCGGACGGTTTGCCCAGACCAGCAATCAGCGCGTCGTCGCGAGGCGGCCGGCATGAGACAAGCGCGCTGGTACGGCGCGGCGTGTGCGCTGTGGATCGGTTGCACCGCGGTCTACTTCGTGACGGCGCCAGGCCGGATCGACATGGTCGACGGCGCGATCCGCTACGAGATCACCGACTCGCTGCTGAATCACGGGCGCTTCGACATCTTAAACAGCTTCACGCCCGGCACTCCAGGCCGCGGCGGTCGCCACTACTCCTACTACCCAATCGGAACGCCGCTGCTGTCGCTCCCATTCCTTGCGGCCGGTTGGTGGCTCGGGCATGACGCGCTCGAATCCAAGCAGTTTGCATTTTCGCTGACGTCCGTCCCGTTCGCAGCGGCGACTGTCGCGACACTGTTTCTGATTTTTGGCAGGCTCGGTTGTTCGCCGAATCGCGCGGCAGGATGGGCATTGGTGGCGGCCTTCTGCACTCCCGTGTGGGTTTACGCCGGTTCGAGCTTCGACGTCGCGCAGCAAACCTTGTTCATATTGGTCGCTGTGTGGGCGGCGGTTGAGGCGTTTGCCAACGAATCGCTGCGCTGGGCGATGGCGTCCGGACTCTCGTTTGCGCTGTTAATCAACGTTCAAGAAACCTATGTCGTACTGGCGGCCTGCGTCGCCGACGTCGCACCGGCCACCGCGCGTAGTGTGTGGGAACGCCTTACCAACCGTGTGACGATAACGATCTTCGCATTGCTCGCGGCCGGACTGGCTACGGTGCTGGCCTACAACGCGTTCAAGTTCGGCAATCCACTGAACACGGGTCGCGGAACTGTTCCGCATCCGCTGGTCGGCAACCCTGCGGTCGGCCTGGCCGGGTTGTTGGTGAGTCCAGCGAAAAGCATTTTCCTGTATTGCCCGGTTTACGCGTGCGCGTTGCTTGGGCTATGGCGATTGCTGCGTTCCGACCGGCAGCGCTACGCTCCGATCACTGCGTGTCTGGTGATTCATATCGCGATGATCTCCACTCTAAAGTTCTGGGCGGGCGAATGGGCCTGGGGACCGCGCTACTTGATCGCTTCGGTGCCGCTCGCCTGCATCGGCTTGCCGTTCGCCGCGGCAAGGCGGCCGTGGAATGCGGCAGTCACCGGCGTTTGCGCAGTCAGCCTCGCGGTGCAGTTGCTCGCGATCAGCGTCGATCACCAACGCTACTATCTCGAGCGATCGTCCTACCACCCGTTCTTCTGGGTCAACGAGTCGACGATGTACACGGACTCGCCGCTGTTGGCCCGACCGGGGGAGCTGATCGAGATCGCCGGCGGACGCGATCGCGAAGGTCCGTTACTACGTCCCCAGCGAGCGCTTTTTCTCGATGACCTCCTCAACCTACGGGCCGCCACTTGCCGCGCGCCGCAACGTCCCGGAATGGATGCGGAAGTTTCTGGTTTTCGTGGTGCCTCGTCCGTGGCCGATCTGGAGTCAGTTTCTGCCGCCGTCGGACAGGCTCGCCCGACCGGGACGATGACCGCGATCGGTGCGCTGACGGCGGCGGCGGCGTTCGCGCTGTTGTGGTGGCTCGTGAGGCCCGGCAGCGATCGTCAGCGCTCGAGTCGCTGAAACACGAACAGATGGTTGAGGCCTAGCTCGAATCGGCGGTGCCGAACCAGGCGCAGCCCGTGCGCTTCGAACAGCGACGGGGTTTGCGCCGGATCGTATCCAAATGTTCTTCTTCGTGCATGCCGTCGATCAGTCGGGCGCCCTTCAGCAGCGCAAGAATCGAGTCGACGATCGGTGCGGGAACGGTGATGGCAAGCATCCCGTTCGGCGCAAGGTGACGGGCGCAGGCGCCGGCGAATCCAGCCTGCGCCGGTTGCGGGACGTGCTCGAGGACCGCCAACGCAGAAATCACGTCGAACGTGTCGGTATCGGAAAGCTGCGGCGTCGGGAACACATCGGCGTACGAATCGCACCTTCGCTGAACTGGACGGGGTGACGTCGGGATCGATCCCGACATAGCTGCCGATGTTCGGGACCGCCTGATAGAGCGCGCCTTCGGCACAACCGATGTCCAGAACGCGCGCGTCGCGCCGGACGAAGGGTGAGACCTGGGCAATCCGCAGGCGCTGCAGCAGGCGATCGAGGCGTTTCACCGCGTCCGCAAGCCGAGGAAACTGAAGAGGAAGCTGGTAAACACCACCTGGCCACCGAGGCAAATTGCCGCGGCCGATGGAATTGCCATCCGTAGCGTCAGCCGCGCGTCCAGCGGTCCAAATCCGGCGTTACGCCACAGTAAGAAAGAAAACAGCGCGCCACCGATACCAACCAGCAACAGCACAGCCCCTGTGATCAACCCGGTTTCGAGCGTGAATCGCTGGTAGAGCCGCTCGAGCGAGGGATCGTGCGGCAGTAGGCCTTCGTTGAACGCGAACACGCGCGCCATAAACGCAAAGGCGACGGCCTGAAATCCGACCAGCACCGCGGCGAACGCGAACAGCAACGTGTGGACGTCGAGGCCGATATGCGACGTCAGCATCACCGGACCCGGCAGCAGGACTGCCGCCACGAGCGAACCCAGCACCATCAGCACTGCGCCCGGATACAGGAACAGCCACCGCGGGCTGTAGAGCAGCATGAATCGCAGGTGGCGCCAACCGTCGCGCCACGGACGAAGGTGCGGCGGCCGGTTGCGTCCATCCTTGGCGAGGGTCGTCGGCACTTCGTCGATGCGCAGCTGCAGCAACGTCGCTTTGATGACCATCTCGGAGGCGAACTCCATGCCGGTCGTCTGGAGCGACAGCTTGTCGAACGCCTCACGCGAAAAGCCGCGCATCCCGCAATGAAAATCGCCGACCGGACTGCGAAAGAAGAGCCGTCCGAGCGCGACAGCGCCGGATTGCCGATGTAGCGGTTTTTCCAGGGCATCGCCCGAGGCGCGATTCCGCCGAGAAAGCGGTTGCCCATCACGAGGTCCGCGCCGTCCCGTAGCCGGTCGACGAAGGCATCGAGCGGGCAAAGTCGTAGCTGTCGTCGGCGTCCCCCATGATGATGAAACGCCCACGCGCCGCCGAGCTCCCCTCGAACAGAGCCGCGCCGTAGCCTTTTTCCTCGACGTGGACGACGCGCGCTCCTTCCTTGTCCGCGATCGTCTGAGAGCCGTCAGTAGAGCCATTGTCCGCGATCACGACTTCGGCTGCGATCCCGAGCCGCTCGATGCACGCTTTCGCCTTGCGGATGCAGATCGCCAGCGTTTGCGCCTCGTTCAGGCACGGCATCAACACGGTCAGTTCCAGGTCGTGCAGGCGGTCGAGCACAGCTGTGATAGATCGGATATCGGCCGCAAAAACGGCAGGCTGTAGCGGCGGGACCTTCCGCTTCAGCGCGACGATTGATCAGATGGCCGCGTCGGGGCGACGACGAACCCGATCCACGCGAGCAGCAGTCCCCAATTGAAGACCGATGCGTAGGTGATCGTCGCCCACGGGTTCGGTTGGCCGCGGGTGAGGAAGGTCATGGGAATCCACAGCAGCGGACTCCGCACCAGCAGGCGTGATGGTTTGACGCCGGGCAGCATCCACCACGCGTAATACAGCCAACCGAGCGGCGACGCGAGCAATGCGCTCGCAGCGAGCGCCGGCCAGCTCGCGTCAACGCTCCGGTTGCGGCAGATCCAGCAGGTGCCCAGCACAATCGTCACGGCGAGCGCGACAAAGAGCGGCGCGACAATTCCTGGAAGATTCGCGAACGGTGCGGCTCCGGACGTGTTCTCTGTGAACGAGCGAAGCAACAGTGCGCGCAACGAAGCATTGGTCCACGCCGATGTCCAACTGACACCGCTGACCGCGCGTACCCAGGCGCGAAACACCTCGAAGCCGTAGGCGACGATGCCGACAGCCAGCGCCGCGCCGGCGGTTGCCAGGGCCGCCGCGATCGCGCGCCACTGCCGCCGACAGGCCAACCACAGAAGGAACACGCCGAGAAACGACTTGAAACTCAGCGCCACGCCGAACCAGATCGCGCCCGCAATCCATCGGTCACGGCGCCACTGCCACCACGCGCCGATCAGCAGCGGCCACATGATCCATGTCACCTGGTTGAGCGTGAACGCGTGATGAAAGGGTGCCCACGCCAGCACCGCGCCGACGTCCGCGGCACTCCACTTTTCGTCCGAGCGGGTCGCCAGCCACCAGAGGCAGCCGCACAGCGATAGCACGTTCAAGGCACGCCAGATTTCAGCCGCGATCGACATCCGCACCCAGGTGAGCGGCTCGATCAGCAGCGAAAAATGCGGCGGGTTCAGGTTGACCCGAAACCCTTTGTACATGTTTTCTGCCGAACCGGCGGCGGACTGATAGAAGATCGTGAAGTCGGAAGTGGTCGGCGGCTGCCGCGTCTTGATCACGTACAGCACCGACGCGATTCCACCAGCCAGAATCAGCCAGCGAATCGCCGACCGATCGAACAGTTCCGATCGGTTATCGGGCAACGGCCAGGCGCTCGGCGCCAAACGGGTCAACCGCCGCGCGCGATTCCTTCGCGAACATCATCGTGTTTCGCTGCGCCGCGGTGAACGGCTCCCAGTGAGGGAGCCCCTTGTGGTTCGGATCACCGGAGCGCGCAAACGCAGCCCACGCACCGCTCATCGCATCGGCCAGCAGGCGACGGTCGGCGCCATTTCCGGTAATCGACTGGCTGTTCTCGAGGTTGTTGAACACGAACGGAATGTCCATGCAGTGCATCGCGCGCAGGCGACCACTGCTGACCGGCGAATACCAACCGAACCGATACATGTAGACCGGCGCCTGACCCGGTACCGCTTTTCGCTCGGCCTGAAGGTTGGTGCCGGTGCGAAAGCCCGATACGTCGGTCTCGATGATGAAGGCCAGGTCGAGGCGGCTGGCGTGAGGCCGGCCGGCCTTGTACGTCGCAATCACCCGGTCAGCGCCGTCGTCGTCCGATCGCAGCGCGCGCTTCACGCGCGCACGCAGCGCCGCGTCGTCTGCAATTGGCGTGTGGTCGGCGTTGACGCTCCACGTCACCTCGGTCTCGGTCGAACCGATCAGCAGCGGGACCGACGCGGCGATCGCGGTCGCTGTCGGGTCGAAGACGTCGTGAGGCAGCGACGTGCCGTCGACGACCGGCGACGTGGTGAAACCTTGCAGCGCCGCGATCAGTTGCTCGGTCGGCACGGTGGCGACCGCGTCGAGCGCGGCGGGCTTGATGCCGACGCGCGCCAGCAGTTTCTCGGCATTTTCTGTCGCGACCGCGGCGCGCATGCTGGTGACGGCCGATCCGCTTTGCGCGGCCACGCGATGAAAGATGCCGCGCGCCGCCGGCATTCCCATCAGCGTGCTCACCTTCCCCGCTCCGCCTGACTGACCGAAGATCGTGACGTTGGCAGGATCGCCGCCAAAGCGCGCGATGTTGTCGCGCACCCAATACAGCCCGGCGATGATGTCTTTCAGTCCGACGTTGCTCGCTTCCCGGTAGCGATCGCCGCCGAGTTCGGCAAGATAGAGAAACCCAAAGGCGTTCAGCCGATGGGTGATGCTGACAACCACCACGTCCTGCGACCGAGCCAGGTTGGCGCCGTCATACGGTTTCGCCGCCGGCGAACCACCGGTATAACCGCCGCCGTGCAGCCAGACCATCACCGGACGTCGGCCCGGCGATGTGCTTGGCGTCCACACATTCAAGTGCAAACAGTCTTCCGACATCGGTTCGGTGCCGGTCAACGGCATCCATTCGTCCACAAAGACCGAGCGCGCTTGCGGGGACCGCGGTCCGAACTCGAATGCCTCACGCACGCCGGTCCACGGTTCCGGAGCGAGCGGCGGAAGGAATCGTCGTGCACCGCCAGTCGATGCCCCGTAAGGAATTCGCTTGAACGCATGAACCCGATCGATCTGCAGGCTGCGAACTCGTCCGTTGGTGGTGCTGACAGTTGCGCCGGTGCCTTGTGGCCGCGCCGCGAGAGCGCGCCAGTTCGGCAGGGCTACTACCCCGAGCGCACCAGCGGCCTGAAGAAACCTTCGTCTTCCGACACGGTCTGACATGGAGGCAAAAACTATACAGCAGCACGCGTGCAGTTCGGCGCCGACAAAACCGTGTAGGCTAGAAAGGCCGCGTCTGCCGCCCTCGGGTCCGTGTCCGCGTATGCGACGAGCGCTCACAACTGTGCTGCTGATGGCGCTTGGCGTGGCCGGCGCCGCTGCGCAAGACCGTCCCGACTTCAAGATCGAACGCGCGCCGCAACCGCCTCGCATCGACGGTGTCCTCGACGATGAGGCGTGGCAGCGCGAGCCGCTGGAACTCGGCGAGTGGCTCTCCTACAACCCGAACCGCGGCGACAAAATGCCGCCGGCGCTGCGCACCGAGGTTCGGATCGCCTACGACGACCGGAATCTGTATTTCGCCTTCCACTGCATCGACAACGAACCCGACAAGATCCGCACGAACATCGCGCGGCGCGACAGCGCCTTCAACGACGACTGGGTTGCGATCAGCCTCGATTCGGCCAACACCGGCCAGACCGCCTATCACCTGTTTTCGAATCCGAGCGGCAGCCAGATGGACGCGTTGAATACGTCATCGTCGGGCGAGCAATTCGACGCCGACTTCGTCTGGTACAGCGTCGGCAAGATCACGCCGGATGGTTACGTCGTCGAAATACAGGTGCCGCTGCAGTCGCTGCGGTTTTCGAGCGGTGACAACGTCAAGATGGGCATCCTGTTTTTCCGGAAAGTCAGCCGGAACGGCG
Source organism: uncultured Acidobacteriota bacterium (assembly GCA_963695635.1). GTDB lineage: Bacteria > Acidobacteriota > Vicinamibacteria > Vicinamibacterales > CAVVIG01 > DATKHR01. The sequence continues at coordinate 8,280 of CAVOHK010000013.1, forward strand.
TCTCCTACTCGTGGCCGACGCTGCCACCCGGGCAATGGGTGTTCGATCGACACGCGCACCTGCAGTTCGACCGGCTGGTGCAGCCGCGCCTGGTGGAGGCGCTGCCGAGCGTCACCTACGCGGTGAACCAGGCGCGTGCGACGACCGATTCCTGGGATCGGAGTTGACGACAACGCCGACCTCGGGCTGAGCGGCAAATTTGGCATCACCTCGAACATCACGCTCGACGGAACGATCAATCCGGACTTCAGCCAGGTGGAAAGCGATGCCTTCCAGGTTGAAGTGAACCAGCGCTTTCCGGTTTTCTTTTCGGAGAAACGGCCGTTTTTCATGGAGGGGATGGGACTGTTCAACCTCGCCGGCACCGGCGGCGACAGCAACATGCGCACCGCGGTACACACGCGGACGATCGTCAACCCGATGTGGGGCAGCAAGATCACCGGCACAGCCGGCAAGACGACCTTCGGCGTACTCAACGCGCTCGACGAAAGCCCGCTGGATATCGGCGAGCGAGGGATATCGATTGCCGACAACAACAAGCTTTTCACCATCGCCCGCGCGACCTACGCGCTGAGCGGTGCCAATTACATCGGCGCGATCGCCACCGACACCGAGCACGCGGGACGCCACAATCGGGTGGTTGGCGCCGATGTCCTGTTCAAACCGGGGCCGGCGCATCTGGTCAACGCCTCGTTTCTGGCGTCAAGCACCGGCACCGATTCGGGAGACAGCTCCGGCAATGCCGGCCAAGTGTCGTACAACTACCAAACGCGCCGTTTCGCGTCAGTAAACCAGTTCGAACACTACGACCGCCCGTTCCAGATGGATACGGCGTTCGTCAACCGGACCGGCTTCACCTCGCTGTGGTCGTTCAGCGAAGTCAGCTTCTATCCGAAAGGTGGTGGCAGCGATTTCTGGCTGCAACGAGTCCACCCTTACTACTTCGCGAAACGCGGCCAAGACGAAGTCCAGGGCGGCAGTGAGGCTTTCCTGCTGACTGGCTTGCGATTCAACACGACGCGTCAGGGATTCTTCGACATCGGCCGGTCCGGCGGTCACGAGGCGTGGGCGGGACAACGCTTTAATATCGGCCGCGATTTCAACGTATTCGGCATCATTCAAATCTTTCGCTGGCTGAACGTCGACGCCGGTTTCAACGTCGGCCCGGCAACCTACTACGATCCGGTCAGTCCGTTTCAGGGCCGGTCGCACGGGGGAATTCTCGGCGTGACCTTCCAACCGAGTCAGCATTTCAATCTCGACCTCAACGCCAACTTCGATCGCTTCGATCGCGAATCGACGCGCGAGCGCATCTACGACGTCAATATCGTGAATGCCAAGACCACTTACCAGTTCAACAAACACTTTCTCGTCCGGCTGCTCGAACAATACGACAGCACGGCAAACCGTTTGTTGACGGACCTGTTGGCGTCGTACGAATTCGTGCCGGGCACCGTCTTCCACGCCGGCTACGGATCGCTTTACGAAAAGAACGGCACGCCGTCGGGCCGGCTGGTGCCCGACGGCGCGGGACAGGACTACCTGCTGGTGAACCGCGGCCTGTTCTTCAAGGCCTCCTACTTACACCGCTTCTAGTCAGGCGAGCGCTGTTTTATAGAGCGCCACCAGCTTCGCCCACGCCTTCTCGGCATCAGGCTTGTTGTAAATCGGCGCGCCGTTCGACAACGGCATGTCCGGGACGCACCAGCCGTGCAGCGATCCGTAGACTTCGATCTCCGCTGGAACGTTCGCCGCGGCAAACGCTTCCTTCAGTTTGTCCTTCGCTTCGGGCTGGCTCTTGTCGTCGTTCGACGCAACACCAAAGTACATCCGGGCTTTGATCTTCGGCGCGAGCAAGTGAGGACTTTCCGGCGACTGGGTGACCAGACCACCGCCATGGAACGAGGCGCCCGCGCCGATCCGATTGGGAATCGCCGCGGCAGTGCGAACCACCAGCGGACCGCCCATGCAGTAGCCCTGCGTGCCAATCTTTTTGGACTTGTTCACCTGCGGTTGCGCATCGAGGAACGCCACGTAGGCCGTTGCATCGCGCTCTGCGGCGCCTGACGCGTTGACCGACGCCATCAGCGGCTGCAGCTTCGCGCGATCGGTCGGGTTCGAAAAACTGAAATTGGACGGATCCTCAATCACCGGTGCTTTCGCGACGCGATAAAACGGATTCGGCACCAACACCGAATAGCCTTCAGCGGCAATCCGCTTGCCGATGTCGCGCATCGATGGACGCAGCCCGAACGCATCGGGCCAAATCAACACGCCGGGATGTGATCCGCTGGTCGGGTGAATGAAGATCGCGTCGCACGTGCCGTCGGCAGTCTTCACCTGCACCGGCGTTTCGACGACCGGCAATTCCGCCGCCGACACGGCGCCGGCCGCGACAATGCCGCCGACTACAGTGCTGACGAATTCGCGCCTGGTTCGCTGATCAGGTTTCTCGTCCACAAGTCACGCTCCTCTGTACGAAATTATAAGTCTTCCATCGCGCAGCCTTTGGTCAGCTTTGAATCACCTTTCTTATACCGGTGATTATGCGAGTGCGTAGTCATAGCGCAGCGGATAAGATTTCTCCCTCCAAGGAGGAAGCATGTCTGTCAGCGCCCGCCGTCTTCAGCAATATATTCTTCACGGTGTCCTGGCGACCTTCGTGGTCGTGTCGAGTCTGGGTTTTGCAGCGACCGCGCACGCCGATGAAAAGGGCGTGCAGCTGCTGTTCACGCAACAGGACGCGGTGCAGGCGTTCGATCTCGTCAGCGGCCACGGCTTTCAGATCGGTACCGCGATCGGGTTGATCTCGGGAACGTCGTATGTCGACTTCCAGTTCGTACCGACCGGTCCGCCGAGCGGCGACGTTCTGCCAATCGCCTTTCACAACAAAGTAACGATTACCGACATCGATGGCGATCAGATCTTCTTCGACAACGATGGCACCGGCAGCTTTCATCTCGGCGTTCCTGGCGTCCCGTTCAAAGGCAGCGGCGGTCCGCTGCGCCGGAACATATGTTGTGACCGGCGCCACCGGCAAGTACAGCGACTGGAAGGTCGGCAGCAAGTTTGGCTATAAGGCAGTCGCCACCAATCCGCCCGCGCCGAACGGACTTGGCAACGTCTATGTGGAAGTGACGTTCCGCGGTCGCGACGACCTCAAGTAGAAGGATCGCGTCAAAGCCCGGTAGCGGCGCGCTGACAACTCGCGGCCGCGTGCTCGCGAATCCGCGGATCGCCGCTGCCGGTGCGCAACGCCCGCTTGGCTGCCGCACAGGCTTCGGGGATCCGTCCGGCCTTGTAAAGCGCCCACCCCAGCGCATCGTCGGTGAAGATGTCGTGACGGATTGCCGACACCGACTCGGCGATGCGCAGCGCCTCGGGGAGCTTTCGATCGCGCTCGGCGAGAAACATGGCAAAGGCCGGTTCGGTTTGCGCGATCGCCGGACCGGCAAGTTCTTCCGCAATCTGATAGTAGCGTTCGGCTTGCGCGGCGTCCCCCTCTGCCCTGTACAAGTCGCCGATGCGCGCGGCAAGGTCGAGGGTCGGGGTGCGTTTGAATTGCGCGAGAAAATCTTCGCGGGCCCCGGCACGATCGCCACGGGCGACCTTTAGCTTGGCAAGCCCGATCATCGCGTGGGGATAATCCGGAAAAAAGAAGTTAGCGTGACGGAACTCACGTTCTGCATCGTCTGGCTTGCCGAGTTGCAGGTACAGCTCGCCGACGTGCGCCACGTACCACGCTTTCGCCTCGACGTCGTGCGCCGGCGTCGCATTGGCTGCCATCTGCATGACCGTCAGCGCACCGGCGATGTCGCCGCGTAGTTCGCGTGCATACGAAATGCGCGCGTACGCATCTGCGTTGGGTCGCAGCGCAGCCATCCGGTCGAACGCGTCGTACGCGTCGTCGTAGTCGCCGAGTTCGAGCAACGCGTCACCGATAACGCCGTAGTTCCACGCATCGTCCGGCCGCGCGTCGCGGGCGCGGCGGCCGATTTCGAGCGCGTCACGAAACTGGTGACGCGACAAACGAACCGCGCCGAGCAAGCGCAGGGCGTCGTACTGGCCGGGATCACGCTTCAGAACGTCTTCGAGAATCGACGCCGCGCGATTCGCCGCCCGGCCGTCGACGGTCGCGCGCTGCTGCCTGAGCAAAGCGTCGGCGAGCAGCACCGATGCCGCGGCGTCGCCCGGCTGCTCGCGCAATCGCCTTTCCATCTCGGTAATCCGTTGTTGCAAGCCTTCAATTGAGGTCGGCGGTGCGCCGGGCATCCCGACTGCCGGCGCCATCCGCACCGACCGGACAACACTCGGTGACGAGGCGCGAGAAACCAGCGATGGGATGGCGGCGGCCACACAGCCAACAACCACCGCTGCGGCAACCAGCCAGACTTTGCTCGCACGCGTTTCCATCGCTCGCTCCTCTCGTTGCTCGTTGCTCGTTGCTGGTTGCTCGTTGCTTGCGTGCCGGGTGCTATGGCACTTCGTAGCCGCTGTGGGGTGTGGCGGCGTATGGGAACGTCGTCAGAAACGGTTTATCGTTGGCATCGACACCGTCGCCCAGCAGGTTGTTCGGGCTCTTGTTGGGAAGGCCGAGCAAGCCGTTCAGGAACGATCCATACCCTTGCGCGAAGGCTCGGAGTTCGATGTCGACCACGTCGTCAGCCAGGCGTCGGCCGTTCGGGAAACCGGCGAGATCACCGTCAAGGACGCCGAAACGACTGGGGCTCGAGGACGGCGCGATGCTGGTGTTCAGCCGCAGCAAGTCGGCGCGGCGCGGACCGGTGAAATTCAGTCCGGGAACGCCGGTCAGCAGGATACTCACCAGGTCGGTTCGGTTGGTCGCGACGACGGGAGCCAGCGCGCCGCCGTAGAGCAACTGCTCCAGCCGGGAAACCTCCGGCCGCAGGTAAAAGCCTTCGAATTCCGCATCGTCTTCGGGATCGGAACGGTTCCAACGATCCTTCTGGCCCAGCGGAATGACCGCTTCATTGATCAGCGGTTCGGCAAGCCGTGACACCTGCACGAAGGGTCCGTAGTCGTCGCTGTCACCGTCCTTGCGAAGAATGCGGACGGCCTGACGACTGGCGCTCGCGTAGATGCCGATCGTCGGACTGTTCGCCGAAACCAGCTGGCTGATCGGCACCTGAATCGCGATCGCGTGCGTGTTGAATCGTGCAACGCCGTCATGACCAGTGTCGGCCGGCAGCGGGATCAGGTGCGCGGGATTGAACGGGCGGAGTCCGGCGAGATCGAAGACCGATCCGAGGTCGACGAAAAACGGATCATCGCGCTGACCGGCGAAAACCGTGATGCCGCCCGGGAGCGAGTGGACCGCCGCCGCTGCGAGCGCCTCGTATGCCGGCGTCGAGCGCGGACCGATGTTGTCGGGTGGTGTCATCAGATCGCGGCCCAGCCAATCGCTCGACTCGCTGCGGCCGTGGCCGCGCCGAATCACTTTGACGCTGTAGGTCTGCGGCCGATTCCAGTTCGGATCGTCGAGCGACGCGATCGGGCCGGTGTTATACAGGAAAGTGTTCGGGTTTCGCGTTTCCGTTCGGAAGCGGAATTGATAGGTAATGTCTTCCTTGGCGTCGCCGTCATTGTCGATGTGGATTTCGTACAACACCGCGTCGTCGAAGGCCGGGAAATTCGGCCCGCCGGCCGGCGCCTCGAGCGGAATGTAGTTGGCGATGATCGTGACGGTGTCGGGTCGATCCGGACTGCGGAACGCGTACAAGTCGGTGTTGTCCGCCAGCGGATCCGTGCTGATCAGCGGTGCCTCTCGGTGGCTAGAGGCCTGCCCCGGAACCAGCGACCAGCTGGCCGCAAACGCCATCACGAAGGCTGCCGCGCAAATCTTTTTCACATTCCCTCCTTTACACACAGCTCTACGCGTCGCCGGCGAGGTCGGATTGGTTGCAGCGTTGTGGCGATAATGGGGTGTGCCCGAACTGCCAGAGGTTGAACGAGTTCGCCAGACGCTGGTGCCGGCGATGACCGGCGCGCGTTTCGAACATGTCACGCTGAATCGCGCCGACCTTCGTCAGCCGTTTCCGCGCGGTTTCGCCAGACGGTTGCGGCGACAAACCGTGCTCCAGCTTCTCCGCCGCGGCAAATACCTGCTCGCCACGCTGTCGTCGGGCGACGTCCTCCTGATGCACCTCGGGATGTCGGGCGGCTTTCGCGTTGAATCGACTCCGGCGAAGCGACGACGCCTCGACCTCGACGCCGCACTCGAGTACCGGCACGATCACGTCGTCTTCACGATGTCGTCCGGGATGACCGTCACGTTTAACGATCCGCGACGCTTCGGCGTCATGGATTTGCTGTCCGCAAACGGCGGGTCGCACACCGCAATCGAGCGGATGGGACCCGAGCCTCTCTCGGCCGCGTTCGATGCCGCAACGCTAGCGGCCGGTTGCACTGGCCGACGGACGTCGCTGAAGGTGGCGTTGCTCGACCAGCGCGTCGTTGCCGGACTGGGCAACATCTACGCGAGCGAGGCGCTGCATGTCGCCCATTTGTCGCCATATCGACTCGCGACGACGATTGCGACCGCGTCAGGACGGCCGCGACCGGGCGCGGTTCGGCTTGCCGCCGCAATCAAGAGCGTGCTGAGGCGAGCGATCTCCTTGAAGGAGTCGGCGAGTTATCGAGGAACGCGGTTCCGGGTTTACGACCGCGAAGGTGAAGGATGCCCGACGAAGGGATGTCGCGGCACGATTGAACGGGTGTGGCAGGCCGGGCGTTCTACCTTCTACTGCCCGGTCTGCCAGCGATAACGTCGAATACCGGGTTATCGCCTAATCCCAGACAGCCGAAGTGACGGCATGGTGACGACGACGATCCCGAAACGCTTGTTCGCTACTTGCTGCATATGCGATACCCACTTGAGTTCGTGGGCGGAAGAGCCAGCGCCGACGCTATGGTGCTGATGACTTTGATGTCTTAAAGATCGCTGGAATGCTCTGGAATAGAGCATCGTCGCAGTCACTGAAGGATGAGCCGGTTACTGTTGGGAAGATGGGGGGATGCCGACGTTTGAATCACGGCGATCCGACGTGACGCGGGTGGTCGAGGCCAAGTCATTGACAGTGAAGGCTTGACCAGCTCGACCGATGAGCGCGTCAATTGCTTCGGATTTTCCTCGGGTAAGCACTGGTACGTCACCGCGCGGAATCTTCGCTCGTTTCCTCGACGGCGGCTATCGATTTCCCGACGGTCGCAGCCGTCGGAGCGGCGCGTGCACGACGGCGCACTGTCTCGGCGCTCGAGTGGCTCGACGAGGCACGCCTGGAGTACGGCCCGGCGTATCGCTTCGATCGACTTCGTCCGGTTCGCGCGAATCGAAGCGCGGGCCATCGGTTAATCCGGGAAGCACCTGGTGATCGATTGACCGGTCGACGCGGCGGGTTTGCGCTTTTCCCGCGCGCGTCGTTCGCTGCCACGTTTGCGCAGATGGTCCTGGCCGAACTTCCGAACGGGTGTCCAGCTCGATTCAGCGCCGTTCGCGTTTCCCGAGAAGTGGGCCCGACCTCCGCTGGCGGCTCGCCGCCGGCACGGCCACGGAACAGCGCCGTTTGACGACGACGCTGCGCCGGCTGGCGGCGCTGGAAACCGACGCCGCCGTCGAGCGGACTGGACGGACGTTGAACTCGGAGCATCGCTAGTGCGCGCTCGCGATCCTCGACTCGCGGCCAGCCGCGCGGGGAACCAGTTCGCCGCGAGCTGGCCGGCTGTCGGAAGTGATGGCGGGCGCTCGAAGACGGCAATTCCGCGACCTCGTCGGTGGCGGACGGTTGCGGCGAAACGTGCCGGCGCGCGGACCATTCGGTTCTCGATGGCGCGTCCATGTCGACGCCGCATTCGTTCGATGCGGTGAAGGTTGGAACTGTCGATCATCGGCGAGAGCTCGCGGCGCTGTTCGTCGAATTCCCGCGCGGCTACCGGCTCGAAGTCGGCATCGGCGGATCCTGAAGCCGCGACGCACCTCGTCACGTTCGCCGACGACGTCGGCGAGCGCGCGAAACCGGCGCGAATTCCTCGGCGCCGCGCAGCGACGAACACCAGCGCTTGGCGTCGTTTCGTCGTCGATCTGGACGATGCAGCGGATGCTGGAAGGATTTGGTCGCGACTTCTTCCGGGGCCAAGGGTCAGGTTCATGTCTGGCGCGCCCGGACGCGCGCACATCACGCGTATCCGTGCAGCTGACACATCTGAAGGCATCTTCGTCCACGACTTCGCCGGCGCAACCGGCATCGAGATGCCGCCGCCATCCGAACTCGGGGCGCATCGTCGACGTGACGTTCATCGACGGCGAAGTCCTTAGCCGCCGAACGCTCACCTACAGCGCCAGAAGGTCCTGGTTTCTTCATGACGCGACGATGGCACGACAACAACCAACGATCTTCGTCGTCGACGACGCGGTCGAGACAGTGCAGTTCCCTGAAGACGCGTAAATTACTTCTCCGGTGCACCGCCCTTCCCGCCCTGATCGCGCCGGTAGTTGACCTCACGCCTGGCACGCGCCCTTCGGCGTCTACGACATCACCGCGCCGATCGGCGCCGGCGGTATGGGCGAGGTGTATCGCGCGACCGACACGCAACCTGAAGCGGTCGGTGGCGATCAAGGTGCTGCCCGCCTCGGTGGCCGGCGACGCGGATCGGCTCGCGCGCTTCCAGCGCGAAGCCGAAGTCGCTCGCGGCCCTCAACCATCCGAACATCGCGGCGATCTACGGCCTCGAGAAGACGCCAGACTTCACCGCGCTCGTCATGGAACTGGTCGAGGGCGACGACCTGTCGCAGCGCATCGCCCGCGGCGCGATTCCGGTCGACGAGGCGCTGCCGATCGCGCAAGCAGATCGCGGAGGCGCTCGAGGCGGCGCACGAGCAGGGGATCATTCACCGCGATCTGAAGCCCGCGAATATCAAGGTGCGCGCCGACGGCACCGTGAAGGTGCTCGACTTCGGCCTCGCGAAAGCGATGGAGCCGTCGCGCGGGCGCGGCGGGCAGGCCACGCATCGATGTCGCCGACGATCACGACGCCGGCGATGACGCAGGCCGGGATGATCCTGGGCACCGCGGCGTACATGAGTCCCGGAGCAGGCGAAGGGACGCGTGGTCGACAAGCGCAGCGACGTGTGGGCGTTCGGGTGCGTGCTTTACGAGATGGTAACCGGCCGGCGGGCGTTCCGGGCGATGACGTGGCCGACACGCTCGCCTCGGTGCTCAAGGCAGAGCCCGACTGGAACACGATTCCCTCGGATGTGCCGCGTGCGGTTTGCGAGCTGATTCAGGGCTGCCTGCGCAAGAATCCGAAGGAGCGCATCAGCAGCCTATCCACAGCCCTTTTCGTGCTGAGCCGGCCGCATGTCGTCGCAGGAGCGATATCGGTCAGGTCCGTCGTCAGTCTGGCGACGCGCGGCGATCGCGATGGCTTCTGTGCTGATCTCGGCAACGCTTGTCGCCACCTTGGCCTGGCAGCTCAGACCGGTGCCAGTCGTCTCGGTGACTCGCCTCGCGTTCACACTGTCCGATGGACAAGCAGCTGACCGCAAACCGACAGGCCGTCGCCCTATCGCCGGACGGTACGCGCATCGTGTATGCAGCGAACGCCCAACTGTATCTTCGGTCGATGTCAGACTTCGAGGCGACCGCGATACCCGGAACGGCGTCCGGCGATAAATCCGGTCTTTTCGCCAGACGGCCAGTCGCTGGTTTCTGGGCAGAGTCGGCGCTCAAACGCATCGCCATCTCCGGCGGTGCGGCCACAACGATTTGCCAAGTCGGTCCAGCGCCGTTTGGCATCTCCTGGAACAGCAGCGGCATCCTGTTCTCGTTGGCCGGCACCGCAATCATGCGAGTCTCGCCGGACGGGGGCAAACCAGAGCTCCTCGTCGACTTGAACAACACGAAAGATTTGGCAGCTCGGTCCGCAACTGCTGCCCGACGGCGATACGCTGCTCTTCACGCTCGTCGAGCGAACCGATGCGGCCATCGATCGATGGAACGAAGCGCAGGTCATCGTGCAGTCGCTGCAGACGGGCGTGCGCAAGCCACTGCTGGAGGGTGGATCGGATGCGCGGTACGTGTCGACCGGCCATATCGTGTATGCATCGGCGGGAACGCTATTCGCGGTGCCGTTCGACCTCTCCAGGCTCGCTGTCACGGGCGGAGCGGTGTCCGTTGTGGAGGGGGTACGGCGCGAACTCGGATCGGCTGGCATGTCGTTCGCGTTCTCCCAGTCCGGCTGCTCGTTTACGTGCCCGGCCCGGTGGGGTCACAGCAGCAGGATCTCGTATTGTTCGATCGCAAGGGCGGCGTGGAGGCGCTCAACCTTCCCCACGCAAGGTACGACTTTCCACGTGTGTCTCCCGACGGCAAGCGGATCGTGTTTGAAACGACCGATGCAGAGGAGGCGGTGGTTTCCGTTTACGATCTATCCCGAGCCAGTTCGGTTCGGCGGCTCACTTTCGGCGGGAACAATCGCTTCCCGATATGGTCGGCCGACGGCAGCCGCGTGACGTTTCAATCGGATCGGGACGGCGATCCGGCGATCTTCTGGCAGCCCGCCGACGGCGGCACCGCGGAGCGCCTCACGATGCCCGAACCGGGCAGGTCGCACACGCCGGAGTCGTGGTCTCCCGACGGCCAAGGTACCGCTGTTCAGCGAGACGAAGAACTTCGTCTCATCGCTTTGGACCTTCTCGCTCAAGGATCGGAAAGCCAGGCCGTTTGGCGATGTGAAAGGTTCGGCGATTCCGACCGACGCAATGTTCTCGCCCGACGGCCGCTGGGTTCGCGTACCAGATCGGACAATTCGGGATGGGCGAAGGTGAAATGTACGTGCAGCCATTTCCACCAACCGGCGCGAAATATCAGATAGCGCAAGGCGGACGGCCACTCTGGTCGCGCGACGGCAAGGAACTGTTTTTCGTGCCGACGCCGGCCAGTTCATGGCCGTGACCATCAAAGCGTCGCCAACCTTTACGTTCACGAATCCGGTATCGGTGCCTCGGGGCTTCGGCGTTGCCATTCCGGGAGCCCGCGAACATTCGACGTAATGACCGACGGCCGTTTCGTCGGGATTGCGGCCCAGCAGAGCCAGGTTCGATCCGGCCCGGCCCAGATTCGTGTCGTGCTGAATTGGACAGAGGAGCTGAAGCGCCTCGTGCCGACCAAGTGAGGTCGGGACCGATGTGTTTACCGAAACCGGTAGCTCGTTCCCTCGACCTGCGACAGCAGGTCCGCGGGTGCATCGGTGGCAACGGCGCGGCCTTCGATCGTCGGGCGCCACGGGGGAGTGTTCGGCGAGATACTCGGTCACGACCTGGTGCACGGTGACGTCGGACGGCGGGGCTCGGCCACGCCGACGATGCGACAGACCGTGTCGTCCGGATCGCCTTCGCGTTCGCAGCCGAGCACCGGTGTACCTCGTGGTGCCGACGAGCGGCTGGCCCTGGACCGTCACCTCCCGCACGCGCTGGCCCGTCGGGTTGCCGATCGTGAACTTCACGAACAGCCCCTTGTAGCGGACGAACCATCCGCCGAAGCGCCTGGTCGCGTCCTTCGCGAACGCGTTCTCCAACTCGCTTTCCAGCCAGTCGACGATCTGCTGCCCGGTCACGACGCCGGCCTTGATCGCCGATTCGACCGGCAGCATGCTCCACAGATACTCGTTCGTGATGTCCACCTCGCCGCCGGCGGGCGGCACGAGCGGCGGACAGAAGCGGAACCCGTTCGAGACGACGAAGTCGGTGTTGAACTTCCACATCAAGGCGTCGGTGATCAGGTTGTCCATCGACGTCTCGATCACGTAGTAGCGCAGGAGCGGCGTGCGCGTCCTGCCGATCACCTTGGTGATTTCCTGCACGATACGGCTCGCGCGCGGCCGCGACGAGCGTCTTCATCTCCGCATCTTCGGCATACCGCTCCGGGTCGACGTCGAGCAGCGCGTACGTCTGCTCCTTGATCGTCGCCGTTCTCGACGACCAGATCGAGCTTGCCGACGAAGGACGCGAAAGCGCCGGGTTCCGTGACCTTGCAGAACTTCCCCTGCAGCGGCTCACGGACGCGCTCGTGCGTATCCGCGCCGAGGATGTAGTCCACGCCCTCCGCGCAAGGCTGGTTGGCCAGGTTGAGCTGCTGCGCGAGCCCCATGTGCGAGAGCACGAAGACCAGCTGGCAGCCCTTCTCCTCGGCGCAGGACTCTCACGTACTTGGCGAGATCCACTTCGGGGCGAGTGAACGTGATGCCGCGCGAGTAGGCGGGAGACTGTCGGATTGGCGTGAGCGGATCGTTGTAGCCGACAAAGCCAACGCGCGATACCGCCGAGATCGAAGATCTGGTAGGGCGGGAAGATCAGGCGACGCGTCGGCGGCGTCGGCGTGGAACATGTTCGCGCAGACCTTGGCCGCCGTATACATGTTCATGTCCTTGATCAGCATCTCCTTGCCGTACACCACCTCCCAGTTGCCGGGCAGCACGAGATCGTAGCGGACCCGATTGATGAGAGGAGTGATGGCCTGACCCTTCGACAGGGCCGCGACCGCGCTGCCCTGGAAGCAGTCGCCGCCGTCCACCACCAGCGTGTGCTGCGGATTCTGCCGTCGCAGCGCGTCGATCATCGTGCGCAGCGTGGCAAGCCCGCCCCGGCGCTTGAAGACGGGTCTTCCCTCCTCGTAGAAGAACTCGTCGTGGATCTCGAGCTGCGCGTGAATGTCGGAGGTGTGCAGAATGGTGATGTGCTGCGCCTTCCCCGTCTTCACCGCCTGGCTTCCGGCCAGATCGGCCGACGCGAGGCCGAGCCCCATCGAGCCGACGTGCTTCAGGAATTCGCGGCGCCCACTCAGCGGCATGTCAATGTTCGAAGGGAACTCCTTTATAGCACGCCGCTCATGCGATACTCATCGTCAATCAGTGCATCCGCTTCCCTGGTACATCGCGGGACCGCTCATCGGGCTCGTGGTTCCGGCACTGCCTCGCTCGTCGGCAACAGGCCATTCGGGATCTCCGCCAACTTCCGACATTTGTGCGCGGCAGTCGCGCCAGGCCGCATCGAATTCTTCAAGCATGACTGGAGGCGGGTGGGCGGGTGGAACCTCGCGTTCCTGGCGGGCATCTTCGTCGGAGCGGTCGCGGCGTGGCAGCTGGCGCCGCCGCTGACGGTCGCGATCTCACCCGGAACCGTCGCGGCGCTGCATCAGCTCGGGTTGAACGATCTGACCGGCCTGGCGCCGCGTGAAGTGTTTGCGTGGTCCTCGATCTTCACGGTCAAAGGCTTTGCCTTGATGGTCGTCGGCGGATTCCTGGTCGGGTTTGGGACGGTGTACGCCGGCGGCTGCACCTCGGGGCACGCGATCGCCGGCCTCGCCGACTTCCAGCCGGCGTCCGTCCTCGCGGTGTGCGGGTTCTTTGCCGGCGGTTTGGTCGCCACCTACTTCGTGTTGCCGATGATTCTCGGGTGACCCGATGAACCCGATGCAACTCGTTCCGTATTTTGCCCTCGGCGGCGCGTTCGGCTTCCTCCTGGTGGAGGCGGAAGTCGTGTCGTGGTTCCGCATCCAGGAGATGTTCCGCTTCGAGGCCTTTCACATGTACGGATCATCGGCGCAGCGGTCGTCACGGCCGCGATGTCACTGCTGATGATCAAACGGCTCGGCCTTCGAAGCTCGGACGGACAACCACTGGGTCTGGAGCCGAAGAGGGTCGGTTCCGGCGTGCGCTATTTGGCAGGCGGATCGATGTTCGGTCTTGGATGGGCGTTGACGGGAGCCTGCCCGGGTCCGCTCGTCGCGCTGGTCGGGGCGGGTGTGCCAGTGATGATGGTCACGATTCTGAGCGCGCTCGTCGGCACGTGGACCTATGGAAGGCTTCGGCCGAAGCTCCCGCACTGACTCACGTTACATCCCTTCTTGCAGAAGACAAATCGACCGTAGTGCCAGGGGAGGCGCCAGATGTACCGAGGCAGCGCCACCGTCCATGAACCGAGAACCGTCCCGAGGAACCAGACGGCGCGTCGTCCGGCCCGATCTCGGATGTAGATGCGATAGTTGGTTTGGCCAAATCGCCACCGCGGGCTCGGTAGCGCAGCCGCACGGAAATCCTTGTCCTCGAATGGCACGACAGACAGGAGCGCCATCGGCGCGCCGTTGACCTCGACGCACTCAAGTTCGAACCGGGGTCAACGAAGGGCCGTAACCGGTCGGGAGGGACAGCATACGTCACGATGGAGAAATGCCGCAGCGTTGTGACGGCATCGATTCCTGTCGCCTTCGGACGCCGCAACAACTCCGCACTGAACTTTGAGTACTGATGGATATTTCCCTTCGTCCGCCTAATACAACCGGCTCATAGTGACGGTCCGCGCCGCTCGGTGCAACGACGTTTTTCAGGACCAATCCGGTACACCGCCCTTCTCGCCCATATAATCCCGCAGAGATTCGCCTTTACCCCCGGCACGCGCCTCGGCGTCTACGAAGTCACCACGCCAGATCGGCGAAGGCGGAATGGGCGAGGTCTATCGCGCGACCGACACGACCCTGAAGCGCCAGGTCGCTATCAAGGTGCTGCCGGTTTCCGTCGCCGGCGATGCGGACCGCCTTGCGCGCTTTCAGCGCGAAGCCGAAGTCCTCGCCGCCCTCAACCATCCGAACATCGCCGCGATCTACGGCCTCGAGAAGATCCGAGGCATCACCGCACTCGTGATGGAACTGGTCGAAGGGCCGAGGACTTGTCGCGAGCGCATCGCACGTGGTGCGATTCCGCTCGACGAGGCGCTGCCGATCGCCAGGCAGATCGCGGAGGCGCTCGAGGCTGCCCACGAGCAGGGGATCATCCATCGCGATCTCAAGCCCGCCAACATCAAGGTCCGCGCTGACGGCACCGTCAAGGTGCTCGACTTCGGGCTCGCGAAGGCCATGGAGCCTGCCGGCTCGTCGCCCGTGAACACTTCGCAGTCGCCGACGATCACGTCGCCAGCGATGACCCAGGCCGGGGTGATCCTGGGCACCGCCGCGTACATGAGCCCGGAGCAGGCCGCGGGAACTCCGGTGGATCGCCGCGCCGATATCTGGTCTGTACGGCGTCATCCTGTGGGAAATGCTCAGCGGCCAGCGTCTGTTCGGCGGCGACACGGTCGTGCATACGCTCGCCGACGTGTTGCGGCGCTCGATCGAGTTCGACAATTTGGACTTACCGGTACCGATTGGTACCCTGCTGCGCCGGTTACTCGATCGGGATGCGAAGACACGCCTGCGTGATATCGGCGAGGCGCGGGTCGCCATCGCGAAGTATCTAATCGACCCAGCGAGCGGAACTGAAGTTCCCCGTCGGCCGAGGCACGTCGATCGATGGGTTGCTTGGGCCGCGGCGGCGGTTCTTGCCGCAGTCGCGGTCGTCGGGTGGTTGCGGCCGCGGCCGGCGGCTATCGGCGTAACGGCCACGGATTTGGCGTTGACGATCGCGCCGACAGCCGGAACCATCACGCCCGTAGGCGACCTGCATGCCACCCCCGAGTATCTCGCCCGACGGCTCCGCTGTGATCTTTTATGGAGACATCGCAGCATCGTTCGGGGGCGGCGAGGTGCAGCTACGACGCTTGAACGCGCTCACGCCAGAACCTGTGCGCACGGGCGGCTTCAGAAATCCAGGATTCTGGTCTCCGGACTCGCGGTCATTCATGTTCAGCGATGGGACCAATCTGAAGAAGATGCGTGTGCCGGACGGCGCGCCGGAAATTATCGCAAATGGTGTCGCCACGATGGTGGGTGGAAGTTTGAGCGACAACGGTACCCTGCTTGTTGCAGGAGCGGTGGCGAGCGGGCCGGGCCTGTACTTTGTGCCGGCGGCAGGCGGAGTCGCCAAACGAGTCGAAGTCTCTCTGCCGAAGGATGTCTTTTTTTTCTATTGGCCGGAGTTCCTGCCGGGCAGCGAGGATTTTTTGGTGATAGCAGCAACTGCAAAAATCGAGGAGTCGGAAATCTACCTCGCCACGCTGCGCGACGGCCGTGCGGCCGATCCTATTCTGCTGATGAAGAATTCAACCGCCGTCCGCTATACCCCTGCGGGCGGAGGACGCATCCTATTTGTTCGCAATGACAACCTCTACGCGCAAACGTTGAACCGCACGACCAGAACGCTTGAGGGCGAACCGGAGTTAATCCAGCAACGAGTCGCGTCGTCGCCGTCGTTCCATGCCGCGCACTTTTCCGTTTCACGCACGGGCGTGGTGGCTTGGCGTCCCGGCACGGCGGGCTTGTCGCAGGTGACGATTTTCGACCGGAAGGGTAAGGAGATTGGTAGGGCGGGTTCGCCTACCGTCGTCCAGACCCTCAGGCTCGCGCCCGACGAGAACCGACTGCTCGTGGGATTCAACGCCACCGCGTGGCTGCTGGAGCCCGGCCGACCTGGGCGGCAGCAGTTAGAACAGGGCTCTCTGGACACGCTGTGGTCGCCTGATGGGTCCAAACTCCTCGCGACAAGCACCGTCCGCGGAAACGATACCCGCATTGTCGAACGCTCCGTCGCGGGGCAAGGGACAGTTCGCGAGTTGGCGAAGCCGTCCGGAACGTGGCGCCTGGACGACATTTCTCCGGACGGCAAAACCTTGCTGCTAAGTCGCGGACCACTGGATACGACTGTGTTCTCGCTTCCGCTGGAAGGCGTCCAGAAAGAACCGAAATCTCTGATTCAGACGGGCGAGACGATTTCACATGCCCGCTTTTCGCCAGACGGGCACTGGATTATGTACACGGCCTCCGCGGCGGGGAGTGAACGCGGAGGAATCTACACTGGCGGAGGTACCCGATGCCAGCTGTACCCAGGGCCGGGGTTTCGGAAGCAGGTGACCGGCCGCGGCAATTATCCGATCTGGCGCAAGGATGGAAGGGAGATCGTGTATCTCGATGAACATCTGGGTCGGAACTACATCTGGTCGGTTCCTGTCGCCGTTTCGGGCGCCGAGTTCCGGCAGGTACTCCGTCGGCCTTGTTTCCGGCTCGTCTGCCCGCGACGACATTCGGGGACTTGAATTTCCTGGCCGTCTCTCGCGACGGCTCACGTTTCTATATCCCGCAGGCCGTGGAACAGCCGGACTCCGACGTTATCCACGTCCGTGTAGGCTGGGCGAAATGATCTTGCCGATTCGAATTCTGAGACGCGCTTCCCGAGAACGAAGGCACATTGCATACGCCGATGCTCCGCGCGGACTCCGCGAAGTTGGATGCGAAGGTGCCCGCTAAACGCACGAACAACTATGGAGGACTCATGTCGCGGATTCTGCTGCTAGGCCTTGTTCCCGAGACTGTGGATTTTTCTGACCCCGCATTGCCGCCGGGTATGACCGCCGAGAAGGTGCACGCTGGCATCGCGGTTGCGCTGAAGCAGTTCACTGATCGCGGATGGGAGTCCGACGTTGGTTACATCCGCGCAGATGAAACCGCCGGACCGACCGTGGAGCGTCAACTTCGTTCGGCAAATTACGACTGTGTGGTGATCGGAGCGGGTGTGCGGCTGCCGCCTCGCAATCTTGCATTGTTCGAAGTGCTCATCAACGCGATTCGCAAGGTTGCCCCAGGCGCGGCGATTGCCTTCAATACCCGGCCGGACGATAGCGCCGATGCGGCCGCCAGAGAGGGTTGGCGCTTGGGAGCCGAGTTGTGTAGTCCAACGTCCAACAAAACCAAGTCCGCACGACGCTACGCGGTCTCGCCGATTCGAATTCTGAGACGCGCTTCGCCGAGCACGATTTCGTCGCCCGACCGCAGTCGCACGCCGCGCGTCCCCGGCGGCACCGGCACGGTTCGGCCGCCGCGGACGATGCCGGTACCGTGCGCGCTGCGGTCGTCGTGCAGCCGATGATCGCCGGAAGACGGATCGAAGGCGATGTGCGCGTGGCAGCGGGAAACGGTCTGGTTCACGCCCGTCGACTCCCTCGACGAAGACGACATGGTTGGTCCTGAGCAGCCGAGTGCCGATGTCGCGGACCTCGACGCCACGGCCGAAATCGATGCGGGGGTCGCGAGCGCGTAGGTACGGCGTTCGGCTGTGCCGCGCAGCACCGCGACTTCGACGCGAACAGAGTTCGATGCGACGTCGGCGGCCAGCGTTGATGCGGGCGCGCAACGCGGTCGAAGGCGACGTGAAACTGCGGATGCTCCCAATTCCGAGCGGTGCGGCCGGCAAAGACGACGTCAACCCGACGTCGGTCACGTCGCATCCCGCCGATCGCAACCGATTGGGACCCGATCGTGCAGCGATGGCTCCGCGGCAAACACCGCCTCGAAATGTGCGCGCGCTCACGCGACGGCGCCAGGACCGAGACGGTCACGCGGTCGAACGGGAAGAACCGCCGGCCACGGCTCCCCGACTGGATCTCGACGCTCGACGACGTCGACGATGGCGTGCGGGATCTCGAGCGGCTCGCGCGCCGACGATCCGACGACGTCTTCGGCGGCCGGCTCAGCGTGCGGGCGATCCGTGATTCGAGGGTCCGGGCCTTGTCGAGGATGTTCATGGGTGCGCTCAATGATTACGGTCTACTCCAGCAGGCCGGACAGACCCGGCCGCGGTGACGATCTCGCCAGCGACCGGCGCGGCGGTCCGCCCGCCGTAGCCGGCGTGCTCGATGACGATCGCGAACGCGATTCGCTTCTTTGCCGCGCCGTACGGCGCATATCCGACGAACCAGCCGTGCGACGGAGCGCCGCGTCAACTTCCGCGGTGCCGGTCTTCCCCGCGATTCGCCAGGGACTGTTGCGCAGACTGCGGCCGGTGCCGCTGATCACGACGTCGCGCATGTCAGCCGCCGAGCAGTCGCGCGGCGGCCGGGCGACACAAATGGATTCGCCGCTGGCCGGCGTGGCCTGTTCCCAGCGCGCGTCGCGGAGCACGCCGGCCGCTGCGATGCCGCCGCGACCAGGCGCGCCATCCGCAGCGGCGTCGTGCGCACATCGGCCTGTCCGTAGCCGACTTGCGGCAGCGTGTCGCGCACGCGCGCAACGGCGGGTTCGAGACGGCGTCAGCGCGATGCCGAGCCGCGCCGCGCAGTCGAGCGAGCGGCTGCGGGCCGATCTTCAGCGCCAGCTGCGCGAAGTAGGCGTTACACGAATGCACCAGCGCCCTCGTGCATGTCGATCGTTCCGTGCGGATGCGTGTCGAGCACATCATCGCGGACCGGACGACTCCATCCGCGCAGCGTCGCGCCGATTCGACCATCGGGCAGCCGGCTGCAGGTGAACTCCGTTTTGGCGAGACTCGACGTCTCGAGTCAGCGCCGCCGCGGCGGTCACCAGCTTGAACGTCGACCCCGGCGGATACAGACCGTATCGCGCGCGATCCAGCAGCGACTCGCCCTCGTCTTCAATGTCATCGCGGCGCACCGTCGGTAACGGCCAGGGTAGCTGACGCTCGCAAGCACGCCGCCGCTGTCGGGATCGAGCACGACCGCGGCGGCCTTACCGGTGTGCCTGTCTGCGTGCGCCTCGACGATCGCGGCGACACGAATCTGCAGCGCGGCGTCGATCGTCAACCGGACGTCGCGAGGTCGGTTGCGCATCGCGACCACGGCCGGATGGTTCGGCTCGTAGCGGTGACGAACCAGCGGCACGAGTTCGCGATAGTCGCGGCGGACCGTCGACATCGACCGGCCGCGACGCATCCTTGTCAGCACGACCGTCGAGCGATCGTCGAAGCCGCGCAAAATCGATTCGGCGTCGCGTTCGATGTACGAAGTGTTCGGCGCGCTCCAGTTCGCCCGGCTGCTGACGTCGCCGAGCAGATGGAAAGGCGCGGCCGCCGAGCGGATAGCATCGCTCCGTCGCCGACGGACACGCCGGGTCGAGCGAGATGCCAAGCTTTTGAAAGTCCGGACGCGCGTTTGCGATCACTCGCGCGTCGTCGGTCGCGAGCGGCAGACCGCGCCGATCGAAGATCGAGCCGCGCTTCGTTCGGCGAACGACGTCCAGCAGGCGAGGGTTGTAGGCGTAGCGACGTCCGCCGTCGGCCTGGACACCGAGTTGCGGACGGACGAGTAACTCGTCCGCGTGGACACCTGAATGTTGATCTCGACACCAACCAGCGCCACCGCCGCAACTCCAACCGCTCCGCTCACCCATCGAAGCGGCACGTCGAACGAGCCGAAATCCACCGCCGGCCGCTTGTCCGCGTGAATCGACGAGAGGATGCCCAGCGCCGCGAGGTTCGCGGCCATCGCCGAGCCGCCGTAGCTGAGGAACGGCGTGACCACGCCAGTCAGCGGAATCGCGCCGACGACTCCGGCCGCCATCACCAGCGCCGGCACGATCAGGAAGAGCGTCAAGCGCGGTGGCGAGGAAGAAGCCGTAGTCGGTCGACGCCGAGCGCGCGATGCGGAATCCGCGCCACGCGATCAGCGCGTAGGTGACCGCGAGAGCAACGATACCGACGACGCCCAACTCTTCTGCAACCGACGGCGAGGATCAGGTCGGTGTGTCCGGCCGAAAGGTAGCGTGAGTCGCCCAACCCGACGCCAGTGCCCGAAGGGCCGCCTGCTGCCATCGCCCAGATCGCTTGCGCCACCTGGTCGCCACCCGCCGCCGAGTTGTCCCAGGGCGACCGCCACATCAGGACGCGCTCGGAGAGCGTTCTCGACACGTGCGCGATGTGTCCGAGGTAGAAGCCGCCCATCAGCAACGCGAAGCCGGCGATCGGCATCGAAACCCGCCGCGCGCGATCGCGTAGATCGTCAGGAAGACACAGCAGAGGAGGAGCGCGGGACCGAGATCCTTCTGGATCGCGAACAACGCCAGCGCGACGGTCGACCCCGGCCAGCACCGGCAGCACGTATTCGCCGCGCGGAAGGTTCAACCAGCCCGGCAGCCGGACGCCGCGAATCGCGCTGCTGCGGACACCGCTGAGCAGTTCCCACCGCCGCGCGAAATATCCGGCCAGGAAAAATGCGAGCAGCAGTCGGATCGCTTCGATCGGCTGCACCGGGCCGAGATTGACTTTCGCACCGCTTCGACCCGGACCGCCGCCGAACACGATCAGCAGCGCGCAGAGCGCGATCGCGCCAAGCAGCGGCAAGGTAGCTCAATTCGAGCAACGCTGCCTTTCCGAAATCGACGGTCGAGACGCGCCATCAGCACCGAGCCCGACACCACGCCCTCGGAGTAGCGCACGAACAGCGGCATGTCGCGGAGCGGATCCGGACGACTCAACAAGACTACGAAACCGAGGCCGGTGACGAGGTGCGCGGCCGCGAGCAGCAGGCGATCGCCGTCGACGCCGCGCAACCGCCAGACCAGCGGACCAGGTGGAACGCCGACAAGTAGAGGAGGCTCCAGAGGAGAAGTGGTTGCGGAATTGTGCGCGCGTGCGCACGACAACGATGGCTTGATCGCCGCGCAGTCGGCGGCGGTGAACAGCGGCAGCTTTTCAGGTGCGGCACGCCCGCTCGAAGCGGCCGCCTCTCGAGCAGCGGCAAGGCGTCGCGCGAACGCGTCGAGCCGGGCCGTCCGCTGAATGTCCTTCGGCACTTACAGTCGCGCGAGTGGCTGCACCGACGTTCAATAGGCGGCGTCCGCTCTCCCGCTGCGTCCGCAGGAAACGCGAACCACTCGCGCGGCGGCGAATCGGCGATCGTCGGCCTGGGAAACGCCACCGCCAGTCCCGGCTCGAGCACGTCCGGCCGTTCGACGGTGTTCAGGTCGATCGGCGCGCCGCTCGGGCGCGGTCGGATCGCTCGAGCGCCGCGAAGCGACCGGCATAGGCGAGCACGATCCCAAGCGCGACGACGCACGACGTAGCGGCAAGCACCAAATCGCCGGGCCGAAGCGGCGGCGCGTTCGCGCTGCCAGCTCGGAGGGTCGCGTTGGCCGCTGTCGGCGTGAAGGTTACGGCCATCCGGCACCTCGAGCGGGCTTTCAATCACGCGTGCGGTTCGGGCTCGCCTGACGGCCCGACGAGTTCGGCGAGGCGCTGTTCCACCTGCCTGAGACTGCGCTGCGCCTGGCGCAAGCTTCGCGCCGCGTCGCCAAAGCGAGAGCGCCGTCGAGTAGCGATCGATCGCCAGGCGATACGCCTCCGCGGCACGCGTCAGGTACTGCTGCTCCTGCGCCATCGCCGGTCAGCGTGCGCGCGGTGCGGGCGAACGTGTCGCCGCGGGCCCGATAGCCGTCGGCGAGCTGCACCGTTTCGCGATCGCCGGGCGTGTAGCCGAGGCGCTGCGCCTGCTGCAGCGCGTCGGCACCGCGGTCGACGTCCTCGAGGCCATAGATGAACGTCCGCATCAACCCGAGAAACGGATCGGGCCAGTTCGGATCGCAGCTCGGCGGCTTCGCGAAACGCCGCGACCGCGTCGGTGAACTCGTGCTGCGCCTCGGCGGTGAGCGCCGCGCCTTCCGCGCCTCGCCGTTGATGCGGTGGAGGTGACCCTCGCAGTAGCGGAGCGACGCGCGCACTGGCCGCGTTTCCGGTGTGACGCTGGCGGCGTGCGCCAGCGCTTCGCGCGCCATCTTCCACTGCGCTCCCTGACCGTCGGCACCGGGCGTGCGGTAATTCCCGATCACGCGGTCGGCCAGCGTCGTCGCTTTGCCGCACCAGCGCGCGCTCGCAGACCGATGACGCCGATGTTCGGAGCGTGCGCCGTGCTCGAGAGCCGTCGTACTGGTTCCAGGCCTCGGCCAGTCCGTCGAGCTCACGCGTCGGCACGTTCGCCGCGAGCCGCGTCGCCGCGCGAGCCGACGCGATACTCGTTGAGGACCAGATCGCGATCGGCAATCAGCAGCAGCGCGGCGCAGCGAGCCGCAGGCGGTAGCGCTTCTTGCTCGGCGAGCCGGCGCCGCGAGCGGTACCGGCACGGCGCCGCTGCGACTGCGGTCGCGCCAGTCGGCGCGGCTGTGCGGCGTGGACGCGGTCCGGCGCGTCGCTTCCTCGTCGTGTTCGGCGCCGCAGCCCGGGACGAGTCCGCCGCGTCGGCGGCTCGTCTTGCGAAGCGAGTGGGCGATCTTCGGCCAGCCTTCGCGTTCGGCTTCTGTCAGGCGTCCCGCCTTGAGCGACATCGAGATCCTGACGAATCGCATTCGCGTCGCCGTACCGATGCGGCAGCGAAGGCCGCCAGCAGCTTCGAAACAATCGCCTGCAGACCTGCCGGGCAACGGCCAAACGAGCGCCACGGCGGCCGACGCGATCGGATTCACTGTTCCAGCCGTCGCGTGTCGGGTGCGACGAAGGGCTGCACGCCGCGACCATCTCGTAGAGCAGCACGCCAATCGCCCAGAGGTCGACGTGGCGAGTCGATGTTGCCGCCCGAGTCGAACCATTCGGGCGACAAGTACGCGAACGTGCCGAAGTCGTTTCGCGTGACCTTGCGGCTCAGCGACAGCGCCTTCGCGATGCCGAAGTCGAGGACCTTGATCTGATCGCCGTCGAGGACGCGGATGTTCCGGGGCTTCAAGATCGCCATGCACGAGCGACCGCAGCGGCTGGCCGTCGATCGACGTCTCGAAACTGTGCGCCGCCTCGAGGAAGTGCCACAGAGCTGGATCGTCACGTCGATCGCGCGCTCGGGCGCAAGCGGCCCGTCGCGCGATCACGTCCGACAGGTTCTCGCCCTTCCAGGTACTCCATCGCGATGTAGAAGTACCCGCCGCCGGTGCCGTGTTCGTAGACTTCCGGCACGAAGCGGCTCTGGGCACAGAACCGCTCCTGGAGCTGCGCGCCCCATTGCTCGGCCTCGAGGATCTCGCGTGCCTCGCGATCGGTCCCGGTCGGCACGAGCTTCAGCGCGACGCGCCGGTCCGACTGCGCGTGTCGGTGGCGAGGAAGACCGTGGCCATCCCGCCGCGGCCGATCTCGCCGACGATCTCGTACGGGCCGACGCTGTTGAAGACGGTGTCCATCAGCGACCGCGCCGCCCGCGCGGGGACGTTCGACGAACGACACCGGCGTTTCGTCGAGCGTCGACGAACCAGTTGTCGCGAGCCGACGCGCGCCGACGCCGCGTCGCCGAGGGTCCGGAAGGCACTGTCGGCGATGCCCTGGAACACGTTGCCGAAGAACGTCGGCTGCGTGTCCCGCTCGACGACCAGCGCCGCACCGACCCGTTCCGACAGCCCGTTGCGCGCGAACACGTTCTGGTTGACTCGCGGCGAGGCGCCGCCGCGAATCGCCAGCGCCGCGCCCGGGTTGTCGTGGATGTGGCTCGCGAGCAGCGTCAGACCGCGCGCCTCCGCCAGATCGATGGCGGCGTTGGCCGCACCAGTGATCTCGACGTCGACGACGGAGACGTCGGCGTTCTTCGCGAAGATGCCCGTTCCGAGCGGCGTCGCGGCGTCGCCGACGATCCGAAACCCGACCAGTTCCGCACCGCGAACACCGTCGGCGACGACGGCCGGATCGCCTTCTGACGCGGTGCTCGGCAGGCGGATCGTCGCCCCGCGCGGCACGCGGCTGACAACCCGAACGCCGTTCGCCAACACCAGACGCTCGCGGTACTCGCCAGGCTCGACCACGATCGACGCTGCCCGGCGCGGCGCGTCGCGAGCGCCGCCGCGATCGATTCCGACGATGTGACAACGATCTGGTGCGCCGGCGTTCGGCAGGTCGCGATCGTGCGCGACGGCCGCAGCAGATTGAGGAAGCCAGTCTACGATACGATCGCGTAGCCGAGAATGAGAGCCAGCAGCACCACGAGGCGAGGCGCCGCGACCGATGCCAGCGAGCCGCTTACCGGCGTTCCGGATACTCGCGGTGCCTCGCCGTCCGCGTCGACGACCTCGGCACGGTCCGGGATCAGTGCCGTCGACGCTTCCGCGCACGTCCGCCGCGAACTGTTCCGCCGGCGAACTGCTCGCCCTCGACGTAGACGACGGTGACGTTGTCCTTGCCGCCCGCGTCGTTCGCGGCCTGAATCAACGCGCCTGACGACGTCGGGCGGCCGGCCCGCGCAGTGCGTCGCGACGATCCGTTGATCGTGGTCGAGTCGACCAGGTCGGTCAGGCCGTCGCTGCAGAGAAGCAGCGCCGCGTCCGGCTCGAACGGCGATCTCGTGAAGATCGATGAAGTCGGGATCCAGCGCGTCGTGCGGTTCGGAGCCGACGTCGCGGTAGACCTCGTTGCGCCGCGGATGACGCATCGCCTCGACTTCCGACAATTCGTGCGCGTCCTCGCGCTCGCCGACCGGAGAGTGATCGCGCGTCGCCTTCTCGATTCGACCGTTTCGCAGCTTGTAGAGCCGCGTGTCGCCGACGTGCCCGACGATCGCGCGACCGTCTTCGACGACCGCCACGGTGAGCACGCACGCCATCCCGTGCCATTCCGGTCGCATGCGACGCCATGCGGTGGATTTCGTTGTTGGCGACGGTGATCGCCTCGCGGACGCGATCGGCGACCGTGCCGGTCTCGCGCTCGAGACGCGCGCGCAGCATGCCACATCGCGACGTCCGCGGCCTTGCCGCCGGCCGCCTGCCCGCCCACACCGTCGACGACGATGAACAGGCCGCGGGCGACGTCGACGTGGAACCGATCCTCGTTGACCTCGCGCTGCAGGCCGGGATGCGTGTCGCCGGCCGCTCTCACCGCGCTGATGGTCTTCACGACGCCCTCACCGTTGCCGCTCGTCGCGAGACGCTGCACCCAGATGAACGACGCGACGAGGCCGACGAGCAGCGCCAGCACCAGGAATCGCGCCCAGAGAAGCCACGTCATCATCCGACCTTGCGAAACTCGAGGAAGACGGTGTCGGCCAGACCGATTCGTGCCACCTCGGGCAGCGCGGTCTCGGCGCCGTTTTCGCGCTTGGTTCCGTTGCTCTCGTCGAATCCGCGCGGGACGTGGCGTCCGTTCAGCGTCGTGCCGAGCGTGCTGAGATCGATCAGGAAGAACGCGCCGGTTTCCGGATCGCGGCGAATGCGAACGTGCTCGCGCGATACGTCGGGCGAAGCCGTCGACGCGAATGTCGACTGGATAGGCGATGCCGCCGCGGCCGATCGTGATGGAATCCTTCGTCACGTCAAAGGAGTGATCGCCCGGACTCGTCCTGATAAGCGATCCGTGCGAGCGCCGGCCGCGACGCGGTGTCCGCGTTGCAGCGTCTGCTCTCGCGCGCGTGGTCCGCTGTCCGGCGGCGTGAACCGTCGTGATTCGGCGGGTACGCTCGCCGACGCCAAGATCGGGCCGCGCCGGCAGGACCAGCTCGGAATCGACGAGCAGGTCGCCTTCGTTCATCTCGCCGTCCGGATCGGGCAGGAAACTCCACCTGCCAGTCGCCGCTCGCGCTGCGGAACGTACGGTCCGGCCGCTCCGGCCGCTGAGCCGGCCGAACAGACGCCTCACCGACGATCGGCGATTCAGTCCGCTCCAGCTCTTCGGCCAGCGCGCGCAGCGTCTGTTCCTGCAGAATCGGGATGATCCCTTCGAGCCGCGCGTGCTCGCTGCGGGTGCAGATAGACGGTGTAGCGGCTCGGCGCCAGCGTCGAGTACCTGAGCGGCTCCAGGTTGCGCCGCATGTTCTCGACGACGGCATCGATCACGTCGCGGGCGGAGCGCCGTGGCGCTTGGAGCGGTATCGGTTCGTGTGAGGCCCACTACGTCATTACTTGGACGGCGTTCGGCGGCGGA
The DNA here is from genome assembly GCA_963695635.1 of uncultured Acidobacteriota bacterium. Taxonomy (GTDB): domain Bacteria; phylum Acidobacteriota; class Vicinamibacteria; order Vicinamibacterales; family CAVVIG01; genus DATKHR01. The sequence continues at coordinate 34,884 of CAVOHK010000013.1, forward strand.
AAGTTCGAGCCGGCTCGTCGCCGAACCTTCCGATTGATAATGTGGCGGCGACGGGTTCAGGTCGTTGGGAATTTCCAAGGTTTTTGCAGATTCGTGGTGACCGTGAAGGTTCGATTCGCCAAGTTCACGCTGGACTCCGATGCGCGGCGGCTCAGCCGGAACGGCGGCGGAGATCCGTCTGTCGCCGAAGGCATTCGATCTGCTGCGACTGCTGATCGAGCGGCGGCCCAACGTGCTGGACAAGGCCACGCTCCACGCCGCAGATCTGGCCCCGAACCTTCGTCGTCGACGCCAATCTGACCGTCCTCGTCGCCGAGCTTCGGCGAGCGCTGGCCGACGACGCGCGCGAGCCGAAGTTCATCCGCACCGTTCACGCGCTCGGATACGCGTTCTGCGGCGATGCCGTCAACCTCGACGCGCCGCCAGTGGCGAAGGGCGCCAGCGGCGGTCGATGCTGGCTGATGTGGAACGAGCGCGCGATCGTCCTCGCGGAGGGCGAAAACCTGATCGGCCGCGATCCCGGCTGCGCCGTGTGGCTCGACGCCTCCGGTGTGTCGCGGCGTCACGCGCGAATCGACGTCATGCGTGGCGGCGACGTCGTGCGGCTGGAGGACCTCGGCAGCACGAACGGCACGTTCGTGGATGGATTCGCCGATTCGAGGCGTCGTGACAGTCGGCGGACGGCAAGCCTGATTCAGGTCGGCGCACGTCGAGCTCACGCTGCGGATCTGGTCGCGCGGCGAGTCGCGCGAGACAGAACGGATCCACCGGCGGCACTCCTGACCTCACCGGCGCTCTGCGGCTACTGCGGCGTCGAGGAGCAGCGGGCCGCGCGTGTCGGTGGGCCAGCGTTCGACCACGACGCGACTCCATTTCGCCGCTTCCTGCGGTTGGCCGGTAAGCAGCAGCGCCCGTGCCAGGCTGACATGCGCGTCGACTGAGTTTGGATCGAGCCTGACCGCTTCGCGGTAATGCGTGATCGCCTCGCCGAAGCGTCCCTGGTTCGCCAACAGACCGGCGAGATTGGCGCGCGCAATCGCGAAATCGGGATTCAAGCGGACGGCCTCACGGTAATGATTTTCCGCTTCGGCCACCGCGCCCCGTTGACCGAGCAGCGCGCCGAGACTCGTGTGGCCCATCCAGCTCGCAGGGTCCTTCTGGATTGTGTCCTCCCACAACGCTTCGTGATTCCGATACGCGTGGCTCTGCCGCCAGGTCAGGACCGCAAGCGCCACCACCACGGCGACTGCCCCGACGCTCGCCAGCCGCAAACGCGCCGGCGGCCATTCGCGGATCAGAAACGACACGCCACCGGCGGTGAGTGCGATCAGCGCGATGCTCGCCAGGTATTGGAAGTGATCGGCTACGAACGAATAGCGCATCGGGAATGTGTCGAAGAAGCCCAATGCGGGGAACAGTGTGCCGGCAAAAAGGAGCACGGCGACGAGAGGCCCCGTGCCAATGCGTCGACGCGCAAACCACAGCGAAGCGATCGCCGCTGCGACGCCAATCGGGTACGCCAGCTGCCACGAGTCGGTCGGGTCGATGCGCCAGCGAGGATAGATGAACGACAGATCGCTCGGCCAGGCCAGCTTCGCCGCGTAGAACCATAACGCGCGTCCGGCAATCACGACACGCTGCATCGGCGACAGCTGCCAGTCGATGCCCTGTGCGCCAACGTGGTGTCTCTCGAGCCACACCGTGACCATCCCTCCCGCCACGCCGACAATCGCGAGCGGCAGAAGCGGCCACACATCGGCCGATCGCACGCCTCCGCGTTTCCAGGCAATCAATAGCAGGAGTGCGGCTGGGAGCGTTGCCGTGACGGTCTTGCTGGCGAGAGCGAGCAAAAAGAGCGAACAGACCGTTCCATATTTCCACCACCATTGCCGCGCCGCTGGCCGCGAGTCCGGCTCGAGCGCGAGGGTCAGATAAATCAGCATCGCCGAAAGATAGAACACGCCCGAGAGAACGTTCTTGCGCTCGGTGATCCAGGCAACGGACTCGACCTGCTACTGGATGCACGGCGAATATTGCGGCGATCCACGCTGCGCCTCGCACGTCGAGGAAACTCAGAATCCGCCAAAGCAGGAATACCGAGATGAGATGCAGCGCGACGTTAATCAGGTGATAACCGAGCGGGTCGAGCCCCCACAGGTGGTATTCGAGCCAGTACGACGAGTGGACCAGCGGATAGTACCTGGGGTGTCGCCGTGGGATCGAACCAGATGGCGCGAAGACCTTCAGCCGATTGGAGCGTCGGATTGTTCGAGACGTAGTCGTTGTCGTCCCAAACGAAATCGCCGCGCAACGCCGGACCGTAGGCGACCAAAGTGAGGACGACGAGGGCGGCGGCGGCGATTAACCGAATCGGACTCTTTCGTGCCGCTTCAGTTGCCGAAGCCGGGTGGGACTGTCGAGTACGTTGGTCGCGGCGCCGCGCCTTGCCTGGCCGTTGCGCGCGCTTCACGTCTCGGCCGCGTTAACGCTCAAACGCACCGCGCACGAGCGTGATCGCGCGCGGCGCTTCGGTTGCGAAGTTCTTGGCCGACGCCTCGACGCTGATCCGCTTATCGTAGCCAGCCTGCCGGAGGTTCGCGAAGAACGGCGCGTAGTCGAATTCAGTCCATTCGAGAGGATAGACACGGCCGTTCGGATTCGCCATGTGCAGATGGCGCAGATGCGCGCCGGCGCGGAGGACGATCGCCGGGTCTTCATGCTCGCTGGCGAGGTGGAAGAAATCGATCATCAGTTCAAAAGCTGGTTCGTTAATCGCCTGAACGAGCGTCAAACCCTCGGCCGCCGAATTGACGATGTTCGTTTCTTGCTTCCGCAGCGGCTCTACCACCACCGTGATGCGCCGGCGCTGCGCCTCCGGCGCGACGCGCCGCCCGAATTCGACCAGCTGCTTGAACGCTTCATCCTGAGGAAAGCCGTCCGGCACGCGACGGGCACCGCCGCTGCCGAACACGACGATTTCGACGCCGAGCCGCGCGAGGCGGTCGAACGCCTTGTTCACGTAGTTATTCTGCGCGTCGCGATCGATCGTGGGACCGGTCACTTTCAGCGTTGCCGGCAGAAACAGATTCGCGGCCGGTGTGGCGATGCCGGCCTGTTTGATACGTGAGACTGCCAGCTCGAAATCCGCGTCCGACAACCCGGCTATCTCGGTCGTGGACAACTCGACGTAGTCGAAGCCGGCGGCCTTGGCCGCGTCGACGCCGGCGAGAGGCGAGCACAAACCGACCGCGACGCGACGGGCCTGGCTGTGTATGGTCGTCGGGACGAAGCCGAGAAGCAGCGCGATCGTCAGCAGCGCCCGGATGCACATGAACCGGGATTATAGGCGCACGCCTCTTTTACCCCTTCGGCATGGTTCCGTTGGGCGTCATCCGGTCCACTGCTTGCGGCAGCACCTGGGCCAACTTCTGCGCCAACTCCTGAGTTGAGAGGCCGGATTTGGCGGCGAGTTGTTGCAGCAGATCCGGTCCGATTACACGGTGGACGTCATCCGGCGAAATCGCCTGGTTGGTGCCGGTTCCCACCCACGACTGCACGGTCGCACCGAGTCCGTTCTTCTCGAACTCGCTGACCACGCCCTGCAGGCCACCATGTTTTTCGATGATGCCGCTGATCACCGATACCATCCCCGCGCCGACGATTCCGCCCAACACGCCGTCAAACATGCCCATCGTTTTCTCCTGCAGAACGATTGTGCCACCGAGGGGTGTCCCTCAGGGGACACACTCGGGGACAGGCCCCGGGCCTGTCCCCGGGTCTGTCCCCGAGCCCGGGCCTGTCCCCGTTACTTGCAGGGCCCGAGGTAGTCGCACGTTCCTTGGGCGCAATGGCCCTGGTGGGCCGGCCAGGCGCTGACGCCGATCGTGATCGTGTGGCGCGCGTTGTAGTTGCCCGGCGGGATGTGGCAAATCGTCAATTCTCCCGACGACGGCGGCGGCGGCGATTGCGTGATGCCCAGGTAGTGGCTCGGGTCTGAGTCGTCGACGGAACCGGACACCGAGTTCGCCGTCACCCTCCCGACGTTGCTGTACTGACCCGCGGTCGCGATTCCCGATCCGCTGCAGGTCATCGTCTGCCCCGCGGGGAGATTCGTCTGATTGATGCAGTTGACCGACACCCCACGGTCATCGACCACGACGATGCCGGTCAGGTTGATCGTGCCGGTATTGGTCACGACGTAACGCCACGTCACAGCGCTTCCGACCAGGATGCTCGGACCGGGCGCGTTGTCGGCATCTTCACCGTTGGTGAACTTCTTGATCGTAACCGCCGGGCCGACTGCATGGCAGTTCGCGTCGAACACCTGCCGCTGTGTTCCTGGGACGGGCTCGCCGGGTTTGGCATCTCCGTGGGCGCGGTGCGCTGGCTCCGCATTAACACTCACATCAATCAGGTGATACTCGCCGGTGCCTTCGCGGTGGCAGAGCGTCACCTTTCCGCTCGAGCGAGTTTCATTCAGGATGGTGGCACTGGTCCCGTTCACCTGCACCTGGACTTCGATGAACTCGTCCTGAGCCACGTTGGAGAGCTGTGCGACGGCGTTGACCGTCGCGTCCTTGAAATTCAATTGAACGTTGCCCGGAGGCACGCGGGCGATTTGAAACGAGCCCGAACTCTCGACAACCGCTGACAGGTCGGTGCCCGAAACCCCAACTCTTAACCCGAGCGGCGCGCCAGCCGTTCGGATGACGGTTCCCGTGATCGTTGCGCCGACACCGCCCGAGGGCGCAGCGGGCGATCCAGAGCCACCTGTGCAACCAGCCACCGCCGCAAGCGCCAGACACGAGGCGAGGAATTGAACGCGAAGTGCCGCGGGCATGAGCAACTCCTTCGGAAGAAAACCGCTTGAAGCGGCCAACTCCGGTGCAACCTGCGTACCTCGAGTCCCGATTTGACTACTCTTTTCTCGTCAGGACTTTGCGGTGGCATGCCGGCGGGCGGCTCATCGGCAGCTGACTTCGATGACTACATCTGCAGCCGGAGTTACTTGTTCGGATCGACGCAGGAGGGCGTCAGCGAGCCTCGGCCGCCTTCTTTACTGCCGCTTCGATTTGGTCGTGGAGATCGGGAGGCGCACCGTAGAGCACCTTCGAGCGTCGTCCCCGCGCGTCGTAGACGATCACCTTCGGAACGGCGGCGACGGCGCCGAACGCCTTGATCACTTCCGGCGTGCCCATCACGATCGGGTAGTTCGGTTTGAACGAGCCGGCCATCTTCCGCACGTCGTCCGGCTTCGAGTCGACAGCGATGGCGAGAACCGTCGCGCGGTCCCCGTACTTTTTCTGCAGCGACGGAAGCCACGCCATCGTCGAGCGGCACGGTGGACACCAGGTCGCCCACAGTTCGACGATCACCGGTCGATTCGACAGCCGGGCGGCATCGATGGTTTTGCCGGTGATGTCCTGTAACGCCAGCGTAGGCAGCGCCGGCGCGCCTTCGGACGCGTCCGATTCAGTGGCAACATCCGCGACGTCGAGGCCGGCGACGCGCTCGCCGCTCAGACGCCGCACGACCGTGCGGCGAAGATCGTCCTTGAATCTCCGTTGATTCGCCGGCTCGAGCCACGGCACATAAAGGCCGCCGCTGACATCGTCAGTTCCGCCAAATCCGAAGTCCTTCGGCCTCGCCACGAGCACGTCGTCGACGAAGACCACCGGATAACGCCGTACACCGAACTTGGTCGCCATCGGCGAGTTGCCGTACTCTTCGATCGATACCTTGACCTTGCCGGCGAATTCGTTGGCCACATCGCGCACCAGCAAACTTGCTGGATCGGACAGGTTTCACGTGAACGGCCAGCGAACGAGGGTGATGGCGACCGTTGCGTTCGTGGTTGAACTGGTTGTCGGACGTGCCGGCGCAATCGCCGCGAGATACGCTGGGACGACATCCTCGATGACCGACGCGGCGCCGCGGCGAAGATCCGCGCTGTCGCTCGACAATCCTTCTTGCGCGAACTGGATAAACAACTCGCTGATGCTGTGATCCTCGCCGGATGGCAGTGTGGCGCGCGCGGCGTCGATGCGGCCACTCGTCGCATCACCCGCGGCCGGACCGCGCAGCGGTGCAAACAGGTAGCGCGCGAGCAGGTACTGGAACAGCGCTCCTTGCAGCGCGCCATGGTCGTCCAGCGACCGCGCCTGCTTCAGTGCGGCGCTGGCGCGGATGTAGGTAGGATGATCCTTCCGGTCCATCGCTTCGTACTTGGCCGTCATCTCGAGATCGAACGCCAACAGCTCCGGCGCGATCGAGCGAAATACCGGGCGCCGTCCTGCATCGGACCAGGTGAGGGACCTGACGAACGCTGCGTAATCCATCACCGCTCGCGACTCGCCGAGGTAATACAGACCGGCGTCGGTTCCAGCGTCCTCCGCGTATGGCCGGCTGGCCTGATATGTCGCGGGACCGCGATCTTCGGCAGCCTCGGCGATCGCGTCCACTACGGCTGGAACTCGGACAAGATTTCCGGGCTTGCCGCTGCGCGGCCTGGGAACACCGAGCCGCGTCCATGTCCTGATGAAATCATCCTGCGACTGCACGCGTGAAGAGGCGGCAAATGCGAACGCCGCAGCGCCCTCGTGCGCCGCTTCGAGCAAATACAACGCTTGATACGAGCGGCCGGACTTCAGGGCTGCATCAGCGCGATCGAGCCGTTGCACGAGTGACGCGCGCTGATTCTCCGGCACGCTCGCGCTGATTTGCGAACGCACACGGGCAAGTTCGGCGGTGATGCCGGGATCCTGCCCGGACTGAAAACCGGCGAGAACGACAACGACAGTCGCAATGATCGATGAACGCGCCACGGCGCTAACGGTAACACGATCATTCTGGGAATTTCGGCTGTCCGATTTCGGACGGCGATTGTTCCAGAAGCGAACGCGCGTGCGCCTGTCGGTAGACGTCTATTCCTGGCGGAGCGCGTTGATCGGATTGATGCGCGAGGCCTGGAACGCCGGTATGTAGGTGGCCACGAACGTGACCGCGATCACGATCGGAATGACCAGCGCGAATGCCATCAGATCGCGTTGCTCGCCGCCGTTCGGGAACGCCGCATTCAGCAATCGCCCGGCGCCGACGCTCGCGGCGAGACCGACGACCAGACCGGTCAGCGCCAGGCCGAGCCCCTGGCGGAGTACGAGCCGCAGGACCGTGCCGCGTTCGGCGCCAATCGCCATGCGGATGCCGATCTCGCGCGTCCGCCGGCTGGCGGCGTAGGCCACGAGGCCGTACAGCCCGACGATCGCGAGCCCCAGCCCCATCGCGCCCATGCCGCCGACGATCGTCACGAGGACTTTGAAGATGCTGGTCGCACGCATCCGATAGAGTTCCTCCATCGTGCGGACGTTGAAGATCGGCAGGTTCGAATCGAGTCCGCGGACGACCTCGCGCAGCGGCGCGGCCAGCACCGACGCCTCGCCCATCGAGCGGGCGATCAGAATCATTTGACGTGGCCGGGTCTGCCGGTATGGGAAGTAGATGAAGTCGCTAGGAGGTTCGGCAATGAAGACGTACTTGCTGGTCTTCGCGAGGCCGACGACCTGCACCCACGCCTTGTCGTCGCCCGCATGGAGGCGCTTGCCGATGGGATCCTGATTCGGCCAGAAGTGCTTCGCGAACTGTTCGTTGACGATGGCCACTCTCGGCGCGTCAGGGCCGTCGGTCTCGAGAAATCCACGGCCCTTGAGGAGCGTCAGGCCCATCGTGTCGAAGTAGTGTTCGTCGATGCGTGACGCGAGCACGCGCGTGTTCTCGCGTCCGACAGGAAACTGGAACCCTTCGGGCACGACGGCCTCGAAGCCGATCGAATCGTTCGACATCGGCACCATCGTCGACATCGTGACGCTGGCGACGCCGGGCACGGCACGCGCGCGGTCGGCGACCTGCGCGAAGAATTGCTGTGACTGCTCCTGAGAGTAGCGCACCATCGTGGGGTCGAAACTCATCATCAGCAGGTGATCGGTCCGATAGCCGGGTCCGTTGGCGAGCTGCTGTCCGAAACCCCGATACATGAACATCGCCACGACGAGCAGGACGACCGACACGGCGACTTGTCCGCAGACGAGGAGCGCGCGTCCCCATCGGCGACGGCGGCCGGGCGCGACACTGTCACTGGCTTTCATCACGGCGGTGAGATCCGTACGCGTCGCCTGCACGGCCGGCACGAGGCCGAAGACCAGCGCGCTCGCGACCGCGACGGCAAAGCTGAAGACGAGCGCGCGCCGGTCCATCCGGAACGACAGGTTGATCGGCAGGTCCGTCGGCAACTGAATCTGGCTGAAGAGCATCATGCCGGCGTATCCGATGCCAAGGCCAGCGACACCGCCTGCAACTGCCAGCAGCAGGCTCTCAGTCACCAGCTGCCGGATCAATCGGCCGCGGCCGGCGCCAATCGCCAGGCGCAGCGCCATCTCGCGCGCTCTCGCCGGCGCGCGGCTGGTCAACAGACCGGCGACGTTCGCACAGGCGACAAACAGCACGGCGAGCGCGAGCGTGGACAGCATCGCGACGAGCGTCGCGTCGGGAGCGTCCTGCGCGATGCGCTCCTGGAGTTCGGTACGCACTGCGAGACGCCGGTTCTTGTTGGTCTGCGGGTAGGCGCGCTCGAGGTCGGACGCGATCGCGCTCAGCTCGGCCTGGGCCGACGCCTGCGAGACTCCCGGCCTCAGACGGCCCTTGATCCGCAGGTTGCGCATGTCACGCGCTTCGAGCGAACCCGCCTTCGGGTCGGCGATGAGACGCGACGACATCATCATCGGCACGAAGAAATCGGAGCGGACGAACTGGTCCATGCCCGTGAACGCGGCAGGCGTGACGCCGATCGACGGTGAAGTCGATGCCGTTGATTCGCACGGTCCTCCCGAGCACGCCCGGGTCGGCGCCGAACTCCTGCTCCCAGAGCGTCCTGCCGAGGATGATGACGGCGTCGCGGCCGGGCACCTGATCCTCGTCGGGTCGAAAGTCGCGGCCGATCGTCGGGGTCACGCCCATCAGCGAGAGCAGGTTGCTGCTCGCGCGGATGCCGAGCTTCAGCCGCGGCTGCGCATTCGCGTCCGCCGCAAATCCGACGGTGACGCTCGATGAAGGCGGTGAGGCCGTCGAAGCTCTTGGCGCGATCGCGGATGTCCACGTAGTCGCGGTACGACGAGACGAGCGTCGAGCCGAAAAAGTCCGCGCTCGAGGTGGACCCGACGGTGAGCACTTCGCCCGGACGGGCGACGGGCAACGGCCGCAGGAGCAGCGCGTCGGCGAAGCTGAAGATCGCGGTGTTGGCACCGATGCCGATAGCCAGCGACAGCACGGCGATGGCAGCAAAGCCGGGGTTGCCGGCGAACATGCGGCCGCCATACCGGACGTCCTGCCACGCCCGTTCCACCCACGTCCGAATCCAACCCGAACGGTCAGTTGTCATGGCGCGTGCTCCCGCGATTTTAGACGACTCCGGCGAGGGCGCTGTTCAGCAGACTCGGGCTACGGTGTGGGGCCGGCGTTCGGGTCCTGCGCGAGCCGATACATGCGCCGCACCGTCGCCACGTCGACACCGACGGCGCGAATCTGTGGAAACTCGCCGGCGTGCTTCGTCAAATCGACTCGGGCGGCGGCATCCTCGGCCGAAAGCCCTTGCCGGCGGAACGCATCGACCTGCGCGATCACGTCGCGCAGGTACTGCTGAAACGCGGTGATCTTGCTCTTCCCCTGAAACACCACGCCGTGCCCCGGCATCACGGTGTCGAAGTCGAGCGCTTTCAGCCGATCGAGCGTGCCAATCCAGTCCTGGGGGTAGGAATCGCCCATGTACGAGACGATCGATTCCATCAGATCGCCGGTGGCGACGATTCGCTCTTTCGGTAGGAACACAACGACGTCCGTGTCGGTGTGGCCACGACCGAGGTACTTGATCTGCATCTCACGGCCGCCGTGGTTGATCGTGATGCTGTCGGTGAAGGTCAGGTTCGGCAGCGTGATTACCGTTTCCTTGACCTGCTCGAGGTAGGCCAGCGAACTCGTGATCTGCCGCTCGAGCGCCGCCTTCTGCTGCGGATCGGCTTCTTTCATCAGCCGTTCCTTCAGCGCCGCGACGCGATCGGGAACGGGGCGCACGCTGCTCAAGTAGGTGAACTGCTCCATCGAGCCGGGCATCCGAATCAGCGTGTTCTGGTGACCGATCACCTGCGCGTCGCGATCGAAGACCTGGTTGCCGAAGCTGTGATCGTAGTGATAATGCGAATCGACGACGTACTTGATCGGCTTGTCGGTGATGGCCTTCAGATCCTGCGCGAGCGCCCGGCCCGCTGCCGGAGTGATCGACGAGTCGACGATCAGCGCGTCCGTACCGGTGACGATGACCGGCGAGTTCGCGCCGACGTTCATCGTGCCCGAGGACGTCGCGTAGTAGATGCCGTCCGCGACTTTCTGGAAACGGTGGGCGCCGCTGACGATCGGCGCGTCGGGCTGCACGCGGCCGTCGAGCCGCACCAGTCCGGCGAGAATCAGAAGGCATGCCGCGGCAAGAACGATTCGACGCATCGGCGAACTATTACGGATCGGCGCGCCCATCGCAAGCGAAGTCTCGAGCCGGCGAGCTTACTCCAGGAAAAGCGGCTCGCCCCGCTCCTCGCTGATCGGCGCCAGATGATCGTCGGCCATGATCAGCCGCGCGCAGGCGTTCCATCTGAGGAGCGCATCGTCGTTGTTCGGCGCCCGCAGGGTCTCGGCCTTCTCGTAGCAGGCCATCGCCTCACGCAGCCATTCGTAGGCGCGGGGGCCGCCGAGCGGCGTGCGGTGCCTGAGAAAAGCTTTCGCGCGCCGCTCGTGGATGATGCCGGTGTAGTAAATCCGCTGGTAGTCGTCGGTGAGCCGCTCGACCGTTTTCAGCGCCTCGTTGACACGCGTCGGATCGGCGTCGAACTGTTCGGTGATGGCCAGCAGCAGCGTCGCGATCGCTTCCTGATTGGTCGGCTCGACCTCGAGCGCGTCGAGGCAAATGCTCACCGCTTCACCAGGTTCGTTCAGCAGGCGGTACCGCTCGGCCTTGGCGAGCGCTCGGGGTACGGCTTCCGGCGAGAGGGCTTTGAGCTCAAACATGGCGACCTCCGCGTAATGCGCGAAACATCTTGGCAATCGGATCGTACATCTGATCGATCACACGTTCCTTGAGCGGGATGATGGCGTTGTCGGTGATGGTGATGCTCTCGGGACAGACCTTCGTGCAACACTTGGTGATGTTGCAGTAGCCGATGCCATGGCTGGCCTTCAGATCGCGCGTGCGATTTTCCGTGTCGAGCGGATGCATCTCCAGGGCCGCCGCATAAACCAGATGACGAGGGCCGATGAACTCGTTGAACATCTGATGATCGCGCAGCACGTGACAGACGTCCTGACATAAAAAACATTCGATGCACTTGCGGAACTCCTGCACGCGCTCCACGTCAGGCTGCGACATGCGCCACGTGCCATCAGGAGCATCCGGCGGCCGCGGCTTGAACCGCTTGATGCGTTTCTTCGCTTCGAAATTCCACGATACATCCGTCACGAGATCCCTGATCGGCGGAAACGCGCGCATCGGTTCAATGGTGACGGGCGTCGAGAGATCGAGCTCGTTCAGCCGCGTCATGCACATCAGTCGCGGGTTGCCGTTCACTTCAGCCGAGCACGATCCGCACTTCCCCGCCTTGCAGTTCCAGCGTACAGCGAGATCGTTCGCCTGCACGGCCTGGATCTGATGGACGGCGTCGAGCACGACCATGCCTTCCGGAAACGTCGGTCGGGTAGTCGTGATAGCTACCGCCCCGGGCGTCGCCGCGCCAGATTCGAAACGTCGCGGTCCGTCCTGTGATGGCTGCCCCGTCATTTCATTTCCTCAATGATCTGCTTCAGCTCACCGGGCATTTCGGGAATCGGCACGCGGGAAATCTCCATGCCGCCGTCGGCGTTCTTGCGCACGACAATATTGAATGTCGCGCAGGCCGCGTCCTTGTCCGGGTAGTCGTCTCGAAAGTGACCGCCACGGCTCTCGCGGCGTTCGATCGCCGAGCGGGTAATCGCTTCCGAAACCGTCAGCAGGCTGTGCAGGTCGAGCGCGGCGTGCCAGCCAGGGTTGTACTCGCGATGCCCGCCGATGCCGACTTGCTCCGCTCGTTCGACGCAACGGACCGAGCCCCTCGAGCGCGCGCTGCATCTCGCCCTCGTTCCTCACGATGCCGACGAGGTCCTGCATCATCTTCTGCAGCGCGTACTGCACCTGATAGGGATTCTCGCCATCGGCGCCTCGCTCGAAGGGCTCGCAGGGCCCGTTGCGTCGCTTCGTCCAACTGCCGTGCGTCGATCGGGCCGGCTGTTCTGAGCCTTCGCAAACTTCGCGGCGTACTCGCCCGCGCGTTTGCCGAAGACGATGATGTCGGAGAGCGAGTTGCCGCCGAGGCGATTCGCGCCGTTGATGCCGGCCGCGCATTCGCCCGCGGCGAACAGGCCCGGCACGCTCGACATCTGCGTGTCCGCGTCGACCCGCACGCCGCCCATGACGTAGTGCGTCGTCGGGCCAACTTCCATCGGCTCCTGTGTGATGTCGATATCCGCGAGCTGCTTGAACTGGTGATACATGCTCGGCAGCTTCTTCTTGATGTGCTCGGCAGCATTCGGGATCCGGGCCTTGATCCAGCTGATGTCGAGAAACACGCCGCCGTGCGGACTGCCTCGACCCGCCTTGATTTCGCGGACGATGCAGCGGCTCACGTGGTCACGGGTCAGCAGCTCCGGCGGCCGTCGCGCCGACTTGTCGCCTTGCGTGTACCGCCACCCTTCCTCTTCGTTGTCCGCGGTCTGGGCGCGATAGTTGTCCGGGATGTCGTCGAACATGAACCGGCGGCCCTCGACTGTTCGTCGAGCACACCGCCTTCGCCGCGCACGGCTTCGGTGACCAGAATGCCGCGAACGCTCGGCGGCCAGATCATGCCGGTCGGATGGAACTGGACGAACTCCATATCGATCAGTTCCGCCACGGCGTCGTAGGCGAGCGCGTGACCGTCGCCGGTGTATTCCCAGCTGTTGCTGGTGATCTCGTAGGCACGGCCGATGCCGCCGGTCGCCAGGACGATCGCCTTCGCCTTGAACAGCTTGAATCGTCCGCGCTCCCGCTCGTAGCCGAACGCGCCGACGACGCGGCCGCCGTCCTTCAGCAGCTTGATGATCGTGCACTCCATGTGCACGTCGATGCCCTGATGGATGCCGTGGTCCTGCAGCGTGCGGATCAGCTCCAGCCCGGTGCGGTCGCCGACGTGAGCCAGACGCGGATACCGATGGCCGCCGAAGTTTCGCTGCAGGATTTTGCCGTCCTTCGTCCGGTCGAACGTCGCGCCCCACGCCTCGAGTTCGCGCACGCGATCGGGCGCTTCCTTGGCGTGCAGCTCGGCCATGCGCCAGTTGTTGACGTACTGGCCGCCGCGCATCGTGTCCGCGAAATGGACCTTCCAGTTGTCGCGATCGTCGACGTTGGCGAGCGCGGCGGCGATGCCGCCTTCGGCCATGACGGTGTGCGCCTTGCCGAGCAGCGATTTGCACACGAGCCCGACGGAGACGCCGCTCGCGGAGGCTTCGATCGCCGCTCTCAGCCCCGCTCCGCCTGCGCCGATCGACAAGCACGTCGTGTTCGTGTGTCTGATACTCCGGCATCACCAGATCCTGAAGTCCGACCACACGCCCATGGAGCAGAGTCGGACGTACAAGTCGGCGAAGCCGACCGTGAACAGACTGCACCACGCCCACAGCATGTGCCGGCGATTGAGGCAGCTGACGCAGGAGTACGCCCAAGGCCCATCGGTGCGCGCGACAGCTCGTCGACGCAGCCGCCGACGACGTGACGCAGCGAATGACAGCCGAACAGGTAGCGCGCTCAGAAGGCCGCAATTGGCCGTCAGGACGAGCGTGCCGACGCCGATACCAAACGAGATGGTTCCAGTCGTCGGGATCGGTGAACCACAGCGCCTTCCAGACGTCCGTGTAGAGAAGAAACAACACGCCCAGCGACAGAAACAGCATGTAGCGGTGGATGTTCTGCAGGACGAGCGGAAACGAGTGCTCGCCCCGGTATGACGAACGCGGCTCGCCGACGGTGCATGACGGCGGGTCCGCCCAGAACGCTTTGTAGTAGGCGCCGCGGTAGTAGTAGCACGTCAACCGGAAAAAGCCCGGGATCGGAAGGATCAGCAGCGCCGGCGAAAACGGCAGCCACGCCGGCCACGCGCCGGGTCGCGGACCGAACCAACTGTGCGGCGAGTTACCGAAAAGCTCCGGAGAGTAAAACGGTGACAGGTACGGGCCGTAGGTGTAGTGGTCGCCTTGGAACGCCGCCCACGTCGAGTAGACGAGGAAGGTCGAGAGCCCGAGAACGACGACGAGCGGCTGAATCCACCACGCGTCGTGACGCTCGGTGGCGCCAAACCGGCGGATCGGCAGCCGGACCGGTGCAGTCGATACAGACATGCAACAGTTCCTCGAGTGAACCGCGTTGACAGATTGCGAAAAGTTCCGCCGAACCTGAGTCCGCCGCCGAACGACGCGTGCGGAGGCGTACCTTACTGATGACTGGTGGGAAATTCAAGCGGCGCTTCGATTCGTCGCGTGCGAACTCGACACGACCTTCCTACGCATGCGCCCGTAGCTCAGTTGGATAGAGCACCGGCCTTCTAAGCCGGGGGTCGCAGGTTCGAGTCCTGCCGGGCGCGAACCCGCTCGCTGCGCGAGCGGTTCGCGACCGACAGTCTCGGGAAGCGCGGCGACGCGCTTCGCGCGTCACCAGCGGTTCCGAGTCCTTGCCGCGCGCCAGACAGGCTTCGGGAAGCATCGCGGCTCGCTCTCGCTCGCCGCGAATGGTTCCGAGTCCTTGGGCACTGAAGCGCAGCGCGAGCGGTTCGCGACCGGCAGTCTCGTGGAAGCGTCGCGACTGGCCGCGAGGTCGGCGGCGGTGTCACGTATCAAATTCGGCGACCACACCGCGTGCTTCCTCTGTCCGACGCCGAACGCCGGCACGTCCAAGGCCGTCAAGCCGTGGCAGGTCGTCGACGTCGAGCGCGAAGTGGCCGACCTCACGGCACGCGGCGTGACCTTCGAGGAGTACTAACATGCCGGGCCTCAGCGACCCAGGACGGCATCGTCACCGCCCGGCGGCGCCAAATCAACGTGGTTCAAGGATCCGGAGGGCAACATCCTGGCCCTGGTTCAGACGCTTCGGTGAACCGACGCTTTCGGCGTTCGTGAACCGCCACGTTGGGACTCGTCAGTCTCGAGACTGCCGGCGTCGTGTTCACCAGTCGCGCTCGCCGGCGCGGATGATCATCTGCTCTTGCCGCCGACGAGTAGGTCATACCGCGCCGAGCGAGAGCCGCTCAAGAACCGAAGAACAGACCGCTGAGGACCGCGTTGACGCCGGCGGTATTCACGACCCGCACCGTGACGTGGCCTCGAATGTTCCACGCCAGGTATTGCCCGTCGTGGAAGCCGCTCACCGTCCGCGTGTCGAGCAGCGCGTTCGTGACGGAATCACGCACTTCGATGATCTGAATACGCGACGTCGAATCCCAATCGACCACATACAGCGCGACCCGATGCGTCAGGCCGTCGACGAGATTCAGATCGATCGTGAACGTCAAGCCGTACCACGTCGCGGCCAGGCGATCCGCGGTGTTCGCCTTCTGCAACGCGCGCACGTCCGTCGTCGTCGCCGCCCACGTGTAGCTCGATTGTCCGGCCGGTGCGACCTGCGCGTACGCCGGATAGCTGATGGCGTCGTTGACGACGTTGTAGCCGTCGGACCCGTACACGCCCTTCCACGATCCTTGAGTCGCTGCATCGGTGCCGACGAAGGCCGCGCTCGCGGTCGGATTGGGCGGCGGCGCGCTGCCGCCGAAGAACAGGCCGCTGACGACGGCGTTCACACCGGCGTTCGAGACGACGCGCACCGTGACATGGCCGCGAAGGTTCCAGATCACGTACCGGCCGTCGTGGAAGCCGCTGACGATGCGGCTGTCGAGCAGCGCATTGGTAGCGGCATCGTGCACCTCGAGCGTCTCGGTGCGGCTGGTCGAATCCCAATCGACCACATAGAAGCCCACCTGATGCGTGTTGCCATCCGTGAGATTCAGATCGATCGAGAACGTGCTGCCGTACCACGTCGCCGCGAGGCGATCCGCCGGATTCGACGCCTTTTGAAGGGCGCGCACATCCGACGTCGACGTGAGCCACGTATAGCTTCCCTGCCCGCTCGGCGCGACCACGGCGTACGCCGGATAGCTCGCAAGGTCGTTGACGACGTTGTAGCCGTCGGCGCCGTAGACGGTGCTCCAGGAACCCTGTGTCGTCGAATCGATGCCGACGAACGCGGCGCTCGAACCGCTGCCGCCGCCGGACGTGATGTTGAACGTCCTCGGCACGTCAGGCGCCGGGTTGTAGTTGACGTTGCCTGCTTGCAACGCCGTGATCGTGCACGTGCCCGCGCCGGTGATCGTCACGGTGTTGCCCGACGCGGTGCAGTTTCCGGTGGCCGAGAAGCTGACCGCGAGACCTGACGAGGCGGTCGCGCTCACCGTGAACGGCGGATCGCTGGTGGTCTTGTCCGGCAGTGGGTTGAACGTGATCACCTGGCTCGCCTTCGCGATGGTGAAGGTCTGCGGAACATTCGGCGCCGCCAGATAGTTCGCGCCGCCGGCCTGGGACGCCGTGATGGTGCAGGATCCCGCGCCGGTGATCGTGACCGTCGTCGTCGCGATCGCGCAGTTGCCGCTGGCGCTGAAGCTCACCACCAGGCCGGACGAGGCGGTCGCGCTGACGGAGAAGCTGGGGTCGCCATACGTCTTGGACGCCAACGCGCCGAACGAGATCGTCTGGCTCGCCTTCGCCACCGTGAGACTGTTCGTTCCGCTGCTGCTCGCGTAGCTGCCGTCGCCGGCGAAGCTGGCTCCAACGCCCGATGCATACGTGCCGGCGCCGACCCCCGCCAGGCTTACGTTCGACAACATCGCCACGCCCGAAGCGTCGGTCGACGCGCTGCCGGCCGAGTTGCCGTTCAGCGTGAAATTGATCGATTTGCCGGTCACGCCGGTACCGCCCGCTGTCAGCGTCGCCGACAGCGCTGTCGTGCCGCCGAAGGTGCCGGATGCGGCGGCGACGGCGAGCGAGGTGCTCGTGCCCGGCGGCGGGAACAAGCGCGAAATTCTGCGTCGTCGTAACGCCAGCCAAAATCGTCACCGAGACCGTGGCACCGGTATATCCAGGCGCCGATGCCGTCACGTTGTAGGTGCCGGGCGTCAGCGAACCGATCGTGTACTGCCCGCCGGCGTCGGTCGTCGTCGAGCTCGTTCCGATCGTCACCGTGGCACCGGCGATCGGGTTGCCGGTCGCCGAACTGGTCACGCTTCCCTGCAATGCCGACGCATTCGGCGTGCAACCGGCGAACTTGAAGGAGCCGATCCGGGTCTGCCAGTTGTCCGCGGCGAGCGATGCCGGTTGCGGTGACTGGTAGTACTCGGTCGTGTACCAGAACGTGCAACCGTCGGGGTCGATCGTCATCGCGCTGTAATCGCCCCAGCGATTATTGACCGTGCCGTCCGAGAAGTTGCAGCACTGCGATGCGGTCCCTTCGATCAGCGACGTCTCAGTCTGGCCCAAGGTGTTCGCCGCATCGGTGGCGAGCCGGCCGGCATAGCGGATGCCCGGGAACAGCGTCGAGCTCGCCACGCTGTATCCGATGGCCATGTTCCCGTCCTTGTCGACGGCAAGGCTCGGCATCCAGCGGGCGACAGTAGAGTCGGGAGCCCACGTGGATTGCTGCAGCGGGCCAGACGTCACCACGGTGCCGCCGGTGACGGCAAGCTGATACCAGCGCGGCGAGGTCAAGGCGACGTTGCCAGGGTTGGCGACGGTGTGCGTGAGCCAGAGCGACTCGGCGCCGGCGAGATTCGTGTACTGGTTCTGCACCATCAAACGTTCGCGCAGCGTGTCGAGTGCATTACCGCTCTTCGCGGGAACCGACGACGGCCCAACTCCCCAGCTCGCCAGCGTGACGTTCGACGGCCCGGTCAGCGTTGAGTTGGCCGTGTTGCTCCAGTCGACGTGGAACTTCCAGATTCGCGCGATCTTGGACGACCAGATGACCGAAATGAAGTTCGGCCGGCCGGCCGGCGGCGTGCCGGTCGCCGTGTGATACGTGCTCGGAATCCCAGTGAAGACGCTGACGCCCTGAACCTTCGACGGCAGGTTGAAGGTCACCGCCGACGCGGCCACGCCGGCATACATCTGCGTCTTGTCGAGCGCCCAGACGCGCACGTTCTTGAACGTGTTCCCGGAGAACATGTTGGCTGTGAGGTACAACCCGTCGGGCCACACGCCGAGCTTGGGATAGTCGGGAAAGAGGTCGGTCGTCTGCAGCGCGTAGAAGTTCCACCCGCCGTTGACCGGATCTCCCGTCCGCGAGACGGCGAAACACTCGAAGTAGGGCGCGACAGGGTTGCCCGCGTTCGTCGCGAACGCAAAGTTGGAGATGATCCAGCGATCGGCACCGGCGTCCCACACCACGACGGGATCGCCGAAATTCTGATTGTCGCACGCGTTGCCCAGGTTTCCCTGGCCCATCAGCGTGTCGAAGCTGAACGCGGCGACCTGGATGCCGTCGCTCTTGCGAAAGACGCCGACGGAGGTGTTGACGGTCTGAATGTAGTAGATCGGTCCGACGTCGCCGTTCGGGTCGGGCGGCCAACCGTCGCCCCAATGCGCGAAGTCGAGTCCGGCGAAATTGCCGGCGCCGCTCCCGGTGCCCGGAGCCGGCGCAGGCGCCGCCGGAGCCGAGGTCTGCGCCGCGGGATCGCCGCCGCCACGCGACAGGGACGGCTCCTCGCGCTCGTTCTCGACGGGACGATGCTCGCGCTGCGGAGGCAGGCGGTCCGGCAGTTGGCGAAGATCGCCGTGGAACGGTCGTCCCTGCTGCAGTCGAACGACCCGCGACGGCGGTCCCGCCGAAGGCGCCGTCTGAGCTCGTGGCGCCGAGCCAGCGAACGTGATCGCCGCGAACACCGCAACAGCAGAGAGAGCAGCCGATCTGAATCGCCCGCCCGCAGCAGTCAGGAAACGCATCATGAGCTCACGTAGTCTTCCCGGGTTGGCCGAAGCTACCGGATTCGTGCACGAATCAATTGGCAGCGTTGACGATAGTCACCTGCAACGGCACGGCCACGTCCGATGGTGCCGCCGGAGA
Source organism: uncultured Acidobacteriota bacterium (assembly GCA_963695635.1). Classification (GTDB taxonomy): domain Bacteria; phylum Acidobacteriota; class Vicinamibacteria; order Vicinamibacterales; family CAVVIG01; genus DATKHR01. The sequence goes on from CAVOHK010000013.1 coordinate 54,142, forward strand.
TGCATCAAGATACTAAACTACTGTGCGCGAATTGTTTACGACGTCAGGCCGAAGCGAGCGCTCTCGGACGACTCTCGACGTGAACATGCGAAAACACTCGAACTGGAGACTTTCGTAGCCCGTCGCGGTGAACAAAATGTCAATCGACCAAGGTTCAATGTCGCTGCGGAGTTCGATCGCCGCCGTCGTCGCGCTACTCGCCTGCTGGTGGCCATCGCTGCCGGACTCGGCTCGAATCGATGTACTGTCCACCGCAAAATCGCGGACGCTGATACCGGGTGTGTGGGGAGGCGATCACATCCGGATGGTGGTCGGCCGCGATGACGCGCGGCTCGAATACGACTGTGCTACCGGCACGATCGATCAGCCGATCGTTCTCGATGCGAGCGGGAAGTTCATCGCAAAGGGCTCTCATACGCCGGAACACGGTGGGCCGCGCCGCAATCAACCGGCCGCCGTCCCGCGCGCCCGCTACGTCGGCCGGGTGATCGACGACACGATGACCCTGACGGTGACGCTCGAAGCCGGCGGGCAACGCGTCGGCGTCTTCAGGTTGAAGCGCGGCAACGACCCTCTGCTGACAAAATGCCGATGAGGATCGCTCGATCGGAAGCTTCCCAACTGCGTTCGCACGTGACTGAGCGCCAGCCGTGTGCGGCCTAGCGTTTACCGATAGTGTACCCGTCGCTTCAGAGGCCAACGATCGACAGGCAAACCGTTCGTCGCCGTCATCTTAGCGGCTACCAGTAAGGCTGACGGCAACTTCGCCAAGAAGTAATGGACTCGAACTTTCATTTCGGGCCGGCCCGGACCGCCGAGCGGACAGCGTACGGGGCGCGGACGCCTGACGCGTCGCCGACCCGTATCTTTGAATGGGCGGAATTCATGCGTGCTCAAGGTGTCACCCGAGTGTGTTGTCTCCTCGACGCCGGGCAGTTAGCCGGCTTTCCGGTCAATCTTGAGGCCGAGTACAAGAGGCTGTTCGGCGCAACCGGCGTTCTGATGGAACCCATCGCCGACCACCATCTCTGCTCGCGGCAAGCACTCAGAGGAAATATTTTGCCGTTCCTGCGTGCTGCCGACACGGGCGGTGAACGCGCGGTGATCCATTGCTGGGGCGGCAATGGCCGAACCGGTCACGTGCTCGCGGCTTGGCTCGTTGCGGCACGAGGCCTGTCCCCGATGGAGGCAATCGAGGCGGTGGAAGCAACTGGACGACTACCGCGGGAGGCTGTTCTTGCAGGCAACGCAACCTTCGAGGAATTGATCGAGCTGCTAGCGAGTTGCGAACCTGACCGCGCAACCTAACCCGCGATTGGAGTCCCCCGGCGCAGTCAGATGAAGTCGGCGATCAACGGCGGCATCGTGGCGGTCGTTGGGCTGATCCTGATCGTCGCCGCGCAAGATAGTCCCTCGGTTGGCGCGTCAGGTGACTGCGTCGCCATTTCCGTGGACCCTCCGAGTCCGGCGAGCACCCGGCCTACGCGCGCGAACTCGATAGACGGATAGTGTGTCCACGTTTCGGGAATCCCCGCTGCCGTCCGGGCTGGGCTTTAGAGGCTTCGCGCGAGGCGGAACCCAAAGTCGTTGTAGCGGAAGGACGGATCGAGCTTGCTGCGCAGCGTGACGCGGCAGATCGTGTGCGCGTGGCGCCACGCGCCTCCCCGCGCGGCGCGTCGCACACCGTGGTCGGGCCCCGCGGGATTCCGCTCCGGCGAGCGGCTGTAGTAGTTCTGGTCGTGCCAGTCGGCGCACCACTCGTGCACGTTGGTCGCGATGCCGAACAGGCCGAAGTCCGTCGGCTCGCCCAGTGTCACCGGCCACGGCGCCTGTAACGGACCGCGTCCGCCGTTCGGAATCCACGCCGGCATCACGTCACCCCACGGGAAGAGCGCCGCTTGGCGTCCACGCGCGGCACATTCCCACTCGGCTTCGGTCGGCAGCCGGACCGGCCGCCCGTCTTGCGTGGATCGCCACGTACAATACGCGACGGCATCGGTCCAGCTCACGCCTACAACGGGAAGATCCGCGTGGGCAAAGAGCGGCAGTGACCAGTCGCGGGGCGGCTCATGCCTGGTGGCGTTCACAAAGCCCTCGTACTCCGCGCGCGTGACCGGATAGACACCCAGCTCGAACGGGTCGACGAAGACGCGATGGGGCGGCCGCTCGTCCTCGTGGCCGAGCTGCGTACCCATGGTGAACCAGCCCCCTGGGATCAGTGCGAACGCTGGGGTGCCCATCGGCTCGCGCGCTCGGCCATCGCGCCATCATAGTGCCGGCTCTCCTACTGGAGACACGACATTCCTCACGGAACCCACAATGCAGCGACCGCGAGACGGTCCGGAACTGAAGGTCCCCTAAATCCGGTCAGTTGGCATCACACCAGGTCACGCGAGATCTATCGTGACGACGTGGGAAGCCAGAACGTCCCGCCGGCCAGATAGGTCCTCATGTCGCCGCCTAAACCTGACGCCTCGCGGCAATCGCGCACGTACATGTCGACTCGGCGTCCTCGGACTTTCGCGCCGGTGGCTTCAAATCTCCGCGGCGCGCCAGCGCGCGCCGTGGGGAATCCGGATCCCGCGGCACAGCGCGCGCATCGGACGTTATCTGGTGGTCGTCGTCCGGACGGGCGTAGCGGCCAGTACGATCTCTGCCTCGCTGTAGTAAATGGCGTTAAACAGGAACGGGAACGTCGCGTGCGGTTCACCCCGGAACGTGATCTCCGGCCCAAACAGGAAGACGTGACCGTTCCCGAGGTTCGCCTCGATCGCGGCGACGCCACCCTGCAAATAGGACTGGCCCCAGCCCCAGCCGCTGTGTACGGGCTTCTCCCGCTCGTACCACGCCACCGCCTTCGCGCCTTTCGCGGCGGGCGACAGCCTGAACGTGTTGCTGCGGTTGAAGAACACGTCGACCGTATTCGGCATGCCGAACGCCAGCGGGTTCTTGTTGTCGACCGTGGCGGTGACGAGCGCGCCCGGCACGAAGGTACTTATCGGAAGTCAGCGGCCGCACGGCGCCGGACGCCGTCCGCTCTACGAGGTGATTCACGACCGGAAGACCAAGCCGATAGGCGATGTTGGTCGCGCTTCCGATTGCGATGATGGTCCCACCCTGTTCCACGAACGCCCTAAGCTGCGGGATCGTCTTCGCGCCGGTGATGCTTCCAACCTTGCCCGCCCATTCCGGGGGCAGATTCGCCGGCGGCGCGTTCCGCGGCCCTTCCTCGCTGCCCGCTTCGACTGCCTCGTCGGTTGCCGGAATGCCGCCGGTGAAGATAATCACGTCGTATTTCGCTCTGAGGTTCCCCGCATCGAGCTGCGGCGGATACACCACCTCGAAGTTCGTGAACTGGTACTGCTGCTCGAACATCCACCGGATCCAACCCGACGGCATGTCGCCGCCGTACTGATCCCACAGCGCCACTCGCACCGGCTTCAGCTTACGCGTCAACCGTAAGCCGGGCCGGCGTCGCCGTGAACGTGAGTCCGGTCTCTTGCGCGAGCGTGTCGAGCACTGCCCTCGTCGTCGGCTTCGACGGAATGTAAATGGTACCGGCCAGTTGCGTCGCGCCGTCCACGGTGAGCGGATCCTTCAGCCAATACACCTCTTCCCCGGCGCTCAGCAGACGATTGGTCGCGCGGAACGAGTCCTTCAGTTGATGACTGAGGAAGTAGCCGGCCGTGGTGCTCGCGGACGCCAGCACGGTGCCCTCGGGAATCTTGATCAACTCGCCGAACGGAAGCTTCTGCAGCGGGGCGTCGAACGCGTCGAGCACGCGATCGAACTGCACGCCCATCTGGAAGGCCAGCGTGTAGCCGGTCATGTTGTACGGCGGACGAGGCGGTCCACCCGGGTAAAAGAAATCGTTCGGGTGATCCTGCGGCTCCATCATGTCGCGCAGGTGCGGACGGAATGCCTGCGCCGTTTTGAGAAACGTACGACCCAGCCGGATAGCTCTTGCCATTCGCGTTGAATTCCGCCGGCGCCCGGTAGACTTCGATGCCGGCTTTGATCAACGCGTTGACGAACCGGGTTGCCGTGAGGAAGTCGGGCTGGTTCGAAGGAATGATGTATGCGCGCGGATCCCGGCGCGCAGCCGTGCGCATGAAGTCGAAGTACTTGGACGGAACGACCTGCCCCGCGCCGACGCGATTCTCGCGCCCGCCCCGTTCCGGAACGGCTTCCTTCGCAGCCGCCGCCTTCGCCTCTTCGATCCAGGACGGCTGCAGCGTCCAATAGTCCTTGCTGCCGCGCTCAATTGAGTTCATTCCCATCCGCCACATCCGGAACAGGAAGACGTCTTTGTTCCGCGACGCCACGTCGAGGATCGCGCGCTGCGCCGACAGAATGTAATCAATCGACTGCTTGAAGTGCCACACCTTCTGCGGCGGAATCGGCAGCGGCACGTCGGCATGCGGCAACTGCCGGTCGAGCACCAGCCCGATCTCCATCGGCGTCGGGTTGCCGCTGATCTCGGTGAGAATGCCGACCTGATTGTGGAAGTAGGTCGTGCTCCGCTCCATCCCGTTCGACCAGGTCGAATACGACGATTCCGTGCGCGACGCCGAGCCCGCCTTCCCTTCCATCAGAAACCGGTGCGTGATGGCGGCGCTGACCATATCGATGCCGATCGGCACCAGTGGGTCGTAGTTGTAGTTGAACGGATCGCGGAACGGCGGCGTAAAGAGAATCGCGCCTTGCGGCCCGGTCTGATGCGCGTTGTAGACGATCTGGCGGCATCCAGTCGACGTACAACTGCCGGTTGATGACTTGCGTCTCGAGCTGGTTCGCCATGAACGAGTCGCGATTGTTGTCGTGGCCGACGTACCGTCGTACAGCTTCGGCAGCTGCATGTTGCGTTTGACTGGATCGGGCTCACGCATGTACCAGTTGGCCGTCAGCTCGAGGCCATCGGGGTTCACCGGAGTCAGTAGCAGGATGCAATCGTTCAACATGCGCAGCGTTTCCGGATCGTTCTGGCTGACGAACTGATACGCCGTCCAGAAGAGCGTCTGTGAGTTGAGGATTTCGGTCGCGTGCAGCCCGCCGTCTTCCCAGACGACCGCCTTGCCCTGGCTGGCCAGCCTGCGCGCTTCATCTTCGGCAATCCCGTCTGCGCGCGCGAGCCGGACCGCGATGTCCCGGTACCTCGCGAGGTTCTTGTGGTTCTCCGGCGATGTGATGATGGCCATCATCATCGGCCGGCCCTCGCCCGTCTTGCCAATCTCGACCAGCTTCATCCGATCTGACGTTTTGGCCAGCGCCGCCCATATACTCCTGAAGCTGCGTGTAATTGGCGAGGAAGTAGTCGTCGCCAACCATGGCCTGTCCGAACTTCGGCGGCTGGAATTGCCCCTGACCATAAAGGGACGGAGCGGCCAGCAGTCCGAGCACCAACAGCAGCGCCAACCCAATTCGCTTCTTCAACATGGGACCATCCTTCCCGGAACCCATTGACGAACCCGACCCAAAACGCGAATGCGCGCGTTGTTTGAAGAGGTTCGAGCGCTGATCCTCTGCGAATGTGCCCCCGGCAAACGACACGATCTCCGCGCCATTTTGAGAGGCAACCCTTCGGCGAAGTCTGAACGCTGGTGACCCAGAAACTGTTGGACGTCGTAAGAGAGTCGCCAGGGAAGAATTGCAGAGTAGAAACTGGCTCCACCGCGTGCTCGACTCAGTGGCCGAAGCTATGAAGAAACGCGGGTCAGCATTCTCGAGTTTCTGGATACGGACGTCTTTCAGGTATCAGCGGAGCACTGCGTCTCGTTTCTGGATCCGTTGATTGAATCGTGGGACATCGACCTCGGGACGTTTGGGATCGAGGTCGTCTTGAATCGTCGACTGGCCTCAGGGGACGTGAAGAGATTTGAGTTCGTTGAACGTGAGCCCGAACCGCCATTGGAGGACGAGACGGGGCTCACACAGTTTCTTCATGATACGTCGCTGAGCGGCGACGCCACCAAAAAGGAAATCGAGTTTCTCAGGAAGCTGAGATTCAAGGGAAAACGGCCCACTCCGCTCTACTACTATCGGGAGTTACAGAACCTCAGAGACCCGCTCCATTTTCGTGCGACATAGCGTTCGTCGGCCGTTCACGCCGGCGGCTCCATCGGCGAGGAGCGCGCTCGATCACCATCACACTTCTGCGCGTCGGCGGTATCCTTAGGGGATCATGCGGTTTACGCTGGCGATTCTCGCCGTCGTGCTTTCGTACATCTGGTTCGCCGAATCGCGGGTCCCTTCGTCGTACGTGGCTATCCCTGCCTCCGTCGTCATCTTGCTGGCAGTGTGGCATGCCATTCGAACGCGTGACTGGGGTCTGACTCCTGCGGCGATGCTCCCGGGGCTCGGTGCGGCGGTGGTATTGACACTGCCGGCGATCGTGGTTCTGCTGGCCGTTGGCGCCGGCTTGGGCACGCTGCACGATCGGCGCGATTCTGTTGGCACCTTGATGCGGCTCGTCGCGTGGGGCGGCGCCCAGCAGTGGCTACTCCAGACAGTGGTACTGCGCGAGGCGCAGGCCAGCACGTCGCGACGCGCCGGTTTGCTGGTGGCGCCGTTGCTGTTCGCCGCAGTGCATCTCCCGAACCCCTTCCTCGCCGCGATGACATTGGTCGGCGCGCTCGGGTGGTGCGCGATTTACGATCGCTATCCCAACGTTGTGCCTTTGGCGCTTTCGCATGCGATCCTCACGCTAGCCATCCTTTACGCCTTCGACGATGCGCTGACTGGCCGGCTCCGGGTCGGCTACGGCTACCTGCTGCTGGATCGGTGAGCCGAGGTGAACACTCCATTTTCGAGGAGTAATCCTGTTACCGTCCCGTTCAACGATGTATAGTCGCCGCGAAAAATTATCGAGGGCTCATGTCGCGGATTCTGCTGCTAGGCTACGACCCGGAGACGGTGGAGATCTGAGACTGATCCAGCATTGGGGACGCGAGTTCCAAAGAATGAATCGTGGCCATTTGGTACAGAATGAAGTACAGTGAACAACTGCAGTCCTGAATCTGCTTCTGATTCTCGCCTCCGCTAGGCCCGTCACCAGCGCTCGTCAAGGCCAGGGACAACACCGGACGCAATTGGCGAATGCACTCTCGTAAAGAGAGCCACAACATTTTCACGCGGCACTTGTCTCCGGCGAATGCGTGTTATCGCCTGATGGGCCTCAACCGCTACTGCAATCGACCCGGAAACGCATCGGAGTGGACATGGTCAATCTTAGCGACGCGGTGAGACTTCTGCGAGCCCAGCGGAAAGAGTTGTCTGACCAACTGGATGCGGTTGACCACGCACTCGCGGCACTGGGCGAACCACGCGGCGTCGCCAGGACAGACTCCGAGGGGAATCCTCAGACGGCCGCGGGAGAGACGGTGACCGAGGTCCTTCCGACAAGGCTAAACTCGCCGAGGATGCTGAGCGATGAGCACAGGCACGCTTTGAAGGAAGGCCGGCGCAAAGCGCATCATTCAAAGGAAGTGGCAGCAGGCCGCGCCCGGGAAATGTTAGAGCCAAGCCCCGGCCTGGCATTGGCGCCAGGTGCTGACGATCCGCGTCCACGACTCGTGAAGCACAGGAAAAAGTAGAAGGACCTCTAATGACGGGAACGATGAACGATCCGCATCGACAAGGGATTCGGCTTTATCAAGGACGATGGGGGCAAGGACTACTTCTTCCATCAAAGCGCTATATATGGCGAAGGCCTCGATAATCTGCGCGAGGGAGACTCCGTCGAATTCGATGTCGGCCAAGGACCGAAGGGTCCTCGGACCGAGAATGTCCGGCGCACGTCCACTTAGAATACCGTTTGTTGTCGCGGAACGCCCCGTCGCTCCAGCGAGGTTCGCCGATGTTCTGGGTGTCGTGACGAGGATCGCCACAGCATCAGACCATGTCAGCTGCTGGACGTGCCCATGGGAACGAGCTACGGTGGCGGTGCCGCGACGATTGAAATACTCTTGGCGCGCGTATTGTTGGTCTCATGGGCTTCCAGGATGGCGTTCTCGCCATCGCTTTTTGCGACGATATAGTAGGTGCCGGCGGCCGTCGACGCCGGAATCGAAAATGTCACGGACCCAGCCTGACTCATTCCCGGCCCTAAAGACACAACCTGGCGCGTGGCCAGAAAAAGATCGCCGGTATCGAACGAAGTGTTCGTGGAGAGGAAATAACTCGTCCCTGAGCCCGGTGCCGTATCGCCTCCCTGATTCGTCGTTGTGTCGCTCGCAGTGATGCTCGTCCCCGCGGTGGCGGATGATGGCGCGGTAAGCGCAGTGACGGTCAGGTCTGGGCCGATGTCTATCAATGCGGTGGTGTTGCGGGTATTATTCGTCTCCACGCTCTCCGCCACGACGCCATTCACATCTGCCACCGCGATCACGGAGTAAAGCCCAGGTGTTGTTCCTGGTGGAATGATGACCTCGGTCGACGCCGTATTGGTGGCAGACGGTCCAAGGGAGCCTACGACCCGGCTGCCGAGAAATGGATCCGTCGAGTCGTACGTGCCGTTGAGCGAGAGATAGAAGCCTGTGACGGACTCCGAGACCGGCACGGTTCCCTGATTCTTGATGGTGTCGGTTACCGTAATAGGACCGTTGGCCCTCCCCGTAGCGGATGCCGATATCGCCGACACTACGAGATCTCCACCAATTTTGATCGTCGCGGTGCTGTTGCGGTCGTTGTTCGTTTCAGCGGTTTCCGCGACGACGTTGTTCCAGTCGGCCCTGCCGATTACGTAGTAGCTGCCAGGCGGTGTGTCTGCCGGGATCGACAGCAGCGCTGATGCGGTTGCAGCCCCGTTCGACGCGAGCTCGCCTACCGGCCTGCTTCCGAGGAATTTATCTGAGGCGTCAGTGCTGGCATTCGACGACAGATAGAATCCGGTTGTTGACGCACCTGCGGCTCCTGCTCCTTGATTCGTCGTCGTGTCGGTCACTGAAATAGTGCCACCGGCAGCGGCGCTGCCGGGAACGGATATCGCAGTCACGATCAAGTCGGGGCCGACCTTGATGGTGGAGCTTGCCTTGGTGTTGTTGCTTTCGATCGATTCGGGGATTTGGCCGTCTCCATCGGCTTGACCAATGACGTAATAGGCACCGGCAGCCGCGTTGGCCGGCACCGTCAATGTGGCGTGATGACTGGCCGATTCTCCAGCTGCGAGAGGCGGAACGGATCGTGTGCCGATGACCAGGTCAGACGCGTCAAGGACCGTGTTCGTCGACAAGTAGAAACGCGTAGTCGAAGTCGTCGCGCTGCCGCCGCCCTGGTTCTTCGTGGTGTCCGATACGTTGATCGTCCCTCCAGCTGCAGCCGTCGCCGGCGCTGAGAGAGCGGAAACGATCAGGTCCGGGCCGACCTTGACAAGCGCCGCTCGCTTTTACGTTGTTCGTCTCGTTGCTCTCATTGACGAGACCACCCCAGTCCGCTTTTGCCAGGATGTAATACGATCCCCGCAGTTGTCGACGGTGGGAGGTGCAGGGTGGTCGACACCACATTCGTAGCGCCGGGCCGAGCGACGTCAGGGTCCGGCTGCCAAGCAATACGTCTGTGCGTCCAGAACGGTATTAGCCGATAGATAGAACCCCGTACCTCGACTGCGGTGCGCTTCCGGTGCCCTGATTTTTCGTCGTGTCGGTCACCACGATGTCTGTGTCCGCTCCCGCGGTCGCTGGTGCGGTCATCGAGGCAACGAGTCAAGTCCGACGGGAGGTCGTCACTGACGATTGTGACTGTGCCTGCGCTCGGCGAGCCGACGCTGTACGCATCATCCGCAATGAGGGTCAGAATCACAGACTCATTACTCTCGTACGCTGAATCGTCGATTGGCGTCACGACAACGGTGGTGGTCGCCGACCCCACGGCAATTGTCGCGACGCCCGGAAGGGCGAGATAGTCAGAGGCGGCGACTGCCGTACCGCCGACGGTGTAGTGAACCGTCAGCGGGGCGCTGGTGTCGCCTGAGCGCGTGACAGTGAACATGCCGTTGATCGGACCAGCCTCAGTAGCTCGAGGGGTCGACGCCGTCACGGTGACCTGGTTGGCGGGATTGACCGTGACGACCACGCTGTCGGTTGCGTTGTCACCGTCGTCGTCGGTCACTTCGAGCGTCAAGGTGTGCGTACCGACGGACAGCCAGACCGCTGGCGTTCACCGGTCGCAATGGAGGTGCTGCCTTCGCGCCATGCATAACTGACGATGCTGCCGTCTCGGTCGGAGGACGCGCTGCCGTCGAGGTTCACCAGCTCCGTGCCGTCACGGTTGTTGTCCGTCACGGTCTGATCGGGCCCTGCATCGGCGACGGGCGGCAGATTCGTCAGTCCGTAACTGATGGCGTCGTGGAGGTTGAGGCCGCCGTGTATGGTCCACGAGTCGAGTCGCACGGGCGCCACACCCTTGCCGTCGGCGCTGTTGAGAAGGATGTCCACGACCTGGCTGTTGCTGGTCACGTCGCTTCGTGACCACACGAGCGCCGCGGCGCCCGAGACATGCGGCGTCGCCATGGACGTCCCGCTGAGCCATGTGTAGCATCCCGTGTCGCCGGGCGTCGTCGAGCTGGCGCACGCGGCCATGGGGTAGGTCGACATGATGACGTTGCCAGGCGCCGAGATGTCCACCCAGCTTCCGTAGTTGGAAAACGAGGGCCGCCGTGATCCTCGTCGAACGCGCGCGACCGAGATGACGTTGTCGAGTGCGGCCGGGTAGAACGGATCAGTCGTGCCGTCGTTGCCGGCGCCGGCGACGATGACGAGTCCCGGCGTTCCAGGCATTCTGCACGGCGTCGTTCAGAGACTGCGAGTACGCCGAGTCCTCCCAGGCTCATGTTGATGACCTTGGCGCCGTCAGTGATGGCCCGGGCGATGGCCTGTTGAATGGCGAAGTCGTCGCACGTACCGTCCGAACGACAAACTTTGTAGGCCCGAATGCGAGCGTTCGGCGCCACACCGACGACGCCTTCCGCTTCTGCCGGGCTGCCGGTGAGGTTGTTCAGGGCCGCGGCGATGATGCCGGCCACGTGGGTGCCGTGGCCGTGATCGTCCATCGGATCGCCGTCGGAAAACACGAAGTCGTCGCCGCCGGCATAGTTCGCTGCCAGGTCTGGGTGGGTGTAGTCGATGCCGGAATCGATCACCGCCACCGTGACGGTGGAGCTGCCCTTGGAGATCGCCCAGGCCTCCGGAGCATCGATGTCGGCGTCGGGGGTGCCGCTGTAGAAGCACAGCTCACCGCCGAAGGTCCAGGGGATGCAGTAGAACGCCTGACCGGTGTTGTCGAAACCCCATTGTTCGTCGAAGTAGTGATCGCCGGGGACGACTTCAGAGCCTCCGCCGTTGGCGGAAAGCATGGGGATGCTGCGGATGAAGTTCGGCTCGGCATAAAGGACGTTCGGGTTGCGCCGGTAGCGCGCAAGGGCGGCTGTTTCATCGCCCGCCGCTACGCGAACACGCTGGACGCCAGTGCGGGAAATCTCGGCGAGCCTGGTCCCACCAGCCACCCTGTGTGCATCATCCCTTGCGCTAGCGTTGACCCCGGGCCTGAACTTCACCAGGATGTCGCGGGCCGCGACCGGGCCGCCATTTACTGTCTGGGCAGAGAAGCGCGCCATCAGACCGCCAACAATCAGACTGATAGCTACAAGAGCTTTGCTGAGCCGAATGAGGCTGCCGTCCGGCCGGCGCACCAACAGTTTGTGCACGGGAACGCAAACGCATGAGGTGCAATTGGCCGGCCAGCCCAGCCGACGTGTCACGCGTCGTGTTTGAACACCATCTGGCCGTCATCAGTCGGGCGGTCCAACGGACACCGCCGCGACGTCGCCATGGTCATGCTTGTGCGGCACTCGGACAGCCAACACGTTTGGAGTGAGGAACTTGTCTGGGACTATCTGACAGGGTTTGAAGAGCTGAGAGAGCTTCTCGTGGCGAGCCGATGTGAATGCCCTCGAAAGGCGGTACCGGGATCGAGGTGTTAGTGTCGTCAGCGGCAGTGTAGGCCAACGTCGTTGAGGTACGACCTAAAGTCTGCCGAGCCAGAACTACTTGGTGCCCACGGTGCGGCCGGCGCCATGGCCTGAGGGAGTTCAAACTCGCCCGGCTGAAGGTCGGTTACTATGGATCCTGCTCAACCAGAACAGGAGATTCCGCTCATGGCTGAATATCAGGTCTCGCCGAACGTCGTCGCCACGACCCCGGACCAGGCCGCCGAGCGGATCGGCGGATTTCTGCGAAGCGTGTACGGCTGGATGTCGGTCGGCCTCGCGATCACCGCGCTCACCGCGACGGCCGTCGCCGGATCGCCCGCGATTATCGTCGCCATCGCGAAGAACAGCCTGCTCTTCTGGGGCTGATCATCGCGCAGTTCGGCATCGTGATCGCGTTGTCCGGCACGCGTGGACCGCATGGCGGCATCGACCGCCGCGCTGCTGTTCATCGCGTACTCGGCGCTGACCGGCGTGACGATGTCGTTCGTCCTGCTCGCCTACACCGGCGAGTCGGTCGCGACGACGTTCGTCGTGACGGCCGGGATGTTCGGGGCGCTGGCGGTGTACGGCACGATGACGCGGCAGCAGCCTGGCTGGGATTCGGCCAGTTCCTGTTCATGGGGCTGATCGGCGTCGTGCTGGCGTCGGTCGTCGGCATCTTCTGGCAGAACGACGCGCTGCAGTTCGTGATCTCGTTCGTCGGCGTCATCGTGTTCACGGGGCTGACCGCCTACGACGCGCAGCGGCTGAAGGCGATGGCGCTCGCGATGCCCGACGGCCAGACCGGGTCGTATGCCATCGTCGGCGCGCTCGCGCTGTATCTCGACTTCGTCAACCTGTTTCTGATGTTGCTGCGCCTGTTCGGCGGCCGCCGCCGCTAGCTCGTTCGCGGCGAGGCGCGACGCTTCTCAAGACTGACGGCCGTGAACCGCTCAAGCAGCGAGCGGGTTCGCGCCCGGCCGAGTCCCTGGGCACCGCGGCGCGCTTCTACGGGTTCGACGTAAGCGGATAGCAAGGACCGGCAAGTCGGACCGCCAACAGCTGGATTAAGATCGACGCCATTCGCCGATCGTGACCACGCCAGCCGGCGCTCCCGCCCGCTACCGCCTTCTCGAAACCATCGGCAAAGGTGGAATGGGCGAGGTGTGTCTCGCCGACGATTTGATGCTCGATCGCCGGGTCGCGCTGAAGTTCCTGACCGGCTCGCCGAGCGACAGCAGCCGCGCGCTCGACCTCCTGGTCAGCGAGGCACGCGCGGCGGCGGCGCTCGACCATCCGTTCATCTGCAAGATCTACGAAGTCGCCGAGCTCGACGGCCGTTCCTGCATCGTCATGGAGTACGTCGCCGGCGAGACGCTCGAACGGCGGCTCCGGCGCGGACCGCTGCCGCTCGTCGAGGCGCTGCGGCTGGCCGAGGAAATCGCCGAAGCGCTCGAGGCGGCGCACAAGCGCCGGCTCGTTCACCGCGATCTCAAGCCCGCCAACGTGATGGTGACGGAAGGCAGCCACATCAAGGTGATGGACTTCGGGCTCGCGACGCGGCTGCCGCTGCAGCCGTCCGGAGAACAGGTCGACCGGGAACTGCGCGACACGCACGAGCATGGCGACACGCGACTGATGCACGGCACGCCGGCCTACATGTCGCCGGAACAGGCGTCGGGCGAACCGGTCGATCGCCGCTCGGACATCTTCGCGTTCGGCATTCTGCTCTACGAGCTGCTGTCGGGCATCCAACCGTTTCACCGGATCAGCATCGGCGCCACGCTCACGGCGATTCTGGAGGACGTGCCGGCCGATCTCCATCAGCAGGTTCCAGCCGTGCCTCCAGCGGTGGCGGCGGTCGTGGCGCGGATGCTGGAGAAAGATCCCGACGAGCGATACCAGTCGTTCGGCGATGTGCGTCTCGAGCTCCGGCGACTCTCCGGCGAGCTGTCCTCGCCATCCGCGCCCGACACGCGGTCCCTGATCGAACCCGTACAGAGCAGCAGCCGGGGGCCGCTGGTCGGGCAGGGAAACGGAGCGGGCCGATGTGCTCCGAACGATCCGGCCGGTCGCGACGGGCCGCGGCGGATTCGTTGTCGTCGGCGGTGAAGCGGGCGTCGGCAAGAGCCGGCTGGCGGAAGAAGCATTGGCCGAAGCCCGTCGTCTCGGTTGCCTGACGCTCGTCGGGCGCTGTTACGAGCAGGCGGGCACGCCGCCGCTCGTCCCGTACGTCGAAGCCTTCGAAGAAGCGGCGCGTCTGCTCCCGGCGCCGGCATTCCGCGAGGCGGTCGGCCGGACGGCGCCCGAGCTCGCGAAGATCCTGCCCGAGGTGCACCGGCTGTTCCCCGATCTGCCGCCGGCATTGGAGCTCCCGCCGGAGCTGCGGCAGCGATTTCTGTTCAACAACATTCAGGAATTCCTGAGCCGCTGCAGCCAGATCGTGCCGCTGGCGATTTTTCTCGACGATCTGCAGTGGGCGGACGAGTCGACGCTGCAGCTCACGCAGCATCTGGCGCCGCATCTGGAGAAGATGGCGGTGATCCTGATCGGCGCGTACCGCGACGCCGACGTCACGCCGGAGCAGCCGCGCGGCCTGTCGGGCGCGCTCGGCGGTCTTCTGCGGCGGGTCAGCGGCCGGTCGAGTGAAACATCGCCAAGGAGCAACGCCCTCACGGATGCACTCGAACCGCTGGCCGGACAACGCCTGGTGCGTCTGATCCGGCTGGAGCCGCTGCCCGAGGGTGGCGTCGGCTCCCTGCTCGCCGTGTTGGGCCACAAAGATCCCCCGGCGCTGCTCGTCCGGAAGTTCTTCGACGAGACTGGCGGGAATCCGTTCTTCGTCGAGGAACTGTTCCGCCACCTGAACGAGGAAGGACGGCTGTTCGACGCCCACGGCAAGTGGCGCCAGAATCTCAACGTCGACGAGATCGACGTCCCAGCGGGCGTGCGCGCCGTGATCGGCCGCCGTCTGCAACGAGTCGACAACCGGACGCGGCTCGTCCTGACTGCTGCGTCGGTGATCGGACCGTATTTCGAGCTCGATCTCCTCGAAGCCGTTGCCGGCCTCGAAGGCGGCGCGATGGTGGCCGCACTCGAGCAGGCGGAGCGGGCGCAGCTTGTCAAAGGACCGTCGGGACGGCAGGAGCGCCGGTGGCGATTCGCGCATCAGCTGATCTGCCATTCACTGAGCTCGGAGCTCCCGCGGCTCAAGCTGCAGGAATTGCACGTTCGCGTCGCCGACGCCATGGAACGGCTCGATCCCGCATCGGGCGCCTACGCCGCCGATATCGCGCATCATCTGTACAGCGCCGGACCGATGGCCGACGCCGGGAGAACCGCTCGAGCCCTGATGGCGGCGGGCGATGCCGCGTACGCGGTGTACGCGACAGACGATGCCGTGCGGCATTACGGGCGGGTGCTGGAGATCCTCCAGGAAGCGCGCGGGCTCGAGGCGGGGCGGCCCGGCGTTCAGGAGCGTCTCGCCGACCTGTTCGCGCTCAAAGGCGATCGGGCCGGCGCGATGGATCATTACCGCGAGCTCGTCGACGTCCACGAGAGGACTGCGCAACCCCGTGCGATCGCGCCCGCATCGTCCGAAAGATCGGGACGCTGCACTGGCAGGGCGGCGCGCGGGCCGAGGCGATTGCGTGCTACGAACGCGCGCTGAAGGCGCTGGACGGCGAGGAGGCGCATGTCGAGCTCGCCCATGTCTGCCAGGAGCTCGGCCTGGCCGCGTTCCGCAACGGCGACAACCAGCAGGCAATCAGCTGGTCGGAGCGTGCGCTGGCCGCCGCGGAGGCGGCGCTGGCCGCGCCGTCCGTCGTCGATGCCCGACACCAGGCGCATGGCGAATGTCGCGCTGGCGCACGCCACGAACACGATCGGCGCCGCGCTGGCGCGCTCGGGGCAGCTCGACGAGGCGCGCGCACGCATCGAGCAGAGCGTGACAATCGCACGGGAGCATGGCCTGCTCGATGTCGCGTGCCGCGGGTATGCGAACCTTGGCGTCGTCTACGGGTCCGTCGCGCCGAAGCAGGCGATCACCGCGTCGCTGACCGGGCTGGAGCTGGCGACACGGATCGGCGCCGTCTCGCTTCAGGCCTACATGTACGCGAACCTCGCGGCCGCGTACTGCGCGCTGACCGACCGGTGCGAGAGCGAAGGGCTTCAGGCCGCCCAGACCGCCGCGAACATCGACCGCGAGCTGGGCCAGCTCGATCATCTGCGCGGTACCGCTGATCGTCATGGCCCAAATCCACCAATGCCAGGGGGAGCTCCAGCAGGCGCAGGACGCGTATCGCGACGCGCTCGCGCTCGCGGAAAAGGCGGGCGAGCCGCAGCTGCTCTTCCCCTGTTACGATGGACTCGCTACGATTCATCTCGATCGCGGCGACCGGAAACTGGCCGAGCAGTACATGCAGAAGGCCCAGGAGCTCTGCGAACGCGCGGGGGTCGATCCCGATGCCCTGCTGCTGCTGCCGTTCTTGTGTTGATGAGGACTTATGACGCTCGGATTTGAAGGCCTGCTGCAACCCGGCGATCGCGCGCCGGATTTCACGCTGTCGTCGGTTCAGACGGATGGCAGCGTGTCGCTCGCGGATTATCGCAACGGCAAGGGGCTGTTTCTCGGGTTGTTCCGCGGGTTGTACTGCCCGTTCTGCCGGCGCGCGATCGCGCAGATGGCGGCGAGCGCCGAGAAGCTGAAGCCGCTCGGGATTGAATCGCTCGGCGTGGTGGCGACGGACCTGGAGAACGCGCGGCTCTACTACCGCTTCCGGCCGATGCACCTGCCGCTGGCCGTCGACCCGACGCTTGCGACGCATCGGTCCTACCGCGTGCCGAAACCGGACCTCACGCCGCAGCTGATGGAGGCGGTCGGGCAGATCCTCGTCAATCCGAGCGGGGAGCTGCCGGCACCGATGCGGCTCGAGGAGGCGGCGGGGATGCTCGACAAGCTGGATGGCTTCCAGCGGACGGCGGCCGATCAGCGCGACGCCGAACACTTCCTGCAGCTCGAGGGACAGTTCCTGATCGATCGCGACGGCGTCATCCGGTGGGCGAACATCGAGTGCGCGCAGGAAGGTCCGGCGGGGATGGGAAAGTTCCCCACCGTCGACGAGCTGCTCGCCGCGGCGCAAATCGCGACGTCGGCGTGACAAGATCGCGAGCGCGCGGCGTGCAACAGCGCATTTCGACAATCGGGCGCGGAGGTACAAACCAAGTGCACGCGGAGGATTACTTCACTGGCACCCTCACCGTGATCGGATCCTGCACGAGAACGCTGACGACAGTACCGGACGGAATTTCTACCTCCTTGCCTTTTGTGGCGAGTACCGTGCCCGCGCCGCCGGCCACGGCGCCAATGGCCGCGCCCTTCCCGCCGCCGACCACGCCGCCGACGATTGCGCCCGCTCCTGCACCGAGTCCGCCTTTCTTGACGTCGGACTTCGTGTCTGCAGCCGCCTCGCGCTGCACGTTCGCGGTCTGGACGCGCAACGTTTCGCCGTTGACCACCAGCCGATCGAACCGGAACGCAACGGACGCCTTGCCCTTGACCCGGCCCGATTCACCCGCTTCAGTCACAGATCCGAGAATCTGTGTGCCGACGGGAAGCGCAGTCACATCGGAAATGGTCACGGCCTTCGCGATGGACCCCTTGATCGGATCCTCCACCTTGCTCTTGTTCGACGCCACTGCGCTGAGGAGCGTCACGCTGAGCGATGTGCCAGCGGGAATCGTCACCTCGCGGAACGTCGGCTCCGGTGGTGGCGCGGGCTCGGCTTTCGACGGAGGTTGCGCCGGCGCCGGCGACGCGGCCTGCCCCGCCGTCTCGGATTGAGGGGGCGGTGTTTGGCCACACGCCATCACACAAATTGAGGAGAGTGTGAGCGCGCCAATCAATTTGATCACGGTTTGCCTCCAGTGTGGGACGCCTGACGGATCCACGGATACCTTTTCTCGACACGAGGTCCCCATGGACCGAACGCTTGGACCGACTCAAAATATTACCGCGACGGGTTTGTGCAGAGCACTTTCAATCGAGGAGCATTCGTAACAGGTTGGGGATGCTGAGCTTCTCAAATCGGACCGGAGGTGAGGGTCATCTACGTCGTCGCGGCGCCGTTCGCTTCGTCGACGATCGACATGGTCGGGGCGGAAGCGCTGCTGCCGATCAGGTGAGCACCCCTGCACAGTTCGCGATCGATTCAGTTCGTCGCCCGCGGTAATCTCACGACATGCGATATGACGCAGCACGGCTGGCATTGATTGTGGCAGTGGTCGGGTTCTCGCCTCCTTCAGATCCGGCTGCGGCACAGGCACGGACAGCGGAAGCCCCCACCCACGTCGCGATTCCTTTCTTGGCGAGCGCGACCAAGACGTCCGATCTCGCGTTCGAAGGCGGCGAGTGTGAGATCGCCAAGGCCGGCGATTCGATGGACTGTCAGTTTCAACAGGTGTTCCTCACGACATCCGATGCCCTTCCGGACACGTGCCTGGTGACGACTAATCGCTACGAGCGAACGTTCCGGCGAGAGTCGGCGACCGAGTGGATCAGCACGGAAGGGCCAACCGGCGAATGCGGGTTCATCGACGTCGTCACGCTGCAGGACGAGGGCGGCGTGCGCTGGACGATGAGGATGCGAAAAAATGCAACGCGCAGAGAGACGCCCGCGTGCCGCATTGACGAGGTGAGCGAAACGCTCGCCTGGCAGAATCTACGGCGGCCTCTCCCCTGCCGCTTCGTGCAGCCCGGAGGTCTAAGTCGCTGACGAGAGGTGCCGACAAAATTCTCAGCGTGTTACAGGCGATTCTCGGGGCGCACGAAGAGCTTCAGCCACTCCGTGGCGCACGCCTTGTGATACTCCGTGCCGGCCCGGAGCAACGGTTGTAGGCAGACCTCCCCCTCGGCGGAACATCCCGACGCAAGGCAGGGATCCTTCATCGCAGCGCATTCATCGGTGTATTTCTTTTCGATCGTCGCGCACGCATCGAGGAACTGGCGCCGGGAATCGGGCGCGAGCATCGTGGCAAGGGCATGCTTCGTCACGCGTCCCTCTTCGGCGAATTTCAGCAACTGATCCGTGTCGACCGCCCCGTGCAACGTGGTGACCTTCATAGCGCTCCCTCCGCGATCCCTCCACGCAATTACAGTTCCAGAGAGACCTCCTCCGGTTCGCGCCAGTTTTTTGCGATTCGCCGGCCTGCTGCCGGATTTCCGGCAGCATTCCTACCGAGACTTCTCGTTCACCGTTCGCCGGGCGAAGCCGATTGAGCCGGGGGTCGCAGGTTTGAGTCTTGCCGGGCGCGGACCTTCGCACACCGCTTGCGCGGCATTCGAATGCAAGCGACGGCGAAGGTGCAGGCCCGTGCGACTCGCGGCCGATTCGGTAAAACACTGCGCGACCAGCAGGAGCAATCCTGGAAGGCGGTTCAGGAAAACAGCCGCGTGGGGACTCAGTCGAACGTTGGTCGTTGAGCGGGGACGGGGCAGGCTGGCAATCCAAGCCTGCGAAGGAATGCGTCGAATCTCGGGTCGGCACGAAGCGGGTCGAAGCCAGCAAAGCCGGGGAACGCCATCAGCGCCTGGGATTCCGCTGCGGCGTGATCGAGTACGTCGAAGGCTGCAACCGTATCCCCCAACGTCGCGTGCAGCCAGGCCTGCGCCACAATCGGCGGGGCCGGCTCGGGGCGGGTGCGCAGTGCTTCGAGCACATCGCGGGCATCGTCAATACGGCCGGCGGCGGCGAGGGCCCATCCCAGCGCCGCGTGGACGTGGCCGCCCTTGTGGGCTGGCGTACAGGCTCTCTGCAAGAGCGCAACACCTTCTTCCGCGACCCCGAGCGCGACCAGGGCGACACCCAGCGACCAAAGCGCCAACGTATTGTCGCCGTCGAAATCCAGCGCCTGATGCAGGTACCGCAACGAGTCAGCGGGCTGCCCCGCCGCAACCAGACAGAACCCGGTTGTAGCACACGGGTACGACGCAAGCGGATCGACCTCCCTGGCGCGTTGAAGCACCGACCACGCCGCGGCCGGAGCGTCCCAACGCGACGAGCAGCCGCGCGTGCCAGCAGAGCGCGAGCACGTGATCCGAATCGAGATCGAGCGCGCGGATCAGGGCACGTTCCGAAGCCAGCCAGTTCCGCTCTCCGAACGCGATCGTGGCTTCGACATACTTGGCCTCGGCCGTTTCTCCTTGCTCTCCGGCGGCGATGGCCAAGGCGTCTTTCGCCTTTGCGTACGCGACACGAGCGGGCGCCAGGCTGTACACGCCCGCATTGATGCTCATCACCTCCGCCATTCCCACCCACGACGCTGCATGAGAGGGGTCAATCTGGATCGCCTGCTCGAAGCAACGCAGTGCACCGCCGTGATTGCTCTTGGTGTATCGAAGGTGTCGAGCTTTGAGATAGTGCCCGTAGGCGTCCAGGTTCTTGACCCGTGGTCTCGGGGGGACGACCTGAGACGACGGCGCGAGCTGTAGTTTCACGGCTTCGACAACACCGCCGGCGATCTCGTCCTGGACCGCGAAGATGTCGTGGGCATCACGGTCGAAACGCTCCGACCAGAGCTGGTAGCCGGTCGAGACGTCGGTCAAGTGCGCGGTGACGCGAAGTCGGCTGCCAGATGTCCTGACGCTGCCTTCGAGAACATGACCGACCGACAACGCCCTCGCGATGGCGGTCAGGTCGCCTCCGTCCGATCGCGCCCGGAACGCCGACATCCGGGACGCAACGCGGATCCCCGGGACGCGGACGAGCGCGTTCATGATCTCCTCGGCCATTCCTTCGCAGAGATACTCGTGATCCCTCGTGGGACTCATGTCGGCGAAGGGCAACACGGCAATCGCGACCAATGCTGTGGGTATCGCTGGGATCGGTGCCCGTGGTCGCACATCTCTGAGGTCATTGCTGAGATCGCGCGCCGTCTGAATGCGGCGTTGCGGGTCTTTCTCGAGACAGCGTCGAACAATCCTCGCCAGGTCACTGGGCAAGTCCGGTCGCAGGTGGGTGACCTCCGGAGGCACACTCTGTAAGATCGAGGACGCGAGCTCCGCCTGGGAACCACCCGCGAAAGGCCGACGTCCGGTTACCATCTCGTACAACAGGATCCCGAGAGAGAAGATGTCCGTCCGGTGATCGAGCGTCCGGCCCGCGACCTGTTCCGGCGACATATACGGTGCGGTGCCCATCACCACGCCCTCGCGCGTTTGCAACTCGGTCACCATTGCCGATTCGTCCCGCGCCGTAGGTCCACCGATCTTGGCAAGACCAAAATCGAGCACCTTGACTCCTCCACTTTCCGTAACCATGACGTTGGCGGGTTTGAGATCGCGGTGAATGATCCCCTTTTCGTGCGCGGCGGTCAGGGCGTCCGCCACCGCGGTGGCAATGTCGAGGCTACGCTCCAACGTGAAGCCTCGCGCGGGAATGAGTTCGGCGAGCGACCGGCCCTCGACGAGTTCCATCGTCAGAAAGTGGGCGCCGTCGGCCTCTTCAACAGAATGAAGCGTGACGATGTGCGGGTGATTGAGGGCGGCAACGGCGCGGGCCTCACGCTGGAACCGTTCCCGCCAGTCCGGATTCGAGGCCTTCTCGGTCGGCAGCACCTTGAGCGCCACGTCGCGTCCGAGCTTGGTGTCGTGCGCGCGATACACCTCGCCCATCCCGCCGGCGCCGAGGAGCTCGAGCAGCTGGTAGTGATCGAGACGGGTGCCGATGGCGAGAGCCAAGTGCTGTGGATTATAGAGGGAACGGAAATGTGAGGCCGAATCCTTGACACCAAGTCTGTCTCGTGGGCCGGGCCTCGAATCACTCGAACCCACTGGATCGGCGTTCGACTGCAACGACCTTGGTTTTTCGCGCCGATCTAAGCGCCTCGACGGTCAGTTGATCCCGCAATATCTTCACGAGTTCGCGCGCTCCGAATCCATCGACGACCTGCGTCAATGCAATCCGATCGCCGAGCCGCTGTCCCTTCGGATCTCGGACGATCGTCAAAGCCTCTAGAAACACCGCAAGGATGTTTGCGCCAGGGATGAGCAACATGATGTTCCGCTGAACCGAATTCCGCGCGCCAGCTGGCCGGCCAGTATCGAGTCGGATGACCATCAGGCTGTAGACGAATTTCCCGACGCTCTGCCCTCCTACAGCGTCACGCAGTAGTGCATAGCCGGCTCCGGCGAGGAGGAGCAGCATCGATTCAGTGGTCGGGTAAAACACGACGCATGACAGCGTCAACAAGCTGTCTAGTGTTGCCGCAGCTATCCGCCTGGGAACGTCAGCCTTGGCGTAAGGCGAGGCAAGCTCTCGCGACCACAGCGCAATTGCCGGAAAATACAACGCGGCAAAGAGACCCGCGGAGGCCACGAGCGCCCAGAACCAGCGACCTGAACATCGTCGACAATTCTGACCTGACAGCGAGTGAATGGCACGCTCGATCAGGCCGCAATCAATGTGGTCATGTTTGTTCGGATCGGGCATCATCTCAAGGAACTCAGGGGGTGAGTTTGCATGGCTCGCTTAGCCGTCCTCATGAGATGGGCAGTTCTGGTGGCTGTAGCGCCAGTCGTCACTCCAGGCTTGTCCGCGCAGCCGAATCCAGCCCTCGAGGGCGTGAGAATGATCGATCTCGATGGCCGAGCAGTGCGCGTTCAGGCCATCGGTCTGCAGGACCGCCGTCCGGGAACGCCGGTCATCGTCTTCGAAGCCGGCGCTAGCAATTCACTCGAGGTGTGGCGCGGCGTCCTGCCCCAGATCGCGTCAATCGCACCCGTCGTCGCCTACGACCGTGCGGGGTTGGGGCGTTCCGAGTGGGACGACACGACTCCGACGCCGCGGCACGTGACCGACAGACTCAGACGAGTCTTGCGACAGATAGGCGCCGACCCGCCATATGTGCTGGTGGGCTTCTCGTGGGGCGGGATGCTCGCGCGCTATTTCGCTGGTTACTATCCCAGTGACATCGTCGGATTGGTTTTCGTCGATCCGAGTCCGATGGTGACGGAGTCGCTCGCCGACAATTTGACGCCGTTCGAGGCGATTGGCGCAGGGCGTGCGGGCTTCGATGCTTATTGGTCGAGTTTCACCTCTCTGTTAGCGGACGCACCCGCAGGCGGTGCGCGCCGAGAATCAGGTGTTGCACGGGCTGCTGGAAATGAATCTGGCAGAGCGCGATCTTCGTCCGATTCCTGCCGTGCCGATGGTGCGTGATTGTTGCGGCGAAGTACTTCGCGGTGCCTCTCAAGGTGTCGTTCGATCTTCAGGCGCTTTTTCAAGCCGACCTGCGCTATCGACTCGGCGTTCTCAACGAATGGGTCCTGGCCTCTCCTCATGGCACGCTGGTGATGGCGAACAACACCACTCATACCGTTCCTCGAGAGGATCCAGGTCTGATCGTTTCGGCCGTTCAGCGGGTGCTGGGGGCCTCCCGCTGAATCGGACCTCCGGTTCGCGTTAACGAAAGGCGGCTGCGAATGAATCTCTTCCTCGGTACCTGGGTGGCCAATCTCGAGAAATCACGCCGGCATGCGAATCACCAATTTCAAAGTGCGACGCTCGCCTTCGACGTGTCGGGTGATGTGGTCTCGTTGACCCATGCGGGAGTCAACATGGCCGGTAAGCCCGAATCGGGCACGACGGTACTCCATGCCGATGGGAACGAACATCCAGTATCGCCACAAGCCCCCGGAGTAGTGGCGGTCACGAAATGGATCGGCTCGCACGTGCTTGCAACGGAGGCAAGAAAAGACGGACGACCGGTCGGCAAAGCAACCTACGCGGTGTCCGACGACGGGAAGATGTTGACGGCCACCGTCGAAGGAATTGACGCGGCCGGCAAGGCGTTCGAGCAAGTCATTGTGTTCGATCGGCGCTCACACCTCGATTAGAGTGTTCCGCATGTTGATCGCGATTGTGTCGTCCGCCCGACGCCGCCTGGTGCTGTCTGCATGGCTGGTCGCGGCGGCAACAATCGCGTGCAGCCCACCGACCGAGTACGACCTCGTCATCCGGCACGGCACGCTGTACGACGGAACCGGTGCGCCGGGGACGGTGCAGGATGTGGCGATAAACGGCGACCGAATTATCGCCCGCGGCGACCTGGCGTCAGCGAAGGGACGCGCGGAAGTGGACGCCTCGGGTCTCGCGGTGGCGCCGGGGTTCATCGACATGTTGAACCACTCCGAAACGTCACTCATCGCCGACGGACGCTCGCAAAGCATGCTCCGGCAGGGGGTCACCTTAGCGGTCTTTGGCGAAAGCTCGATGGGTCCGCTCAGCGAAAAGATGAAGGTGGATCAGAAAGAGCGCCAGGGCGACATCAAGTTCGACATCACGTGGACGACGCTGGGCCAGTACCTGGATTTTCTCGTGAAGAAAGGCGTATCGACCAACGTCGCCTCGTTTGTCAGCGCCGCGACCGTTCGCATCAACGAAATCGGTTTTGTGAACCGCGCACCGACCGCCGACGAACTGGACCGGATGCGCGGCCACGTACGAAAGGCGATGGACGAAGGGGCGATGGGGTTGACCTCAGCGCTCATTTACACGCCGGGGACGTTCGCAAAAACCGACGAATTGATCGAACTGGCGAAGGTCGCGGCGGCGGCGGACGGGATGTACATCTCGCACATGCGGAGTGAAGGCGATCGACTGCTCGAGGCGATCGACGAGGTAGTGGCGATCGCCAAAGCCGCGAACATCCGCGCGGAGATCTATCACCTCAAGGCGGCCGGAACAGCGAACTGGCCAAAGCTCGGGGACGCGCTGGCGAAGATAGATGAGGCCCGAAAGAACGGGATCGCGATCACGGCGGACATGTACACCTACACCGCCGGATCGACCGGCCTCGACGCCGCGATGCCCTCGTGGGTCCAGGAAGGCGGCTACCGCGCATGGGCGACGAGACTACAGGATCCGAAAGTCCGGCAGCGCCTCGCGAAAGAAATGACCACGCCGGCCAGCGACTGGGAAAACCTCTTGCTGGCGGCGGGCGCGGACGGAGCGCTGCTGGTTGGATTCAAGAACGAGGCGCTGCGCCAGTACACCGGCAAAACGCTCGCCGAAGTTGCGAAACTGCGCAACAAATCGCCGGTGGAAACGGCGATGGACTTGGTGGTCGAAGACGGCAGCCGGGTGCAGGTGGTCTATTTTCTGATGTCCGAGGCAAACGTCAAGCGTCAGATCGCGGTGCCGTGGGTCAGCTTCGGCTCGGATGCATCGTCGATGGCTGCTGAGGGCGTGTTCGTGAAGACGAGCACGCATCCGCGAGCTTACGGCAACTTCGCGCGGCTGCTCGGCAAGTACGTGCGCGACGAAAAAGTGATCCCACTCGAAGAGGCCATCCGCAAACTCACGTCGCTTCCCGCCGACACGCTGCGGATCCAGAATCGCGGACGCCTCGCGCCGGGTTTTTTCGCCGACGTGGTCGTGTTCGATCCGGCAACGATCGCGGATCGTGCGACCTATGAAAAGCCGCATCAGTACGCCGACGGTGTCCGCCACGTCTTCGTCAATGGCACGCAGGTGATTCGCGACGGCGAGCACACCGGCGCGACGCCAGGGCGCGTCGTCCGGGGGCCTGCGTACAAGGGTTAACCGAACTCAGCCGTGGCGCGGCGAAGACAGCTCAGGCGTAAGCGCTTCATACCAAATTTGCAATTACGATTTCTTGTGGCGCCCTTTGACGTTTGAGTCATAATCTGCCTCCTTCCTTCCGTCAACCGCGTTCGTGAATCTGGAGCACGCGTCCGTCTACTGCTCCAAGCCGAGCCGGTTCGGAAGTTCGTTGACTGTTCGTCGCTGACTCGTCGCGAGCGTCGCCACACGTTCTGCCGCTGCATCGTCGTTCCCGGGGGGAGCCGCCATGAAGAAGTCCGTAGCCGTTGCGCTCTTTGTTGCGGTGGCCGGTGCCGTGTGCATGAATGCCGTCGTCGACGCTCAGCAAACCGGCGTCGGACAGAACCAGAACATCGTGACGGGCAGCGCCGATCAGTTCGTCGGCGACATGTTCCGACAGCGACAGAACGAAGCCGTCCTGGGGATCTCCAGCGTCAACCCGCTGCACCAGATGGCCGCCTACAACGATTATCGGACCGTGGATTTCGCGGACGATCCCACCGTCCCGCCTTCCCCGATCAACGTGCTCGCACGGATCATCAACTTCTTCAAGGCACCGTGGACGCTGGCGAGCGAGCGGAAGCGCGAACGCGAACGCCCGGGTGAAGAAGCCGAGATGGGCGATTCCGCGCAGGCGTGGATTGGTCTCTCGTTCACCGACAACGGTAAGGACTGGTACACCGGACTCCTTCCCGGCCATCCATTCGATTTCTCAGGTCTCGCGCCGGCGCTCAGGAACGGCAACTATCAGGCGGCAAGCGATCCGGTGATGGCGATGAGCGCCGACAAGTTCTTCGTCGGCGGCATCGCGTTCACGCCGGGAGCGCAGAGCGCCGGGTTCGTCGCTCGATTCACCGATCGAAACTTCACGGAGGTGGGCCGAAACATCCAGTTCGACTGGGTGAAGCCGATCGTGACGGTTCCCACGGGCTTCTTCGTCGACAAGCCGAACATCGCGGCCGGACCGGACGGCCACGTCTATGTCGCGTACGTGGTGTTCGATCAGAACGATCCGCAGAAGTTGAGCAGCAAGATCTACTTCTACCGATCGACCGACTATGGCGAGACATGGTCGACCACGCCGGTGATTCTCAGCGACCCGCTGACGCGCAACCAGTCGCCGTGGATCCTGGTCGATCCGAATAACGAGAACATCGTGTATGTCGGCTGGCGCGTATTTGCCAATCGATCCGGCGGCATCGCCAACGCGATTGTCGGGCGCAAGTCGACCAACGGAGGGGTGAGCTTCATCCCGACCACGCCGTACACGGTCGCCTCACAGCTCAAAGCGTTCGACCAGCCGCAGGGGACGCTGCCGCAATCGTTGCCGATCCCGCGCTCCAACGCGTACCCGACGGCGACCATCGATGGTAACGGCGCGCTGCATGCCGCGATCCAGGAGTACGTGAGTCCAAAGGACGGGACACCGCTCGGCCAGGGTACACCGCTAACCAAAGGCGTTCCGCGCGTCACGGTGACGAGCTCGTACGACGGCGGCGTGAGCTGGACGGCGCGGAAAGCCGTGGACTATGGCGCCGGCTCGGGCACGCAGTTCATGCCCGTGTTGACGGCCGCCGGGGAACCAGGCACTTCGTGCACGGGCAGTTCCGGCCCGCGCTCGCGAATCATGCTCATGTACTACGACGCGCGCGCCGGCAACGTCGGCACAGACGTGGGCAGCAACGGCTGGGTCGCGGGCGGCAACAGGCAGTTCGATGTCCGCATCGCCTCCGCGCCAGCGTGCCCGCGCGATTCGGGCAACCGTCTCGTCTTCACCCCGTCGGTGCAGATGTCGCGCTACTCGCAGAGTGCGGCGGAGCCGCACGGGATCGTGACCGATGCCGGGTTCGGGTTCACCTCGGTCAATCGTGGCTACTCGATGTTCTGCGGCGGCAATTGTGCGTTCACTGGCGACTACATCCACGCGATTCCGCGCGTGCCGTATGTTCTGACGCCGGCCGGGTGGCGTCCGACGACGTCGAGCGCCGTGGACAAAGCGAAGCTGCCGGCGCCGGTCGTTCAGGGAGTGTGGGCCGACGCGCGCGACGTCAAGCTGCCGACCGTCCCCGGATCGGCCGTGCCGGTCAGCGATCCGACGTTCATCGACAGCCTGCCTTGGTGGAATTACCAGGCACCGGGCAGCGGCAAACTTCCGGCCGCCTGTGAAAACGCCGGAGCGCGCGATCAGAATGTCTATACCGCGGAGTACGCGCTGACCGAGCTGTTCGCGGCCGCGCCCGAGACCTTCCGGACCAGCAACATTCCGCGCGCCTATCCGATCTACGTCGAAAACCGCGCTGCGACCCAGCGGCTGTTCCGGTTGCGGATCGATTCGAACGCACTGGCGTCGTTCGACTTCAAGTCCTTCGACACGTCGCCGCCGAATTTCAACGTCGGAGGCAGAAACAACCGGATCGCCGACGTCGTGATTGCCGCCTACTCGAGCATCACTGGCAGCGTCGTCGTCGGCGCGGGCGTGGCGACGCCGGTATCGATCACCGTTGAACAGGTGGACGGCAACGGCACGGCGATCTCAGGAGGCGCAAAGACATCGGTGACGCTCTACACGGCGGGCACCGCGCCGGCATCGAACACCGAAACCCATCGGCCGCTCGTCTCGCAGACGCCGATCATAACGAAGCCGTTCGCGGGCCGCACGCCGATTTCTTTCCAGCAATCACCCTTCACGCAGACGCCATTCACCCAGACGCCGTTCACCCAGACACCGTTCACGCAAACGCCGTTCACGCAGACGTCCTTCACCCAGAACCCGTTCAGCCAGACGCCGTTTACGCAGACGCCGTTCACCCAGACCACGACGATCTTCGACGTCACCGACATCAGCTTCCTGGTCAGCAACGGCGGCAGCAGCACCGCGGCGTTCTCGACGGTGTTGAACATCGCCAACGAGCAGCTCCTCCAGGGTCTGCGAACGAGCAACAGCTATCTGTTCCAGGTCTTCATCAACCGGCTGTCGCCCGCGGCGCTGCTGAACGGATGCCAGAGCGTCGATGGCTACGAGAACGTTCAGGTTTCGAGCATCGTGGCGCCGTTCACGCAGACACCATTCACACAGACGCCGTTCACACAGACGCCGTTCACCCAGACACCATTTACGCAGACGCCGTTCACCCAGACGCCATTTACGCAGACGCCGTTCACGCAGACGAGCGATCCACGCGATCCGGTGATCAGCAACTCGACGTTCTACGTGGCGCCCCCATCGCCGGTTGAACAGACCGCGCGGAGCGAGGCGGCCGGCGCGCCCCACATCGCCAACGCACGGCTGACGTTTGCGGAACTCGACGCGGCGTTCCGCCGCGCTTCTGTCGACGCCGCAGCCGCGGCGACGACGGACTTCCGATCGAGCCGGCCGAGCGATCTGATCGTGTACGTGCTGCGTCTGTTCCAGATCAAAGACGCGAGCGCCAGCGGGTTCGTCAACTTCTTCGCGCCCGACGGGCAGCCACAGGTCGGCATCACAGTCAAAGAGGACACGCCGGCGGTGATTCAGCAGAACGGCCAGGCGGTCTTCGATCCGGCGGGC
This sequence comes from uncultured Acidobacteriota bacterium, assembly GCA_963695635.1. GTDB lineage: Bacteria > Acidobacteriota > Vicinamibacteria > Vicinamibacterales > CAVVIG01 > DATKHR01. The sequence goes on from CAVOHK010000013.1 coordinate 83,273, forward strand.
CAGCAGACAACGGGCGGAGGCGCGGCGGTTCCGGTGAAGCTCGGCGTTCGTGATCCAGCCGACGTCGGCGACGCCAGGGCGCTGCTATCGCTCCTCCGATTCAGGTGGCGATTCAGGATGGCTTCGGCAATCTCGTGTCGGCGTCCACACTGCCGGTGACGATCGGGATCGGCTTCAACGCCGGACCCGGGACGCTGTCGGGTACGCTGACGCGCAATGCGATAGGCGGAATCGCGACGTTCGACAATCTCTCGATCAATACGCCCGGCGTCGGCTACACGCTGGTCGCGACATCCGGTTCGGTCGCCCCCGCGACGTCGGCAGCGTTCAACATCGCGACGCCGTTCATCGTCACGAACGCCAACGACTCGGGCCCGGGATCATTGCGGCAGGCCATCCTCAGCGCGAATGCGGCGCCGGCCGGCACGCCGATCATCACTTTCAACATTCCCGGAGCGGGCGTTCACACGATTTCGCCGATTTCGGCCCTGCCCACGCTGACACGCCCGATGACGATTGAAGGCGGATCACAGCCGGGATGGGCTTCCGGTGCGCCGGTCATCGAGATCGAAGGGAGTCATACACCCTCTACACCCGCAACGGACGGCTTGCGCGTGACCGGCTCGTCCGTGACGATCCGGGGCCTGATCATCAACCGGTTCAGCGGCGAAGGGATCCGATTCGACAAGCCGGCAACCGCCGGCATCGTCCAGGACAATTTCATCGGCACGAACGCGGCCGGCACGGCGGCGCTCGGCAATTTGGCCAGCGGCGTGTACATCCGGCGGGCCGGCGGGATCGCGCTATTCGGCAACACGATCTCCGGCAATTTCGGGCTGGCCGGCGTAGCGATCTGCAGCACGCCGACGTTCTGTGGCGGCGGAACGGACACCGGCAACACAAGCGACGGCCGCGGCAACGTCATCAGCGGGAACCGCATCGGCACAAACGCGTCGGGCTCCGCCGCTATTCCGAACGCGGGCTACGGCATCAGCATCGACGGCGCGCCTGAGGCGCTCGTGGGCGTCAACGTCGGCAACGTCATTGCCGGCAACGGCGCCGACGGCATCCTCATCGGCGGCGCCGGTGCAGACGGTATCCTGATCAAGGGAAACAACGTCGGCGTGGGCAGTGATGGCCTCGCGTTCATTCCCAACGGCCTGACGACGGCGGGATACGGCATTTTGATCGCGGACGGCATCGGCAACGTCATCGGTGGAACCGAACCGGGCGAAGGCAACGTCATCGCGGCAAACCTGTACGGAAACGTCGGCCTGTTCGGCACCGGCGTCAGCGGAACGATCATCCAGGGCAACTACATCGGCGTGAATGCGGTTGGAGACTCCGGTTTCGAAGCCCAGTCCTTCGGCATCAACATCTCCGAAGCGACCGGCACGATCATCGGCGCGCCGACCAACACGGGCGGCGGCAACGTCATTTCGAGCAACGAAAAAGGTATCCAGCTGCTCGGTACTTCGTCGACGACGATTCAGGGCAACAAGATCGGAACGTCGTCGAGCGGCGCGGTGTCGATCGGCAACGGCGTCGGCATCTTCGCCGAAGGCGCAAGCAGCACGGCGATTGGCGGCGCGGCAACCGATCGGAACGTCGTGTCGGGCAACATCACCGGCATTCACATCCTCGCGGCAGCCGGCGAGACCGCCGCCGACAATACGATCAGCAACAATCTGATCGGAACCGCGGCCGATGGCGTCACGGCACTGCCGAACACACGCGGCATCCTGCTGCAGGCGAATCCGTCGATCGATTTGTCGGCGGGCATCCTGCGCGGCTCGGCAATTACATCGAACATCGTTGCCTATAACGATCAGGCAGGGATCACCGTTGCCGGCGCAGGAGCAACCGGCAATCCGATCCTGAACAACTCGATTTACGGCACCGGCACACTCTGCACGAGCAGTTGCGGAACGCCGTTGGGCATTGACCTGTCGGCGAGCAGCCTCGCCGGCGACGGCGTGACCTTGAACGATGCCGGGGACGCCGACCTGGGCGGCAACGATCTTCAGAACTTCCCGGCGATTACCGGGGCGACGCCGACGACGGTGACCGGTACGCTCAGCACCACACCCGGCGCGTACACCATTCAGCTCTTCTCGAACGCAGCCTGCAGCGCGAGCGGGTTCGGCGAAGGTCGAACGCTGATTGCATCGTTTGGCGTCACGACCGACGCCGGCGGTCTGGCGAGCTTCAGCCAGGCTGGGCTGACGCTGACTTCTGGCCAGCAGGTGACGGCGACGGCGACGCGCCTGACAGTCGACACAAGACGTCGGAGTTCTCGCAGTGCGTAACGGTCGCCGCCGGTCGGCACGCCCTCGCAGTTGTCCTTTATAGCGCAGCCGCCGCAGACCCCGATGGGGACGGCGATGACGCCGGCGGTGCAGGTCGCCATTGTCGATAGCGTCGGCAACCTGGTTGCCAACGCAACGAATCCCGTGACGATCGCCATCGGCAACAACCCGTCCGGCGGCGTGCTGTCGGGAACGCTGACGCGAAATGCGGTCGGAGGAGTCGCGACGTTCGACAATCTGTCGATTAACGCCGCGGGGGCCGGATACACCCTTATTGCAAGTTCCGGAACGCTCACGGCATCGTCGTCAAATCCGTTCACCATCACGAATCCGATCGGCGCGCCCGCGAAGCTGGCGGTCACGGCGCAGCCAACGACCACGTTCGCCGGCGCGGTGCTGAATCCGGTGCAGATCACGATTCAGGACGCCGCCGGCAACACCGTGACCAGCGCAGCGTCGCCTGTCACCATCGCGCTCGGCGCCAACCCATCGAGCGGAACACTGAGCGGCACGCTGACCCGTAATGCCGTCAACGGCGTGGCGACGTTCAACGATCTTTCCATCAACAACGCCGGTGTCGGATACACGCTGGTCGCAACGTCTACGGGGTTGACCTCCGCGACGTCGCAGTCATTCACGATCCAGGCGTCGGTGTTCAGCGTCACGTCAACCGGCGACAGCGGCACCGGCACGCTGCGTCAGGCGATCCAGGATGCGAACGGGATGCCGCCCGGCATCACCTCGACAATCCGCTTCAACTTCACCGGTCCGGCGCCCCACGTCATCGCGCCGCTGTCGGCATTGCCGTTGATCAACGCGTCGATGACCATCGATGGCACGACCGGCGGCGTCTGCACTGGAGTGCCGCCGTCGATTCAGATCGACGGTGCGCAGGCCGGCGGGATCACCCATGGGCTGGTTGTGAACAGTCCTGGCGTGGCCGTTCGCGGCCTGTCGATCACGCACTTCTCCCAGTCTGGAATCTTCCTCGCCGGCGGCGGCGCAAACGTCGTCGAGTGTAATTGGATCGGAATCGCACCCGGCGATACGGCAAATGGCAATCAGTACGGCATCCGAATCAGCGGATCGAGCAGCAACGTCGTCGGCGGAACCACGCCGCCCGCGCGCAACATCATCTCCGGCAACACCCAGTACGGCGTGCAGATCAGCAACGGCCAGCAGAACGAAGTGCGCGGAAACTACATCGGGACGAATTCCGAGCGGTGGATCGGCCGTCGCAAACGCCACGGGCGTGTTCGTCACGGCGGACAACAACCGCGTCATCGACAATCTCATCTCCGGCAACACGAACGCCGGCATCGAGATCGTCGGCGGCGCGACCGGCACGTCGATCACGGGCAATTTCGTTGGCACCGACCAGTCCGGAGTGCTGGCAGTTCCCAACCAGAATGGCATTATCATCGGCAACGCCCCAGGCCAATACGATCGGTGGAACGGCGCCGGGTCGAGAAACGTGGTGTCGGGGAATTCGAACGTCGGCGTCGTGATTGTCGGCGCCAGCGCGCACGACAACACGATTCAGGGGAACTACATCGGCACGACCGCAGACGGTCTGTTCGCGTTGCCGAATCTCGCGGGCGTCGAAATCACCACGACAACGAACAATCGTGTCGGCGGCACAACCGCTGCGGCGCGAAACGTCGTCTCGGGCAACACGCTGTTCGGCCTCGAGATTCAGGGCACGGCGGCCACCGGCAACATCGTCGAAGGCAACTTCATCGGCGTGAACGCGGCCGGTAATTCGCTTCCGAACCAGAGCGCTGGAGTCCAGATTCTCGATGCCGTTTCGAATACGATCGGCGGTCCGACGGCGGTGTCGGGCAACACGATTGCGTTCAACGGCCTGCACGGCGTTAGCCTGATCTCGTCGGGCGTCGGAACGCCCATCAACAACGCTATTCTCTCGAATTCGATCCACTCGAACGAGTTCTACGGTATCAGCCTGGGCGGAGTGATTCCGCCGAACGACAGCGGCGACGGCGATACCGGCATCAACAATCTTCAGAACTTCCCCGTCATCGCGACGGCGACGACATCGTCAGTCGTCGGTTCGTTGAACAGCGCGGTCAATACGGCCTTTACGATTCAGTTGTTCAGCAACGCTGTTTGCGATCCGTCACAGTTCGGCGAGGGCCAGACGTTGATCGCAAGCTTCACGCTAACGACCGACGAAGCTGGAAACGCGCCGTTCTCCCGTCCCGGATTGTCGCTGACGAGCGGTCACATGATCACCGCGACGGCCACGGATCCGAGCGGCAACACTTCGGCTTTCTCGGCGTGCACGCAAGTCGATCCGAACGTGACAATTACGCCGAACCCCCTGAATCTCGTCACGAATACGAGCACTTCGATGACCGCGACGCTGAGCCACATCGCAGGCCCGAGCGGCGTAACCGTCACCCTCTCCAGCAGCGACCCGGTAGTCACGGTCCCGGCGTCGGTCTCAATCGCGCCGAATCAGACGACGGCCAACTTCAACGTCACAACGGGCGTGACGGCGGGCTCATCGACGATTACCGGCTCGGCTCCCGGTTTTGCCGACGGGACGTCGCAGGCCGTCGTCAGCCTGCGGACAATGACGTTGAGCGCGCCGAGCACGCTGATCGGTGTCGGCCGCAGCCTCACTGGAACGATTACGCTCGGTCAGCCGGCGCCCACCGGCGGACTCGCGGTGAATCTCGTGAGCGGCAGCCCGAGCTTCGTGACGGTCTCGCCGCCTGCCGTCACGATCGCGCAAGGCAACACTACGGGTACTTTCACGATCAACGGCATCGCGTCGGGCTCGTCCACCATTACCGCGAGCGCGACCGGCGCCAGCAACGCCACGCTGACCATGACGGCGACGACGTCGAGCCTGATCAGCATGGGCAATCCGCCGACGATTGCGCCCGGTCAGACCTCGGGCGTCGCCGTGAGCCTCGGTATCGACGCGCCGGCGGGCGGCGTGACGATCTCGTTCGTCAGCAGCGATACCAACGTCGCGACCGTTACGCCGAGCGTGTTCATCCCCGCCGGTTTGCGGATTCCTGCGTCGAATCCGCAGATCACCGGTGTGCTGCCGGGAACTGCGTCGATCACCGCCAGCGCGCCGGGATTTGCGCCGGATACCAGAACCGCAACTATCACGCTGACTTTGACGTTTACTCCAGTCAGCGGCTTTGCGGTCATCGCCGGACGGACATCGAACATCACGCTGAACCTGTCGGCCCCGGCTCCAGCCGCCGGGCTGACGCTGAACACCTCGATTGACAACACGGCCTTCGCAACGGTTCCGGCAACGGTCTTCGTCGCGGCCGGCCTCACCTCGGTCCAGGTTCCAGTCACGGGCGTTGCCGTCGGCACGACCACGATCCGCGCGAGCGGAACAGGCATTGCCCAGGCGACGGCGCCGGTCCGCGTCGATCCGACCCCGCTGATCTCTATCTCGAACCTGACGCTTGGAAAAGATCTCCAGAGCACGCTGAGCGGATCGCTCGGCCTCGCGGCGCCCCCAGGGGGCGTGGTGGTCACCATTACGAGCACCGACCCGTCGAGAGTGCTTCTAGCGACAGCCGACAACGTCGCCGGCAGCGCGAGCATCACGCGCACCGTGAACGCCGGCTCCTCGTTCATCACGACGTTCTGGGTCCAGGCCCTCGTCGGAACCGGCACGGCCGATATTCAGGCCAGCGCGCCGGGCTACGCGACCGATACCAGTACGATCACGTTCAACCCGTCCGGGTTCATCATCAACAACGGCAACATCACGACCAACACGCGCGCCGGGAACGTTCCGGTGCGCGTCGACGCATCACGGTTGGGTGCGACCGGCGGATGGGCACAGACAATGGAGCTCCGGGGCGGCCTGGTGGTGGACGTCCCGGTGGTGAGTTCGAACACCGGCGTCGGCACGATCGTCGGCAGCCCCGCCCACTTCACGGGCGGGAACTCGTTCGTCAACGTCTCGTTCGACCCGGTCGCACAAGGGACGTCCACGATCAGCCTGTCCCCGCCGCCGCCCACCGGCTTCAGCACGCCCGTCGACTTCCAGTCGATCACCGCGACGGTGACGCTGCCGACGCTTAGCATCAACAACGTCACGCTCGGCAAGGATCTGCAAACCTCCACGAGCGGCTCCCTCGGCGCACCGGCGCCGGCCGGAGGGCTCGACGTGACGCTTACGAGCGCGGATGCGGCCCGGCTGCTGCTCTCGGCCAGCCAGACCGCCGCGGGCAGCGCCAGCATCGTGCTGCACGTGAACGCCGGCTCCAGCTCGATCCCGACCTACTACGTACAGGCGCTCGACGGAAGCGGAACCGTTCAATATACCGCCACCGCCTCCGGCTACCAGACGGGTTCGGCGTCGGCGACGTTGCACCCGTCGGGATTCATCCTGAACACGAACGACTTCACGACGAACACCTTCGCACCGAACGTCACGATCCGCATCGACGCGTCGCGCCTGAGTCCAACGAATCTGCACTGGGCGCAGACGATGGAAGTTCGGGCCGGACTGACGGTACCGGTGACGGTGACCAGCTCGAACACGGGCGTCGGCACGATCGTGGGGAGTCCGGTCTCGTTCTCGGGCGGCGACCTCTTCAAGAACGTCGCGTTCGATCCTCAGTCGAGCGGCACCTCGACGGTCAGCATCACGACGCCAACCGGATTCAGTACGCCGGGAGACTTCCAGTCCGCTGTCGCGACCGTGACTGCGCCGAACATTACGGTGGGCAACGCAACCGTCGGCCGCGACCTCCAGATGACCGTTCAGATCACTCTGGCGGCAGCACCTCCGTCACCCGTCGACGTGACGGTCACGAGCAACGACGCCGCAATCGCCACGGTGACGCGTGATGGCGCGATCGCCGGAGCAGGGTCGGTGACGTTCCTGGGCGTGACCAGCGCGAGCGTCGGATTCGTGTATGTGCAGGGCCGCGGCATCGGCACGACATCGCTGACGGTGTCGGCCGCCAACTATAACAACGGCACCGGCAGTGTCGACGGTTCATCCGTCCGGGTTCATCCTGAACCTGAACGATTTCACGACGAACACATTCGCCGGAAACACGACGCTCCGTGTCGACGCCGCTCGGCTGAGCCCAACGACGCTCAACTGGGCGCAGTCGATGGAACTGCGCGGTGGTCTGGGTCCGATTAACGTCGCGATCACCAGCTCGGACACCAATGTCGGTCAAGTGATCGGCAGTCCGGTGGTGTTCAACGCGGGAGACCTGTTCAAGCAGACCGCGTCGTTCGATCCGGCGACGGCAGGCACCACGATCCTCAGCATCACGCAGCCGGCCGGCTTTACCACACCGCACGACTTCCAGGCGGCGACGGCTACGGTCAACGCACCGCCGATCACCCTCGGCAATGCTAACGTCGGACGCGATCTGCAGACGACCCTGTCGATCAGCCTTGGCGCGACGCCACCGAGTCCGGTGACCGTTACGGTCACGAGCAACAACACCGGCATCGCCACGGTGACTCGAAACGGCGCCGTCGAAGGCAGCGCAGTTGCGACGTTTACCAACGTCACGACGCAGTTTGTCGGAACGATTTACGTTCAGGGCCGCGCGCTCGGCACGACGACGCTGACGGTCCAGGCCGCCGGCTACGCCGACGGAACGAGCAGCGTGAAAGTCGACCCGTCTGGGTTCATCCTGAACATGAGCGACTTCACGACCAACACCTTCGCGGCGAACACGGACATCCGCGTCGATGCGGCGCGGCTCGACCCGGTGACTCTGAACTGGTCGCAGAGCCAGGAGGTGCGCGGCGGGCTGGCGAACATTCAGATTCCGATTACCAGCTCGAACACGTCCGTCGGGACAATCGTCGGCAGTCCGGCGGTGTTCAACGCCGGCGACGTCTTCAATCAGACGGCGCGGTTCGACCCGGCGAACCTCGGAACGACGACGATCAGCATCGCGCAGCCGACCGGATTCAGCGTTCCGAGCAACTTCCAGTCGGTCACCGCGACCGTGAATTCACCCAGCATTACGGTCGGGAACGCTATTGTCGGCGTCGACCTGCAAATGAGCCTGAACGTCTTCCTGCAGGACGCGCCGCCGGGCCCCGTGACGGTGACGGTCACGAGCAGCGATCAGAACATCGCCACCGTCACGAACAACGGCACCATTGCCGGAGGCTCGACAATCACCTTCACGAACGTGACGACAACCTTCGTGGGAACGATCTTCGTGCAGGGACGCGCGCTTGGCTCGACGACAATCACGACGCAGGCCACCGGGTACGCCACTAATACGAGCAGCGTCGTCGTGCACCCGTCGGGATTCATCCTGAACATGAGTGACTTCACGTTGGCGGCGTCCGCCGCGAACCGAGCGCTGCGGGTCGACGCGGCGCGGCTGGATCCCACCACGCTGAACTGGTCGCAGAGTCAGGAGCTGCGCGGCGGGTTGACGAACATTCAGGTTCCGATCACGAGCTCGAACACGTCGGTCGGCACAATCGTCAGCAGCCCGGCTGTGTTCAACGCTCGCGATCTATTCATTCAGACCGTCGCCTTCGATCCGCAGGCGCCGGGCACTTCGACGATCACCGTCGGCGTGCCGGCCGGGTTCAGCACGCCCAGTAATTTCCGGACGATCACCGCAACGGTGACCCCGTGATTACTGCGCCGTCAGTCGGCGTTTCGCGTCGGTCAGCGTGGAGTCTGGCGTGTCGGCGTCGGCGTTCAGCGTGACGAAGGTGTTATAGCTCTCGCGCGCCGGCGCGGCCAGGCCGGCGCCCTCCTGCGCGCGCCCTAGCCAGTAGTACGCGGGCGGAAGATACCGGAGCGTCGGGAGGTCATCGAAGAACGCGTCGGTCGCCTCGCCGCGGCGCTTCACGGCGAGCTCGAGCTCGGCTAGCGCCTCCGTCCCGTGGTTCGCGGTGACGTACGCCTTGCCCAGCAGATAGCGGATCAGCCAGAAATCGCGGCGCTTCTGTGCGTCGCGCAGCAGTTCGATCGCCTCGCCGAGGCTTCCCCGCTCGAGGGCATGCTCGGCATTGATGATCCGTGCATACGCCGACGTGTGACTCTGGAGCATGTTGTCGAGATCGCGCGCAATCTGGAGCGCGCGATCCTGCGCTCCCGACCGGAGAAGCACGCGAGCCGCCGGAAAGAGGATGCTCTCCGCGCGGCTGAGCGCCACCGCCTGCCCCGCTGCCTCGCGCGCCTGCGGCATCTGCGCCGCCGCGGCGTGCGCTTCGGCCAGCGCTACGTACTTGCGCGCGATCTGTACCGGCGGCGCCGCCGCGGCCTTGTCGGCGGCGATCCCGTCGCGCAGCAATCCGATCGCCTTGCGGTGGCGGCCGAAATACATCTCGAGGTCGGCCTCGCCGAGCGTGGCGAACGACGCGCCGAACGGGCTCATCTTCGTCATCGCCGCATAGGCATCGTGAGCGCCGGCGACGTCGCCCTGCGCCAGCTTCGAGACCGCGATCGGCAGCCACGCGTATTCAAGCGTCGGGTTTTCCTGCTGCACCCGCTGCGCCTCGGCGATGGCATTGGTGAAGTCGCCGGCGTACATCGAATACATCGCGTAGTTGTAGCGCTGCAGCGAATTCTTCGGATAGATCTCGAGGCTGCGGCGCACTTCATCCTGCGCTTCGGTGATGCGCCCGACCAGCAGGTAGGCCAGCGCCAGATTCCCGTGCCCGCCGTTGTCCGCGGGATACAGCCTCACCAGCTGCTCGAAGTTCTCGATCCCTTTGTCGTAGTTGCGCGCGATGTCGATGTAGTAGGTGCCGAGCGTCCGGTACTTCTCGCGCTCGGTCATCCGATCGGAGTGTTTGATCGCCGCCTGATAAGCGGCGTCTGCCTTTTCCTTGTCCTTGAAGTAGTTGGCGTAGACGCCGGCGATGCCGGCGTAGGCCCGGCCGAACGCCGGATCGAGATCGACCGCACGCTGGTAGTCCTGGAGCGCTTCCTGGAACTTGCCGGCGGTTTGCGCCTCCTGCGCGCGCGCGTAGGCGCGCATCGCGTCGAGCGATGCCGCCGTGACCGTTTCCGCCGCCGCCACTTTCGTCATCTCGCTCTTCGATTCGCCGAGGGCGACGCGGATGTTTCCGGCCATCGACGCCACCGCTGCCAGCACCTGGTTCTTGTCGCCGATGTAGCGGTTCGTCGTGGCAATCGACTCGCCGTTGACCGGATCGATCGCGCGCAGCTCGACGCGGTAGCCCGACCGCTGCGTCTCGATGCGGCCGCCGACCAGTACCTTGATGCCTTCACGCCGCGCGATCAGCTGACCGAGCTCCTGGGTAATGCGAGTGGCGCTGCCGTTTCCAAGCTGCGCGGCGATCGCGCGCGCATCCCGCGTCTTGAAGACGTTGATATACGAGGCGCCTTCCAGCGCGATCCCGAGCGTCTGCTCGACGGCGCCTTCGAACGCAGTTTCACCGGACGGATTCTCGAAATCAGCAATCAGCACCTGCACCGGGTCGTGGGTTTTTGGCGGCGCGACCAGGCGGCGGGTGGCCACATACGTCCCGGCGAGCAGCAGTACGACCGTCAACACGGCCGCCGCGATCATCCGGCGTGTGACCCGCGCGACAAACGGCAGCAGGTCACCCTCGGCATCGAGGCGGTCGAGCGCAGCGACGAGCTCGGTACCGTTCGCGTACCGCGCGGCGGCATCCGTTTCGAGACAGCGGGTGATCAGGGCCGCCAGCGCTTCAGGGATGGTGTCGTCAACGGTTCGCACCGGCGGAAGGCCGTTCGCGACGCGCTGCTTCATCGCGTCGAACCGGCTTTGCGGCGTGGAATCGACAACCGCGCGCGGACCGGTCAGCATCTCGTAGACGATCAGACCGAACGCATACACGTCCGCTCGGCCGTCTACCGCCGCGCCAGCGGCCTGTTCCGGCGCCATGTATTCGAACGTGCCGACGATGCCGCCGCTTGACGCCTCAGTAGTCGACGCCGAGATGCCGAAGTCCATGATCAGCGCCGAGTCGTCGGGCGCGATCATGATGTTTGCCGGCTTGAGATCGCGATGGACAACGCCCGCTTCGTGCGCCGCCTGCAGCCCCGCGGCAACTTGACGCGCGATCTGGAGCGCGCGGCCGACCGGCAGCTTGCCCTCGCGCCGCAGCACCGTCGCGAGATCGGCGCCATCGACGTACGGCATCGTGATGTACTTGACGCCGTCGATTTCGCCGAGATCGTGAATGCGGACGACGTTCTTGTGTGTGACCTGGCGGGCGAGAATCAGCTCCTGTTTGAAGCGTTTTTCGGCCGCGTGGGACGCACCGCGTCCCATCCGGTCGACGCGAATGACTTTAAGGGCGACCGCGGCGCTCAGCTCCGCATCCCAGGCCTGGTAAACCGCGCCCATGCCGCCGGCGCCGAGCAGCTTGATAATGTGATACCGGGAACCGAACGATTCTCCGACTTCGAGCGGCGTCGTCCGCGCCGCACCGCGGTCGGCTCGGGCGACGAACATCGTGGCGTCGTCGGCCGGCATCGTCGCACCGATGGTAGCGACAGTCGCACCCCGCGTGGCGCCCGGAGGCAGACCGGTCGTGTCGGGCGGGACCACACCGGTCAGCACGGAGTACTGCGTGAGCGGTTCTCCGCAGGCGGTACAGCGGCTCGCTTCGGCAGGCGCGGCATGACCGCACCGGGGACAGACCATTTCGAGGGCTTGCGTCCTGTACGCCGATTATGCCACTGCGGGCGATACCGCGAGTCGAAAGTCGAGGGTGGACCAGTCTCAGGAGCGGCCTCAACCGTACGGGTATTTACCGCAGCACTGTGGCTCGGCGCGAGGATGACATGACCGAACACCTGAAGCTCGGATCACCAATCGATGGCCTGCTCGATCGACTCTATGCGCGCAATGACGCTCAGAGCGACGCCTTGACGACTTACTTTACGACCCGCGCTGCTGAGGGCTCGTTGGATTGGAACCAGTTCGATGAGCGCACCAATGAATTCCTGCGAGACAAGCTGATCGCGCTCGATCGCGACAAGGCGGAGTTCTGCTATCACGTCTGTCGCGCACTCCAGGCCCGCCGCGTCGTCGAAGCCGGCACATCATTCGGTGTCTCCACGCTGTTTCTTGCTGCCGCCGTGCGTGACAATCGTCGGCAGGAGGGCCAGGGCCTCAACGAACATTCCTGCATTGTGATCGCTACTGAATCTGAACCGCAGAAGGCAAACATTTCGCGGGGTCACTTCGCCGAAGCCGGCCTGGCCGATCTCATTGATCTCCGCGAAGGGGACCTGCGAGAAACCCTCGTGGACATCGAAGGCCCAATCGACTTCATGCTCATCGACATCTGGACGCCGATGGCTCGCCCAGCGCTTGCGCTGATTGCACCTCATCTGCGCGAAGGCGCGGTCATCATCTGTGACAACACAGTGCAGTTCCGCGATGCCTACGAAGACTACTTTGCCTTCGTCCAGGATCCGCGCAATCGGCTGCGCACGATGACCTTGCCCTTTGAAGGCGGTCTCGAGTTCACGGTTCGTGCTGACTAATCGATGGGTTACGAAGCGAGATCAGTCCTTGGCACATATGCCTCGGCAACGTCGGATACGGTGAGAGCTGCTACAGCGAGAGTATTCTGAAATGAAATTCGGAAAGATTACAATCGCTGAAGCGATGGCTGAAGTTGTTTCAATTCCTAAACGCGATCCTACCCTCGGAGAGGAGATCGCGAATTGTGTGAGCCACGGAGTCGGGCTGCTCGCGGCTCTTGTGGCGACTCCATTCCTCGTGCTGGCCGCCGCTCGACGTGGTGATGGGGTCGCGATTGTCGGTGCGAGCGTGTTTGCGGGAACCGTGGTCGTGCTCTACTTGGCCTCGACTCTCTATCACGCGCTTCCGACGAACAAAGCCAAACGTGTGTTTCGGGTTATCGATCACAGTGCGATCTTCCTGCTGATCGCGGGGACCTACACACCATTCACACTTGGGGTATTACGCGGCGCCTGGGGCTGGACGCTGTTTGGTGTCGTGTGGAGTCTGGCGGTTCTCGGCGTCACATTCAAGGCAGTGGGTGGAATCCGCTACCCTCGGCTGTCGGCTTCGCTGTACATCGGCATGGGTTGGCTTGCGCTGATCGCGATTCGACCGCTTTGGCTTCATCTGTCAGCAGCGGGCTGGTTCTGGCTGATTGCCGGGGGACTCGCTTACACCGCCGGTATCGCGTTCTATGCGGCGGAACGCGTGCGGTACGGCCATTTCGTATGGCACGTGTTCGTCCTGATCGGCACGACGTGTCACTTCTTTGCGGTGCTCTGGCACGCGGCCTGACAGCGGCCGCACCCGCACGGATGACCACTTCGGGGCAGGTTAGACAATACCGAAAAGGCCGCCGTGTTTTCGACGTCGAAGCGAGCTTGACGCGGCGAGGTCAGCGATGGGCCCGGCTCGGAAACTCGCTGCGTCGCGCCCAGGAGACGACGGTCACGACGGTCAGGACTGCGAAGAGCACGAGCGGAACAACGACCCTGGCCATCTCGCCATGAAAGAGATGAGTCGCCGCGGCACCGAGCATAGTGACGGCCAGCAAAGCTCCACCAATGGTCGCGAGCCGCGGTATAAGCACCATGACGCCGCCGGCGAGTTCAGCGATGCCAACGATAATGACGAACGATGGCGGGTAGCCCCAGGTCGCGAACCTCCCGGCCCAACCTCCCAGGCCGAGCAATTTTCGCAGGCCCATCATCGTGAAGAAGACGGCCAACAGGACCGTGGCGGTCCACAGGGCGATGGCCATGGTTGTTCGCCATGCGGCCGTTCTCGGGGTCGCGAGGGTCATGCGCACCTCCAAGGTCGTGCGTAGTACTCTACGACGGGTCGGGCGGTTTCGTTCGATGCACCGAATCGCTGTGGCTGCGGCTGCACCGGGAGTCAAGCAGCAACCAAGGCACGACGCTGAAAACGTTCAACATGACCAATTCCGAGTACCGTGAGATCAGGTTGCGTGATGGAAGAGTCCTGGCCTTTGCGGAGCACGGCAGTCCGCGCGGCCTGCCGATCATCCACTGTCACGGCACACCGAGCTCGCGCGTCGAAGGTAACCTTACGTTCAGCGGTACCGTGGCCACCGAACTCGGCCTTCGGATCATCGTGCCGGATCGACCGGGGATGGGTCGCTCGGATTTTCAGCCTCGCCGCCGGATCGTGGACTGGCCGAATGACGTGCTGGAGTTAGCCACGGCCCTTGAATTCGACACGTTCGCCGTGCTCGGTTCGTCTGGCGGGGCGCCGTACGCAGCCGCCTGTGGAGTGCTGATTCCTGACCGGGTTCGGGTTGTCGGCTTGCTCGGCGGCGTGGCCCCCGTTGACGGCCCGGGCGTCTTTGCGGCGATGAGCGCACCACTCCGGATCATGATCCGGCTCGCCCGATTTGCGCCGGCGGTTCTGCGGGGTTTGTTTCGGCTCAACCTCCGGGCGATGCGCGGCGGGGGCGGGCAACGCGGAAGCGAGCGGATGGCCGCTTCATTTCCCGAGCCTGATCGGAGCCTGCTCCAGCGTCCGGAAATTCGTGACGGCTTCATGGCGTGCTTTGAGGAGTCCTGTCGGCAGGGACCCCGAGGCCCCGTGTGGGACGTGAGGCTCATGGCGCGCCCGTGGGGATTCGACCTCGCAGCCATCAAGGTCCCGGTTCTGCTGTGGCAAGGAGAGCGAGACCGCAACGTTCCCGCGGCACATGGCCGGTACCTCGCTGGTGCCATCTCGACCTGTCGCGCCACGTTCTACCCGGACGAAGCGCATCTCTCTCTGCCGCGGAATCATCAACGCGAGATTCTCAGCGCGTTGGCCGCCTGAAGCTGCGTTGGCCAGCAATCACGCTTGTTCATCGTACTAAACGGGCCACTCGGAATCGGCAAATCGACACTTGCCGAAGCGCTCACCGAAAGCATCGACTTCTGTGTGTGGCTGAACGGGGATCGTCTTGCCGCCACAAACCCGCCGCCGGCCGACGAACTCGAACATCTACACTCGACGATCGAGCTGCTCGTTACACACCACCGACGCATCGGTTATCGCCACTTTGTAATCGATCACGTGTGGAAGACACCCGCGGAGCTTTCGGATCTGCGTCGCCGGCTGATCGCAGTCAGCGCCGATTCGGAAGTGCACTGTTTCCTGTTGACGTTGCCAATCGACGAGAACCTTCGACGCATCGAACGTCGGCAGCAGACACGCGCGATCGATGAACGGGCATTTGAGCAACGAATCGTCATCGAGGAGCGTGAGGCGTTGGCGAGAGGCTCGGACTTGGGCGAGCCCTTGGACGTTTCGGCCCCTCCATCCGAGCTCGTCGCAACGATCCTGAGTCGACTCGTACCGAGTTGATGTCGTCTCCTAACTTGTCAAGGAGAAGGACGGATTCTCAGCGCGTTCCGGCAGCCGGCACATTGACGGCGAACACAAATCGCTGGCCGTCGCGGCTGATGTTCCCGAGATTGCCACCCATCGGACCCGGCAGCCTGAACAGCACCTTCGGCGTGCCCACCGTAAACGTCGGCGCAGTGGCGACATCGACCGACACGACGAGCAGATCGCTCGACTCGAGATTCTGACCGCGGAAAAACACCTCTTTGCCATCCGCGCGCCAATGCAGCATAGCGTTGACGCCGTCTTTCGACAGCCGCCACTTTCCTTCGCCTGGCTGCATCTTCGCGGCATCGATCGGCCGCACGTAGACTTCACCCCGCTCGGGCTGGGCTTCATCTGATCGGAACGCCATGAACCGGCCGTCCGGAGAGAGCCTGCCGATCCCGTCTGAATACTCTTCCCGCAGGAATTCGATCTCTTTGCGCGATGCGGGATCTCCGGTCAGCGGGACAACCAGGACGATCCCGCCCGAGTCGCAGACCAGGAACTTTCCGTCTGGCGAAATGTCGGTGACGTTGACGAACGCGCCGGGCGTGTAGCGGAACACCAGTTCCTCATCACCGCTGCCGTCCGCAGCTCTTCGGTGAACTGGAAAATCGCCGTTGCGGAAAGACGAGTAATAGATGTGTTTTCCGTCCGGCGACCAGATTGGACTGACTCTCGGATACGTATCGTTGGTGAGGCGCGTGTTCTTGCCGGTGGCGAGATCGATCGTCCAGAGATCCTGCTGCCCGGTTTGCAGATCGTTCTTCGTAACGAGTAGGCGCGCGCCATCGGGTGAAAAGGACGGTCCGGAATAGAGTCCGGGCTCGCCCACTTTTTGAACCGCCTCTCCCTGGCGGTTGAACACGGTCAGTTGCTGGAGTTGCGGGCCCCGCGGCGGCGGCAGCGCGAGGAATCGTTCGCCGTCGGCGCTGACGTCCCTGAACCGGTCCGGAACCTTCCCTTCCTGTCGGAACAGCACTTTGGGTTTCGAGAAGGAGAACGCCGGCGTCGTGTTCACATCGGCGACCATGATCGCCTGGTCGCGGGCCATGTAGTAAAGTTCCCGGCCGTCGCGGCGCCAGAACGCCGGACTGAAGCTGCCTTCGGAAACCTGCCACGGGCCGCCGGCCGCGTTGGGATCGACCGGTCGCACGTAGACCTCGCCGCGGTTCGCCTTGTCGATCATCGCGTAGGACAGGAACCGGCCGTCGGGCGAGAATTTTGGACCAAACACGCGCAACTCGGTCTTGAAGATCTCGGTCGCTTTGCGGTCGGCGCCGCCTTCGAGGGGCAGCGTGTACAACGTGCCTCCGGCCATATCGGAAATGGCGAAGGTCAGGAACCGGCCGTCGGATGACCAGTCGGAGAGGTTCATGAAGGCGCCGGCGTGCTTGTAGAGCAGTTCCTCGGACCCCTTTCCGGTCGACGGCCGCACGTAGATGCCTTCCTGCCCCTTGAGGATCGTCACGTATGCGATCCGGTTGCCGTCGGGCGACCATACCGGCGCCATGACGAATTCCGTTCGGACACTCGTTGTCAACCGTGTGCTCGCACCCGACGCGATATCGAACACGAAGAGATCCGCGCTCTCGTTCGTCAGATCGTTCTTGACGACGGCGACGCGCGAGCGATCCGGTGACATGACGATTTCGCCGTAGAGCGCCCGTTCGCCGAGACTGCCGATTCGCTTGCCGGAACGGTCGTAAAACACAATCGTGGTCGCGTTGTTCTCGAACTGCAGGGCGTTGCGCTTCGCTCTGGCTTCCGCGAGGGCTTTGTCTTTCGCTTCCGCGGAAAGCTCCTGCCCGGCAACACCGCCCGGCAGGCAGACGAAACCGAGCGCGGCCGCCGCAAACACCATAGCCACACGGTTAGTAGTCCTCATAGAAGCACTCCGGACGGCGAAATTGAGAATTAGGAATTAGGAATGAATTAGGAATTCGAATTCCTAATTCCTAATTCCTAATTTCGCTTTCAACAGTTCTGTGGACAGGCGGAAACGACGCGACCGTTCGGCAACGTGATGGTTCGGATCAGACCCGACAGGGATTTGTCTCGCGCGCGGCTCAGTTCGAGGGTGAGGGCTTTTCCCATGCTCTCCTCGAAATCGGCCTTGCCGATATCGCGAATGCGGAACCAGCTGGGAGATGGGCCTTCGCTCTGCCAGGTTTCCATCGCGCCGGTGGCGTTCTTCACATCAACCGTCAGGTAGGTGTGCGGGTTGCGCCAATCGACTTTCGACAGCGTTCCGGTCAACGTGACGCGATCGTTGAAGTCGAACAGCGCCGTCATGTTGTGATGGGCCGACGCCGTATTCCCGAGCAATACTCCCGCGAATACGACCGGCAACAGGATGCGGCGAATCATCGGGAACTCTCCTTGATGAGCTGGAAGATACACCTTTCATTACACAAAGGCAATCGCTCGTCCGGCCCAGCCGACGCTGAACCAGAGCGTCAGTAAGAGACCGGCAACCGCCACATTGATCGCCCGGCGGCGCACGCCTGGCTCCGACGTGAAGAACCGGCGCAACACGCCGAACTGACAGATGACGGCGAGGCCCAATGCCGTCATCTTGAACAGAAAAGGAGCGCTGGCCAGATATTTGGTGGGATTGCCCAGGAACATCAGTGTGCCGGAGGCGATGACCAGCGCGATCGCCCCCAGTGCCCACGCGCGGAGTTGCCGCTCGATGGAAGGAAGCGACCAGTGCGTCAGGCTCAACCCGGCCAGCCGCAGATTGAGCACCAGCATCACCGCCAGCAATACGGTGAGCCCCACCAGGTGGAGCGATTGAACCGCCGGCATCCCGAAGCTGCTGTCGCGAATCGACACGATCGCTCTCGAGTTCGATAACGGCTCGAGCAGCGAAACGAGCGACATAATTCCCATTCCTAATTCCTAATTCCTAATTTCGATCTTCAGAACTGGTAAGCCATAGTCCGACCGCAGGTGATCACGCTGATCCAGCCGATCAGGGACACCCAGGCGCAGATCCGCGCGCCGACCGGCGTATAGCCCATGGCATCCCACTCCTCCATTTTGGGATAGAGGACGATCTGATAGACCGCGGCGTTGACACCGAGGATCACAAGGAGCAGCAGCTTGGTGCGGAAGAACGCATTCCCGTACGCCTTTGACGCCTGCGTCATGAACAGGACGACGCCGGTGGTGAACATGATGATGAAGCCGAACTTCGACCAGCGCACCACGTCCGCCATCATCGTCGCCGCGGGACCGTTTCGAAACGCAACACCGAGCAGTCGAAGGTCGAACATCAGAATCATGCCGACCGATAACGGCAACGCCAGAATGTGGCTGCCTTCGATGAACGGGAACAGCCAGATCGATTCGCTGACCGCCGTAGCCAGAGGCGTCTGCTCCAGCCATCGGCACCAGGCAAGCAGCGACATCCGCAGCTACTTTTCTTGGGCCGCCGTCGAAGCCGCCGGCTTCCTGCCGTTGATGTGCAGTTCGTACCAAGCGAGGTAGCGCTCGTATCGGTCCCGCACGTAGCTTGGGCGCGTGATGCCGTGGAACTCGTTCGGGTAGATCACTAACTGGGTGTCGATGTTGAGGCTGCGCAGCGCCTGGTACATCTGCTGCCCGCCCTGCACCGGTACGTTGAAATCGCGCTCGCCGCCGAGAAACAGCGTCGGCGTCTTGATGCGATCGGCGTGCAGGAACGGATAGGAAATCTTCTGGTACGTCTCCCACGCCTTCGGTTCCCACGGCGGGCCGATCTCGTAGTCGTACTGGATGAACTGCAGCGTTGCTTCGTTCTGAATCTCTGCAAGGAATTGGCTCCGGGTAATGTCTCGTTCCCTCAGTTTTTCCTGCTTGCGTGCCTTGACCACAAGGAAGTTCTAACGATGTCCGCCATCGCTCAAAAAATGCGCCACACGACGGCGGCAGCCAGTGGTCTGGTGGCGCGGCTGGAAAATCTCAATTACGTGGTTCGCTCGAGCACGCGAGAAGACCGGCGCAAAGTCATGATTTGCATCACCCCAAAAGGCTCCGCCTTGGTTCGGCGAATTCGTGAGGAGATGGTGGAGAATATCATGAAGATCATGGGGCACCTCACCATCGATGAACAGAAAGCGTGGTTGCAGATCTACAGCAAGATCTATGATTACTGCCAAAACAAATGAGTTGCGATCGCGCGGGGAGAGCAGTTTTCAAAGTTCTTGACGCGCTGGTCCGGCCCGCGAAGAGGCTCGTTAGGGGATCGGTTTTCTCGAAACGCCTGGGCAACTGGTTGCATACGCGGTCGCCATTCTGATCCCGCTCGTAAGCATTTGGGTGGCGAACTTCGCTCTGGCCGGATCCGACGCTAGTGGCGCGCGTTCTGGCGTTCCGCGGTTTACCCTCAATCAAGCAATCCTAACCGCGCTGCGGCAGAATCCGACCATTCAGATTACGCGGCAGGAGATTGAGCGCACGAAGGGCCTTTACATTCAGGTGCGAGCGGAAGCGTTGCCCCAAATCGGCTCCACCGGCCAATTCCAGGATATCGATCCACATCTTTTGGTAGATCATGGCGGACCCACCGACGCAGTCCTGCCTACTCCCACCCCCGGCAGCACGCCTGGATCCTTAAGTTCCTTCACTCAAGCGGAACGGTCATACAACGTGCGGATAGAGGCGACGCAAGTGATCTTCGCTGGAGGCCGGATTGTTTCGCAGATTCGCGCAGCTGATTTCACACGCGACAGCGCCTACTACTCGTTTCGGAACGCGATCGATCAAGTGGTCGCGACTACCCGCACGCAATTTTATCAGGTTCTCTTGGATCGCGCGCTGATCACCGTCCAGGAAACATCGGTCCAGCTGTTGACGAGCCAGCTGAAGGACCAGCAAAATCGCTTCGAGGCGGGCACCGTGCCGCGCTTCAATGTTCTACAGGCGCAGGTAGCGCTTTCGAATCAGGAGCCCCAGTTGCTCCTGGCGGTGAACAATTATCGCATCTCGCAGCTTCAACTCGCGAAAACCCTGGGACTGGATTTTGATCCGAATCGAGGTGACGCCCCCCCGTTGGAAGCTATTGGTGAATTGCAGTTTCAACCACGGAGCATGCCGCTCGTCGAGGCGGTCAAGTTGGCCAAAGAACGGCGACCACTTCTGAAGCAACAGAAAGCCAACGTGCTGAGCAATGCGGAGCAGGTTCGCGTCGCGCGCGCTGGATTTTTCCCGCAGATCAATGCCACCGCCGGGTCTGAGGTGCGCAGCTCCTTCTTCACCGATGATCCACGCGACGTGAGCAGCGGGTACATTTTTGGTGCCACTGGAACCTGGGCAATTTGGGACTGGGGAGCGACGTACGGCGCAGTAAAACAAGCGCGCGCCATCCTGGAGCAATCGAAAATCACACTCGACGACGTGGAGCGGCAGGTGGAGCTGGAGGTACAACAGCAGTATTCAAATTTGAAGCAAAGCGCGGCAGTCGTTCACGCCACGGAAGAAAGTGTCGCGCAGGCTGAGGAAGCCCTGCGCCTTGCGACTGCGCGATTGGATGCAGGTGCCGGGACCCAATTGGAAGTCCTGAATTCCCGCACCGAATTGACAGCGGCCCAATCGGTTCGGGTGCAAGCGCTCTACAGCTACAACGCTTCCCTCGCGGAATTCGATCGTGTCACTGCCACCGAGGTACGCTATTCGAACGAGCTCGACGAGCCGAATACCCGGCGCAAGTTGAAGACCGAGGCCGTGCCAACGCCGCCCCCGAAACCACCACCGCTGCAATTGAATGGCGCGGGAATCCGAAAACCTGTCGTGAACGAGCGTTCAACTTCCGGTAAGTGAACGCAGGTTGATGTAGTCCGACGCTCCCGGGCAGAGGCACGACGCCAGCCCAGAGTTTTGTTGATAATTTTCCCTCTGCGGGAAGAACGAATGCCCGCCGGACTTCCCTACGGCTCGATCGGAGGAAACACGTTTTCGGTTTCACCCGTATCGACACCGTGCTGCAATTTGCTGTGACGGACGCTGTAGAAAAAGTAAATCAGCAAACCGATAGCGAGCCAGATGAAGAACCGTATCCAGGTCTCGATCGGCAGGCTGAGCATCAGAGCCCCGCAAAAAAACACGCCGAGGAGCGGAAACACCGGTACGAACGGCACCCGAAACGGCCGCGGCCGGTTTGGATCTTTCCGACGCAGCACGATGACGCCGGAGCAGACCAGAGCGAAGGCGAAGAGCGTCCCTATATTGGTCAGGTCGGCCAACGAACCGATATCCGTCAGCATCGCGACGCCGCCGACGACGAGGCCGGTCCAGATGGTGGTGATATACGGCGTGCGGTACCGCGGGTGAATTCGAGCAAAATATCCAGGCAGCAAGCCGTCACGGGCCATCGCCATGAAAATGCGCGGCTGGCCGAGCTGAAAGACGAGCAACACAGAGGTGAGCCCGGCCAGCGCCCCCGCGCTGATGAGCGCCTGCGCCCAAGGCTTCGCAGCAAAGGCAGTCGCCACGGCGGCCGAATCGCCGAGGTAAGTCGTGTATTTTTTCATCCCGGTGAGGATGCCCGACATCAGGACGTAGAGGATGGTGCAGATGATCAGGCTGGCGATCATACCTATCGGCAAATCGCGCTTGGGGTTTTTCGTTTCTTCGGCCGTGGTCGAGACGGCATCGAAGCCGATGAAGGCGAAAAAGACAATCGCGGCGCCGCTCATTACGCCGCCAAAACCGCTCGGCATGAAAGGGTGCCAGTTGGTCGGATTGACCATGAAAGAGCCAAAGGCAATCACGAAAACGACGACTGCGAGCTTGATGATGACGATAGTCGTGTTGGCGGTCGCGCTCTCGCGAATACCGTAGACCAGGAGCACCGTGACGGCCATGACGATAAGAAATGCGGGCAGGTTGAAGGCAATCGGATATCCCATGATGACGGGCAACGCGGTGGAAGAATAATCACCCAGCGCGGCCCCGCCCTTGGCGATGATGGTGTTGGCGGTGGTGTGATCGCTCACCAGCCAAAGCGGAAACTTGAGGTGCAACCCGAAGGGCAGGTTGCCGAGCAGCTGCACAAAATACCCGGACCACCCGACGGCCACCGCCATGTTTCCGACCGCGTATTCCAAAATCAAATCCCAGCCAATGATCCAGGCGATGATCTCGCCTAGTGTCGCATAGGAGTACGTGTAGGCGGAGCCTGACACCGGGATCATCGACGCCAGCTCGCTATAACAGAGCGCCGCAAAACCGCAGGCGACGGCCGCGACAACAAACGAAAGCGCCACTGCAGGGCCCGCGGCGGGCCGCCCGAAAACAAGGTCGGTGTGGTTGATGTAAGCGATAATGAAATTGAGCACCGGCGTTTTCACGATCGACTCCCCGACGTGCGCCGACTCGCCCGCGGCCGCAGTGCCGGCGAGCGCGAAAATTCCCGCACCGATGATCGCGCCGATGCCGAGACAGGTGAGATCAAACGCGGTGAGCGAGCGCTTCATTTTGCGCTCGGGCGCTTCCGATTCGTGGATCAGCAGCTCAGGACTCTTGGTTTTGAAGAGCTGAGAAGCCACAACTTGTCCGGTATCTCTTTTCCCACCGGCATGGTCAATCTTTTGTTTCCGCCGCGATGTTCCACCGCTCGTCCAAACTGGCGCGCCTTAAGCTTCCAATCTTACCTATGCCAGGTTTTGACTTTGCGAATCCGAGCCCTGCCAACATGATCGGCGGTTTGATCTTTGGCTCGATTGGCTTCGTCGCGTTCATCTACGGAAAACGCTTGAGTCTCTGGCGCCAGATGTTCCTCGGGCTCGGGCTGATGGTGTTCCCCTACTTCGTCGAGGCGACCCTGCCGCTGTACGCGATTGGAAGTGTCGGCTCGGCTCTGCTCTTCGTTCTTCGCGATTAACCGGCGCACGTCTTCCGGGTGGACGCCGCGTCAGTGGTTTACTACTTTCGCTGCGATGTCCGATGAAACGACACAGATCATAGCCGGCGATACCCTCGCCGCCGCCAGCGAGGAATATCCAGGCGCGAGAAAGGGATTATTGGGTCGGAAGAAACGTCCGCGAAAAGGATCGTTCTGTTTCACTCATTGCGAAAACTGCGACACGCCACTTCGGGGCCTGTACTGCTCGGCTTGCGGACAAGCTGCGATTGATTACCGGCGGTCCTTTCGGTACGTCATCGTCGACGTCCTCGATTCATTTCTGAATTGGGACTCGAAGTTTATCGCCACAATCGGCTGGTTGATCGTGCGGCCGTGGCATTTGACCAATAACTTCCTGCGCGGTCGGCGGGTGCGTTACCTGCATCCGCTACGGCTGTATCTGCTCGCCAGCATTCTGTTTTTCTTTGCCGTGACCTACCTAACGAAATCGATGCACGTAAATGGGCATCTGTCACCAGTGGCACGCGCGCAAATAGAAGAACAATTAAAGCGCGAAGACTTGCCGGCCAAGACCCGAGCCAAACTGGAAAAGCAATTGAAGCGCGACAAATTGCCACCGGAGGCAGTCGCCGGAATAAAAGAGGCGCTCAAGAGCAAAGATCTACCGCCCGAAGCCCGAGCCGAATTGGAAAAGCAATTAAAGGAAGAAGCTTTGCCGTCGGAAGCAGCCACGAAAGTAGACGAAGCGTCGAAAGACAAGAATCTGCCGCCGGCGGCTGGCGCTGAGATCGAAAAAGCTTTGAAGAAAAAAGCGCCGGGCGACGACAACGATAGCCCGCTACAGTTCGGAGACGATTCCAAGGTGCCGACGAATCCGACTGCCAGATGGTTTCAAGCCCGCGCCAAAGAGAAGCTGGGGGAACATGGAACAAACGTTCAATTGTTCCTGGTCACGCTCTTTAGCAACCTGCCCTACATGATGCTTTGCTGCATCCCTCTCTTCGCTTTCGTCCTCAAGATTCTCTACATCCGGCGGCACATCTTTTATATCGATCACCTCGTATACGCACTCCACATTCACGCCTTCGCTTACGTCGCGATTATGGTGAATGTCGCAGCCACCATGGGTTTGAATCGCATTGCTCCCGGCGCGCTGGCCGGATTGATCATCGGACTTCTTTGGTTCGCTTTCGCAGTCCAGATTTTCATGTCGATTCGCCGCGTTTATCGGCAGGGCTGGTTCTTCAGCATCTTCAAATTCTTCGTCGGCGGATTCGTATACCTCATCGTCCTCAGCACGGCGGTCGTAATCACTCTCCTGATCACGCTGGCCCTGCCATGAAGTTGCGCGCCATAGCGAGCTGCGATAAAGAACGGAGCAAGATGCATCGCGCCGCCCGAATCCTACTTTCGACCGTAATCCTTCTTGGCGCCTTTGCCTTGACGAGCTGTGAATCTGTTCCTTCCGGAATTCAAGAGTCCAGGGTGGCGATGACCCAACAAATCCAAAGCGAGCCGCCGGGAAATTATTTTATTGGGCGCAGATATTACAAACGAGACTACAAAATTTGGGGCTACGTCCGCCGCCCGGGGGAACCCTGGGCCAGCGCTCAACTCGTCATGCTAAACGAGAAGAAGAAGCTTGCTCCGGATCGCGAACATCTCAATTTCGGCGAGGACAACAATTACGAATACAGACTCTACGGTTACTTTAGTGGCGAAAAAGTCTATGAGCCGGCCAGTAATACGATCTATCCGGAGTTCGTTCTCGAAAGATACGAGGTCATCTCGACCCATCCCCCACCCATCTTCAAGAGCCAATACAGCGGACGCGCCAACGCCGAAGCCACTCGTTTTCAAATTGAAAAACCCGAATAGCCATTGTGGCTGCGCGTAACTCGCGAGATCCGCTCGCCGACGAGTTCCTGCGCTATCTCGAGGTCGAGCGAAACGTTTCACCGCGTACGCTGGCCGTGTATCGCGATGCGCTGGCCGCGTTCCGTTTGCAGAAAAATCCGACCCCATGGAAGAAATGCTCCGGGGATTCTTTCCGCAATTATCTTTTCGCCGCGATGAAGAAGGGGCAGGCGCGCTCCTACATCCGGCTTCAATTTTCAGCGTTCCGCACCTTTTACCGATTTCTGGTCGAGCGAAAGGGTTTGGCACACGATCCGGTTCGGGAACTGCAATTGCCGAAAGCAGAGAAGAAGTTGCCGCTGGTTCTCACCCGGCAGCAAGTGGAAGAACTTCTCTCCGCGCCTTTGCGGGTGCCGAAGCATCAGAGCGCGCCGACGTGGATGCCGCTGCGCGACGCGGCAATCATGGAGATGTTTTACAGCAGCGGCTTGCGGCTGAATGAACTCGCATTACTCGAAGTCGCCGATCTGGATATTTACACAGAATCAGTTCGCGTCTTCGGCAAGGGACGAAAGGAACGTGTCTGTCCGGTGGGCGCTCCGGCATTGGAGGCTGTTTCGCGATATCGCGCGGCGGCGAACGTGCATTCAGGGCCACTCTTCATCAACAAGTCGCGCCGCCGGATTTCGCCTCGTTCGGTTTGGCTGATCCTGAAGCGATATCTTCGCCACACTTCGATTCCGATTGCGCTCAGTCCGCACAAACTTCGGCACAGTTTCGCTACCCACCTGCTCGATAATGGCGCGGATCTTCGCAGCGTTCAGGCCTTGCTCGGACACGCCAGTCTTTCGACGACGCAGATATACACGCACGTGACGGTCGAGCGTTTGAAGAAGGCCTACGCGGGCGCACATCCGCGCGCCTAAAAGCAGCTGGAAGCTTGCTTTACTTTGGCGGTAGCACTTCGAAAATCGCCGGCTCAGATCGCACGTTGCCCTTGGGCCCGATGACGGCCAGGGGCATGCGGCCAGCCGACTCGGTCAGGGATTTTGGAACATATGCGGTCAATAGACCTCCCGTGACCACGGTCTCCAGAATAGTATTACCGAGCTGCAACCTGGCGCCGGGTTCGGCGCTGCATGAGAGCCGCACCCAGATGGCTGAGCTCCCGTTGGGTTGCACATTGAATCCCTCTCCCGCGTACACTGGATGGGGTCCGACTATCTTAATCTCGAACGGTGCGCTCCTCGGAGTCCAATAAAAGCTCCGCGCCCAATCGCAGATTTGTTCCCACTCGGCATCGAGCAAGAGCGGAATGTTTACCCTGCTCGACGCCAATGCCTGCTCAAGAAACCGATCAAAAAGCGTTTCACGATCTTCTTCGGTGAGTTCGACAAGGGGAAGAAAGTGCGCCGCCGCCTGCGCCGATGTGAGCCGCTCGACCGCAGCCAGCCAAAGCAGGCGCATTTCCTGGGTGCTGGCCGAAATCCCCATCGCCTGCTCCAGCATGTTGACGCAATGCGCGGGCCATGCCTTTAAGCGCATCTCCTTTGGCCAGGCCCACCACTTCGATTCAGTGTTACTCGGATGATAACGCTTGCGGTAGAGTTGGCGCGGAACGTGGATCAATTCTCCGGCGCGAGCGATCCCGGTCAGCCAGCAAACATCGACTCCAAAATTGTCGAAGTCATTCGTGGGGATTGGGCCCGCCTCGCGCAGCGCGTTAGCCCGTGTCAACCCGCGAAAGGCGAAAGCGGGAAAATGTTCGTGCAGGAGTGCCATCACTCGCATGTAGGCGGTGGCGCCGCGCACCGACGGCGGTTGCGTGAAAGAGCCTTCGATTCGCCCGAAAGGAACGAGATCGCAATAGACGAGCGCCGCGCCCGGATTTTCCTGCGCGTGTTCGAAAAGGACTTCGAGGTAGCCGGGCTCGATCAGATCGTCCTGCTGATGGAAGTACCAGAAGTCGGTTGTGACCTGCGCGAGGAGCCAATTCAAGTTTCCAACCCAGCCTAGTCGCTGCGGTTGCACGGTGAGCTCGAAGCGCGGGTCCTCCAGAAATTCCTCGCAGATTCTCTCGCAGACCGGGTCCGCGCCATCCATAGAGATCAGCACCCTGAACTCCCGATACGTCTGCGCTTGGATCGCGCGCAGTGTTTCATCGAGATAGAGCTCGCCATGATAGACAGGAACGCCGATGGTGACGCGCGCTGGTGACGGCATTAAGTCCTATTCGCTTTGCATGATCTGATCCGCCACCACTTTTGCGAAGTACGGCGCCATCGTCAGCTTGCCAGTGTCAACGCTATGATAACGGCCGTGCGATTGCGGACCGATCGCGTGTCGCGCGTGCAATCCACTGGTGCGATCTGGAATATCGGTGCTGCCCCAGGCAAAAATAACGCCAGCGTTCATCTCGCACGATGCGAGTGCCTCCGGCGTAAAACGCGCGACAGCCGGGGCAATGGCCGCCAGACCGGAAAGAATTCCATCGCGCACCTGGCACATTGCCTGACGATCTAAGGCAAGCGGCCAGGCCGGCGGAGATAATTCGGCCGAAAGACCTTTCAATCCAGCTGGATACCAGGAAAGAAAAACATCGCCGTTATTATAGGTAACAATGTCCCCGAACGGGCCCAGCACGATGGTGATAGTCGGCAGAAAACCATTTCCCGAAGGTCTCATCCGCAAGAAATGTTTTACGCGGTAAAGCCACGGTCTCGGCGGCTCAAACCCGGCTGTTTTATCGATCGCCAGCCTCCCATCCCAAAGCGCGTTGACGACATGATCGTAGGCTTCGTGCACCCTTTCGCCGCCATTCTCAAACGCCACCGTGGCGTGTCTATTCGCCAAATGCACAGAACGCACGCTGGTTTGCAAACGACAACAGACTTTCCGTTCGGATGACAACCGCGCGCGCACTACATCGGCGAAGACCTTGCTATCAATCCCAACTTCCGGAGTTCGAAAAGCCGCCGCGACCGTTTGCCGAGAAAATAACGATTCGCACTCACGGTCGGAAATTCGGACCGGCCCGTCGCGAAGATCGCCACCGAAATAATCCATTGAGAAGTCGCGGCTTTCATCGCGGATGATGTCGTGCGTCGCGCGCAGGTGATTTTCGATTTCCGCAACGCCGAGCATACTCTGCCGGTGAACCACATAATAAAATGGCTCGGAAACCGGAATCGCATCGATCGCGTCGCCGATCCAGCGTCGCATCAAGGAGGTAAAATGGAGCGCACCGCGAGCCATCAGGCGCGCGGTCTGCATGGTTGGGTCGTTCGCGTAAACGTAACCGAGATGGATTTTCCCTTCATTGTGCGCCGAGGCCTGCGAAAGGCAGCGATCGTTTTTCTCGTAAAGATCAACGGCGATTCCATTGGCGGCCAGCTCGAGCGCGATGCAAGCGCCTTGCAACCCGCCCCCCAAGACGGCGACGCGCATCAACTTTTCCCGATTTGTTGGCTCGGATGCGAGCTGCGCCAGCCGCTTTGATGCGCCGCAGCCACCAGATAATTAACTCGCGCTCGCAGCCGGGCTACCCTGCGGCTCGGCGACATGGAAGGCCAGCTTCTCGTCTTTGACCGACACCTCGACCAGATCGCCCGCCTTGATGTTGCCCTTCAGCAACTCTTCCGCGAGCGGATCTTCGAGATAACGTTCCACTGCCCGGCGCATCGGACGCGCGCCGTAAGTCGGGTCGTAGCCTTTCTCGATCACGAATTCGTGGGCCGGATTGTCGAGAGCAATTTCGATTTCTTTGATCTTCAGCCGCGCCTTTACCTTTGCGACCTCCAGATCGACGATGTGGAGGAGATCTGGTTTCGAGAGGGTATGGAAGACAATGATCTCGTCGAGGCGATTCAAGAACTCCGGCTTAAATACGCGCTTGGTCTCGTCGAGGATCTTCTCTCGCATCGACTCGTGGGTATGCTCGTCCCGCTGCGCCGCGAAACCCATCGTCGTCTGGCGCTTGATCAGTTCAGCGCCCACGTTCGAGGTCATGATGATGATCGTGTTGCGGAAGTCGATCTTGCGGCCTAACGAGTCCGTCACCTTGC
>CAVOHK010000014.1:0-24565 GCA_963695635.1 uncultured Acidobacteriota bacterium
GTTCACCGGGAAGGTCACGGCCAACCTGAACGCGGCGCAGTATCTGTCGGTGCGTTACGCCCGCAACACCAACTCGCAGCCGTACGGCGCGGCGCGCAACAGCACGTTCGACAACTGGGGCGACAGCTCTGAACAAGTTCAACTCGATCAACCTCAATCACAACTGGGTGCTCGGCGGCGTCGAAGCTGAACGAGTCATCTTCCAGTACGCGGACTTCCGCAACACGATCGCGTCGCGCAGCTCGGCGCCGAACGAGTCGTTCCCGATCGGCGTGACGATCGGCGCGAACGGCAACACGCCGCAGTCGAGCGGAGCAGAAGGATCAGTTCCGTGACGACTTCTCTGGCACGTCAGCAAGCTGGGCGGCCTCGGCCACGATTTCAAGGCGGGCGCGAACTTCATCAACGAGCCGCGGCTGTTCATCACCTTCAACACCGGCAAGGGCCTGCCCACTTCGATTCGGATCTGACCAACGACAAGAACGGCCCGATCTCGGCGTGACGCCGAGCGACGGCTGATGCCGGCGCGAACATTCCGACGAAGCAGTTCGCCACCCTCTACATTCAGGACGATTTCGTGTCAGCGATCGCCTGACGCTTCAACATGGGTCTCCGCTACGACTACATGAGCGGCGACCAGCTGGATGAATCGAAGAACCCGAACTTCTGACGGTTCAAGCGGCGGCGAAAGCCGGCAAGCTGACCGGCATCAAGGGCCTCGAGAACTTCGGCCAGGATCGAGGGAGATCCGGAACACTTCGAGCCGCGCGTCGCGGCTGTTCGACGTGCGCGGGACGGCAAGAGCATCGTCCGCGGGGCTGGGGCGTATATCATCGACGTTGGCGACACGAACTCGAACGTGCTGTTCGCTGGCCGCCGATTCCACGGGCGAACGGTTTCGGACAGGTGTTCAACGTCACCGAGGAGAACGCCGGCATGCAAGAATCCGAACGGGACGTTCTTCGACCGTGGGACAGCCGATCAGCAACATCTCGAACCAGAACCAGGTCGCGGCCGGCGCGGTTCCCGCTGTTCGGACAATGGAATTCGATCCGCGACTGCAGCAGCCCTACCAGATGCAGAGCAACGTCGGCTACTCGCAGGAACTGGACATCAACACCGTGGTCACCGTCGACTACGTGAACTCGCTGGACGCGACCTGAACTTCCGCCCGCGCGTGAACCAGCGCATCGGCGGCGGTTCGACGGTGCGGCGTATCTGGCACGATTATCCCGACCCTCGCACCGAACACGAACGGCAACCGTCCGAACGGTCAGCCGCGGCGAGAGCGAGTACAACGCGTTGATCATGAGCGTTCGCCGCCGCCTCTCGCACGGCGTGGACTTCACGGCGGCCTACACGCTGGACAGAAGGGCATCAGCACAATCGGCAACGCGGCCGACGAGCTGAACACCGCGAACATCCAGGATCCGAATAATCCGTTCCGACGATCCTCGCCAGCTCGGGCCGAACGCAACGACCGACGCGCGCCACCTGATTAACTTCAGCGCGACGTTCCAGCTGCCGTGGGGCTTCCGTGTGGCGCCGATCTTCTTCTATCGCTCGGCGCTGCCGGTCAACCTCGTCGACGGCCGCGACCTGAACCTCGACGGCGACGCGACCGAGATTCCCGCCAAGGCTTACCGGGTGGCGAGCTTCAACGCGGATCCGACCACGCTGGCCGATCAGACAACGTTCGAGGAAATCGGCAACTGCGAAGACGGTGAACTGCGGACGCGGCATGAGCCAGACGCAGACCAACGTCCGCCTTTCGAAGGTGTTCAACCTGAAGGGTCGCGCGCGGGTGGAAGCGATTGGCGAGATGTTCAACCTCTTCAACAACATCAACCCGAGCGATTTCCGCGCACGCGTCATCATCCCGGCGACCGGCGTCGCCGACCCGGCGCTGCTGGAACCGACGACCTTCTCCGGCGACTTCCGTCGTCCGGAACAGCGCGTCGGACAGCTCGGGCTGCGGTTCTCGTTCTAGGACGTAGAGCTTTAACGCAGAGGCCGCAACGGTCGCAAAGAAGACAATACTCTTTGCGGCCGTAGCGGCCTTTGGCGTCTGTACGTTGGCGTAGGCGTTTAAACGCAGAGGTCGCGAAGGTCGCGAAGAAGGTACCCCAGCATCAACCGGCCGCGATCACTTCCAACTGCACGAGATGATGCAGCAGATGGCCGGCCATCTGGTGGATCAGCCAGTCCATAGAGATAGCGCTGTACTCGGGATGTGAAAACGCGATCGCGCGATCATCGGCTGACAGGCCGCTGAACAGCGCGTGATTCATCGCGTTGGTCGCCACCAGAGCTGCCGCCGCTTCCTTGCCGCCAAGCACCGCCTCGCGCAACATCCAGCGATCCTGATCAAACGACTGCGCCTGGTAGTTCGGCGTGGCCAGTGCCATCCGCGCGCGATTGCCAAGCGCGAGCTCGGTCTGCGCGAGGTGCGTGAGGATTTGGCGAGCGTTCCACTTGCCGGGCGCGTAGGTACGGTCGAACTGCGCCGGCGTCCAGCCGGCGACCAGCGTGCCGATGCGAGCGGCCGCGTCGCGCATCGCGCCGAGCGGTTCGCGATCGCCGAGATCGTCAGTGTACGGTGTCTGAGGAGCCATGGCTCAGCATTGTGACTCCACGACCACGCAGCTTTTACGCACAGAGAAGCTTTGACGACAGAGTCACAAAGACACCGAGAAGAAAGCGAACGAGAGCATCGCGGTCGCGATTCGGCGGCGGCGCGGAGCGCCGCAGATGGAAGGAAACGATCCGCTAAAAATGAAACCGGCCGGGATCTGGGAAACGTTCGTTCATTTTTTGTGGATCGTTACGTCCATCGGTGACCGGCTTCGCCGGTCGACCGCCGAATCGCGCTCTGTGGCTCGGCGCCTCTGTGGTGGCGGATTCTGATCGCGCTATTCCTCGGCAAGAGCGACCACGGGATCGACGTGCGCCGCCCTGCGCGCCGGCAAATACGTTGCCGCCAGAGCGATCAATGCCAGGACAGACGCGGCCCCCGCCAGCGCGACGGGATCGGTCGGCGTGACGCCAAACAGCACCGCCGCCGCCAGTCGGCCCATCCCAATCGCGCCGGCCACGCCGATCGCCACCGCAATCAGCATCAAGCGAACGCCGCGACCGACGACATCGCGAAGTACGCGATCGCTCGACGCGCCGAGCGCGATCCGGATGCCGATCTCGTGGGTCCGCTGCGAGACCCCGTATGAAGTCACTCCATAAATCCCGACCGCCGCCAACAGCAGCGCGACGGCCGCGAAAATACCGAGCAGCAACGCCAGAAACTTCGACTGCCCCTGCGTCCGATCGACCGCGGTTTCGAGCGAATAGATCGACCAGACCGGCTGATCCTTGTCGACCGACCAGATTGCACGCCGAACCTGATCGGTGATGGTGAGCGGCGCCACGTTGGTCCTCGCAACCAGCGACGAGAAAATCAGCGGCACCTGGTAGTGCGCGACGTAGATCTGCGGCACCGCCGGCTCGGTAGCGGTGTAGTGCTTGGTATCGCCGACCACCCCGACAATCGTCACGGGACCCTGGGTTTGCGGCGTCGTAAAGTGCTTGCCGATCGCGTCGCCGCTCGAAAATCCGCGCTTGGCGAACGTCTCGTTGACGATCGCTACCAGCGGCGTTTGCAGATCGTCGCGATCCGTGAAGTCGCGTCCCTTCAACAGCGGAATGCGCAATGTCTTGAAATAGTCGGGCGTGATGAAGTGCACCCGCGCCTGCGGCAGGGCGTTCGGGTCAGGAGGCGTCGTTCCTTCGAGCAGGTAGCCGACGTTGCCACCATTACCGCTGAATGGTACGGCGCGGACCAGGGCTGCCGATTCGACGCCTGGAATCGCGCGCACTTTTTCGATCGCGTTTCTGAAGAACAGCGCGATGTCCTCCGGCTTGGTGTATTTGGTTTGCGGCAGCCGGAACTGGAGCGTAAAGACGTTGGTTTTGTCGAAGCCAATCGGCACGTTCTGAACCGCCAGCAGGCTCTGAATCAGCAGCGCCGAGACGGCCACCAGTGCCACCGACATCGCCATCTCGGCAACCATCAGCACGTCGCGGGTGCGTCGTCCAGTGCCTGATGCGCGTCGCGCGCCCGCCGCCAGCACCCGACTGATGTCGGGCCGGGCGGTCTTTAGTGCCGGCGCGAGCGCGCACAGCGTCGCCACCGCAATCGCCACGCCACCGGTAAACAGCAACACGGACCAGTCGAGCGGCACATTGGTCGGGATCGGTACGGACGGTGGTTGCAACACCATCAGACCGCGCAGCGCCCAGCGACCCAGCCCGAAACCGAGCGCCGCCGCGGCGACCGCCATCAGCGCGGCCTCCACCGTCAGTTGCCGCGCCACCGCCGAACGGCTCGCGCCGAGCGCCGCACGCAGCGCGATTTCCTTCTGACGATCCATCGCGCGCGCCAGCAGCAGATGGCTGACGTTGACGCAGGCGATCAACAGCACCACACCGACCGATGCCAGCAACAGCAGCAGTGCGGGCTTTGACGTGCCGACGACGGTGTCGTGCGCGGCCTCGACGAACAGCGTCCGACCCTGCTGAACTTTCGGATCGGCAGCGAGCAGGCGCTTGCCGATCACGTCGAGATCCGCCGCCGCCGTGGCGACGTCGGCAGCCGCTCTCACCCGCGCGATCGACAGCGCAAACGGACCGGCGCTGGCGATGCCATGTGGCGCGGGCCACAGCGCCAGCGGCATGAACAGATCGCCGTTGATGAAGTAGCCATCGCCAGGAACTTCGTTGGCATCGAACGGCGGTTGCAGAACACCGATCACCGTCAGCGGCAGACCATTCAGCACCAGCGTCGAACCGATCGCCGATGGATCTTCGTTGAAGCGCTGCCGCCACAAGCCGTGCGTAATGACGACGACCTGCTTGACCGCGCCCGGCGCGCTTTCTTCCTCGGTGTAAAGGCGACCGCGCTCCGCGCGCAGGCCGAGTGTCTCGAAAAACGTGCCGGATGCGAACACGCCGATCAACCGCTGCGGCTCGTTGACGCCGGTCAGATTCACACTCTGGCTGAGCCATAGTCCGATCGAGTCGAGACTGCCGTTCTGCTTCCGAATCTCCTGGTACTTCGTTGTACGACAGCAGGCCGCGCGGAAACTGCGCGGTGCGGGACCATACCGAGATCAAGCGATCCGCGTTCGAGTACGGCAACGGCCGCAGCAGCACCGCGTTGACGATACTGAACATCGCGGTGTTGGCGCCGACGCCGATCGCCAGCGTCAGGATCGCGACGAGCGCAAATCCCGGGCGACGGCGCCACAGGCGCAGCGCATAGCGGACATCCTGCATCAGCTTGTCGGCCATCGATCTGTCCTTCGTGTCGGGCGTAAACCGGACGCTCCGCCTTTGGAACGCGTCGATCCACTCACCCGGAATGTTCTTGAATGCGTCGACCGCCGCCGGGAGGCGCGCGCCGATAGACGAGGCGCCGGCCTCACGCCGTGCGCGCATGCGGTCTTCCATCGCATCGACCAGCCCCAGGCCGACGTCACGGCGAAACGACGGCGGATACAGCCAGACCAGCGCCCAGGCGAACCGTCTGTCCGACTTCTCGAAGTCAGGCACGGCTGAGCAACCTGTGCGAGCGGGCGATCGAGACCAACCGCAACAAGCGGTCGGCCTCCGCGCTCGCGATGCGGCGTCCGAGCGGCGTCAACCGGTAGTACTTCCGCCGTTCGTCGTCGAGATCCGCGGCCGGGCGGCGCGACGATTCCGCAATCCAGCCGTCCTTGAGCATCCGATGCAGTGCACGATAGAGGGTCCCCGGTTCGAGTTCGATCTCACCGTCGGTTAACTGCGTCACTTCCTGGAGAATGGCGTAGCCGTGCCGCTCTTCGCCGGCCAGCGCCAGCAGGACATGGAACTCGATGGATCGCAACGACATAGTGTGTGCAGCCTATATGCGTCACGCACATAGGTCAAGAAACTTAGACGAGGGTTTGTGGAAAAAAGTTGGACTGGGGGACTGGGGGACTGGGGGACTGGGGGACTGGGACTACGAGCTTACCTGGACGACCGCCTTCTTGCTGCGATGAGTGCGGATCGTTTCTGGCAACAGTTTCTTACTGAGATAGACCTTTGATTCGGCGTTATCCGAGGAGTTTCGTTCGTACTTCACCACCTCGAAACGCAGGTGGTCGAGCGTGCCGCGCATGTCGTAAAACTTGTTCTTGGTCTTGACGACGATTTCGTCGAAGCCGTGGGCAATTGCCCAGGCCTCCTGCTGCTCGGTGAGCGCGCGAAAGAAACCCTTGCCACGCCAGTCGCGGCGGGTGCCGCCGATCCATGTGTAGAGCACACGGCGACCGTCAAACTGCACGTAATCGTGCAGGCGATGCATCAGGTCGACCAGCTTCGGTTCTGTCTCGGGCGTCTTGATCTCGTGGCCGACTTTGTAGGAGACGGGCACGATCATCCCCGGGTCGTCAGGGAGCGGAGCGGTGGCGAACAGAATCGCGTGCAGCCGGCCATCGAGGCGCCGGACGATTTCGGTGGCGGTCTTCTTGCGCGGGAACTCGCCGAAGAACTCCTCGATGTATTGAATCTCGAGCGCGCCCTGCTCGAGTTCGTACTGCTGGATTTGATACTCCACAATAAACGACGAATTCTACCAGATTGGAGATTGCAAATCGTAGTTTGCAGATTTTGGAATTGAAGATTGCCGATTGGTCTTTGACGACTGATTCGGCGGCGGCGTCGGGGACAGATTTGCGCCTCGACCGGTGGGTCGACCAGAATCGAAAGGTGGATCGACGGGAGTTCCTCCGCACGGCCGCGCTGGCCGCAGTGGTGCCGCTGCAGCGGGTCGGCAAACCGCGCGCCTCGGAGTTCGTGTTCGCGCGACTGCGCTACGAATCCGGAGACTGGGACTACAACCCGAAAGTCGCCGCGAACGTGCTCGACTCGATCGTCCAGTACACCTCAATTCCGGTCTACAACGACGAGGTGGTGATCGCGGCGTCGTCCGCCGAACTGCTCGCGTTTCCGTTCGTGTTCATGACCGGCCATAAGCTGGTCCGGTTCAGCGCTGCCGAACGCGAGAACCTGCGGCACTTCGCGGACGCCGGCGGGTTGCTGTTTTCCGACGATTGCAATCACGACGTCAACGGTTTATACGCCCGTTCGTTCGAACAGGAAATGGCCGCGGTATTTCCCGCTGACCCGCTCGCAAAGTTACCGGCGTCCCACCCGATCTATCGCAGTTTTTTTACGTTCGCCGCAGGCCCGCCGCAAACCTCGCACGAGCTGAACGGCTGGGGCGACAACATCGTTCATGAGTATTTGAAAGCCGTGGAACGGCGTGGCCGTGTCGTGGTGCTTTACAGCAACAAGGACTACGGCTGCGAGTGGGATTACGATTGGCGGAACAAACGATTCCTGCGGGAAGACAACACGAAGTTCGCGGTGAATGTCGCGGTCTACGCGATGACATAGAAAAGACGTAGGAATGGAACGCCGAGCGCGCAAAGCCCGCCGAGCACAACTAACCGAGCACGGCTAATCTCGGCGCCCGCGGTCTCGGCGTTCTGATCTGTCGTCGTTTTTACG
The DNA here is from genome assembly GCA_963695635.1 of uncultured Acidobacteriota bacterium. Lineage (GTDB taxonomy): Bacteria > Acidobacteriota > Vicinamibacteria > Vicinamibacterales > CAVVIG01 > DATKHR01. The sequence goes on from CAVOHK010000014.1 coordinate 7,588, forward strand.
AATGCGCGACGGTAATCGCGTAGCTCGACGCGCGCGGCAGATCGGCGCCCGGGTCGGAAATGGCGACACAGAACGTGCCGCCGAGCGCTTGCCCGGTGAGCTGCGGTGTCCCACCGGCAGTCGCGGGCACTGCTTTCAAAGTCGAGCACTGCACGCCGAGCGTCGTCAGGGTTGGTTGCCCAACTGTCAGCAGCATCGGAGTGGTGACCGGCGCGGCGGGAATCGCGGCTACCGGAGGGGTGGCGTTCGGATCGGCATCGACCGGGACCGTCGAAATCGCCGTCAACGTCACTTTCATCTCACCGCTTTTCGTGACAGCGAACGTATGAAGATTGCTGCCCGCCGCGAACAGGGTTCCTGAATAGGTCTCGATTATCGTCGCCGGGGCAACCGGGGTCACCACCGGCGTCGGTTCGGTGCTGCCATGGCAGGCCGACCCGCCGGCCGCCAGGGCCAGCAGCGTCGCCGCTCTGAGTAATCCACGCCGCATGCGATCCATGTTAGCTCAGACGTCTCACGGCAGGCATCGGCCGGACCGTTTCACCGCTGCTTGACCGGGTCATACTTTGTATTATAAAGTTCTTTATTGATGACCAAAAACGGCAATCCGCTGCCCCGCCTCGCAGCGATCACCCTGACGACCCTGGCGCTCCAGATTCCACTGCAGATGATGAACGGCCTCGTCGCCGAACGACAGGCCCGCCGCGACGCAGCGGTCACCGACGTGTCCGCCAAATGGGGAAACCGCCAGGCGATCGTTGGGCCGGCGCTGCTGATTCCTTATGTGCACCGCTGGACCGAGACCATCGCCGGTCGCGGTGAGACGGCTCGCGCCGAGCAGCACGGCGCCGTTTTTCTTCCATCTCGTTTACGAATCCGCGCCACCATCGACGCGGAAACGCGCAGCCGCGGCATCTTCTCGATTCCGGTCTACCGCATGAAGGCCACGCTCGACGGCGAATTCGCGGAACTGCGCGCGACCGGCCTCAATCTCAACCCGGCCGACGTCGCATGGGATCGGGCGCAGTTGATCGTCAATATCTCGGACGTCCGTGCCATTCAGGAGCACCCGCGCCTCGCCTGGAACGGCAGCGATATTCCCTTCACTGCGGGCAGCGGCTGGACCACGGGCGGAGGCGGCATTCACGCGGATGTTCCGCTCGTCGCCGGAGCACAATCGACGTTCAGTTTCCCGCTCGCGGTCAACGGCAGCGTGGCGGCGTCCTTCGCGCCATTCGGCATGAACACCGTCGTCGAAATCAGTTCGAACTCGCCAAACCCCACCTTCCAGGGTGCATGGCTACCGACCGAACGCACGGTCGGTGCGAACGGTTTCACCGCAACCTGGACGGTCGCGTCGATCGCGCGCTCGTATCCGCAGGCATGGACGACGACCACCGCGATGAAGGACCCGATTGCCAACTCGCTGTTCGGCGTCGAGTTGCTGCAGCCGGTCGACCACTACCGTATGGCTTCGCGCAGCGTGAAATACGCCGCGCTGTTTCTGGTGCTGACATTCGCGGCGGTCTGGCTGATTGAAGTGCTGTCGGCGCAACGGGTGCACCCAATCCAGTATCTGCTGCTCGGCGCGGCGTTGTGCATGTTCTATCTGTTGGAACTTTCGCTTTCAGAGCATCTCGGGTTTGGCGTCGCCTACGCAGTTGCCGCGTCGGCGGTGATCGGCGTGATGGCGTCGTACTGCGTTTCGATCCTGAAGGCGTGGTGGCGTGCTGCGGTCGTCGGCGGCGGCGTCGGGGCGCTCTACGCTTATCTCTACGTCGTGCTGACCAACGAGGACTACGCGCTGCTGATCGGCACGATCGGCCTGTTCGTTGCGCTGGCGGTCGTGATGCTGACGACGCGACGGATCGACTGGTATGCGGAGGCGCCGCTCGTCCCGGCGTCAGACCGCCGGTGAAATCGACGTCATCCGGAAGTCCTCGATCTTCATCGCCGGCACCAGCGCGGTGCCGGGGTTGTCGTAGGCTTCGCCGATATGCATCGGTACGGGCCTGCCGAGCATCGACACGTTGTTGAAGGCGCGCGCCGGGCTGTCGTTCCAGCGGAAATTCTGAACCGGCCCGGCGATTTCACCGTTTTCGATCAGGAACAACCCGTCGCGGGTCATGCCGGTGTTGAGCAGCGTCATCTGCTCGACCGGCCGGATGTACCAGAAGAACGAACACAGCAGGCCGCGCTTGGTCGACTTGATCATCTGGTCGACCGTCGCCTCACCGCCGTCCATCACCAGGCTCTGGGTCGGCCCGGTCGGCGTAAACGGCTTCTCCTGTTTCTTCGCCCAATAGCGATCGTAGAAGAGGTTTTTGACGACACCTTTTTCGATCCAGGTGACCGGCCGCGAGGCGAGACCGTCGGGGCCGATCGGTGTCTGACGAAGAACCGCGTTCCCGACGTCGCTGCGAATCGTAATGTTGTCGCCGAATACCTTCTGTCCAAGCTTGGTCTGGCCGCGCTCGGCTGCGCTCATGAAACTGCGGCCTTCTTCGGCGGGGCGCGCGTTGAGCGCAAACATCAGCAGCGAGAGGAACCGCGCCGCCGGCCGCGGTTCGAGGATGACGGTGTAGTTTCCCGGTTCGAGCGCTCGCGGCTTACGCGACTTCAAGGCCTTGTCGGCTGCGACTTCCGTAATTGCGGCGGCATCGATTCTCGTCACGTCTTTCCAACCGGTGGTGCCCGCCCAACCAGACCCGGTTCCATCGGGCGTGCGGCAGGTGAGGATGAAGCTCGCCTCGGCGTAGCGATAGTACGCGAACAGACCTTCGGAATTCGCGTAGGCGTCGGTCCAGTGGAGCTTCGGAATGTAGCCCGAACCGAGCACACCCTTTTTTTCGCAAATCGCCACGCTCTGCGCGACCATCCTGGCGCGCTCCGCCGGCCCGAAATCGACCGCCGACGGCAGCGCCGCATCGATCGGCAGGTACTCCTGCGGCGGCTTCACCAGGGGCATCAGCTCGGGGTTGTCCGGCCGTCGCTTCGCCAACTCCTGCGCCTGCTCGATTGCCGTCTTCAGCGACGTATCGTCGAACTGATGGGTGGAGGTGGTGGCCGACTTCAAACCGTAATAGACGGTGATGAACACCGATTGATCGTGTTCGACGAGATTGGCGGTGATGGTGGAATTCGCGTAGCGGGTCGCCGAACGCTCGCCGCCGGCGAACGACACTTCGACGCCGTCGGCCTTCGCCATGTTCAGGACTTTGTCGGTGATCGTTTTGACGTCCTCGACCGAGTAACTCATGCCCGTCTCATTTCACGATTGATCGCCTGTAATCACGAAGCCTCGAAACCACTAGTGCAGCGTATCGTCAAAAACACTACTGGCCCGGAAGAGGAACGCAGAGTTCGCTAAGTTCGCAGAGTATGAATGTCACTCGGATTCTTTGCGTTCTTTGCGAACTTTGCGTTCATCGTCAATTGGCGAGCGATAGTGAACCAAGCGAGACAGTCCACCAGCTCACGAGTACGCCGCCCCGACCATGATCTTGCGGATCAGGCAGGGTGCCGATCCGTGGGATGGGTGGTTCGACTGAACCGGCTGGCCCTTCGCATCGCCGGTCAGCCCGTGGTGTTCCCACGATTCGGGTGGTCCCACCGCATCGAGGTTGGCCCAGAAGTCGGTGGTGATCGCGTTGTAAGTGAAGTCGGTGACCATCCGTGTTTTCTTCCCGTTCTTGATCTCCCAGAACGCGTCGCCGCCGAACTGACCGTTGTAGCGCTGCTGATCGATGCTGAAACTGCCGGACCCATCCACCAGTACACCGTCCTTCACGTCGGCGATCATCTGCTCGACGGTCGGCGAACCCTTCGGCCCAGGCTCGAGCTGCACGTTTGGCATACGCAGGAACGGATAGTTGCGCCAGTGGTTCGCGAAGGTGCAGCCGCGGCTCTCCTTCTCACCGATGATGTGCGCCGTCTCGCGATTGGTCTGCAAACCGACCAGAATGCCATCCTTGATCAACGGCCACTTCTGGGCCTTCACGCCGTCGTCATCGAAGCCGACGGTGGCCATGCCGGTCGGGAAGGTGCGGTCAGCGCTGACGTTGAAGTGCTTCGATCCGTACTTCAGCTTTCCAAGGTCCGAGAGCTTCACGAAGCTCGTTCCCGCGTAGTTCGCCTCGTAGCCGGCGATGCGATCGAGCTCGGTGGCGTGTGCGACGATCTCGTGAATCGTCAGGCCGAGGTGCGACGGCAGCAAGACCAGATCCTTCAGGCCCTGGCCGACCGGCTTCGCCATCGAGTGTTCCACCGCCTCGGCCGCGATCTGCTCGGCCTTGCCCGGCATGTCGGCCTTCACGAGGAACTCGTATCCGGCCCCGGCGAGCCGCTCGAACGTTCGCGTCTTCACCTGCGTGCCGGTGCGCGCGGTGGCGCTCGCATCGCAGCTGGTGAAGTGGAACTCCTGCTCGATGAACGAGCCTTCGCTGGTCGCCAGGTACTTCCATTCGTGCTCGAAGCTGGTCATCGCTACCGCGAACATCACCGCCGGATTTTTCTGCATCGTGCTGCAGACGCTTCGCAGATGTTCGATCTTTTCTTCGAGCGGAACAGTCCACGGATCTTTCTCGATTTTTACGGCCCAGAATTCGTCGTAGACGGGGACCGGTGCCAGCTGCACGTCGCGCTTTTTGGCAATGGCACTGGCTTTGGCGACGTCAGTCGCGACCGCCGTGACGCGCTTGATTTCCTCGGGGGTCACCAGCGGACTGCTGGCGAATCCCCACACACCGCTGTGAATCACCCGTACGCCAAAGCCATAGGTTTCGGTCGCATCGCCACCACCGAATCCGCCGCCGCCGCGCAGGATCTGACCGTTCCGAACGCCGATCGATTGAACGCGGTTGCGGGTGAAACGAATGTCAGCGTACGAACAGCCGAGCCGCTTCGCCTCGCCGAGCGCGGCTGTTGACCACTCGCGGTATTTCGGATCGCGGACGGCGGGAGCCTGTTCACGCTCGGCGTCGAACGTTCGCCCGTACGCCCAGCGCGGCGCGCCGGTCGCGGCAATTCCGGCGGCGCCAGCCGCCAGTGATTGAAGAAAATGGCGACGATTCGGGCTCATGGCCCGCAGTATATGTCAGCGTGCGCCACGTCGCCGGCGCAGCCACCATTCAAGCGACAGGCAACCAGCGAACGGGACGAACCAGATGGCCGAGCGCATCGGGTGTCGCGGTGCCGCGGTCGAGTCGGCAGCAATCGAGCGTCGCAGCTGGCCAGCGAGCGCGTCAATCTCCGATGGCTTTACGTCCATTCCGCCGTGTGTGCTCGCCAGCCATGAAAGCGGCGGAAGTTGACGTGCAGTTACCTGAGGGCCGATGGTGAGCCGCGCAAACCCGGATGTGCCATCGCCGATTGTGGCGGTGACTCGTTGCGTGGTGGCGTTGGCACGCGCATCGACAATGAACGAGCCTCTGAACGTGCCGATCGCAGAGTCCGGCCACAACCGAACCGGTGCCGCGCCGATTCGCGCGCTAATCGCCAGACGGTCGCCAAACTGCTCGCGCTCGAGCGTTCGCACTCGTGCGACCACGCTCACATGATCGCCTGGCGCTGCGCGTTCCGGAATCAGCGAGACATCGATTGCCGGACGGGCCGCGAGCGCCGCGCCGGCAACGACACTGCGCCAGAAGCGCTCGAACGGCGCACCAACCCCGCCGCGATAGCGCCATGCGTCCATCGCACCGGAAAAAAGGATCCGGCCGTCGCCGTTCGGAATACTCCACACAACCGGTAAATGCGACGCCGCCGCGCGCGCCATTACGTCCGCGCCTGCCGGGAGGCCGGTCGCTTCGAGCAACTCAGAGGCTTCGAGCTTCGGCGCCACCGAAACGTCGAGCGCCGCAGCCCGCTCCAGTAGCGTTTCGCGCCACACCATCCCGGGCAGCAGCCGCTGCGACACCGCGGCAGGAACCGCGGCATCGGGCAGCAGCACCAACACGCCGCCGCGCTCGCGCGTGAAACGCTCGAGCGTCGTCAGATTCGCTGCTGACAAGCGATCGAGGCCGCCGACGAGGATCGCATCAAACCCCCGCAGATCGTCGGGCAGGGCTGGCGAAGGGCCGCTCTTGATCAAGGCGTGCGGTGCACTGGCAGAAACGCCGCTGACCTCGAATCGGGGATCGCCCTCGAGCGCGCGTCGTACGAAGGCAGTCGACCACGAGGGCCGGGACTCTACGACCAGTATCCGGAGGCGCGGTGAGTTGTCGACGGCCACCATCGTGTGGCTGGCGCCGACACGAACCTCGAAAAGGTAGGGCGCCTCGCCGACCGGCACAACGTCCAGGTCGGAGTTCCACGTCTCTTCGTCACTACTCCAGGTGTGCGATCGATGCGCGACTTCGGCACCTCCGGCGCGAATCGAAAGCTCGCTGGTCGTGCCTCGGCTACGAGTACCGGTCACCTCGACGCCGAGTCGCACGGTAGTTGCCGGCGGCACTGCCGCCGGCGCTGAAACGCGAGTCACGACGACGGTCGGTGCAGCTGCGGCATCGATCGATACGGTCGAAACGTTGGCGGTCTCGGCAATCGGTTCTGAAGGGTACCGAGCGCCGACCACGACGAATGCTTTTGCAGAGGGGTCGAGCCCCGAAACAACTTCGAAATCCGCGCTCAGCGTGCGTCGTAACGCCTGATGCGCACTTACCGCCTCCGCACCGCCGCCACTGATGGCGACGCCGAGCCGCGGTCTGGTGCGACCGCTGAGGGTAATCGAGGGGTCAATCAAGGCAAGCACCGCGATCGCGACAGCGCTCCAACGCATTAGTCGCTCGCTCATCGCGTCGCTCCGATCGGGACCGGCGGATCGGCGAGCACGCGGCGAGCTTCAGCGGCGACTCGTTCCGCGATCGCGTCCAACTGCGTTGAGCGAACCGAACGGTCGCTGCCATTCCATATGTCCGCCAATTTCTGGAGATCGGCGGCGATCGATCGCAACGCGGCCGACTCGGGGTCGGTGCGTACCGCCAGCTCGGCGAGCACTTCGAGTTGCTCACGGGTGGAGACGCCGCCGAGACCCTGAACGAGACTCTGCAGCTGGATCGCGACTCGGTTTTCGGACGCGTCCGCGAGTTGGCGACGCCACCCGAGCGCATCGGCCGCATTGGCGGTCAGGCGTCGTGTGAAATCGAGCTGACTGCGCGATGCGAGTGCCCGAAGGATGTAGCGGTCGCGGGCAAACGCTCGTTGCAAGGCTTCGACCGCGGCGCGCTCGGCCTTCAACGCTTCGACGGTATTGGCGCCGGTCAGAAGCTTTTCGGCCTGACTCATCGCCACCGTTGCCGCGCGGATGTCGCGTTGTCCTCGATTGACCAGCCGGCCTGCCTGAATTTCCACCGACTGCTCCGCTTCCACTTCCTCGTCTTGAATCTCGCCGCCGAGCATGAAGACGAACTCCAGCGGATCATTCGCTGCTCGACCGCGAGGGACTGCGCGGCCTCGGTAAACTCGGCGTCATTCAGCGAAGCGCGCCGCTGGTTCAGTCGATCGGTTTTGACGATCAGCATCTGCTGGCTGAGCGCGTAGCGAGTTTCCTGTTCCGGCAGCGTGAACGCGTCACCGGCCGCGACACCGAGCTTGGACACTTCGATGTAAAACGCGTCGGAGCTGCCTTCACCGCCGCCAGGCCGCTGGTCGGCTGCGACTGCCCGGTAAACGAGCATGTCGCCTTCAGCGAGCGCCAAATCCGCAAGTGTTCGCGCCGCGGATCCTTTCCAATCGCGCTCGCCGTTCCTTGAAATCACCAGTGGGATCTCGCCGTCGATGAAGGAAAACTGCTCGCCCGACCCAGACACTTTGGTATAGCGAAGCGTCAGCGATCGCAGGCCGAAATCGTCCGTCGCTTGCGCGATGAATGCGATTCGAGGATTCCCGCCGCCATACACCAGGTCCCGTCCTGGCGCGGCCAATTTCACTGAGGGCAGCGCGTCGGGCGTGACACTCAACGGCATCATCCGCCGGGCGCCGCCACTGTTCGTCACCAGGACATATCCACTGCGTGTCGCGATCAGGGCGTGCTCGACTGTGCCGCCGTCAGCCGCGCTCAACTGGTGCCGCTCTCCGCCTGCCTCGACGGTCACGGCGCCGCGGGTTTCGATCGTTATGCGAATCACGGCGTGTTCGACGGCGTCAATCTGCGACGGATCAACCGTCACGGTTGGAGCGATATGGGTGTATGACGGCGGCTCGACGCGGACGGTCACGCGCATTGCATCACGGGTGGCGCCGATTGAGTCCGGAACATCGGAAGCTGAGAGATTCGCCGGCCGCGCATGCGGTTGCCGGAACGCGGCGACAAGCACCCACGCTGCGGCTGCGGTAAGCAGCAGCAGCGCGAGACGGCGGACCGGGAAGAGTCGATTGGTGTCGATCGTTGCCAGCAGGGCGGACGCCTCGGCTTCCACACGATCCCGAATAAACGACTTGGCGCTAAGCGCACCGGACGATAATTCGTCGGCCGTGGCGATGAGATTGCGCGACTGCGGGTCGGCGAGCTCGACGTACGCAGCACCGCGGATCGCGCCGCCTGGCGCGCGCGGAATATCGCGATCAGCACCGCAACGACGACGCCGCCGGCAACCGACCAGGCCGCTACGGCGGCGCCGGCTGCGGCTGCTTCAGCGGCAATCAGCAGTCGCGCGCGCCGAACCGCGCGGTCGACTGCCGCCGCTGCGCCGTCGCTATGCGGCACGCGCCGACCCCTTCGCCACGCCGCTTTCTTTTCGAGCGCGGCGCAACACCGATTCGAGTAGCAGCAGCGTCAATACAGTCGCCCACAGCCAGCGTCGATCGTCACGATCGATCATCTCGGGCGCGACCTCAGGAGCTGGACCAGCGCCACGCGTCCAGGCGGTCAACTGCGCGTCCGGTATCGGCACGATCTCGTCGGCCGGTCGCTCGATTGGGAACGCAAGCCCGCGCGCCACCACGTGGACCAATGTCAACGCGCGCGCGTCGGTCGCATGCATCCTCGTCTCGACGACCAGTCGATTGCCGTCCGAGCCAAAAGCAAGATCGACATCACCGGGAGTGTCGCGGGCAATCCGCGCAGCGGCATCAGCAATCCACGCCGTTGAAACGGTTGAAAGGTTCGCCGCCTCGCCGGCGAAGATGATTCGCGCGCCGTGCCCGGGCAAAGCGACCGCAATCCGTTCGTTCAACAGTGCCCGGCGAAGGTCGTCGGCCGCGGTGCGCTCCTCCGCTGGAGCCGCAATCTCGATCGCCGGTGCGGCAGTGCCGGTTGCGGCGACGTCGCGAACCGATGTCCGCTCGGCGTTCAGCGTCGTCTCACGCTCGATAATCTGACCGTTCTGAATCACGGGCGTCGCTGGTAACGTTCGTGTGGCCGCCGGCGGCTCTGTTCGTTCGAAGCGAAGGCCAACGTGTGAAGGAACCATCGCGATATCCGTAGCCGTAAGCGAAGCGAGCGGCAGCGGACCGCGCACGACAATTTCACGTCGGCCGGGCGGCTGCCGCTCGAGCCAGACAACGGCCCGACTCAATCCATAACGAGGATCGGGATCGAACACCTCCGCCCGAATCGTGCGTGTATCCCACCCGCGCCGCCGAGCCGCGGTGGCGAAAAATGGTCCGGCGACTGCCGCCACCGCCACCGCGAAAATCGCGAGCCGAATCGTGGGCAACGCCACGTCGTCCAGGGCACGTCGTCTGACCGACGCCAGTCGGTGGGGACGGATGAACCGCAGCGTCGGAAAGGCGATCCGGGTCGCTCGTTGTCGGACTAGAACGTGAACCACGATCGGTGCCGCCAGCGCGAGCAACGCAATCGCCGCTGGCGGGTAGAGCCAAATCATCGGTTCTTAGGTGTCTGGCGGGCGACGAGGAAAGTTTCTCAAGGCGCGATCCGCAGGAACGTCGGTGACGATCAGCGAATACTGGAAACCTTCGGCGCCGGCCCGGCGCCGGCATCGCTCGAGGAAGGCGGCGACCGCGTCGGTGTAATCGCGGCGCGCAGGCCCGGCATTCACCGAAACGGCTCGGCCGGTTTCCAGGTCCGTCGAACTCGAAGTCGCGCCGGTAGCGGAAACTCGACCTCTTCGCGGCTCATCATCTGAAACAGCACCACTTCGTGACCCATGCGCGCCGCGCGTGTGAGCTCGCTGAAGGTCGCGTCTTCCTCGTCGTAGAAATCGGATAAGACCAGCAACAGTCCCCGGCGATTCAGCCGCTCGGCGGCGCGCCGGACGGTTTCGGCAGCGTCCCATCGGCCGGACGCCTCGACGCCGCTGAGTGCGGCCAGCAGGGCGCGCAAGATTGTGGCGGCCCGGCTCGCGCGGGAATCATGCGAGGGCCTGCGACCAGACCGACGGCGTCACCCTGGCTGGAAACAATGTGCGCCAGCGCCGCCGAGAGGATCATCGCGTAGCCGATACTTGGACAGCGCCTTCGGAAACGACATGGACGCGCTCGTATCGAGGACGAGGGTGGCCGCCATGTTCGTCGTCTCACGAAACTGCTTGGTGTAGAGACGGTCGGTCCGCGCGACCAGCTTCCAGTCGACGTATTTGAGGTCGTCGCCGGGACGATAGTGACGATACTGGCTGAACTCGGCGCTGTAGCCATGGAACGGGCTGCGGTGCAGTCCCGACACGAGCCCTTCGACGACGATGCGCGCGACCAGCTCGAGGTCGGCGATCCGCGCGAGCACCTCGGGCGGACAGACCGCCGAATCGATCCGCCGAATCCCGATTCATGGCGCGGGCACCGCCTCGAGCAGGCGGCCGACGATTTGATCGGCGTCGATACCGTCGGCTTCCGCCTGGAAATTCAGCAGCACGCGATGACGCAGCACCGGCAGCGCAACCGCGCGAATGTCGTCCGGAGAGGCCACCGCCCGGCCGTCGAGCAGCGCTCGCGCCTTCGCGCCGACAATCAACGCCTGTCCGGCGCGCGGACCAGCGCCCCACTTCACCCACTGTCGGACCGCCGCCGGCACACCGTCCTGGGCGGTGCCACCGGGCCGGCTGGCTCGAACGATTCGCAGCGCGTAGTCGATGACGTTCGATGCCGCCGGCACTTCGCGGACCAGATGACGCATCGCTTCGATGTCGGCGGCGGTCGCAACCGGCGTGATGACCGGCTCGTCGTCGCCCGTCGTCGCCGTCAGAATCCGCTGCTCCTCCGCAGACGACGGGTAGTCGATGACGATGTTGAACATGAATCGATCGAGCTGTGCTTCCGGCAGCGGATAGGTCCCTTCCTGTTCGATCGGATTCTGCGTCGCCAGGACGAAGAACGGCCGTTCGAGCGGATAGCGCATGCCGTTGACGGTGACCTGATGTTCCTGCATCGCCTCGAGCAGCGCCGCCTGCGTCTTGGGCGGCGTGCGGTTGATCTCGTCCGCGAGAATCAGGTTCGCGAAGACCGGCCCGGGAATGAAACGCGAATCACGCGCGGCCGGTGGCGCGATCCTCCTCGATGACTTCGGTGCCGATGATGTCGGACGGCATCAGGTCGGGCGTGAACTGGATGCGGTTGAACTTGCAGGTGGACCGCTTGCGCGAGCGATCTTGATCAGCAGCGTCTTCGCCAGGCCCGGCACGCCACGCAGCAGGCAGTGGCCGCCGGCGACGAACACGGTGAGGATTTCCTGGACGACCGCTGTTGGCCGATGATGGCGCGCCCAAGCTCGTCGCGGAGACGCGACGCGAGACGCTGCGCGTCTTCGAACGAGAGCATCGGGCGATTGTATCAGCGGACGGACGAGCTGGCTCGCGCCAGACGGGCTGCGTCCAGGCGATGCGCCCGTTCGCACTCGAGCACTTTCGCGCGCACGTACAGTTCGTCGCCGCGAAACACGTACTCGGCCGGGACTCGATTCGAGCGCCTCTCTCAGGATCTGACCGTTCCGGCCGATGAACTGGATCCGGTATTTGCTCTCGGGCCGCTGCTTGATCGTGATCGTGATGCTCTTCGCGTCCGCCTGGTAGTCGGACAGCTCGACGCCGGTGGACGCGTAGAAGTCGCCGCGCTCGAGCGCCTCGACAATCGGCCGGGGCGCCAGCCGCTCGGCCCGGACGAACACCCATCCGCGGCCGGGCCGGGGACGTCCGGGTTGCCCGGCTGCTTGAACACGTGCGCATCATCGTCCGCGATGCCGTACAGCACTTTGCCGCTCGAGAGCAGGCGATCCCAGACTTCTTCCATGCCGGGGACGCCGCCGCCGCCGAGGTTGTTGACCGCATGATGACCGTTGTAGATCTCGAACAGCTTGTCCGTCCACCTGTCGCAATTCGTCGGCGCTGATCGCCCAGCCGAAGTTGGGATGGTTGATGTGGGGAATGCCGTTGGCGTGGAGTGGCGTCGACGTTGCGCCGGACCACGTCGACCACGCTCGATCCGCTTCGGGGTCGACTCCCCGACACGTCGAGTCCGTTGACATGAAGCGGCTTCCTGCCGAAGGTGTCGCTGACCTCTTCGCCCTTGACGACCAGGAACCGATCGTCGGCGCCGTGGACGGCGTTGAGGCCGTCGACGCTCGTGAGCACGTTGTGATCGGTCAGCACCAGGAACTGATAGCCGTGCTCGCGGTACCAGCGCACGACGTCATCAGGCGTACTGTCGCCGTCGCTGTTCAGCGTGTGGGTGTGCGTGTTGCCTTTGTACCAACGGCCTCCACGCGCGACGGTCTGCTGCGCCAGCCGGGCGCGGACTGCGCAACCGCCGCGATCGCGATGCGCTGGCGGCCACCGACACGGTCGCCGCGCGGCGCGCGTCGACCATCAGTCGCGCCTTCTGTGAAATCCTGGCCCAGGTGTCGCGCAGCGAGACCGTCCGGTTGAACACGAGCGCATCCGCGGTGGAGTCAGGATCCACGCAGAAATAGCCCAGACGCTCGAACTGTACGCGAGTCCCCGGGACGGCACCGGCCAGACTCGGTTCCGCCTGGGCGCCGGCCAGGACCTCGAGCGAGTGTGGATTGATGCAGTCGAGGAACGTCTTTCCTTCCGGCACGTTCTCCGGATCCTCGACCGCGAAGAGACGGTCGTACAGGCGGACCTCCACCGGTATCGCGTGAGCCGCCGAAACCCAGTGGAGCGTCGCCTTCACACGGCGGCCGTCCGGAGAATCGCCGCCCCTCGTCGCGGGATCGTACGTGCACCGCAGCTCCTGCACTTCGCCGTGCTCGTCCTTGACGACCTCGTTGCAGGTGATGAAGTAGGCGCACCTGAGGCGCACTTCTTTTCCCGGGGAGAGCCGGAAGAATTTCTTCGGCGGCTGCTCCATGAAGTCGTCGCGTTCGATGTACAGGACCCGCGAGAACGGCACCTTGCGCGTGCCGGCCGACTCGTCCTCGGGGTTGTTGATGACGTCGACCTCCTCGACCTGGCCCTCCGGGTAGTTCGTCAACACGACCTTCAGCGGACGCAGCACGGCCATCACGCGCGGCGCGCGGCGATTGAGGTCCTCGCGGACGCTGTGCTCGAGCTGCGCGACGTCGATGACGTTCTCCTTCTTCGCGACGCCGATGCGGGCGCAGAAGTCGCGGACCGCTTCCGGCGTGTAACCGCGGCGGCGCAGGCCGCTGATCGTCGGCATTCGCGGATCGTTCCAGCCCGAGACGAACTTCTGCTGTACGAGCTGCAGCAGCTTGCGCTTGCTCATCACCGTGTAATTCAGGTTCAGCCGCGCGAACTGGTACTGATGCGGCTTGTCGCCCTCGATGAGGTGATCCACCAGCCAGTCGTAGAGCGGCCGGTGATCCTCGTATTCAGCGTGCAGATCGAATGCGTGATGCGCTCGATCGCATCGGACAACGGATGCGCGAAGTCGTACATCGGGTAGATGCACCACGCGTCGCCCGGTACGATGATGTCGACGTGTCGAATCCGGTAAAGCATCGGATCGCGCATGTAGACGTTCGGCGACGCCATGTCGATCTTCGCGCGCAATGTGCGCGCCGTCCGGAAGTTCTCCAGCCTTCATCCGTGTGAGCAGATCGAGGTTCTCCTCGACCGATCGGTCGCGATACGGACTTTCCGGCCGGTTGGGTCAGCGTACCGCGGTATGCGCGGCCCTCGTCGGCCGTCAGTCATTCGACGTAGGCCTCCTCTCTTGATGAGCTGGACGGCGAAATGGTAAAGCTGCTCGAGAGTAGTCGGACGTTATGAGCTCGTCTTCCCACTTCACACCCAGCCACTCGACGTCGTCCATGATCGCGTCGACGTATCAACGTCTTCCTGGTCGGGTTCGTGTCGTCGAACCGCAGATCGCACTTCCCGCGCCACTCCTCGGAGATTCCGAAGTTCAGGCGGATGGACTTCGCATGTCCGATGTGAAGATACGTATCGGCTCGGCGGAAACCGCGTCGCCACGCGCCCATGGTGCCTCCCCGGACGCGATACCTTCGTGCCGAGGATGGCGCGGTTCGAGTCGGTCAGGCGACGCGGCAGCCATGATGGTCGTGGCTTGTGATGTTTCGGATTTGTGTGTCGGTCCACTCGTCCCGTCTCTTCGTGGCGAGGGCGAGACAGAGCCGTCGCAGTGTCCCAGAGGGTCGCTGCAGTCACACTCCCGCCCGTTCATCGCCTCCTGAGTTTCGACCTTGAGCTCCTTGAGACTTGTCTCTCGCTACGGCTCTGCCTTCCAGCGGGCGGCAATCTTCTTGCCCTCGTCTCCGGCACCCAGACCGACCACGGCTTTCGCGCCCGCCGGCCCCGTCGTGTCCGATTTTTCGATGCAACTTCCGTACACCGGTCATGCCTCGTTTTCGACATCGTTGCCGTTGACGACGTGCGATCGAGCTCGCCGGACACGATGTAGAACATCTCGATCGCGCCGTGCTTGTTGATCGCCGGAGTCGCTGTTCGGCGGAAACGTGATTTCGCCGAGCGTCACCTCGGCGCCGACGTTCGTTTCGTCGAGGAACAGCTTCAGGGTGGTGCCGCCAGGGGCGCGATAGGTCGGGCCATCCGGCTTTTCCGGATTGCGCCAGCGCCGGGGCGGTCAGCAGCACGACGAGCAAAGCGACCAGCCATGTCCGTGTCATGGTCGTCATGCTAGCCGCTTCGCCCTGCCTCCGAATATCAAAATCGTGCGGAACTTCACCACGGCGAATCACGTCTCAGCGTATTGTCTACCAACATAGGTTGGTGTTAAAGATAGGCATGCGCAAACCGCCGCCACTCTCGTTCGGCCAGGTCTCCGTTCTCCACGCGATTGCCGACGGCAACCGCTTCGGCTTCGACATCATCGACGCCACCGGCCTCACCTCCGGCAGCGTCTACCCCACGCTCGACAAGCTCGAGTCATTGGGATACCTGACATCGCGCTGGGAAGAGCGCGAATCGCCCGCGACAAGCGCCCGCCGCGCCGCTACTTCGACCTCACCGCGCAAGGAGCCACCGCGCTCGCCGCGGCGCTGACGCGCTACAAGAACCTGAAGCCGGTATCGCTCGCGGCGTGGAAGATCCGCCCAATCGAGGCGTGATGGCGCCATGAGCCCGAGGGAACGGCGATGGCTCGGTGTGCTGCTGGCAATCGTCGATGCCGGACGATGGCTCGCGCCACCGTCGCGCCGGCGCGAATGGCGCCGGCAATGGCGCGCCGACATCTGGCACGAATGGCTGTGGGTCACCGCTCATCAGCCCGGTCTCGGCGCGCGGGCCGGCGTCATGCGCCGCGCCACCGGGGCGTTTCGCCACGCGTTTCTCCTTCGCATGCACGTCAGGAGAGTCGAAATGATCACGCACGACTTGCGATACGGCTGGCGACAAATGCTGCGACGGCCCGCGTTCACCGCAATCGCCGTGCTGACGCTGGGCCTCGGCATCGGCGCCAACGTGACGATGTTCGCCTGGCTGAATGTCACACTGCACCGCCAGGTTGCCGGCGTGCCCAACGGAGACCGCTGGGTGGCGCTGAACATGACGTCGCGCTCGCGCAACGATCTCAGCGTCTCCTACCCGGATTTCGTCGACTACCGCGCGCGCCGGCCCGGCGTCGAGGAAATCATCGTCTTCAACCTGGCGCCGATGAACCTGCAGACCAGCGGCGATCCGCTGCGTGTCTTCGGCGAAATGGTCAGCGGGAACTATTTCGACGCGCTTGGCGTCCATCCGGCACTCGGCCGCGGTTTTCTTCCGCAGGAAGATGAAGCGGTGAATCGCGACGCGGTGGTGGTGCTATCGCACAATTTCTGGCAGCGGCGGTTCGCCGCAAATCCCGCGTGGCGTCGGCCAGACGATCACGCTGAACGGGCGCGCCTTCACCATTGTCAGCATCAGCGAAGGGTTTAATGGTTCGGAGCCGTATCTCGATCTCGACTTGTGGATTCCGATAAAAATGCAGCCGACCGCGATGAGCGGCGTCGATCGACTCAGCACGCGGGACAATCACTGGCTCCAGGCCATGGTCAAAACGCAGCGCGGCGTCGCGTTATCGCGCGCGCAGGCCGATTTCGATCTGGTCGCGCGCGGCATCCGCGAAGCGTACAGGACAGACCGGCTACACGGGCGTAAAGCTGTCGCCGTTGTGGCTGGCGCCGAACGCCGGCGGCGCTACCGTCGTCGGCGTGATGGGAATTCAGCAAGCGGTCGCCGCAATCGTGCTGCTGATCGCCTGCGCGAACGTCGCCAACCTGTTACTGGCCAACGCTGCCAAACGCCAGCGTGAAACGGCCGTGAGGCTCACCCTGGGTGCCAGCCGAACGCGGCTGGTGCAGCAGTTGCTCACCGAAAGCACCCTGCTGGCCTCGGCGGAGTCGCCGGAATGGCCTTCGCGTCCTGGGCGAAGGATCTGGTCCGGCTGTTCATTGCGCCCGGCGCCGCTGCCGATCGCGATGAATCCCGAGCTCGACCGGTCGGTGTTGCTATTCACCGCCGCGTGACCGTCGGCAACGGTAACGATCTTCGGATTGATGCCGGCGCTCCATGGCTCGGCCAGTTCGGTGATGTCGGCATTGAAGGAATCGGCGGCGGCGGTCACCGCCACACCGCGACGGGCA
>CAVOHK010000015.1:0-87466 GCA_963695635.1 uncultured Acidobacteriota bacterium
CATCCTCGGGTGTCTTGGCCGCCTGGACCTGCGCGATTAAGGCTTCATTGGCGAGCACCTGATCCAGATTGACATCCAGCAAGGTGACGCGCGATCCGTCCACAAAGGGACTGGTCGTCTTCACCAGCTGTCCGGCCGGCTCTACACCGATCAAGATGCGCGCGCCGGCGAGCAGCGCGCGAACCATGGCCAGTTGCTGCGTGATGCCCGCGTCGCCGGTGTTGGCATTGCCGAGCGCGCTTTGCAGGTTCAGCTCGGGAAGATTGATCTTCAGGATGGCGTTGCCGTTCGGATCCCGCGCGAACGAGCAGGTGATTGTGCTGCTGTTGGTCGAAAAGGCCTGGCTTTTGACGCTGATGCCCCCCGGAACCTCGGGTTGCGAACTGATCCGCAGGGTATTGATGTCCGCGAACGCGTACTTCGAGTTACGTCCTTCACCGAGCGGCGTGTTGATCGCCTCGGACGACACGTAGCTGACGCCCGGGCCGAGCGTTGCCGCCATCTTTCTGGCCTGATCTTCGGAAACGAAGTCGATGGTCTGGCCGCGGCCGCCCAGCGCGCTGAACTGCCGTATTTGCGCGAGCGCCGCTTTCGTGATCAGCATCGAGTGGTCGATCGTTCCACTACCGTCACCGTTCAGGTGAACGATCGTGGTCATTTGAAAGCAACCGGCGCAGGCCAGGGCGGCGCCGAGTAGTGCCAAGCGGCGAAGATGCCTCATCACAACAAGATGCCATAGAATCGCCGGCATGCGACTTTTGTTTGCGGCCGTGGCGGCACTGGCGCTGACCACCGCTGAATCCGACCGGCTTGCCGGCGCACGGCAGGAAATCCAGAAATTGATCGACGAGGCAGGGGCGGACGCCAGCGTCGCGTTCCGGATGCTCGATGGCAGCGCCGAACTGCTGTACCGGCCAGATGTCGAATACCACGCGGCGAGCACCATGAAGGTGCCGGTGATGATCGAGCTGTTCAAGCAGGTTCGCGCCGGGCGAATCAAGCTGGACGAGGCGTTGCCGATCAAGAACGAATTCCACAGCATCGTCGATCGCACGGCGTATTCGCTGAGCGTCGGCGACGATTCCGACGCCGAGGTTTACAAGCAGGTCGGCGGAACGATGTCGTATCGCGAACTGTGCGAGGCGATGATCACGGTCAGCAGCAATTTCGCAACGAATCTGCTGATTGAGCGGCTCGGGGCGAAAAACATCCAGGCTACGACCAACGCGCTTGGAGCGCCGGGCATGCATGTGCTGCGCGGCGTTGAAGACAGTAAGGCGTTCGAGAAAGGCCTGAACAACACGACGACGTCGCGCGCCCTGCTCACCTTGATGGAGAAGATCGCCAAAGGCCAGGCGGTCGATGCGTCGGCCAGCGAAGAAATGGTCGCAACCCTCAAGCGACAGCAGTTCAACGACCGCATTCCCGCCGGATTGCCCGCTGGCATCGCGGTTGCGCACAAGACCGGCGAGATCACGAAAATCCAGCACGACGCCGCGATTGTTTATGCCGAGCGTCCGTTTGCGCTGGTCGTCCTGGTTCGCGGGCTCGAGGACCCGAAGGCCGGATCGAAGCTCGCCGCAGAGATCACCCGGGTGCTTTACCTGGCAACCCAGAACGACACGCGAAGCGTGCGACCGGCCGCGGCCCCGACCGCGGATGATGCGACGGCGAAGTTGCTGGTCGAGCTGATCAAGCTGAATACCAGCAATCCTCCCGGCAAGGAAGGTCAGATCGCGGAACTTCTCTCGACAAAATTCAAGCCGCTCGGGTTCGACGTCGAGATCGTTCCGACGCCGGAAGCTGGCAAGGCGCATTTTCTGGCGCGGCTCAAAGGCGACGGGAGCAAGAAACCGATTCTGCTCGCGGCGCACGCGGACGTGGTCGGCGTCGAACGCGACAAATGGACGCTCGACCCGTTCGCCGGCACGGTCAAGGACGGTCACGTTTACGGCCGCGGCGCGATCGATTTCAAGGGTGGCCTCGCTGTTTTCGCTCGCGCCGTCATGATGCTGGCGGAGAACAAAGTGCCACTGGCGCGCGACGTCGTCTTCCTGTCGGAAGCCGACGAGGAGGGCGCGCAGTACAACACGTCGTGGCTGGCGCGAACCCACTGGGACAAGATGAACGCCGAGTTCGCGCTCAACGAAGGCGGATGGATCATCAAGGACGAGCGCGGCAAGGTGAAATACGTCAGCATTTCGACGGCCGACAAATCGTCGGTGACGATTACGCTGACCGCTCGCGGCACCTCGACGCATTCGTCGATGCCGCGGCCCGACAACGCAATCTTCCTGCTGTCGAAGGCGATGGCGAAGCTCGCCGATCACGAGACCGGCATCGAACTGACGCCGGCCACGAAGCAGTTTTTCATGACCCTGGCCAAAACGAGCGAGCCGCCGCTGGCCGGCTATTTCCGTGCGATCGCCGAAAACACCGATCACGCCGCGGTCGCCCGCGCCGACAAAGAGGTCAGCAAAGATCCGCTGTTGCACGCATTGATCCGCAACACCATCGCGCCGGTGCTGATGAATGCCGGGTTCCGCGGCAATGTCATCCCGGGATCGGCCGAAGCGACGATTAACGTGCGGACGATTCCGGGAACCGATCTCGACGCATTAGCCGCCGAATTCACCCGCGTCGTCAACGACCCGCGCGTCGAGGTGAAGCTTTCGAATCCAGCCGCGGCCGCCGGCATCGCCCCGGGTCAGCCGTCGTCCACCGACACCGAGCTCTATCGGGCACTCGAAAAGCAAGCCCGGGCGACATTCCCCGGAACTGAGGTCACGCCGTATCTGTTCCAGGCCGGGACCGACGCGTTCGCATGGCGGTCGCGCGGCGTACCGGTGTACGGCATTTATCCGTATCCGATCACCGCGGATGAATTGACGCGGATGCACGGCAACGACGAACGGGTCAGCGTCGAGTCGCTTCGACAGGGGACCGACCTGATTTACAAGACGCTCGTCGCCGTTGCCGGCAAGTAAGGCGCGTCACCTGTCGCGTGACGGAATCAACGCCGCGTTCGGCTAGTCGCGCTTGCGCTTCGCCGCCGGTTTTCTCCGCGTCGCGACGTCGCTCGTTTTCATCTTCGTTCGTCTCACCGACGTGCGTCTGTTCGCCACCGGTTTCGAGTCCCAGCACGTCGCCGGGCTGTGCGCGGCCGCCAAGGTGCGGGCTGACGTCGCCGAGCCGCTGATCGGCGTCCTTGTCTCGGGCCGTGACCAGCTCTTCGCGGTAGGAATTCTTCGCTGGATTGGCTGCCGCAACCGCCGGTCGAACTCATCGAACGCATACCGGAGTCTGCACGATCGGGACGATAGAAGCTCGAGTCCCACCACGTGGCGTTCTGGTAGTGCTTCCACGTTTCATAGCGGCGGGCGAAGTCGGCATCGTTGTCGACCGAATCCTCGGGGCAGCAGGCCTTTGCCGTTTCGCGGTCCAACCTGTCGAGCTCGGCGCTCGACAGGTTATTAAAGACATCCCGATCAAAACCCGGATACTTCGAGACGTGATCTTTGGAGATGTCGGCGATGAGCTTATTGCCCGGAACATCGAGCCCGGCATGGCCGATGGGCAACAAAAAGTACTTCGACGTAAACCACCCGCCGGCGTCGACGACAACGTAGTAGGGACGGGCCGAATTGACGTCGATGATGAAGCCGTCAACCGTGCCGAGCTTTTCGTCAGTGTAGCTGTCGACTTCGAGACCATCGAACTTGAACGAACCGTTGAGGTCCCCGGCGTCGACGTAACGCAATCCGGGACGTGGATGATCCATGTAATGCCTCCTTGCTTCATAGGAGCAAGAAGCGCACCTGAGCACGCGGCAACCCTGCGGTATGATTTTCAGCATGAAACAGCTGTCCCCGGCGGGCGCGACCGCGGCGCCGCCGCTTCGCGACCGTAGTGCGATTCCCGATCGTTTCAAGTGGAACTTGGGCCACATCTTCGCGGACTGGCCGGCCTGGCAAGCCGCATTTGAAGAGCTCGATACCAAGATTGGCGACTACGCGGCACTGCAGGGCTCGCTGAACAAAGGCGCGCCGCAGTTGCTCGACGTAATGAAGTTGTCGGATGACATTGGCCAGCTGACCTACAAGGTGTGGTATTTCGCCTCGCTGAAGTACGACGAGGATCAGCGCGACAACCAGGTAAACGCCAGGCGGCAACAGGTCCAGATCCTGTTCGCCAAAGCCAGCCAGGCCAGCGCCTGGTTCAATCCGGAACTGCTGCAGATTCCGCTCCCCACCGTTCAACGCTGGATGGCCGAGAACGCGGATCTCGCGGTCTACCGGTTTGCGATCGAGGATCTGTATCGCCAACAGGAGCACGTGCTCGACGAAAAAGGTGAGCACCTGCTGTCGCTCTCGAGCCGGTTTTCTTCGTCACCCAACGACGCCTACGCGGCGCTCTCGACTGCGGACGTGAAACATCCTGCGATTAAGCTGCCGGCGTCGAACACCGAAGTCACGCTGACCTACGGACAGTACCGCGCCATTCTTGCGACCAATCGCAGCCAGGCCGACCGCGCCGCTGCGTTTCAGGAATACCACCAGCTTTTTGCCGCGAACGTCAACACCTATGCGTCGCTCTACAACGGCGTGTTGCAACGCGACTGGTTCCATTCACAAGCACGGGGTTATCGCTCGACGCTCGAAGCGGCGCTGCACGGCAATAACATCCCGACGCGCCGTGGTCACCAACCTGATCGAAACGACGAAAGCCGGCACCGAGCCGCTGCGGCGGTATCACCGGCTTCGAAAGCGCGTGCTCGGACTGCCGTCGTACCACAACTACGACGCGACGATCCCGCTGGTCGATTTCGAAGACAAGTACCTCTACGACGATGTGCTCGAGTGGCTGCCCGCATCGGTAGAACCGCTCGGCGCGGACTATAAACGGCAACTGCGCGACGTGTTGTTCGGCGACTGGATTGATGTCTACGAAAATCCCGGCAAGCGGAGCGGCGCATATTCCGCACCGGTCTACGGCGTCCATCCCTACATGCTGCTGAACTACAACGACACGCTCGACGCCGTGTTCACGCTCGCCCACGAGATGGGCCATTCGATGCACACCCTGCTGTCGAATGCGAATCAACCGTTTGTCTATTCCGCCTACACGATCTTCGTCGCGGAAGTGCCGTCAACCCTCAGCGAGATGCTGTTTCTCGATTACATGCTCGATCGCGCGAAGGATCAGCGCGAACGCATCGTCCTGCTGCAGCATGCGATCGACGGCATCGTCGGCACCTTCTATACGCAGGTGATGTTTGCCGACTACGAACTGCAGGCGCATCGCCTGGTCGAAGAGGGGCAGCCGGTGACCGCGGAATCGCTTGGCGACATCTATTTCGGCCTGCTGAAGGCGTACCACGGTGATGCGATCGACTACGAGGAATTGTCGCGCATCACCTGGGCGCGCATCCCGCACTTTTACAGCACGCCCTACTACGTCTACCAGTACGCGACCTGTTACGCCTCGAGCGCGCAGCTGATGAAGCATCTGCGCGCCGGCTCGGCAGGGGAGCGAAGCGAAGCGATCGAACGGTATCTGACATTGCTCCGGTCTGGTGGCAGCGACCATCCGATGCCGTTGTTGCAGAAGGCCGGCGTCGATCTGAGCAAGCCCGAAACAGTTCGTGCCGTCGTTGACCAGTTGGACGAGCTGGTCAGCCGGCTGGAGACAGAGATCGGCACGCTGCCACAGTAGAATCCCCGCTGATGCGTCGAATGTTCGTGGTCGGCCTCGCGTTCGCCGTGGTTATCGCGGCGTGCTCGCGGCCGGCCCGCATCTCGGCGGACATCGTCATTACCCACGGCAGAATCTGGACCGGTAATTCGCAGCAGCCGTCGGCTGCGGCGATCGCGATCGTCGGCGATCGCATCGCCGATATCGGCGGCGCCGACGAGATTGAGCATTGGCGAGGTGCCAATACTCAGGTGATCGACGCCGGATTCCGGCGCATCATCCCCGGTTTCAACGACGCGCATGTGCACCTGGTCGACGGCGGCGCCCAGCTCGAGAATGTCGATCTCAAAGATGCGCCATCGCAGGCAGAATTCGCGCGGCGCATTGCCGAACGTGCGCGTGCGAAACCGGGTGAGTGGATACTCGGCGGTGATTGGGACGACCAGCGCTGGACACCTGCGGCGCTGCCCACCCGCACGCTGATCGACGACGTCAGCAACGGCACGCCGGTGTTCGTGGCCCGCTATGACGGGCACATGGCTCTGGCCAATTCCGCGGCTTTGAGCAGAGCCGGCGTCACCGAACTCACGCCGGATCCACCTGGCGGCGAGATCGTCAGGGACGACAGTGGTCTGCCGACCGGGATTCTCAAAGACGCCGCGATGAACTTCGTG
Organism: uncultured Acidobacteriota bacterium; assembly: GCA_963695635.1. Lineage (GTDB taxonomy): Bacteria > Acidobacteriota > Vicinamibacteria > Vicinamibacterales > CAVVIG01 > DATKHR01. The sequence continues at coordinate 6,369 of CAVOHK010000015.1, forward strand.
CAGCAGGTCGTCCCGAAAATGTCGACCGAGGCGCGACTGCGTGCCATCAAAAGCGCGCTGACCCATGCGGCGTCGCTCGGCGTGACCAGCGTTCAGGACATGAATCCGTCGTACGACGACGTCGCGGTGTATGCGGACCTGGCCAATCGCAACGAGTTGACCGCGCGGATCTATGCCGCGCCAATGGAAACCGGCTGGTACGACCAGGCGAAGATCGGGATTGCCCGCTCGTTCGGTTCGGCCTGGCTGCGGATCGGCGCCGTCAAAGGCTACGCCGACGGCTCGCTTGGGTCCACGACCGCGTATTTCTTCCAGCCCTACACCGACGCACCGCAGACGCGCGGTCTCCTTTCGGACGAAATGCAGCCGCTCGCCGATATGCGCACGCGGTTGATGGCCGCCGATCACGCGGGCCTGCAGCTCTGCATGCATGCAATCGGTGACGCCGGTATCTCGACGATGCTCGATCTATTCGGCGACATCGTTCAGGCGAATGGTGACCGCGATCGGCGATTCCGGATCGAACACGCGCAGCATATTGCGCCGAAGGATTTCGACCGCTTCACTTCGCTCAAAGTGATTGCGTCCGTGCAGCCTTACCACGCCATCGACGATGGTCGCTGGGCAGAGAAGCGGATTGGGCCGGAGCGCATCAAGACGACGTATGCGTTCAAAACACTGCTCGACAAAGGAGTGCGGCTGGCATTCGGAACCGACTGGTCCGTCGCGCCGCTCAATCCGATGCTCGGGCTCTACGCGGCGGTGACGCGCGCAACCCTCGACGGAAAGAACCCCGGCGGATGGGTACCCGAACAGAAGCTCACGATTGAACAGGCCGTCACGGCGTATACATCGGGATCGGCATTCGCCGAGTTTCAGGAGCGCGAAAAGGGAACACTGGCGCGCGGCCGGCTCGCCGATCTGATTGTGCTGAGCGACGACATCTTCAGCATTGCCGCCGAACGGATCAAGGATGTCAGGGTTCTGACGACGATTGTCGGCGGAAAAATTGTCCATCAGCGACAGCCTTGAGCCGCCTTCGTCTGTCCGGCTACGGCGCGACAAGCCTGGCGATGCTGCTGGCGGCGGCGACGCTTTATGCGGGCGTTCATTTCGGATCGACGACCGCCGGCGGGGCCGACTCGTACGGTTACGTCAGCGAGGCCGGACTGTTCCTGAACGGGCAACTCACCATTCAGCAGGACATCATGCGGCAGTCGCCGTGGCCGAACGCGGCGGACACCTGGGCGCCGCTCGGCTATCGGGCGTCGCCGCACCGGTCCGATGCGATTGTGCCGCTCTACGCGCCCGGCCTGCCGATGTTGATGGCGGCGGCACAGCGGGTCGGCGGATTCTGCGCGGCGTTCGTCGTCGTGCCGCTGTGTGGTGCGCTGACCGTCTGGCTGACGTTTGTGTTCGGCCGACAGTTGCTGGATTCAACGACAGCCGCGATTGGCGCCGCGATCCTTGTCGCCACCAGCCCGATTTTTCTGTATCAGCTGATGAATCCGATGACCGACGTGCCGGTCACCGCTGCGTGGACGTTGGCCGTCGTGTTGTCGGTCGGCGGCTGGCCGGCCGCGGCCGGCGTTGCCTCGGGGGTGGCGCTGTTGATCCGGCCAAATCTAGCCGCGGTCGCGATCGCGCTGCTTGGATGGCTGATACTGACCCGGCGTAAACCGCTGCGCTTCCTGCTGGGGTTGCTTCCGTTCGCCGCCCTTCTCGCAATCATCAACGCGTCGCTCTACGAGTCGGTTGCCGTTTCCGGCTACGGCACACTCGAAGAGCTCTACTCCTGGTCGTACGCCGCGACAAATGCCCGCCAGTTCGGACTGTGGACGCTCGAAACGCAAACGCCGATCGTCGTCCTCGCCGCCCTCTATATCTTCGTGCCGCGAATGTTCGCGCCGTCGCGCGTTCCGTACCCGCGCGTGCTGCTGATCGCAGTTGGAGGAGCGATCAAACTGTCGTATCTGTTTTACCAGCCGTTCGACGCGTGGTGGTACCTTCGGTTCCTGCTGCCGGCGTGGCCGATCATGATGGTGATCACGGTCGCCACGATTGCGGCGATTGCCGAGCGTCTGAGCAAACCGCTCGGCCCTGCCGCATCGCTGGTGATCGTCTTGGTGTTAGCGGTCAACGGTCTGCGTGTGGCCGCCACGCGCTTCGCGTTCGAGATCGGCCGCGCCGAAAGGCGCTATGTCGATGTCGCGCGCTTCATCGAAGCGAACACCGACCGGCGAGCGGTGATCGTAGCGCTGCAGCACAGCGGCACCGTTCGGCTGTATGCAGGGCGGCTGACGTTGCGGTTCGATCAGCTCGATCCCGCGTGGCTCGATCGCGCCATCGAATTTCTGGCTTCCAGTGGTCGCCATCCCTACATCGTGATTCAGGGAGATGAAGAGCCAGCCTTCAAGACCCGGTTCGCGTCGAGCGCGATCGGTCGTCTCGAGCAGCCGCCGATCGCCCAGCTGAACGGGGGACAGGTGAGAATTTATGACACGGTTGGCATCACGGGCGCCTCCGCCACTTCGCCGCTGGCGATCGCCGCCACCGCATCGCGACGAACTGGCTGGCGCTGCGACCTGCCGTACGCGTGGCCGCCACCGCCCAACTGGCCGTAAGAGGAACGCCTTAAGAGGAACGCCGAGACCGCAGAGATCGCCGAGTCTGAATGTCAGTCGAATTCTCGGCGTTCTTGGCGAACTCGGCGTTCATCGTGGATGGGAACGCTGGTCGGCGTTACACGTGGGTTGCCTCGACTTCCGCGGCGGCCCGCCGTCCACTCTCGACAGCGCCATTCATATAGCCCTGCCACTTGATGCTGGTGTGTTCGCCGGCGAAGAACAACCGTCCGGAGGGACGCGACAGCCACGGCCGCAACTCGGGATCAAATCCCGGATCGAAATAGGCGTAGCCGCCACGCGCAAGCGGATCCTGTTCCCAGACCGTTTGCTGCGACGCAATTATTTGTGTGTCCTTGGCGCCGCCCATCCACTCGAGCGATTGCAACAGGCCGAGCGGTCCGCTCTTGTTGGAAATCGCCTGAGTTGCGTCGCTCGCGGCTCCGCCGGCGAGCAGCGACAGGATGCCGGGACGTCCACGCTGTTCCTCATTGCCTTCCCAAACGGCGCCGAACGGCAGGGCGGAGCCGAAGGCGCGGGGACGGCCCGGCGCGCGCCAGAACCGCGTCGCCACCTGCAGCAAGGTCTTGGTTGCGCGGCCGTACTTCAGCGTCATGTACGCTTCGTGCTGCCGGGCTGGCAACGAGGGCGTGATCGGAATGCGGCGCAGCAGCGTGGTCGGCAGCGCCAGAATGGCGTAGTCCGCTTCGATCTGGCTCTGGCCGCCCTGATTCTTGATCGTCATCCGAACGGTCGAGCCGCGCTGCGACACGGCGACAACTTCAGTGCGAAGGCGGATGCGGGTGCCGAGTCGTACGGCGATTGCGTTGGTCAGCGCATCGTTGCCGCCGTTGATGCGGTACATCGGGCCCGGGGCGACCGACTCGTCGGCGCCGAACTGATCGACCAGCGCGAGCAGCGACAGGTCTTCGGGATCCGCCAGGAAAAACCCGCGTAAGCCGGTGGTGGTCTCGCGGAGCTCCTGGTCCGCTTTGATTTCATCGAGCCATGACGCGACCGAGCGCCGCGCGATCGCCGTCGCAATCGGCGTATCCCATCGCCGCTCCGCGAGTTTGTAGGGGCGGACGACGCTGCTCAGTGCTTCCGACAATCGATCCCAGCCACGGCCGGTCGCGTGCTTGAGGATGCGCGGTTTGCCGTTGTTGTCGGGCCGAACGTAGGCGAAGCCGTTGCGGAGGATCCGCGTCAGCGTCAGCTTGTATTCGGCCGCCAGGGCGCGGATTTCTTCTGCGCCTTCGTCGATCATGTCGCCGCCCGCTTCGGCGTGTTGGCCTTCGGCGAAGGGCGTCCGCACCGTCCAGACGCGGCCGCCGACGCGATCCCGTGCGTCGAGCACGGTGACATTCGCGCCGAGGTTGATCAGATCGTGTGCGGCGGACAGACCGGCAAGTCCGGCGCCGGCAACCAGAATGGACGCGCCGGAAAGGGACGACATGTGTGGTTGATCGTACATCGGGCTGCGACGTGCTGCGCTAAACTTTCGGCATGGTAGCGATGCTGTTATTGCAAGCCGCGATCTACGCGCATCCCGAGCAACTAGTCGATACCGCGTGGGTTGCCGCCCACGCCAGCGACGCGAACGTCCGGGTCGTCGACATGCGGCAGTCCGGCTACGCGGCTGGTCACGTCCCTGGGGCCGTCTATCTGTCGCCGGTCGCGATTCGCGACGCGAAGGCGCCGCCGACCTTCCTGCCGACGCCGGCCGCGTTCGAAGAGATGATGGCAAAACTCGGCATCGCTGACGCGACGCGGGTGATCGTCTACGACGAACGGGGCGGCATCTACGCCGCGCGTTTGTGGTGGATTCTTCACTACTTCGGTCACGACAATGTCGCCCTGATGAACGGCGGCTGGATCAAATGGGCCGCTGAGAGCCGTGCGACCAGCACCGATTCGCCATCGCCGCCGTCTGCGAAGTTCACCGCGCGGCCGCATCCCGAAATGGTGGCGACCGCCAGCGATGTCGTCGCTTCCATCAACCGGCCAGGAGTCAAGATCGTCGACGCGCGCACCACGGCTGAAATCGAGGGCAAGGATCTGCGTGGCATCAAGCGTGGCGGCTTCATCGAGTCGTCGGTGCCGGTCTACTGGGAGGATCTACTCGATCCGCAGACGAAGACCTTCAAATCGGCGGATGAGATTCGCAAGATCTACCAGGACCGCGGCGTGCTGCCGTCGCAGCAGGTGATCGCGTATTGCCAGGTCGGGATGCGCGCGTCGGTCGATCTATTCGCGCTGCACCTGATCGGCTACCCGAACCTGCGCAACTACTACGGCGCCTGGGAGGAGTGGGGAAATCGTGACGATACGCCGATCGCCACGAAGAAGTGATTTAGAGCTGCTCTACCTTGAAGCCTTTCGCCTTCAGCATCGCGAGCAGGCCGTCCGGCCCGACGAGGTGTGCGGCGCCGACGACCACCAAAGCGCGGGTGCGGCGGGTGAACAGCGCTTCGAGCTTCGGCATCCAGTTTTTGTTCCGCTCGACCAGCAGCCGCTGATAGAGCTGCGGCTCCTGTTGTAAGTCCTTCAACACGATCTTTTCGACGGCGGGTGCGTCGCCGGTGCGCCAGGCCTCGATCAGCTTCGACATGCTGGCCTGTTCGGTGTCGAGTTCCTTGAGCGTTTCCGACAGCAAGTGATCCTGCAGCTCGGGCGGCATCTCATCGAAGCGGGCGAGCTGATATTCCACGGTTTCCAGTCCCTGGACCGTCTTGTTGTCCTTCTTCGCCTGCTCGTAGAAGTGCATGTCAAGGCCGAGTTGCGGGTCGAAGCCGGCCTTCATCCACTGCATCGCTTCGATGGTCAGCGCAATCATCCACGGCTTGAATTGTTTTAATGCGTCGATTGGCAGGTTGAGGTCGGCGGCTTTCTTCTGAAGCAGCGCCATCGTCGCGGGTGACAACACCTTGTCGATCGGCGTGGACGACGGCTGCATTCCTTTTTGCAGCATCGCCATCTGTGCGCCCGGACCGGTCATGTCGGCGATATCGACCTCTTCGACCAGCAGGTCGGAATCCTGGTAAGCCGATTCAAGTGCGGCATGCAGCGGATAGAAATCCTTGGTCAACAGGTGGACGGATCCGACGAGGTAGATCGCACCGTCGCGGCCGGTGACTTTCCACGCAAAGTTGCGGGTCTGCGCTGCGGTGTCGCTGTGAACGAGCAGCAGCGCGGCAATCGCCAGCCAGGCACGTCTCATGGGGTGACCATCTTTCCGGGGTTCATCCGGTTATCCGGATCAAGGGCGCGCTTGATTGCGCGCATCACGTCGAGCGCGGGTCCGTGCTCGGCGTCGAGGTATTTCATTTTCCCGTAACCAACGCCGTGCTCACCGCTGCACGTTCCACCCATCGCCAAAGCGCGCATGACCAATCGATCGTTCAGCCGGCTCGCTTCGTCGAGCTCGCTCTGGTTCGTCGGGTCGAGGACATAGAGCAGGTGAAAGTTGCCGTCGCCGGCGTGGCCGACCAGGCAAATCGGAAAGCTGGCGCCTTCGTTGTCGCGGCGCGTTTCCAGGATGCAATCGGCCAGGCGCGAGATCGGCACGCAGACGTCCGTGGTCCAGGCGCGGGCGTTGCGGCGCAATGCCACCGCGGCGTAGAGCGCGTCGTGACGCGCCTGCCACAGCTGTTCGCGCTCTTCGAGCTTCGTGGCGAATTGAAAACCGCGTCCACCGCGCTCCGACGCCAGGCCCTGCACCGTCTGCGCCTGATCGGCGACATGACCGTGGCTGTCGCTGTGAAACTCGAAGAACAGGGTCGGCGCGGCTGGATAATTGGTTTTCGAATGCCGATTGACTGCATCCATCTGCCGCTCGTCGATCAATTCGATCCGCGCAACCGGAATCCCGAGCTGAATCGTCGCGATTACCGTTTGCACCGCACCCTCCATCGAGTCGAAGGCGCAGACCGCCGCCGACACCGCCTCGGGCAGCGGATGCAATCGCAGTGTCACTTCGGTGATCACGCCGAGCGTGCCTTCCGACCCCACGAACAGCCGCGTCAGGTCGTACCCGGCGGAGGACTTTCGGGCACGCGTACCGGTCTTGATCACCTGGCCGTCAGCCGTAACCACCGTCAGCCCAAGCACGTTCTCGCGCATCGTTCCGTAGCGCACCGCCGTCGTGCCTGATGCACGGGTCGCGGCCATGCCTCCGATCGTCGCGTCGGCGCCGGGATCGATCGGGAACGTCAAGCCGGTGTTGTTCAACGCCTTATTGAGTTGCTTGCGGGTTACGCCCGCTTCGACCGTGGCGTCGAGGTCGTCGACGCTGATGCGAACGATCCGATTCAAGTCGCGCAGATCGATGCTGATGCCACCGTGCAGAGCGTTGACGTGTGCTTCGAGCGACGTGCCCGCGCCGAACGGCACGATCGGCACACCGTGGCGTGCACTGACCTTGACGATGGCCGCGACCTCCGCGGTGGTCGTCGGAAAGCAGACCACATCGGGTGCGGCGGGCGGATGGTAGGACTCGCCGTGGCTGTGATGTTCGCGAACCGAATCGGAGTCGTTCGCGCGGCTGCCGAGCAGCGCCTTCAGCTCAGCGATGGCCGACGCATAGGCCGCAGGACGGGTTGCGACGCTCACGTCGACTAGTGTACGTCAACGATTTGCGGCACGCTTCGCGGCGTTGCATCGCTTTTCGCGCGAACTGGCAATCGCACCTTGGAGGTGGTAACGACGCGAGGTGACATATCCTAGCTTGATGACGATGGCGTCCGCGGAGTGCCCGGTCGTAGTGATCGGTGCCGGCCCAGCCGGACTGACCGCGGCGTACGATCTCACGCGGCGCAATATACCGACCGTTGTTTTTGACGCCGACGCACAAGTCGGCGGCTTGGCCAAAACTGTCGTTTACAAGAATTTTCGCTTCGACATCGGCGGCCACCGCTTTTTCACGAAGGTCCCGACGGTACGCGAGCTGTGGCACGAACTGCTCGGCGACGATTTGTTACGGCGTCCGAGACTGTCGCGCATCTATTACGGCGGCCGATTTTTCGACTATCCGTTAAAAGCGCCGAACGTGCTTGCCAACCTCGGCGTCGTGACCAGCGCGGCGGTCGTGTTGAGCTACCTGCGGGCACGTCTGTCGCCGGTGCAGCCGGAAGTGAGCTTCGAGGACTGGATCGTCAATCGCTTCGGCCGTCGTCTGTTTCGCATGTTTTTTCAGAGCTACACTGAAAAAGTCTGGGGCATCCCCTGCGGCGAGATCGGTGCGCAGTGGGCGGCGCAGCGGATCAAAGGGCTGTCGCTGTGGACCGCGGCGGTGAATATGCTGCGTCCGCCGAACGGCGGCATCAAAACGCTGATTCACGAGTTCGAATATCCACGACTCGGCCCGGGGATGATGTGGGAAACCTGCCGCGATCGAATTGTCGGTGAAGGGGGCCGCGTCGAATTGCAGTCGCCGGTCGTCGAGATTCATCACAACGGCGCCGAGGTCACTGCTGTCGCCGTCGAACGACACGGCGAGCGAGTCGTGCAGCCGGCGAGTCACGTAATTTCGACCATGCCGGTGAAGCAGTTGATGCGCGCGTTGACGCCGTCGGTGTCTCCCTCGGTTCAGGCTTCCAGCGATCGGCTGCGGTATCGCGACTTCCTGACGGTGGCATTGATCTTCGATCGCGCAGAGCTGTTTCCCGACAACTGGATTTACGTCCACGACCCAGCGGTCCGCGTCGGACGGATCCAGAACTTCAAGAATTGGAGTCCCGAGATGGTGCCGGATCAGGCGCAGACCTGCCTGGGCCTCGAGTACTTCTGTTCCGAGGGTGACGCGATGTGGAACCGCAGCGACCAGCAGTTGATCGAGCTGGCCACGCACGAAGTGGCGTCGATCGGCATCAGCGGCGACGCGCGCGTCGTCGACGCGACCGTTGCACGCGTCCGAAAGGCGTATCCGGTTTACGACGAAACCTACGAGCGCGCATTGGCGGATGCGCGCACGGTAACCGATCGACTGGCGAACCTGCAGTTGGTCGGTCGAAACGGGATGCACAAATACAACAACCAGGATCACTCGATGCTGACCGCGCGCCTTGCAGTCCGGAACTATTTCGGCGAGCATCACGACCTCTGGGCGGTGAACGCCGACGAGGAGTATCACGAAGAGCAGGACATGAAAGCGCTGGCGGCGTCACAGCCGCTAGTGCCGCGCCGGATTTCGGACGCGTAGACTCGTCGCTCGCTACTCGCTACTCGCTGCTCGAAAATGCCGACGCGAAGCGACGAGCGACGAGATGACGAGCGACGAGGGACCAGCGACTAGCGACGAGTAACGAGTAACGAGCGACGAGTGACGAGTGACGACGAGTGACGAGGAGGTCCGCATGATTCGCCATTGTTCCGCCGTTCTCATCGCGGCGTCTGTCGCCCTGGCTGCCGCGTCAGCGCAGGCGCCTGCGGCGCGAGACGTCAAGCTGGTCGGAGACCGCTTCAAGCCATTGACCTATGCGGAGATGACTGCCGAACAGCGAACGATGATCGAGCATTTGCTCTCGGGCGAGCGGACCAGCACCGGCGGTCCGTTCAACGTGCTGCTGCGCAGCCCCGAAATCGGCGACCTCGCGCAGCAGGTGGGCGCACGCGTTCGCTATCACAGTTCGTTGCCGAACCGTTTGAACGAAATGGCGATCCTGCTGACGGCTCGCGATTGGACGGCGCAGGTACCGAGTGGTACGCGCACAAGCGCCTGGCGCTGCAAGCCGGTTTGAATCCGGCGATCGTCGATGCGATTGCAGCCGGCAAGCGACCCGCCACGATGGCAACCGACGAACAGGCTCTTTATGATTTCCAAACGGAATTGCTGAAGACCAAGCAGGTCAGCGACACTACGTTCCGTGCGGCCGTTGCCGCGTTCGGCGAGCGCGGCGTCGTCGATTTGCTGTGCAACATCGGGTATTACCATCTGGTTTCGATGGTGTTGAATGTCGACCGCTATCCGTTGCCGGCTGACGCGAAGCCGGAGCTGAAATGAAATGCAAAATGCAGAATGCAAAATGCAGAATGAGAGTGCGTGGTTCACCTTTCATTTTGCATTCTGCATTCTGCATTTGGCATTCTGCATTTCTACAAGTGGTATCCTGAGGCCGCCGACTACTGATGACGAATTTGACGAAGTCGACACACTCGCCTGCCCCCCGTCAGATTGAAGAAGGCGTCATCGAAGTTCTTAAGACGGTCAGCCGCCGGCCGATCGATCCGACCCTCGACAGCGATCTCGTCGCCGACCTCGGCTTCGATTCGCTGCAGGTACTCGAAGTGATTGCTGAACTGGAAGATCGATTCGACATTTCGATCCCGCTGAACGACGTGCCGACGACGCGCAACGTCGCGCAGGTGGTGGCGCAGGTGGCACGCCTGGTGGACGAACGAGCGGGCAGTCCACAGCGGCCAGTCGCTTGATGACCGGTTTGCGGACGCTGCCTGAGGCGCTCGACGGGGCCGCCCAAGGGTCGGCCGGGTATTGCTTCGTCGTCGATGGCGTCGAAACGCCGCGGTCCTACGCCGACATCTACCGCAGCGCGCTGCGCGTCGCGCGTTCGCTCCGCGAATCGGGATTGCGGCGCGGCGATCTGGTGGCGATCGTCCTCGCCAACGCCGAGCAATATCTGACGACGTTGTTCGGTGCGTCGATCGCCGGTGTGATCCCGGCGTCGCTCTATCCTCCGTCGACGACCACCGAACTGCCACAATATCTCGAGCTGACCGCCAATATTCTGCGGTCGTCCAGTGCGCGGGCGGTCGTCACCGATTCGACGCTGTCATCACGCTTCGAAGCGCTCCGGGCCTCGTGCCCCGACCTCGCGATGGTGCTCGACCGGGAATCGCTCGACGCGCCGCCGTTCGAGCCGGATCGCTTGCCGTCGCTCGACGACATCGCGTTCGTGCAGTTCACCTCCGGCTCGACATCGACGCCGAAGGGTGTCGTGCTGTCGCATCGCAACGTCGGCGCCAACGTCGAGGCGATCAACGGACCGGCGGGGCTGGCCGCGGTCGCCGACGACGTGGCGGTCAGTTGGTTGCCGCTCAACCACGACATGGGTTTGGTCGGCATGGCGCTCGGTCCGGTCTACGCGGCACGGCCTGGCGTGCTGATGCCGCCGGCCACGTTCGTGCGGCGTCCCGTGGAATGGTTGCGCGCCATCACCCGGCATCGTGGCACCGTGAGCTTCGCGCCGAATTTTGCCTTCGATCTCTGCGTCCGGCGTGTGAAGGACAGCGATCTGGCGACACTGGATCTGTCGTCGTGGCGGATTGCCGGATGCGGCGCCGAGCCGATTCACGCGCCAACGCTGGCGGCGTTTGCCGCGAAGTTCGCGCCGGTCGGATTTCGCGACACGGTGTTCTTTCCAACTTACGGGTTGGCCGAACATGTGCTGGCCGCGACTTTTCCGCCGCGCGGACGACGTGCCAAAACTGAAATTGCCGCCAGCGCCAATCGGGAAGACGCGCCGGTGACATTGGTCAGTTGCGGCCGTCCTTTTCCGGATCACGAATTGCGGATTGTGGACGACACTGGCCGCCAACTGGCGGAACGGCAGATCGGCGAAATTGTCCTGGCCGGCCCGTCAGTAATGCTGGGTTACTATAAGCAGGACGCCCTGACCGCGCAGACGATTCGGAACGGCTGGCTTCATACTGGTGACTTAGGCTTCCTTTCGGGCGGAGAACTGTTCGTCTGCGGCCGGCTCAAAGACATCATCATCGTCAACGGCCGTAAGTACCACCCGCAGGATCTCGAGTGGGCAGTGGATGACCTCGCTGGCGTGCGTCGCGGACGCGTGGTCGCATTTGGATCGAGCGTGCCGGGTCGCGCCGACCGCGTGGTGATCGTCGTCGAGCCCAGCGGCACGGTGCCGGGCGAGGCGCTTACCGAATCGATTCGACGGCAGGTCGGGAACCTGTTCGGCCTGTATGTGGACGACGTCGCGATTGTGCCGAGCGGCACGATCGGACGGACAACCAGCGGCAAAGTGCAGCGTGCCGCGACGCGAGCACGGTACGAAGCTGAGGGCTATGGATCTACTCGATAAACTGCGGGTGGTTGAGCAGCGCGGCGCCGCATTCAAGGCGATGTCCGCGATGCCCGGCCGCACCGTCATCGAACGCGTGCTCGGCCCCTGCGAAGTCGTCATCCAGGGGCGGCCGACGTTGATGTTCGGTTCGAACAATTACCTCGGGCTGACGCTTCACCCCGAGGTGATCGGCGCGGTGCAACGCGCCGCCGCCGAGTACGGCGCCGGGACCACCGGCTCGCGAACCGCCAATGGTACCCTCGCCATCCACGAAGCGCTCGAACAGGAATTCGCCGACTGGTTCGGCAAGCGCCACGCGATTATCTTCCGTACCGGCTATCAGGCCAATCTGTCGTTAATCGGCGGGCTGTGCGGACCCGACGACGTCATCCTGATCGACAGCGACAGTCATGCGAGCATTTACGACGCGACGCGGCAGACCGCGTCGCAGGTGATCGGCTTCCGCCACAATTCGCCCGACAGCCTGCGCAAGAAACTCGAACGCTTGCCCGGCGGCCATCGCAACAAGCTGGTGGTCGTCGAAGGCTTGTATTCAATTCGCGGCGACGTGGCGCCGCTGCGAGAGGTTGCCGACATCTGCCGGGCCCACCGCGCTTATCTGCTGGTCGACGAAGCGCATTCGCTCGGCACCTACGGACAGCGCGGTCTTGGCTGCGCCGAAGACCAGGGCGTGCTCGACCAGGTGGATTTCATTGTCGGGACGTTTTCGAAATCGCTCGCCGGGATCGGCGGCGTATGCGTTTCGGACCATCCCGAACTGCGCGCGCTGCATTACCTGGCGCGCGCCTACGTGTTTACGGCTTCGGGATCGCCCTCGAACATTGCGAGCGTGTCGGCCGCGCTCAAAATTACCCGCGATCATCCAGAGTTACGCGAGCGGCTGTGGATCAACATTCGCCAGTTCCGGCATGGCTTGAAGGACGCTGGATACGCGATCGGCGACAGCGAATCGCCGATCGTCCCGATTCTGACCGGTGACGAAGAGCGAACCGTTGCGTTGTGGCACCGACTACTCACCGCGGGCCTTTACGTCAACGTGATCGTGCCGCCCGGCTGCCCGAAAGATGAATGTGTGCTACGCGCCAGCTGTTCAGCGGCTCACACTTCAGAGCAGATCCATCGCGCGCTCGAAATTTTCGCGCGCGTCGGCGCCGAGTTGGGGATGACTACGACGCATACCACGGTTTAGACTTCTGCAATCCTTCCCGCAAATCTGTTTCGGCCACAACACCGAGCCGTTCTTTCATCCGATCGACCGTGCAAACGAATCCCGGTGAGTAGAGCTCGGCAAACCGTCGGCGGTTGATTACGGCCGGCTTGCCGCTGATCGCCGCAGACCATTCACCGACTTCCGCGGCGACGCGTATGACCGCTCGCGGAATCGTGATGATCGGCGCGTGTGAGGCAGCAATCAGGCGAATCGTTTCCATCAACTGGCGGGGCGATACGGGGTTGGCGTGGCCGACAAAGATCACGTCACGATCAGCGCTGCGATCGACCGCGGCGAGAATCGCTCGGACGGCATCGGCAACGAAAACGAATGTGTAGGCGGCCGCGGTCGTTCCCAACCAGCGGCAGCACCCCGCGTTGGGCGTAGCGAAATAACGGCCGGATTGCGCGGTCCCCTGGGCCGTAGACGACGCCAGGTCTGAGAATCGTCCACCGCAGTCCCGCGATCGCGGCGATCGCGCGTTCACCTTCAAGTTTGCTGAGTCCGTAGGCCGTAATCGGTTTCGACGGATCGTCTTCGCGACGAGGCGCATTCGGCGGCGCTGGTCCGGCCGCGGCCAGGCTGGAAATATGCACCAGGCGGCGCGCCGGCGATCGCCGTCGCATCCGCGACGACGCGCGCCGCGTCGACGTTGGCCGCGTAAAAGTCGCGCTCGTGCACGGCGGACACGACGCCTGCGAGGTGGACCACCGCGTCGACGCCTTTGAACGTCTCGGCCAGATTCGCCCGCAGGTAGGGCCGCGCGATCGGGATCGCCTGGTCGCCGCGGGCCGCCACCGCTTCGACGACGTGGCTGCCGATAAAGCCGCTGGCGCCGGTGACGGCAATCCGCTTCACGGAACGAGCGCCCGTTCGTAGATGCGATAGGTCTTGTAGCGCACCGAACCGACTTCCTCCGCCGGACGATTCACCTCGCGGTTGTCTTCCAGCGTCCAGGAAAGTTCGAGGCGCTTGTAGCCGGCCGCGAGCGAGTGGCGGTGCAGTTCGAACAGCAACAGTGGAAACAACCCGAAGGCACGCCGATATTCCGGATCGATCCCGACCAGCAGCAGGCGCGCCTGGTTGATGTAGCGCTTGCGCAACAGCAGCCGGATCAGGCCGGTGGGAAACAACCGACCGTTGGTGCCTTTCAGCGCTTGATTCAGATCCGGGATCGCGACCAGGCAGGCGACCATCCGTCCGCCGGATTCCGCGCACATCGCGATCCGCGGATCGAGGATCGGTTTCATCTCGCTGGCGAGCCGGGCGAATTCAGCCGGCGTCGGCGCGGTGAATCCCCAGTTGCGTTCCCAGGCGGCGATGTACAGCTCGCGCAGTCGTGCCGCTTCTCGCTCGAACTCGCGAACGTTGAACGGGCGAATAGTCAGGCCGGTTCGCCCACGCTGATGCATCGCGGTTCGAGCGATTGCCGCCGGGGGCTCAGGACTCAGCTGAGCGAGCCACGCATAGAGGTCCTTGGCTTTCCGATAACCGGCCTGTTCAATGAAGGTCGCATACTCGGGTGGGTTGTGCGGCATCAGGATCATCGGATCGGTGTCGAAACCGTCGACGAGCAGGCCGGCGTGATCGTTCAAGGACGGGTTGATCGGCCCACGGAGGCAGCGCCTGCCGCGTAACCGCGCCCACTGTTCTGCCGCCTCCAACAACGCCGCGGCGGTGGCCGCATCCTCCGCTTCAAAAAAACCAAACATCGCGGTGTTGTCGCGATGGGTCTCGAGATGGAGCCGATCGTCGATGGCGGCGATCCGTCCAGCCACTCGATTACCGGCCCAGGCGAGGAACAACTCGACGTCGGCGTGCTCGAAGAACGGGTTTTTGGCCGGCGTCAGCCGCTCGCGTTCGCTCCAGCGCAACGGCGCCACCCAGTGCGGGTCGTCGGCGTGCCGACGGTACGGGATGGTTGATGAACCGGGCGAACTCGCCGCGTCCGTTGACCGGCCGGACGCTGACACTCGTCACGCGGATATTATTGTCCACACACCCGTGTGGACTTCCGAGCGGCTCGCCATTGCCTACTTTGCGTATCTTGCAGTCGTCTGCTGGCTGCGGCCACTGCCGATTCGTCGTCGCATCGCACTCGCCGCGATTGCGTCCTTCGAGATCGCCGCCATCCGGTGGATCGCCGATCGCGACATTCTGTTTCTGCGGCAGTGGGTTCCGCTGCCGACCATCCTGATTGGCTACTACGCCAGCGGACTATTGTTCGTCGCGCCGTCGCCGGCGATCGAGGCATGGCTGATGGCGTGGGATCGGCGTCTGCTCGGCGATCCGAGCAAGCGTTTCGCGCAATGGCCGCGTTCGGTCCTGGCCGCGCTGGAAATCGCCTACATGGGCTGTTTCGTGTTGATCGGCGGCGGTCTGCTGATTTTGCTGCTCAACGGTCACGGAGCGGCGGCCGATCATTACTGGACGCTGGTGATCGGCGCCGAGTTCGGTGCGTTCGCGCCGCTGGCGTTCGTTCAAACGCGCCCGCCATGGGCACTCGAGCAAAAACCGGTCCTTGCCGATCCGGTGGTTCACAATTTGGCGACGCAGATGGTGAAAGTCTTCACGATTCACGTGAACACCTTTCCAAGCGGGCACGTTGCTGGTTCGCTGGCGGTCGCATTTGCCGTCACGGCGACGATGCCGATGGTCGGCGCGCTGCTGATTGTGCTGGCGCTGATCATCAGCGTCGCGACCGTTGTCGGCCGCTACCACTACGTACTTGACGGCATCGCCGGCATGCTGCTCGCCTTGGTGCTCTGGGCGATTGTCAGTCGCCTGTAACGAAACAAGCCCGGGGGGATTTCGCGCCTGCATGGTATCGTTCGATCTTCCTCATGACTGACCCGTTTCCTTCGAATACGCGCGGCGCCGCCGCGCTGCGCCGCTTATTCGCATCGCCCGGTCCGATCGTCATTGCCGGCGCACACCATGGGTTGGGTGCGCGTCTGGTCGAAGAAGCCGGCTTTCATGGCGTGTGGGCCAGCGGATTCGAGATTTCGGCGAGCTACGGCGTGCCCGACGCCAGCATTCTGACGATGACCGAGACGCTCGATGCGGCGCGCAAGATGGCGGACGCAGTACGAATTCCGGTCATCGCCGATTGCGACACCGGTTTCGGCAACGCGATCAATGCAATCCGGACCGTCGAGGCGTTCGAGGCTGCGGGCGTTGCCGGCCTTTGCATCGAAGACAACATCTACCCGAAGCGTTGCAGCTTCTATCCCGGCGTCAGGCGACAACTGGCGGACGTCGACGAGCAGGCGCTGAAGATCAAAGCGTGCGTCAACGCCGGGTCGCGCGAGTTTTCGGTGATCGCGCGGACCGAGGCGCTGATCGCCGGGTGGGGACTCGAGGAAGCGCTTCGCCGCGGCCGCGCCTATGCCGACGCCGGCGCCGACGCGGTGCTGATTCACTCGAGCCAGTCAACGGTCGATGAAGTCGCGCGTTTCGCTGAAGAATGGGATCGGCTTACGCCGCTCGTTTGCGTGCCGACGACCTATCACGGCGCCACTGTCGATGAACTGGCGCGCATCGGCTTCAAGATGGTGATTTTCGCCAATCACGGGCTGCGCGCTTCGATTCGCGCGGTCCAGGACACGCTGAAAACGATCCGCGAAACCGGCACCGCATCGGCGATTGACGACGATATCGTGCCGCTGTCCGAGGTTTACCGCCTGGTCAATCTCACCCAGTTGAAAGCTGACGAGAACGCTTACCTGCCGCCCGATCCCGAATCGGTCCGCGCGATCATTCTCGCCGCCGGGTTCGATGAGCGGTTGATGCCGCTCGTCACCGACCGGCCCAAGGCGATGCTCGAGGTGAAAGGCAAATCCATTCTCGAGCGGCAGGTCGATGCGCTCCAGCAGACCGGCGTTCGCCAGGTGGCGGTGGTGCGCGGCTATAAGAAAGAAACCGTCACGCTGCCGAACGTCAAGTTCTACGACAACGACGCGTTTGAGGACAGCGGTGAAATAGAGAGCCTGCTGCGAGCCGGCGCCGAGCTATCGGGCGCCGTCGTCGTGATGTACGGCGACATCCTGTTCGATCGCAGCATTCTCGAACGGCTGTTGCGCAGTGGCGACGACATCACCATCGTCTGCGATCGTTCGTGGCCCGACAGCCGCCCCGGGCGTGAACAATCGGGTGCCGATCTGGTTGTCGAGACGCCGGCGCCGCGCCGGCATCATCGGTTCCTCGAAGACGAGCAGGTCGTCAAAGTGGGTGAAATCGGCGCCTCACTCGATGCGGCGCGCGCGACCGCCGAATTCATCGGCATGGCAAAGCTGTCGCCTCGCGGCTGCCAGATTCTGAGTGAGGTTTACCGCCAACTTCAGGACGAAGGCGGCGGCCGGGTCCATGAATCGGCGTCGCTGCGTAAGGCCAAGTTGACCGACCTGCTGCAGGAAGTCATCCGGCGCGGCCACACCGTGACCTCGGTCGGTGTCTATCAGGGTTGGCTCGAGGTCGACACCTTTGACGATTACAAGCGGGCGTGGACCGCGGAAGTCGGGTAAGGGCGGGTGGGGCAGCCACAACGATTTCTCGATCTGCTCGAGTCGCACGGGTTCAATTTCTTCACCGGCGTGCCCTGCTCGCTGTTCGAAGGAGTGACGCGGATTCTTGATACCGAACCGCGCTATGGCTACATCAGCGCGGTGCGCGAGGATTTGGCGATGGGGATCGCCGCCGGCGCATTTCTCGGTGGCCGTCAGCCGGTCGTGTTGATGCAGAACAGTGGCCTCGGCGTCAGCACCAATGCAATTGTTTCGCTTCATCAAATCTACGACATCCCGACGCTGCTGGTGGTCAGCTGGCGCGGTCGCGGTGGTGCAGCCGGGAACGATGCACCCGAACACGTCATCATGGGCGACGTGATGGAGCCGTTTCTCTCGCTGCTGCGAATTCCGTACGTGGTCGTCGATCCGGCAACACTCGATCGCGACGTCGCGGCGTTGACCAAGACGATGCAGCAGACACGCAAACCGGTTGCGTTGGTCGTCGGCGCAGGCATTCTGCAATGAGGCGTGCCGATGCGGTCGCGCGCGTCGCCGACCGCATTCATCAGGGGGCATTGACGATCGCCTGCAACGGCATGATCGGTCGCGAGCTCTACACCCATCGCGATCTGCCTTCGCAGTTCTACATGATTGGTTCGATGGGCCTGGCCTCGTCGATTGCGCTCGGCCTGGCAATCACGCAGCCGTCGCGGACGGTCGTCGTCCTCGACGGCGATGGCAACGTGTTGATGGGGATGGGTGCGCTGGCGAGCGTGGCGGCAGCGGCGCCGGCGAACTTCTATCACGTCGTCTTCGACAATGCGGCTCACGGTTCAACCGGCGATCAGCGCACGATTTCAGACCGCGTGCCGCTCGAAGACGTCGCACTGGCCGCCGGCTACCGGCATGCCCGACGCATTGCCGATCTCGCGGACATCGATGGAGCGATGAACGAGTTGTTGGCCGAGGCTGGGCCGGCGATGTTGCTGATCGAAGTCGAGCGCGGAAATCAGCACGGTATCAAACGCGTCGAGCCGCCACCGGTCGAATTGGCACGCCGGTTCAGGGACGCCGCGGGCGCCGGGCTCCAGCGCTCGAGCCGATGAAAACGATCCTGCTCAATCCCGGCCCGGTCAATGTCAGCGAGCGGGTGCGCGCCGCGCTCACCGGAGCCGACCTTTGCCATCGCGAACCAGAGTTTTACGATCTGCAGGACTCGATTCGCGCGCGGCTGTTGGCGGTCTTCGACGTCCGCGACGATTACACCTCCGTGCTGCTGACCGGCAGTGGCACTGCGATGGTCGAAGCGATGATTGCGTCGGGCGTTCCGGAACAAGGACGCCTGCTGGTGATGCAGAACGGCGTCTACGGCGACCGCATCGCACGGATCGCGAAGATCCACGGCATCGCCTGCGAGGTCGTGGCCTGTCCGATCGTTCAGCGTCACGACCTCGAAGCGGTCGACACCCGATTGCGCGCGGAGCGCTACAGCGCGCTGGCGGTCGTCCACCACGAAACGACCACCGGACTGTTGAACGACCTCGAATCGATCGCGGCGATGTGCCGCCACCGCGGCGTTCGACTGTTGGTCGACGCCGTCAGCGGTCTCGGCGGCGAGCCGTTCGACTTCAAGCGCTGGCAGCCCGACGCGGTCGCATGCACCGCCAACAAGTGCGTCCAGGGTTTGCCGGGATTGTCGTTTGCCCTGATCAGGCGCGACTTCATCGACGCCATGAACGCGTTTCCCGAGCGGACGCTGTATCTGCATTTGCCGCGTCACTACGCCGCACAGGAAAGGCGATCGACGCCGTTTACGCCCGCAGTACAGCTCGCCTATGCGCTGCACGCCGCGCTCGAGGAACTGGAGAGCGAAAGCGTCGATGGACGAATCAATCGCTACCTCCGTGCCTCGACCATCATTCGGCGCGGCCTGGCCGGTCTCGGGTTCGAGCTGCTATTGCCTGAAGCACTGCGATCCACCACGATGACGTCCGTTAAATTGCCGCTCGGTGTGTCGTACGAATTCCTGCACGACGCCCTGAAACGCAGCGGCTTTGTCATCTATGCCGGACAGGGTCCGCTGGCCGCATCGATCTTTCGCGTCGCGGCGATGGGTGATGTCGCGGAAGCTGATTATCGACGGTTCGTTGCCACGCTCGGCGCGGTGGTGTCGTGAGGGCCGTCCGCGAGGCGATCATCCTCGCAGCCGGAACGGGCTCACGCCTTCGCGCCGTGGTCGACGACCGGCCGAAAGGCCTGATTGAAATCGGCGGCCAGTCGCTGGTCGGTCGATCGGTGTCACTGCTTCGGGCGGCCGGCGTCAGACGCATCACGATCGTCGCCGGTTATCAGGCCGAGGCATACCACGCGTTCGCGCGCGATCGGAAATACATCCGCCTGCTGATCAACGAGGCCTACGAAACAACCGGCAGCATGGCGTCGCTGGCCATTGCGCTGGATGCGATGCGCGATCTCGACGTGCTGATCCTGGAGAGCGACATCGCTTATGAAGCGCGCGCGCTCACCGCGGTGCTGTCGGGCGCCGAAAACGCGACGTTGTTGTCGGGACTGACCGGCGCCGGGGACGAGGTATGGGTATCGTCGGAAGCCGGTCGAGTGCTGGCGATGAGCAAACGGCGTGAAGATCTCACAAATGTCGCCGGCGAGTTCGTCGGTATCACGCGACTGTCGGCATCGGCAGCATTCGCCGCCAATGCGGTGTTCAAACGATTCGAGCGGGCGCATCGCCACGGCCGGATGGACTACGAAACCGGTGCACTGGTGCAGATTGCGCCGGTCTACCCGATTGCGACGTCGCTCGTTCCGGATCTCTGCTGGGGCGAAATCGACGATGAGCATCAGTATGCGCGGGTCGTCGAACGTGTCTGGCCGGTCATCACGGCAAGCGCCGCAGACCACCGCCTCCGTGTACAATAAAGGTTCCCCTCCGGAGCGTGCGTGTTTCGTTGCAGCTTTCTTAATCTGCGCTTGTCTTTTCATTTCGTCATCGGTTTGGGCACAGTCCCGCCCTCAGACGACGGGTGTCGGCACGATTGACGGCGTCGTCACCACGCAGTCCGGAACGATTCGACTCGGTGCAGCACACGTGGTTGTGCAGGATTCGGCAAACCTCGAGACGGCATCGGTGCTCGCCGAAGGCGATGGCCATTTTCGCGTGACGATGCTGCCCGAGGGGCGGTACACCGTCTCCGCGGAGTTGGAAGGATTCGCTTTCGTGAAGACGACGGTCCGCGTCGTGACCGATGCGCAGACCGACGTGGCGCTCGACCTGCCGCTGGCGACGATCAGCCAGACGATCGAGGTTGTCGCCCCAGCTTCGGTTGTCTCGGCCGCGGATACGCTTTCATCCGCGGAGCGAATTGGCGGTGATGAGACCGAGCAAATGACCGGCAGCGGTGGGTTGACCAACGCGTTGCGGCTTTTGGCGAGCGTGCTCGAAGTGCCTGGCGGCCTGTCGATCAAGGGTGGCCGGCCGACGCAAGCCGGTGTCCAGATGGGCGCGGAGTACTCTCACCGATCCCGTCCTTGGCCTCGTTCATCTGACGCTTCCTGACGACGCGATTGATTCGGTTGCGGTGATGCCGAACCCGTACGCCGTCGAGTATGGGCGTTTTTCCTCCGGGCTGGTCGTGATCCAGACGCGCCGCGGCGGTGATACGTGGCGGATGCGGCTCAGCAACCTGACGCCGACGCTGCGCAACGAACGTCACAAGGATCTGTATACGGTCACGGGCGTGTCTGGCTTCGCGCCGAACTTTTCGGTGGGTGGGCCGATCGTCAAGCAGCGCTTGTTCCTCGAACAGACCGTTCAATACCGCTATAGCAACGACGACATCGTCAGCCGCCCCGAAGACGAGCGCCGGACGACCCATTGGCTCAGCTCCTTTACCCGCGTCGACGCCAATTTGTCGCCGAAGCATTCGCTGATCGGCACCGGTGGCTTCTTTCCGAGCGTGACGAACTATGCGTCGCTCGGCACGTTCACGCCGCCCGATGCCACGGTTGATCTTCACGACCGGGTCGCGCACGCAACGATCAGCGAGCGGGCCCTTTGGAACGATCGGTTGATTTCCGAAACGACGATGCAAGTGCGCGGCTACCGCGGTGAAGTCACGCCGCAGGGCAGTGCGCCGATGGAGTTGTATCCGGACACCACGCTCGGTAACTTCTTCAATCACCAGACACGGACGCCGCAAACCTTCCAGGTGATTCAGACGGTGTCGGGAACGGCGAAGGGCCCAGCCGGGTTGCACGTCTACAAATTCGGGGCTGACATCCTCAGCAATCAGTACGACGGCCAGGAGCGTCAGCCGTCCATTCCTGATCCTCCGGCCCAACGGGACGCTGGCGCGTCGATTGGATTTCAGCGCGCCGACCGCCCAGATGTTGCAAACCACCGACGTGGCGATGTTCGCGCAGGATCGGGTGCAGCCTTCGCCGCGCTGGTACGCGGAATACGGCGCCCGCCTCGATCGCGATGGCATCGTCGAACGTTGGAATATCACGCCCCGCGTCGGCGTCGCCGTGCTGCTGAACGAGTCGGGCAGTTCGGTGCTGCGCGGCGGCTATGGTCTGTTCTACGAACGGACGCCGTCGGCGGCTGGCGCTTTCGATCAGTTTGAATCGTTTACCGATGCGCGATTTGCCGACGATGGGATGACGCCGCTCGGTTCGCCGATCGCCTTCACGCACCAGACCGGATCGCAGCTGCGGACGGCACGAAGCGCCACATGGGACTTGTCGTGTACGAATATCGTTGGAGCCCGTCATTTTCGATCCGCACCGCGATGCTCGATCGTCGTGGAAGTCACGAACTGCTGCTCCATCCGGCGACGAATGGCGAGCTGGGCGCTCTGGTGATGAGCAGCGACGGGCAGTCACGGTACCGCGATGTCGAGGTCGGCGTGCACATCAGCCGATCGACCCGTTTCGACCTCAATGCCAACTACGCGCGCGCGCGCGCTGAAGGGGATCTGAACTCTTTCGAGAATTTCTTCGACACGATGGTTTGGCCGGTAGTCGGACCGAATCAGTACGGTCGCCTGGCCACCGACGTACCACATCGGTTACTGGCGCGCGGACGGCTGCTGCCGACACCGACCTGGTTGGTGGTTGCCACCGCGGATTGGCACACCGGTTCGCCCTACTCAATCGTCGACGAATCACTCGACTTCGTCGGTGCCCGCAACAGTGCGCGGATGCCCACCTTCTTCCGGCTCGACGCCGGCCTCGAACATCGCTTTACGATCAAGAAACTTCACCCGTGGATCGGTCTCCGCGCCTACAACGCCCTCAACTCGTTCCTGCCGGCCGATGTGCAGGCCAACATCGCGTCGCCGAATTTCGGCGGCCTCTACAACTCACAGTTCCGGCAGTATCGTCTGCAGGTACGCTTCGAACGTTGATCGGCCGGGTGATCGCAGCGTGCACGCTGCTGTTGGTCGGGGGCGGCGTGGCGGCCGCCGCGCCATCGGACCTGGCGTCGCTCGAGCGCGCGATTGCCGCCGATCCCGAAAACCTGCGAGTCGCCGCAGAGTATCGTCAGCTGGCGATTGCCGCCAAAGCATTCGATCGGTCGATTGATTTTCTCGCGAACCTGGCGAAACAACCGAACGCCGGTCCTAACGTGGCGATCAGTCTGGCGCTGGCCTACGTCGACAAAGTGCCGACGTCTGGGGAGATTCGCCGGCTTTATCTGGGCCGCGACGCGATTAACGCGTTGACGAAATCGATTGAACGGCGGCCGAGCGTCCTCGGCGTACTACCTGCGCGGCGTCGTCAATCTGTTCTACAACAACCTGATCTTCAAGCGAATTCCCCGAGGCCTCGAGGATCTGAATCAGGCGTTGGCACTGGTCACGCCGCAGACACCACCGGCGCTGACCGCGCGTATCTACGCATCGCTCGGTGACGGCTACTGGCGGCTCGAAGACCGTCCGAAGGCGCGCGAGATTTGGACTACCGCGATCGCGAAGTTTCCAGACGATTCTGAGTTGAAGCGGCGACTCGACGCGGACGCCGAAAAGGTGCGCTGGGTGGTGAGCGATGCGCTCAGCGCGAGTATGCGCGTGGATACGACGTTACGGGGCGTCGTGCCTTGAGGCGCAGCACAGTGCGGTCGGCCCGTTTCCAGATCGCGTAGCAGGCGCGCACCAGCCAGTCACACGCCCGTGGCACCCACGGCGCCACTTTGTTGCGCGTCGACACCCACCGCACCGGCGATGTCGAACTGATATCGATCTCTTCGGTCCCGATCTGCAGGCCATGCTCGCGGCGGGCGCGATAGAGCAGGGCGGTCAGCAGCGCCTGATCGAACTTGTGACGCCGCCGGTCGGCGCCTGACGGTGCAATGCACGCCGGATCAGCCGCGAGCTCGCGCCATCGCCGGACAATGTCGCGAACCAGCGGCCGCGCCGGATCGAAGCCAAGCACACCGCCCGCGCGGTATGGTTCGCGGAGATCTTCGGGGTCCGGCTGGAGCTGCGCCAGCGTCCGCGGATCGCAGCACTCCCCCAGCGACGACTGGCCGGCCAGCGAGAAAATTCCGTCGCGAGACACGCCGTCGATCATTTGTTCGATGCCACCGTGAAACAGCGTGGCGCTGTCGAACCAGAGAATCGGTCCATCGCCTTGCAACACCAGGTCGAAGATCAGGAACGGTTTCCAGGCGAAGTTGCCCAGCTCGCGCAGATGGGGCGGTCCAGCGGTGAAGTCGAACTGAGCAATCCGGCACCACGGAAACCGCCGCGCGATCCGTTCACGATCGCGTTCGCGCATCCCGAGATCGACAACGCTGACCCGGTGCGACGCCGGCAGTGCGCAACGTTCCGCGCTCGCCAGCATCTGGTGCAGCGTGCGCGCGAAACGATGGTCTGCGGCAGTGACAATCGGCACGCTGCGCTATTCTACAGCCCTGATGTCGATCGAGCAGGCGCTGCGGGTGGCGGTGATCGTCGACGATCCACCGCTCGCGCCTTGGCACCGCCGCGTGGTGCAGGCCTGCTTACACGACGGCAGGTTCGGTGGAAGCCGTCGATCCGGCCGCGGCCGACGTCATCATCGACCTCGCTCACCGACCGGTCGACAGCACGCCACGGCTTGGCGTCTGGCGCTACGGATTCGGCGATGGCGCTGCCGTTGCGGGTGGTGCCCACGGCACCTTGGCGCGGTTGTATCGGATCGATCGCGACACCACGGCTCGGTGCGTTGCTGCGCGAAGGCTGGTTTCGCGGCCCTTCTGACGCTGCGCCGGGAACGGAGAACGTTGGCGAGTGCGTCGCCGACTGGTGCGGTCTTGTCCTGCGGCAACTACTGCTCGAACCGGCGGCGGTTGCGAGCGCCCCGGTTGTTTCTCTCGACGGATGTGACAGCGCGCTTCCGCCAACGCGCGAAGTCGGCGCCGTCGCGGCGGTACGCGATGCGTTGAGTCGATGGCGGCGCCGCGAGCGCTGGACCATCGGCATCGTTCCGTCGACGCTCGATACGATTCGTGACCCGGGGTGAACTGCCTGAACCGCGGTGGCTCAGTGCGACGCCGCCCGATCGATACTGGGCCGATCCGTTCCCGCTTGTCGTCGCCGGCGATCGCATCACCTTGCTGGCCGAGGAATATCGGTATCGCGAAGGTCGCGGGACGCATCGTTCGTCTCGAAGTGGACCGCGACGGTTGCGTGCGCAATTCACGCAACGAGTTCGACAGTACGCACCATCTGGCGTATCCGTTCATCGTGCACGACGGTGAAACAGCGTATTGCGTGCCGGATGCCGCGGCGTCAGGACAGGTGTGCGCATTCAGAATTGGACCCACCGCCGATTCAAAGCTCGCTCCTCGCCGATTTTCCTGCGGTGGACCCGACGATCGTTCATCATGACGGCCGTTGGTGGATGTTCTGCACGCGCTACGGCAATGCGAATCAAACGGACCTTCATCTGTTCGAGGCTGATGCCTGGCGCGGACCGTGGCGGCCCCATCCGCTGAATCCTGTCAAGTCCGACGCACGATCCAGCCGGCCAGCCGGCGCGATGTTCGCGTACCAGGGCGAGCTGTTCCGGCCAGCGCAGGACTGCTCACGCCGCTATGGAGGCGCGATCGCCATCAACCGCATCGTCGATCTGACGCCGACGCGCTTTCGCGAAGAAACGATCGGCGTGCTCAAACCGTCACCGTCCTGGGAATGGCCGGACGGAATGCACACGCTGAATGCACTCGACGATGTCGTCATCGTCGATGCCTTGCGGGTGGAACGCTAGAAGAGACCGGACAGATGAACGCCGAGCTCGCCAAGAACGCAGAGGATCTGAATGAGATTCACACTCCGCGATCTCGGCGGCCTCTGCGTTCCTCGTTCTGGCGGCCAGTTCTAGATTGCCACCAGCTGCGTTTCAACCAGCTGGCGATAAAGGGGACAGGTTTCGAGCAAGTCGTCGTGCGGACCGGCTCCGGCGATCCGGCCGTGGTCGAGGACGATCACTCGATCGACATTGACGACGGTCGAAAGCCGATGCGCGATGATTATCGTGGTCGGTCGGTAATCGAGCCCGCGCAGCGCTTCATGGACCAGGGATTCGCTTTCCGCGTCGAGCGCGCTGGTGGCTTCATCGAAGATCAGGATGGCCGGCCGCCGCACC
This sequence comes from uncultured Acidobacteriota bacterium, assembly GCA_963695635.1. Classification (GTDB taxonomy): domain Bacteria; phylum Acidobacteriota; class Vicinamibacteria; order Vicinamibacterales; family CAVVIG01; genus DATKHR01. Next base: position 32,419 of record CAVOHK010000015.1, read on the forward strand.
ACCGCGCGTGCGATCGCCACCCGCTGCCGCTGACCGCCCGACAACTGCACGCCACGATCGCCAATCGCTCGTATCGAAGCCGTCGGGCAGCCGTTCAACGAATTCGCGAGCGTGCGCCAGATCGGCGGCGTGCCGTACCGCGGCGTCGGTCGCATCGGCGGCGCCGTAGCGGATGTTTTCCGCAACCGTACCGGAGAACAGCACCGGATCCTGCATCACCACGCCGATCTGTTCGCGCAGCCACGACGCGTCGAGCTCGCGGAGGTCGTTGCCGTCGAGCAGCAGGCGACCGGAGGACGGGTCGTAAAATCGCAGGACGAGATTGAGAATCGTCGATTTGCCGGCTCCCGATCGCCCGACGAACGCGACCACCGAGCCTGGATCAATGGCCAGCGTGACGCCGGCAAGCGCCTCCACTTCCGGCCGCGAGGGATATCGAAATCGCACCTCGTCTAGCGTTACGGCGCCGCGCACGGCATCGGGTGTCAAACCGCCGGTCGACCGAAATTCGGGCCGGCGCTCGAGCAGCTCGAAAATCCAGGCTGTCGCGCCCAGGCCACGCAATGCGTCAGCGTAAAAAGCGGTGGCGTTGCGGAAACCGCGCGCCACCAGGAACGCATACAACACGAACCCGATCAGCTGCCCGGTTGACAGGCCGCCACGCACGATCAGCACGCCGCCGACCCAGATGGCGAGCAGCGCCGCCAGCTCGCCGAAGGAAAACGACAGACCGCTCAACACACCGACGGCGATGATCTTTCGCCGCGCAATCGCGACCGCCTCGGCGATGCGCACGCCGAAGCGGCGGCTTTCGGTCGGCTCCTGCGCAAACGCCCGGACGGTGCGGATGCCGCCGATCGATTCCTCCGCAGCTGCGCCGGCTGCCGCGTACGACGCCTGTACGGACGCGGTCAGCGCTTTGACGCGTCGGCCAAGCACCGTCGACGCAATCACGATTGGTGGCACGGCGAGCAGCACGACCAGGGTGAGGACTGGAGAAATGTAGAAGAGCAGGCCGACACCGCAGACGCCAAAAACGGCGAATCGAAACGATTCCGCCATCTCCTCGCCAACCACCCGTTGAATGGTCGGCACATCACCGGCCAACCGCGCGGTCAGCTCGCCGCTGCGGCTGTTATCGAAGAATGCGATGTCTTGATGCAGCAAGTGATCGAACACACGCTGACGCAGGCGGGCGATCACCCGTTCGGCGGCGAGGTTGAAAAAGTAGTCGCGCATCGTGGTCGAGACCCCTTCGACCAGCAGCAACACCAGCAACAGCAGCCCGAACGTGTTGAGCCGATCGATTCGACCGGCGAGCACGCCTTCGTCGATCAGCCGCTGAACGTAGTACGGGTAGGCAAGGCCGACGGCTATTCCTGCCGCAACAAAAACGCTGCCGCACGCGTAAAAACGCGTCTGTTCGGCGACGAGCGCGAGCAGCGCGCGCATCTGGCGGCTCATCAATCAAATGATATCCTCCCGTGCGTGCATCCGGCGATTCTGGCGCTCGACGCGGCACTGGCCGCGGCAGCGGCCGTCGGCGGGGTTCAGACCTACAGCCACTTCGCCGGGGAGCATCCGATCCTCGATCCACTGTACGAGCGTCAGCTGCGTCGGTCTGAACTTGGCGCGCTGGCGAGTGCCGCGGCGACGCGACCGCCCGCCGACGTTGTCGTCACGATGACGACGTTGCCAAGCCGGATCGGCCGAATCGAGACGGCAATCAAGAGCCTTCTAAACCAGCGCCTCACCGCCAAAGCGATTCGCATCCACGTGCCGGCATTCAGCCGTCGCGAACAGCGGCCGTACGACGTGCCCGGGTGGTTGCGGCGAACGAAGTCGGTTGAAATCGTCGAGTGTGACGACTACGGACCGGCGACCAAGGTCATTCCGGCGCTGCAGACGTCGGCGCCGGATCAGCGCCTGCTGGTCGTGGACGACGATCGTATTTACCATCCCTGGTTCATCGAACAGATGATTGCTGCATCCGAGGCGTACCCGAATGTGGTTGTCGCCGGCAGCGGCTGGGATGCACCCGCGGATCTGGTGGATCGGCCGACGACATTGTCGGCAACGATCCGCGGGCAGGCGCCGGCGCCGATCAAGTGCACGCGGGTCCGCGGGCGGAGAGATGTCGATATCGTTCAGGGCTTATCTGGATATCTCGTCCGGCCATCGTTTTTCGATGTGCGCGCGGTCGCCGACTACAGCGCCGCTCCGGAGGCCGCGTTTTTCGTAGACGATGTCTGGATCAGCGCGCACTGTCGTGTTCCGAAGGTGGTGGTGGAAGGCCGGCGCACCAATTTTGCCTCGCGACGCGATGCGCGGTTTTACAAGCGGTCGAGTGTCGCGCTGGTCAATCGCGGCGGCGGCTCGCCGGAGAGCCGCAACAACACGATCATGCTGAAATACTTCGCCGACCGCTGGCGCGGCCGGGTTCAGACGCGGAAGACGTAGCGGGCGTTCGGATCCCGTTCGAAATCGGGTGGAAAGCTTTTGCGCTTATCGTCGAAGTAGCGGTCGCGAAAATCGCCGTCGCCGCGACGGTTGTAGGTGAGGTAGATGTTGCGGCGCGGCCGATCGGTCCGGTTCGGCTGCGATTGGTGCGGTGTAAAGCAGTCGAAGAAGGCAGCGTCGCCCGGCTCCATTGGAAACGCTTCGAACCTCAAGCCGTCGAGCTCCGCGCCTTCGAGCGGTTCCCATTTGCGACCGATCAGCCCGCGTTGGTGATGGCCCGCGGCCAGTTCGAGGCAGCCGTTCTCGATGGTGTTGCGGTCCACCGCGATCAGGACGGAGACGAAATACGGCGCGTAGGCGTCCCACCCCGGCTGGATGTCCTGATGCGGCGTGAACCCGCCTCCGCCCGGCATCTTGAAGTTGACCTTCTCTTTGAAGAGCGTCGGTTCGTCTCCCAGTAGTGCCGCCACCGCGTCGAGCACGCGCCGATCGGCGACCAGCGATGCGAGTCCGTCGTGATACCCGCGAACCGTTCGATCCGCGACAGTCCTCGCGCACCCGGCTCCGTGAGGCTGTCTTCGAAATACACCATCTCGCGGCCGATTGACGGCGGACGCGCCGCCAGTTCGTCGATCCACCTGGCGTGAAGCGCCGCTTCTTCGGGTGTGAACAGGCTGCGCGCGATAACGTACCCGTCACGCTCGAACGATTGGCGCACGTCAGCGGCCGCGGCCGTGAAAGTCATGAAACCTCGAATCGCGATGGCGACGGCAGCCAGCGGTCGAGCGCTCGCGCGACGTGCGTCACCGATCGCGGACTTGGCCGATCGCCGAAATTGTCGTTCATGCAGAGAAACGCCGGCCGCTGCCAGCCGATGCGCGCAAGGTTGAGGCGCTGAAAAATCGGCACGTTGTTCAACGGATGATACGACGCCACCCGGCCGCGCGCGAAACTGCTGACGACAACCGCGCGCCCTTCTTCCAGCATGTAATGCGGGTATAAGTGCTCGGGCGCAACGTTGCCGGTCGCGCGAAACCGGCTTCGCAGGGTCTGGGAAAACGGTTCGGGCCACTGGTCGATCATCGCTTGCCACGCGTCGCGGTCGACGCCGAGCGGTACGTGACCAATTGTGCGGCGCCGCTTGACGCCGTATCTCGCGTCGAGCAGGCCGTTCGAGCGCGCCAGCGCGCGGTTCCACGGACTGACGCGTTCATCACCGGCGTGCTGCGGGTCCAGCGTGTGTCGTTTCTGCAGCACGACTTGAGTGTTTCCATTAGCCGCATCAAAAAAGTAGCCAGGCTGCACCGGCGCCAGAAACAGCCGATCATCCTCAATGTAGATGAAACGGCGTGACAGATCCGCAATGCGATGAAGTCCGCTGACAATCGCGAACGAGTTGAAGGTCGGTAGCACATCAGCAGGCAGGAACTCGTCGTGGTGAACCACTCGGATCGTTTGCGTGTTGAGCCAGTGCGGCCGCTGCGGGCGGCAAGTGACCAAAAGGACGCGCCGAATCCAGGGTGCGTAGCGCTCGAGCGAGCGCAGGCTGTACTTCAACAGCGACAGGTTGTCGCGATAACGGTTCGGATTGAGATCGTGCTGATCCTGTGCGTGCGCTCGCAGCAGCGCGTCGTATCCCGGCCACGTGCCGTCCACCCACGTGTAAACCGCGTCGATCGCCTCCGCCACGTCAGGCGCTCATCGAGCGCAGCCACGACCAGATGCCGACCCAGCCGGCTTCGATGTCTTCCAACACCGCACGGCCGCGATGATACGGGCGGGTGCTGCCTTTATCGCCGCGCCGCGGCGTCAGATAACCGTCGCCGTAGCGATAGCGCAACACCTCGTCGATCTTTTCGGGCACGCGGATCGACCCGCCAGAAATGCCGCCGGCATGCGGCGCGCGACGAGCTGCTCCGGAATGTCTTCCGTGGGTGAATGCAACTCGCTGCGCAATAGCAGCCCGTCGCGGATATAGAGGTAGACGTCGAGGTGATATCGCGTTCGCGCATCGAGAATGCGAAGCACACGGCCGGAGCGACCGGCGCCGGCATTCAGCTCCATGCCGGCGCGGGCGAACGCCGGCGCCAGCGCGACGATCCGCGCTTTCTCCTCTGCCATCACACATAGATCGGCGTCCTTGTCGCTCCTGATGATGTCCGCTTCGCGGCGGAAGCCGAGCAGCGTGCCGAAATCGGCCCAGTAGTCGATGCCGTGCGCATCGAGAACGGAACAGGCCGCCGGTACGAGTCGACGGAGCGCGGCGCGGCGCCGCCGATCGACCATCGGCGTCAGGACCAGCGGCGCGGCAGCAACGGCGAGTGCGGCTCCGAGGAGACGAATCAGCAGCAGCATCAATCGTGACGGATGTAGAGGTCGTCGCGCAGCGGACGGTAATGGGCCCGCAAATACTGCAGCACACTCGCCGGCATCGTTTGCACCGCGGCGTCGAATACCACGAGCCGCGGACGGATCTGGCCGCCGTCGAGCGCGATCCGCAAGGCGTCGAAGTCCGTGGCGTTCGCGAATGGTCCCACCAGGAAGAAGTAATACCACGCGTGCGGCCGAAACGTGCCCGCTCCGGGGATTCCACTGAAAACCGTCTCGTCGGGCGGCACCTGGTCCATCGCCAGATGCATGTCGGCCAACTGTCGGTCATTCGACTCGTAACGTGTCATGACGACTCCGGACAGCAGCACGATCGCCGCGACGCCAACCGCCACCGGGATCCAACTGGTCGAACCCGTTTGTCGAGCTGACCAGTCAGCGATCGCGGCGGCGCCAAACACCGCGAGCAGCGGCAGCATCAACAGGTAGTACTGGTCGTACACGCGGCCGATGAGTACGACGCCAGCACCGAGCGAGAGCAGGGTAGCCAGCAATATCGACGGCGCACCGGTTCGCTTCGTACGCCATGCTTTGATTGCGCCGGTCAGTCCAAGGCCATACAGCGGCAGATTTCGCAGCAGGCTGGCAAACAGTCCCGGCAACGGCGAGCGTCGGTCGCTGTTGATCGCCACATTCCGCATGACCGTGCCATCCACCAACGCAGCCACTGCGCCGTGGGCGGCAAACCACCCAGCCACCATCGCGATCGGGATCATCAGGCCAATCCCAAATTCCAGCATCCTGCGCCGACCTTTCGTCGCGACGACGACGGCAACACCGGGCGCGGCAAAGATCGCTTTCTGGGTGAACAGCAACGACGCGCCGAGCGCGGCACCGGCGGCGAGCAGCCACCACCGCTGAACCGGCGAATCGCTCCGCTGCGCCTCCAAAGCACAAACGAGCGCCGCCAGGACACAAACGACCGCCGGCACGTCGGGACGGAACTCCATCGTCGTGTTGAGGAACTGAAACGACGTCGCCAGCAAGAAAACGGCCCAGACACCATTCGCAGTTCCCGCGGGCCGCACGACCTGTGTGGCCAGTCGATGGGTCAGCGCAATTGCGACGCCGGCGAGCAACCACATTGCCACCCTGCACATCACCAGCGTCTGCGCCGCTCGGGCGAACCCGTCGCCTGGTGACATCGCGCGAAAGAACGGAGCGGATAACAGATAGAGCGCCGGCGGGTGATGCTCGAAAAAATCGCGATACGGGATCAGGCCTTGCGCAACGCACCAGGCAGCGTGTGCGTGTTCAAGTTCGTCGATGTCGAACCGCCGATGAACAAGGAACCACGCGCCTGCGGCGAAGACGATTGTCGCAATCGCCAGGACTCGAGCTCGCAAGCGGTTCGCGTCGGTCACAGCCGTCCGCGATAGTACTCGATACATAATTGGCGAGATGCTTCGGTCGCGCGCGGGAACGTTCGCCATGCTCGCGGCCATCAGCCTCCTGGCCACCGCCGTCCGATTCTGGCGGCTCGATCAGCCACCTTCCTGGCTCGACGAATCGGTGACCGCGTTGATAGCGGCCGGACGTGGACCCGACGCGTTGCCGCTCGGCCAGGTTGTGCCGATGCAACGCGTCGCAGACATCTTTGATTCACGGCTGACAGCCACGGCGTCAGACGCACTTGCGGTGTTCGACGATCCGCGCGTCCAGGATCTGCATCCGCCGACGTTTCACTTATTGTCGAACGCCGTGCTTCGCGCCGGACTGCTACCGCACTGGCCGCTTGTGGCGCGGGTCCGCGCGCTGGCCGCGCTATTCGGTGTTGCGGCGGTGGTCGCGATGTTCCTGGCCGATGCGCCAGGGTTTCGACCGCCGTACCAGCCTGACTGCCGCGGCGATGACGGCGGTCTCCCCATACGCGGTGATGCTTTCGCGCGAGGCGAGGAACTACAGCTGCGCGATGCTGCTGGTGACGTGTGCGCTCGGCGCGCGTGCTTGCGCTGGTTCGTTGCATCGACGAGCGCCGACCGACCATGGCCTGGTGGGTGGCCTGGTCGGCCGCATCGGCCGCTGGTTTGTACATCCATTACTTCACGCTGTTCGCGTTCATCGCGCAGGCGATTGTCCTTGCGTCGGTCGTGCGTCGGTCGGAGTCGGCCGCCGCATTCCGTAGCCTGTGTATCGCCGTCGTCGTCACCGCTGTCGCATTTCTGCCGTGGATTCCAACGCTGGTGGTGCAGCAGGGCAGCCCTGAACAGCGCTGGCTGACGTTCGCGATCTACGGCAGCTCGCCGCTGCAGGTGCCGTACAAGATTGCATCCGCCTGGCAGACGATGCTGCTCGGCAAGGCGTGGGATCTGGGGCAACCGGTTTACGACATCACGCGGGCAGTGGCGCTGGTCGTCTATCTGTGCGTGGTAGCGGCCATCGCCTGGGCGCTGTGGAAATCATCGTCGTTGTCATCCGACGACCGGCGCGCGCGAATGCTGTTCGCGATTGCTGGTGTAACGATTCTGGAATATGTCGGCGCGATGATTCTGCAGCGGAAGGATTTTGTTTCCGAAGTGCGTTATCAGTACGCCTATTACGTGCCCTTCGCAGCTGGAGTGGCGTGGGTGTTTGCGCGGCGGTTACCGGTGGCGGCAACCGTCGCGATCCTCGCGGCCGGACTGATCAACGCGGTGATGGTGGACCTCGACGTCGAAAGTTGGAAAGGCACTGATCCGGCGCCAGTCATTGCGCGGCTCGAGGAAGCATCACGACCGACTCTGATCGTCGGCGGTTCCGGCAGTTTCAATGAAACGGTCGTCTACGAAACCATCCTCAACGAGTATCTGCGGCGCAATCCGGCGAACGATCAATTTGTGGCGATCGTCAAGCGCACGCCACTTTACGCAAGTTTCGACATTCACGCCGATCCGACAGTGTTCTGGAGGGCGTTCTCAGAACTTCGGCCGGCGGTCATCCCCTCCACGGTGATGGTCCAAAGTTCGGGCATGCAGCCCGGAGAGTACCCCTTGTCTCTGCGAGTGACGTCGGCGAATGGTCAGGTGGTTGATTGCCGCGGCATCGCACTGGATGACCGTCGCTTCGCAGACACCAACACGCTGATCCGGCCGCTCTATCGCCGATATGTCTGTGATGCGGCGATGGGGCGCTGAACGCTGCTCGTCGCTCGTCTACTCGTCGCTCGTTACTTGTTGCTCGTTGCTGGTTGCTCGTTGCTCGTAACTCGTTGCTCGTCGCCAGTTACTCGATCGTAAGTTTCGGTCAGGTGCCCCGCGATGCGCAACCAATCGTACTTCGCGGCGACGCGTGACGCTTCGTTCGTCGAATCGCGATGTTCGATCTGGGCGATCAGCTGACGTGCAAGATCGCCGGAGTCGCCGGGAACCGCCCACCGCACACCAGAGTCTTCGCCGACGGCGTCCACGTATCCGTCGATGCGACTGGCAACGACCGGCGCGCGCGCGGCCAGCGCTTCGATCAGCACGATGCCGAAACTCTCTCCACTGGTCGCCGGCGCACAGACGACGGTTGCATGCTGGTAAAACGCCGGCAGCGCGTCGTCGTCCACGTTGCGGATGATGGTCGTCCGCACATTCAACTGCCGTGCGCGTTCCTCTAATGCCGAGCGCTCCGGACCGTCACCGACCAGCACGAGTGTCGCACCGGCGACTTGCTGGACGCGTGCCATCGCCTCGATCAGAGCGTTGACTCCCTTGCGGGGTTCGAGCCTGCCGACACACACCACAACCGGGCCCGATGCCGGAAACGCTGCCGGCCGCGGCTGTTTCGTCCGGAATCGTTCGGTTTCAATGCCGTTGGGAATGATTTCGTAGTGGCCGGGGAAAAACGTCTCGACGGTGCGACGCGCCGCTTCTGACACCGCAATCCGCGCATCGATCCGGTTGACGATGGTCTGCAGCAACGGCCGCGCGAGCGGATACCAGCGGTGTCCGGTTTCGCGATACACATGAAACGTCGCGACCACCGGCGCGGTCGCTGCCCAGACCGCCGCCCAGGGCAGCAGCGGCATCAGTGGTTCGTGCACGTGCACGACATCGAACGGTTCCGCAGCGAAGAGCGCCGCGACTCGCTGAAACACCGACGGGTTGAACGCCGCGCCGGACGATGTTCCGCCGAAGCTGACCGTCGTCGAACCGGCCACCGCGGTCTCGCCATTTTCAAGCGGTTTTGACGCCGGGCCGAAGATCCGCACCGCATGACCAAGTGCGCTGAGCGCCCGGCCTTGCGCGCGAATGTGCGAGGCGATGCCGCCGTGTCGGGCGAGATCGTAGGGCGCGACAATGGCGATTCGCACGAGCGATAGCGTACTACGCCCGGTGGCGCGCGTCGTCTCGTCTCTCGCGGCTCGACGCTCGTCACTCGTCGCTCGCGGCTCGTGCACCAACGAGCAACGAGCGACGAGCAACGAGCAGCGTCACGATCTTCTCAGCGATCGGTGTAAACCGTTCAGTAGTTGCCCAACGCGAGCGCACAATTCGCCGGCAGCGACGTAATGCTCATGGGAAATGTAGCCGAGCCGTTTCGCGATTTCCAGGTAGGTTTCGAGTTCCGCGTGCGATCCGAGGGCGATGGAGACGTGATTTCTGAACACTGGATCACTTTTGCGGCATGACCCTTCGGCGATATTCGCCGGAATCGAAACAGCGGCACGGCGAATTTGACTGGTCATACCGAACTGCTCGTGGCGAGGCAACTCGGTCGTCAGGCGATAGCAGTGCTCAACGAGATCCATTCCAGCGGTCCAAACGTCGAGCTCACGGTATTTGGCGGTCATACCCGTCGGTATGCCATGGCGACAGTGGGAAACTCCCTCCGAGTTGGACTTTTGCACGCAAACCGGCCAATTTCGCGCAGACCCGGCGCCGAGCAGCGAGTGGCGAGCGACGAGCGACGAGACCAGACGAGTCGCTGGCGACGAGCAACGAGTTACCAGCACTGGCGACGAGCAAACGAGTGACCAGACGAGCCGCTTAGCGACGAACGGCCAGCACCGAGCAACGAGCGACGAGTGACAGAAACAAGCAGCTAGCGACCAGCAACGAGCGACGGTACAATGCCGCTGCTCACTGGGGGTGTGCGATGAAGAAGGCTTTGCTCGGCGCGGTTGTGCTGGTGCTTGCGACTGCTTCTCTGCGTGCGCAGTCGGCGAACAGCCAGCTCGGGACCATCAACTTTCCAACGTCCGCCTCGCCGGCCGCGCAGGCGCCGTTCCTGGTCGGCGTCAAGGCGTTATTCAACTTCGAATTCGACATTGCCGCGGAGGCTTTCCAGCAGACTCAAAAGGCCGATCCCGGGTTCGCGCTTGGCTACTGGGGCGAGGCGATGAGTTACAACCACCCGCTCTGGGCGCAGCAGGATCTGGCCGCGGCGCGGCGCGTGATGGATCGGCTGGCGCCAACCGCCGCGGCGCGTTCGGCCAAAGCGCCCGCCGGCAAAGAGCGCATGCTGATCGAATCGCTCGAGGTGCTGTTTGGCGGCTCCGGCGACAAGCTGACACGCGACATCGCCTACGCCGACGCGTTGAAGTCGATCCACGAAAAGTTCCCGAACGACGATGAAATCGCCACCTTCTACGCGCTGGCCTTGCTCGGCACGGCGCGGCCTGGCGTCAATGGCATCCGCAACGCCATGTTGTCGGCGTCGATCGTCGAGGGCGTATTCCAGCGCAACCCGCAGCACCCCGGCGCGGCGCACTACATCATCCATTCGTTCGACGATCCCGATCACGCGATTCTGGCGCTGCCCGCGGCCCGCGCCTATTCGAAGATCGCGCCGTCCGCGGCGCACGCGCTGCACATGCCGTCGCACATCTTCGTCCAGCTCGGGATGTGGGAAGACGTCGTGCAGTCGAACATCGTCGCTTACAAGGCCGCCAGCGATCTCGCCGACGCGAAGAACCTGCCGCGCGGACGCGAGGATTTCCACACCCTGTCGTGGCTCCAGTACGCCTATCTGCAACAGGGGAAGTTCGACGATGCGGCGAAGCAGGTCGCGACCGCGAAAGCGGTGGCGGACAAGTTCGATGCGCCGAACGTCCGCGACGGTTACGCGGCGATGAAAGCGCGCCAAGTCGTCGAAAGCGGAAAATGGGAGAAGCTGCCGTTGACCGCCGGCGCGGTTCGCGATGGCGGCGCGCCCGGCTACGACGGCAGCGCTGCCTACCTGCTGGCCGCCGGCATGAGCGCGGCGCATCTCGGCGACCTCCAGACCGCCAACCTCGCGCTCGAGAAGCTGAAAGCGATGCGGACCCAGGCGGAAAGCGGATCCAACGCCTACCGCGCGAAACCGTTCGCGATCATGGAAAAGGAAGTTGGCGCGCTGATCGCCTCTTCACAGAAGAACGCCGCCGATGCGGAGCGATTGCTGCGCGAAGCGACTGCGCTCGAACTGACGCTCGATCCGCCATCGGGGCCGCCCGAGCCGATCAAGCCATCGTTTGAAGTGTTCGCCGAGTGGCTGGCGGAGCAGGGCCGCGCCAAAGAAGCCGCGGCGCAGTTCCAGCAGTCGCTGCTGCGGATGCCGAATCGTCGCGCGGCGGTGCAGGGATTGGCAAAAACCAGCGGCGGTACGACATCGCAAGGCCGCTAGAAGACTGTCTCGCGTTGGTTTACTACGCTCGCCTATCACGATGAACGGCACTCGGCGATCTTTGCGGCCTCGGCGTTCCTCTTCGGGCCAGTACTGCTTTTGCGGGGAGAGTTTATGAAGCGATTTGCTGTTGCTGTCGCGCTCGCAATGATTGCCAGCGCCGGTCTCATCGCCCAGGAAACGCGCTCCAAAACGCTGCTCACCACTGAGCACTGGCTCGACTGGGAGCGCGTCAACGATGCGCAGATTGCTCCTGACGGCTCACGGGTGATTTACACGCGTCAGCACGTCAACAAGATGGAAGACAAGTGGGAATCGGAGTTGTGGATCGTCAACACCGACGGCTCGCAGAACCGGTTTTTCGTGAAGGGCTCGGCGGCGCGCTGGTCGCCCGACGGCAAGCGCGTCATGTATCTGGCCGAGGGCGAGCCGAAGGGGGCGCAGCTGTTCGTGCGCTACGTCGACGTCATCGGACCGCCGACCCAGATTACGCACCTCACCGAGGCGCCGAAAGGCGCGCGCTGGTCGCCGGACGGCAAGTCGATTGCCTTCACCGCGTTTGTCGCCGACACCGACAAATGGACCATCAGCATGCCTCCCGAACCGAAGGGCGCGAAGTGGACGCCGCCGCCGCGCGTCGTGTCGTCGCTGCACTTCCGCCAGGATCAGGTCGGCTTTCTCGAGGACGGCTACTCGCATTTGTTCGTCGTCCCGAGTGATGGCGGCACGCCGCGGCAGCTGACCACTGGAAAATGGAATGTCGGCGCCGGCGAATTGCGCGGCAACGCACCGGTCGATTGGACACCGGACGGCAAAGCCATCGTGTTCGATGCGAATCGTGCCGCCGACGCCGAGCAGCAATATCAGACGTCGCAGCTGTTCAGCATCGACGTCGCCACCGGCAACATCAAGGAAGTTGTCACCCGGCCCGGCTCCTGGGGACGGCCGACCGTGTCGCCCGACGGGCGTACCGTCGCGTTCACCGGCTATCCGACGTCGGCGACCACGCATACCGTCAGCGACCTGTGGGTGTCGCCGATTTCCGGCGGCAGCGGCGACATGCGCAAAATCAGCGGCGACTTCGATCGCGATCCGATCAATCTTCGGTGGGCGCCCGACGGCAGCGGCCTGTATTTCGACGCCGAAGATCGCGGGACGCGTAACGTGAATTTCGCGAACATCGTCGGCGGTGTGAAGCCGCTGACCAGCGGTTCGCACATGCTGACGTTTGATTCCGTCTCGAAGGATCTCATCGCCGTCGGCACGTCGATGGATCCGGCGCACCCGCAGGACATCGTCAAAGTGAACCTGCGGCAGCCCGGTCAGGTGGTGAAGCTGACCGACGTCAATGCCGACGTGCTCGAAGGCAAGCAGATCGCAGCGGTCGAGGAGATCACCTACTCGTCGACCGGCAACGCCAAGGTGCAAGGCTGGGTCGTCAAACCGCCCTCGTTCGATGCCGCGAAAAAGTACCCGCTGATCCTGGAGATCCATGGCGGCCCGTTCGCGTCGTACAACGTCGGGTTCAATTACATGTTCCAGAATTTTGCCGCGAATGGTTTCGTCGTCCTCTACATCAATCCGCGCGGCAGCACTGGATACGGCGGCGCGTTTTCAAATGGCATCGATCACAACTATCCCGGCCCCGACTACGACGACCTGATGGCCGGTGTCGACACCGTCGTCGGCAAAGGCTATGTGGACACGACGCGCATGTATGTGTCGGGCTGCAGCGGCGGCGGCGTGCTTTCGAGCTGGGTGATCGGACACACCGATCGATTCGCGGCGGCCGCGGTTCGCTGTCCGGTGATCGACTGGCTCAGTTTTGCCGGGCAGACCGACATTCCGCTCTTCACCTACAGCTTCTTCAAGAAGCCGTTCTGGGAAGATCCGTCCGACTGGCTGGCGCATTCGTCGCTGATGTCGGTCGGCAAGGTGACGACGCCGACGTTGTTGATGACCGGTGTGCTCGATCGCCGGACGCCGATGCCGCAGACCTACGAGTACTACTCGGCGCTCAAGAAGCGCGGCGTGCCGACGAAGTTGCTCGAGTTCAACGAGGAGTATCACGGCACCGGCAGCAAGCCGTCGAACTACATCAGAACGCAGCTCTACATGATGAGTTGGTTCAACCAGTGGACGCGACCGGCGAGCGGCCGTCCGACCACGACAACGAGCGGGCAGCCGCAGCAGTAGAAGGTCCGACTCCATCAGCGGCCGGACGACGCCAGCCGCTGATGGAGCCACGCCCTGGCGACGGTCCAGTCGCGCTCGATGGTGGCCACCGAGACTTGAAGCGCGGTGGCCGTTTCATCGATCGTCAGACCGGCAAAGAATTTCAACTCGACCACCTGGCAGAGCCGCGCGTCGCGCGCGCTCAGTTCGCTGAGCGCTTCGTCCAGCGCGAGAATATCGACGATCGCCACTTCCGGTGCGGCCACTGCGTCCAAAGACACTTTCGTCGCCGGTCCGCCTCGCTTGAGCGCCGCCTTCCGGCGCGCGTGATCGACCAGAATCTCTCGCATCAATCGAGCGGCGATCCCGAACAGCTGTACGCGGTTACGCGGCGTCGCTTCGCCCGGACCGATCAGCCGCAGGTACGCTTCGTGAACGAGCGCTGTCGCCTGAAGTGTGTGGTCCGGGCGCTCTCGACGCAGACGCGCGCGAGCGACTCGCCGCAACTCGTCGTAGACGAGCGGCAGCAGCCGTTCGCGGGCGCCCGCATCGCCGTGCTGCCACGCTTCGAGCAGTTCGGTGACCTCTCGCTTCGCCGGATCGGGCATTTCAGACTGTGAAGAGTAGTCCATCGCTACCTGTCTCTACACGTCCGTTAGCGCGAACCGCCGCGTCAGCGCGACGGCGCTCCAACGCGGATCGCGACCGACGAGGCCGACGCGTTGCCGGCCGTGTCGGTGGCGACGACTGTGACCAGATACTCTCGTTCCCCGTCCGCAGCGAGCAGGACGTGATGGTCGTCGACGACCTGCGCGTCGAGACGGTTGCCTCCGCGCGAATCGCTGCTCGACACCAGGAGTTCCGTGGTGGTAGAGCCGCAGTTGTCAGCCGCCGTATAGGCGACCGTTACCAGAGTCAGTGTGTGGTTGGGCGGCCACAGCGCCGCGGTGATCCACAGCGAGATCGCTGATGACCGGGCCGCTCTGATCGGCGATCGTCGCAACTGCCGTGGCTGTCCTCGACACGCCGCGACTGTCGGTCGCCACGAGTGAAACAGTGTGCTGGCCGAGCGCCAGCGGCGTCGCCGGATCGACCGACAGCGCCAGCGTGTCGCCGCTGTCGACGTCGAACGATCCGCCGTCGATCGCGGCTGGCGTCACGGCTGCGGTGCAGGAAGGTCCGGCGGCGATGGTCGCGTCCTTGCTGATCGCGACCGGCGGATGATCGATGAAGCCGGCCGCCACCAGGTCGGCCAGGGTTCCGCCAAAGTAGCTGCTGTTCCAGTACGCCTTCTTCGCGATCTCGGCCGCGACGACGCTCGCCTGATCCGCGCGTGTTGCCGAACACGACGACGCGCGTCCCTTTGTCGGTGAACGGCAGGCGGCCATCGTCGTTTGCGGCGGTCGCTTCGCCTTTCTGCACGTTGACGGCGCCGGGCACGGTGGCGGTCGCATGCTCGGCTGGCGTTCGCGCGTCGACGAACACTGCGGTGTGATCGCCACGGAAGATGTAATCGAACCCGAGCATGTCGGTTTGCACTGTGAAGCTGAGCGCACGCCAGACCGGCATTCCGAGCTGATATCGGCGCACGTTCTTGTAGCCGGCTGCCACCAGCGCCTCGGACGTCCGCTTGCTCTTTCCGCAGGACGGTCCGTTGCAATAGAGGATCATCGGCGTTAACGGATCCGGGTTCTGCGCGATGATCTGGTCGACTTCTTTCTCGTAGATGTTGACGGTACCCGGCGATGTGCGCGATCGCGTATTCCTTTGCGGTGCGCACGTCGTAGACCGTTTCGGTTTTGAACTTGAGGATCTCGAGCAGCTGATTGGTGGTGATCTCCGGCACGGCCTGCCCGGTCTCTTCGAGCGTTGTGTCGTAGACGCTCGGCCGCGGCGTTTGTGCAGACGCCGCAATTGGCGACCAGCCGGCGGCCGCCGCGCAGACGATGACCGACAGGGCGAATCGGACGGGATGTTGCCGCATGACGGGCCTCCTTTGGCCGACCAGGCGCCGTGGTGCCGCGGCTGGCCGGTCGGCTCACCTGCTATCGCGCAAAACGCCGGATCTTTCCCTCACCGCGCAGAAGACCCGGGGGAATTGGTCTAAAATCTGCGGCAAAACACCCCTATGGCGCTTCGTCCTGACGACTGGACGCGTGTACGCGAGCTGTTCGAGCGCGCGCTCGCGTTGCCAGGTTCAGAACGCGCCGCGTACCTCGCGAACGCGTGCGGCGCCGACCAGGCCCTGCGCGACGAGGTGGCGCGGATGCTCGACTCGCACGACGGTGCGGCGGGCTTTCTGTCGACGCCTGCGGCGGTGATGTTCGACCCGGTTGCGGCCCCTTCACTCGAGGGGCAGCGGATCGGGCCGTATCAGCTCGGCGCGCGGATTGGCGCGGGCGGCATGGGCGAGGTCTACAAAGCCCGCGACACGCGGCTCGATCGGACGGTCGCGATCAAGGTCCTGCCGCCCGACGTCGTCCACGACACTCAGGCGCGCGAGCGGTTCGTCCGCGAGGGACGCGCTATTGCCGCGCTGAACCATCCGAACATCTGCGCGCTCTACGACGTGGGCGATACCTCCGGTGGCGACAGTCCCAAGGCAGGTTCGACGCTGTTCCTCGTGATGGAGCATCTGGAGGGCGAGACGCTCGCCGATCGCCTTGCCCGCGGGCCGATGCCCGCGTCGCAGGCGTTGAAGGTCGGCGCGCAAATCGCGTCGGCGCTGGACCGGGCGCATCGCGCCGGCATCGTGCATCGCGACCTGAAACCGGGCAATATTTTCCTCGTCCGCAGCGGGGCGTCGGGAGCGCCGACCGCGAAGCTGCTCGATTTCGGTTTGGCGAAGGCGCTTGCGCCGCCGCCAGTCGAGACCGCTGCAACGCGCCACGCGATCGCGGCAAGCCTGACGGTGCCGGGGATGATCATCGGGACCGTCCAGTACATGGCGCCCGAGCAGGTGGAGGGGCGAGAAGCCGACGCGCGCACGGACGTCTTTGCATTTGGCGCAGTGCTTCACGAAATGCTGACCGGCGCGAAGGCGTTCGCTGGGAAGAGTCAGGCGAGCCTGACTGTAGCGATCCTCGAACACGACCCCGCGCCAGTGTCGACGCTCGTCCCCTCGGCGCCGGCGGCACTCGATCGCGTCGTTCGGAAATGCCTGGCGAAAAGCCCTGACGACCGCTGGCAAAGCGCTGCGGATCTCGCAAGCGAGCTTGACTGGATCGCGCAGGGCGGCGCGTCGCCCAGGCCCGCAGCGGCGACGCGACGGCACACGCCGATGGCTGCGCCTGGGCGATCGCGGGCGTCTTCGCGGCGGTCGCCATTGGCTTGGCCGGATTCGACATCAGCCGCAGGTCCGCGCCCACATCGCGTCCCGGAAGCGCCAAGCGTTTTGTCGTCGAATTACCGATCAGCCGAAACTTGAACAGCCCCGCGCCCGTGCTCTCGCCCGATGGCAGCGCGCTCGCCTACGCGACGGGTGGCCAAGGGAGCGCCGACTGGATTCTGACGCTCTACACGATGCGCGACGGGCAATCGCGCGGGCTGCAGGGCACGGAAAGCGCCACCAGCGTTTTCTTCTCGCCCGACGGCACGCGCATCGGATTCGTCCGGGCCGGTCGGATACACGTGGTCGGTCTCAATGGCGGGCCGCCAGAGCAGCTCTGTGATGCGGTCGCGACGGGCGGGAGCGGAGCAAGCTGGGGCGCCGACAACTGGATTGTCTTCAGTGCGGTCGGCGGCCTGTGGCGTGTCTCCGCGGCCGGCTGCCAGGTGGAGCGTGTGACCACGCTCGCGCCGGAAGAGCGAGAATCATCTGTTCCCGCAGGTTCTCCCCGGCGGGAAGGCCGCCGTGTTCACGGTGTTGAGCACCAGCGGCGCGGCGAAGGACATGGCCGTAGCCGTCGTGCCGCTGCCGCGCGGCGATCACAACGTGCTGGTGAGAGGCGCGTCGAACCCGCATTTTTCTCCGAGCGGCCATCTCCTCTACCAGCGCGACGGAAGCCTTCTGGCGGCGCCGTTCGACCGCGCGAAGTTCGTGCTCTCATCGACTCCGATCGTCATTGCGCCGAAGATTCAGGTCATTCCCAGCACGCTCATGGGGCGTTTCGATGTCGCCGCAGACGGCACGCTGGTGTACTTTCCTGGCGAACTGGATATCGAGCGGTCGCTCGTCTGGAGTGATCGAAAGGGCGCGCTCACTCCGATTCCCGTTCCGCCGCGCCCGTACGCGCATCCGGCGCTCCTGCCGAACGGCGATCTGATCGTCGAAATCGAAACCACGCCGCACAACCTCTGGCGGTACGATTCGGCTACCGGTGCGATCACGCTGCTCACAGCGAAAGCCGCCAATCACCGTGCGGTGGTGAGCCCCGACGGCCGCACGATGGTCTACGGCTCCGACCGCGGGGAGGCGCGCAGTCTCTGGCGTCAGCCGACCGACGGCGGCGGTATCGCGGAACCGATCGCGCCCTCGCCGTATCCACGTAACGTGTCGAGCTGGTCGCGCGACGGCAAGTGGTTGGCCATTACGCAGCTGGATCCCAAAACCCGGAACGACGTCTGGGTCATGGCGCTCGCCGATCTCAAGGCACGCGAGTTCGTCGCGACGCCATTCGCCGAGTCGGCGGCGGTCTTCTCGCCCGACAGCCGCTGGATTGCGTACCAGTCGGACGAATCAGGTCGAGTCGAAATCGTCGTTGCGGCGTTTCCCGGTCCTGGTCCGCGCAAGCAGGTGTCCACCGGCGGTGGAGATCTTCCCGTCTTCGCCGACGATGGGCGGACGCTGTACTACAGACAGGGTGAGCGCATTATGGCCGCGGCGTTCAGCGGCGAGCCGATGCTGACGCTCGGCGCGCCCATGGTCGCCTTCGACGTGCCTGGCGTGTGGGGCCTCGCGGCGATGCCGCCGCCGGTCAGCGCGGACGGCAGCCGCGTATTGTATGTGCGTCAATCCGCGGCCAGCACGCATGTCTCCATGCATGTGGTCGTCAACTGGTTCGAAGAGTTGCGACGGCTGTCCGCCGCGCCTTAACGGAGTTCCGAAATGCGTCGATGCCTGCTTGCGCTCCTGACAATCGTAGCCTGCGCGTCAGCGCTGTCTGCACAGGCGCCGCCCGTCACTGCGATTCGCGCCGGCCGCCTGCTCGATCCCGAGGGCGGCCGCATTCTCACGAATCAGATCATCCTGGTTGAAGGGAATCGGTTCCGCGAGATCGGAGCCAATGTCGCGATTCCAGCCGGCGCGACGGTCATCGACCTGTCGCAGATGACCGTGATGCCGGGCCTGGTTGACGCGCACAACCACCTCGCGCTCACTTACAAGCCGGAGCCGGAAAACAACATCTACTACTACACCTACGTGCAGGAATCGACCGCGCTGCGCGCGATCCAGGCGGCATCGAACGGCATTCAGATGCTGGCCTCGGGATTCACGATCGTCCGCGACATGGGCAACAACGCCAACTACGCGGACACGGCGCTGCGCCAGGCAATCGAGCAGGGGTGGATTCCCGGTCCGACGATCGTCAACTCGGGAATCATCATCGGCGGCATGGGCGGCCAGTTTTTCCCGACGCCCGAGATGGCGAAGGACCACAACATCGTCTACCCGGAGTATCTGGATGCCGACACGCCCGACGAAATGATCAAGGCCGTCCGCCAGAACATTCTGTTTGGCGCGAAAGTGATCAAGATCTGCGTGGACTGCAAGCCGTACGGCTACACCGCCGACGAGATCCGGCTGTTCATCCGCGAGGCGGCGAAGGCCGGGATGAAAGTCGAAGGCCACGTGCAGACGGTGAACGGCGCGAAGAATGCGATCGAAGCGGGCATCTGGTCGATTGCGCACTCGACCGGCTTGAACGACGAAATGCACAAGGGCATGGCGCAGAAGGGTATCTGGAGGGCTGGCACAGACACGCCGACCGGTCTCGCGGGTCACCCGGTGTCGCCGCAGGCCTACCAGCGGACCGTCGATTCGCTGAAGAACGCCTACGCGAACAAAGTGCCGCTGACCTTTTCGACCGACGCCGACTACTACGTCACCGGCAAAACGCGCGGCGAGGTGTGCCTCGAATTCTTGAAGACCTGGAAAGACGCCGGCATTCCCAACGCCGACATCCTTCGCGCGATCACCGTCAACGGCTACAAGATCAGCGAGACCGAGCAAAGCCGCGGCCTGATCAAAGCCGGCCTGTTCGCCGACTTGATCGCAGTGCCCGGCAATCCGCTAGACGAGGTCGACGCGCTGAAGAACGTCCAATTCGTCATGAAGGACGGGGTCGTGTTCAAGAAGGACGGTACAATGACTCCAGCGGCTTTCTTTCATGGAGGCCCCGTCAACGGCTGGAGAATTCGATGAACGCGACCGTGTTTGCAGCGATTAACGACCAGATTAATTCGGAGTTCAAGGCCTCTTACACCTACCTGGCGATGGCGGCGTACTGCGAATCGCAGAAGTTTCTCGGCGCGGCGAACTGGCTGCGGATGCAGAGCGAAGAAGAACGGCAGCATGGCTTGAAACTGTTCGACTTCGTGCTCGCGCGCGACGGCGTGGTGGCGCTGAAGACGATCGAGCAACCAAAGGCGAATTTCGATTCGCTCGCGGCGGTCTTCGAACAGGCCCTCGAGCACGAACAGAACGTCACGGTTCAAATCAACGGGCTCTATGAACTGTGCTTCAAGGAAAAAGCTTTCGCCGAGATGACCGAGCTGCAGTGGTTTCTGACCGAGCAAGTGGAAGAAGAGAAAACGGCGCGAGAGATCGTGGCGAAATTCCGTTTCGTAAAGAACGATCCCGCGGCGATGCTCGACATGGATCGCGAGCTGGGGGCGCGTTCAGCGGCCAAGTCGGCAGGGAGTGACAAGTCGGAAGTCTGAAGTCAGAAGTTTGCTGGTTACCAGTGTCGGAGTGCTAAGGCATCCTACTGGTGGACTAGGCAGCTTCAGCTTCAAGTTTCAGACTTCTTTCACGGCAGCGTAGCGCTGCCGTTTTCCAGGAACCCGGCATGGCGACCGGAGGTTTTTGTGCTGCGAATTGTCACGTCCACTTCGGCGGCCGCGCGGCTCGACGCGGTCCGCTCGTTTCTTTCCGGCTACCCACCATCAAGCGAGCGCGTGGTCATTGGTGCGTCGCGCGGCGCGGCCGACGACCTGGTCCGGGCGCTGGCGTCGCGCGCCGGTGCCACCTTCGGGCTGATCCGCTTCAGCTTCACTGAATTTGCCGCTCGCGCCGCCGCCTCGTTACCTGGCGGCAGCAGGCGCGCCGCCGGCTCGCAGGCGGGATCGGAGGCGATCGCCGCCCGCGCCGTGTTCGACGCGCGTCAGGCGGGCGAACTCGAGTACTTCGGTCCGGTGGCCGCGATGCCCGGATTTCCGAAAGCGCTCGCGCGAACCGTCCACGAGCTGCGCCTCGCATCGGTCGGTTCCCAATCGCTGGATCACGATCTGGCGCGATTGCTCGAGCGTTTCGAGGAAGCGCTGTCGCGAGCAGCCGTGGACGATCGCGCCGCTCTGTTTCGCGCCGCCGCGGCCGCTTGCCGAAACGGCAGCGTGCGATGGTCGCGCCTGCCGATGGTGTTGCTCGATGTGCCGCTCGACTCGAGGGCGGAGCAGGAGTTTGCGGCTGCGCTGATCGAGCGCGCGCCGGCGATTCTGGCAACTGTTCCAGATGGCGACCGTTCCGCCCTGAACGCGTTAACGGCGCTCGGTGGCGACGTGGTGATCGCTCGAGACGACGCCCTTCCGCGATCCGATCTGGCGAACTTGCGACAGTTCGTGTTCGAGCGCGAAGCACAACCGCCGGTCCGCGAACGGGCCGGCGATGTCAGTATGTTTTCCGCACCGGGTGAAGGGCGCGAGGCGGTGGAAATTGTCCGTCGCATTCTCGACGAGGCGGCGCGCGGTGTTCCGTTCGACGAGATGGCAGTCTTCCTGCGAACACCGCAGCAGTACCTTGGACTTCTCGAACACGCCTGCGCCCGCGGCGGCGTGCCGGTGTACTTCGATCGCGGCACTCGACGTCCGGATCCGTCAGGCCGCGCGTTCGTTGCGCTGATGTCATGCGCCGTGGACGGCCTGTCCGCCAAGCGGTTCGACGAGTATTTGTCGCTCGGGCAAGTGCCGCAGGTTGGCGACCTGCAGGCCTACGACGTGGTGATTCCGGACGACGAAGCGCTGGCACGCCCAACCGAGCCAACCCAACCATCCGACCCGAGCAGACGAGGCGCAGCCGATCCAACCGGATTCCGACGACGAGGCGGTGGTCGCCGGGACGTTACGGTCTCCATGGAAATGGGAAGAGCTGATCGTCGAGTCGGCAGTGGTGGGCGGGAAGACGCGCGCCGACGGCAAAGCGCGCTGGCGGCGTCGCCTCGACGGGCTGAAGAGCGATTTTGAATTTCGCCGTCAGGAACTGCTGCGTGATGAACCGGAGTCGCCGCGGATTGCCGGCATCGACCGCGATCTTCGAAATCTCGCGCATCTCCGGCAGTTCGCGCTGCCGCTGATCGATCATCTCGCCGATTGGCCCGAGCACAGCACCTGGGGCGAATGGCTCGATCGGCTCGGCGCGCTGGCGAAGCGCGCGCTGCGTCGGCCGGGACGCGTCCTGAAAACGCTCGCTGATTTGCGCCCGATGGCGGCGGTCGGTCCGGTGACGCTCGAAAGCGTGCGCGACGTCCTGCACGACCGGCTGGCGACGCTCGACTGGGAGCCGCCGGCGCGGCGTTATGGCTGCGTGTTCGTCGGCACGCCACACCAGGCGCGCGGCCGCAGTTTCCGCGTCGTCTTCGTGCCGGGGTTGGCGGAACGCGTTGTGCCGCAGCGTCCGCACGAGGATCCGCTGTTGCTGGACGCCAGCCGGCAACGGATCGATTCGGCGCTGATCACGCTCGACCAGCGCAGCGCGGCAGAACGCCTGCTGCTCAAGATTGCCATCGGCGCCGCGTCGGAACATCTGTATCTGTCATATCCGCGGCTGGACGTCAGCGAAACCCGCGCCCGCGTGCCGTCGTTTTACGCACTCGACGTGATGCGGGCAATCACCGGCCGTGTGCCGGACCATCGCAAGCTCGGTGAAGACGCCGCTCAGGAAGGCGGCGCCAGTCTGGCCTGGCCGGCGCCGAAAGATTCGGATCGCGCCATCGACGAACTCGAGCACGACCTGGCGGTGTTGAAACCGCTGCTCGATCATCCCGATCGCACCAGCGTCAAGGGTCACGCGCATTACTTGCTCGGCCTGAACGAGGCGCTCAAACGGTCGGTGATCGTCCGCTGGCAGCGCGACAAGAAACCATGGTCGCCGGGCGACGGCTTGATCCGCGTTGCACCATCGACGGCAGACGCGCTGGCGAAGCACCGGCTGCACGCGCGGCCGTATTCGCTGTCGGCGCTCCAGCGTTTTTCGAGTTGTCCGTACCAATTCCTGCTTGCGACCATCCACCGGCTGCAGCCATGGGACGAGCCGGAACCGCTGCTGCGAATGGATCCGTTGACGCGCGGCAGCCTGTTTCACGAAACGCAGGCGGAGTTCTATCGCGAGATGCAGCGCAGCGGTGCTCTGCCGATCCGTGATGGCGACGTTGCGACTGCGGCCAAGGTGCTGGACGCGATCCTTGATCGAGTGGCCGCCGCGTACGCGGAAAAGCTCGCACCGGCCATCGAGCGAGTGTGGAGCGACGAGATCGGCGAGATCCGCCGCGATCTGGGAATCTGGGTCCAGAAGATCGCCGGCGATGGCGTTTGGCAGCCGGCCTATTTCGAGTTCAGTTTCGGACTGAACGACGAGGGACGCGATCCGCGCAGCTTGCCCGAACCGGTTCGGATTGACAGTCGATTCGTGCTGCGCGGCTCGGTCGACCTGATCGAGCATCGTGCCGATCTTGACGTGCTTCGGGTCACCGATCACAAGACCGGAAAGAACCGATCGACTCCGGACTTGATCGTTGGCGGAGGTGGTGCGCTGCAGCCGGTGCTGTATAGCGTGGCCATCGAGCAGGGGCTCGGCAAGCGAGTGGCCGAGGGCCGATTGTTTTACGCAACCACGGCTGGCGGTTTTGTCGAGCACACGATTCCAATTACCGACTACAACCGGCGCCAGGGCCTGCAGGTGCTCGAGATTATCGACCGCGCCATCGAAGGTGGATTCCTTGCCGCCGGCGCCGGCGGAGCGCGCCTGCACCTGGTGCGACTTCCGGCCAGTCTGTGGTCCTCGTGAAGAAGAACGGACCGCTCGCAAAGCGGCCGACCGGCTTGCCGATCTCGAAGCGCTGCGGAGCATGCGATGACCGCGCGGGTTCTCGCGTTTGCCGCCGATGATGCAGACGCGCGTCGAAAAATTCGCGAGGCGCTCGACATTACGCTGATCGTCGAAGCGGCAGCCGGCACCGGTAAAACCACCGAGCTGATCAACCGCATCCTCAGCGTGCTGGAGAAGACGTCGGTGACGATGACCGAGATCGTCGCGGTCACGTTCACGGAGAAGGCCGCCGGCGAACTGAAGCTGCGGCTTCGCGAAGAGCTCGAGACGAGGCGCAGCGCGGCGGACGACGACACAATTCGTCACCGACTAGACGAAGCGCTGGAGCATCTCGAGGAAGCCCACGTCAACACCATCCATGGCTTTTGCGCCGAGCTGCTGCGCGAACGGCCGGTCGAAGCATGTGTCGACCCGCTCTTCACGGTTCTGACCGAGCCGCAGGCCGACCGGCTGTACACGCGCGCGTTCCGCGGTTGGCTCCAACAGGCGTTGAGCGATCCGCCCGAAGGCGTGCGGCGGGCGTTGCGCCGCAGCAGCGGATTTTCCGCCGCCAGCGGGCGCGCCGCGGCCGGCTTCGCCGGCGACGGGCCGATTGATCGCCTGTGCAACGCCGGGCGCGCATTGGCTGAAACGCGCGACTTCACGCGGCCCTGGCTGCGTCCGCCGTTCGACCGCGCCGCCGTCATCGATCGCCTGATCGAAGGCGTGCATCGGCTGGCCGATCTCACCGCCAAACCGACCTTCGAGCGCGACAACCTGTTTGTTGACACCGATGCGGTTCGCCGCTTGAGCCGCCAGATCCGGCTGGAACAATCGTTCGGGCAGCGCGATCTCGACGGATGGGAATCGCGCCTTGTGGACCTCGTACGCGATCGCGGAGTAGCGCGGACGCGAAAGGGAAGCGGAGCTAAGTTCAACAAAGACGTGTCGCGGACCGTGGTGCTCGCCGCCCGCGACGCGCTGTTCGCCGATCTGCAGGAATTTCGTCGCGACGCGGACGCCGACCTTGCCGCATGCCTTCAACAGGAGCTCGCCGCGGCGACGGCGCGATACCAGGAGCTGAAGCAGGCCGCCGGCGCGCTCGACTTCACCGATTTGCTGGCGCGAGCACGGACACTGATTGCCTCGAACGCGGTCGTTCGCGACCACCTGCGGCGCAAGTTTCTGCGAATTTTCGTCGACGAATTCCAGGACACCGATCCGATCCAGGCAGAGATCCTGCTGCTCCTCGCCGACGGCGTCCCCGGCAAACTGTTCATCGTTGGCGATCCGAAACAAGCGATCTACCGCTTTCGCGGGACCGATCTTGCGACCTACGAGATGGTGTGCGACACCCTGCGCGCGGGTGGCGGCGACGTTGTGCGGCTGACGACCAGCTATCGCAGCGTGCCGGGGATTCAACGATTTGTGAACGCCGCGTTCGGCGCTGAGATGCCGGACTACGTCCCGCTGTCGAAGAGCCGCGACGAGATCGTCCGTCATCCGGCAGTGATCGCGCTGCCGGTGCCTCGACCGTACGGTCGGAGCACCTTCATGAAGCCGTCGGCCAAGGCGATAGACGATTCGCTGCCCGACGCGGTCGGCGCCTTCATCGACTGGTTGTGCAACGGCAAGAACGACTGGGGCATCGCGCCCAGGGACGTGGCCATCCTGTTCAGGCGATTTGTCAGTTTCGGTGACGACGTCACGCGCCGCTATGTCGATGCGATCGAGGCGCGCGGTATTCCACACTTGCTGGTCGGCGGCAAATCGTTTCACGGGCGGGAGGAGGTCGAAACCATCCGGGCCGCATTGGCCGCGATCGAATGGCCGGACGATCAGTTATCGGTGTTCGCGACGCTCAAAGGCTCGCTGTTCGCGATCGACGACGAATTGCTGCTCGAGTACCGCCATCGGTTTGCGCATTCCCAGGGCCGCGGGCAATTGCATCCGTTCCGCATCCCGAAAGAACTGGGTGGGAATTCCGGCAACGACCTGGCGCTGAGTGGCGAGCCAATCGGTCATTTGACGCCGATTGCCGATGCGCTGCGGCTCCTTCAGGAACTGCATCGCCGCCGGAATTACCGGCCGGTTGCCGACACCATCGGACGGCTGCTGTCGGCCACGCGGGCCCACGTCGGGTTCATACTCCGGCCCGCCGGTGAACAAGCGCTGGCCAACGTGCTGCACGTCGCCGAACTCGCGCGACAGTACGAAGCGGGCGGCGGAATCTCGTTTCGCGGCTTCATCGACGAATTGCGCGCCGCATCCGAATCAGAAGCCGCCGAGGCGCCGATCGTCGAAGAAGGCAGCGACGGCGTTCGGTTGATGACCGTGCACAAGGCGAAGGGACTCGAGTTCCGCGTCGTCATTCTCGCGGATCTGACGTGCAAGATGAGCCGCGCCGACGCCAGCCGCTACATGGATGCATCGCGCAATCTCTGCGCGATCAAACTCGGCGGCTGGGCGCCGCGAGAGCTCTTCGATCACCAGGCGGAAGAAGTGGCCCGCGATCAGGAGGAGGGTGTGCGGCTGGCATACGTCGCTGCCACCCGTGCGCGCGACTTGCTGGTGGTACCGGCCCTGGGAGATGAACCGTGGGATGGCGGATGGTTCAGTCCGCTCAATCGTGCGTTGTACCCGTCGCTCGCGGAACGGCGATCGGGTGCTCGCGTGCCGAATTGTCCGGTGTTCAAGTCGAAGGACACAGTTCTGCAGCGGCCGAACGACGAACCGGCCGGGCCGTCAACCGTTTGTCCTGGTCACTACACGTTCGACGACTATTCAGTCGTGTGGTGGGATCCCGGTGCGCTCGATCTCGGCAAGAAGCCGGCGTTCGGCGTCCGCCGCGAGGATCTCATCGTCAAGGATGTTCCGAAGAACGTCATTGCCGACGGCAGGAGCCGCTACGATGGCTGGCTGCTCAATCGCGCCGACGCACGCGAATCGGGAAGCGTGCCGTCGCTGCGCGTTCAAACCGTCCACGAAATGCTCGAAGGCGCGTCAGACTTCAGACTGCAGACTTCAGACTTCACACTTCAGACTTTGGATTTGCGCGACTCTTCAACCGCCGATCGTTCCTCCGGTGCCGCATTCGGTTTGCTTGTGCACGAGTTGTTGGCTCAGGCGTCGTTCGAAGCCACTCGCGAAGACCTGTTGGACCTGGCGCGCATTCAAACGCGCGTCTTGGCGCTGCCGGACGAGGACGCTCTTGCGGCAGCCCAGGCGGTTCATCGTGTTCTCCAGCACAGCCTCCTTCAACGCGCGCGTGCCGCCGACGTTCGCGGTGCGTGCCGCCGGGAAACACCCGTTACTACCACTACCGAAGCTGGTGTGCTGGTCGAAGGCGTCGTCGATCTGGCCTTTGAGGAAGATGGGCAGTGGACGGTAGTTGACTACAAGACCGACCGCGAACTGCTGACGATTGGCGAGGACCGCTATCGGCGACAGGTAGCGACATACGCACTGGCGATCCGCGAGGCGACAGGTCAGCCAGTCTCCGGCGTATTGTTGCGGCTCTAACCCAGTCCGCTCCTCAGGTTCTGTCCGGAAACGTCATCGACGAACCAAACAGATCAACCACGAGCGCCTGACGGTTTGCTTACAACTCAGCACTCTGCCAATCCGCAGGTGAACGGACGCTCCCCGCGACTGAATGTTACACTCGCGTTACGGTGAAATTGCGACGGTTCGCTGTCGCCGCGGTTCTGGCGATTTGCATCGGCGGCCCTGTCGTGGAGATGTTTGATCAGTGGGATCACACGCTCCAGGACGGTAATGACACGGAAGCGAACGCCGTGGTGGCGGCGTTATGCATTGGCGTCGCGATGGCGATCGGGATCGTCGTCGTCGCGCGGGTTCGCGCGCTCGCCTGGAACTCTCGGCCGCACGTTGTAGCGCCTCGAATCATTTCGGTCGCCGTCGCCTCTCTCGCTTCTCCGATCCCGACGACCAGTCCTCCGACCCCGCTGCGGGTTTAGTTTCGGTCTCTCTAAAAGCGCCATTCACGCCCGGTCCCGACCGCGCATGCGGTCCCTTGTCCTGGCGCGGAGCCGCGCGTCTGTGATTTTACAGTTTGCATTTTACGTTCTGCATTCAGGCTGCGTTCTTCAGCAGTCTGCTAGAGGAGGTTCTGAAATGCGAGTTAGTAATGGACGTGTTCTGGCCGTGATGTTCGTCACCTGTCAACTGGCTGCGCCAGTGCGAGCCCAGACGAACGCGGAACAGCCTCTCGTGGATGCGAACGGCGAATCCATCATCGGACGTGCCGGCGTTCCGTACTCCGTTACTCACGCCGACTGTTGACTTCGAGCAGGTGATTGGGCAGCCAGCCGGCCCACCGCCGACACCCCGGCACACCGGAATCAAGGCGATGGTGAAGGGCCTCGTCATTGACTTCAAGTACCTCCCGTCTCGCGAGAACCTCGTGTGGGCCGGCGTTGGCGGAGGACTGGCGCTGGCCGTTCATCCGGCTGACGACAACTTGAACGAGGCTCTCGTGGGTAGCGACTTCGCTGACAAGTTCTTCAAGTTTGGCGAAGTCCTTGGAGAACTCCCGACGCTGTTGGCGAGCGCGTCGGTCGTGTATGCCGTCGGGCGCCTGAAGGACGAACCCAAGGTGTCACACGTCGGGATGGACTTGATTCAGTCGCTCGCGATGGCCGAAGCGTTGACCCAAACGCTGAAGTACACAACGAGACGAGAGCGTCCCGATGGGAGTGGAAAGAACTCGTTCCCCTCTGGTCACGCGGCCGACACGTTTGCGTTTGCGACAGCCCTCGAGCGTCACATGGGATGGCGGTATGCGATTCCCGCGTACACCTTTTCGTCATACGTCGCGATATCCCGATTGCCGGCGAATCGCCATTGGTTCAGCGATGCGGTGTTCGGTGCGACCGTGGGGATTATTGCGGGCCGCACGATCACGAGCCACGAAGCGCACCCATTTCCCGTCGCCGTCAACTACATTCCAGGCGGGGTCTCGGTCATGTACGTCCGTCGCAACAAATAGCAGGTCGACCTTGAAATGATGTGCTTTGCCGGGGTTTTGGTGACACCAGCTCTTGTCGCCGTCGGGACTCAGGCGGGTACGAATCCGTGAATGTTTACTGTAACGATGGCGCCAGTGAGCCCGTGGCACGGGATTGGCACAACGATCGGCAGGAGTGTGATGGCCATGGAGTCGTTCCTTAAGGAACAACTCAAGCGAATTCAAGACCTTGCGGCTCAGATGTCGAGCCTGGCAAAACGCACAGCCGAGTTGTCTGCTGAACGCATGCGTGCGCATGAAGCACTCTCGCCGTTGGCCAACGTCAAGGATCTCCGGACGTACAGCTCACCGAGCGAAAGGCGTCAACCGCGCGCGACTGCGGACGACCGTCACCATTCTCGCTCCCATCGTCGCCGCCGTCGCCGTTCGTGATGAGTTGAAAGTTCCGCATCCTCGTATGGGCGCTCAGGGTCAGGTGCAAGATACGCGTCGTCTCCGCATGATGTAGACTTGTGTATCGGATCTTGCCGCGTGCTGTGCTGATTCCTGGCGTAACGAGCCTCTTCTGACTCGCTCCTCCCCGAGTTCCTAGCTACGAGACGAAATTCCGGACCACGGCTCATCCCTTCGAGGCCGTGGAAACTGTGCGCCGCCTAGGCGGCGTTGATGTCGCGTTTCGCGGCAGAGGAGTCAGATCATGGGTCGAAAGTTGTATGTCGGAAATTTCCCGTATGAAACCGGAGAAGCGGAGCTCCAGGAGCTGTTCGCCCGTGCCGGCACCGTGGAAACGGTGAAAGTGATGCGCGACATGGCCACGGGGCGGGCGCGCGGGTTTGCGTTCGTTGAGATGGGCAGCGATGACGAGGCGCAGAAGGCGATCGCAGAGCTGAATGAATATCAGCTTGGGGGGCGCAGTCTCTCCGTCAACGAAGCGCGGCCGAAGCCCGCGTATGCCGGGGGGTTCGGCGGCGGCGAATCGCGACGTCGCTCCGAGCCGCGTTGGTAAGCAAGTACGAAGGCCGTGGGGAGACAGGGCGCCAGCCTTGTCCCTCCACCGCGTCGCGCCGCCTTGCCTGCTATTCGGCGACAGGAGCGCGGCGACGGGTCAGGTCAACCAAACAAGTCATGCCATCGGTCGAGTTGAACTCGACGGCGATGGTCAGAAACCAGAGATCGGAGATGGATAAATGACGGGAACAATTCGGACGCTGCGAGTGGACAAAGGCTTTGGGTTCATCAAGGGTGAGACGGGGCAAGAATATTTCTTTCACCAAAGCGCTATCTATGGCGAGGGCATCGCAGATCTGCGCGAGGGTGATGGAGTCGAGTTCGAGGTTGCCGACAGCCCGAAGGGTCCGCGGGCGGCGAACGTCAAGCGCACCACGACGTAAGAGAACGGAGCTCGAGGATCGGGCGGCAGAAAGGGACAAACGATGAATGGAACCATATCAAAGGTGATCTCGGATAAGGGCTTCGGATTTATTCAGGGCGAGGACCGCCAAGAGTACTTCATGCACCGGAGCGCTGTCCGGGACGGCTCGGTCTTCGAGCAACTGCGCGAGGGCCAAACGGTCGTCTTCGATGCCGGCCGCGGCGACAAGGGACTGCGCGCGGAGAACGTGCGGCTCTCCTGAGTAGCCCGCTCCTCCCTCGATGCAACGCGTGTTAGGCGGCAACGACGTACTCACTCTGAACGAGGCCGCTGACGTACTGGCGTGTCGCGACGTGCTTGAGAGCGATATCGACCGGCACATCGCCAAACAGCGGGATACCGGCGCCGATCAACACTGGAACGCGAGTGATAATGAGCCGATGAATGAGCCCAGCTCGTAGAAATCGCTGAATGGTGATCCCGCCATCTACGTAAATGTGCCCAATCCCGCGGGAGGCAAGCCGCGACACGATTTCCGCTGGTGCCCCCGACATATGCTCCACCACAGCCTCGGGAGGAGCAGGAGCCAGCGGGTGAGTGCTCAGCACGACAACCGGCTTCTCGCCGTATGGCCATCGATCGAAGTTCAGGACCGTCTCGTAAGTCTTGCGGCCTATGACCAACGCATCCACCGTGGCCATGAACTCCTCGTACCCGTGGGGTTCGCCGCCGCCCGGCGGCAGGAAGTCTAGATTCCCGTTGGCTCGGGCAATGAAGCCGTCAACGCTAGTTCCAATAAAAACGGATGCTTTCACAACGTGTCCTGTTGCTAACTAACATCAGCAACGCTGCTACGGGCTACCCAGCAACGCCAACACCGACAATGGATCGACGCGGGCGCCGTTAACCCGCACTGCCCAGTGCAGGTGGGGACCCGTGACGCGTCCGGTCGCGCCGACCAGGCCTAGCGGCTGCTGCGCCGCGACCACCTGTCCTTCATGCACGTCGATGGCCGACATGTGCGCGAGCATCGAGAACATTCCCAGGCCGTGATCGATGATCACGGTGTTGCCTGAAAAATACAGATTCCTCGCAACCGCGATCCGTCCGGCGCTTGGCGCGGCGATCGGTGTTCCGGCTGGACTGAGAAAGTCGGCGCCGCCGTGTGCGTTCCTGGGCGTGCCGTTGAAGATGCTGCGCGTGCCGAACGCGCTGTTCGTCGATTGAGGAACCGGCGCCGAAAACGCTGTCCACAAACGTTCCGCTGCCGATGACGCCCAGGTGCGTTCGAGCAGCTTCGCTTCCTCGGCAATGCGCGCCGCTTCCGATTCTGGTGGCGTGACGAAATCGGGATTGACCGTCAATCGACGGGTGCGAAACGTCTTGGCAACGACCACGAGGTTGCGGGTCGTTGTGAGGTCGTCAACCCAGGCTGCGACCGGGTAGGTGCCGGGCTTCACGTCGAGATCGATGCCGACCAACGCCTGCCACTTGCGATCGCCCGCGGCGAATGGTCGCACGTCGTGCCCGAACGCTTTGAGATGAGTCGTGGCCTTGGCGTTCGGCTCTTCGGGCGCGGCGATGGTGACGACGACCAACTCGCCGGGTTGCGCGGCGCGCGACGCGAACGTTACCTCCACAGCGCGATCGTTCGCGCGGATGGTTGCCGCGGCCAGCATCGCGGCCGCCGCCAGCGCTACAGATCGAGATCCCACGTTTCGGCAACCAGTCCGTGACGTCCGAACGCGTCGTGCCGGTGTTCGCCGACCAGCCTGAACCCGGCGGCCTTGTAGATGCCACGCGCCGCAGTCAACTCGCTTTGCGTCCACAACGTGATCTTGCGATAGCCGGCCTGCCGCGCGAACTGCACGCACTCGTCGACCAGCCGTCGGCCGAGTCCGAGCCCCCGCGCGGACGGTTCGACCAGCAGCAGCCGCAATTTGGCGACGGTCTTCGATTTCTTCACCAGAAAGACCGATCCAACGATGACGCCGTTCCGCTCGGCAATCCAGCAGCGTTCTCGCGCGGGATCGAGCTTCTCGAGAAAATCAGCGACGATGCGGGCGACCAACGCTTCGAATTCCGCGTTGTAGCGCCATTCCTGCCAGTAGAGCGCCCCATGCCGGTGCACCACCCATCCCATGTCGCCCGGCTGATGCCGGCGCAGCGTGTAGGGTACGGTCGCGGCCGTGCCGAGGGCGCTTTCGATGGTGGTCATCGCCTCGACGACTTGCTGCTGTCTGGTCGGCGGCAGTGGTCCGAGAAGCGACGCCACTTCGTCTTTGGCGCGACGATCGAGCGGTTGGAACACCGCTCGTCCCCGTGCGGTGAGCCGCAGCAGGCTGCGGCGGGCGTCGGCTTTGGACGCCGTGCGGACCAGCAGTTTCCGGGCTTCGAACCGGCGAAGGATGCGGCTCAGATAGCCGGCGTCGAGCCCGAGATCGCGCCCCAGTTCGGTCGCGGTCGGCGCCTCGCGGTGGGCGAGTTCGTAGAGGACGCGCATTTCCGCCAGCGAATACGGGCTGTCGAGCAGGTGGTCGGCGAGCACCCCGATTTTCCGGGTGTAAAACCGGTTGAAGGCGCGGACCGCGTTGACCGCGCCCGGCGGCACGATTCGGGAATTACTTGACTGAGTCAACTAATCAGATTATCGCACAAATCCGTTGCGGGCGCGCACCCGGTAACTGCCGGAGCGGACCCGGATGCTGTGGAACTTGCCATCAGCCGCATGGCTCGACGAATAGCCAATCACGTACTGGCTGTTCAATTCTTCAGCGATGCGAGCGGTTGCATCGGCCAGCTCGGCGGTGCTCTGCACGACTTCGGTATGACCGCCGCTTTCGGCGGTCACCTCGCGCAGCGCCTGCACGTTGACGCGGGTGTTGATCGCCTTACGCTCCGGCGGATCGATGGCGATCGCGTAGACGAACGCGTCGCTGCGCAGCAGCGCGGTGCGGACGTCGCGCAGCGAGCCGTCACTGGCCGTATCGGCGCCGTCGGAGACGACGAGGATCGCGGCGCGCTGGCGGTTGCGCGTCGCCATCACCGGCAGCGCCGCCAGCACCGCGTCGTAGACCGCCGTTCCTCCCGAGGGCTGAATGGTGCCGAGCGCTCGTTGGACGACGTCACGATCGCGCCCCCACGCGGTGAGCGGCCGTGGCCGATGATTGAACGAGAACACGAAGAACTCGTCGGACGGGTCGAGCAGGTCGAACAGAAAGCGATCGACCGCCTGGCGCGCATCGCGGATTCGCGGGCCGTACATACTGTCGCTGGCGTCGAGCAGCATCGCGAGACCGACCGGCACGCGCTCGTTGGTGAACTGGGTGATGGTCTGCCGCTCGCCGTCCTCGAACACCTCGAACGCTTCTTGTGGCAGGTCGCGGACGAGGTGGCCCTCAGCATCGGTGACCGTCGCGGTGATGCTGATGATTTCGACGCCCGACTTGAATGGCTTGTCGTCGCGGACCGATTGCAGGACCGCCAGCAATGCGGCAAGCAGTGCGAGCGACGGACGCATGAGCTGATGGTACCCCTTTCCGAGGACAGCGGGGTGGAAGCAGAAATTAGGAATTAGGAATTAGGAATTAGGAATGGGAATTGGGAATTGGGAATGTGCGAGCGACGAGCCGCGAGCAACGAGGGGCTAGTCGAGCGACGAGCAACGAGCGCTCGGCCGCACTTGACAACCTCGGCTCCGCGGGCGCTAAATAACCGTAATGTTCGCGTGCGCGTGTTGCCGCTGCTCGTGTTGTCCGGCCGGGGTCGCCTCCGGCCTTCGCGCGGCGTGCACCGGGTTCGCGTAACACACGTACACACGAACTCGCCGACAGCCGACGAAGCCCGGAGGTGACCACCTGCCGGGCTTTTGTGTTTTGTGGCGTGGCTGAGGAAGCAGAAATTAGAATTAGGCATTAGGAATTAGGAATGTCCGAGCAACGAGTGGCGAGCGACTAGCAACGAGTAGCGAGCGTCGAGCAACGAGCAACGAACCCTCTCGACAACCTCGGTGTTTGATAAGGATTCGGCACACATGACGAAATCGAACTGGACGAACAGGACGGGCAGGACAGGCTCGACGCTGGTCGTTGCCGCCGCGCTGCTGATGGCCAGACCGGCGTTCGCGCAGTCGCCTGCTGGCATGTGGGACGCGTCGGTGACGCTGACGCTGGCGAACAACGCCGGCACGAACGAAGTGCCGTTCCGCTTCGAGATTATCTGCGGCGGCGCGAATTGTTCCTCGCCGAAGGGGTCGTTCTTCAACGGCGACGAAAAAGTCACCTCGACGACCGGCAGCTACGCGAAAGGCGCGCTGTCCTTCACCTATCCGGAATACGGCACACAGCTCGACGCGACGGTGAAAAACGGCCGGCTCGAGGGCCAGTACCTCGCGCGGCACCCGCGGCGCACCGTACCCGTTCCAGGCGAAGCGCTTCACCGCGATCGAAGTCGGCGAGAAAAACATTCCTTCGATCAACGGACTGTGGAACATCCAGGTCAAGAGCTCGAAGGGTGAATCGGCTTGGAAAATGCTGGTGCGGCAGTCGGGCGCCGAAGCCTCTGCGGTGATCCTGCGGATCGACGGCGACACTGGTGTGCTGACCGGCTCCTATCGCGACGGCAAGTTCGTCCTCAGCCACTTCTCCGGCGCGCGGCCGCTGCGCCTCGAGCTATCGCCGAAACCGGACGGCACGCTCGCGGTCGTTCAGAACAAGGACGCCGCATTGGTTGGGATGAAGGCCGACCAGGCGCTGGCCAAAGGCCTGCCGCAGCCCAGCGATCCCTCGGTCTTCACCAGCGTGAAAGATCCGAGCGAGCCGTTGCGTTTCAGCTTTCCCGATCTCGACGGAAAGATCGTGTCGAACACCGATCCGCGCTTCGCGAATAAGGTGGTCATCGTCAGCATCGGCGGCAGCTGGTGCCCGAACTGCCACGATGAAACCCCATTCCTCGTCGAGTTGTACAAGAAGTACAAGTCGCGCGGACTCGAAGTGGTCGCATTGTCGTTCGAAGAAGAAGCGCAGTTGAAGGATCCGGTGCGTCTGAAGTCGTTCAACAAACGCTACGGTGTGGACTATACGGTGCTGCTGCCGGGCGAGCCGAAGGAACTGAACGACAAGCTGCCACAAGGCGTCAATCTGAATTCGTTCCCGACCACCTTCTACCTCGGACGTGACGGCCGGGTGCGCAGCGCGCATGCCGGTTTTGCCGGCAAAGCAACCGGTAAAATCCACATCGAGCAAAAAGAGGAAATCGTCGCGCTGGTCGAACGGCTGCTCGCCGAGCGGCGTACGACGACGAATCGATAGCGCGCGTTTTAGATTGGCGCGGATCCAGCTTTTTCACACCTGCCTGGTCAACGAAATCGACCCGGACGTCGGCATGGCCGTCGTCCGGGTGCTCGAGCGCGCCGGCGTCGAGGTGGACGTCCCGCGCGACCAGACCTGCTGCGGCCAGCCGCCGTACAACGCCGGCTTCCACGATGAGGCGCGCACGATCGCGCGCCACACCCTGCGGGTGCTCGACGCCACCGAGGGGCCGATTGTCATCCCATCCGGTTCCTGCGCCGACATGCTCGTCCATCAGTACGCCGAGCTATTCGCAAACGAGCCCGAGACGCTGGCGATCGCGCGACGCGTGTCGGCACGCTGTCGTGAGTTCAGCCAGTATCTGATCGAGGTGGCGCCATCCGGCGTCGGCGGACACCTGCAGGCGGTCGTGGCGTTTCATCCGTCATGTCACTTGCTGCGCGGCCTTGGCGTCCGCGACCAGCCGCCGGCGTTGCTCAACGCCGTCAACGGCGTCGAGCAGGCCGCGGTGCACGAGTCGGAAGAGTGCTGTGGTTTTGGCGGGCTGTTTTCCGTAAAAAACTCCGGTATTTCCACCGGCATGCTCGAGCGGAAGCTGGCCAACATCGAAGCGAGCGGCGCGCAGCGTGTTGTCAGTTGCGACCTTGGCTGCCTGCTGCACATCGGCGGCGGCCTGCACCGCCGCGGCTCGCCGATTCGCGTCCAGCATCTCGCGCAACTGCTCGATGAAGCGATATAGTTTTCGCCATGCGAAGCGCCCTGCGCCGTGCTCTTGGCGCCGCACTGGTGTGTGCGGCAGCTGCGGTTGATCGTCCGTGTCGTCAGGCGCTCAGGCGCCCGCCGCGCCCTTCGACCTGGTCATCAGGAACGGGCGCATCATCGACGGCACCGGCAGCGCCTGGTATCGCGGCGACATCGGCGTGCGCGGCGACACCATGGCGCGCATCGCGCCGAGGTATCGACGCGCCCGCGGCCCGGGTGATCGACGCGACCGGCAAAGTCGTCGCGCCAGGGTTCATCGACATTCACTCGCACGCACGGCGCGGCATTCTCGAGGTGCCGAACGCTGAAAACTACGCGCGCCAGGGCGTCACGACGATCATCGAAGGTCCGGACGGCTCCTCGCCGCTGCCGATCAAGCCGCATCTCGACGAAGTGGCCGCCAAGCAGGTGACGCCGAACTACGGCCTGTTCGTTGGACAGGGATCGATTCGTGAAGCGGTGATGGGCCCGGTGGACCGCCGCGCGACCGCGGAAGAATTGGAAAAGATGCGCGGCCTGGTCCGCCAGGGCATGCTCGATGGCGCATTCGGCCTGAGTTCGGGTCTGTTCTACGTTCCCGGTACGTTCACACCGACCGCCGAAGTGATCGAGCTCGCCAAAATCGCCGGGCAGATGGGCGGGATCTACATTTCGCACATGCGCGATGAGGCGTCGCGAGTGCTCGACAGCGTCAAGGAAACGATCGAAATCGGCGAAAAGGGCGGTCTGCCGACGCAGCTGACGCATCACAAGATCATCGGCAAGGGGAACTGGGGCCGCAGCGTCGACACGCTGCGGCTGGTCGACGAAGCGCGAGCCCGTGGCGTGGACGCGACGATCGATCAGTATCCCTACACCGCCTCGTCGACCAGCATCGCCGCGGCGCTGATGCCGGCGTGGGCGCTGGAAGGTGGACGCGAGGCGACGTTGAAGCGCTTGCAGAACCCCTCCTCGCGCAATGAATTGCGCAACGAGACGGCGCGACTGATTCGGGAGGAGCGTGGCGGCGGCGATCCGAACAACGTGCAACTGGCACGCTGCTCGTGGAATACGTCGTTCGACGGCAAGCGGCTTGGTGAGGTGACGAAGATTCACGGCCTCGAGCCAACGGTCGAGAACGCTGCGGAAACCGCCTTGTGGATCGTCGAACAAGGTGGCTGTTCCGGGATTTTCCACGCCATCGAAGAACAGGACCTGCAGCGCATCCTGAAGCATCCGGCGACGATGGTGGCGTCGGACGGGGGCATTCCGATTTTCGGGGAAGGCAGCCCGCATCCGCGCAACTACGGCACCTTTTCGCGGGTGCTCGGCCGCTACGTGCGCGAGCTGAAAACGATCACGCTCGAGGACGCGATTCGCAAGATGTCGTCGTACCCGGCGCAGCGGATCGGCCTCGCCGATCGCGGCGTGCTGCGCGAAGGGATGAAGGCCGATATCGCGGTGTTCGATCCGCTGACCGTCGCCGACAAGGCGACCTTCGAACAGCCGCATCAGTACTCGGTCGGCGTCTCGCACGTGGTGATCAACGGGCAACTGGCGCTCGACGATGGGAAGATGACTGCGGCGCGCCCGGGACGGATCCTGGTCGGGCCTCTGGAAGGCGATAAGTCGGTCAGAAGTTGAAGTCGGCACGTTCCAACAGCGGGATGTTTGAAGCGGTTTCTTGCTGGCGTGAAGCAGACTTCGACTCAGACTTCTTCGACTTATCAGAAGCCACCATGCGGTACGCGTTTCGTAGTCTGCTCAGAACGCCGGGTTTTACGGTCGCGGCGATTCTTTCGATCGCGATCGGCGTTGGCGCGAACACCGCGATCTACAGTGTCGCCAGCGCGCTGTTGTTGCATCCGCTGCCGTACCGCAACGCCGATCGTCTCGTCATCCTCTGGAATCGCTCTCCCGGACTCGGGATCACCGAAGACTGGTTTTCCACCGCGCAGTATTTCGACATCAAGAACGGCCACGGCGGCTTCGAAGAGCTGGCCATCGCGATCGGCAGCCTGTTCAACCTGCGCGCCGTCGGAGGGGATGGGGCTCCCGGCTCGAGCCTGGCCGAGCCGGAGCGGATCGGCACAGTATCCGCAGTGATGCGCCCAACCTGCTGCCGATGCTTGGCGCGCGCGCTGCGCTCGGACGGCTGTTCTCGGAGCAGGAGGATCGCGCGGGCGCCCCGGACGTGGCGATTCTGAACCATGCGACGTGGATGCGCCGTTACGGTGGCGACCCCCACATCCTCGGTCGCACGCTCCCGCCGCGAACGATCGTCCGTTTCAGATCGTTGGCGTGCTGGAGCAGTCATTCGCGTTGCCGCGCGAGGTGATGCCGACGCTCGGTGGCGCAGAAGACGCCGAGGTCGTCATTCCGCTGCCGCTCGGTCCCGGGGACGTCACCCGCCGCGACCGTGAGGACTACAACATCATTGGACGGCTGCGTGCAGGTGTGGACATCCGGGCCGCGCAGGCCGAAATGGACGCCATCACCGCGCGGCTGCGCCGTGAACATACGGACGAGTACCCGCCAAACGGCGGCCTGACATTTGGCATCGTTCCGCTGCGCGAACAGGTGGTGGGCGACGTTCGCAGAGCCGTGCTGGTGCTGGCCGGATCAGTCGCGTTCGTGTTGCTGATCGCCTGTGCCAATGTCGCCAACCTGCAGCTGGCGCGGGCGATGGGCCGTCGGAAAGAGTTGTCGGTCCGCGCGGCACTCGGCGCCGGGCGCGGCCGCCTCGCGGCGGACGTCTTCGCGGAAAGCGTGCTGCTCGCGGCGGGTGGCGGCGTCCTCGCCATTGGGTTCGCGTATGGCGGCCTTGCCTTCATTCGCGCGATGGGGACGCAAAGCGTTCCGCGCCTCAACGAAATCGCGCTGAATCCCGAAGTACTGGCGTTCACGCTGTTGACCTCTCTGTTGTGCGGCGCTGTTTTTGGCGTCGTTCCCGCATGGCGCGTCGGCCGCGTCGACGCCAACGATGGATTGAGGGACGCGGGACGAGGGTCCGCCGGCGCCAACTCCGTGTGGGGGAGCGGCAATAACACGCGACGCACGCTGGTCGCTGCTGAAGTCGCACTCGCCGTGGTGTTGTTGGCCGGCGCGAGCCTGCTGATTCGCAGTTTCGCGCAACTGCAGCGCGTCTGGCCCGGCTTCAACGCCGCGCAGGTGTTGACATTCGAGCTGACGGCCAACGGACGGCGCTACAACGATGCCGCCGCTGCGACCGAGATGTACCGGCAGCTCGCGGAACGCCTTGGCAGATTACCGGGAGTCTCCGCTGCCGGCGCGGTCTCGGCGTTGCCATTGAGTCAAATGTTTGCGTGGGGACCGGTTACCATCGAAGGCCGAGCCCCGGCGCCGGGCGAAGCGTTCCTCAACGCCGACATGCGAATGGTGGCCGGCCGGTATTTCGAGGCGCTGCAGATTCCGTTGGTCGCTGGCCGGTTGTTCGACGATCACGACACCCGAACAGGGCAGCGCGTGGTGATCGTCGATGCCTTCATGGCGCAACAGTTGTGGCCGAACGATTCGGCGCTCGGCAAACGGATCCGGACTGGCCTCGCCGCTTCGACCTCGCCGTGGTTGACCGTCGTCGGCGTCGTCGGTCGCGTCAAACAATATTCGCTCGACGCCGATTCGCGCATGGCGATGTACTTCCCCCATTCGCAGTACCCGGCGCGGGCGATGAACGTGGTGCTGCGCAGTGATCGCGATTCGACATCTCTGGTCGGCCCCGTGCGCGAGCAGGTTCATGCCGTCGATCCGGACTTGCCAATCTATCGACTCCGCACCATGGACGAGCGTGTCGGCGAGTCGCTGGCTCGCCGCCGGTTCGCTATGTTGCTGCTGACTACGTTCGCGGCACTGGCGTTCGGATTGGCTGTGGTCGGCGTCTACGGCGTGATGGCCTACCTGGTCAGCCAGGGAACGCGTGAGCTCGGCATCCGGCTGGCCCTCGGCGCGACGCCGCGCGCCATTCTCGCCCTCATCATTTCGCGCGGCATGGCAGTGTCGGCCGCTGGACTATTGGCAGGCATCATCGGCGCGCTCGTCCTGACGCGCTTCATGCGCAGTCTGCTGTTCCAGGTCGAACCGTCGGATCCACTTACGTTTGTGTCAATTCCCGTTGTGCTCGGACTCGCTGCGTTCGCAGCGACTTACTTGCCGGCCCGCAGGGCTGCGCAAATCGACCCCCTTCTGACAATTAGAGACAATTAGCGACGACAAAGTACCAGTATTTGTCGCCGTTCCGCCCTATACTTTTCTCTATGAAATCAGTGGTCTATGCGGTTGTGACTACAGCAGTTCTTGGCGCTGGGGTCACCGCCCAACAGGCTGGGCAGGCGGCCAAGCCAGCGACCCAAACCGCGCGTCCGACGCCCCCCGCGCCAACGACATCCGGTACACAGGCGCCAGCAAAAATGGCGGCCGCGCACGCCGTTCCCGTTCCGGCGGCCGCCGAGGCGCAAAGCAAGCTCGTGGCGCAGTACTGCGCCGGTTGTCACAGCGAGAAAGGCAAGGCGGGCGGGTTGACGCTCGTCGGGTTCGATGCGGCGAAAGCCGACAAGAACGCGGAAGTCGCCGAGAAGATGATCCGCAAACTGCGCGCCGGCATGATGCCGCCGCCCGGGGCGCGGCGCCCGGACGCCGCTGCGCTGAGCAGCCTGGTTGACACGCTCGAAACGAAAATCGATTCCGTCGCCGCCGTGAATCCGAACCCCGGCTGGCGTCCGTTCCAGCGGCTGAACCGCGCCGAATACTCGCGAGCCGTGCAAGATTTGCTGGGCCTGCAGGTTGACGTCAACTCGTTCCTGCCACCGGACACCATCAGCAGCGGTTTCGACAACATCGCCGACGTGCAGAACTTCTCGCCGACGCTGATGGAAGGATATCTGCGCGCGGCCAGCCAGATCAGCCGGCTGGCAGTCGGCGATCGCGGCGCCAGCGCGACGTCCGTGACCTACAAGATCGGCCGCACCCTGTCGCAGATGCGGCACGTTGACGGCACCCCGATCGGCACGCGCGGCGGCATTTCGGTGATGCACGTCTTCCCGGCCGACGGTGATTACGTCATCAAGGTGTCGATGCACAACGAACCGCTCGGCGGCATCTACGGCCGCTACTCGATGCTGACGATGGGCATCAAAGAGCAGGTCGATGTGTCGGTGAACGGCGAGCGCGTCGCCTTGATCGAAGTCAGCCCGTCGGCCAGCGAAACTGACTTCGGCCAGAACGGCGGCGCCAACGGCCTCGAGATGAAGACGCCGGCGATTCACATGAAAGCCGGTCCGCAGCGGCTGTCGGTTGCCTTCATCCAGCGGATCGACGGTCCGGTGGACGATCTGATTGCACCGCTCGAGAACACGCTCGCGGACGTGAACATCAGCTACGGCGTGACCGCGTTGCCGCATATGCGTGACATGGCGGTGATTGGTCCGACCGTGGTCACCGGTGTTTCGGAAACCACGAGCCGCAAGAAGATTTTTACCTGCCGCCCGCTGACCGCGAACGAGGAAGAAACCTGCGCGGCGCAGATCGTCAAGAACCTGACCGGTCAGGCGTATCGCGGGTTCTCGTCGCCTGACGACATCCAGGACGCGATGGAGTTCTTCGCCAAAGGGCGCAAGACCGGCGACTTCGAGAACGGCATCCGCCTGGCGCTGCAGTCGATTCTGGTCAGCCCGCGATTCCTGTTCCGGCTCGAACAGGCGCCGGCCAACACGATGAAGACCGCGGCGGCCTATCGCGTCAGCGACCAGGAACTGGCGTCGCGGCTGTCGTTTTTCCTGTGGGGCGCCGGTCCGGACGCCGAATTGATGAAGGCGGCCAACAGCGGCGCACTGCGCACGTCGGTCGGCCTCGAGAAGACGGTTCGCCGCATGCTCGCCGACAAGCGGTCGGAAGCGCTGTCGACCCGGTTCGCGGCGCAGTGGCTGCGGCTCCAGGATCTCGAAAAAATGATCCCGGACTACCTGCTGTTCCCGCAGTACGACGACACGCTGGCACAGGCGATGATCAAGGAGACCGAACTGTTCTTCGACAGCATCGTCCGCGAAGATCGCAGCGTCCTGGATTTGTTGACTGCCGATTACTCGTTCGTCAACGAGCGGCTGGCGAAGCATTACGGCATTCCCAACGTAACCGGCAATCAATTCCGTCGCGTGCCGGTGCCGGAATATCGACGCGGTCTGCTCGGCCAGGGCAGCATTCTGGTGTCGACATCGGTCGCCGATCGCACCTCGCCGGTGCTGCGCGGCAAGTGGGTGATGGATGTGCTGCTGGGTACACCACCGCCGCCGCCGCCGCCGAACGTTCCGGCACTGGACGATTCGGTCAAGGCGAATGAAGGCGGGACGATGTTGTCGACGCGGCAACGCATGGAAGAGCACCGCAAGAACCCGACCTGCAATGCCTGCCATCGCTTTATCGATCCGCTTGGTCTGTCGCTCGAGAACTTCGATGCGACCGGCGCGTGGCGGATCAAGGACAACGAAGTGGCGGTCGACGTCGTCGGCGATCTCTACGACGGCACCAAGATCGACGGGCCGAAAGGGCTGCGCGACGCGCTGCTCCGCCACCAGGACATGGTGTTGCGCAGCTTCGCGGAAAACCTGCTGACCTACGCGATCGGCCGCCGTGTCGAATACGCGGACATGCCGACGGTGCGCGCGGTCGTCCGCGACGCGGCAAAAACCAACAACAAGCTCTGGCGTACATGATGGGCATCGTCAACAGCCCGGCGTTCCGCATGGCGAAACCCGAAACCCAGACCAAGGCCGTTAACACCGACGTTTCGAGATAAAGGAGATTCGGATGTCGTTCCTCACGAAGAAGCAACTGTCGCGGCGCACCGTCCTGAAAGGGATGGGCGTGACGATGGCGCTGCCGTTCCTTGACGCGATGGTACCGGCGCGCGCCTCGGCCGCGGCTGCTGGCGGCAAGAAAATCCGCCTCGTCGCGGTGGAAATGGTGCACGGCTCCGCCGGCAGTTCGCAGATCGGCATCAAGAAGAATCTCTGGGCGCCTGCCGCGGTCGGCCGCGACTTCGACCTGTCGCCGACCAGTCTGTCGTCGCTCGAGCCGTTCCGCGATCACCTGACCATCGTCAGCAACTGCGATGTGCGCAACGCCGAAGCGTTCACCGCACCGGAAATCGGCGGCGATCATTTCCGATCGTCGTCGGTGTTCCTCACGCAGATGCATCCCAGGCAGACGCAGGGCTCTGACGTGAAGGTCGGGACCTCGCTCGACCAGCAGTACGGCCAGCGCTTTGGCCAGGACACGCCGATTCCGTCGATGCAGCTGTGCATCGAGAACGTCGACCAGGCGGGTGGTTGCTCGTACGGCTATTCGTGCACCTATACCGATTCGATCAGCTGGGTTGGTTCGGGCAAAGCGAACGAACCAGACAAACCGCTGCCGATGGTGCGCGACCCGCGCGTCGTGTTCGATCAACTGTTCGGTGTCGGTGCGACTCCGGGCGAGCGCCGCGAGCGCCGCGCCGAAGACCGCAGCATTCTCGACTGGTTGTCGGGCTCGGTGACGCGGCTGCAGCGCGAACTCGGCACCGCCGACCGCGCGCGCATGAACGACTACCTCGAGAACGTGCGTGAAATCGAACGCCGGATCCAGAAGGTCGAGGCCTACAACAGCAGCGGCGAGCAGCGCGAATTGCCGGGCGCGCCGATCGGCGTGCCGGATTCATTCAGCGAACACGTCAAGCTGATGTTCGACCTGCAGGCGCTGGCGTTCGCGTCGGATATCACACGCGTCTTCGCCTTCAAGCTTGGCCGCGACGCCTCGAACCGCACCTATCCGGAAAGCGGCTTCAAGGGCGCGTTCCACTCGTCATCGCACCATGGCGAGCGCGAGGATCGGATCGTCGACTTCGCGAAGATCAACACGTATCACGTCAGCATGATTCCGTATTTCCTCGAGAAGCTGAAGAACACGCCCGATGGCGACAGCAACCTGCTCGAGAACACGCTGCTGATCTACGGCTCGCCGATGGGCGATTCGAACCTCCACAATCACAAGCGCGTGCCGCTGTTCCTCGCTGGTCACGCCGGCGGTGCTCTCAAGGGCGGGTTGCATCACCGCGCGCCGGACGGCACGCCGCTCGCCAACGTGATGCTGTCGGTGCTCCAGCAAGATCGGCGTCGACGACATCCAGGCGTTCGGCGACAGCACCGCCGAGTTCGATCTGAACGCGACGGGAGCCACCACCACCGTTGCGTAGTGATTGGGGATGAGGTGCTGTTGCGTAGTGATTGGGGATTAGGGATTGGGGATTGGAAGACCGAAATGCCTAAAAGACTGCTGAAGACTGGTTCCCTGATCGTGAT
Source organism: uncultured Acidobacteriota bacterium (assembly GCA_963695635.1). Lineage (GTDB taxonomy): Bacteria > Acidobacteriota > Vicinamibacteria > Vicinamibacterales > CAVVIG01 > DATKHR01. The sequence continues at coordinate 77,015 of CAVOHK010000015.1, forward strand.
CGGTGCTGCGCTGTCGCTGTCTGCGCTGTTGTCGGCCGCGCCGCCGGCGACGGTGGCTGATGCCGCGCAACTCGGCGACCGCGACGCGGTGAAGGCGCTGCTCAAGCAGGCCGCCGACGTCAACGCCGCGCAGGGCGACGGCATGACCGCGCTGCATTGGGCGGCGATGAAGAACGACGCGGAACTGGCGCAGACGCTGTTGTACGCCGGTGCCAACGTTCGCGCGACGACCCGGATCGGTAGCTACACGCCGCTGTTGCTCGCCGCCAAGAGCGGCAATGCGGCGGTGATGGAGCCGCTGATTGCCAACGGCGCGGACGTCAAGGCCGCGACGGCAAACGGTACGACGCCGTTGATGTTTGCGGCGGCATCGGGCAACACCGACGCCGTCAAGTTGCTGCTCGACAAGGGCGCGGACGTCAACGCGGTGGAGAACACTCGAGGCTTGAACGCGGCGATGTTCGCGGCCGCGGACAACCGCGCCGATGTCATCGCCGTGCTTGCGAAGCGCGGCGCCGACCTCAAGGCCACTTCGAAGCTGGTGGACTTGAACAACATGGATCGCGAGAAGCTCGGCGCAGTCCTGTTCGGCAATCCGCAACCGCCTCCCGGCCAAGGCCAGCAGGGGCAGTCGCAGCAGCCGCAGCAGAATCGCAACTTCCCGGGCGGCCGCGGCCTGCAGGGGAAGGCCGGAATCGATCGCCAGTACCAGCTGAACGAGCTGATCTACGCGCAAGGCGGCATGACGCCGATTCATTTTGCGGCGCGGCAAGGGCACATCGACGCGGCGCGGGCGCTGCTCGACAACGGCGTGGACGTGAACATTCTGAGCGCCAGCGACAAGACGTCGCCGCTGCTGATCGCCACCATCAACGGCCAGTTCGACCTCGCAAAGATGCTGCTCGAGCGCGGCGCCGATCCGAACCTGTCCGCGGAGAACGGCGCCACGCCGCTCTACGGTGTGATCAACTGCGAGTGGGCGCCGAAGTCGCTGTATCCGCAGCCGCGTGCGTATCTCAACCAGAAGACATCGTACCTGGACCTGATGTCCGCGCTGCTCGACAAGGGCGCGAACCCCAACGCGCGGCTGAAGAAAAAGGTTTGGTACTCGGGCTATAGCTTCGACCTGTCGGGCGTCGACGAAATCGGCGCGACGGCGTTCTGGCGTGCCGCCTACGCCAGCGACGTCGCGGCCATGAAGATGCTGGTCGCGCACGGCGCCGATCCGAATATCCCGTCGATGAAAGGTGCCGGGCGCGCCCGCACCGCCGACGTCGAGCGCGACGTGCAGGATGTCTCGAAGGCGCCGCCGATTCCGGTGGGCGGCCCTGGCGTGCCACCGCTGGTTGCAGCGGCGGGCAGCGGCTACGGCGAAGGCTTCGCCGCCAACTCACACCGCTTCGCTCCGACCGGCATGATGGCGGCGATCAAGTACCTGATCGACGAACTCGGCGCCGACGTCAACGCGAAGGACCACGAAGGCAACACTGCACTGCACAACGCAGCAGCGCGCGGCGACGTCGAGATGATCAAGTACCTGGTGTCAAAGGGCGCGGACGTGAAGGCCGTGAATCGCGAGGGCAAGACCACCGCGGATATGGCTAACGGTCCGGTGCAGCGCATTCAGCCGTGGCCCGAAGCCCTGGCGCTGCTCGAATCGCTCGGCGCCAAGAACAATCACAAGTGTGTGAGTTGCTGAGAACTAAGAACTGAGACGAGACTGAGAACTGCAGAACTAGTCTATCCCTGCAGTCCCCAGTCACTCAAGTTCCCTAGTTCTAAGTTTTTAGTTCTTAGTTCTAAGTTCAACAACTACTGCGGAAATGTTGTCTCGACTATCGCGTTCGAGCGCGGCGGCGACAATCGCGGCTGCCGCGTCTTCGACGCTGCCGTCACTCGTCAGCTCGCATAACAGTTCATCCGACACGCCGCGGTAGACGCCGTCGCTGCAGATCACCAGGCGCTGGCCTTCGTCCATGATGTGCTCGGTGACGTCGACATCGACCTGATCCTGACCGCCAATCACCGCCGTCAGGACGTGGCGCATCGGATGGCGCGCCAGCACTTCCGGTTCGATCGTCGGGTCCTGCGTCCGGATGGTTTCCACCCAGGTGTGATCGGTGGTCAGTTGTTTGATCTGCCGATCGGCGACCAGATACACGCGCGAATCGCCGACGCCGCAGATTGCCGCGGTTTCACCTTCGAGCAGCACAACCGCGATCGTCGTGCCCATCCCGGTGAACTGTTCCTGCTGCTCACCGGTGCGATGCACGGTGCGGTTCGCCAGCATCACGGCAGTTCGTACCCGGTTGCCCGAGTAGCTGAGGCACTGGTCGATGCCGAACGGCCAGGTATGTTCGGTTTCGCGGGCGCTGCGCTCGACGAACCCGTGAATCGTCTCGACGGCCATCCGCGACGCGACTTCGCCGGCGTTGACGCCGCCCATCCCGTCGGCGACCACAAACAGTCCGAGCGCCTTGTCGACGAGGATGGTGTCTTCGTTGTGGGGACGAACCGTCCCGGTGTGGCTGACGCCATGGGCCGCGAGCATGACCCCCGTAGTATATTTCCACCACTTCATCGAGGTCCTCATGCGTTTACGAAATGCACTAATCGCCGCCATCGTGGCCGCCTTCGCCGTCGGCGGTGTGGCCCAGAAGAAACAGCGCCTGAATCCGGTGATCGACCTGCTGGAACAGGGGAAACCGGTCTTCGGCGTCTATTGGCCGACTAATCCGATGGGGCGCCGCGGCGCGCCGCCGCCGCCGGATGCACCAAAGAAAACCGCCGCCGAACTGGCGAAAGAAGCGCTCGCCTATCCGGATGCCGATTTTCTGTTCAGCGGCGGCATGGAGGGCGGCGTCGACCGCGGCCTCCCGGCGTTCATCGATTTTGCCAACGCCACCAAAGAGGCGGGCGCGCTGCAGAAGTCGCCGTTTGCCCGCCTGCCGCATCCGCTCGTCGTGAAGACGTCGAAAATCTCGGAAGCGACCCCCGAGCAGACCGTCAGCAATATCAGCCGTCAGCTGAACGTCGGCGCCAGCGGCATCATGTTCGTCGAGGCCGAAAGCGCCGACGAAGTCCGCCGCGGGATCAGCGCCATGCGCTTCAAGTCGAACGGCGGCTCACGGCCCGACGATGTCGGGGCCGCGCCGGGGTATTGGGGAATGGACGAGGCCGCAGTACAAGAAGAAGGCCGATCTCTGGCCGCTCAATCCGGACGGCGAACTGATCAATTGGACGATCGTTGAAAGCAAGGAAGGGCTCGCGCACCTGCGCGAGATTGCCGCGGTCAAGGGAATCGGCGTGCTGTGGCCCGGCGCCGGCACGCTGCGCGGCGTGTTTTCGACGACCAACGAAAAAGGCGAGCGGGTGACCGACATGGTCGCGTGGGAAAACGCGATTCAGCAAGTGCTCGCCGCCTGCAAGGAATTCAAACTGCCGTGCGGTTTCCCGGCGAACGCCAACGACATCGAACTGCGCATGAAACAGGGCTTCAGCGTGTTCGTGATGAACTGGGGCGACGCGGGGTTCAAGACGGTGGAGATCGGTCGAAAGGCTGGCCGGACGGCTGAAGGCGATCGAAGTCTGAAGTCTGAAGTGTGAAGTCTGCATTATTCGACGCGCGATAGTGACTCGAAGCCACCCATTGGAGCGTGGAGCTTCGGCTTCAGACTTCACGACTTCGACCTTCAGCACTTCTAGGTGTAGCCATTATCCACACTCCCCACGTTCCGTCGCGGCGGCTGTGGAACGCGACGCGGCGGCCGTCGGGCGACCAGGCGAATTCCTCGGCGGTCGGATCGGTCAGCACGCAGCGCGCATCGATCCGTCCGACAGATCCACCAGCCAGGCGCCGTGGCGCGAAACCTGGAAGATGACGTGTCGTCCATCGGGCGACACCGCAGGCGTCCGCATCCAGGCGGCCTGGCAAGGGTGATCGGAACGTCCGGGTGTGTCCGTCGGCCAGGTTCAGCACCGCCAGTCGATCTTCATGGGTGTAGGCCACGGCTTTGCCGTCGGGAAACCACGACGCATTCCAGGTTTGACCGTCGCGAAAGTTGGTGAGGCGCCGCGTTTCCCCGGTGGCTAGCGCGGTCAGCCAGAGATTCCAGACGCGTGGCCGGTTCGGCTCGCCGCGCACGAATGCCAGCTGCTGACCGTCGGGCGACCAGGTGGGAATTGCGGCATATCCGGGCCCGCTGATGCGGTGCACGTTCGAGCCGTCGCGCGCCGGCGACATAGACGCCGCGCTCGCCGTCGCGGTCAGAATCGAACGCGATCCGCGAACCATCGGGTGACGGCTGCACGTGATAATTCCTTGCCCATCGTCGAGAATCGTCATCACTTCGAGATCGTCGCCGAGGGTTTTTTCAGCGAGCGCGCTGCGGGCATCGGACGGTCGTCCGGTGTGATAGAAGAGCGCCGTTCCGTTCGAGGCGAATGCCGGCGAATACATCGTGCCCTCGGCACGCGGCGCCGCACGGACCGCGGCCGGCGCTGGCGCCGTACGCGGCTGCGGTGATGGCGGCGACTGCGCCGCGTCGGCCGGTAGCGCGGCACGATCCGGTCGTTCGATCGGGCTGGCCGTGGCAACGGCGGCGGGTGCGTCCTGGCGGAGCCGCAGGTGCGAGACCGAGAACGTAGCTCGCGGCAAACGAAATCGACGCAGCGGCGGCGCCAATCGCGAACCACGAGACACGTGACGGCGGTCGTGATGGTGGTGGCAGTATGGCTGGGCGACAGAACTCGTCAGGTACGAACTCGACCGCTGGTGGTAGTGCATCAGGGTCGGCGAAAACGTGCGCCGGCGTTTCAGTGGCGGCGAGCGAAGCTGCAGTGATCGGTTCTTCACGCGGGAGTTCAGACGGAGGAAGTCGTCCGGTGAGCGCGCGCAGAACGTCGCGCGCGTTTCCGCGCTCGTAACGAACCAGGACGTCGGAGAGCGCTGCGACCGAGTCGAATGGCGGCGCGTCCACTTCGTTCAGCGCGCGGGCAATCGTGTAGCGCAATCCGCCCGGCACGCGCACGAACGTCGAGCGCGGCAGCATTCCGTCGAGTAGCGCGCCGATTTCGGAAACGGCTGGCGTAACCCCGCAATGCGGACACACCACCGCGCCATCCTTGCCAATCTCGACGTTATCGAGTGTCGGTGGTGCCGAACGGTGACGTCAGCTCGTCGCTTCCTGACGCTACGGCCGCAATCAATTGCTGAACAACGGCGACCGCTTCGTGCGCTTCGAAAACGACACCCCGGCTGATAAATTCCGAAACCGGTTTTCGTTGTGGCATTCGCATGGGGCGAGTGCGGAATTCGCGCCAATTATGCGAGCGCTGCGCGGGCGACCAATGCAGGTTGAGCCGTCCGCAATTTGCAAAGGAGGCTCATCGAGCCTCCTCTGGCGTATCGCTTAACGCCGAGCGTGGGTGGGGATCTTCAGTACCTGGCCTGGCTTGATCTTGTCGGGGTCGGACAACTGGTCGCGATTTGCCTCGAAAATCTCCGGATACGCCTGAGCGTCGCCCAGCAATTCCTTCGCGATCTTGCTGAGTGTATCGCCCGACTTCACGGTGTATGTCGATTTCGCGGTCGTCGCGGCGCTGCCGCCGGTTGCCTTGATGTCCGCAATGACCTCGTCTGGCCACGTCGGAATCGTCTTGATGGCGTCCCAGATCTTGTTGGCCTCGTCCTGCGTGGCAACAGTGCCCTTGAAATAGAGCTTTCCGTCGCGCTCTTCAGCGCCGCCCTGCAGGTTGAAGCCCTTGGCCGTTTCGATGGCGTAGCGGTACTTGCCCGTGAGTAAACCCATGATGTGTTGCCTCCGTTGCGCAGGGGTGCAATCACCGGGCCTCGCCCTCCGCCTCCGTTGCCCTCCGTCCCCTCCCCTTTGTGCCCTTTGTCCCCTTTGTGTCCTTTGTGTATACCAACCCGGAACCATTTCTCATCGTCTAACGTCTCAGCAACACAGGAGTTGGCCTGGAGGCGGCATGACATTGTTGAAACGGCTGTTCGGCAAGAGTGAACCACCCAAGGCCCGCGTCCGCGTCTGCGTGGAGTGCGGGATGCCGGTCGCGGAACACAAAGAATGGTGCTCGATTCTGCAGGGGCAGCGTGAAATGCAGCGCGCCAGCCAGCAGAATGTCCCCAAAGCGGTCAAAACGGCTTAATCGCCATCCCAGAGCGGAGCTTCGGCGGGCGAGGCCGAGCTGCTGGCATAGAATGCCTATGCCTGAGGATTCCGGCCAGTCGACATGCACGCCACCACACGCGCCGCCGTCGTTTGTCTTGCTCTGCTCTGGCTGTCGCCGTTGTCGGGGCACGCTCGGCCGCGCCGTCAATCGCATCGTCAGTGGTCGACGCCGCAACCGACGCCGCGTGTCCGGCGAACGCGAAAAAAGCCAATCTCAATTTCACGCTCAAGGATCTGAACGGTCGCGACGTGAAGTTGTCGGACTATCGCGGCAAAGTGCTGCTGCTCGATTTCTGGGCGACCTGGTGCGTCCCGTGCAAAGTCGAAATCCCCGCCTTTGTCGATCTCTACAAGACCTATAAGGCGAAGGGATTCGAAGTGATCGGCGTGGTGGCGATGGATGAATTCACGAAAGCCAAGCCGTTCGTGCAGCAGTACGGGATCAATTACACGGTGTTGAACGGCGTCGATCGCGAGGACATCGAGGATGCATTTGGCCCTGCTGTTCGCGCTGCCGACGTCGCTGATCATCGCCCGCGACGGCCGTATCTGTGCGCGGCATGTCGGCCTGCCGCCGCTAAGTGGCAAGGATGCGTCGGTGAACGCCGTGAAAGAGTCGTTCGCCGCGTCGATCAAACCGCTTCTCTAGATCACGAGCAGGCTGCTGAAGAACGCAGCCTGAATGCAGAATGTAAGATGCAAACTGTCAATGTGTCGCCTGTTTCTGCATTTGGCATTTGGCATTTTGAATTCAGGGTGGCGTTTTTCGGCACCCTGCTAGCGCCCGGTGACGCGTGATAGAATTGATGTTCGCCCCGTTCACGCCTCGCCGGCGTAGCTCAGTTGGTAGAGCAGCTGATTCGTAATCAGCAGGTCACCAGTTCAAGTCTGGTCGCCGGCTCCAGAATACCGAATGAAATCTCAAGTTTCATGGATTCGAGGCAGATGGCCGAATGGGGGCTAGCTACCACCCTAGCTACCACGCCAGCCGATCGCCATCCTGCGCCGTTCTGCGCGTTTCTGAAGCGAATAACGAACCTACACGCGGGGTCGTCGTCGAGAGGAGATGCCAATGCGTTCGAGGTTTCGGCAAGCGAACGTCTACATTCTGTTGATAGCGATGGTCGCGATCACAGTCGAGTGCGCTCGCCAACCGGATCCATCGCAGCAGTTGTCCCAGAGGAGCTGAAGCTGCGCGGCAAGCTCGCCGGATTCCTCGTCGGTCTCTTTCACGGGGTGACCATCGTGTTCAATATGATTGCGGCTCTGTTGTTGACATCCCGAATCTACGCATTCCCGAACTTCGGCCACTTGTACGATCTCGGGTTGTCCTCGACGCTGCCGCTGCACTTGGCGGTATTGGACAGGGCCGCACGGTCTGTCGATGGCGAAACCGTGGTAATGGATTTGGATTTGTCCGCGACAAGCGTTCTGCATCCGCCCAGTTTTGAGACCGCAATCTCGACCACGTGTCCGTCATGCGGGCATCATTGGTTATGACGCCTCCCAGGTTCCCTCGCCAAACGACTACGGGATGAGGCGTGAAGGGTTGTGAGGGGTTTAGAGGTCTCCCTTGATCGAGGATTTCTTCAGCAAACTGCCAAGCACTTCTATTCGGACGAGCCGTTGTCTTTCATCGGTGAATCACTAGACACGAAGTGTTTAATGGTGCTGGTCGAGGCTGGCCGGAAGCTATATCCCACAGGCGCCCTGGCCGATCGTCCCGCGACTTTCGTGAAGTTCCCGTTGAGCGGCGAGCCGTGCGAGCGCTTCATCACGCGCCGCCCTTCTCGAGGTCGCGCCGTCGCGTCCGCCCGACGCGATCGCTGATCTGCGTCGGAAACCGATGGCTGCGGCTGGAATGGCGATCCTCAAAGAGCTGCGCCTCGATGCCAAGAATCGCCGTGGTCGCGGAGCTCCGCGCGCCAGTGACGGATGTTTCGCGTCCGTGCGCCGAATCAAGTGCTGTTGTTCATCGGGCGGGGCTCGAAAAGCCATTGTTGCCTCTGCTGGGATCATTGCCCTGGACTCAAGCCGCGCTGCGATGCGTTCGCTCGCGACTCGTAATACTTGCTTCACATCCTCAAACCGCGTCTCCGGCAGATTGTTGAAGTCCATAAGCCGGTGCGGCAAACTGAATCGCTGGAGCGCGCGAACGTCACCATCTCGGTTTGCCGATCAGCGCGTGGCATCTTGAATCACGCAGACCGCACTTCCTGGAGGCCGACGTTCCGATGCTGGTGCTGCCAGAATCTCCCGATCGGCCTTCTGCAACGCGCAGAACAGGCTCCGTTTGCCGCTGGCCTCATCATCGTCACATTCCGATCGTCATGGCGATTCCACACGGAAGCGTCTCGAAGAAGGCGCATGGCCCGCCGGAGAATGCGGTGATCGTCTGCCGTCGCGGCTGGTCGCGCGATCAATCGCCATTGCTGACGCGCCCAAATGCCAACGACCGCCGCCGTTAGAAGCGCCAGCGTCCAACAATCGAGCGCCGTTTCATGGCATTGTCAGCTTAGGAGCCGGACAGGCTTCGGCTTGTCCGCCCAACTATGAGTAGGCCGACCGGCATATCACGGCCGGCCCAGCGAGGCTCGCAGCATATCAGCAGATGGGCCTCGTCGAAGAATGTCTGCAACTTCATACGGTCACAGGCATTTATTGGACGAATCGCCCGTGAGACCTCAATAGGCCGACCTGCATAACACCCCGCCAGGTCGCGGCATATCGCGGCTGAACGGATTGGTCCTGAGAAGTCGCGTAGTGTTGACCAATCCGCCAGAAGGCCCGAACCGAATGCCGATTGGGTTTTGTTACAGGCTCTTGATTCAAAAGGCCCTGGCGAACGGCACCTGTACTGCGGCAGCCACCAAGTGCTACACGACCGTGGCTACTGACGCTACGACGCCGCCCGACATCGCGCCACGATCATCGTGATGTCGTCTGTACTGTTCGTGAGGACTGAACCTCAGGACCTCGTCGACGATCGAGTCGAGCAGAGCCTGTGCGGGCAGGTCGCGGCCCTGTCGTAACCCGTCGAGCAGACGCGCCTCACCAAACTCGTCGCCCGAAGCATCGAACCAGCGCGGGTTTGGGAGGTGTTTGCTGGAAATTCACCCGCGTTTACACCGGTCGGAACGATACCGCTTTTGCGAGGACGCGCGGCATCGCTCCACTGCATCGTTGCGCACCGCTGAGCTTTCACGCGAAGGTACTCGCCTTGCTTGAGAGACCTCTTGCGTTTCGTCTGGAGGGCTTTTGATGCAGAACCTTCGTAAGCTCGTCGTGCTCGTGCTCGTGTTTGTTGCGGGGACTGCCGGGTCCGCTTTCGCCGGACAGCAGCCGCACATCCTCAGCCCGAGTCAACTGTCCGAAGCGATGGCGACGAAGGTCGCGTCGCAGGATGCGGATCGCGCCGCGGTGCGCGAGGCGCTCGCGCGTCCGGAGGTCAAAAACGTCGCCGCTAGCATGGGCGTAGACATGAATCGGCTCACTGCATCGGTCGATACGCTGGACACGGCCGATCTCGGTCAGGCCGCATCGACTGCGCGACAGATCAATCAGCAACTCGTCGGCGGCGATTCGACTGTGACGCTTTCGACGACGACGATCATCATCGCCCTGCTAATCCTCATTCTGATCATCGTGGCCGTCCACTGACGGATGAGACCATCAACAGAAAATCGGGGATCTGATTCAATCGCGTCCTTGGCGAATCGGAGAACGGAACTGGGACGCCGACGGGGCAAGGGAACTGTTTTCGTGGAGGCCTCACCGTTGGAGCATGGTGTTATGGAAGGCCGTGATGCGCCATAGTCCCTGATCCTTCACAAGCACTCGACTGCTCAACTCGCGATGGGAGGGAAGGGTCTCGCCTTCGGGGGACAGAAGGCCGCTCATTTCGTTTGTCACATAAGCCAGAGCCACGTCCGCTAGTCCTTTCTCAATTTTCACTAACGCCCTTCATGGATTCGCCACGCACGGTGACCAGTTGGGCGTCCGGTGTGCAGAACCGCGCCCACGCCTTGGCGTCGTGTCGATTGAAGGTCTCTGTCGTCTGCGCCATCAAAGCCTTGATCGCATCCACGTCGACGGGATTTACAACATTTTGAGCCTTGCCGGTCGCTCCAGAAACTCCGGCACCAACGGCAACTAGCATCACGAGAAGGTTGAGCGTTTTCATGTGATGACCTCTCGGCGTTAAAGTTAAGCGGACAAGGTACAGGAATTGCTCGACGGCCATCCGTGGCAGAACATAGTG
>CAVOHK010000016.1:0-287480 GCA_963695635.1 uncultured Acidobacteriota bacterium
CCGCGGTCTCGAATCGATCACCGGCGCCTCCGCTTCCGGCGGGAGCTGGTTGCGCACCTGCGCGACCTTCGACTGGATCTGCGTGAGGGCCGCGTTGGTGTCGTAGTTCAGCTTGAGGTGCACGGTGATCGTGCTCAGGCCCTGCGCGCTGGACGACTCCAGGAAATCGATCCCGTCCGCGCTGGCGATCACCCGTTCCAGCGGCGAGGTGATGAACCCGCGCACCAGGTCCGCGCTGGCCCCGATGTACGCCGTCGTCACCTTGACGTTGGCCATGTCGGTGCGCGGGAATTGGCGCACCGTCAGCGAACGGATCGACTGCAGCCCCGCGATCAGAATCACGAGGTTGACGACGATGGCCAGGACGGGCCGTTTGACGAACAGATCGGTGAGTTTCATAGGCGTTCCGCTGTTGTCGGTTGTCGGTTGTCCGTTGTCTGTGGATCAGCGCGAGAAGCCACAGACAACCGACAACCGACAACTGACAACCATCTTCTCTAGCTGTCTTCCGGTTTCGGAGTGGCGCTGTTGCCGGGCTGGATCTTGTTGTTGACCACCACCGCGGCGCCGGGGCGGAGCTTGAACACGCCGGAGGTGACCACCTCTTCGCCCGGTTTGAGGCCGGTCAGGCACGGCCACCTGGTCGCCGTGCGCGCCGCCTAGCTTCACGAATTGCTGGCGTACGCCGCGATAGCTCTTCCGTCCGGCACCCCTTCACGTCTTCGACGATGAAGAGCGAGTCGCCGAACGGTGCGTAGCTGACCGCCGACGCCGGCACGGTCAGCACCGGCGCATTGCCGCCGCGTGCCAGTGCCGTCTCCACGAACATCCCCGGACGCATGCGGCCGTCGCGGTTCTCGAAGATGGCCTGGACGCGCATGTTGCGCATGGTCTGGTCGACCATCGAGTCGACGGCCGTGACCTTGCCCATCTTTTCCGTCCCCTCGAAGCCGTCGGAGGTGACGCGCACCGCGCCGGCGGTGCGCAGGGCCGCGACTTCCTGCTGCGGCACGGTGAAGTGGACGTATACGGGCTGTAGAGACTGCAGCGACACGATCGGCGCGCCGCCGGCCAGGTATTCGCCGAGGTTCACGTTGCGAATGCCGAGGACACCGGAGAACGGCGCACGGATGGTCTTGCGCTCGATCGCGGCGCGGATCTCACCGACCCGGGCCGCGGCCTGCTTGTTTCCTCGGCCGAGACCTGATCGTGGACCGACTGCGCCACGATTTTCTGCTGGTCGCGCAGGCCGGTGGCGCGCTGGGAGCTGCGCCTGGGTCAGGTCGAGCTGCGCGCAGCGCCGCGGCGAGCTGCGCGCGCTCCTGCTTCGTGTCCCAGCCGCACCAGCACGTCGCCCTTGTGCACGTGCTGGCCGGACGTGAAACGCGATCTGCTCGACCAGACCCGGCAGATCGGCGCTGATCGCACCACGCCGTGGACGGCCGCGACGCGTGCCGATCGCAGCCGAGCGTCGCTCGGGCCACCGACTTCGGTGCGTGGCGACGACGGTGGTCACCGCCTCGGGGGCGGCGGTGGCGGAAGGCCAGCAGAAGCCTTCGGCGATCGCGGTCTGCACCTGCTTGAACTTCACGAAACCCAATGCCGCCACGATTAAGAATGTCGCCGACAGCGTCACAACCATTCGCTTTGCCATGCAATCCCTCGTCTCTCGTCCCTCGTCTCTGGTCGCTCGTAACTGGTCGCTGACTCGTCGCTCGTCGCTGACTCGCGAGCAACGAGCCGACCAGTGGCGCAGGCGTTGTCACCGCAGATTGATCAGCACTCCACCGTAAACCCGGTGTCCGTAGCGCGTCTCCCGGCCGAAGAACGCCGGCGCGTCGTCGTTCGAGACTGCGAGGAACCGATAGTCGCCGCGCAATCCCCATACGCCGTGAACCCACTTGACTCCGCCGCCGACGTTGCCGGTCAGGAAAGTTTCGGTATCCGTGATGCCGAGGCTCTTGGCGTCGAACAGGCTCAGTCCACCAATGCCGCCGATGACATACGGCGCAACGCCGCTGCGCGTCGGCGCGGACAGCACCAGGTTCCCGCTGTAGTTCAGAAGATTCGGCGTCTCTACAATTCGCAGTCCCTGCCGTGAATTGCAGATCCTGCGAAACGCCGAGTGAGCCACTGACCTCGCCCTCAACGCCGACGTAGCGGTTGAAGTTGACGGTCACGCCGGCGCCGAGGTCGTAGTTGCCGAAGCTCGGACCGTTCGTATCCTTGCCCTCCGTGAAGAAGGTCGCCCCGCCCGGAATGATGGTGACGACGACCGTGCCGGGACCCTGGACCGATTCCTGCGCCAGTGCCGGCGTGCCGCCGACGATGCCTGCTGTCGTGATGAGTGCTGCTAACCAACGCGTCATGTGTGCCTCCGTGTTGACGCCAGCTTCGCTCGCCGCCGCCTGCCTCCACAATCGGGCAGAAGCGCCAGCAGGCTCTGTACTTGCGCGCGATTGCCACCCGGGCTGCGCGATGGAGTTGGATCGTCCTTTTGGCCGATGCCGCGGCCGTTGCGAACTGCCGGATAATAGGAAGGCCTGGGAGCCACCGTGGATTTACACAACGATTGCTCGATGGAAACGGGGCCGGTTGAGCCGGTGGGTGATGTGCGCGCCGCGTTGACGCGCGAGACTGCTGCGCGTCGCCGTGCCGAGTGGGTCGCGCGGATGCAAGCCTTCGTCGTCGAACGCGCGCTCGATTTGGCGGTGCGCGAGCCGGACATCGACGGGCTTTTTGGCGCCCTCACGCAATTGATGGTCGAAGAGGGCGAAGGCTGCGCTTGCGGGGTCTGGCTGCTCGACGAGAACGATAGCCAGTGCGACTTGTGGCTGATCTACGTCCGCGATCAGCTGTATGCGATGCGACCCTCAGGTCCGCAGCAGCGCTCGATCAGCGATTGCGGGCCGTTGAAGTTTCCCTACGAATCGATGGCGGCGCACCTGTTGGTGTACGGGCCTGGTCGAACGCAAACCGTGGTGTATCACAGGAACGACGAGCGACTGCCCGAGGCGATTCGCGCGTTCCATCAACGCGGCAGTGTGGACACCACTATCGCGGCGCCGCTGGTCCTGGGTAACCGGACCCTGGGATGGATGACGATCGCCAGCCTGCGTGATGACGAGTGCGGCGGCGAGTGGCGGGTCGCGCTGCTCGAAGCGATCGCTCGGCAGGGAACGTTAGCGCTGCATCACAGCCGCCTCACCGAACAGCACCGACTGGAGGAACGTCGAAAGGCGATTCTCGAGGAACGCAATCGGCTCGCGCGCGACATCCACGACAACCTGGCCCAGGGCTTCGCAGCGATCCTGATGCAACTCCAGGGTGCGATGCGCGAAACCGGCGCGCTGCCGCCGAACGTGGCGCTGAGTGTCGAAACCGCGGTTGACTTGGCACGCACCCACCTGACGGAGGCACGTCGCTCGGTTGGCGCGTTGCGGCCGAACGTCGGCGACGGCGAAGACATCGCGACCGCTCTGAAGCGGCTTGCCGATCTCGACCAGCCGACAACCAGCATTCCGATCGATGTGGTAGCGGACGAACTGCCGCGTTTCGGCGACATCGTCGAACGCGAAATCATCGGCATCGCCCAGGAAGCACTGACCAACGCGGTGCGCCACTCTCGCGGCCGCCGCGTCACGATCCGGGCATCGATGGACCTCAGAGACTCGGTGTCCGCTTGTCGGTGGCCGACGACGGCCGCGGCATCGCCCGCGACCAGTCGTCCTCGGGGTTCGGCATGACCAGCATGCAGGAACGAGCCGAGCGGATCGGCGCGTCCCTGACGATCGTGACGGCACCGCGCAGCGGCACCGAGGTGGTGCTGGCGTGGGAGCCGTCGTCGCTCCCGACCCAGGTTCATGTCGCCGTCGAAACGGCAACCGAAGTTCGGCACGCGAGTGCTGGTGGTGGACGACCACGGGTGCCGCCCCGGACTGGTGTCGCCAATATCATCAATCAAGAACCCGACCTGCGCGTCGTCGCCGAAGCGAGCAACGGCGTCGAAGCGATCGCCGCGTTCGAACACCATCGTCCCGACGTGACGTTGCTCGATCTGCGGATGCCGGTGATGGAGGGGGTCGAAGTGGTTCGCCAGATCCGCGAGCGTGATGCCGCGGCGCGGGTGATCATCCTCACCACCTACGACACGGACGACGAGATTTCGCGCGCGCTCAAAGCCGGCGCGAAGGCGTATGTGTTGAAAGACATTGCCGCCGATGCGCTGATCAGCTGTATTCGCGAAGTGCTGGCGGGCAAGATCTACATCGCGCCATCAGCGGCGGCGAAGCTGGCTGAAGGTGTCGCGCGCGTACAACTGACGCCGCGAGAGATGGCGACGCTGAAACTGCTGGCCGACGGCAAGGCCAATAAAGAGATCGCGGGCACGCTCCATCAGCGAGCGCACGGTCAAGACGCATCTCGGCGCACCTGTTCGAGAAGCTGGGCGTCGACCAGCCGCACCGAGGCGGTGAAAGTCGCGACGCGCCGCGGCCTCGTTCGACTGGAATAGCCCGAGAACGCCTCCTCAAAAAACGCTAAAGCGATCTATTTCTTGCCGCTAACATTGGCCGAATGTATCCGCGGCTGCTGACTACCCCGCTCTTCACCATGCATACCTTCGGTGGTGCCACTGGTGCTCGCCTACGGCGCGTCTTACTGGTGGTTGATGCGGGACGGCCGTCGCCACGGTCTGAACGCGGATGCATTGAGTGAATTGGCGTTCTGGGCGATTACCGGCGCCATCGTCGGTGCGAAAGCCTTGCTGCTCCTGCGGGAGCCACCGGCTTCGTTGGCAGACCTGTTTTCTGCTCCACCTTGACCAGCGCCGGCGATTTCTACGGCGGGTTCCTCGGTGCGCTGGCAGCCTGCGCGGTATTTTTGCGCGACCGCCGCCTCGACTTCTGGCGCGCTGCCGATCTTTGCGCTCCGGCGATTGCACTCGGACAAGCGATTGGCCGTATCGGCTGCTTCATGGCCGGCGACGACTACGGTCGAGCGGCGAACGTCGCGTGGGCGGTGACGTTCACCGACCCCGAGGCCGCGGCGATCGGTGGCGTCCCGCTGGGTGTGCCGCTCCACCCCGTTCAAGCTGGACCAAATTGATAGTATGCTTTGCTCTGTTCCTGCTGCTGCTTCGATTGCGACGACGGTGGCAACGGCCCGGTGACACGATCCTCGTGTACACGATTGGCTACGCGGTGGCGCGGTTCATGCTCGAGTCCTTCCGTGGTGATGCGGACCGCGGCTTTGTTTTCGACGGTTGGCTGTCGACGTCACAATTTATTGCGCTGGTGTTGATGGCGATCGTCGTGGTGATATGGGCGTTCCGCCCAGGCCTTCGCCGCGCCTCCAACTGAGCAATTGCTACGGCTGACCTTAGAAACTACTGCGGCCGCGTTACGATGCGCGAACGGCCTCGGTGAACCTCTCCACCGATCGGGCACAGGCATTCATGGCAGAAGGCACCGACAATCGTCCAGCGCCAGCGCCTCTCGAACTGCTGGGTATCGAGGCGCTCGAGGAACATGCGCGGCGATTGGCGGCGTTGTTCACAACGTCGCAGACCCGTCGTGGCGGCAACGCGCATCTGAAGGCGCTGCGTAAGCACAGCGACGCCCTCAAGCACGTCTACACGGCTCTCGCGGACGACGCGAAGCGAGGCGAGCCATCGTCGCCGGCCGCCGAGTGGTTGCTCGACAACTTCCATATCGTCCTCGCATCGCTCCGTGACATTCATCACGATTCGCCACGCCGATCTTCTGGTGGTTGCCGCGCATCGCCGCCGACGAATTTGCCGGCCTGCCGCGGATTTACGCAATGGCGCTCTCAGCTGATCCGCTGCGGCGCCGGCCGTCTCGATCGACAACGGCTGCAGCGGTTCCTCACGGCGTTTCAGACGATTAGCCCGTTGACGATGCGAGCTCTGGGCGTGGCCGTCGGCGCTCAGTCGGCGCTGATCGAACACCTGCGAAACCGGGTGGGACGTCCTGGTGATCAGCCGCGCCGAGCGGTTGCAGGCCGACCGATTGGTGGACTCACTCGACGGTCCGGCGCGGGGCCGCAACCGCTGGCCGGCGCATGTGCATCCGGCGTTCGTCATACGGTTGCTGCAACGCTCTCGAGAGCGAGAAAGCGCTGCGGAGCTGCGGCGGGAGTTGGATGCGGCGCTGGCGTCGCGCGGCCAGACGGTTGAAGACGCGATTCGTTCAGAAGCACGCCATCAGGCGGCCGAACAAGCCTTCGTCGCCAGCCTGATCGGCAGCCTGCGGCTGGTGTCGTTGTTCGACTGGAGCGAGTTCTTTCAATCGGTCAGCCTGGTCGAGCAGGTCCTGCGCCGCGATCCGGCGGTGATTTACGGGCGAATGGACTTCGCCAGCCGCGATCGTTACCGCCACGCGATTGAAGAACTCGCCGAACCGACCGGCGACAGCCAGGTTCGCGTCGCTCTGAAGAGCGTCGAGCGCGCTCGTCAAACCGCCGAAGAATCGCCCGACGCGCGCAGCGCTCACGTCGGCTTCTATCTGATTGGACCTGGCCGGCAGCAGTTCGAACAAGGGATCGGCTGGCGGCCGTGAGCGATTGTTCTTCGCCTGCGGCGGGCATTCTTCCGCTACGCGACCGCGGGCTACCTCGGGACGATCGCGATGGGTACCGCGGCGCTGGTTGGGACGGCGCTGACCTACTCCTACCAGCACGGCTGGCGGTGGCCGGCACTGCTGCTAGTCGCATTGTTGACGGTCGTACCAGCCAGCGAATTGACGATGCAGGTGCTGCAACGGCTGATTGCGCGGCTGATTCCACCGCGACGCCTGCCACGACTCGATCTGGCGCGAATTCCGGATCTGGCATGCACGATGGTGATCGTGCCGACGATGCTCGACAGCATCGAGCGCGCGCAAGACCTGGTCGCCCATCTCGAAGTGCAGGCGCTCGGCAACCTCGATCCCAACATCCACTTCGCGTTGCTCACCGATCTCAGGGACGCGGATTCGCCGGAACCCTCGGCCGCAGGACGACCGCGGTGCTCGCGTGCCGCGCGCGGACTGGCGTCAGCGGCACTGAACGCCAAGTATGCCGGTCAGGCGATTCGGGACCGCTTCTTCCTGCTGCCACCGCGCACCGGCGTTGGCAACCCGCAGCGAGCGACGTGTGGATGGGTTGGGAGCGCAAGCGCGGCAAGACTGATGGACCTGAATCAGGCTGCTGCGCGGCGCGCACCGATACCAGCTTCGCACGGTGACGGTCGGCGACCTGTCGATCCGTGCCGCAACGCGTTCGCTTCGTGCATCACGCTGGACAGCGGACACGCGAGTTGCCGCGCGGATCGGCCGCTCGGCAATTGATCGGCGTCGATGGCCCATCCGACTCGAACCAGGCCCGGCTATCGATGCCGGAAGTCGAGCATCGCGGTGGCCGGAGGCTACGGCATCCTGCAGCCGCGGGTGGGCGTGAGCGTGCACGAGCGCCGCCCGCTCGCCGCCTGGCGCAGCCTCTACGCCGGCGAGACGGGCGTCGATATGCAATACCACGCGCCGATGTCGGACGCGTACCAGGATCTGTTCGGCGAAGGCATCTTCGCGGGCAAGGGACTCGTACGACGTGGACGCGGTGCACCGCGGCGCTCGACCGGCGCGGTCCCGCGCAAATGCGCTGCTCAGTCGCACGACCTGTTCGAAGGCGCTGCACGCGCGGCGCCGCGACTCGGCTCAGCGACGTCGAGCTGGTGGACGAAGACCCATCCTGCGCGCTGGCACAGCGCCCTACAATCGCCGCAGCACCGCCGGCTGCGGGGCGACTGGCAGATCACGGTTGCTGGCTGCTGTCGCGGGTGTCCCGGCACGCAGTCGGGACGTCAAGGTTCGCGAATCGGCATCCCGCTGGTTTCGCAGCTGGAAGATTCTGGACAACCTGCGCCGCAGCCTGGTGGCGCCGGTGCTGCTGGTGATGCTCGTCGCCGGCTGGACCATTCTGCCGGGCTCCCATGCCTTCTGGACGACGGGCCGTGGTGGCAGTCATGGCGTGGCAGGAGCTGTTACCGCTGGTCGCGCAATACTGGTCGGACCGCGCAGGCGCAGATCTTTCCCCGTGTCTGGCGAAACCTGCGCGCTGACTCGGCGACGGCGCTGGCGCAGGTCATTCTCGGCGTGACCTTCCTCGCGTCCCGCGCCGTGGACACCGCGCACGCCATCGTGCTGACCCTGGTGCAGGTTGTCGCGATCACCAGCAGGCGGCTGCTCGATGGAAACGGCGGCCCGTCGCGGCCGCGCGGGCGGCGGGCATTGTTGGCGGACGCGTTCTGGGCGTTTCGCCGACGTGATGGCCACCAGGATGTAGTCGCCGCGGTCGTCGCGTTGTTCGTTCAGCAGCTTCATCCGGCGGCGTTGCAATCGGCGCTGCGCTTCCTGATGCTGTCGGTAGTCACCCCGGCGCTCGCCTACTGGCTGAGCCTGCCGGTCGGACCGCGCGTGCGGCCGCTCACCGATCGCGATCGTCGGCTGCTGCGTCGCACCGCCCGCAAGACGTGGCGATCTACGAGGCGTTGGTCACCGAAGCGGACTTCGTCGTTTCCGCCGGACAATTCCAGCAAGGCGACCACCCGGTCTCACCCTCCGGACGTCGCCGACCAACATCGGCATGGCGCTGCTGTCGACGCTCGCCGCCCACGATCTCGGTTACCTCGCCGACTGATACGCTGGCTCGGGCGGTATGTTCGACGCTTACGACCTTGAAGGGTCTCGAGCGGCTATGAAGGACATCTTCTGAACTGGTACGACACGGCGACGCTGCGCGCCGTTTCATCCGCGCTATGTTTCGACGGTCGACAGCGGAAACTGGCGGCGTCGTTGATCGCGCTGGCTGAGGGATTCTTGGCGATTACCGGTAACCCGCGATCGCGCCGGCAGCGTTGCAAGGCTTTGTCGACACCGCCGACCTGCTGGCGCAAGCCTCGTCGTCGAGTCAGGGCCTCGACCAGGCCGCCCGCGAGCGGTTCGCACGCGTGAACGCCTGGCGCGCGACATCGTCGCCGGAGCGAAACGCGAGTTGTAGGGGGAAGGCACCGGTTCGCTGACGAACTCGACGCCGAGCTGCAGGCCGCGGATTTCCGATTCGCAGACGACGTCGGCGGCTTGTGCCGGTGCGGTCACGAGCGCTGCGCAACTGGCCGAGCGCCGCGCCGGCGGCGTCGCCGCTCGACCTGGAAAAGCTTCCCGGCGATGTTCGGCGATGGTTGCCGCGATGCGGTTCGAGTTTCTGCTACGACCGGCGGC
This sequence comes from uncultured Acidobacteriota bacterium, assembly GCA_963695635.1. GTDB lineage: Bacteria > Acidobacteriota > Vicinamibacteria > Vicinamibacterales > CAVVIG01 > DATKHR01. Next base: position 9,273 of record CAVOHK010000016.1, read on the forward strand.
GGCGCATTTTCTCGATCGGTTTCCGCTCGCGGATGCCGAAGGTCCGGGACGTCTCGACGGGTCGTTCTACGATCTGCTGCGTCGGAAGCGCGGTTGGCGAGTTTCCTGGCGATCGCGAAAGGCGACGTGCCACAGCACCACTGGTTCCATCTCGGACGGACTGGTCACCAACGTTGACGGCCGCGCCACGCTGTTGTCGTGGGGCGGCACGATGTTCGAGGACCTGATGCCGCAGCTGCTGCTGCGCGCATATCCGGGCACGTTGCTCGATCAGAGCTGTCGCGCCAGCGTGCGGCGCCAGGTGGACTACGGCCGCGAGCGTCGGCATTCCGTGGGGCATTTCCGAGTCGGCATTCGCGCTCACCGACCGGCTGGGCAACTACCAATACAAAGCGTTTGGCGTTCCCGGCCTCGGCCTGAAGCGCGGACTCTCCGACGATCTGGTAGTGGCGCCGTACGCGACCGCTCTCGCCGGCCTGGTTGATCCCGCCGCCGCGGTTGCGAATTTCACCCGTCTGGCTCGCAACGGACTCGACGGCCGCTTCGGCTTCTACGAATCGATCGACTATCGGCCGCGGACCGTCGCGTCGGATGCGGATTCATCCGCCAGCGCCACTGAACCCGAAATCGTTCGTGCCTACTTCGCACATCACCAGGGGATGTCGCTCGTCGCGATCGCCAACATTCTGTGCGACGACATCTTCGTCACGCGGTTCCACGCCGATCCGCGCGTCAAAGCGACCGAACTGCTGTTGCAGGAGCGCGTCCCTCGCGAGGCGATCCTCGCGGAGGCGCGGCCGGCGGAAGGCACTGCAGCGGCGCCGTCGACCGGCATCGCCGCAGTGCGCCGGTATCCGACGCCGCATACGACGAGCCCGCACACCCACTTCCTCTCGAACGGCCGTTACACCACGGCGCTCACTCATGCCGGCGGCGGCTCGAGCCGGTGGCGAGGCCTGTCGGTGACGCGCAGCCGCGAAGATCGGACTTCCGATGCCGGCGCGCACTTTATCTATCAGCGCGATCCGTGGTCGGGAGAGGTGTGGTCGCCAAGCTATCAACCGAGTTGCCGCGAAGCCGACCAGTACGATGTGACGTTCGAGCTCGAGAAAGTTACCTTCCACCGCCGCGACGATGATTTCGAAACACAGCTGCAGGTCGTCGTCTCACCGGAAGACGACGTCGAGATTCGCCGGCTGTCGATCACCAATCGCGGCGATCGGCCGCGCGAAATCGAAGTCACCAGTTACGCCGAAATAGTGCTGGCCCGACCCGAGGACGATCTCGCGCATCCGGCGTTTGCGAAGCTGTTCGTCGAAACCGAACACGACCATCAGAGCTCTGGTCTGCTGTTCAGCCGACGGCCACGATCCGCCGACGAGGCGCAGGCGTGGGCGTTTCACGTGCTGGCGGTCGATGGCCGGTTGGCCGGGGCGCTCGAATGGGAAACCGACCGCGCGCGGTTCCTCGGCCGCGGCCGCTCGCCGGCGTCGCCGGCTGCGCTCGATGGCCGGGCGCTGTCGGGAACGACCGGCGCGGTTCTGGATCCGGTGGCCGCGCTGCGCGAGCGGGTCCGGCTTGCGCCAGGCGCGTTCGTTCGGTTTGCGTTCGCCACCGGTGTCGCGCACGACCGCGCAACGGCGCTGGCGCTGGCCCGCAAGTACCGCGATGCCAGCGCCGCGGCACGCGCCTTCTCGACCGCGTCGACGCATGCGCGGATCACGCTGCAGCACCTCGGCCTCACCGACGATCACGCGATGCTGTTCGATCGACTCGCCTCGCGGGTGTTCGGCACCGACGCGTCGTGCACCAGCCCGAACGACATGGCGCAAAACATCTTCGGCCAGTCGAACCTGTGGGGCTACGGAATTTCCGGCGACTTGCCGATTGTGCTGGTTCACGTGGCGGATGCCAGCGCGATTTCGCTGGTGCGGCAGCTTGCTGCACGCGCAACAGTACTGGCGAGTCAAAGACCTTCGTGCCGACTTAATCATCGTCAACGATCATCCGGCCGACTACCTCGATGAAGTGCAGCAGCAATTGGCCGCCTTGATTGGTGAACCGCGGTGGGGCGGCTGGCTAGGCCGGGCGGAATCTTCCTGCTGCGTTCCGATGGAATGCCGCAGGCTGACTGTCATCTGCTGTCGGCGGTCGCGCGGATCGTCCTGCGAGGCGACCTCGGCGATCTTGGCCCACAGCTCGATCGCAAAGCGCCGTGGCTCTCTCCCGCCGAAGTGGTGCCATCGTCGAGGACACTGCGGCCGCCAAAATCGGCGGCGACTCCGATTGCGGTCGGCCCGCGATTGATGGAAAACGGCATCGGCGGATTCGCGCCGGATGGACGCGAGTACGTCATCGCGCTCGAAGGCGATCGCGAAACGCCGTTGCCCTGGTCCAACGTCCTGGCGAACCCTGAGTTCGGAACGATCCTGACCGCTTCGGGCGCGGCCTACACCTGGTCGGGCAACAGTCGCGAAAATCGACTCACGCCGTTTGCGAACGATCCGATCACGGATCCGACCGGCGAGGCGATCTTCATTCGCGACGAACACGACGGGACGGTGTGGGGCGCCACGCCTGGCCCGCTGCCCCGTGCAGCCGACTGCGGTCGATGGGTCGTGCGGCACGGCGCCGGCGTTACGCATTTTCAACACGCGGTCGATGGACTCGAGCAGGATCTCGCCGTCTGTGTCGCGCCCGACGATCCGGTCAAGCTCTCGCTGCTGACGCTGACTAATACGTCGGCCGAAACGCGGCAGCTCAGCGTGTTTGGTTACGTCGAATGGGTGCTCGGCCCACCACGCGCCGGCGAACGGCGGTTCGTCATTTCGGAGCGTGACGAAGCGACTGGCGCGATGCTGGCGCGAAATCCCTACAACACGGATTACAAGGACCGGGTCGCTTTTTGGCACGCGACCGAGCCCGCCCACTCCGTCACCGGCGACCGCGCCGATTTCATCGGCCGCAATCGCACGCTCGCAACGCCGGCCGCGTTGCTGCGTGAAACGCTGGGCGGACGGCTGGGCGCCGGGTTGGATCCCTGCGCCGCGTTGCAGATCGCGGTTTCGATTCCGCCGGGTGAGTCACGACGAATCGCATTCGGTGCTGGGTCAGGAGAGAGAACACGTCGCACGCGGTCGAGTTCTCGCGGCTCGCTACTCGCAACTCGGGGCAGTGGACGATGCCATTCAACGGTCCGCACGATTCTGGGACGATGCGCTCGGGACGATTCAGTACACGCCGGACGATTCCTTCGATCTGCTGGTCAATCGCTGGCTGCTGTACCAGGCGTTGAGTTGCCGAATCTGGGCCCGCAGCGGACCGTATCAACCCGGTGGCGCGTTTGGCTTCCGCGATCAACTGCAGGACGTGCTGTCGCTCCTCTACGCACGGCCGGACTTGTGCCGCGCGCATCTGCTGCTTGCGGCCTCGCGCCAGTTCGTCGAAGGCGACGTCCAGCACTGGTGGCATCCGCCGTCCGGGCGCGGCACCCGCACTCGTTGCTCGGACGATCTGCTGTGGCTGCCGTACGCGGTTGCCGTGTACATCGCGCGCACCGGACACCGGCGTGCTGAACGAGATGGTGCCGTTCCTCGAAGCGCCCGCGCTCGAGCCCGATCAGCACGAGGTCTACGGATTGCCGTCAGTGTCGAGCACCAGCGCGTCGCTCTTCGATCACGCCATCCGCGCGATCGATCGCTCGCTGAAGTACGGCGCACATGGTTTGCCGCTGATGGGCACCGGCGACTGGAACGACGGCATGGATCGGGTCGGTCACGAAGGACGCGGCGAAAGCGTCTGGCTGGGATGGTTCCTGATCGTCGTCCTCAGGCAGTGGACGACGATCTGCGAGCAACGACAAGACAACAACCGGGCGCAGCATTACCGCAACGAAGCGCGGCGCCTCGCCGGCATGCTCGAATTAGCCTGGGACGGCAACTGGTACCGCCGCGCCTACTTCGACGATGGGTCGCCGCTTGGCTCGGCGCAGAACGAAGAATGCCGCATCGATTCGTTGACGCAATCGTGGGCGGTGTTCTCGCAGGCGGCAGACAGCAAACGGACCGAGAAAGCGATGAGATGCAGGTACGGGCCCAGCTGGTCCGTCGCGACGCCCAAGTCGTGTTGCTGCTGACGCCGCCGTTCGATCGGATGGCGCACGATCCCGGATACATCAAGGGCTACTTGCCGGGAGTGCGGGAGAACGGCGGACAGTCCACGCATGCCGCGTTGTGGACCGTGATGGCTCTCGCGCACCTCGGTCGCGGCGACGAGGCCATGGAGCTGTTCCACATGCTCAACCCGATCAATCACATGCGCTCGCCAGAAGGCGTGGAGCAGTACCGCGCCGAACCGTACGCCGTGGCCGCCGATGTTTATGCACACCCGATGCACCTCGGTCGCGGCGGCTGGACCTGGTACACGGGATCAGCAGGATGGATGTACCAGGCGGCAATCGAGGCCTTGCTTGGCCTGCGAAGGAACGGCGCCACGTTCAGCGTGACGCCGAATATCCCGGCGATCTGGCCCGACTTCTCGATCGACTGGAAGGTTGGGGCAACCACCTATCGGATCGTGGTCGTCAATCCCGATCACCGTTGCCGCGGCGTCCGGTCTGCCGATTTCGACGGCGCGCCAACCGATGCCAACGCGATGCCGCTGGTGGACGACGGCAAGATGCACAGCGTGATGATCGAGATGGGCGACCCGCTGCCGCGAGTCGCCCATCCGCCATTTGCCGCGGTAACCGGATCGTCTGGTCCGACCGGTCATTGATTCGATCTTCAGATGAAGGCAAAGTTCGCAAAGTTCGCAAAGAATCGCGCTAATACGGGCGAAATTCAAACTCGGCGATCTTTGCAGACTCTGCGTTCCTGTTGGGGCCACCAGGCGCGTCGATCCTGTTAATATCTGGCTCTCAACTCGGGAGGCAGCGCTAATGTCCAATCGCGTCGTCTCGGTCGCGATCGCCCTGCTCGCCGCCGGCCCGGTCGGTGCGTTCCTGCGTGCGCAATCCGCTCAAGCACCGCCTCCCGTTGCGCCGATTTCCTTCGCCACCGACATTCAACCGATTTTCGAGCGTCGATGCCTGTCCTGCCACGGCGAGACGATGCAAGGTGGCAAATTCGATTTGCGCAGCCGCGACAGCGCGCTCCAGGGTGGCACCCGCGGATCCGACGTCGTTCCGGGATCCGCCGAGCAAAGCCGCGTCTATCGGCGGATCGCCGGGCTCGAACGGCCGTCGATGCCGGCGCAGGGCGGCGCGCTGGCGGCCGACGAAGTGGCTGCGATCAAGCGATGGATCGACGAAGGGGCGCGACTGGGATGTTGCGACACCCGACGAGACCTACTGGGCATTCAAGCTGCCGCAGCAGGCGCCGCTGCCGGCGGTCGACGGCAGCGGTTTCACCAATCCGATCGATCGATTTCTCGAAGACGCGCGGCGCGCGCGAGCACTGAAAGCCGCGCCGCGCGCCAATCGCCACACCCTGGTCCGCCGCGCCTATCTCGATCTGCTCGGCCTGCCGCCGACGCCGGCGCAAGTCGACGCGTTCGTCGACGGATCGCTCGCCGGACGCCTGGGAGCGGCTGATCGACAGCCTGCTCGCGTCGCCGCACTACGGCGAGCGCTACGGCCGGCATCTGGCTCGACGTCGCGCGCTATGCCGACTCGGCCGGTTTCGAGTACGACATGCATCGGCCCAATGCCTGGCGCTACCGCGACTACGTCATCAAGTCGTTCAACGACGACAAGCCGTACGATCGCTTCCTGATCGAACAGATCGCCGGCGACGAGATGGACGGCAGGACCGACGACAGCCTCGATCGCCACCGGCTTCCTCCGCATGGGTCCGCGCGTGCTGTTCCGCGAGAAGGACAATCCTGAACGGCGCTACGACTACCTCGACGAGATTATCGGCACGATCGGCAAAGGCACGCTTGGGCTGACGGTCAACTGCGCGCGCTGCCACAACCACAAGTTCGATCCGATCTCGCAGAAGGATTACTACGCGCTCGAGGCGTCGATCTTCGGCTACGTCGAAACCGAAGTGCCGCTCGCGCCCAAGCCGAGGCCGAGGCCTATCTGGCGAAGAACGCCGCGATCGACGCGCCGATCGCCGACCTGCAGACACGAATCGACAGCTCGAGCAGCCGTACCGCGACACGCTGCAGCTCGAGCAGATCAAGCGCAAGTTTCCCGAGCACGATCGTCCGGGTCGTCGCTGAAACCCGAAAACGATCGGACGCCGGGCGAAGCATTGCTCGCCACCCAGGTGCTGAAGCGCGCCAGCGTGTCAGGACCAGCAGGTCGATCGCGTGCTGACGCCCGCCGACGCCGCCAGGAAGAAGGACGCTGGCGGCGCGAAATCGCCGCGCTGGACAAGCGCAGCGGCCGACGCCGCTGCCGATGGCCGAGATCGCCACCGATGGCGACTATCGCTCCTCGCCGCTCGGCGAAGGCGACGACACGATCAGTTGTCCCAAGTGCCGCATCCCGAACCGGGCGCCGGGCCGTTCCTGCACACCGGACCCGGGCGCTACCAGGTGCCGCCTTCGTATTTCCTGATGCGCGGCGACGTCGAGAGCCACGGATCGCCGATGAAGCCGGGCTTCATCGAGGTCATCACCGTACGGCAATCCGCCGACCGAAATTCCGCGCCCCGACGGCCACACGTCGGGACGCCGGCTCGCGCTCGCGCAGTGGATCGCGTCGCCGCAGAATCCGCTGACGGCGCGGGTGATCGTCAATCGGCTCTGGCAGAAACACTTCGGCCGCGGCATCGTCGCCACGCTCGAGAACTTCGGCAAGATGGGCGAAGCGCCCACCCATCAGGAGCTGCTCGACTGGCTGGCGGTCGAGCTCATGAAGGACTGGAGCCTCAAGCGGATCAACAAGCTGATGATGATGTCCGAGGCCTATCAGATGGCGTCGGCGTTCGACGACGCCGACAGACGCGAGGAACGATCCGGAGAACCGCTATCTGTGGCGCTTCCGCCGCAGCGTCTCGAGGCCGAGATCGTCCGCGACAGCATGCTCGCGGCCGGCGGCAACATCAACCTGCGAGATCGGCGGCGAGCCGATCTTTCCGCTACATCCCGAAGGACATGCTCGCCGGACAGTATCGCGGCAAGTGGGTCAACACGCCGGAGGGCCCGGCAGCGTGGCGGCGGGGCGTCTACGTGTATCAGCGGCGCTCGCTGCCCTATCCGATGTTCGACACCTTCGATCATCCGGACATGAACGTGACCGCCGGCGCACGACTACGTGTCGACGGTGCCGACGCAGGCGCTCACGCTGCTGAACAATCCGTTCGTGCTGTCGCAAGCGGCGTTCTTCGCCGAACCGTGTGCAGGCCGCAGGCAAGCGATCCGCGCTCGCAGGTGGACTTCGCCTATCGCATCGCCTTGGCGCGGCCGGCGACCGACGCGCGAGCTCGCCATCGGCACCGAGTTGATCGCCAGCGCAATCGCTCGAATCGTTCACGCACGTCGTCCTGAACCTCGACGAGTTCCTGTATATGAGGTGAGCGAGATGTCGCACCGCTGCAGCCGAAATTTCTGGGACCGTCGCGAATTCCTGTTCCGCTCGGGCGGCGGCATCAGCGGGCTGGCGCTGGCCTACCTGCTCGACCGTCAGGGCCTGTTGGCCGCCGAGCAGACGAATCGGCTGGCGATTCATGTCGGGCGGCCGCGTCGGCGTCAATCCGTACGCGGCGAAGCCGCCGCATTTCAAGCCGCGCGCGACCGCCGTCATCTCGCTGTTCATGGGCGGCGGCTGGAGCCAGGTGGACACGTTCGATCCGAAGCCGGCGCTTTCGAAGTACGCCGGCGAGCCGATCGACGGCAAGGTGCAGGGCGACGTCATCGTCCGGCAGGGATTCCCCGGTCCGCTGATGCCGAGTCCGTTCACGTTCAAGAAGTACGGGCAGAGCGGCATCGAAGTGTCGGAGCTGTTTCCGCACCTCAGCCGGCACGTCGACGAGACTCGCGTTCCTGCGCTCGGTCTACGGACGATCGAACGATCACGTGCAGGGCACCTACGAGATGCAGACCGGCCAGATCAATCTGGGCTTCCCGAGCGTCGGCTCGTGGGTCACCTACGGACTGGGATCGGCTTCGCGTCGAGCCTGCCCGCGTACGTCGTGATGACCGACGCGCGCGGCGGGCCGCTCGGCGGACCGAACGATTGGAGCGCCGGATTCATTCCGGCGGCGTACCAGGGCACGCTGTTTCGTTCGACGCGGCGATCCGATCGTCGACTTGAAGCCGCCGGCCGGCTTGACCCGCGACGATCAGCGCGCGCGGCTCGACGCGCTGGCGAAGCTGAACGAGCTCGACATGCAGAAGTTACCCGGGCAACAGCGAGCTGGCGGCGCGGATCTCGTCGTACGAGCTTGCCTACCGCATGCAGGGGTGCGCGCCGAACGTCGTCGACTTGTCGAGCGAGTCCGAGGCGACGAAGAAGCTCTACGGCCTCGACGAGAAGATCAGCGAGCCGTTCGGCCGTCAATGCCTGATGGCGCGGCGGCTCGTGGAGCATGGCGTCCGCTTCGTCCAGATGTTCGCCGGCGGCGTCGGCAACCAGAACACCGACACCTGGGACGCGCACGACGACATCAAGACCAATCACACCCAGCATGCGGCCGAAACCGATCGACCGATGGCCGGCCTGCTCACCGATCTGAAGGCGCGCGGACTACTCGACAGTCGACGCTCGTGATCATGCACTCGGAGTTCGGCCGCATGCCGATCTCACAGCGCGGCGTCGGACGCGATCACAATCCCGGCACGCAGACCGTGCTGATGGCCGGCGCCGGCATCAAGGGCGGTCAGGTGATCGGCGCCAGCGACGAGTTCGGCTACAAGGCGATGGAGCAACCGATCTCGTACCACGACCTGCACGCGACGATGCTGCACCTGCTGGGACTGGATCACACCAGGCTGACCTATCGCTTCAACGGCCGCGACATGCGGCTGACCGACGTCTACGGCACGCTGATTCCGCAGATCGCAGGAACGTCAGGCCTGACGCTCGCAGACGCGGCAAACGCACACATCCACGCCGCACTTTTTTCAACTTTCGGGGCGCTCCCGATGGATCACGCGTCGCGCCGAGGCACAGAGAAACAGAGTTCACAGAGTCATTTGAGGCGGCGTGGATGTGTCCTGACGAGCGCAAGCGGAGTCACGGCGATCCGAGTTCGGCGGGCGGCGCGTAAGCGGCCGCGCGCAGGACGCAGCGATCCGCGAACACGAGACGCCTGGCTCCTGTGCGTTTCGTTTTCGCGGATCGCGGAGTCCTTCCGTCGGCGCCGCGCTTCGGCAGCCCACTCGCCGAACTGAGATCCGCTCGCTCTGTGGCTCTGTGGCTCTGTGGCCCGTTCTTTTGCCGCGGCGCGAAAACTGTCACCGCCACGACCAATTTGAGGGACACCAGCCGTCCGCGTGACGATCATCCTTTGATAAAACGCTGGTACAGGGCTTGCGCCGTTCTCGACCGCGGAGGACGGCATGAGGAAGACGCTCGGCACCGTGGTCGTGATGATGCTGATGGCTGCACCAGCCCTGGCCAAGCATGGCCACCAGAAGAAATTCGAGATCTGCTACCTCCAACCGCACGACGTCCGCATCGTGCGTGAGTATTACGAACCGCGGTACCGCAGTTTGCCGCCCGGGCTCGCCAAGAAGCAGGCGCGAACCGGCGAGCTGCCGCCGGGATGGGAGAAGAAAGTCCGGCCGCTGCCAGTGGTGGTCGAACGGCAGCTGGTGGTGTTGCCGCCCGACTATCGTCGCGGCTACATCGATGGATCAGTCGTCGTCTACTCGCCGCGCACGCACGTCGTCGTCGACGTCGCGACCGTGTTTGGCCGCTGAGCGCGAAAACCGCTACGACGCCACCGGCTGCGCGGTCCGGGCGAACTGGCTGTGATAGAGCGCCGCATAGGGGCCTTTCGCCGCCAGCAGTTCCTGATGCGTGCCGCGTTCGACGATCCGGCCGTGTTCGATCATCAGAATCGAGTCGGCGTTGCGGATCTGTCGACAGCCGATGCGCAATCACGAAGGTGGTCCGGCCACGCATCAGCTCGCCCATCGCGCGTTGAATCAGCACTTCGGTGCGGGTATCCACGCTGCTGGTCGCCTCGTCGAGAATCAGCACCGCCGGATCGGCGAGAAACGCCCGCGCAATCGTCAGCAACTGCTTCTGTCCTTGTGACAGGTTGCTTGCCTCTTCGTTGATCGCCGTCTGGTAATTCTCGGGCAGGGTCCGGATGAAATGGTCGGCCTGCGCCGCCTTTGCCGCGCGGACAATCTCGACGTCGCTGGCTTGTTCGCGCCCGTAGGCGATGTTGTCGCGAATCGTCCCCGAGAACAGCCACGTGTCCTGCAGCACCATCCCGAACATCCGCCGCAGCCCGCCGCGCCGCAGCTCACGAATGTCGACGCCGTCAACGCGGATCGCGCCGCTGTCGACGTCGTAAAACCGCATCAGCAGGTTGACCAGCGTGGTCTTGCCGGCGCCGGTCGGACCGACGATCGCAATCATCCTCCCCGGCGCAATGTCGAGCGACAGGTGCTCGATCACCGGCACGTCCGGCTTGTAGCGGAAGCTGATGTCGTCGAACTGCACGGCGCCGCGCGGTGCGGTGATGGTCTTCGCGTTCGCGGCATCCGGAGTCTCTTCCGGTTCGTCGAGGAGTTCAAAAACGCGCTCCGCCGACACGATCGTCAACTGAATGACGTTGGCGATGCCGCTCAACTGGCCAATCGGCATCGAGAACTGGCGGCCGTACTGAATGAACGCCTGGACATCGCCGATCGCGATCGAACGGCGCGTCACCAGCACGCCGCCGATCACCGCGGTCAGCACGTAGCCGAGGTTTCCGACGAACATCATCGTCGGCCAGATGATGCCGGTGACGAACTGCGCCCGCCACGCGCCGTCGTAGTAGTCCTCGTTCAACTTGTCGAACGTGGCCACTGATTTTCGCTGATGGCCGAACGCGGTGACGATGGTGTGGCCGCTGTACATCTCGGCGACGTGGCCGTTCAGCCCGCCCAGCGCCATCTGCTGCTTCATGAAGAACTTCTGCGACCGCTTGGCGATACGCGCGACGATCACGATGCTGAGCGGCAGCGTCAGGACGGTCACCAGGGTCAGGATCCAGCTGATCGTCAACATCATCACGATCACGCCGATCAGCGTCAGCACCGAGGTCAGCAACTGCGTCAGGGTCTGCTGCAAAGTGGAACTGATGCTGTCGAGATCGTTGACGGCGCGGCTCATGACCTCGCCGCGCGTACGTGTATCGAAGAACCGCAGCGGCAGGCGATCGAACTTGGCTTCGACATCGCGTCGCATCTGATAGACGGTTTGCTGCGCGACGTTGGCCATCAGGTACTGCATCAGATACTGAAAGCTGTTGCCAACGATGTAGAGGGCAATCAGTCCGAGCAGGATGCGGCCGACGTAGTCGAAATCCACGGCGGCGCCAGGGACGCCTGCGGCCTTGGCGACGAAGCCTTCGAAGACTTTGGTCGTGGCCATGCCGAGGATCTTCGGACCGAGCACGCTGAACACCGTGCCAATCGCTCCGGCGATCACGATGACGGTCAGTCCAGCGCGATGCGGACGCAGGTAGCCAAGCAAGCGGTTCAGCGTTCCCTTGAAGTTCTTGGCTTTCTGCGCCTGAATGCCGAGGCCGCCCATCGGCCGGCCGCCGAACATGTCGCGCGGCGGCGCGGTGCGCGGCGGCGGGTTCTGCGCGGGTGCCGCGCTCATGCCACTTCCTCCAGCGAAACCTGTGACGCCACAATCTCGCGATAAATGTCGTTCGTCTTGATCAGCGCGTCGTGAGTGCCGATGCCGACCACCCGGCCGTTGTCGAGGACCACGATGCGATCCGCGCCGATCACGGTGCTGATCCGCTGCGCGACCACGAAGACCGTCGCGTTGGCGGTTTCGCTCTTGAGAGCCGCACGCAGTTTCGCGTCGGTCGCGTAATCGAGCGCGGAGAAGCTGTCGTCAAAGACGTAGACGTCGGGCTTCCGGACGATCGCGCGGGCAATCGCCAGCCGCTGCTTCTGACCACCCGACAGGTTGATGCCGCCCTGCGAGACCGGCGAGGCAAATTTCTCGGGCATCGCATCGACAAATTCGATCGCCTGCGCGACTTCGGCGGCGTGACGGACCTCCTCGTCCGAGGCATCGTCGCGCCCGTAGCGAATGTTGGCCGCGACGGTTCCGGTGAACAGGTACGGCCTTTTGCGGGACGTAGCCGATTCTCGCGCGCAATTCGGCCTGTGACATGTCACAGACGTCAACGCCATCGACCAGCACTCGACCCTGATTGACGTCGTAGAAGCGCGGAATCAATCCGGCCAGCGTCGATTTGCCGGAGCCGGTGCCGCCGATAATCGCGGTCACCTCGCCGGGCAAGGCGCTGAACGACACGCCGGTCAGTGCCGGTTCTTCCGCACCCGGATATTGGAAGGTGACGTTCTCGAAGTCGACCCGACCGCGGCTGGTCGCCAAGTGCGGAAGGACGGCGTTGGTGGGATCGACGATTTCCGGCTCGATCTCCAGCACCTCGTTGATCCGCGCCGCGGCGGCCGAGGCGCGCGGCAGCATCACGAACATCGCCGTCACCATGAAGACTGCGAAGAGAATCTGCATCGCATACTGCAACGAGGCGATCATCGCGCCGACCTGCATCACGCCCTGATCGATGCGATGGCTGCCGAACCAGATGATCGCGATGCTGGTGAGGTTCAACATGACGATCAGCGCGGGCATCAGGAACGCGATCAGTCGATTCACCGCGATCGCGGTGTTGGTCAGGTCGCGGTTGGCTTCGTCGAACCGTTCGCGCTGGTGTACGCCGCGATCGAAGGCGCGGATGACGCGCACCCCGCTCAGACCTTCGCCCAGCACCAGGTTCAAGCGGTCGATCTTGGTCTGCATGGCCTGCGACAGCGGCACGGCGCCGCGCAGGATCACGGTAAAGACCAGGGCCATCACCGGCATCACCGCAATCAGCACCCAGGCCAGCTGAGTGTCTTGCGACAACGCCAGAATCACGCCGCCGATTGCCAGCATCGGCGCGGTGATCACCATGGTCAGCATCATGATCAGCATCTGCTGAACCTGCGTGGTGTCGTTGGTGGTACGGGTGACCAGCGACGCCGCGCCGAACCCGTCGAACTGGTGAATCGAGAAATGCTCGACGCGCGCGAAGATCGTGCCTCGCAGGATCCGCCCGAAACCGGTCGCCGCTTTCGCCGCGTAGAAGCTGCCGGCGATCGCGCACGCCGTCGTGGCGAGCGAGATCAGCAGCATCACGCCGCCGATCTCGACAATCGCCCGCTGGTCGCCCTTGACGATGCCCTTGTCGACAATGTCCGACATCATCCGCGGCAGCAGCAGTGAACCGATCGACTGCGCCAATGCCAATCCCAGCACGATGGCGACCTGGCCCTGGTGGGCCTTGAGAAGGCGAAGCAGTTTCAACATGGAGGTCGGCACTGTAAGCGAAGGACGACGTGGAAAACCAGTCTCGTCAGCGCGGAATTGCTTTGGTACAATGAGTGCGCATCGGAAAACCGCACTTCCCGCCCGCCGATGCGTCCTTACGGAAACATTATGCGCAGCAGCTGCTACTGATACCCGCGCCGCAACAGCCGCCTGGCACCCGCGACATACGAACCGGATGAAGGATCCGGGACGTGCCAGCCCATCGCATCGGCAAGCCGATCGTAGATGTTGAACAGGTAGGCAACGTGAATCGCATCGCGCAGCGCTTGATCGTCCACGCCGGTCGCGCGCACGGCGGCCGCGTCGTCACGGCTCAACGCGTCGGGTTCCAGCGTCATTTTCTTCAAGAAGCGCAGCGTCGCCCGTAGCTGTGGACGAATCGGCGCCGTCTCGAAGTCGTCCAGCACCTGGCGCGTGACGGCGGCGTCGAAGGCAACCGCCGCGACCGCGGCGTGTGCGTTGGTTCAAAAGTGACAGTGATTGATTCGCGAGACGAACGCCGCAAACAGCTCCCGCTCGCCGACCGTCCAAGCTGATGGCCCGCGCATCACGGCGTGCGTGTGCTTGCGATGATGCCCGCCGAAATAATCGCGTCGATAGGCCAGCGTTCGGGCGACGTCCGGCGCCCTGAATCCCGACTTCAGACGAATTACTGCAAACCGGAGGCGATCCGCAAGGCGTCCGCCGCGTTCGACCGACTCCGAGCCTCACGCCTCGCCCTCGAGCACAGCGAGCGCGGACGTCAGGCGGTGTTCCGCGGCACCGATTGCGGCAGCGACGATCACCTCGAACAACTGATCTTCGGAGTAGCGCGAGCGCAAGACATCGAGGTCCTTGTCGGTCACCGTGTAGGCGCGGTCGCGGATCTTAGCGACGAGCGAGGCCAGCTCCGGCGGCGGTTGTCCGGCGGCGATCTGGCGACGAATCGACGGGTCGACAGCGCCTCCGCCGTCGATCGCCGCACGACGCGTAGCCCGCTGAAGCTCGAGCAGGTGATCCGGCATGCTAGCGCTGCACCCGGCCCGACGCGTCGCCGCTGGCCAGCGCGTCCACTTCCGCGATCGTCACAGCATTCGCGTCGCCAGGGATCGTCTGTTTCAGCGCGCTCGCTGCGACAGCAAACCGCAACGACGCATCGAGTGGCCGACCGGCGAGGATCGCGTAGATCAAACCGGCCGCAAAGCTGTCTCCTCCACCAATCCGATCGACCAGCCTCACCACGTAGCGCTGGCTCTGATGCAGGGTCTGGGCTTTGCCGTCCCACAACACCGCGCTCCAGCCGTTGTCGCTGGCCGAAAGACTTTCGCGCAGCGTCACCGCGACGATCGACGGTCCGAACTCGCGCGACACCCGCTCGGCGGCGGCGCGATATCCCGAGACGTCGAGTGCGCCGCTGGCGACGTCGGCGCCGGCGACGTGAACGCCGAGCACCGACTGCAGATCCTCTTCGTTGGCGATCACGACGTCAACGTTGCTCATCAACGGCTTCATCGTCGACTGCGCTTTGGCCTCGGACCACAATTTCTTGCGGAAGTTCAGATCGACACTGACGCGCGCGCCGGCACCTTTCGCGGCGGCAATGGCCGTCGCGGTCGCGGCAGCGGCACGTTCGCCGAGCGCCGGCGTGATTCCCGTCACGTGAAACCACTGCGCTCCCGCCATCACGCGATCCCAATTGATGGCATCGGCCGGCAGCTCACTGATTGCCGAATGCGCCCGGTCGTAGATAACGGCGGACGCCCGCTGACTGGCGCCGGTTTCCGCGAAATAGATGCCGACTCGGTCGCCGCCGCGCACCACGTGCGATGTGTCGACGCCGTGGGCGCGGAGCGTCCGCAGCGCGCCTTCGCCGATCGCATGCTTCGGCAGCGCCGTGACGTAAACGCTGTTCAACCCGAACTGCGCCAGGCTGATCGCGACGTTGGCTTCGCCGCCGCCGAAGGTCGCGGACAGCACCGGCGATTGAAAGAAGCGCTCGAATCCCGGAGGGCTGAGGCGCAGCATGATTTCTCCGAACGTGACGACGGTCGGGGTCATGCGCGCGCGGCAGCGACGTTGGCGACGACTCGTTGAGCGTTGGCGGTGATCACTTCGAACCGGCCGCTGTCGATCGCTTTGTTATCGAGCAACGCAGACCCGACTCCAACCGCGGCGGCGCCGGCGCGAATCCACTCGCCAGCGTTCTCGATTGTCACGCCACCGGTCGGCACCAGCTTCACTTGCGGCAACGGCGCGCGCACATCGCGAATGAACGCCGGTCCAAGGGCGGTTGCCGGAAACACCTTCACGAGATCGGCGCCGGCTTCATGCGCCGCCAGGATTTCAGTCGGCGAGAAACATCCGGGGATCGCCGGCACATCACGATCGTGGCACGCCGCGATCACGTCGGGCCGAAACACCGGGCCGACGATGAATGCGGCGCCGGCATCGATGACCGCACGAGCGGTGGCGACGTCGGTCACCGTACCGGCGCCAAGCAGGAACCCATCGGGCATCGTCGGGGCCAGTTCACGAATCAGATCGACCGCGCGCGGCACCGTCATCGTCACTTCAAGAGCGCGCACGCCGCCCGCCGCCAGGGCGTCGACGACACCGCGGACGCGCGCTGGATCCTTGAGTCGAATCACCGCCACGATGCCGAACTGCTCAATCGCTCGCACGGTCGAGGCCCGATCGGTCTTCACTCTCACGCAAGCATAGTAATCGGAAATGCCGTACCGGCGTCAGCCGTCACATCGCGAGATTACAATTGGGCGGTTTTTCAGACGCGGCGGTTTCAGTGAATTGGTCAGACCAATTAGCGCAATCGCGTATCTGGTCATTTGATCAAATAAGCAACCGGAGGTGGCGATCTTGGTTTCTTTCGACTTGAAGGGAAAGACGGCAGTAGTGGTCGGCGGGACGACGGGGATTGGGCGAGCCCTGGCGCTCGGTCTTGCCGACGCCGGCGCCGACGTCGTCGCGACCGGCCGCCGCAAGGCGATGGTGGACGAGGTGGCGGCGATAATCGAATCCAAAGGCCGCCGCACCGCGCGGATTGCGACCGACGTCGGCGACACCGCGTCGCTCAACGCCTTGCGTGACGAGTGCGTCTCGTCGCTGGGTGCCGTGGACATCGTGGTCGCCGCCGCCGGTATCACCAAGCGAGTAGCCAGCGTGGAAATGACCGACACGGAGTGGGATCAGATTATCGAAACCAACCTGACCGGGATGATGCGCACGTATCGCGCGTTTGCGCCGGGGATGATCGCGCGCGGCCAGGGCCGGCTGATCGGCATCGGCTCGCTGGCGTCATTTGTCGGCTTGATGGAAGTGGCCGCCTACACCGCGAGCAAGTCGGCGGTGGCTGGCTTGACCCGCGCGCTGGCGATTGAATGGGCGCCGCACGGCATCACGGTCAACGCCATCGCTCCCGGCGTGTTCGAAACCGATCTCAACCGCGAGATCCTCAAAGGCCCGCGCGGTCAGGAATTTCTGATGCGCACACCGATGCGCCGTTTCGGGCGAACCGAGGAACTGGTCGGCGCCGCCGTCTATCTCGCATCGGACGCCGCAAGCTTCGTGACCGGTCAGTTGCTGGTGGTGGACGGCGGGCTACTGGCGAGTGCGGTGAACGTATGAATGCAAATGCAAAATGCAGAGATTTTTTCCGCATTTTACATTTTGCATTTTGCATTCTGCATTACGCGTCGTTAATCCACCTATGCGCCGGGTCTTCGTGCAGCGCCAGCTTGCGCTGCGCTCCCGCAATCGCCCACAAGTCGTACAGCCGATAGCCCGGCGCCGCTGAAACCGGGTGGTAGCCGTACGGCAGCAGCACCGCATCGCCATCGCGAACCGTATGTGTCACCGATTCGCCGTCGGCGGTATACAGCATCTGGTGGCCAAAGCCCTGCGACGGTTCGATACGGTAGTAGTAGACCTCTTCGAGTTTCGGTTCGCCGTCACGTCCGTCGTGCTTGTGCGGCGGGTAGCTGCTCCAGTTGCCGGCTGGATTGAAGGTTTCGCCAACCATCAACCGGCGAGCGTGCGGATCGGTGACGAAAATATCGTGGACCTCGCGCGCGTACGATCCCTTGCCGCGGGCGTTGACGCGAACCGCCTCGGGCCCGATCACCGTCGGATCGCCGCCGTCGCGCGTCGCTGCAGAAACCAGCACCGCTTCCATCGGCGTCGTCGCGGAGATGCGAAGCGTCGCGCCGGGCGGCAGGTAGGCCGCAGTGGCGCGTTCAGTGAAGACACCGCTGCGGCTGACCGGCCACTCGCGGCCACCGACCGCGAATCGGCCCTGCCCTTCCTGCAACACCACGATGGTTTCCTCGTCCGCAACGACGTGTTCGGCCGTTGCGCCGGCAGCGACGCGCAGGCGTGCGACCGATAACTCACTCGCGCCGCCGCCACCGCGCCTCAACAACTGCTGGCGGCCTTCGACTCGTGGAGCCCTGATCAACGTTTCATTCAGCATCGGCATACCAATTCCGCCCACTCTACAATTGGCAAGACCACTTGGCAAGAAGCGAGGCCCTTCTTCCTTGACAACACCCGACAGTGGTCATACAACTTGGACGGTTGATGACGTTCGAAGGAAGCACCGAGCAAGTCGTTGCCCACGTGCGAACGCTGATCGAGCGGGGCGCCCTGCGGCCGGGCGATCGGTTGCCGGCTGAACGCGACCTGGCGACACAGATCGGCGTCAGCCGCCCGACGGTGCGTGCCGGCCTCTACGCGCTTGCAGCGATGGGGGTGGTGCGGTCGCGGCACGGCTCGGGCACCTACGTGCCGGGCGGCCCGCCGTCGCTCGCGCCGGAGCCGTTGAGTTTTCTCGCCGCCTTGCACGGCTTCTCGCGCGACGACATGTACGAAGCGCGGCGTGTTCTCGAAGTCGGCGCGGCCGGACTTGCTGCCGAGCGCGCAACGTCCGAGCAACTGGCGGCCATTGCCGACACCGTCGCCAGCCTGTTCGCACTGATGAACGAACCGCAGGCGTTTCTGGTCCACGACGTCGATTTTCATCGCGTCGTCGCCGCCAGTTCAGGCAACCCGATTCTGGCCGCGCTAATCGAAATGGTGTCGGCGTTGTACTACGAGCGCCGGCGCAAGACCGCCGAGCGCGCCGCCAATCGCGACCTGCGCGCCGCGGCCGAAGCACACCGTCGGATCTACCGTGCCATCCGCTCGCGAGACGCCGTTGCAGCGCGCCTCGCGATGCACGATCACCTGATCGAAGCGAGCCGCTACCAGGCGCAGGAAGCCGAGCCAGATCGTGAAGCGCCGCGGCGACGGCGCCGGCGGATTGCCTCATGAACGCGATGATCGTGATCAGCGCGCACGACAATGTCGCCACCGCACTCGAACCGCTCGAGCCCGGGACGACGATCAGTGCCGGCGGGATGACCCTGGCGATTGGCGACCGCATTCCACGCGGTCACAAGGTTGCGCTGCGCCCGATCGCGCGCGGCGAGGCGGTGGTCAAGTACGGCAGCGCGATCGGTACCGCGGTGTCCGACATCGCCGCCGGCGCGCACGTCCACACCCACAACGTCGAGAGTGGCCGCGGCCGCGGCGACCAGGCGCGCGCCGGCTTGCCGGAGGCCGGCGCGTGACGGCGACGACCTTCCTCGGGTATCGGCGTGCGGACGGTCGCGTGGGCGTTCGCAACCATGTGCTGGTTGTGCCGACGGTGATCTGCTCCGCGGTCGTCTCCGAGCGCATTGCGGCGGCAATTGACGGCGTCGGTACCGCGCTTCCCCATCTGGCCGGCTGCGGACAGCTCGGTCCCGACATGCAGGTCACGCACGACACCCTGGCGGCGTACTGCCGTCACCCGAACGTCGGGGCGGTACTGGTCGTCGCGCTCGGGTGCGAACAGGTGGTCGCGCAGCGCCTGCTCGATGAGGCCAGGCGTCACAACAAGCCGGCGGCGGTCGTCGCCATTCAAACCGAAGGCGGCACGGTTCGCGCCACCGAGACGGGCATTGCGATCGCCCGCGACATGGCGGCGAGGCTGTCTTCAGCCAGGCGCGAAGCCTGCGATCTCGCCTCGCTGATCCTGTGCGTGAAATGCGGCGGCTCGGACTACACCTCGGGACTCGCTTCGAATCCGGCGGTTGGGCGCGTTGCCGATCGCCTGGTCGACGCCGGCGGATCGGTCGTCCTCGGCGAGGTTGCCGAAATCATGGGCGCCGAGCACTTGCTCGCGGCGCGCGCCGCCTCGTCTACGGCCGCCGCTCAGTTGGTGCGCATTGTCAGCCGTGTGGAAGCCGAAGCGATGGCGCTCGGCCTCGACATCCGCGGCACGCAACCGTCGCCGGGCAACATTCGCGGCGGGTTGACGACGATCGAAGAAAAATCGCTGGGCGCGACTCACAAGGCGGGCGAACGAACCAGGCTCGAGGATGTCGTCGGCTATTCAGCGCCGATCACCAGTCACGGCTTGACCGTGATGGATACGCCGGGACTCGACGTCGAGTCGGTGACCGGCATGGTCGGTGGCGGCGCCCAGGTCGTGATGTTCACCACCGGGCTCGGCACGCCGACCGGCAATCCGATTGCGCCGGTGATCAAGATCACCGGCAACCCGCGAACGGCGCAAACGATGGCTGATAACACCGACCTCGACGTCAGCGGTATCATCACCGACGGCGAGCCGCTCGATGGGGCCGCCGATCGCCTGATCGCCAGCCTCGTGGATGTCTGTTCCGGCCAACTGACGGCCGCCGAACGTCTCGGCCACCGCGAGTTCGCCATTCATCGGCGCAACCCGACAATCTGATGCACATCCAAACCACGACACGCGTCGGCCGGTTCCGCTGGATCATCTGCGGGCTGCTGTTCCTGGCAGCGACGATCAACTACATCGACCGTCAGGTGATCGGCATCCTCAAGTCGACGTTACAACCGGAGTTTGGCTGGAGCGAAATCGACTACAGCGACATCGTCTTTTCGTTTCAACTCGCCTACGCGATCGGTTTCATCGTCGCCGGCCGGTTAATCGACCGGATCGGCACCAGGGCGGGCTTCGCGTTGGCGCTCACGATCTGGTCGCTGGCGGCGATGGCGCACGCCGCCGCCACGACGATTGGGACGACGGCCGCCGTGATGCTGGGATTTCTCGGACTGAATTACTCGGCATCGGTCGCCGGCTTCATCGTCGCGCGCTTCGCGCTCGGCCTCGGCGAGTCAGGGAACTTCCCGGCGGCGATCAAGACGGTCGCCGAATGGTTTCCACGATCGGAGCGCGCGCTCGCCACCGGCCTGTTCAACGCCGGCACCAACATCGGCGCGATCGTCACGCCGTTGATCGTGCCGTTCATCACGCTGCGGTTCGGATGGCGATGGGCGTTCCTGGCAACCGGTCTGATCGGGTTCGGCTGGCTGGGGTTGTGGTGGCACTACTACGACCGGCCGGATCGTCATCCGAAAGTCGGCGCCGCGGAGCTCGCCTACATTTCGACCGACCCGCCGGATCGCAGCGTCAACGTTGCGTGGCGAACGCTGCTGCCGCATCGGCAGACCTGGGCAGTGGCGATGGCGAAGTTCATGACCGACCCGATCTGGTGGGTGTACCTGTTCTGGATTCCTGACTTCTTCGGCCGCAAGTTCGGGCTTTCACTGCTGGAACTCGGTCCGCCGATCATCGTCGTGTATCTGGTCGCCGACGGCGGCAGCATCTTCGGCGGCTGGTTATCGTCAACGCTGCTGGCGCGCGGCTGGTCAGTCAATCGCGCACGTAAAACCGCGATGCTGGTCTGCGCCATCGCGGTTGTGCCGATCGTTGCGGCGTCGCGGGTCGAAAACATGTGGACGGCGGTTGCGCTGATCAGCATCGCCGCCGCGGCTCATCAGGGCTGGTCGGCCAACGTCTACACGCTGGCGTCCGACATGTTCCCTCGGCAAGCGGTTGGGTCGGTGATTGGTTTCGCCGGCATGGCTGGAGCGGTTGGCGGGATGTTGATCGCGAAAATCACCGGCTACCTGCTGGAAACTACCGGCAGCTACCTGCCGGTATTCACTATCGCCGGCACGACGTACCTGATTACACTGGCGGTCGTACACGCGCTGGCGCCGAGGCTCGAACCGGCCCAGCTTGGTGATGCTCGGGCGTGATGCAGCCTTCTGAGGAGGATCCCGTGGCGAACGATACAGAGAGTCAGAATGGCATGTCCCGTCGCGAATTCACGGCGCGGCTCGGCGCCGCGGGAATCGCGCTCGGCGCCGGCGTGGTCGGCGGCGCCACCGTGAACGCGGCGCCGGCGGTGGGTCGCCGTGTTCTCGGCGCGAACGATCGCGTCGTGGTTGCAAGCATCGGCATTCGCGGTCAAGGCAACGCGCTGAAGCGCGGCTTCGCGCGGTTGAAAAACGTCGAACACAAATTCTTGTGCGACATCGACGCCAATCTCGCGCCGGAGCGGATCAACGACGCCCGGCTGAGCGACGTCCCGACGTTCAAGCCGGATTTCGTGCAGGACATGCGGCGCGTGTTCGACGACAAGGACGTCGATGCGGTGGTCATCGCCACGCCGAACCACTGGCACGCGCTTGCCACGATCTGGGCGCTGCAGGCCGGCAAACACGTCTACGTCGAAAAACCGGCCTCGCACACGGTGTGGGAGGGCCGCCGCATGATTGAAGCCGCGGCGCGGGCTGGACGGCTCGTTCAAGTCGGCACGATGAACCGCAGCCGGCCGGCCGTGAAGGATGCGATCGCGTTCATGCACGAGGGCGGCATCGGCAAGGTTTACCTGGCGCGCGGACTCTGCTTCAAGCCGCGTCCGGCGATTGGCAAGTATCCCGATGGTCCAATGGCGCCCGGCGAACAATACGCGCTCACCGTCACCGCGACCACTTACGAACCAACCTACGACCAGCAGTATTTATCCAAGGTTGACTACGACCTGTGGCTCGGTCCGGCGCCGAAACGGCCATTCAATCGCAACCGCTTCCACTACAACTGGCACTGGCACTGGGATTACGGCGACGGCGACACCGGCAACCAGGGCCCGCACCAGTTCGACATCGCGCGCTGGGGCCTGCGGAAACAGGAGCATCCGGTGAAGATCCGTTCGGTCGGCGGCTATTTCGGCGACGAATCGTCGCAGGAAACGCCGAACGAGCAGACCACGACCTACGAGTACGCCGACGGCGCGATTATGGAGTTCGCGACCCGTGGCGGCTTCACCAACGACGAAGCGGGCGTGCGCATCGGCAATATCTTCTACGGCACCAAGGGTTGGCTCTGGATTGAAGAAGCCGGCAAGTCGTGGCAGTCGTACTTCGGACCCAAGAACGAGCCGGGGCCCGGCGCCGCGCCGCCGCCGGAGGAAAAAAAGGAAGCGACCGGCCTGACGACCACCGAGTATCCGCATTATCAGAATTTCATCGACGCGATACGCGCCGACAACGCCAAGCTGCTGGCCTGCGACATCAGCGAAGGCCATCTCTCGTCGACGCTGCCGCATCTGGCGAACGTTTCGTATCGCGTCGGCCGCGCGCTGGTGTTCGACGGCCACAAGGAAAAGTTCGTCAACGATCCGGAGGCCGATCGACTACTGACTCGCGAGTCGTATCGCAAGGGATTCGAAATTCCGAAGTCGTCTACCTAAGGTCGTCTCTACTCTGCGTGCCGACGCTTGCGTTCCGCGAGCGTTGGCCGCATCCACACCGCGCTTTTTTCCAGTTTTTCAAGGGCGCGTCGTTGGCCAACGCGACGCGCCCGAGACGCAGAGAAGGCAGAGTCCGCAGAGTATTTGTTGCGGTGTGGATGCGATGCGATCGCGACACGGCGACGGCTGCGAGGGCCAGACCATCCAGTTCGGCAGGCCGGCGCGCGCATCCAGATCAGACGATCTGGTGGAGCGACCTCAACGAGATAGCGCCGATTGATTTCGGCGGACTCCCGTGGAGTGCGCCCCGGCTCCGGCACGCGATCGAGCTCGACGACTCCCCACCCCTGGTAGTTGATCGCCGATAACGCGGCGAACACGCCAGCCCAATCCACCCGACCGCGGCCCAACTCGACGAACTGATAGCCGGGCGCCGACTCGATCGCCCGGACATCCTTCAAGTGCAGGACCTCGATCCACTCGCGATACTGCCGAATCGCCGCGGCCGGATCGCCGCCGCCCTGCTGAAAGTGCGCCGTGTCGAACAGCAACCGCACATGGCGACTGTCTGCCGCCTCGAGCACCGCCGCAATCTCCTGCGGCTTTTCGCCGGTGCTGTTCATGTGATGGTGATACACCAGCGTTACACCGGCGTCATGAACCCGCTTCGCCAGTTCGGTCAGCAGGCGTCCGGTTCGGGTGTAGTCGGCAGCGGTCACCGCGCGACCTTTCGGGCGCTCGTCGATCACCTGCAAGTACTTGCCGCCCGCGCTCTGCACGAACCGCGCATGCTTGGTGTGCAGATCGAACATCTCGCGCTCGCGTGCTGGATCGATCGACAGGTTGCCGCTCGAGAACACCGCAAAGGTCAGCCGCTTCGACGCCAACAGATCGCGCAGCGCCGCCGGCTGGCTGGCAAACCGATCGAGCAATCCATCGCCGGCACGGAGCTGAATGCCACGATAGCCAACAGCGGCGATGTCGTCGATCGCCGCCATGTAATCGTTGCCCCAGGTGATGCCGGCATAACCATATTGAATCGACGATGCGGCGGCCAAAGTGCGGCGTAACGCCGCCGTCGCGCATAACGTCTGCAGCGCTTGTCGTCGAGTAACGCGCATCACCATGAGTGCACCGTCCCGTCTGTCAGGCGATTGACTGGTAAATACGCCGGTTCGTATGGATAGCTTGCGGCGAGTGCTTCGTCGATGTCCACGCCCAGCCCTGGCGCATCACCCGGATGCATCGCGCCTCGTTCAAAGGTGTAGGCATGCGGAAACACACGGTCGGTTTCGGGCGTGTGGCGCATGTATTCCTGGATCCCGAAATTGTGAACGCTGAGATCGAAGTGCAGCGCTCCAGCCATCGCGACCGGGCCGAGGTCGGTTGCGCCGTGCGATCCGGTCCGCACATGATGAAGCTCGGCGAGCGCGGCGATCTTGCGCATGTGACTGATGCCGCCGGCGTGAATCACGGTGGTCCGGATGTAATCGATCAACTCTTCTTCGATCAGCTGCATGCAGTCGTGGATGGTATTGAACACTTCGCCAACGGCGATCGGTGTCACCGTATGCTGACGAATCGTGCGGAAGGCGGCCTGGTTCTCGGCCGGCACCGGATCTTCCATCCAGAACAGCCGGTACGGCTCGAGACTCTTGCCGAGTCGCGCCGCTTCAATCGGCGTCAGCCGATGGTGGACGTCGTGCAGCAAGTGAACGTCGAAGCCGATTTCGTGGCGCAGCCGCGCGAACACCGGCGGCATGAAGTCGAGATATTTTTCGGTGCTCCACACACTTTCGAGGGGACGGCCCTTCTCCGCCGGTTCGTAATACAGCGTGCCGCGGCCGACGCCGTAGGCATGCTGCACGCCCGGAACGGCGCATTGCGCCCGGACGGCGCGATATCCGAGATCGACGTAGTGCGCCACCGCCTGGACCACTTCGTCCACAGTGTTGCCGTTGGCATGACCGTAGACCATCACCGACTCACGCGACGCGCCGCCGAGCAGTTGATAGACCGGCGTGTTCAGCGCCTTGCCGCGAATGTCCCACAACGCCGAATCCACCGCGCCAATTGCCGCCATCGTCACCGGACCGCGCCGCCAGTATGCGCCTTTGTAGAGGTACTGCCAGATGTCTTCGATCTTTCGCGCGTCGCGACCGATCAGCAGCGGGATCACGTGATCGGTCAGGTAGCTGGCAACCGCGAGCTCGCGTCCGTTGACCGTCGCGTCGCCGAGCCCATGCAACCCGTCTTCGGTGATCACTTTCAAGGTCACAAAATTGCGGCCCGGCGAGCAGACGATTACTTCGGCGGAGAGGATTTTCATAATTAAGGGTGCTGGGTGCTGGGTGCTGAGTGCTGGGTGCTGGTGCCGGGTGCCGAGGTGTCGGGTGCTTGGGTGCCGGGTGCCAGGGTGCCGGGTGCCAAGGTGCCGGGTGCCAAGGTGCCGGGTGCCGAGGTGCTGGGTGCCAAGGTGCTGGTGCTGCATCGTGCGAGGGAGTAGGGCGATCGCGACGGCGCCGGCGAGCGCGGTGATGACTAGCGTGGTGAAACCGATGTTGTAGGTGCCGGTGCGGTCGCGGAGGTAGCCGACCAGCATCGGCGCTGTGGCTTCGGCGACGCCGTCGAGCGTCAACACGATTCCCATCACGCGGCCAAGGACGGCGACGCCGAACAGTTCGCCGGCCATCAAAGGAATGATCAAGTACTCGCCGCCGAGGCCGAGCCCGAACACTACCGCGAAGAGCGACATCGATGTCGGCGATCCGCTGATCAGCAGCAGCGGGATCGCCGCGGCGACCAGCACGTAGATCAGCAGCATCACGTGCTTGCGCGGCATGCGATCGGCCAGCCAGCCCATGAACAGGCGTCCGGCGATGCTGATCGCGAGGACCAGCGAAATAATCGAGGCGGCGTCGGTCTGCGAATACGCCCGGTCGAGACTGAGAAACAGTTTCAAATGCTGGTTGGTTCCACCGACCGCGGCAATCGAACACATGCTGCCGATCGCGAGCAGGTAGAAGGCCGGCTGTCGCAGAATCGCACCGAGGCGCTGCGCCGGCGGCGCGTGACGATCGGGACCGGCGGACGTCGGCGTCGCGGCGTCTTTCGAGCGATCGTCGACGAGAAACGCCAGCGGCAAGGCGATCACCATCATGATCAGCCCCAGCACCTGCAACGACGCGCGCCATCCGAGCAGCTGGGTCAGCCGGTTCGACAACAGCGGAACCAACGCCCCGCCGACACCGATCCCGAGATAGGCGATACCCATCGCGCGGCCGCGCGTCTTATCGAACCACCGTGACAGCAGCACCTGGTTCGGCAAAGGTCCGCCGCAGACGTAGCCGAGCGCGTTGAAAAAGTAGAACAGGTAGAACATCCAGAGCGCCGACATCGCGCCCAGTCCGATCAGCGCTCCGCCCGCCATCACGATGCCGGCCATCATCAGCCGTCGTGGACCGAAGCGATCGACAATCCAACCGGCCACGAATCCGAACAACGGCCCGACCACCAGCTTGCTGAGCGCGTTGCCGGAGGTGACCATCGTCCGCGACCAGCCGAAGTCGCGCACCATGAAATCGTAGTACAGCGGCAACCCGTAAAGCGCCAGGCCGACGACTGAAAAGAGCGAGAAAAACGCGGTCGCGGTTACCTGTGCACCGCTCGGTGTGGCTTGCCTGTTCATGTCAATTTCAGCAGGCGCGCGGAACGTGGCTCCATCGAGACCATCATCGTGCCTTCGCGCCGACCGAGTATCTCATCACTCCAGAAATCCGTCACGGTGGACGGCCGCGGCAGACGAACCGCCATCGCCTGTGACGTGTCGTCCCAGTTGAACAAACACAGCGCGTGCATATCGGCGGTCCGGACCGTTCCCAGCCGCAGCGTCGCGTCCTCGAACACTGCGGCGACTCCGGTCGGCGGGAGAAGCTTGCGCAACATCGCGGCCCGGGCCGGCGGGATGACGGTCAGGTCGTCGCCGGACAGCACCATTCCTCCGGAGGCGTAGATCGCGGTTGCGTGGAAACGGCATTCCGCATCCGACAACTCGCCCGCGAGGACGACCGCGTCCGGGTCGTTCCACCACAGGCGACCGTTCTGCCAGTTGCGGCTCAAGTTCTGGCGCGCGGTCGAAGCGATGCGATCCCAGGTCCGCTTGATGTCGTTCGAGCTGCGCGACCCATGAATCAACCCGATCGACGGCCAGATCGGATGATTGCAACCGAGCAGAAAGCTGTTTCCGGCACCCCGCACGATTGCCTGCATCCCGCGGCGATACGCGGTAATCCGCGTGGCGTGCGGATCGTAAAAACGTCCGCCATGCATCGCGCCCCAGAAGTTCGCATCGAGCTTGAAGTAGGTGCAGCCCCACTCGTCGCGCATCGTGCGGAACACGCGTTCGAGATGTGCTGCTGCGGCTGGATGCGTGCCGTCGAGTGCGTACCACGGGCCGTGCCTCCACCCGCCGAACGTGACGCGATCCGAGCGCAACGGCGCACCTGTCGCGTCCTTGATGAACCAATCTGGGTGCTGCTGAAACAGGTGCGAGTCGGCTTCGGCGATGAACGGCGCCACCCAGATCGCCGGCTCGAACCCGCGCTTCCTGATTTCCGAAAGGACCGTGCGCACGCTGCCGCCGAACGCAGAGCCGGTTTCCAGCCAGTCGCCCATCGCCCGCTGATAACCGTCGTCGATCTGGATGTATTTCAGCGCCGGAATGTTTCTCGCAATGATGTCGAGGTTGTCGAGCACCTGCGTTGCGGTGACATTCGGACCGAAGCAGTACCACGAGCACCATCCGGTCGGCGGACGGCTGACCCGCAGTGGCGGGTGATTCCTCGCGAGGCGATCAGCAACCGCGCCAAGCAACGCCGAATGATCGCCGCCCGACGAAACCATCATCTCTTCGAGCGTCCACGATTCTCCCGGCGCGAGCGTCAGTCCTTCGCAATCGACGATGGCGCGAACCTTCGACGCGGACAGTTCGAACCGGCCGCTGAAGCGGGCGCAGGACGTGAAGGCAAAGACGGTCGTGCCGCCGGTATGTGGCGACACCATTGCGAGACCGTAGAACGTCCGCGCACCGGTACTGCCGGGCAGTCGATAGTGTTTGGCATCGGTGTACTGACTGAGGTCGATCGGCGCAGCAATCGTCCCGGCGGTCTGCGTCAGCATCTGGAAGCCTTCACCGTACAACGCGGCATCGTCCGGGAATGCTGCTGCGTGCTCATGGATCATGACGTCATTGACGACCAGTGGAGACCGTCCATGATTGGCGATACGCGATCGAAGGAACGGTCCTTCCCATTGCTGCTCGAGCGTTGGCGACGAACGTGGCAACTGAACACTGGCCAACGCGGTCATTTCGAGAAACGTGCGACGCGAGATCATCGAGTCAATTCCCGCAGCCGCCGCGCGGCTTCCTCCGGCGTCAAGTCCCGCTGCGGCGATCCAAGCAGTTCGAAACCGACCATGAACTTGCGGATCGTCGCCGATCGAAGGAGCGGCGGATAAAAATGCGCGTGAAAATGCCAGGCGCCGTCCGGGCGATCGTTGACGGGCGCTGGATGAAAACCCGCCGAATAGGGAAACGGCGAATCGAACAGCGCGTCGTACTGCGCGGCGAGACGCGACAGCGCACTCGCAAGGCCATCGCGCTCGGAGGAAGTCAGATCGCCGAACGACGACAGGTGGCGCCGGCTGACCAACAGCGCTTCGAACGGCCAGGTAGCCCAGAAAGGGACCAGCGCCACAAACGCGTCGTTCGCGAAGATAACTCGCTCGCTGACGCGAATCTCGCGCGCAAGATAGTCGCACAGCAGGCAGGCACCGGTATGCGTCCGCTGATAGGCCTCGAACGCCTGCCACTCGCGCGCCGGTTCATTGGGCACATGCTCCGTCGCCCACAGTTGGCAATGCGGATGCGGGTTGCTTGCGCCCATCATTTCGCCGCGGTTTTCGAAGACCAGCGTGTACTTCACCCACGGATTCGCGGCCGCACTCGCGCACTCATCGGCCCAGGTATCGACGATGCGGCGAACTGACGGAAGGTCCATCCGCGCCAGCGTCAAGTCGTGGCGCGGCGAAAAGCAGATCACGCGGCAGATACCACGCTCGGTAGTCGCCAGCAGCAAGTCGTCGATCGGCGGTCGGTCGATTTCGACTGATGATGGTCCCGGCACAAGCGCCGGAAAGTCGTTATCGAACGAAAACGTCGCCTGATAGTCAGGATTCTGGACACCGTGCGCTCGGCGGGTTCCCGGGCACAAATAACACTGGGGGTCGTGACGCGCCACTTCGATGCGCGGCCGGGGATCGACCTGGCCCTGCCACGGCCGCTCGTTCCGATGCGGGGAAACGATCACCCATTCCTGGCGCAGCGGGTTAAAACGCCGATGCGACTCAGCAGCCATCGAATCGTTCGACGCCGGCGCCGGCCGTGCACACCCACACGTCCGGATCGCGGCCAGTAACCTTCAGGTACTCGCAGCGAATGCGATCGGCCACGCTCGATGCCAACTCCGCATCGACCAGCGCAACGATCGATCCGCCGAAGCCACCGCCCATCATTCGCGCGCCGTAGACGCCGTTCTCGGCGCGCGCAATCGCCGCCATCGTATCGAGTTCGGCGCAGCTGACTTCGAAATCGTCACGCAAGCTGACGTGTGAGGCGTTCATCAGCCGCCCGAACGCGTCGAAGTCGCCCCGCCGCATCGCCTCGCCGGCGTCGAGCGTTCGCGCGTTTTCGGTGACGACATGGCGGCAACGGCGGTAGATGCGCTCGGGCAAGTCGTCACGCGCCGCTTCGAGCTGCGGCCGGCCGACATCACGCAACGCGCGGATTTCCGGATATCGGCGACGAAGGATCTCCACGCCTTGTTCGCAGTCAGTCCGGCGGGCGTTGTATTCGCCTGACGCCAGCGCGTGGCGGACCATCGTGTTGCCGACGACAACGCGAACGGACTCTGGCAGCGGCAGGAGCTGGTGATCGAACGTGCGCGTATCGAGCAGCAGCGCCTGGCCTGGTTGACCAAAGCACGCCGCCATCTGATCCATCAGCCCGCAACGAATGCCGACGAACTGATGTTCGGCGCGCTGACCGTCGCAGGCGAGCGAACGCAAATCGACCGCGCGGCCGCTCAGGTCGATCAACGCGTAGCCACAGGCGATTTCGAGTGCCGCCGACGAGCTGACGCCGCTGCCGATTGGCACGTCACTGTCGATCAGCAGATTGGCGCCGCCGGCGCCGACCAGCGCGGCGATGCCGCGCACGTAGTCAATCCACGAGTCGGTGGGATACGACGGCTGGTTGTCGAGGTCGATCGTGAAGGTCTCTTTGAAGGCGCGCGACACCGCAATCAGGTTGCGGTCGTCGCGGGATGATGCCGCGACCCACGTCGAACGATCCAGCGCCATCGGCATCGCAAAGCCGTCGGTGTAGTCGGTGTGTTCGCCGATCAGGTTGGCCCGGCCGGGAGCGCGATACAGCCGCGGGCGGCTGCCGAATGTCCGCTCGAACTCACTCTTCAGCCTGGCCGGATCAATCACGCGCGCTCCGCGCCGACAGCAGCAACATTGCGGCGCCAGCGACAAGCAGCACACTGCCCCAGATCAGGTTCACATTGATCCCGAGCGAGCGGGCGTAGATCGCGCGGTCGCTGATCGCACCGTAGCCGGCCAGCAATACGCCGATCGTGGTCAGCATCAAGCCCGCCGGCACGCGCACATCGAGCTTCATTAGAACAGCACCACGTTCAAGGCCGCCGTCGCCAGCAACACCACGGCGCCGAGAATCGCCGGGCGCTGATACCACGGTAACGCTCCATCGCGCGGCCGCTCGGTGAGCGAGTAAACCAGGCCGCGCAATTCGCTATCGGCGCGCGGCCGTGTCGCCAGGCTGACCGCGAGCGTGACGATCAGGCACGTCATGAACGCGTCGATCGCGGTCCAGAAATTCTGCGCCATCTCGCTCGGATACGTCGCGGTGATGGCGATCCAGCCACCCTTGACGCCTGCCACCGCGCCGGCCGGCAGGGTCAATCCGTGGTGCAACGCGGCGGCCACGGTACCGGCAACCAGCCCGGCAAATGCGCCGTGGCCGGTCGCGCGCTTCCAGAACATGCCGAGCAGGAAGGTCGCCAGCAGCGGCGCATTGACGAACGCAAAAACCAGCTGCAGGACGTCCATGATGTTGTTGAACTGCGCTGCGACATAGGCGGTCAGGATCGAAGCCGCCACGCCGAACAACGTTGCCAGCCGGCCAACCTTCAAATAGTGGGCATCGCTCGCCCGCGGCCGCAGGTACGCCTGGTAAATGTCGTAGGTCCACACGGTGTTGAATGCGGTGACGTTGCCGGCCATGCCCGACATGAAGCTGGCGAGCAGCGCCGTCAGGCCGAGGCCGAGTAAGCCACTCGGAAAATAGCGCAGCAACAGCGTCGGAATGGTGAGGTCGTAATCGAGCTGCGGTTTGCCGAGCGCATCGAGCACCAGCGCGTTGGTGCCTTCATGCATCTTGAGCGGCACCACTCCGCCGTGTACCGAGAGCGCGATCAGGCCGGGCATTACCACCAGAAATGGAAACAACATCTTGGGCACGGCGGCAATCAATGGGGTACGTCGGGCGGCGGCCATCGAATCGGCCGCCATCGCGCGCTGCACCACCAGGAAATCGGTGCACCAGTAGCCGAACGACAGGACGAAGCCAAGTCCCATCGCGACGCCGAACGCATCCACCCCCATCGGGCTGGTCGCCGCCTGCCCGAACCCTCTCCACAAATGCGTAAAGCCCGTAGGAACCGCAGCGCTGATCCCGCTCCACCCACCCGCGTCGCGAAGCCCCAGGTACACCAGCGGTACAAAGCCGGCGACGATCAGCATGAATTGCAGCACTTCGTTGTAGATCGCGCTCGACAGTCCGCCGAGCCAGACGTACACCAGTACGACTAGCGCCGACGCCACCACGCAGACGTGAAAAATGTATTCGGGACCGAGCCCGAGCGCGGCAAACGGCGCATCGAAGACGTGCAGCAGCTGCAGCAGCTTCGCCATCGCGTACATCGAAATGCCGGACGAAAACACCGTCATCAGCGCAAACGAAATCGCGTTGAAGCCGCGCGTCTTCTCGTCAAAACGCAGCCGCAGGTACTCGGGCACCGATCGCGCCCGCGAACCGTAGTAAAACGGCATCATGAACACGCCGAGAAACACCATCGCGGGAATCGCGCCGATCCAGTAGAAATGGGCGGTTGAAATGCCGTACTTGGCGCCCGACGCGGCCATGCCGATGATTTCCTGCGCGCCGAGGTTTGCCGAGATGAATGCCAGTCCGCACACCCACGCCGGTATCGCCCGTCCCGCCTGAAAGAAATCGACGCTGGTAGTCGTCGATCGGCGCAGCGCCACGCCAACGCCGATCACGAACGCCAGGTAGACCAGCATCACCAGCCAGTCGAGCAGGCTCAACGTCACGGTTGCAGTCTCGCGATGAATCCGCCGCCGGCACGCAGATCGGCGCGAATCGATTGTTGGTTCGTCACCGTGCTCTCATCGATCCGCACCGTTGCCGCGTTGTCCGGGTCGTCGCGAACCGAGGAAACGCGATAGCGGGTCGCGTCAAGGAAAGACAGATCGATCGTCAAGGTGCGAGCCGTGACGCGCCATTCGCGACCGTGATGAACCAGGTCTTTCCCGATCGCCGCGCGAAGGCGGCGACTTGACCGATCTCGCTCTGCGGCAGCGCGATCGTCTCGTCCCACACGCTCGGGATGCTCTTGATGATCTCTACGGCGGGATTGTCGAGCAGGCTCTGCGGGTGCGCGCCGTACACCAGCAGCGGCGACGTAAACAGCGCGGCCGTCGCAATCTGATGGGCCCACGAGGTTTCCTTGCGCCGTTCGCCGAACACCACCGGAGTGTAATCGGCCGCACCGGCCAGCAGGCGCGTAAAAGGCAGCGTGGCGTTGTGGGCCGCCCACGCCGCCTGTTGGCGATGCTCGAGGCCATAAACACCTTCGCGGGTCAGCTCGTTTGGCCACGTCCGCGCCTCACCCGCCGGCTTGTTTGCACCGTGAAAGTCCACCATGATGCGCCGCACTGCCGCCTCGCGCAGAATCGACTGATACCGAT
The DNA here is from genome assembly GCA_963695635.1 of uncultured Acidobacteriota bacterium. Classification (GTDB taxonomy): domain Bacteria; phylum Acidobacteriota; class Vicinamibacteria; order Vicinamibacterales; family CAVVIG01; genus DATKHR01. The sequence goes on from CAVOHK010000016.1 coordinate 42,540, forward strand.
CGATCATTTCCTTCGCTTCGTGATCGAAAAAATCGATCTTCGCTCCGACCACGCCCAACGCCTTGCACTGATCGAAGAACGCACGCTGCTGCTCCACCGTCATCAGATCGCGGCTGTTCTTCCACAGCCAGATGCCGACCTTCCGCTGCGCGGCGTCGGCCATGAATTCCCGCAGCTGATCTTCTGTCCACCGTTGCCAGAGGCCTTCGACGACGTGATACTCGAACCCGAGACGCTCGGCGAGCGCGGTGAACTGCTTGACGCCATCAAAAGTGTTGTCACCGCCATCGAGAAATCGCCAGACCGCGCGGCCCGGCCGAATCCACGATGCGTCACCAAACAGCGAGGCATCGGGTTTCTTCGCCACATTGTGGACGATGTCAGCGTTGACCAGGGCATTCAGTGTCTGCCCGACGATCACCACGCGCCACGGTGTCGTGATCGTTCCCGCGATCGTCGCGGGCTGCGCCAGCCGTTCAATGTCTTCGGGCTTGTACCGCAATCGATACGGATACGAAACCGGTTCCTCGTGTCCGAGTCGCGCAACCAGGCTGCGCCGGCCGTCGGCGCGAAGCGCCATCCCCGCGTAGCCGGCGAGATCCGATTCGGTGATCGACGCGTAGCCGGCGTTCGCCGGCAAGCGGATCGTCACCGGCGGCGCGGCCCACTCACCCGTCGTCATTTCATCAATCGCTTGCTGTCGGTGGACACCCTCGTAGTGTCCTTCGAAGTCGTGCGACCACACGACAGCTCCCGCTGGAACGCGAAACGTCGTGCCCTCGTCCGGGGTTCGTCCGACGCCCTCGCGCCCTGGCACGATGTATCGGAACGCCACGCCGTCGTCACAGGCGCGCGCATCGAGTGTCCACGTGCCGAGCGACACGCGTGCACCACGGCAACGGTTGATCGCGAGGCTGTGGACGCCGCTCCATGGATACCGCTCGTCGATCGCGTACGGCTCGCTCCGGCCAATCGCCGCGCCATTCCCCAGGTTATTGCCGTCGACGACGATGCCGAGCGGTGACTCGTCGATCACCGGGCGCTTGTTGAGTTCAATGGAATAGACCGCCCGATGCGAGGCATCGACGGTCAGGCGGAATGTGATGGCGCCGCTCGGACTGGTTAACGCAACCGCCGACGCCGCGACGAGGATCAGTGGACCCACAACAGCGGCTGCCTGATGAAAAAGTTGCGGACCACTTCTTCAACGTCCGAATCAGCCTTGAGCGTCTGCCATAACTCGAGATAGTCGGTGCGATGAAAGGCCACACCGGCGAACAACAGGCTCGGATGCCGCATCGGCCACTCGTCGAAGTACTGGACGTCCTTGCGCATGCGGCCACGCGGCGCGGTTGCGGATGTAGGGTGCCATGAAAGCGACGCGCACGGCGCATCCCGCGCCCGTCGGGCAGTTCGAACGTCCAGGCATCACCGCCGAGGATTTCGCAGGTGGTGGCCATCGCGTCGAGGTTGAACAGCGAGTAGCCGTACGGCTTGGTGCGCTCGATTTCGAGCGGAAAGCTGCCATCGGCGGCGATTTGCTGCGGCACGAGAACGTCCTTGAACCGGCGGCGGCACATCTCGAGTTGTGACGTGTCGCCGGTCAGCGACGCGAACGCCGCAACTTGCATCACCCAACACGTGCCATGGTTGTTTCGGGCGTCCCGTTCTTCAACGCCGTTCTTTGACGTCGTCAACCACGCCGTGTAGTCGCTGAACCACGCGACGGATTGCACTGAACTCGTCATCAGGCATCACGCCGCCGCTGCGCAGCGTTTCGACGGCGCGAACGACTTCGACGAGATGAATGGTGTCGATGATGCCGGTGCCGCGACCGGTTGTAACTCCGTGAATCGCCTGCGCGTAGGTCAGGCTTGGATTCATGCGAGTCTCCGGTTCGACAAACCAGGCACGCAGATGGCGGCGCGCCTGATCGGCGTAGCGCCCTTCCTTCGTCAGCAGCCACGCCGCGGTCAGAGCCGGCACCTCGATGCTCAGCCGGACCATCGCGCGTCGATGCTCGACGAAGTTCGCCGGATTCGATTCGCCGTCCCGCCGAATGTACGGGCCATCGGGTTTCGCCGGGTCGGGCCACCAGTAGTCGCCCTCGGAAAAGAAATCGTGGACGCCGCCGGCGCTACGCGAGGCGCGGAAGGCGGTGATGGTTTGCGGTGCCCGATGGAGATAGGCGTCGGCCGCTGAAAGGACTCGAGGCCGTTCGGACGGCCGCGGGCGTGAAGCCCTGCGCCAACGCGGTCACGAGCAGCGCGACCGCCAGTTTCATTTCGCTGAACCGCTCGACTCGCGAACGATCAGCCGCGGCGGAATGATCACGCGCTGCGCGCGATCGACTTCGCCGTCGAGGCTGTTGAGCAGCAGTTCCGCCGCATGCCGCCCCTGGTCGCGGCGCGACCAGCCGACGGTCGTCAACGGCACGCGCAGCAGGTCGCCGAGCGCGATGTCGCCGACGCCAACCACGGCGATGTCGTCGGGCACGCGCAGGTCTGCTTCCCAAATCGCCTTCATCGCGCCGATCGCCGACGGATCGTTCGCGGCAAACACCGCGTCGATTCTCGGTCGCACCGCCGAGCAGCTTCTTCATCGCGCGATAGCCGTCGCTCTCCATGAATCCGCCGCGCACGATCCAGTCTTCGGCGACCTTGATGCCGCGGCCTTTCAGCGCCTCGCGCCAGCCTTTTTCGCGCCGCTTGGCATGCACGATCGGCGGACCGCCAATGTGGGCGATGGCGCGCCGCCCGGCGTCGACGAGATGCGACGTCGCCAGGCTGCCGACCGCTTCGTCGTCGGTCAGCACGCGATGGCAGCGGACGCTCGGATGATCGTCGCGGTCGATCATCACCAGGCTGGTTCCCTGCTTGGCGAGCTGCAACAACATGTCGGTATTGCCCGACGCGTTCGCCGAGGCGAGCACGATCCCGTCCACCTGGCGGCTGCGCAGCATGTCGAGTTCGGCGCGCTCCTTTCCGGCATCTTCGCTCGAACTGCACAACAGCACGCCGTAGCCGTGTGCGCTGGCGACCGGCTCGATGCCGGCGATCACCTCAACGAAGAACGAGTGCATCAAATCCGGGATGACGATGCCGAGGGTGTGGGAGCGGCGCAGACGAGAGGCTGCGCGCCACCGCGTTGCGCTGATACCCGAGCTCCTCGACTTTGGCCATCACGCGCGAGCGCGTCGCCTCGCTGATGTCGGCGTGATTGTTCAACACCTTCGACACGGTCGTAATCGACACGCCGAGTTCGCCGGCGATGCGCTTCATCGTGGTCTGGTGCATCCGGACCTCTGGCGTCGGGTCGCGACGAAATTGGCTTTAGCGCTAAAGTTCCTTGACTTTAACGGTAAAGCATAGTATCACAGCCCCCGCGTTCGGCGCCGACACGCCGCGCGGCCTTTCACAACAGGAGTTCCACACATGCGCAGGTTTGGACTTCGGCTGGCATTGGGAGCCCTCCTCATTATGCTGCCGGCTGCACGCGCCGCCGCCCAGGACACCGGCATCGTCACCGGCACCGTCGTCGATGCGTCGGGCCAGGTACTGCCCGGCGCGACCGTCGCGCTGACCAACGAAGCCACCCGCGACGCCCGGACGATGGTCACCAACGAACGCGGTGATTTCACCTTCCGCGCCGTGCCGCCGGGAATCTACACGGTCACTGTCGAGTTCGACCGGCTTCCGCAAGTTCGAGCAGCGTAACAACGTCGTCAACGCGAGCGAGCCAGCTCGGCAATCGGCGCGGTCAAGCTGGAAATCGGCGCGATGGCGGAGAGTGTCACGGTCATGGCGCAGGGGACGGTCGTCGAAACCAGAAACAGCGACTACTCGGGGTTGCTGACCTCAACCCAGATTGCGCAGATTCAGACCAAGGGTCGCGACGTCGTCAACCTGCTGCGACTGCTGCCCGGGGTTCACTACGAGAACGACATCGACGCGATGGGCGACAGCTTTGGCTCGCAGTTGCCGAACATCGGCGGGCAGCGCCGCACCTGGAATCAGGTGACGGTCGACGGCCTGAACGGCAACGAGCTGTCGGGCACCAACCGCATGAACTCGTCGATCAATCTCGACGCGATCGCCGAAGTGAAGGTGCTGCTCAACACCTACAAGGCGGAGTTCGGTCACAGCGCCGGCGCCAACATCGAGATCGTCAGCAAGAGCGGCAGCAATCGCTATCACGGCAGCGCCTACTGGTACGGCCGCCGCGACACGTGGAATGCGAACGCCGTGGGAGAACGAGCGCGCCGGCACTGGCCAAAGCCGAAGCAGAAAATCGACACGCCTGGTTTCAACATCGGCGGCCCGGTCAAGATTCCCAAGCTCTTCGATCAAGGCACCGAGCAGAAGCTGTTCTTCTTCTACTCGATGGAAGCACCGCAGGTGCAGAAGCCCGGTCAGGTGCGGCTCTACCGGATGCCGACCGCGCTCGAGCGGCGCGGCGACTTTTCGCAGACCTTCGATTCGAACGGCCGCTTGATGTTCATCAAGGATCCACTGGCGGCCGGCGCCTGCAGCGTGACGACCGGCGGACCGGGTTGTTTCCCGGGAAACATCATTCCTGGCAATCGTCTCGATCCGAACGGACAGGCGACTTCTCAACTTGCATGCCGCTGCCGAACGTCGCGCCGACGACGGCCGGCTCGGGCGCGCTGTCGAACTTCACGCGCCAGGAGACACCCGAAAATCCGCGCATGAACAACCTGCTGCGGATCGACGGCCGCCCGTCGGCGAACAACAGCTGCTGGGCGTCGTACCGCCAGTTCAGTTCGAACCAGTTCGGATCGGAAATCACCGCCGGTCCGGCGAAGTGGGGCTTTTTCAACGGCAACTACATGTCAGGCGACAGCGGCGTCAACGGCGGCTGGAACCACATCTCGGCGAATCGCGTGAACGAATTCGGCGCCGGCATCCGGCGCGCCGACCGAAGGATTCGGCGTCAAGGACGACAGCGATTACGCGACGCTTCCAGCGTTCCGCGACGTCGGATTCACGGCCGCGCAATTCAACCCGTCGCTCAACCCGCAGGGCTACATGCCGTTCGTCCGCTTCGGCCTGAACACGACCGGCATCGACACGCCGGACTTCACCTACGACAACCGTCTCGGCTCGACGGCCTACGACTGGCTCGGCGAGCGTCCGCGACAACCTCACCTGGACGCGCGACAACACACACCGTGCAAGGTCGGCGGCCACTTCGAGTACATGCAGAACAACGAGGCACGCGGCGGCAATTGGGTCGGCGACGTCACCGTTCAGCAACAACGCCAGCAATCCGCTGAACACCAACTTCGCCTTCGCGAATGCGCTGCTCGGCGTCTACTCGCAGTACACCGAGACCGACAAGTACCGCGTCACGCAAAACCGCGCAGTGGTGGTCCGAGTGGTACATGCAGGACACCTGGCAGACTTCGTCGCGTCTAACGCTCGATTACGGCGCCCGCTTCCTGTGGTACTCGCCCTACTGAGCGTCCCGACAACCAGGTCGCCAACTTCGATCCGACAACGCTACGACCCGGCGAAGGCGCCGCGGCTCTATCAGCCGGCGATCGTCAACGGCACGCGCGTCGCCTTCGACCCGGTGACCGGACAATCGCTGAACGCGATCTTCATCGGCGCGTACGTGCCCGGAACCGGCAACGAAGACAACGGCATGGTGAAAGCCACCGACGCCGGTGTGCCGGCCGGCTTCCGCGATCGTCTCGCGCCGCAGATCGAGCCGCGGCTCGGCATCAGCTGGGACCTGACCGGTGCCGCGACGACGGTGTTGCATTCGAGCGCCGGCTACTTCCACCAGGCGCGGCTTGGCGGCGGATCGCTCGGCAACCTGCGCCGCCAACCCGCCGTTCATCCACAACCCGATCGTCTACTACGGGCACCTCAACAGCCTGTTCGTGCCAGGCGTGACGCTGGCCAATCGTCCGTCGACCGTCGAAGCGCTCGAAGTGGATTACAAGACGCCGAGCTCGCTGCAACTGGTCGATCGGGTTACGCCGAGAAATCGGCTGGGGCACGGCGATCGACGCCACCTACACCGGCTACAAGGCCTACAACATGGAGATGTACTACGACCTGAATGGCGTGCCGGACGGCGCGCGGTTCATCGATCTCCATCCCGAGAATCGCGATCCGACCGCGCCGGCGACCGCGTCGCCGACCGCCGCGGCGCTGCCCGCCGAATTCCTGCGGCCGTATCGCGGCTATCAGAACATCCGCGACGCGCGGCAATTTCGCGGAAGGCGACTATCATTCGCTGCAGCTGCAGGTGAACCGGCGCTACATCGCGCGGCTGCAGTTCGGCGCCGCCTACACGCTGCAGCGCTCGCGCGGCGTCGCCGACGAGGATCCGGGCAACCTGTCGTACGCGTTCAACCGTCCGTTCGATTTCTTCTACTCGGAGCTGATCGCAGAGCAACCGCACGAGCCTGGTCGTCAACTACACCTGGGACATTCCGGGGCGGCACAGCGGATCGGCGCGCGCGCTGCTCGACGGCTGGCAGCTGTCGGGCGAGAGCGACTTCGTGTCCGGCGACTGGGCGAACATCGCGATGACCACCAGCGACAACTTCGATTTCACCGGCGGCGAGGCGGGCAACGGCGCGTGCCTGGCCGGCAGCGAGCCCTGCCTGCACCTGGTACGGCCGGTGCTGGTGGGCGATCCGCTCGCCTCCGGCGGCGATCCGCTGACCGGTTTCTTCAACACTGCGGCGTTCGCGCGGCCGGCGCGCGGCAATTACGGCAACGCCGCGCGCAACGTCGTCAAGCGGCCGGGCCTGATCAACACCAATTTCGCGGTGTTCAAGAATGTCCGGTTCACGGCGATTCGCTGGCGTCGCAGTTCCGCGTGCGAGATCTACAATCTGTTCAACACGGTCGAGTTCCAGGACATCGACCGCACCGCGCGCTTCGACCCGGCGGGAAACCAGATCAACCCGAACTTCGGCACGTCGGTCGGCATTGCCAATCCGACGCGACCGCCGCGGATTGTGCAGTTGTCGGTGCGGTTCAATTTCTGAGCGGTCGTCACTGACGAAGGACGCAAAGCCGTGACAATGCGACGTCAATGGCGCACAAAGGCGGCTTCTGCTGTGTCCGTCTGCCGTCGGCCGCTGTCGCTCGTCGCCGGGACCGGCGCGCGCAGGCTCCTCCCCCTGCGTCGCCCGACCCCGCCAAGGCCAAGCGGCTCGAGTGGTTCCGCGACGTCGAAGTACGGACTGTTCATTCACTGGGGCCTCTACGCGATCCCCGCCGGTCAGTGGAACGGCCAGCGGTCGCTCGGCCTCGGTGAATGGGTGATGTTCCGATCGCGCGTGCCGGTCAAGGAATACGAGAAGCTGGCGGCGCGTTTCAATCCGGTCAAGTACAACGCCGACGAATGGGTGAAGCTGGCGAAAGACGCCGGCATGAAATACATCGTGATCACCTCGAAACATCACGATGGATTTGCGTTGTTCAAGTCCGCAGCGAGTCCGTACAACGTCGTCGACGCGACGCCGTTCAAGCGAGACATTCTGAAGGAGCTTGCCGACGCGTGCGCGCGCGGCGGCATCCGGCTCGGGTTCTACTACTCGCAGTCGCAGGACTGGCACGAGCCGAATGGCGCGGGCAATGAATGGGACTTCGGTCCCGATGACAAGAAAGATTACGACCAGTATCTGCGCGGCAAGGCCGAGCCGCAGATTCGAGAACTGCTCACCAATTACGGCAAGGTCGCGCTGATCTGGTTCGACACGCCGCGGATGATGACCGGCGATCGGCCGCATCGCTTCACCAGAATCGTCCGCCAGCTGCAGCCCGACACGCTGATCGACGGCCGCCTCGGCGCCGACGGCGACTACACCAGCACTGGCGACAACGTCATTCCGCCGAACGTCAACGGCGAGGCATGGGAAGTGCCGGCGACGATCAATCACACCTGGGGCTACCGCACCGACGACACGGACTGGAAATCGCCCGGCCAGATCGCGTTCAAGCTGCTCGACATCGTCAGCAAAGGCGGCAACTACCTGCTGAATGTCGGACCGATGGCCGACGGCGTGATTCCGCAGCCGAGTCAGGACATTCTGCGGACCGTCGGGACGATGGCTGCAGGTGAACGGCGAGGCGGTGTACGGCGCATCGGCCGACGCCGTTCGGCGAAGAGCTCGGCGAAGCGAGTGCCCGCGGCGCAAAAGATGTCCGCGGCGACACGCTGGTCTACCAGCAGATTCAGTGGCGGGTTACCGACGAAGCCGGGCAAGCTGTACTTCACCTTCTTCGACGAGCCGCGCGCGCCATTCGCGCTGCCGGCGATGAAGAACGGCGTCAAGCGTGCCTATTACCTGGCCGACAAGGCAAGCCGGTCGAGGTGAAAACCGAGAATGGACGAACCGTGTTGAACATCGAGCGGCCGATTCTCGATCCGATGGCCACCGTCGTCGTCGTCGAAATAGAGGGGGACAGCGTCGAGCGATCGAAATCATAATGACCGCGACGACATATGAGGATTCTTGCGCTAGCCTTCGCTGCCCTGCTGCTGCAGTCCGGCGCTTCCAGCATCTACCGCGCCGGATGGATCGACTTCAATAAGAACGGCGCGAAGGATCCGTACGAGGATCCGGCGGTCGCCGTCGATCGGCGCATCGACAACCTGTTGGCGCAGATGACGCTCGACGAGAAGTCGTGTCAACTTGCCACGCTGTACGGCTACTCGCGCGTGCTTCCGGACGAACTGCCAACCGCAGGATGGAAAAGCGCGATCTGGAAAGACGGCATCGGCAACATCGATGAACACTTGAATGGCGTCTACGGCGGCCGCGCCGGTTTGAAGGTTCCGGAAAGCCGGCTCACCTACCCGCATTCCGTGCATGCCGATGCGATCAATCAGGTCCAGCGCTGGTTCGTCGAGCAGACGCGTCTCGGCATTCCGGTCGACTTCACCAACGAAGGCATTCGCGGCCTCAATCACGACCGCGCGACCAGTTTTCCAGCGCAGCTCGGCATCGCCAGCGCATGGGACCGCGACCTGGTCCGGCAGGTTGGCGCGATCACCGCGCGCGAGGGACGCGCCCTTGGCTACACCAACATCTATTCGCCAATTCTCGACCTGCCGCGCGATCCGCGCTGGGGCCGAACGGTCGAAGCGTACAGCGAGGACCCTTACCTGACCGCCACGCTCGGCCGGATCCAGGTGACGGCGCTGCAGAGCAACCGTGTGGTCTCAACGCCGAAACACTTCGCGGTATACAGCGTTCCGAAGGGTGGCCGAGATGGAACCGCGCGCACCGACCCACAAGTGACGCCGCGCGAACTCGAAATGATGTACCTGGTGCCGTTCAAAGCGGCCATTCAGGACGCCGGGGCGATGGGCGTGATGAGCTCGTACAACGACTACGACGGCATTCCGGTCAGCGGCAGCCCGTATTTCCTGATCGACATCCTGCGCAAACGCTGGGGCTTCAAGGGCTACGTCGTCTCGGATAGCCGCGCGGTGGAGTTCCTCGAGGAGAAGCATCGCGTCGCGGCTGACTACCTCGACGCCGTCCGCCAGGTCGTGATCGCTGGTCTCAACGTGCGGACCGAATTCAGCGATCCGACCGTGTACATCAACGCGGTGCGTACCCTGGTGAAGAATGGCGCTCTGTCGACGGCAATCCTCGATGATCGGGTCCGCGACGTGTTGCGCGTAAAGTTCTGGGAGGGATTGTTCGATCAGCCGTACGTGCCGGATCCGAAGGAAGCGGATCGGGTCGTCCGGAATCCACAGCACCTCGAGGTGGCGCGGCGCGCGGCGCATGAATCGATCGTGCTGTTGAAAAACGACCGCGAGGCACTACCGCTGCGGAAAGACCTTCGTTCGATTCTGGTCACCGGGCCGAACGCAGCCGAAATTGGCAATTCGGTCAGTCGTTACGGGCCATCGAAACTGTCGGTGGTTTCGATCCTCGACGGCATCCGCGCGAAAGTCGGCCCCGGCGTGCAGGTGCTCTACACCAAAGGCAGCGAGTTCGTCGACGCGGCGTTTCCAGACAGCGAGATTGTGCCGGTGCCTCCGAACGCGAGCGAGCGGGCGGAGCTGGACAAGGCGCGCGATATGGCGCGACAAGTGGACGCGGTGGTCGTGGCGCTCGGCGAAAGCGAACAACTGGTCGGTGAAAGCCGGTCGCGCACGAATCTCGACCTCGCCGGGTTTCAGCTGCAGCTCGCCCAGGCGGTCCATGAAGCCGGCAAGCCGATGATCGTCGTGCTGCTCAACGGCCGGCCGCTGACCATCAACTGGATCGACCGCAACGCGTCCGCGGTAGTCGAAGCGTGGTTTCAGGGAGAATTCTGCGGCACAGCGATCGCCGACGTGCTGTTCGGCGACGTCAATCCATCGGGCAAGCTGCCGATCACCTTTCCCAAAACGGTCGGGCAGATTCCGTACAACTTCCCCTTCAAACGCGGCTCGCAGCCGCGCACTGAAGATCTGAACGCGCAGGAGAAACGGACGCTCGTCAACGGCGCGCTCTATCCATTCGGCTACGGGCTCAGCTACACCAGTTACCGCTATTCGAATCTCGAAGTTGCTGGTTCGCCCGCGTCCGCGACCGGCGCGATTCGCGTCGCGTTGGATGTCGAAAACACCGGCCGCCGTGCCGGAGACGAGATTGTCCAACTGTACGTGTCACCTCGTGTCACCAGCGTTGTCTACTACGACAAGGTACTGCGTGGCTTCGAACGCATCCCGCTTCAACCTGGTGAAAAGAAGCGCGTCGAGTTCACGCTCGGTCCCGACGACTTGATGCTGCTGGACCGTGATATGAAATGGACGGTCGAGCCGGGCGCTTACGACGTGATGTTGGGCGCATCCTCGGAAGACATTCGAGTGCGCGGCGAGTTTCGGGTGCGGTAGCCAAAAGAGGAACGCCGAGGCCGCCAAGATCGCCGAGAGTGACATTCATTGGATTGCTCGGCGGTCTTTGCGAACTCTGCGTTCATCGTAAATAGCGCGGAGGGAGCGATGATCGATCGGCGCGGTTTTATGGGCGCGGTCGGCGGTGCGGTCGCAGCGACCGCGGCGCAGCCAATCAGTCTGGACGCGCAGCGCTCCGGTACTTCCGGTGGCGGCACTGCGAAGATGAGAGTCGGCACGCAGCACGGCGATTCCGACCCGATCCTTCGCGCGATGGCTGGCTTCGGCGTCAACAATATCTGTAGCCGTCTGCCCTCCGAACGCCTCGACGAGCGCTGGTCGGTGGAGGGCCTGACGCGGCTGCGCGAGCACGTCGAATCATTCGGCATCACCCTCGACATGGTGCCGTTGCCGATGAGTTCGAATGAGATCTCGCGGTTCGAGATGCCGAACATCATGCTCGGCAAAAGTCCTGAACGCGACCGCGAGATCGACGACATCTGCCAGATGATCCGCAACGCGTCGCGCGCGGGAATTCCGGCGCTGAAGTACAACCTCACGTTCATCGGCGTCGTGCGAACGGAATCAACCAAGGGTCGCGGCGGTGCGACCTACAGCACGTTCGTCTACGACCGAGCGAAGCCCAGGGAACCGTTGACGGTCGCGGGCCGGGTTACAGCCGACGAGTATTGGCAACGCATCACCTACTTCCTCGAGCGGGTAGTGCCGGTCGCGGCGGAACACAAGGTCCGGCTGGCCTGTCACCCACAGGATCCGGCGATGCCACCAGGCCGCGGTTATCAGGGGATCGAAACCGTGCTGGGCACCGTCGACGGACTGAAACGGTTCGTGTCGATCGCCGACAGTCCGTATCACGGTTTGAACTTCTGCCAGGGCACCGTCGCCGAAATGCTCGAGAAGCCCGGAGAGCAGATCTACGACGTGATCCGCTGGTTCGGCTCGCGCCGCAAGATCTTCAACGTCCACTTCCGCAATATCCGCGGCGGCTTCCTCAACTTTCAGGAAACGTTCATCGACGATGGCGATGTCGATATGCTGAGGGCGATGCGCACCTACAAAGAGGTCGGCTTCGACGGCATGATGATGCCGGACCATGTGCCGAAGATCGACGGCGACGCCGGCGATGCGCAGGGCTTTGCGTTCGCGCTTGGCTACATCAAGGCGCTGATCGCGGCGGCATAGTCGGTGATTGGGGATTGGGGATTAGGGATTAGTGACGGTCGGTGATTGGTCCCTACAGCCTCGGAATCGACAACCCGCCGTCAACGTTAATCACCGATCCGGTCGCATATGGCAGGTCGCCGCGCAGCAGCGCCGCGACCACCTTGCCAACGTCGTCCGGCGTGCCCCAGCGGCGGTTGGGCACGAGTCCATCGGCGATGCGGCGATCGTAGGCATCCTTCACTGCCGCGGTCATATCAGTCGCGACAATGCCGGGTCGTACTTCGTACACCTGAATGCCGTGCTCCGCAAGACGCAGCGCGAATAACTGTGCCGCCATCGCGAGCCCTGCCTTGCTGACGCAATACTCACCACGATTCACCGACGCCATCACCGCCGATACTGACGTCACGAAAACGATCGACGCAGGTGATTCGCCGTCCGCTCGGCGTTGTTCAACGAGCAGTCGAGCCACTTGCTGCGTCAGGAAGTACGGCCCGGAGAGGTTGGTCTGCACGACCTCGTTGAAGCTTGCTTCGCTCGCCTCGAGCAGGTCGGCGCGGACGCGCGGCGCCCGTCCGGCATTGTTGACCAGCGCGTCGATCCGCGGAAATCGTTTGACGATATCGTCGATGAAACGGTGATGATCCGCCACCCGAGAGACATCGAGACTGTCGTAGAAGACGTCAGCGCCGGCCGCTCGTAGATCATCGAGCACGTCTCGCACGTCCGACTCGGCGCGCATACCGCACAACGCCAAATCCCAGCCGTCAGCCGCCAACGCGCGCGCGATGCCAAGTCCGATGCCGCGAGTGCCGCCGGTAACAATCGCCATCGGTTTTCGCTCGACGTTCATGCCTCTACCCGCATGCGTTCGCCGGCGAAAAACGTCAGGTACGGTCCGTTGCACAATCGCTGCACGTAAAGCGCCGCTTCGCGCAAGTGGTAGTCGCCCCACATGCTCGACTCACCTCGCGGTGCACGAGCGCCGTCCGGGACGTGATCCCAGCCACCCGGGCGGTGATAGATCGAGTGCAGCAGCAGACCCTGATGGTCGGGCGACATGCTCAGATATGGGCCGTCCGGGCTGAACAGCGTGTCGAGGACGATCAGCCCTGCCTGCACGTAGCGGCTGCCGTCTTCGCCGCGGTGCGCCAGGTAGCGCCCGAACCGCAACAGGCCTTGCGCGGCGATCGCCGCGGCCGAACTGTCAACCGGCTCGACGTCGTTCAATGGGTCTGCCGGCCGGCTGCCCCAGTCGCCAAGCGATGCAAGGCCAGGCGCGCCACTGTCCCAGTACGGAATGCCGTCCGCCGCGGCCAGTTCGATGTAGTAGTCGCAGGTTGCCTGCGCCGCTTCGATGAATCGATCCTCGGCCGCGGCGAGCGTGTCGAGAAATTCCAGCTGCTCGGCAAATCCGAGCATGGCCCACGCCAGCCCGCGCGTCCAGGTCGTGAACGGCGAGTATCCCTGCTGGCTGCTTGGTCCGCGATACGAACCGCTCGCCACGTTGAACAAGCTTTCGTGCGCGACGCGCCCGCGGACGTCGTAGAGGTCACGGCCGCGGCCGTAGTACACCGAGAACTCGGCGGTCGCGCGCGCGTGTTGCAGCAGACGATCCAGCAGATTGACGCGGGCGTCCTGCTCCTGCACCAGCACGTGACCGAGCAGGTGCGCCAGCGCCGGTGCGCGCAGCGTACGAATGGTATCGACGAACAGCGAATGCGCGCCGTTGAACGAATGGATGAAGCCGCCGTTCGCAAGCGGTGTCCAACGCGCGGCCTGGACCGCGCCGCTCACTTTCAACGCGAGCTCGTAGCCGCCAATCTCGTCGGCCGACGCCTCGAAGCGCCCTTCACGGGCGAGGCGCCACAGGTTGCCGTAGGTGCTGACGTTGTTGAAGCCGTGATCGTGAACGCCGGTGTGGGTCAGGTGCGGCGCCATTCGCTCGATGGTGCGGCTTCGGCCGAGATCGAGAAACTCGCGTTCGCCGGTCGCGTCGTACTGCAGCACCGCGGAGCCGAACTGGAATCCCTGCGTCCATTCGGTCCAGCCGCGCGCCTGATACCGCCCGGCAACCGTGAACACCGGCGCGCCGGCCGCCGGATCCCAATGCCGCTCGATCGCGCGGATTTTCGCGGCGGAGAGTTCGAACACACGATCGATTGCGCGCAGCAGTTCCTGCGGCTTCCGCTCCGCGCCGAAGCGGATCATTTCGTTTCGAAGGTGATGATCACCACCAAGTCGTCGGCGCCCACCTGTTTGAGTCCATGCGAGCTGCCGGTTCGCGTCAGAATCGCTGTACCCGGACTGACATCGTAGGGTTTATCGTCGAGCGTCATCACTCCTCGTCCGCTCAGCACGTAATAGACCTCGTCCTCGTGCTGCTCGTGATAGCCGATGCCCGCGCCCGGCTTCAGGACGCGTTTGCGAAAGGAAAAGTGCAGGTTCGGCGTCTTGTCGAAAAAGACATGGCCGACCGTCTGTCCCGGTCCGTTGTGCGGGCCGGGTTCCGGTTTCGCGACATCGCCATCGCGCTGAATGATGTAGCCGCCTTTGTGGTGCGGCTCCTGGGCGGAAACCGCGGCGACCGTGAACAGCAACACACCGAGCGCGAAGGCGCGTGTCATCGCGAAGCTCCTTGAATGTCGTGGGCGCGAACCGTCTTCACCTGAATCGCTTCGGGCCGATCCGTGTAGAACCGGTCGAGCGGATAACATCCTGACACCAGACCAAGCCGTGGACCGGTCGTGCAGTCGCTGAACGTGCGGCAGATCGCTCCACGCCGCAGCGGCCGGCCGGCCAGCACGTCGGCCGGCAGCTCGGGATACGAAAGGACCATCCGGCCGAGGCCGATCATATCGGTCATGCCGGTTCGTACCGCATGCTGGGCGACGTGCGGCAGCCATTCTTGCAGATAGCTGTAGCCCGAGCCGACAAACCGCAAATTCGGACACCACCGCTTCAGCAGCGCGGTGATCGCGATCTGGCGTGCGACACCGCGCAGCGGATCCTCCGGCGGTTCGTAGCCGTCGAGCGGCGGAAACATCGCCGGCCGCTGCACGTGCGGGTTGTAGTACGGACTGCCGCCGCTGACACAGACCCACCGGACGCCGAGCCGCTCGAGCATACCCAGCACGGCTCGCGGTTCCTCGAGCGCCGCTTCGAGTGTCGCCTCGTCGGTGATCAGACCGAAGCCAAACGCGGTGGTCCCGTTCGAGCTCTGTGCCACATCGGGCTCACCGATGCCGTCGGCGCGCTTGCGATACGGGACGGTGTCGAACGCCGAAAGCCGGACAACGATCTCAAGATCTGGAGACTCAGTTCGAATGCCTTCGATCACCTGCCGCATGAAACGGGTGCGGTTCTCCAGCGAACCGCCGTATTTGCCCGGTCGGCTGCGGGCACCGAGCATCTCATGCCCCAGATATCCATGACAGGCTTTGACGTCGACAAACTGATATCCGCAGTCGAAAGCGCGTCGCGCCGCCGCAATGAAATCGTCCACCAGCCGATCGAGTTCAGCGTCCGACAGGACGTGAACGCCGTTCGGAAAGCGACGATCGAGCACCGGGTGAGCCGCGCCAGCAAGTGGCTCGGGTCGATCATGCACGGACGGCCGCGCGTAGCGTCCCGAATGTGTCAACTGCAGTCCGATCCAGAGATCGCTGTCCGCGTTGGCGCCGAAGCGTTCACGGTGCGCGTTGATCGTCTCGTCGCGCAGCGACGCGATCGCGCTCTGCGTCGCCGGCGTCATCAGCAGCTGATGCGGATTGGCCCGGCCATCCTGACGGACCGCCACCGCTTCTCCGCCCCAGATCAACTTGGCGCCGCTGATGCCGAAATGGCGCCATCGGCGCCGCGTCAGATCGGTCGGCTCGCCATCGGGCGTTCCATCCCATCCTTCCATCGGCAGGATGCTGAAGCGATTGCCAATTCGCGTGTTGCCGACGGTGATCGATTGCGCGAGCGGTGAATCTTCGCCGCTGGCGATCGCTTCGTCGAAGGCGAGGGGAATGGATGATCGTTCGAGATGTGCGCGAAACGCCGACGCAGTTTTCAGCGAAGCAACCCGCGGATAGGTCAAAACGATTCCTTCTTCAATTTTATGCCCACACCTGTCCCTCGGGATACCGGTGCGCGATGCGTGACGACTCGCGAATGGTGATGCTGTAGCCGGGCTGCGCCGGCGCCTGGTAGCGGCCGCGGCGGACGACCACCGGCTCCTCGAAGTGTTCGTGCAGGTGGTCGACATACTCGATCACCCGACCCTCCATCGTCGCCGAGATCGCGATGAAGTCGAACATCGACAAATGCTGAACGTATTCACACAGCCCGACACCGCCGGCGTGTGGACACACCGGCACGTTGAATTTGGCCGCCATCAACATCACCGCGAGATTCTCGTTGACGCCGCCGAGCCGGCAGCTGTCAATCTGGCAAAAGTCAATCGCCTTCGCCTGTAACAGTTGCTTGAACACGACACGGTTGGCGCAATGCTCGCCGGTGGCAACGCCGATGCCCAGCGGGCGAACCGCCTGCGCAATCGTGGCGTGCCCCAGCACGTCGTCGGGACTGGTCGGTTCTTCGATCCACCAGGGACGGAATGCCGATAGCTCGCTGACGCGTTCGATCGCCTCGCCAACGGACCATTGCTGGTTGGCATCGATCATCAGCGTGTGATCCGCGCCGATCGCCTGCCGCACCAGGCCAACGCGTCGGACGATCTTCATCCGGGCTCGCCCCGACTTTCACTTTGAAGTGTGTCCATCCGTCAGCCATCGCGTCGCGACACAGCGATCGCACTGCCTGGTCGGAGTAACCTATCCAGCCGACCGACGTCGTATAGGCCGGGTAACCGACGCGGCACAATTCGGCTTCACGGTCTGCCTTGGTGTGCGCGTTACGTTCGAGCATCTCGACCGCTTCGTCGCGGGTCAGCGCATCTTCGATATAACGAAAATCGATGCACCGCACCAGATCGCGCGGCGTCATGTCGGCCAACAGTTTCCAGAGCGGCTTGCCTGCCGATTTCGCGTAGAGATCCCACAGCGCATTGACGATTGCCGCGAGGGCCAGATGGACGACGCCCTTTTCAGGACCGAGCCAGCGAAGCTGCGAATCCGAGGCGAGGCGGCGCCAGAAATCGCCGAAGTCGGCGGTGATGTCTTCAAGTCGCACGCCGATTACGAGATGTCGAAAGGCCTCGACTGCCGCCACTACTACTTCGTTGCCTCGGCCGATCGTGAAGGTCAGGCCATGGCCTTCGAGGCCCTCGTCGGTCGTGAGAATGACGTAGGCCGCCGAATAATCCGGATCGACGTGCACCGCATCCGTCCCGGCGTGCGTGCGGGAGGTCGGAAACCGCAAGTCAATCACCGAAAGCTCGCGGATTCTCACGCGCGCGCACCTCTCCACCGATCCAGCGCCACTGCTCCGACGATGATCGATCCGGTGACGATCTGCTGCACCCAATTCGGCAGGCCCTGCTGCGAACAACCAATTTCAATCACCGCCATGATCGCGGCACCGGCGAGTGTGCCGCCGACACTGCCGCGGCCGCCCGACAGGCTGCCGCCGCCGATGATCACCGCGGCAATCACGTCGAGTTCGAGCCCGTTCGCAACGGTTGGATCGCCAACCGACAATTTCGAGAACTCCATCACTCCAGCCACCGCGGCGAGCGCCCCGCCAATCGCGTAGACGAAGATCCGGGTTCGACTGATTCGTACGCCGCACAGCCGCGCGGTCCGCTCGTTCGAACCGAGCGCGAACAGATGCCGGCCGAATCGCGTATACCGCAGCGTCACCGCGACGACCACCGCCAGGATGAGCGTGATCCAGATACCGGTCGGCAACAGAACGCCGCTGCCATCGCGAGCGGTCCGCAGCAGGCCGTTGAGCCAGGTTAGCGGCGCTTCAATTCGCCGTTCATCCGCCAGCCCTTTCGCCGCTCCGCGAATCAACAGCATCGTTCCAAGGGTGACAATGAACGGCACGACGCGTAGTTGCGTGATCAACAATCCGTTGATCACGCCGCACACTCCGCCGGCGGCGACCGCTCCCAACGCCGACAGCGCCGGATCGAAGGTCCGCAGCAGAATTGCGGTGACGACGGTGCTCAATGCGACGACCGATCCGACCGACAGGTCGATGCCGCCCGACACGATCACCATCGTCATGCCGAGCGCTGCGACGCAGACGATCACGGTCTGACGCGCAACCAGTTCCAGGTTGGCGGCGCGAAAGAACTGTGGCCCGATCAGCGCACCGAACAGCGCCAGGACGAGCGCCAGCCCGACGAGCACCCCGGTGTCGTCGAGCAGCCGCCGCGCGGTTACGATGCGCGTGCGCCGGACGCGTCCATCAGCAGCGAGTGTTCGTTCCATTCCGTCACATCGCGCGCCGGACCAAGCCGGCCGCGAGCCATTACGGCGATGCGATCGCACATGCCAAGCAGTTCCGGGAAGTAGCTACTGACCAGCAATACAGCTTTCTGCCGGGCCACCAGGTCGTCGATCAGCTGGTAGATTTGCGCTTTGCTGGCGACGTCGATGCCCCGGGTCGGTTCGTCGAGGATCAGCACGTCGACGTCGTGATGAAGCAAGCGCGCCAGGGCCACCTTCTGTTGATTGCCACCTGACAGCTGGGCCACGTCCTGACGATCGTCGCCGCACCGGATGCCGAGGCGATCGATCCATCTCGAGGCGGCGGCTCGCTGTCGTGACGGCAGTACCACACCGTACGGTCCAAGCGGATCGAGGTGCGACAACGTGATGTTGTCGGCGATGCTCATGCCGGAGGCGAGGCCCTCGCCGTGACGGTCCTCGCTGAGGAGACCAACCCGCTGTTGCCAGCGTTCGGCCGGCGATGCGACGCCGCTGAACGCAGCGATGCGAATGCGACCGCTGGTGATCGGCGCGAGCCCGAAAATTGCTCGCAGCAGGCGGGTTCGACCAGAACCCAGCAAACCGGCGATGCCGAGCACTTCGCCGCGGTGCAACGTCAACGTGGCATCGCCAGGCTGCACCGCCTCAACATCAACGATGGCTTCGCCGGCACAACGGTCGCCGCGCCGATACAGGTCGTCGAGGCTGCGACCAACCATCCGGCTGACAATATCCTCGCCGCGAGTCTCAGCGGTGACTCCCTCCCCGGCGTTCCGTCCATCGCGCAAGACAACGAAGCGGTTCGACACCTGTTTCACTTCCTCGATGAAATGCGAGATATAGACGATGGCGATGCCGCGTTGCGCCAGGCGGCCGATTAACGCGAACAGGCGGCGCACATCGTCGCGGCTCAGACTGCTGGTTGGCTCGTCCAAGACCAGCACGCGACAGCCGATCGCGCAGGCGCGGGCGACTTCGACCAACTGCAATGCGGCTGGCGACAGGTTCGCGGCAATCGCATCGGGTGCAATATCGGCGTGACCCAGTTCGGCAAGCGCCGCCGCGGCGGTTTCGCGCATCCGTGAACGATCGATGAAACCGAACGGTCCGCGGGTCGGCTCCATTCCCAGCAGGATGTTTTCCATTACGCTGAGGTGCGGGGCGATGGAGAGTTCTTGATGAATCATCGCGACACCGGCCTGTCGCGCGGCAAGCGGATCGCGCGGCTCGATACGGCACGTTGTCGAGCAGCATCGTGCCGGCATCGGGCTTCAGCGCACCGGCGAGAATAGCCATCAGCGTACTCTTGCCGGCGCCGTTCTGACCGACCAGCGCACACACTTCGCCGGGGCCCACCGAGAGGCTGACGTCGTCGAGCGCAGCAGTCGCGCCAAACGACTTGCGAATCGCCCGCATCTCGAGGCGTTTGCCTAAGGTGTCAGCCATCGCTTCAGATCGGGATGCAACAGCTCGCGGACCGCAGGATCGTTCATCCGATCGCGCGTGACCAGGGTGACGCCGGTGTCGATCCGCGGTTCCACCTTCTCGCCGCGAATGTGGGCGACCACGGTTTTGACGCCGAGATATCCCATCTTGACCGGATCCTGCACGACCAGCGCGTCGATGTGGCCGTCCTGCATGCCCTTGACCAAGGTGTCGGACGCATCGAAACCGACGAATCTGATCCGTCCCGCCCAGCCGTTGTCGACGAGAACGCGCATCATTGCCAGGGTGGTCGATTCGTTGGGCGTAAACACGCCGTCCAGATCAAGCGTGCCGTCGGCACGTTTCAGCCCGCTCAGCACCGCTTCGCTCTTCTTGTATGCGCCTTCGACATCCGCGCCGCCATATTGGTTGCCGCTGACGATCTGAACGCCGGGATGCTGCTTGAGCGCTTCGAGAAATCCTTCCTCGCGTTGAATGGTGCTTTCCGATCCTTCCGCGTAGCGAAGCATCATCACGCGGCCCTTGTCATGCAGCAGTGCCGCCAACTGGTCTCCAGCCATCCGGCCGGCGAGGCGATTATCGGTGGCGACAAAACTGACGTAGTCGTTTCCCTTCACGCCCGAGTCGATCACCACCACGGGAATATTGTTGCGGCGCGCGTCGGCGACCGGCTGCGCGAGCGCAACATCGTCGAGCGGCGCCAACACCAGACCGGAGATGCCGCTCGAGATAAATCGCTCGACCTCGGAGATCTGCGATTCGCGCTCGTCCTCGCGCAACGGTCCCCTCCAGACGATGCTGACGTTGAGTTCTTTGGCGGCTTTCGCCGCGCCAGCGTGAATGCTCTGCCAGAACGCATGCGAAGTCCCCTTTGGAACCACCGCGATGGTCAGGGTGCCGGCGTTGGTCGTGGGATTGCGACTACACGCCGCCGCCAACAGCAGCAGCGCGATCGCCGGACGCCAGGTGCGGGTCACGCTTCAACCTCCAGAATCGTTCGGCGTTGCCGCCGATCACGGCCGCTTGCTCGTGCAGCGGCCGTGCGCTGATGTAATCGAGAACCAGATGCATCGTGCGCAAGTAGTCGCCGGCGACGAGACACACCGGCCAATCCGAGCCGATGAGCAAGCGCTGCCAGCCAAACGCCTCGAACGCGACGTCGAGGTAGCGACGGATTGAGTGCGGCGTCCAGCTATGCCAGTCGGCCTCGGTAATCAGCCCCGACAGTTTGGCGAAAACATTCTGGTGAGCCGCCAGCGCACGAATGCCACGTTGCCAGGCAGTCATCTCACCGTCGCGAATGTTCGGCTTCGCCAGGTGATCGAGTACGAAACGCAGGTTGGGAAGGCGGCCGACACACTCAATCGCGACGTCGAGGTGCCGCGGATAAATCAGCAGGTCGAACGGCAACGAGAATTCCGCGAGGATCGACAGTCCTTCGAGCACCTGCGGCCTGAGCAGAAAGCGATCGTCCGATTCGGCCTGCACGATGTGCCGGATACCCACCAACTGGCGATGGTCTGCATAGGACGCGAGCCGCTGACGAACCCGATCCGCGCCTTGCTGGAGATCGACCCAGCCGACGACTCCGGCAATCGAAGCGTGCCGCGATGCGAGTTCGAGCAGCCAGCGGGTTTCTTCGTCGCTTTGCCGCGCCTGTACCGCAATGCAACCGTCGAATCCGGCCGCAGACATCTCGCGTGCCGATTCGGCAGGCAGAAAGTCGCGGCGCAGCGCCGCCATCGATTCGTCGATCCAGCCGTACTCGGCGGGGTGGTAGTGCCAGAAGTGCTGATGCGCGTCGATCCGCATCACGCCGCCGGTATCGGGTTGGCTGCACTGCTGCTCGACGCGTAGCACGCTTCAACCAGCGCCATGGTTTTCATGGCGTCGGCAATCGGCGACACCAGCGCGGTGTCTTCGCCGGCCAGCACGCGCTGCAGGTTCGACATCGGGCCCTCGAATGCCTCGGAAAACCACGAGCCCCGCAACGCGACCTGGCGCCATTGCCGGTCGAACGACACTTCCATGCGATCCGGCGGTCCCGCCGGGTAATCGAGATTGACGCCCAGCGTCAGCAACGCCGCGCCGTTGGTTCCTTCGACCTTGAACAGCGACGCGCGATGCGTTTGATCCTGGCGATGGCTGTGATTCATCACCAGCGAGCAGCGCAGGCGCGCGCCAAAGTCGAGGATGATCGTGCTACTGGTGTCGGCGAACTCAGGCAACTGCGGATGCGAGGCGGTCCGGCACATCACACCGTCCGGATCGCCGGCGAGCCAGCGGATGGCGTCGAGATAATGGATCGAGTGATACAGCACTTCCAGCCGGGGCGCACCTTTCAGAAAGGTCCATTGCTCCCACGGCTGGCGGTCGACGATCCGCACTTCGATGTCGGTGAGCTCGCCGAGTTGCCGGGTGGCAATCAGGTCGGCGAGCGCCATCATGTTCGGGCTGAAGCGCAACTGGAAGTTCATCGCCGCGATCAATTGCCGCTCGCGGCAAATCTCGGCGATCTGCCGCGCCGCCGCCAGCGTCTCGCCCATCGGTTTCTGGATCAACACGGCAGCGCCGCGCGGCAGCTGCGCCAGCACGCCGGCGATCGCCGGCGCCGGCACGGCAAGGTCGAAGACCACGTCGCGGAGATCACACGCTTCGGCGAAGGTGGCGTAGACCCTGAGATCGCCGAATTGCCGCGCCGTTTCGGCGGCGGCTTCGCGGCAGATGTCGAAAACACCCGCCACCGGCAAATTGATCCGTCGATATGCGGGGAGATGCGCGGTGCGAACGATCGCTCCGGCGCCGATGACGACGATTGGCCGCGGCGCCTTCGGCAGCGGCCAGGCCTGGCGCACGGCGATCATCCGGCCACCGCGCGGGCATCGATCGGCAGTTGGAACACCGGCTCCATTCGCGCCCACCATTCGCCGGGTTTCGCGTCGGGCGACGGTTCCTGCAGCGACTTCATCAACTGCTCCCACTCCGCCACGCGAGCGCTCGAGGCCTGGTGGGCTGAGAAGACGCGGCCAATCTCGACACCGTCAGCAACCTCCACAATCATCACCGCGGTGCGGCCGAGCAGGTGAATCTCCATGCGCGCAACCCCGGCGCGGCGCAGGCTGTCGACCACTTCCGGCCAGACGCGCTGATGGTGTGCGCGATACGCCGCGATCGCCGCCGGATCGTCGCGCAGATGAACGAGCAACACGTGTCGCGTCATGATGTGCGCGTCAAGCCCTCACGATACCAGCACGCCACCGTCGATCGGATACGCCTGGCCGGTCACAAACGACGCTTCATCTGAACACAGATAGAGCGCCAGCGAGGCAACTTCTTCCGGCGTTCCCATCCGGCCAATCGGCTGATAGGCGGCCAGCGCGCGCAGTGTCTCCGCTTCGCGGCCGGCGTAATGACGCGCGACGAATTGATCGACAAACGGGGTGTGAATGCGCGCCGGACAAATGCAGTTGCAGCGGATGTGATGCTTCAGGTAATCGACCGCCAGCGACATCGTCATCGTCAGCACGGCGCCTTTGCTCATCGAATAGGCAAAGCGTTCCGGCACGCCGATCAGCGAGGTGATCGACGCCATGTTCAGAATCACGCCGCCGCCCTGCGCGACCATGATCGGCACGACGGCGCGCGCGCACAGGTAGACGCCTTTGACGTTGACGCGGAACAACCGATCCATGTCGGCTTCTTCGGTGCGTTCGACGGTGCCGACGTGCGCGATGCCGGCGTTGTTGACGAGAATGTCGATGCGGCGGTGCGCCGCGACTGTCGCTTCGACCGCGGCGCCGACACTCGCCGCGTTGGCGACGTCGCACTGGCGTGCGTCGGCGAGTCCTCCGCCGGCGGTAATGCTCGCCG
This sequence comes from uncultured Acidobacteriota bacterium, assembly GCA_963695635.1. Classification (GTDB taxonomy): domain Bacteria; phylum Acidobacteriota; class Vicinamibacteria; order Vicinamibacterales; family CAVVIG01; genus DATKHR01. The sequence goes on from CAVOHK010000016.1 coordinate 66,314, forward strand.
CGATGGTTCGCGCCGCGTCGAGATCGACGTCGAGGATGACCACGTGCGCGCCCTGGCGCGCGAACAGCGTCGCAATCGCCGCTCCAATCCCCGAACCGCCGCCGGTGACGATCGCGACCTTCCCGTTGAGGGCAAACACCGTGGTTCCGTGGCGTGAAGTACGTATACTTTACCGGTAAAGTCAAAGGTTTTTCGCGAAATTCCATGATACGATGGCCGGCGTCAAGGAGCCGATTGATGTCGCCAGCCGAGCCGACTTCGCGCCGCGAGTTCGTCAAAACCGCCGGCACCGCTGCCCTCGCCGCGTCGCTGTTTCCCGATCACGTCTGGGCGCAACGCCCGTCGCACCGCCGCTACGCCATCGTCGGCACCGGCGATCGCGGCTCCGGCATGTGGGGCAAAGATATCGCGTCCATCGGTATCCCGATCTGGTCGAGTTTGTCGGGCTGTGCGATCCAAACCCGAAACGCGCCGCCTACGCGAAGAGCTACATCGGCGCCGACGCGCCGACCTTCACCAACTTCGACGAGATGATCGAGAAGACCAAGCCCGATCTCCTGATGGTCACCACCGTCGACGGCTTCCACCACGAATACATCGTCAAGGGCCTCGATCGCGGCCTCGACGTGATGACGGAAAAGCCGCTGACCACCGACGAGACCAAGTGCCAGGCGATTCTCGACGCGGAAAAGCGCAACAACCGCCGGATCGTCGTGACCTTCAACTATCGCTACGCGCCGGCGCATCAGCAGATGAAAGAGATCCTGATGTCGGGCGAGATCGGCAAGGTCGATCTCTGTCGACTTCAGCTGGTACCTCGACGTCATCCACGGCGCCGACTACTTCCGCCGCTGGCACCGGCTGCGCAAGAACAGCGGTTCGCTGCTGGTCCACAAAGCCAGTCATCACTTCGATCTGATGAACTGGTGGCTCGGCGCCGATCCGGTGGAGGTGTCTGGCTACGGCGGTCTCGGCGTTTACGGCAAGAACGGCACCTTCCGCGCGCAGCCGCCGGCCGACAATTGTCGCAACTGCTCGCACAAGGCCGAGTGCCGGTTCTACTACGACATGACCAAGGACAAGCGGCGGATGGACCTCTACGCCGCCAACGAAGACGTCGACGGCTATTTCCGCGACGGCTGCGTCTTCCGGCAGGACATCGACATCTTCGACAACATGCAGGCGATCGTCCGCTATTCAAACGGCGCGACGATGAGCTACGCGCTCAACGCCTACATGCCATACGAAGGCTATCGCGTCGCCTTCAACGGCGAGAAGGGCCGTCTCGACGTCCAGTCGTTCGAGCGGCAGCCGTGGGAAGTGTCCGACAGCCACGAGATCTACGTCACCAAGAGCTTCGGCAAACGGACCCGGGTGCCGATGCCGAAAATGCTCGAGGGCCACGGCGGCGGCGACGATCGGCTGCGCGATTTGATCTTCCGCAAGACCGACATGCCCGAATACATGAAGCTGCCCGATTCGCGCGCCGGGGCGATGTCGTGCCTGACCGGCATCGGCATTCGCAACAGCATCGACCAGAAGCGACCGATCAAGATCGCGGATCTGGTCAAACTGTGACATGTTCGCCGCACTGGCTGTCGTCGCGTCGCTGGCTGTGACTTCGTCGGCGTTCGGCACCATGCCGGACGGTACCGGGTGGAGGCGTTCACCCTGAAGAACGGTCATGGTGTCGAGGTCCGCATCATCACCTACGGCGCCGCGATCGCATCGATCAAGGTTCCCGACCGCGCCGGCCGATTCGACGATATCGTTACCGGCTTCGACAACCTCGAAGGTTATCTGTCGCGGTCGCGGTTTTTCGGCGCGATTGTCGGCCGTTATGCCAACCGCATCGCCAACGCGCGGTTCACGCTCGACGGCAAAACCTACGAACTTGCCGCGAACAATGGCAAGAATCATTTGCACGGTGGGCGACGCGGATTCGACAAGGTTGTCTGGAAGGGCACGCCGTTCGAGCGCGACGGCAATTCGGGCGTGACGCTCACCTACGTCAGTCCGGACGGCGATGAGGGCTACCCGGGAACGCTGACCGCGACAGTCACCTACACGCTGACGGCGAGCGACGAACTGTCGCTCGATTACGAAGCGACGACGGATAAGGCGACGCCGGTCAATCTGACAAATCACAGCTATTTCAACCTGGCCGGCGACGGACGCGGCGATATCCTGCAGCATCGGTTGACGATTGCACGCCGATCGCTACACGCCGGTTGACGAAACATTGATTCCGACCGGCGAACTGGCGCCGGTTGTCGGAACACCTTTCGATTTTCGACAACCGACGGCGATCGGTGCGCGAATCGACGCCGACGCCGAGCAGATTCGCCGCGGCAAGGGCTACGACCACAACTTCGTGCTGAATGGGTCGGGACTGCGATAAGGCAGCGCGGCTCGTCGATCCGTCGAGCGGCCGAACGCTCGACGTGGCGACCACCGAGCCGGGGATGCAGTTCTATTCGGGCAACAACCTGGACGACGCCGTCGGCAAGAACGGTCATACCTATGGGAGGCGCACGTCGTTATGCCTCGAGACGCAGCACTTTCCCGATTCACCGAACCACGCGACTTTTCCGAGCACGATTCTTCGGCCCGGTGAACGCTTCCGATCGAAGACCGTATTCACATTCGGCGTTGAACGCTGACGAGATACCGACGATGAAACGAATCATCCTGACCCTCGCAGGTGTTTGTGCGGCTGTCACCGCGGCATCGACACAGACGACTTACCCGGCGAACTACGTCGCCGCGACGCTCGTGCAACTGAACGACAACGGCGCGTGGTCGTGGTTCATGGATCCGCGCGTGATCGTCAACGACGGCAAGTTGATCATCGGCTCGGTGCGAGCCGTCGGATCGCACCAGGCGAACCTCACCGACCCGAAATCGGGAAACGTCGAGATCTCGGTCTACGACATCGAGCGCGGAACGGCGCAGACCGTCGTGCTACACCCACACCTCGAACAGGACGATCACGACGCGCCGGCATTTCTCGTACGGCCGGACGGCCGCATCCTTGCGGTCTACAGCATGCACGCGCGCGAGCGCCGCATGTACTACCGGCTTTCCGAACCGCACAATCCGCTGGCGTGGAGTCCGGCGATCGAGTCGCTGAAACGCCCGGAGACGATGCGACCTGTGCCGGGAACAACGCGACCTACGCGAATCTGTTCAGGATGCCGAACGGGCGCTCTACAACTTCATTCGCGCGTTCCATCACGACCCGAACTACATGTACTCGGACGATGATGGCGACACCTGGAAATATGGCGGGCGGTGGCTGTATGGCAAAGGCGGCTACAGCCCCTATTTGAAGTACGCCTACGACGGCAAAGGGACGATCCATTTCATCGCGACCGAGGATCATCCGCGAAACTTCGACAACAGCCTCTATCACGGTTATGTGCGCGATGGCGCGATGTACAAGACCGACGGGACGAAAGTCGCGACGCTGAGCACGTCCACCGAAACGACGATCGCGACGTGGGATTTCACCAAGATCTACGAGGGCACGCCCGACAACGTCGCCTGGATGGTCGACGTCGAGCTCGATCGCGCGGAACGGCCCTACGTGCTGTTCTCGACGCAGCGCGACGGCCGCGGTCTGCCGCGCGGCCAGGGCGGCATGGACTTGCGCTATCACTACGCGCGACTCGGCGCGACCGGCTGGACCAACGAGGAGATCGCCTACGCCGGCACGCGGCTCTACTCCAGTGAAGACGACTATTCCGGGCTCGGTGCGCTCGATCCGAATAATCCGGACGTGGTCTACATCTCGACCGACGCCGATCCGGTCACCGGCAAGCCGCTGATCAGCAGCGCCGACAGCAAGCGGCACTACGAACTGTTCCGCGGCGAGCGTGGCGCGAACGGCAAATGGACGTGGACAACGTTCACGGCGCAATTCGGCGTGGGACAATCTCCGCCCGGTGATTCCCAAGTGGAACGACGCGCGGACGGCGATCGTCTGGATGCGCGGCCAGTATCTGGCGAACCACGGCGAGTGGTATTCGTCGGTGGTCGCGGCGATTGTTCCGGCGAAGATAAACGCAAAGTTCGCGAAGTTCGCAAAGATCTGTTTCAGGATTAACTTTGCGTCCTTGGCGAACTTTGCGTTTCAGCGTCATCTTCGTGAATAGGCTGGCCTACAGCGCTTTGTCGATTTGAAAGGTTTTTCCCGACCAGGCTCGGGCCGCAGTCCACGGTTCCGGGGCTGCGGACCAAAACGGATCGCTCGCGGGCAGGCCGAGCGGCAGCAGCGCGACCGCGCATAGATAGAGACTGCCGGTCGAAATGTAGCTTTCACCGATTCCTGGCTGATGGCCACACAGGCCGATTGTCAACCAGCCATTCGCGTCAAACGTCGCGGGCGCGTCGATCGTACGGCGGATGACCGCCGTCAACGCGCTGCGCACCTGTCCGGGACTGACGCCGTCCGGTAGCGCATGGCGAAGCGCCGACTGCGCCAGCAGGTGGAACGCACCACAGCGATACGCGATCGACCGTCCAATCGGCGCGAAGCTTCCATCTGGCGCGATCAGCCGCTCCTGCACCGCAGCGTATCGCTTGGCGCGCTGGTCGACTCGGCTGCGCAGTTCCTTCCACGCCGGCGATTCGTCGCCGCACTCCGCCAGCACATCGAGCAGCATCGGCTGAATCACGAAGCTGTTGTAATAGTCCCAATGGAAATCCGGACCGTCGCCGTAGATGCCGTCGCCCTTGTACCACTGCTCGTGCTGACGCAGCGCGTAGTCGACGCGCGTCCGATCCCAGCCGGCGCCGAGCCGCTTCAGGCCGGCTTCGACAGTCGCGGTAAACAGCAGCCAATTGTTGAAGCCAGGCAAAATTGCGCGGGTCGATTCGAGCGCCGCGATCAATCGTCGCCTGGTGCTGGTGTCGAGGCCATCGCACAGCGCCGTCGGCGCACGCAGAATCCCTTCCGCCAGGAACGCGGCATCAACCAGCGGCTGGCGCTCGGTCGTGAAATTTAAAAAGTCGGCGGACCCGGGATCCACGGCGTTGGCAATCGCGCGCCGCGCCAGCTCGATCAGCCGGGCTCGCAGTCGCCCCTCGCTGTCGCTGCTTGCAGTCAGCTCGAGCCATGGCGCAATGCCCGCGAGCAGCCGGCCGAGGGCCTCGAGATGAGTGACAGATCGACGGTCGGCGTTTGCCGCCTGCTCGACCGGCATCCGGGCTTTCAACGTGCCGGCGGCGAGATTGCTGAGCACCGGTTCAGCAAGCCGCGTCAACACCGCGATCCAGTAATCGCGATCACTCGCCGGCGCGGCCGGCACCTGGATTACTGACGCCGCCGATAGCGCCCCGGTGCTCTTCAGAAAATCGCGACGGTCCATGCTCCCTGCAGCTTCCAAAGAGGAACGCCGAGGCCGCCGAGATCGCCGAGAGTGAACTTCATTTACGTTCTCGGCGTTCTTAGCGAGCTCTGCGTTCATCGTGAATCGACGAGCGCTAATAAACCATGCGAGACAGTCTGCTAGCGCTCGATGACGAGCCGTGGCACCGCGAGAATTCCCGACGGAATCGGTTGCAAATTATCCACGTCCTGGAGCCGAAAGCGCTGACCATATCGTTCGGTCACGGCGCCGACATCCGGCAGGTGCCCGCCTTCGGCCAGCCGGTTGATCGCGGTGTTGTACACGTCGATCCGTAAATCGTTCGCGCCCGCCCGCACCGCATTCGTGACGTCCAGGCGATACGGCGGCGCCCAGATCGAACCGGCGCGGCGGCCGTTGAGGAATATCGTCGCCGCCTCGCGAACCGGCGCGGCAATCAACGCGGCGAATGAATTGCCGCGCATCGTTCCACCGGGCAGCGCTTCCCTCCCGACCGGCGCGCCATCTCCGAAGTCGAGGACGACCCGTTCGTCGGGTGGGTGCGAGGGAACGTCGACGGTGCGGCGGAAGGTCGCTGTGCCGGAAAAGAAGCGATCCTCGGCAGTCGAGGCCCATTGCGTACGGAAGATCGACCGGACCAATCGATCGGGTTGAACCGAGCGTCACCGCCCAATTCGATCGAAGCTCGATCGATTGTCGAGCGGTGCGCGCCGTTTCGCCGCCGGCGCGGTCGCTGTCGCCGCGCAGCACGACGATGCGCGATCCATATGGTTCGAATGACAGGGTCATTGCGCCAGCGTCGAGACCGACGTCCACGATTGCTCCGGTCAACGGATTCCACACCTGGGCGAATCCGCGCGCGTCGCGGAACCGGGGACGAACCTGTCGAGGAAGGTTGCTGGTGTTCGCCAGAAAGTAAATCTCCGCGTCGGCCAAGCGCCGGTGGACAAATCCGATGCTGCTGTCGCCGATCGCGACATCGGGCGGGACGTCGGCAACCAGGCGGGTTACGCCGTCGGCTTCGAGAACTCGCCCACCCGCGGCTGCAAAGTCCGACAGCCACTTGCGCGTGGCGTCTGGCATTCGCTTGATCGCAGGGAGAACGATCGCGCGGTAGCGGCGGCTTTTCGCCTGCTCCAGCGTTCCATCGTCGATCAGATCGAAGGTGTGGCCGGCGTCGAGGATCGCCGGAATGAGGTGCGGGCCGATCAGTTCGCGAATCGTCGTGAACAGATTCAGGTAGCGCGGTGCTCCCGGTCTGAACTGTGCCCAGGCGTCGTCGGTCGGCGCGTAGAGGGCGACGTCGGCCACCGGCTCGCCTTGCCGCAGCACGAAACTGACGCGCTGCAGATAGCGTGCGAGGTCGGGCATCACCGGCCACCACGGGTTCTTGTCCGAGTAGACACCAGCGGCGTAGAACATCCAGCCAGGCGTTCCTGCCTGGGGCGGCGAGTACGGCCATCCGTGTCCGATCAACTGATTGATTCCGGACAGAAAGTGCAGATCGGCTTCAGCCTTCAAGTCCAGCGGCGTCGCGCGGAACGCCGGCGAGTGCAGCCACGTCCAGGCTTCGGACGAGACGATCGGTTTGCCGAACAGATGCGCGGCCGATGCGGCCCATCGCGATGAAGAAAGAGCTCGCCACTTCGAACCCTTCACCGTCGTGAGGTCGCATGGCGTGATGGCTCGCCAGCGGTGCCGGCGGCATGCCGTAGTTCTGGATGCGCACGGACGCACGTGGTTCTTCGCGGCCCACCCGCGCATCGGCCCGAGGAATCGCTCCTCGAACAGCTCGGTCAGCGTCCGGCCGTAGTCGCGCCGCACCTCCGTCGGCGCGGTCGCCGGCGCCGCACTCGCCGATCGGCAGCAGCGGCCGCAGGTCGTAACCACGACGTCGCTGGAATTGGTCGAGCAGGTCCGCGCGTCCAGTCGGCGTCGTAGACCTCGAGGCTGTCGCAGAAGACCGCGTGGACCGCCCCCGGCCCCGCCGCTGCCAGCAGCTTGTCACCGGCCTCGCGCAGGTGCGTCTCGATGGCGGATCGGCTGAAGTGATCGAGCACGTAGCCTTCGGCGCCCAGCGCCGCACGCTTGACGATCTGCCCGGTGTGGCTCGCGAAATAGAACAGGACCACGCGCGGCCCGTTGCCCGGCGGGCAGCGCGATGCGGACCCGTTCCGGAGATTGTCGAGCTCGCGGAAGGTGGCGGGATCGACCTCCTGCAGCGAGCCACGTCCGACGAACGCGGCCAGCAGCCGATCGTGCTCGAACGGCGCAGGCCGTTCGACCTGAGAAACGGTCCGGCGTGATTTCGCGTCGATCGGAGCGAATGCGCGTCGCCGCCAGTTCGGGCGTGATGTATGGACCGCCGTACGACCAGCCGCTGCCGACCGTCAGATCCATCCGCAGTCCGAGCTCGCGCGCCTTACGCGCGGTGAACGCGATCGCGTCGAGGAACTCCGGCGAGAGATAGCGATAGTTGCGCAGGCCGCGAGGCGGGATCGTCGACGGCCATCGGATAGACGATGGCAATTTCGAAGCCGCCGATACCGCCTTCCTTCATGCGGCGCATCTCGGCGGCAGTCTCGTCGTGCGTGACCGACGGACCGAACCACCACCAGCGCATCATGATGCGACTGTCGGCCGGCGGTTCGACAAACGCTGCCCGCACGGCGGCAATTCCCGAAGGCTGCTGCGCGGCGGCGCTCAGCACAAGACACACGACGCCCAGCGCCGCGACGAAATATCTCAGACTATCCAGGCCCAGCCCCTTGCGTGTTGACGTAAACCGCGTAGAGCGACTGGCTGGCGGCCATGAACAGTCGGTTACGTTTGGGGCCTCCGAAGCACAGATTGCCGCACACTTCCGGTAAACGGATCCGGCCGATCAATTTCCCCGCCGCGGTCCAAACGGTGACGCCGCTGTAGCCGACGGCGCGGCCGGCATTCGATGCACACCAGACGTGGCCGCTCACGTCGCAGCGAACGCCGTCGGGTGAACAGCGCACGCCGTCGATCTCGAAGTCTGAAAACACGCGGCCGTTCGATACGGCGTTGTTGGTGCCGACGTCGAACACAAACATGTTGCCCTTGCCGCCGGGACCGGTGTCGCCGGGGCCGCGCCCGGTGCTGACCACGTAAAGCGTCTTGTAGTCGGGCGAGAAGGCAATGCCGTTCGGATCCGGCACTTGTTCTTCAGTGACGACCCGCGTGATTGTCTTGTCGGGGGCGACGCGATACACCGCGGTTGGCAGTTCGCGTTTTTCCGGACGTCCTTCATAGAGGCTGCGTCCGTACGGTGGATCAGTAAACCAGACGCTGCCATCAGGGTGCACGGTCGCGTCGTTCGGAGAGTTCAGCGCCTTGCCTTCAAACCGCTCGGCGAGGACAGTGATCGACCCGTCATGCTCGTAGCGCACGACACGATGGGTCAAATGCTCACACGAGATCTGGCGACCCTGAAAATCGAAGGTGTTGCCGTTGGAGTTGTTGGACGGACTGCGGAACACTGTTACCCGCTCGTCGTCTTCCGTCCAGCGCAGTTGACGGTTGTTCGGAATGTCGCTCCAGACCAGGTATCGTCCCTGCCCCGACCACGCCGGCCCTTCGGCCCACAACGCCCCGGTCCAGAGCCGTTGAATGGCGCTATTCGCCTGGACCAGTCCGCCGAACTCGGGATCGATCGAGAGAACATCGGGATCGGTGAAGTAGGTTGTCGGCGGCGCGCCAGGCCTGAAGTCTCGCGGCGGATTGGTGACGACGCTCGGTGGCCCCTGCGGCGACTGGGCAAATGCGGACCGAGCGATCGCGCCGCATGCAACCGTGCCGAGCAACTTGATGGCGTGTCGACGTAACAGCATAAGGGTTCAGAGTAGTGGGTTCAGGGTAGTGGGTTCTTCGGGTTCGTTCGAACTCCGGAACCCCGAACCCCGAACCCACTACCCCGAACCCATTGCTTTTCAGAATCTCGCTTTGAACGCCAGCTGCACCTGCCGTTCGGTGGTTCCGCACAACGCGCACGATGGGCTGGCGAGCATCGCCGAGATCGTTCCGAACGCCGCATTCCCCAACTGGCCGTTCGGGTTCGCGAACTGCGGGTGGTTGAAGATGTTGAACGCCTCGATGCGGAACTCGGTCGTGACGTGCCCGATCGGCGTCGTCTTGATCATCGACAGGTCGACGTTGAACTGACCCGGGCCGCGTACCGTGTTGCGACCGGTGTTCCCGAACGTGCCGGTGGTGTCGGCGACTTGCGCGAAGCACGCCGTGTTGAAGAATTTATCGATTGTCGAGCTGCCGCCGAGGACCGGATCGCAGATGGTGTTGGGCCGGTTGTTGGTGATGCCGGTCGAAAGCATGCTCTGCGACTGCGTGATGGTGATTGGCAGACCCGACCGGGCGTAGATGATCGTCGCCCATCTGCCAGCCGCCGTACCACTCGCTCGTTCCGAACGGCAATTCGTAGATCACGTTCGTGCTGAACGTGTGCGTGACGTCGTAGTCCGCCGGACCGCGGTTGTACTCCGGATGGAAGATGTCGGTCAGCGTGACTGTGCCGTCATTGTCGGAGTTCAAGTCGATCGCGCGCCCGTAGGTATACGAGTTCAGGAACGAGAAGTGGTTCGCCGACCGCCGCTGGAATTTCAGCAGCAGTCCGTTGTATTCGACATAGCCGGTGCTGGACAACGCGCCGACGGTGCGTAGACCGGGTGCCAACGTCGCAAACGGGCGATTGATGTTCTGGTCGCTGACGCCGACCTTGGGTGTTGCCTGATTCAGGTCAACTTTCAGTGCCGCGTCCTTGGTGCGCGATCCGGAGTACGCCACCTCGGCCATGTAGTTCCGGCCGAACTGCCGCTGCATGTTGACGTTGAAGTTGTGCGCGTGCGCATCGCGGAAGTCCGTGAGAAACGCCGACCGCGTCGAACCCTGCGGCGGAACGTTCGGGTTCACCCCAGGAGGCGCTGCGAGCCCGTTCGAAATCACGATGTTCGTGCCGAAGTTGGTCGTTGACGCCTGCGCCTGAAGGAATGGCTGGTTCTGCGCTTTCGACGATGACGTCCCGCCCGGTGTGAAGTTCCAGAACAGCCCGTAGCCGGCGCGGACGATCGTGCGACCGCTGCCGTTCAGGTCGTAGGCGAATCCGACTCGCGGACCAAAGTCGGTCTTGCCGTAGGTCTGGAGGTAGCGCCCCACCTCAACGCCGTTGATCTTCGCATCGTCGGACGCGACGACGAACCGGCCAATGGACGTATCAAAATTCGACTGCTTGTTGTCTTCCTCGATCCATGGCTTGTAGAGGTCCCACCGCAGGCCGGCGTTCAGCGTCAACCGCGTGCTGACGCGAATGTCGTCCTGGAAATACAGCGCGATTTCGGGCCGAAGCTCGGTGTAGGTGCCCGGATCGAAAAATGTCCGGCTGGCGTTGCTCGCGTAACCGAGCAGGAAGCTAGCGAGGTCGAAGCCAGTGTTCGCAATCGGTGTGCAGGTGCCGGTCACGCCGCCGCAGCTCGACGTCAGGTTCTGATTGAAATCGAACCGTCCGACGATCGTGTCGGCGTTGAGGATTTCACGGGAACGGTGCGTGTAGCTGCCACCGGCCTTCATGGTGTGCTTGCCGGCGACTCGTGTGACGTTGTCGAACAGCTGGAAGTCGTTCTGATTGGTAATCAGCGGCTGGTTGCCATTCGAACCAATGTTTCGCATGCCGCCGTTGTTGAACATGATCTGGCTCATCGCCGACGTCGTCTCGCCGAGGTTGACGCCCGGGATGCCGACGGTTTGCGCGATGTTGGTGCCGTAGTCGATCGGCGTCATGAAGAACTTGATCGAACTCCAGCCGGCGCGGAACTCGTTCAACAGATTGGAACTGAGCGTGTGGGTATCGTTGAACGCAAGGCCCTGCGCCTTGATGTTGCCGTCGCCGGCGCCGAAGGTAAAGCCGGCGTCGCCGTGCGGCAAAGTGGCCGGCAGCACGCGATGCGTCTTCTGATAACTGTAGCGAAGGAAGAAATGGTTCGCCGACGACAGGTTGTGATCGACCTTGGTGTCGATCTGGTTGTCCTGGCGCGTCAGCGTCGGGTTGATCAGGTAGTTGTTGATCGTCTGTCCGTTGGCCGAACGCGTGCCGCCGGTGTTCGAGTCGGGAATCATCTGATCGAGAATCTTCTTCGACGTCGGGTTGAAACGGTTGACGGGGATGACGTTGCCGGGGAACGGCTGGCCGTTGAGCGGGTCGTAGATGATGCGGTTGATCTCCGAGAAATCGCCCTGCCGCATCCGCGCCGACGGCACCGTCGACAAATACGTCGCGCCCTGATTGATCTTGTAGCCCTGATACGCGCCGAACACGAAGGTGCGGTTCCTGACGATCGGACCACCGTAGGTGCCGCCGTACTGATGCTGGCTGAAGTCGGGCTTCGGCCGACCGGCGCGGTTGTTGAAGAAATTGTTCGCGTCGAACGCGTCGTTGCGCAGGAACTCGAACCCGCTGCCGTGCATCGCGTTGCTGCCCGACTTGATCTGCAGGTTGACGACACCGCCGAGCGACCGGCCGAACTCGGCCGAGTAGGTGCTGGTCTGCAGCTTGAATTCGTCGAGCGCGTCCACGCTCGGGAAAATCACCACCGTCTGCAGCCAGGTTTCGTTGTTGTCGACGCCGTCGAGCATGTAGTTGTTGTCGCGCGGCCGCTGGCCGTTGGCCGAGAACGATGCCGAGGCGCGCCATGCCAGGCTGCCCGCGCCGTCGATGTTCGCACCGGGGATGCCGCGCACCACGCCGGGAACCGTGCGGGTGAGGTTGACGAAGTTACGGCCGTTCAGTGGCAGTGTCTTGATCTCTTCCTCCGCCACCGTCGTGCCGAGCTCGGACGAATTGGTCTGCACCAGCGGCGAACTGCCGGTGACGGTGACCGATTCTTCGATCGCGCCGATTTCGAGCCGCACGTTCACGCGGATGTGCTGATCGACGCCGAGGTCGATGTTCTGCGTCGTGATCGTCTTGAACCCCGACAACTCCGCGGCGACGGTGTACTTGCCGGTCGGCAGCGACGGCGCTGTGTACTCGCCGTTGGTATCCGCGACCACGACACGGGTCAGTCCGGTATTGACGTTCTTCAATGTGACCGTGGTGCCCGGCATGACCGCGCCGGAGCTGTCGGTGATGGTTCCGAGGATGGTGCCTGTCACGGCTTGCGCCGCGAGCGATGCCGGAAGCAAACCTGCCACGAGCAGGAGACCCAGTGCAACTCTCTTCACTTTCTCCCTCCATGCGCCGGCCGAGCGGCGCGGTACGGTTCAACAGACTCAGATTCGGACACCGCCCCCAATTCGACCGAAATCGCCCGTGCCGTCTCGACCAGCGCGATCGCCATCTCGCTGCCTTCCAGGGGATAAGGCATGCGATCGGCCGGTCCGGCGACGCTGATGGCAGCCACCACCTCGCCGGCGTGGTTCGAGATTGGCGCGGCGATGCAACGCACGCCGCTTTCGTGTTCCTGTTCGTCCAGCCCATAGCCGCGCGCGCGAATCGCCCGCAGGTCTTTCATCAACTGCCGCACCGAGGTGATCGTGTGCGGCGTCATCGCCTTCAGCGTCTGGGTCGACAGCCACGCGTCGACCGTGCTTTCGGGTTTGAACGCCAGCAGTGTTTTGCCGAGGCCGGTGCAGTAGGCGGGCACGATACCGCCGATCCGCGATCGCATGAACCCGATCGGATGCGGCGTCTGCAGCCGCTCGAGATACAACACCTGCCAGGCGTCGAGGACCGCCAGATGCACGGTCTCGCCGGTGACGTCGCGCAGCCGCTCGAGATGCCGCTGCGATTTCTGGCGAATGTCGAGAGTGGCCGCGACCACGTTGCCGAGCACGAAACATTTGATGCCGAGCTGAAATTCGCCACTGGTCTTCGCGACAAACCCCGCTTCTTCGAGCGTCGTCAGCAGTCGAAAGGCGGTTGGACGCGGAATGCCGGTGCACGTAGCGAGATCGGCGAGCGACAATCGCGGCTCGCGAAACGAGAACGCGCAGAGCAGATCGAGCGCCTTCGCGGCGGCGTCCACCGTGTAGCGTCGCGTCGAAACTGCCCTCGGGGACCGTTTCATTGGGTGAAATGGTATATCGCAGAGTAAACTACGTGTCAACGGCAATGATCTGGGACCTGATTGCCCTGGGCGAGACGATGGCCGCGTTCACGCCATCGCCTGGACAGTCGTGGCAGTCCGCTTCCGAGGCGCTCGTCGACCACGCCGGCGCCGAAAGCAACGCCTGCGTCGGCCTGGCCCGGCTCGGATTACACGTCGCGTGGGTCAGTCGGCTCGGCCTCGACGGCCCCGGCGACCGGATCCTCGACGCGCTTCGCGCGGAGCGGGTCGACACCCGGTTTGTCTTGCGCGATGGAACCCGCCCCACCGGCATCATGCTGAAGGACGGCGGTGTGGTGCGGTATTACCGCAGTGAATCCGCCGCCAGCGCCATCACTCCGCAGGACCTTGCCGACGTCCCGGTCAGCGACGCACGGGCAGTGTTGGTCACGGGCGTCACCGCGCTGATCGGCCCGGGGCCGCAGGCGGCCGGCTTGGCGCTGCTCACTCGCGCCAGCGGAATCCGCATCGTCGATCCCAACCTGCGCGCTGGGTTGTGGGGCTCTGCCAGGCGCGTCGAACTGGTGCGCCCGTTCATCGAGCATTGCGACCTGGTGTTGGGTGGCGCAGCGGAATTCACCGAAATCTTCGACGCCACGGGCGACGAGGCGCTCGCGCGGCGCGCCTCTGAATGCGGTCCCCGAGAGGTGGTTGTGCGCGGTGTCGAGAGCGTCGGTGCGATGCGTGACGGCCAATGGTGGACACAGCAGATTAGCCGGAGAGACGCCATCGATCCGATTGGCGCGGGCGACGCGTTCAACGCCGGTTATATCGCCGTCCGGCTGCGCGGCGGATCGATCGACGCAGCGCTCGCCGCCGGCGTTCGTTGCGGCGATGCCGTCACGACAGCGCCGAGCGATACGTCGGCGTTTCCGCGAACGCTCGTTTGAAGACCAACGTCGCGGCAACGACGATCACTCCCGACATCAGTGCGGCCGCAGCCAGTAATCGCAGGCCCGACCAGGTAGTCGCCGGTCGCATCCTTCATCCAGCCCATGATCGACGGACCGAGGAAGCCGCCCAGGTTGCCCGCGGTCGAGATAGGCGACAAAGTACATCGTCGCCAGAAACGGAATCAGTCGCCGTCGCACCCGCGCGATCGCGCGCGCGCCGACCGGTCGGCGCTCACACCCGCTCCGTGCCGCGGTGTTCCCAACCCTCTTCGAACAGCCGCAACCGTCCGCCGGTTCGCGGGTGGGCGCGACAGGCATCCGCGTTCAGCGTGACGCCGAGCCCCGGCCGCTGGGGCGCAGCGAAACAACCATCCGACGCGCTGACCGCCGGCGCCTCGTCCACCAGCTCGCGGACCCAGGCATCGGCGAAATCGTTGAAGTGCTCCAGAACTTTGTAGTTCGGTGTGGCGACTGCCAGATGGAGGTTCGCCATCGTGCCGACCGGACCACAAACATTGTGCGGTGCCATCAGCAGGTGGTGCGCATCGGCCCAGCCGGCGACGCATTTCGTGGCCAGGAAGCCGCCGAAATGCGTCAGATCGATCTGAATGATGTCGGCGAGCCCGCGTTCGACGATCGGCCGGATTTCGGCGATCGTATGCGCGCGTTCGCCGGTGGCGATCGGAATACGGGTGCCGGCTCTAACCCGGGCCAGCGCCTCGTCATTATCCGGCGGGACCGGTTCTTCGATCCATTCCGGGTCGTATGGTTCGAGCATCGTCGCCACCCGTACTGCGGCTGCCGACGTGAATCGGCCGTGCATCTCGACAAAAATCTGAACGTCCGCGCCGACCGCATCGCGGACCGCCGCCATGATCGCTTCGACGCGGTTCCATTCTTCGGTTGGCAACTCGGCATGCGCGGCGCCGAACGGATCGAGCTTGAGAGCGCGGTAGCCGCGCGCAACCACTTCCTGGGCGCGCGCGGCAAAGGCTTGCGGCTCGCGTGCGGTCTGATACCACCCATTGGCGTAGGCAGGAACGCGTTCGCGAAAGTTTCCACCCAGCAGTTTCCAGATCGGCACGCCGAGTGATTGCCCCATCAGGTCCCAGCACGCGATGTCGAATGCCGCAAGCGTCGACTGCGTCACCTCGCCCGGCCGTCCGTACTCGGCGCGTTGGATGTTCCAGGCGAGTCGTTCAACGTTGAACGGATCGGCGCCGACCAGGTAGCGCGGCGCCAGTTCGTGGATGCAGGCAACCAGCGTGTCGGTCTTGTTGACCATCCGCACTTCACTCAATCCAACGCGGCCGTCATCAGCGATCAGCTCGAGAAAAACCAGCTCGCGCCAAGGTGTGCCGACGATCGTCGTGCGGATGTCGCGAATTCTCACCAGTGCCCTCCGTTCCGAGTCGTGTATTATGCGCGCGATGCTACGCGTTCCGGCCTACTTTATCGTTACCGTCTTCGTCGCGTGGACGGCCGCGCCAGCCGCAAACGATGTCACGCTGGAGCTTCGCGACTACGTCACGTTTCCGATCACCGGAGCGCTCGACGGCAAGGGTCAGACCGACGGGATGCTGGCGCGGATCAATATGCTGCGCGAAGAACCGGGTGGGGCGTCGCGGCTGTTCGTCAACGATCTCAACGGTCCGCTGTACATCGTCGACAAGTCATCAAAGAAGCTTTCGACCTACCTCGATTTCAACGGCCGGGAGGGTCATCAGGGACTGTTCCGCCATTTGGCGTATGAAGTCGGATACGCGAACGGTCTGTACAGTTTCCAGTTCGACCCCGATTACAAGGCGAACGGCAAGTTCTATACCGTGCATATCGAGGATCCGTCGCTGCCGGGTTCGCCGGTGCCGGATAACACGTCGTACCCAGCCTTCAAGGTCGACGGCTACACCGTTACGCAGCCGATTCCGACGCCCGGACCGATCCAGCGCGAGAGCGTGCTGGTCGAATGGACCGATACGAATCCGTCCAACCTGACGTTCGAGGGCACCGCCCGCGAGTTGATGCGTGTGCCGCTGAACACCCGCATTCACACGATGGGCGACATCGAGTTCAACCCGGCGGCCCGCCGCGGCGACCCCGAATGGCGGGTGCTCTATATCGGATCCGGCGACGGCGGTTCCGGCGAATCACGGCTGGCGATTCGCATGAATCCGCAGCGCCTCGACACGTTGGTCGGCAAAGTGCTCCGGATTGTGCCCGACCTTGCCGAACATCAGTCGACCAGCACGGTCAGCGACAATGGCCGCTACCGGATTCCCAACGACAATCCGTTCGTGTCGGTCGAGGGGGCTCGAAAAGAAATATGGGCCTACGGTTTTCGCAATCCGCACCGTCTGCATTTCGCGATCGACCCGGCGAATCCGTCCAACAACCGGCTGATCGCGAACTCCATCGGGCTGCACACCTGGGAAACCGTCAACATCGTGCACAAAGGCGCGAACTACGGCTACTCGCTGCGCGAGGGCAACGAACTCCTGCAGCGCGACAACAAGACCGCGCGTCTTGAAGGCGACGACGCGATTCCGGTGCAGGTGACCGACACGATCACGCACGGTACGATCCGGCCGACCTACCCGGTGGCGCAGTACGGCCACGTGCCTGGCGGCGGCGACGCGATCGGCAGCGGATTCCTCTACAACGGCAAACTTCTGCCGTCACTGCGCGGCAAGTACATCCTCTCGGACATTTCTACCGGTCGTCTGTGGTTCATCGACTATCGCGAGATGCTGGCCGCCGACGACGGCAAGGCCGAGACGCTCGCGACGCTGCACCCGATCGGGTTAGCGTGGGACGACCCGCACGATTCGCCAGACGGCGGGAAAAAGATCTACGACACGATGTTTCCAATCGCGGAGGCGGCGTACCACTTCCGCGGCGGCAAGAGTGTCCACCTGCCGGGGATGGCGTTGATTTCGAAAGATGGTCGCGCCGACGCTCACGTGGCGGTGGACGGCGCCGGCGAGTTGTACGTCTTTACGAAGACCGACGGCACGCTTCGAGCGGTGACGGGGCTCACCGCGCGCTGACGATCGCAATCCTTACGCGCACGCGTGGCATCCACGCCGCACTTTTTTCAATTTTTCAAGGGCGCGTCGATGGCCTTTGCCTCCGCGCCGAGGGAACGGAGCAGCAGAGTCAACGGAGTTTTTGTCGCGGCGTGGATTGCTGCTGGCGCGAGCGGCGATGACGTGAAGACCATCCAGTCCGGCGAGCGGCGCGAAGCGCCGCAGAAGGACGCCGCGATCCGTGAACACGAGACGCCCGGCGCCAGTGCGTTTCGTGTTCACGGATCGCGGTGTCCTTCGGTCGGGCTGCCTTCGGCAGCCCACTCGCCGGACTGAGACCCGTTTGCTCTGTGACTCCGTGTCTCTGTGGTGTTCTTTTGCCACCAGGGATGCTAGCCAGCGCTCGCGGAACGCTAGGACTGTTCCGCGCGCTGTAGCAGCTTCTTTAATCCGGCCATGCTCTGGCGCGACGATTCTTCCGGCGTGCCGCCGCCGCGCCAGTGGGTTTCGAGCGACATCGCGCCGCTGTAGCCGTCGCGTTGCAGCGCCCGGAACTGCCCGACGAAGTCGATCGTCCCGGTGCCCATCGCCGCCCATTCGGTCTTGCCGTTGCCGCGATCGACCACGTCCTTGAGATGCATGTGCGCGATGCGGTTTTTCGGCAGCTTCGCGTAGCCATCGGGATACGGCTTTTCGCCGCGAGCCGCAGCGTTGCCCGGATCCCAATTCAGCATCAAGCCCTTCTCGCTTACCGCGTTCAGCAGCCGGGCCGCCTCGGCACCGGTCGCGGTGTTGCACGCATATTCGTTCTCGAGTGTCAGCGTCACGCCGTTCTTGGCGGCTTTGATCGCCGCTTGCCGCACCCGCTCGTCAATCGCCTCGCGATGCGGCTTTTGATCGGCGAGACGCCAGAAGTCGAACATCCGGACCGGCGCGTTGCCAAACGCTTTGGCCAGAGCAAACGCGCGCTCGAGCAGTTCGTCCTGCTGGTCGAACGAGAAGTCGGCGCCAAACTGCGGATTTTTCGGGCTGAATTCCGACTTCGGCGCGCCCGGCCAGTCGGTCTTGAACACCGGCGAGGCGATCTCGGACACGCGCAGGTCGAAGCGCTGGAGAACCTGCTTCGCTTCGGCAATGTCCTTCGCATCCCAGTTGATGATGTTCTTGTCGTGCATCGCGCGCAGTTCGACCCACTTGAGGCCAAATTCGCGGGCCGCCACTTCGCAGGCGTGACCGAAGTCCTGCGAAATCTCATCGGTGATCACCGACAGCTTGAACGGCTCGGCGCCGGTGATGCGCCGGGCGAACGGCGAAGCGGCAAAACCGAGCGCAACCAGAAACTCCCGCCGTGACGTCATGGCATCCTCCGCACGCGTCATCCTAACGCAGCTGCCCGCCAAAATGATCGATCCCAGAGCATCATCCGCACCTAACGTGCGGTCGGCGGGGCGGAATTCCCATCGAGAAACCGCACCAGCGCGTCCATGGTTTCCTTCGGCCGCTCTTCCATCATCCAATGACCGGTGTCCCGCAGCGTCACGACCGAGACGTTCGTGCCGATTAGCCGCGCTTGCCGACCGAGCGCGTCGCCGTTGGCGTTTTCGCCGCCAAGCGACAACACCGGCATGCTCAGCTTCGTTCGCGCGAACTCGGCGAAGTCCGACGCAGCCTTCTGAAACGACACAAAGTAAGCCCAGCCCGCGCGCATGCGGCCGGGGCGCGCGTACGCGGCGGCGTACGCGATGCCGATCGGCTTCAGGAATCGAGTGGGCCTTGTCGGCTGCCATGTCATTCCAGAAGTGCTCGAAAAAAGTGCGCTCGCGTCCCTTCACCAACGCTTCGGGCGTTGGACCGTTGAAGCGAAAGTGCCAGATGCCGGGATCGTTGTAGATCGGCTCCCAGCCGTCGACGCCGGGGAGAAACGCATCCATCAGCGCGAGCTTCTCGACTTCCGACGGATACTGCGCGGCGTAGGCGTACGCGACCATCAACCCGATGTCATGCCCGACAATCGCCGCCTTCGTGATGCCCAGGCTGGTGACCAGTGCGTGAATGCGCGTTGCGGCGCTAGTCATGTCGAGACCTTCGGCAGGAATGTCCGAGCCGCCGATGCCTGGGAGATCCGGCGCGACGACCGTGCGGTTGCTGGCCAGCCGTGGGATCAGCGGCCGCCACATGCGAGAGGTCTCCGCGTACCCGTGTAGCAGCACGACGGCCGGGCCATGTCCCGCAGTCAGGTATCGAAGCGACACGCCGCCGGCCGACGCCGTCTTGATGGCGATCGTCGAAGAACTCATCATGACCTGCCTCGATCGTTGAGATTGACCAAGTTACGACAGCGGATCTCGGTCGCGCTCGAATGCGACTTCCGCGAGCAGATTCTCGCGGTCGCGAGAGATTGTGGCCACGGCCAGGGTCTTGCCGTCCCTGACGAATCGCACGGTTGCATCGCGCTGGTCGAGCGAGCCGTCGATGGTAACCGCGTCCCACCGCTCGGCATGACCAACGTAACGAATCGTAACGTCGTAATGCTGGCTCCAGAAAAACGGCACGGCGTCGAACGGCTCGCGCCGCCCAAGCATGTTGCGCGCGGCGGTCTGTCCTTGCCGCTGAGCGACGACCCAATGTTCGACGCGGATGCGCTCGCCCGAGTGCGGATCCGGCCACCGCGCGACGTCACCAGCAGCGAAGACGCCGGGCACGCTGGTTTCGAGGAATTCGTTGACGGCAATGCCGCGATCGATCGCGAGTCCGGCACGCTCGGCGAGCGCAACACTGGGGCGCACACCGACGCCCATCACGACGAAATCGGCGTCGAGCCGGCCGCCGCCGCTCAACGAGACGGCTCGGCCCTCGACCGCGGTAACCGTTTCACCCAGGTGAAAACTGACCCCGTGCGCTTCGTGGAGCGATTTCACGAAGCGACCGACCTCCGACCCCATGATCCGCTCGAGCGGAACGGCTTCGGGCGCGACAACGTCGACCGCGATTCCGCGCTGGCGCAGCGAGGCCGCCACCTCGAGACCGATAAAGCTCGCACCCACCACGACGACCTTCTTCGCAGCGGTGGCACGCTCGACGATGGCGCGGCTGTCCGCAAACGATCGCAGGTAATGGATCCGGCCGCCATCGTCCCCGGGAATCGGCAACCGAACCGGGTCCGCACCGGTCGCAATCAACGCCGCGCCGAAGGCCATGCGGGACCCGTCGCTAAGTTGCACAGTACGAGCCGCTGGATCGATTCCCGTTACCTCCGTCGCGAGCATCAAGTTCACATGCCGCTCACCGTACAACTCGCTCGGCCACATCGGTATCCATTCGTCCTTGGCTTCGCCCGCCAGGTAGTCCTTGGACAGATTGGGACGATCGACCGGCGCGTCGTGATCGGCGCTGATCATCGTGATCGGACCAGCGTAACCCTCGCGCCGCAGCATGTCTGCGGCAGCAAGGCCTGCGGCGCCGCCGCCGATGATGACGATTGACAATGGGTGGCCGCCGGCGTCGCTGGACCGTGGGGCCGGCGGGACGCGTGGCTGCATCCGTTCGCGCACGAAAACGCGGCCGTCTCGCTGTTCGACGCGCCAGCATGGAAGAGAGTCGAGTGCAGGTGCCCGCACGGCATCGCCGCTCTTCAGGTCAAAACACGCGTGATGCAAAGGGCAGCGAACCGTGCCGTCGACGATCAATCCTTCGGCGAGCGCTCCATGGTAGTGCGTGCAGTGCGCTCCCACGGCGAACCATCGATCGTGGTCGCGCACCAACAGGACGTCGTCATCGCCTGCTTTTCCTTCCAGGCTCTCGCCATTCCGCAACGAGTCGGCGGGTACGCCGGCGATCAGGTCAACGGAGGTCTTCGTCATAGCAGGGTCCTTCAGCGATCTGGCGTTGGTCTGCAGGCGTCTACGTCGATGCGGGTTCGCGAACCGCGTAAACGCGCCAGTGTTTCTGATCCTTCCCCAGCGAATGCGCGCCGCGATCGGCAAACCGCAGCCCGGACCCGGCGACCAGGTCGACGACCGTGCGGGTCACGACGATTTCGCCCGAACGGGCGAGCGCGGCAACGCGGCTGCCGATGTCCACGACAACGCCGTGCGGAACGCCGGCAATCAGGTCGCATTCTCCGGTGTGAAGACCGAGCCGCAGCGGGAAGCTGTTGCGGCGCGCCTCGGCGCTGATCGCACAACCACAGCGAATCGCCCGCGCCGGACCATCAAACGCCACGAACACGCGATCGTCGGATACACGGAGGGCGCTGCCGCCGAACTCCGCCGCGCGGTCCTCCATCAGCTGTTTCAAGCGATTCAGCGCGGTCGAATCGCTGGCGCGACGCCTGGCGTTCGCCACCGCGCCGCAGAGGATGGTGACGAGCACGCGATCGGCGTCGACGTGGGCGCGTCGCTGCGCCAGAAACTTTTCGATTTCATCCAGCAGCGCCGCCTGATCGCCGACAAACGGCAGATGGTCGTCGCCCGGCAGTTCCACGTAGGTCGCGGCGGGAATCAAACCGGCCACGTAGCGGCCTTCCGCCGCCAGCACGCATCGGTCGCCGGCGCGATGCAGGACCAGCGTCGGTACACGAACCGTCGGCAGGATGTGTCGGACGTCGATTTCCGCGTTCATTTTGGTCAGCGCCACCGCGGCGGCGGGGCTGGCGCCCATCCGCAGAAATGACGCCCACCAGTCGCGAAACGCCGGATCGCGCGCCACGCTCGGCGCGCGTTGTTCGACGCCGACCGGCCCACCCCAGTGCTCGATGATCTCGCGGAAAAACGCCTCTCGTTGCTCGCGGGTCGGCGCCCATGGATAGTCCGCCGTTCGCAACCGCCGGGCGTAGGTGCCGATCATGATCAACGCTTCGGTTTGCTTCGGATGCATCGCCGCGAACAGGCTGCACATCGGGCCGCCTTCCGAAATGCCGAGCAAGACCGCGCGCCGCGATCCCACCGCCTCGAGCACCGCGCGGACATCGTCCATGCGCTGCTCGAGCGTCGGCAGTCGCGAGACGGGATCGGAAAGACCGGTACCGCGTTTGTCGAAGAGAATCAGACGGGAAAACGATGCGAGCCGGCTGAGAAACCGCGCGAACGACGGCTCTTTCCAGAAGTATCTCGAGGTGCGAGACCCAGCCCATCACGAAGACGAGATCGACCGGGCCGGCGCCGCACACCTGGTAGGCGATATTGACGTCGCCGCTTCGGGCGTATTGCACCGGCCCGGGCGTTACGCCAATCGGCAGGCTCGCCGGGCTCGAACGCGGCGGCTCTGCGTCCTGCCGCTGAGTGCTGACGTCGGCGATGAATCGGTAGCCGCGCCGGTGCGCGGTTTCGATTATCCGCGGCTTCTGCGCATCGTCGCCCAACGCGCGGCGAATCTCACGGACGCACACCTTCAACGCACCGTCGGCGACGAACACCCCGGGCCAGATCGCCTCGAGCAGCTCGTTCTTCCGAACCAGCAGGCCGGGACGCGCGGCCAGATATTCGAGCAGCGAGAGCGCTTTCGGCGTCAGCGCAATCGGACCGGACGAGCCGTAGAGTTGTCCGCGTGCGGAGTCGAGCCGAAACCGATCGAAAACCAGCGGATCGGGATTCGTCAATACTGTCACCGGCGCAGAAAGTCATCCTACTCCATCAGGCGGCGCAGGCGATCGGTTCCAAGATCGCGAGCGACACGCTTGATGTTCAGCAAGTGACGGTAGGTGACGTTGTCGGTCGTCGCGTTGCCGCCAAAGGTCCCACAGCCCAGCGTCATCGAAGCATCGAGGCCAGTTGTGATGCCGCAGCCGCCCGGCGCCGTTGGTGTGTTCACCAGAATGCGGCCGGCCGGGATCGCGCGGGCAAAGCGCTCGACGCGGGCGGCGTTGGTGGTGTGAATCACCGCGGTGTGCCCGGCGCCAGAACCTTCGAGAAGCGTGCGGCAGAGCAGGAAATTCACACTCGGCGATCTCTGCGGCCTCGGCGTTCCTCTTCGGGCAACGACAGCGCCGAAGCGAAGCGGCTGCTCGAAGCCGGAGCGGATCCGAATGAAGGGCGCTTCATCGGTTTTCCGCCAGTGCTGCTGGCGGCGGTGCGACAGGATCTCGAGCTGGTGCGGCTGATGGCCGCCAAAGGCGCGGACCTCACGGCCACCGATCCATCCGGTTCGACGGCATTGATGTGGGCGGCATTCAACGAATACGGCGATGCGCAACTGGTTCAGGAGTTACTGCGTCTCGGCGCTGATCCGTCCGCGACGAACAAGGCCGGCGAGACCGCGTTGAGCTGGGCGCAGCGGCGCGGCGACACGGCGGCGGTCGCGGTGCTGCGAAACGCCGGTGCGTCGGATTCCACGCGGGTCAAGGAAGCGGTTGAAAAGTCGCTGGCGCTGCTGCAACGCAGCGGCGCGCAGTTCACTCGAATGTCGGGATGCTATTCCTGTCACCATCAGTCGCTGCCGCAGATGGCGCTGGGCGCGGCCCGAACCCGCGGCCTGCAACTCGACGAACCGGCGGCGCGCCTGCAGACCGACGCAACGGTGACCGTGTTGAAGCGCGTCTACGAAGAGGCTCGCCGCAATCGCGACCGCATTCCGGACCCACCGATCAGCGTCAGCTATACACTGCTCGGGCTCGCCGCCGCCAAGTACCCGGCCGACGACGTCACTGCGGCCATGGCCGAAGTGGTCGCCGCCTGGCAAGGCGCGGACGGCGCGTTTCACCCGCTGCCGGCAATCAGGCCGCCAATCGAATCGAACGCCTTTGCGGGCACCGCGTTGAGCCTGCGCGCGTTGCAACTGTATGGCAGCCAGCCGCAGGAGCGCATCGCCCTCGCCATCCGTTGGTTGAGCAGCGCGGCGCCGCGGAACACCGAGGAACGGGCGATGCAGTTGCTTGGCCTTGCCTGGGGCAACGCAGCGGCGGCCGAGATCGAAAAGGCGACAAACGCGCTGCTTGCCGACCAACGTCCCGACGGAGGCTGGGTCAGCTGCCGTCACTCGAAACCGACGCCTACGCGACCGGACAGGCGCTGGTAGCGCTGCAAACCGCTGGCTACGGCGTGACAAGTGCGGCGTATCGGCGCGGTATCGCGTTTCTGATGCGAACCCAGTACCCAGACGGCTCGTGGCTCGTTCGCACGCGTACCTACCCGGTTCAACCGAAACGGGATAGCGGCTTTCCGCACGGCGACCACCAATGGATTTCTGCCGCCGGCACGAGTTGGGCAGCGATGGCGTTAGCGCTGGCAATTCCGCCGCCGGCCGGCGCCGGCTCGAACGTCGCACAACCGGTCGATCAGACGTACATCGATCGGCCGTCGCTGAGCGCCAGCCAGCCGCGCGCGATCCGGTAGATGAACCAGAGGCTGACGATACCGATCGGCAGCCACGCGATCAGCAGACCGAGGCCAAGCGTCGCAATGATGAAGAAGAGACAAAGCGAAATCCACAGCAGTCCGAACCAGAAGGTACGGATCTGCCAGCGGAAATGCGACTCCAGCCAGGTGCCGCGCGCCTCGCTACGCTTCACATAGTTGAGGATGACCGCGATGATCGACGGCCAGCCAGTCAGGAAGGCGCCGAAGATCGTCGCGGCTCCCACGATTCCGGTGAGCAGGCTGAACGCATGCAGGCCGTAGATCACCTGCGTCCAGGTGACGAGTGACGGTTGCGGTTGCTCCATGATGGCGGCGTCAGTATAGCAACGGCCTGGTCGCGGCCAACTTGTCGCCGTTACGAGGCTACCGCTGCGAGGACGCCCCTCATGTAGGCCATTGATTCGATCATGCCGGGCAACGGGTTCTTGGCGTTGATCTCGTACTCGAGCCCGACCTGGCCCTGGTAGCGAATCTCGATCAGCGTCCGAAACAGGCCCGGGAAATCGATGATCCCGCGGCCGACTTCGACCTGGCTCTCCTTTGCATCTTTCGAGGCGAGATCTTTCACGTGCATGTCGTACAACCGATCGCGGCACTCACGGCACGCCGCCACCGCATCGGTGCCGGTACGCGTGGTGTGACCGATATCGATGCATAGCCCGAGCCGGCGATCGCGTGATTTGATCGCCGCATACGCGTCCTGCGGACGCGGCCAGCGCTTGTCTTCCGGACCGTGATTGTGAATTGCGACCTTGATGTCGTAGCTCTTCGCCAGCCGTTCGATGGTGTCGAGCGCGGCCGGTTCGGGATCGACATAAATCAGCGGAAAGCCGGCGTTCTTCGCGTAGACGAATTCCTTTTCGATCTGCGCCGGATCGTTCGGAATGGTGATCGTCCCGCCGCCCATGATCGTGATGCCCGCTGCTTCGATCCTGGCGCGCAAGGCACGCGTCACCTCCGGCGGATCGGTGCGCGGCACGTGCACATCCTTGAACGTCATGTGCCGGACGCCGAGTGCCCTGGCCATTTCAAGCGCGCGATCCAACGGGAATTCCCGGAACGAATACGAGGCAACGCCGAGCGTCAGCGCAGTGGAGCTCGCCTCGGCGGCGAATGCTTTTACCAGCGACGGCCCGACCGTCGTCCAGGCAGCCGCCGATGCAGCGGTGGCAAAAAACTGGCGGCGCGTGCGGTCAGTCATCATAGGACTCTCCCTCCGCTTGCCCGAGTCAGCATCAGCGTACTTCCAAAACGCAGTACTGGCCGGAAGAGGAACGCCGAGACCGCGAAGATCGCAGAGCGTATTTTTCACTCGGATTCTCGGCGTTCTTTGCGGCCTCGGCGTTCATCTTCTTGCCAGTGCTCCTCTAAAACGAGAAACGCACGCCGAGCTGAATCTGGCGCATGTTCCGGGCGCTGCGAATCTTACCGAATGTCGCCGGCGCATTGAGCGACGTGCCGGGATTCATCAGATTCACGAGGTTGAACACGTTGGTGGCCTCCAGACGGAACTGGAACACCGTCCGGCCCTTCAGCGGAACGTCCCGGAAAATTCCGAGATCAACGTTGCGAATTCCCGGTCCATCGATGATGTTGCGGCCGGAGTTGCCGTCGGTGCCGACCGCCGGTACCGCAAACGCAGCGACGTTGAACCAGCCTTCGATCAGCTGTTCTGTCGGACGGTCGTGATCGAGTTCGGGATTTCCGATGAGATCGGCCCGATCGTTCGTCAACCCGTCGAAGTTCCGGTCGCTTCCCGCAGCGATCGTCAGTGGCGTGCCGCTTTGGAATGTCGCGATCGCCGACACAGTCCAGTCGCGCGCGAGAACGGCGGCGAACGACGAGGAGTTGCGCAAATAGTCGAGCCGCCACACGCCTGACAGCACCAGGCTGTGCGTGCGGTCGTTCGAATTGCGCGCGCGCTCGGCGGCGAGGTTCATCGCGTTCTGTACGCCCGGCAGGCCGCCGCCCTGAAAGTCCACATCCTCGTAGCCACGGCCGTACGAGTAGTAGGCCTTGCCAGACAGTTTCGCACCGCGCCGTTCCGCACTGATCTGCAGACCGTTGTAGTCGCTCGCGAAGATCGACGACAGCACTGTCGCCGCGCCGATGGTGCCCGGCATGTAGGGCCGCCGCGTATTGACGTTGGCGGTCGTCGCGCCCGTCCCGTACACCGGATAGTTGTTGTCGACGCCGGCCGCGAGGTTCCGGCCGAACGAACCGACGTACGACGCGGTCACGCTGAAGCTTCTGCCAAGTTCCCTCTCTACTGTCACGTTCGTCTGATAGCTCAGTGGCCAGACGAAGTCGAGATCCGGACCGAACACTTGCGCCGGCAGCGTGAACCGCGGCGAGCCGGGCGTATAGATGAACGGAAATGGACCGACGCCGCCCGGCAGGTTGCGGTACGGATCGGACAGTGTGAATACCGTCGGAAACGATTGCCGGACGGTGAATGGCTGGTTGTCGGCGGTGGTGTTCCATTCGTTGCCGGTGATGCTGCCGTAGAACATGCCGAACGAGCCGCGCACCGCCATCCGGCCGTCGCCCTTCGGGTCCCACGCAATGCCGAGCCGCGGCGCGATGTTGTTGATGTCGGTATGGACGATGCCGCGGCTGATCCCGGTGTCGCCGGGGAACAACAATCCAACCGGCGCGGTCGGATTGACGGTCGATTTCTGACCAGGGACGAACGCCAGCTTGCGATCCTGCGGATCGGTATACGGGAACTGCAGGTCGTAGCGCACGCCGAGATTCAGCGTCACCCGGGAGTGAATGCGGAAATCGTCCTGGGCAAAGGCGCTGAGGTACATCCCGTTATCCGTCTTCCGCACCGGTGCGTCCTGCGTCATCGTCGCCGGCACGCCGAGCAGGAAATCGGCGTAGGCGTTGCCGGTCTTGCTGCCGTTGAAAGTGAAGACGCCGTAGTTGTCGAGCAGCGTGTCGTGGATGATCGCCTCGTACGACACGTCGCCGCCCATCTTCAGTGAGTGTTTGCCCTTGGTAATGCTCAACACATCCTTGACGCCGGTGTAATTGCTGCCGGCGTCGGGCCCGGCGATCGCGGTTTGGGCGGTGAAGAAGCCGGTGACGGTGATTCGCGGCAGCGTCGGATCGCCCTGCGGCGTGAATTTCGAATTCAAATCGGCCAGCGACGTCGTTGGATTGTTGACGCGCGCGCCGAATTGCCGGACGTAATTACCCCGCAGCTGATTGATCGTCGACGGCCCCAGGATCCAGGTGTGCGAACCGTTGACATTGTGCTGCGTCCACTCGAAATCGCGATCGACCCACGGAATGTTGCCGCTGCCGGTCAGCGGCTGCGTATCGACACCCCGCAATTGGAAATAGCTGAATGCCAGCGACTGCGACGTCGACAGCTGGTGATCGACCTTCAACGTCCCTTCGTTGGTACGAATTGGATCCGGAGCGCGCACTTCGTAGAAGTTGTTGAGGAGATTCGACATCGGTACGAAACGATCCTGAATCGTCTTGGCGGCGACGTCGAAGCGATTCGCCGGGATGATGTTGCCGGGAAAGGCTACACCGGTGACTGGATCGCGCGGCTTGCTGGCGGACGCGGAAAAGTCGCCGGCGCGTTCCGCGGCGGTCGGCACCACCGCGTTGTTGCGGTAGTAGGTTTCTTCCTGGCGCAGGCCGGAATAGCTGACGAAGAAAAATGTCTTGTTCCTCACGATTGGGCCGCCAACCGCCCCGCCGAACTGCTTCCGATCGAGTGGATCCTTCGTGCTGGCCACGCCTGGCGGCGTCCAGCGCGGGGAATTCAGATTCTCATTCCGGAAGAAATCGAAGATCGCCCCGTGAAAGATATTTGTTCCCGATTTCGTCACGATGTCGACAACTCCCGCGGAGTACCGGCCGTACTCGGCGGAGTAGCCGTTGGTCAGAACGCGAAATTCCTGCACCGCTTCGGGATTCGGTGCGGGGTTGCCGGTACCTCGGAGGCCTGCGGTGTTGTTGCCGCCGTCCAACTGAAAATTGACGGTGCCCATCTGCGCGTTGCCCGAGCCGTTGATCGTGGTGTTCTGCTCCGGTCCGCCGAGCGCATTCTGGCTCGAGTTCGCGGTGACACCGCCGGTGATGCTCAACAGCGCGTAGAGATCGCGGTTCACCAGCGGCAGATTCAGCACCTCGTTCTGGCCAACCGTTCGCGCCAGCGTCGCCGAGGCAGTGTCGACCAGAGGCGAATCGCCGATCACCGACACGGTCTCGCTGACCGCGCCCAGCTCGATCGTCGCGTCGACGCGAGCGTTTCGGCCAACTTCAAGAGCGATCCCGGACTGCGTAAAGTTTTTGAATCCTGGTATCGTCACCGAGACCTGATAGTTGCCGACCGGCAACAGACGCAGCGCGTACTCGCCCGCATCGTCGGTGACGACCGTGCGCGAGAACTGAGTGCCGGTGTTGGTGGCGGTGACCGTGGCGCCTGGCACCACTCCGCCCTGGCCGTCTTTGACACTGCCGAGAATCGTCCCAGTCGGAGTCTGCGCCAGGGCGTTCGTCGAAATGACCAGCGCGGCGAGAGCGGCGAATGTCAATCTGGCAAACATAGAGGCTCCTTGTCAGGCCACGACAGGCGCGGCGAAGGCCGGTGCTGCGACAAGCATCGCCGCGCCTCTCAGGCGCGACTGCTCTTCTGCTGAAACGACAACGATGTCAATCGATCCGGCGGCTGGAATCAGCGCTCGCTCGGCGAGCGCGCTCCTCACTGTCGGTTCGATCAGTTCCCAGGCCGTCGTGATCTCGCCGCCGATGAAGATGTGGTCGGGGTCGACGATGTTGATGATGCCGCCGAGCCCGATGCCGAGATAGCGCCCTGAAGCTCGCAGCGCGCTCAGAGCTTTGGCATCGCCGGCGCGGGCACGCGCGATCAAGTCACCCATCGTAAACGGCCGATTGTTCGCGGCGGTTGTCTTGCGGCCGTTGCCGAAGTAGCGCGCCAGTGTCGCGCGGTTTGAAATATGCGCTTCCCAGCATCCGATCGCACCGCAGGAGCACGTCGGACCCGCTTCCACGCTGATCGGCATGTGCGCAAACTCGCCAGCGATGTGGTGCTTGCCGCGCAGCAGTTCGCCGTTCACCACGATGCCGACGCCGACGCCTTCGGCCACGCTGACAAACACCAGGTTCCGCACTGGCGCCGCGGCACTGCGCGCCTCCCAGGCGCGGGCCAGTGCACAGGCGCGTCCGACGTTCTCGATGTGGACCGCCAGTCCGGTTGCCGCAGCGAGCCGTCCGCGCAGGTCGACGTTGCGCCAGCCGAGGGTCGGCGCATGCAGCACGACCCCGGTGCCGGGATCGACCATGCCGGGCGCGACCACGCCGATACCTTCGCACTTGCCTGCCGTCTCGCCATGCGTCTCCAGCAGTTGACGAATTCGTGCCGCTAGCAAGGCGACGAACCGTTTGGGATCGGGTGCGGTCGGCAGGCTGACGATGTCCGACCGCGGCTGGCCCATCCGATCGGCGAGCATCAAGAAGCTGCCGGTGGCGCGAATGTCCACCGCGACGCTCGATCCCTTCCCGGTGTTGATGTAGAGCAGCGTCGGTTTACGGCCGCGAGCGATCGCGCCGGTGCTGCCTTCGACGATGTGCCGTTCCTGGAGCAGCTCCAGCACCAGCCGACCGACGGCGCCGCGGCGCAGCTTCATGCGCCGCGCCAGGTCGGCGCGGGAAATCGGCTGGTGACTGCCGATCAGGGTGAGGGCTATCTGGCGGTTGATGTGCCGCGCGGTGAGGCGGGTGGCGACGTGGAAGCGATTCGGGTCGATTCGCCGCATTTGTATCAAGTTCGAGCAAATCAGGCCGGTTTCCGCGGTTTGACCGCTCGCCTTCCCCACCGCTGAGCGGGTTTGTCGCGCCGGAATCAGCGATATTGTCCCAAACGGGGACAAAAGATAAGTGAAGCCACCGTTGCTGTCAAGCGATGCCGAACCGTCATCGGAACCGATATATGCGCGAGCGCCGCTGCCGACTTTGCTGGCAAAACAGCACGGGCCACGGAGATACAAAGACGAACGGGTTCAGTTCGGCGAGTGGGCTGCCGAAGGCGCCGCCGACGGAAGGACCCCGCGATCCGCGAACAC
This sequence comes from uncultured Acidobacteriota bacterium, assembly GCA_963695635.1. GTDB lineage: Bacteria > Acidobacteriota > Vicinamibacteria > Vicinamibacterales > CAVVIG01 > DATKHR01. The sequence continues at coordinate 97,202 of CAVOHK010000016.1, forward strand.
GAAACGCACTGGATGCCGGGCGTTCGTGTTCGCGGATCGCGGGGTCCTTCCGGCGGCGGTTACGCGCCGCTCGCCGAACTGGATGGTTCTCCGGCAATGCCGCTCGCGCGAACGCATCCACGCCGCGACAAACACTCCGTTGACTCCGCTCCTCCGTTCGCTCGGCGCGGAGGCGATTTTCAACGACGCGCCCTAGAAATATTGGACAAAGTGCGGCGTGGATGCTCTCCAACCGCGATGCCGAAAAATCCCGCACCGCTGCGGAAAATCCCGCGCCGCCACGCGACGTGATCGTGGGATTGCGTCGATCAACGCGGTCCGATTCGCGGCACCGCCATTGCGTATCTGCCAGTGTGCCACTGCCATCCCCTCTGCGTGTTGCGGTACTGGTCGGCGCGCTCGCGTCGGTCGATCCGCAGACTGTCTTCGCGTCAACTTCCCTGGCACCGCCCGGCTGGGACGCAGGGCTGAAGCTCGCTGTCGCCCGAGACACGAACCCGGATCCGCACATCGTCGAAATCGACCTCACCGCGCGGATCGCAGCTGTCGAAGTCGCGCCGGGGAAAGTGGTCCAGGCATGGACGTATGACGGCGGAATTCCCGGCCCGCTGATTCGCGCACAGCTGGGTGACCGGATCATCGTCCACTTCGTGAATCAACTGCCTCAGCCCACGACGATCCATTGGCATGGGGTTCGGGTGCCGATCGAAATGGATGGCGTTCCGGAGGTGTCACAGCCTGAAGTGAAAACCGCGGACACTTTCACCTACGACTTCGTCGTACGCGATGCAGGACTTTACTGGTATCACCCGCACGTGATGTCCGCAGCGCAGGTCGGATTCGGACTCTACGGCGCGCTGATCGTCGAGGACCCGCACGATGGCGTTGACGTGGCCGACGAGCTGACGCTGGTGTTGAGCGACATCGGTTTCGACGCAAAGGGCGTGCTCGAACGGCCCGACAGCGGCGGACCGGCAGGGATGGTTTTCGGCCGCGAAGGCGCGTACGTGCTGGCGAACGGCAGGGTCAAACCGACGCTCCGCGCGCGTTCCGGCGCCATGCAGCGCTGGCGGATCGTCAATACTGCGAAGAGCCGCTTCTTTCTGCTCGATCTCGATGGCCAGCAGTTCACGGTGATCGGAACCGATGGCGGCCTGCAGGAACACCCAGTGACGGTCGACGCACTTTTGATCACTCCGGGCGAACGCGCGGATGTGCTAGTGGCACCGAAGGGTCCGCCCGGCGGATCGATGGTGTTGCGCGCGATGCTCTATAACCGCGGCTACGGCAGCGTGGAATATCGCGACGCCGAGGATGTCCTGTCGATCGCTTTCACCGACGAACCGACGCTGGCGACGCGACCAATACCGACGACGCGTCGTGAATTCGCAGTCCCAGTCGTCGATGATGCGACACGGGTGAACGTCGTCCTGACGCTACCGCCCGCCGGCACCGACGGCAAGTCGGAATTTCAGGTGAACGGTGCGCCGTTCTGGAAAGCCAGGCCGTATCTCGCGGCGCTCGGTGAAAAGCAGATCTGGACGGTCAGGAACGACAGCAAGTTTGCACACCCGTTTCACCTCCACGGCTTTTTCTTCCTTCCGCTCGACAAGGACTTGAAGCCGATTCGGCCGATGGCGTGGAAGGACACGCTGAACATTCCGCTCGATGAAACCGTGCGATTCCTCGTCGTCTTCGACGAGCGACCGGGGCTGTGGATGTTCCACTGTCACATCCTCGATCACGCTGACGGCGGACTGATGGGGCACGTGCAGGTGGGGACGAACACCTCGCCAACCCACGTGCACGCAAAGTAAGAACCCGCGCATACAATCAGGAGACCGTGGCGATGACGAGGAAGGCACCCGGCATTCGGTTTCGGGCGATCCTGTGCGCGGTCGACTTCTCGGCACACGCCAGGCATGCGCTACGGCTGGCGGTCGCGGTCGCGAAGCAGTTTGACGGACGCGTGACGGCATTGTTCGTTAACGATCCGCTGTTACTCGCCGCCGCAAGACGTCTTGACGGCGCCGATGTCGTCGACCGCAGTCGGCGGGAATTGGCGAAATTCATCGCTGAGGCGGTGGGTGAAAAAGACCCGCGGGTAATCGCGCTCGTCGCGGCCGGTAATCCCGCTGAAGAAATTCTCAAAACGGCGCGGCGCCTGCGAAGCGACGTCGTGGTGATCGGTAGCCAGGGGCTGAGCGGCGTGCCGCGACTGTTCTTTGGATCGACCACCGAGCAGGTGCTGCGGCGGGCGACGGTCCCCGTGCTCGCGATTCCACCGTTGAAAGGCCGGCGGCCGCCGCGGACCGACCGGCTGTACGTCGATCGGGTCATCGCTCCGATCGACCTGGCGGGCGAATGGCAAGCCGACGCGATTCGCGCGGCGGCGATCGCGAAACAACTGGGCGTGCCGCTGCTGCTTGCGCACGTGCTGCGGCCATCGCATGTCCCGGAGTGGCTTCGCCCGATCGCGCCGGTGACTGAACGGAAACGGATCCGCAAAGCGACGGACGTGCTCGAACGCGTCACGCGACAGTTCGGCGCAGGCGTCGAGGCGACGTGTCATGCATCGGTCGGGGATCCGGCGGATCAAATCGCGATGCTGACACGGCGCGGGTCGCCACTGCTGGTCATGTCGTTGCGGGGCACCGCGGGCCTGTGGGGACGTCGTGGCGCGATCGCCTACGGCGTCCTCACCCATTCGTCAACGCCGGTACTGGCGTTGCCGCGCCGGCGGATCGGCGGCCGGCTGTCGGCGCGGTTGAAGAGAACGATCGACGAAACCCTCGCGGCACGCGATCGCGTCGAGATTGCCGGAATCGATGCGCTGCTCTCGGCGGCAGCCGGCAAGCCGAAGGTCAGGGCGAACTAGTCAGCCGGCGCCGCAGAAGTTTTTCAAGCTCCCGGAACCACAGTCCGCTGCTCGCCACCAGCGCGCAGCGGAGCCAATCTGTTACCGTCAGCGCCGTCGTGGAAAATGCGCGTTGCAGGAACGGTGTGTAAACGACGGCAATCTGCAACAGCACCGAAAGAAGAATTGACCCCCACAGCCAGGCGTTGGTGAACAAGCCGCGAAATGCACTGTCGTGTTCGGATCGGGCGTTGAAGAGATTGAACAGCTGAAACAGCATCAGCGTGGTGAAGGCCATGGTCTGGGCGTGACGCAGGCTGCCCGACCCGGCGAACATTCCACCGGGCAGGTCGGCGTCGAGCACGTACAACGTGCCGGCCGCCATGATGGTGCCGACGAAAAAGATGCCGCGCCACATCGGCGCGGTAATGACCGGTTCTTCGGGTGGCCGCGGCGGCGCACTCATCAGTCCACGATCGGCCGGCTCGACACCCAGGGCGAGGGCCGGCGCGCCGTCGGTGACCAGGTTGATCCACAGGAGTTGCGTCGCCACCAGCGGCAGGACCAATGCGCTGCCGTCTGAGGCGAGTCCGATGTTGTCGGCCAATACAACGCCAAAGAACATCGTCATGACTTCGCCGATATTCGACGACAGCAAGTAGCGGAGAAACTTCCGGATATTCGAGAAAATCGAGCGGCCTTCTTCCACCGCCGCAACAATCGTCGCGAAATTGTCGTCAGCCAGCACCATGTCGGCGGCCTGCTTCGCGACATCCGTTCCGGTCATCCCCATCGCGATGCCGATGTCGGCACTTTTCAGAGCCGGCGCGTCGTTCACGCCGTCGCCGGTCATCGCCACCACGGCGTGCCGCCGCTGTAGCGCCTGAACGATTCGCAGTTTGTGCTCCGGGTTGACGCGAGCGTAAACCGAAACGGCGCCGACTGTTTCGTCGAGCGCCTGCTCGGACAATCGCTCCAGTTCGGTGCCGGTCATTGCATGGCCATCCGAGGTGAAGCCGAGCTCTTGCGCAATCACCGCCGCCGTCTTTGGATGGTCTCCGGTAATCATGATCGGCCGAATGCCGGCGCGAATCGTCCGCGCGACGGCAGCACGCGCTTCGTCTCGCGGCGGATCGATCATGCCGATCAGACCGGCAAACACCAGGTCCCGCTCGAGATGCTGGCCGATATCGTCGATTGCGATCGTTCCGTCGGTCACTGCGCGAAATGCGACGCCGAGCGTGCGCAGCGCGCGGCCGGCCAGCGTGTCGTTCACTCGGAGAATTTCCTCGCGTCGCGTATCCGACAAGTCGCGGCGTCCGTCGCCAACGAGTTCCTGGGTGCAGCGCGTCAGCAAGATGTCGGGGGCGCCCTTGGTGAACACCAGCACTCGTCCTGCGGTTTCAGCGTCCGTGTGAACCGTGCTCATCAATTTGCGCTCTGCCGAAAACGGGACTTCACCACGGCGCGCGAAGCGGGCGTTCAATCGCTCGGCTTCCAAACCGGCCTTCCGGGCCGCCACGACGAGCGCCGCTTCAGTCGGATCGCCGATCACCGTCCAGCGTCCGTTGTCGTAGCGAACCGACGCGTTATTCGCGCGATCGGCGACGGCAAGGGCGCGTTCGAGTTCGAGCCTCGAGTCGTTCACCACCTCGCCGCCGTCTTTCTGCCGCACTTCGCCAGTTGGTTCGTAGCCTGTACCGCCGATCATCACGTGCCCGCTTGCAGTGACGACCTCGCGGACCGTCATCTCGTTTCTGGTGAGCGTGCCGGTCTTGTCGGACGCGATCACGGTGGCTGATCCGAGCGCCTCGACCGCGCTCAAGTGACGGATGATCGCGTTGCGGCGCGCCATCCGTTGAACGCCAATCGACAACACCGCGGTCACAACCGCCGGCAAGCCCTCCGGGACAGCGGCAACCGCCAGCGCCACGCCGAGAATCAGCACGTCGAGAAGTGCCGACAACCCGCGAACCTGTTCGACGAGGATGATGGTCACAATCATCACGACGGCAATGACGATGACGACGAGGCCAAGCCGCTTGCCGATGCGATCGAGTTCGCGCTGGAGCGGTGTCGGTCCGCTGCCGACCTGCGACAACATGCCGGCGATGCGTCCAACCTCGGTCTGCATTCCAGTGGCGACGACCACGCCGCGACCGCGGCCGAAGGTCACCGACGTGCCGCTGAACAGCATGTTCGTACGGTCTCCCAATGCGACGTCGCCGGCGATCGCGTCAGGAGCCTTGGTCACCGGCAGGCTTTCGCCGGTCAGTGCCGCTTCCGACACACACAGGGCGGTGGCGTCGATCACGCGCACGTCTGCTGTCAAAGCGTCGCCGTCCTCAACCAGGAGAATGTCGCCGGGCACCACGTCCGATGCGGGGATGCTGGTCGGTTGACCGTCGCGGATGACGTGAGCGCGCGCCGCCGCCATCTGCCGCAACGCCGCGATTGCCGACTCGGCGCGTTCCTGCTGGACGTAACCAAGAATGGCATTCAGCAGCACGACCGCGCTGATGGCGATGGCATCGTACGGCAGCGCCGCGTCACGCTCGTACAGCCAGAGCGCGAACGATGTTGCGGTCGCTATCAGCAGCAGAACGACGAGGACGTCGCGAAACTGACCGAGGAACTTTCTCCAGGCTGGAATCGGCTGGTCGGCGGTGAGGTGATTCGGCCCGTAGCGACGCGAGCCTGACGCGCGCTTCGTCGTTCGTCAGGCCACGTTGTGCGTCACTTTCCAGTGCGCGAACGACGTGTTCGGCCGACTCCTGGTAGGGGGCCGTCACCGGCTTACTGACCGTTGATTGGCACGCGCCGCCGCAGCTCTTCGAAGAAATTCACGATGAAGACGACGGAGTGTTCGCGGGCCGCTGCATCGCCGCCAGCAACCGGTGTCGTCACCGCCAGACGACCGTCCGGTGCGACGTCGTAGCCGGCGAAGGCGCGGACAGGCGACGACGACCACGGCCGCGGTTTGTCGGCGACAAAGCTGTTGCCGACGGTCTTGTACGCGACCGACATCACCGTGCCGCCCGATCGGTACAGCAGTTCGCGGCCGTTTGGCAACCAGCTCGCCGCCGCGCCGCCGTTGTTCGAGACCAACCACCTGCCACCCGCGGTGGCTGGAAAGGCCCCGACGTACACTTCAGCTCTGCCGGATTCGTCCGAGGTGTACGAAATCCAGCGGCCGTCTGGTGAAAACGCTGGATCAAAGTCGCTGAAGGTCGTCTCCATGAATCGCTCGGGCTCACCGGTCTTCGGCTCGGCGCCGCTGGTGTCGATCGGCACGGACCAGATCTGCGGCAGCCCGTCCGGTTGGAAGTACGCCAGGCGCTTCCCGTCTGGTGTGAACGATGTTGGAAACCGGAACCTTGGGCCTGGTATCAGCACTTGCGGCTTGCCGGCGCCATCAGCGCGACTCCAGAAAAGGCCGTTGCCCAATGACGCGAAGAAGACATACCGTCCATCGCGACTCCAGACCGGATTTGCCCACAGTCCGCCGATAGTCAAACGCGTCATCGCATCGCGGCCCGTCTCGTAGACCCAGATGTCTTGATTCGTGCCCTCCTGAATCGTCAGTGCGATCCGCTTCCCGTCGGGCGATACACGCGGCGTACCGAGAAAACGAGCGGGTTTAGCCTGCAGCGTCTCCTCCTTCCCTTGCGCATCGACCAAGCGGATGGTGGAGGGTGACAGGTCGCGGCCAGAGTTACTGCGGTAGACGAGTGTTCCGTTTTCCGAAAGGTCGAACTGCCCGACGTTCGCGATCTCGTCGTAGGCCATATCGTTCACGACCGCTACGGGCGTTCCGCGTGCTTCGAGCCGGTCCAGATCGAACGGCACCGCAAACAATGTCGACTGGTTCGTATAAAGGAGATGGCCGGTCTTCACGAATCGCGGCGATCTGGCCCCGCGGATGATCGTCTTGCGACGATGGTCGGCGATCGAGATGACTTCGACGGTGTTGTTCTCTGGACGAGGCGGAGCGTTGATCACTGTGAGCAGTACCGATTTTCCACCCGGCAGCAGTTGCGGCGAATTGTGCCACATCTCGTTCTTGGCCAATTCCCACAGCGTGACCGACGGACCGCCATCGGCGGGAATGCGGACGACGGCTGCAGAGCGCGGGAGCCCGGTAGCCACGATCAGATCGTGCTCGGCTGTCCAGGTGCCACCGGTCATGATCTGCAAGTCGGCCAACGGGACCACCCCGCCGCCGTCGACGGCCACTTTCGCGACGCGTTTTCCGTCCCAGAATGCCACCCAGCGGCCGTCGGGCGAAAAGAACGGGCTCGTTGCACTTTCCGTCCCTGGAAGCTCGGTGGCCGATGGCTGGTCCAACCGTCGCGTGTGAAGCTTCGTCGGACCGCCAGACACGCTGCCGACATACACGACGCGAGTTCCGTCCGGGGAAATCACGACCGAGCTGAACGTCGGGCGGCCGAGATCGACGAGTGACGTCTGCGCGCCGAGGTCGACGTCGAATCGCAGCGGCGCCTGGGCAATCGGTGCGGAACGATCGCGCCATGGCGCCCATAGCGCAATCATCGCGACAATTGCCAGGAGCCCGGCGGCCAGCCAGCCGAGCGTCGATGGTGATCGGCGCGTGGCTGGCGGTTGCGGATCGTCAAGTAGTTTCCACGCGTCGCCGATATCGCGCAGCCGGCGGCGCGGATCCTTTTGCAGACAGCTTTCGAGAAGCCGCCGGACGCGTGGCGGCACGCCGTCCCAACGCGGCTCGGACTGGATTACCGCGGCCAGAATCGACGACACGTCCTCGCCTTCGAACAGGCGCCGGCCGGTCACCATTTCGTAGAGCACGACGCCGAATGCCCAGATGTCGGCGCGCTTATCGACCGGTTTGCCGCGCGCCTGCTCGGGTGCCATATAGGCGGCGGTGCCGAGAATCATGCCCGGCTGCGTGGCACTGATCATCGTCGGCGAGTGCGTGAGGTTGTGCGCGGCCGATTCGTCGCCGTCCGGCGAGGTGATTTTCGCGAGACCGAAGTCGAGCACTTTGACGGTGCCATCGCTGCGGACTTTGATGTTGGCCGGTTTCAGATCGCGGTGGACGATGCCCTTCTCGTGTGCCGCGTCCAGGGCGTCGGCGATCTGGCGCGCGTAGTTCAGCGCCGTGTCGAGCGGCAGCGGACCGTGAGGCGTTTCGCCTTCGACCAGCTCCATCACCAGATAGTTCGCGCCGACATCGTGCAGCGTGCAGATGTTCGGGTGATTCAGTGCGGCGACCGCGCGCGCCTCGCGCTCGAACCGCTCGCTGAACTGCAGCGCAGAAATCTTGACGGCAACGTCGCGGCCGATGCGCGAATCACGGGCGCGATAGACCTCGCCCATGCCCCCCGCGCCGATGCGCGAGAGGACTTCGTACGGCCCGAGTTTCTCGCCGACCGAGAGCGACATCGCGGACGAAGTCTACCGCGAATGCTTCAGCCGCATGCGCCGCACGAAGATCGTGAACCGGAAGTCTTCTTGCACAGCCCAGTGCATCATGCGCATCGCGATCGTGAGCCCGCCCTTTATTGCGGTGCCTCCGAAACGCTACGGCGGGACTGAGCTGTTCATTGCACATCTCGCGGCCGGCCTGCACGAGCGCGGTCATGAGGTCACAGTGTACGGAAATGGCGAATCCCGCCTGCCCTGCCGAGTAAAGTGGCGCTACGCAACCGACGATTGGCCGCTCGACGATACCGTCCGGGCCGACCTCAAGAACGTCGACCACACCGCCTGGGCGATGCGCGACGCAGCGGACTCAGCCGATCTGATTCACCTCAACGACATCGTCGGGGTCCCGTTCACGCAGTTCGTGAAAACGCCGGCCGTGATGACGCTGCACCATCCCCACGAACCGGTTCTGTCCGAACAGTACGCGCGCTACCCTGCCGTTGACTACGTCGCGATCGGCGCGTGGCTCGCACAACGCGAGACCATGCCGAAATTGCACGTCGTGCATCATGGCATTCCGGTGGGGTCTGTACACCTTTTCCGAAACGAAGGACGACTTCGTGGCGTTTTCGGGCGGATGGCGCCGTGTAAGGGCCCGCACCTGGCCATCGAGGCCGCCCGCCGCGCCGGCGTACCGTCTGAAACTCGCCGGCGAAGTGCAGCCGATTTTTCGCGACTACTGGGAAAGCCAGGTCCTGCCGCAGATCGACGGCAAGCAGGTGGATTACATCGGCGAGGTCGATCACCGGCGCAAAAACCAGCTGCTGTCGCGGGCGCGCGCACTGCTGTTTCCGATTCAATGGGAAGAACCGTTCGGGCTGGTAATGATTGAGGCGATGGCCTGCGGCACCCCGGTACTTGCGATGCCGGGCGGAGCGGTTGCCGAAATCGTGCGCGATGGCGTCAACGGCCGGATTTGCGCCGACGTCGAGCAACTCGCGGCGCGGTTGAAAGCTTCCTTGCCCGCATCTCGCACCTGCCGCGATTTTGTCACGCAGCACTTCTCGGTCGATCGCATGGTGGATCGTTACCTCGACCTCTACCAGCAGGTGACGCAGCTGCGGGCGGGCCACACTGCGAAATGGGAGCCTGAATGGAAGACATAATCCAGATTCAGGATCGGTACGACATCCTGGCGACTGCCTCGAAAGCGGCCGAACGCACCGCGGTGCTTCAGCACGGCGATACCTTCGCGGTCTTCGATCTGCACGGCGACATCAGCGCGTTCGGACCGAGCGAACAGGGCCTCTATCACGAGGGCACGCGATATCTGTCGCGGTTTCGCCTGCGCGTCAACGGGTTGCGGCCGCTGCTGCTGAGCGCGCGCGTCAAGGATGAAAACGAACTATTCGGCGCCGATCTGACCAATCCCGACATGGCGTGCGGCACCGCCGGCGAGGTACTGCTGCACGACGCGATTCACCTCTTCCGGGCACGGTTTGTCTGGAACGGCACCTGGCACGAAGCGCTCCGGCTGTGGAATTACGATCGCGCGCCGGTGGCGCTGGCACTGACGTTCGATCTCGACGCCGACTTCGCCGACATCTTCGAAGTGCGCGGCACGCCGCGTCAGCGTCGCGGCACGATGCTCGAACCGGTGGTCAGTGTCAACGAACTCCGGCTCGGATACCAGGGTCTCGATGGTGAAACGCGGTGGACAATCGTCGAGTGGGGCGAGCCGCCGCAGTCGATCGAAAACGATGCCGTGCGGTTCGTCTACAATCTCGAACCGCAAACCCCGCTGCCGTTGTCGTTTTCGATCCGCTGCGAGCGTGAACGCCGCCGGGTCGCGCCGCGTAGCTTCACCGCCGCACAATCCGAATTGAGCGACGCGCTCGACAGTGCGCGCGCCGAGTATGCGGTAATCGAAAGCTCGAGCGAGCGATTCGACGCGTGGGTGCGTCGCGCCGCCGCCGATCTCCGGATGCTGGTGTCGCAGACGCCGTACGCACCGTACCCTTATGCCGGCGTTCCATGGTTCAGCACGCCGTTCGGCCGCGATGGCATCATCACCGCGCTGCAGACGCTGTGGGTCAACCCGCGCATCGCGCGTGGCGTGCTCGAATACCTCGCGGCCACGCAGGCGGATGCCGTCAACGCCGAGCAAGACGCGGAGCCGGGAAAAATCCTGCACGAAACCCGCAACAGCGAAATGGCGCGGCTCGGCGAAGTGCCGTTCGGACGCTACTACGGCAGCGTCGACGCGACGCCGTTGTTCGTCATCCTGGCCGGCGCCTACACCGACCGCGTCGACGACCGCGCGTTCCTCGAACAGCTGTGGCCGCACCTCGAGCGCGCATTGGCCTGGATTGACAAGTACGGCGATCGCGACGGCGACGGTTTCGTCGAGTACGCGCGCCACTCGCCGAGCGGTCTGGTTCAGCAGGGCTGGAAAGACTCGAAGGATTCGATTTTTCATGCCGACGGGGAGCTGGCCGAACCGGCGATTGCTCTCTGTGAGGTTCAGGCGTACGTTTACGACGCACGGCTGCGTGCCGCCCGGATGGCGGATCTGCTCGGCAGACGATCGCGCGCCGAGCAGTTGCGGCAGCAGGCGGAACAGCTTCGCCGCGCGTTCGAGGACCGATTCTGGTGTGAAGCGGAATCGGTCTACGCCATCGCCCTCGACGGCCTGAAGCGGCCCTGCTGCGTGCGCAGTTCCAATGCCGGTCATTGCCTGTTCAGTGGGATCGCGCAACCCGATCGGGCAAGACGCGTGGCCGAAACGTTGGTCGGCGCCGACATGTTCTCCGGCTGGGGGATTCGCACGGTATCGTCGGTCGAACGTCGTTACAACCCGATGTCGTACCACAACGGATCAATCTGGCCGCACGACAATGGCTTGATCGCCGCTGGTTTCTCGCGCTACGGCTTCGACGATCTGTTGATGACGCCGTTCGTCAGCCTGTTCGAAGCGAGCAGTGCCATGGACGGTCATCGATTGCCGGAACTGTTCTGCGGTTTCCATCGGCGTCCGCACGAAGGTCCGACGCTCTACCCCGTTGCGTGCTCACCCCAGGCATGGGCTGCTGGCGTCGTCTTTCAGCTGATTCAATCCTGTCTGCGACTGTCGGTGGACGCGCAGACGCGGCAGTTGCGGGTCGGACGCGTGGTCTTACCGCCGTTCCTTACCTACCTGCGCGTACTGAATCTGGACCTTCCATTCGGACGCATCGATCTCTTGTTCGAACGCCACGCGCTGGACGTCAGCACGACGGTGCTGAAGCAAAACGGCCATTTCGAAGTGAAATTAGGAATTAGGAATTAGGAATTAGGAATTGGAAAACGAGAACCGCGGCGACCATTACGCGGTGTCAGTCTCGTCGGGATCCGCGTCGGCCTTCTGCAGGTTTTCCTGGATCGCTTGTGTCCGCTCCGGCACTTCTCCAGTCGCCTGTCGCTCCCGCTTCGGTTCAAGCGGGTATCCGGCGTGCCGCCAGGCCTCGAAGCCGCCCTTCAACGGCCGCACATCGGTCCAGCCGGCATCGAGAAGCGTCCGCGCCACACGGGCGCTCGATTCTTCGTTCGGTCAACTGCAATAGGTGACGACCAGGCGATCGCGTGGAATGTCTGCCAGCAGTCGATCGACCGCGTCCGGAGGAACGCGCAGCGAACCGGGGATTTGCACGTCGGACTGTTGCCAGACTACGGCTGCGCGGCCATCGAGCAGGGTGATGGACTCCTTAGCGTCGAGCCGGCGCTTGAGCTCTTCAATAGTAATGACTGGAATGGCGACTGACTTCATCAGCTGGTGAACATGCACATCCGGCACCACCCGCGGAGGATCTGACCCAGGGTCAGGTCCGGGGTCAGATCCGGGGTCAGAGTTGGGGGCCGGACGGCAGATCTCTCAGGGCTGATAGTCGACGCAGGAGACCAGGGGATTCCAGTCGACGAACGTGCCAAACGGGTTATCTCGCCACGCCCAGACATGCAGTTCGTAAAACGCCGGCAGCCGATAGCGGTTCGGCGTTCCGACGAATTGGAAATGTTGTCCCATCAGCACGGGTGGTGCTCCATCTGGATGATTTGTATTCCACTGGTCGGCGAGCACCAGAAATTCCACGCCCAGCAGATGCAGCCGCCGGCCGCGCTGCTCGTAGATCAGCAACTCCGGCGCGCTGGCATCGATCAGGCCATCGCCGATCAAGCCGGGGTTGCCGTAGTGAATCCCCATCGCGCCACGCTCGGGACCGGTCACGCAGCTGCCCAGCGAACCGTATCCCGCGGCGGTCGCGGCGTTCACATCAAAAAATCCTCTGGTTGCATCCTGCACTGCCTTCAGCAGCCCCACCGGCACGTCGTGGTTCTCGTGCTGATTGTCCGCCAGAAGTCGAGGATTGATTGCCAGGCACAACCAACCGCTCAGTGCGACGACGACGACATGTCTCACGGTCATAGCTCCTCCTTCGCTGGCAAAGCGAGGGCGCGATCTTGCACGTTTGCGGAGGAGATCACAACCGATTCGCCGGCGGTTATTCCTCGTCGTTCACCATCTTGTCGCTGGCTTCACTGGCCTCTTCGAGGGCCTCGTGAACGTCCTCAGCGTGATCCCGGTCTTTCTCGGTCAGTGTTTCGTTGGCAAGCTCTTCCGCAGTCGTCTTCAGCTCGTCGATGCCTTGCGCAAGTTCGTCGATCTTGTCGTTGATATCGGCCACGGTTGCCTCCCAGTGCGAGCGTCCAGCGCTCGCATTGACTGCGCTGCAAGAATCGCGACACTAAAATCCGGCGAGTTTCAGCAGCGAAAGCGTCGGCAGCGTGTCGCGGCGGATTGGCCGTCCAGAGTTGTACGGTGTATTGAAGCCCTTCACAGAGTGCCAAATCGCCCGGTTAAGCATGTCGGCCGGTGCTGAATCAGGCTCGGTCTTCGACGTGAACGTGGTGAACATCGGTTCCGCCGCGAGATCGAACTGGTTGCGCGGCGACAGACCGAGAATCTGTTCGATCGTCCGATACATGTTGACGATCGTATAGAAGTTGCTTTCGACAATGCCGTGTCGGACGTATGTATTGATCGCAAGGCCGACGGTCCGATGTCCATCCACGCTGATCGAGACCATCCTGCGAATCGTCTTCGGTCACGAAGATTGCGGATTCGCTCCAGTAACGGAACCCGCGTTTCGCGGTACGCCACTCCAGCACTTCGTGACGCAGCTGGTGGAGGTCTTGGTTGGCGCGTCGCTACGCTGCGTCTGACATCGCACTCCGAAGCGCGGCGAGATGCCGCGAGTGCGCGCCCGAGTTCACCTCACACAATCGCCGTCCGCTGCGCGTAATGCCGCGGCCGCCGGCCGCATCGATCGCCGCCAGAATAGCGCGCACCTTCTTGACGCTTTTGCGGGCGGCGTGAATCCGTTTTTCGCTCGAGGGATGCGAATCGCGCAGGCTCTTGGCCGCCGCGTTCAGTTCTTCGATGACGACGCGACGGACGCCGTCGAGGACACGCTCACGTTTGCCGAGCAGATACGCCATGGCCGGCAATCCTAGCGGCAACGGTGATGGATCGATCGACGTTTCGGAAAATTTACATCCGGTCGCGATAGGGCAACCGACCACACGACCGGACCACCCCGAGAGTGCTTACGTCGCCACGATCGCGGGTACGAAGTGGTGGGCGCAACGAGACGAAACGATCGGTCCGGCTCAGGAATCCCGGCGGGCGAATCCACCCTGCTCGGTCCGCCGCAGAAACCCGTCCTGGACCAGCGCCTCGAGAACGACGTCGCACATCTTGCCGTCGAGACCCCAAAGGCGCTGGACCTGGTCTCGCGTCAACAACAGCCCGGGCACTTCGAGGAACTCGCCACGTAATGTCTGGACCCATCGTGCAACCGCCGGATCGGTTGACGCTTGCGATTTCTGTGAGTCGGAACGGTTTGCCGGGACGCCGCGCTGGAAAGGCAACTCATACCCCCAAGTTGAAGAAGGCACGACCAGCGACGCTAGGGCAAGGTGAGTACCAAGGCTGAGCCTGAGGATGGGCTCGACAAAACGTGAATTCCGCAAAAAGGCCTCTCCGCATCGTTGGAGCAAACTCCGACCGGGCGGGTCCGTCAGGAAGTTTTAGCGCGAATACCGCGGCGACGAACGGGCATGCGTTTGGCAGCGCAATCCGGCGGCAACCATGCCTTACGGCGGGTCGGCGTCAATCCTCCCTCCTTCGTGGCACTGTCGGCAGACGTCCGCGACGGCTCAAAGATGGCCCCTTACGGGGCGACGTCGATCCGCCTCCAGAGTAAGCGTCTGTTTCGGCCGCAGACCTATCGACTGCCACTCAACTTCCCCAGTGCAGCACGTCGTCAATCAGTGACCAGCGCGGGCGCTTCGGCCGGCTGTCGCGGCCGAGGATCCAGTGCTCGAACAGCGCATCGATCGTTCCGTCCTTCCGCTTCAACTCGATCCAGGTGTTGATCATCGCCGCCATCTCGATATCACCGCCGGCGACGATGTAGGCCAGCGGTACTTTGAACGGCCGCGGCTTCGGCACGGCGACCGAATACTGCGGATGCAGCAGCGTGAACGCCGATCCGCGCTCGGCGGTCACGACGATGGCATCGAGCGGCGGAACCCGCGGCACCAACAGGTCGTCCATTCGATCGATCGGAACCACCTCCACATTCGACAGTTCCTCGCTGATCTTTTGCAGGTAGTAAGGCGCGCGAATAACGCCGACGCGGAGATTCTTGATGGCCCGCACGCTCGACCATTCTGAAAACGCCGACAGGCGATCGTCGGGAACGAGGAATGCGACTGTCTCGTCGAGGTACGACGACGAGAACCGCATATGAAGCGACCGATCGGACGTCACCGCGACACCTGACATCACCACGTCGCAGCTACTCGAATCGAGGCCGGCGTCGAGCACGGATCGATCGATCCGCACGAACTCGGCGGTCACCCCGAGGTCCCTGGCGAATCGCAGCGCCATTTCGACATCGAAGCCGACCAGTTCACCCCGCCGGTTCACGAACGCATAAGGCAGGCTGTCGTCGAAGAAGCCGACGCGAATCTTGCCGCGCTCCCGCAATCGGTCGAGAACCGACGTCGTCACCGAAGGCAACGGCGGAACGTGATCGCCGGTAGGCAGGACGTCGGCCGGGCCGGGCTCGCGCCGAAAGCCCATGCCGGTCAACTCGATGTCTTTGTCGTAGGGCTGATTGAGTGCAGCCTGGAGGAGGATACGAGTTCCGCCGACCACGACCGCAGTCAGCAGCAGCGTCACCGTCGCGTAGCGCAGCAGCTTCCGGCCGTCGACGATAACGCCTCCCGCAAGCGCGCACGTACCGAGTACCGCAATCACCAGCGTGTGCACGGCGGCAAGCAAAGCGCCGAATCGGGCATTGACGATGGCGGAGGTCACGAACAGCCTGAACGTGTCGGCCGGAATATGCAGCAGGTCCAACAGGAACGGAATCGCGGCGTTGACGTTGCCGAACAACACCAACAGGCCCGCTCCCAGGAGCCGCGGATACTCGCCGAGCGGCACACGGGCATCGGCGAACCAGCCGGCAAAAAACACGAAAGTCAGCGCGAGCAATTTGCCCGTATGCGGAAAGTTGAACGACGTTGGAACGATGATGTCGGTCGCGTCGTCGTCCGCAGCGTCGGGCGCGTAATCACGGACCAGTGTCTTGGCATGCGCGGTGATGACCGGCAGCACGGCGAACAAGCTGGTGGTCATGAACGCCATGACGAGCGCGTCACGGCTTCGACCGAGCAGCGCCCGATAGGGAATCGGCGTCAACGCGGCAACCAGCCCGGGTAACACCCAGAGGCTGAGCAACAGCGATATCGCGACGTAGCTCACCAGATAGACCTGGAGCCGTCGGATGTCGTCGAAGTCCAATGTCCCGGCGACGACCGCGGCGATTGCGAAGACGCCGACCGGCGTCAGCGCCATCACGAAGCTGGTCGTCTTGGCCACGGCCCGGCGAGCAACGCCGAGAACGTCCAGCAGCGGCGCCTTGTCGTTGACGCCGATCAGTGCTACGCCGACGACCACGCTGAACAGGACCACCGCCGGCACCACGTTGTTCGCCAGCGAATTAAATGGGTTGGTCGGGATGTAGAGATTGAGAAAGTCGAACGGCTCGCGCTCAATCAGCAGCGTTGTGCTGAAAAACGAGGCGTTCTGATGCGGCGGCAGCATTAGTGGAAACAGGAGGACGGCAACGAATGCGACTGCCCAGAGCAGTCCCAGCGCCAGGCCGACGCGCTTGCCGAGCCTGCGCGCCTGAGCCACATCGAGCGCGCCAAGGCCGCCGATAATCGACACCGTGGCGTACGGCAAGACGGTCATCTGCAGCAGCTTGATATAAGCGTCGGCGACGACTTCGAGAGCCGCCGTCCGCTCGCCGGCAATCAAACCGAGGGCAATGCCACAAACAATCCCAAGGGTGATTTGTGTGGTTAGCGAGAGAGCGCTTCGTCAGCGCCGGTCCGTTGTCCACCGCATCGGCCGCCTAGCCCGGAATGCGAAACTGCGCGACCAGCGCCGTCACATCGTCCTCGCCTCCGCTGGCGAACGCGCGCGCGACCAGCGCCCGGCATTGATCGTCTGGTTTTCGATCGGTCGCGAGGGCCTTGCCGATCGTCTCTTCGTCGAGGCTGTCGGTGAGGCCGTTGGTGCAGACCAGCACACGGTCGCCATCATTCAGGCGGATGCGTTCGAGATCGATCCGAGGGCCGGTCGGGCCGCTCATGCCGATCGTGTCGGTAAGGATGTGGCGAAGGTCGCGGGCGGAACGGTTGACGTCCATGAGGGGTGCTGGTCGCCGACCGCCCCTGCCGTCCGCCGAGCGTGTGGTCGCGCGTCAGTCGCATCAGCTTCCCGTCGCGAAACAAATACGCGCGCGAATGGCCGACGTGCGCGAAGAACAAATCGCGGCCTGCGCCAAACGTGGCGGTCAGCGTCGTCTGGCCGGTATGCTCGCGACGCCGTTCGTCAGCGACCGCGCCGTCGACGTGGCGGTAGAAACGCTCCGCTCTCGCCATCACCTCGCGCGCCGTTTTGTCGTCGACCCGCAGGCTCCACTTGCCGAAATAACGAACCAGGTAAACAAGCGTCGTCACCGCCACGCGGCTGGCTGCTTCCCCGCCGCCGCTGTTGCCCGTTCCGTCGGCGACCACCATCGCGTAGCCATATTCTTCGAAACGCGCGGCGATCGATTCGTCGCTCAGGCTGGTCCTCAGCGTTTCCTGATGCCGGCCGAGACGAAGAACCATGTAGTGGTCCTCGTTGACCTTCCGCGATTTCCCGCGGCGCGAGTGCGCCCCGAACGTGGTTTCGACGGTCGCAGAGGATGGAGGAGAAACGAGCTGTTGGAGGAATTGAGGAATACTGGCCCGCTCGGCCTTCATGGCTGCCCCGGTACCGAACGCGACGAAGCAGGAGTTTGCTCGGCTGGCAGGCGCTCGAGGCCGACCAGTTTCCACCCGCCGCCGTCTCGCCGGAAGAACGCGTGCACCGGCTGCCGCCACGATGCGAACTGTGAACTGTCAACAGCGATGTCGATCTGGAGGAAACTGCCGGCCGATGCGGGCAGCGCTGTCTGCGGCGGCGGCAGCGAGGTCGTCGCGCTCTGCGACGTGCCGAGCGGCTGCGTTGCGCCGGTCGCATTGTCGAAGCGGAACCAGGTCGCGTGATATGCGGTCGGAAGGTCCGAGCCAGCTTCGACGGCGGCGTTGGTCAACGTCAGGTGGCCGTCGGCATCAAGGCGCGGATCGACGATCGGGTTGATTGACGACAAATAGCTGCGGCCGATCGCGTCGCGCCGTTTTGCCAGGACGGCGGCGAGGTGGCGCTCGGCGGCCTGGTCGCTGAACTGCCCGGCGTGAACGGCGGCGCCAATCAAGTCGTCGGTAAACGCCATCACTCGCCGCGCCGCCCAGAAGGCGTCGTCCTCGCGCAACTCCATGTAGGCAAGTACCGGCGTTTGCGGCTTCCATGTCCGCGGATCGAAGCGGTCCCCTTCGAAGTGTCCGATCGATGGATAGTCCGTGTACGGCGTCGTCTGCCAGGGGCTCAGCGCAAAACCGAACGACAGCAGCCGGCGTCGTGATGGCGGCGGGTCGTAAAAGTATTCCCAGCCAAGATCCCATTCGTGTTGACGGTTGGCCATGCCAAACGTCGACCCGACATCCTGGAGGACGTGCTTCACGACCGAGCGGCCGTTCTCCTTCACCAACAGGTCGAGCGTATTGCCGGCCTTGAGGTCGGTGAGATTCGTCCACGCGCCAAACACGCGCAGTGCGCGCAGCTCGCGCCGATGCTGATGCGCGACGATGTCGTTGGGGTCGTCGGAGCGCGTGCCGTCGTAGCGAAAAGCACCGAGCACCTTGCCGGTCAGCAAACGACCAGCCGCCACGCGGTAGGTTCCGTCCGCTTTGCGCGCGACCGGTTCGAGGATCTCGTTCAGATCAGCGTGTGTGAACGGGGTACGCTCGCCGGAGGGGCGCAGCTTCGTGGCCTTCGGATCGAACGTGACGTTCTTCAGATCGACCGTGCTGATGAACATCTCGACCTGGTTGTAGCCGAGCGCCCAGAACAACTTCGACGCCACTACGACCGCTCCGGTCGCGCCTTCCGGATAACTCGGCGGATCGAAGGCGACGAACCAGGTCTCGCCGTTGGCGTCCCTGGCGGTGAAGCCCGGATTCGCGCCCGCGCTCTTCTCTCGCAGAATCACCCACCGTTCCGGCGCCGGCGGCGGGCCGACGGCCGGTCCACGCGCGATCTGCGCGGCCGAGAGCGCTCGACGCCGATCCGATTCGTGAACCAGCTCGAATCCGGAACCTCGTCGATGGTGTTGACGTTGCCGGCGCGCGTGCGCGACGGTTCATGATTCGCTGTCACGAACAGGTTGTAGGACAGTTCGTAGAAAAGGCCGACGTCGGTCGGTTGCACGGCGGACGCGTCCTGGCTTTCCGGTTCCCGCGCAATCGGATCGTCGCTGTAAAAGCGCGGACCGTCGGCGGTGACGGTGACCAGCGCGCCCAGCAGCGCGATCGCCGTCAGCGACAAGCAGCGAGCAACGAGCGACGAGCCGACATCTCTCATCGACGTTCCTAGAAGACCGCCGTCGCTGCCCATACGGTTGTGAAACCCTCGTTGCCTTTTGCGAGCTCGATGCGGAGCGGCGTGGCCAGCGGACCGTGGAATCGAAAGCCGAGGCCGTAGTCGTGGCGGAGCCCGTCGAAGCCCAGGTCGCGCGCGTGCGCGGTCACTTTGCCGGTGTCGTAGAACGCGGCCATATCGACGAACCGATTGACGATCACGCGCCATTCGGCCTGGAGCTCCATGCTGTTGCGGTCGCGGAAGCGCCAGCTCGAATAGCCGCGCAGCGAAGAACCGCCGCCGAGGGATGGCAGCATGAAGAATGGAATCTGCTCGCCGCTCTTCGTTCCGGTCGTCGAAACCGCGCCGCGGAACGAGAACACCCACACGTCGCGGAGTACGGGTATATGGTGGAGCGCCTCGTAATCCGTTTGGTTGAAGCCGTAGCGGTTGTCCGGGTCAGCGAAGTCGTGGAAGGTGATGCCGTAAAAACCGCCGCGCCGCGCGTAACCGGGCGAGCTCGCGAGTATCGACACCGAGTGTGCCGTGCGAGTGCAGGTAGGTGACTTTGGCAGCGAGTCCCGTCAGGGTCGCTGGCGTGTAGACGGTTTCGACTGATGGCGCGCTGCCCGACCCTGGCGTCTGCTCCCACTGCGACGTTTCGACGCTGCCCGCCAACACAACGAAGCGACGCGCCGGACGTACCGTCAGAGTCGCCATTCCATACGGCTGCTTGAACCCGTAATTGGCTCGATCGTCCTCTGAATTGGCTGTGCCGGTTCCGTAGAAACCGACCTGGGTCGCCTCACGCCATCCCCCGATCACCGACAGCACGCCACTCCGGTCAAACAGCCGCGGTGCGAGAAATTCGCCCTCGATGCGCTTGTAGCCGGTAAACGTAATGCTGCCGCGCACGTCAACCGTGTTGTACGAGCTGACGTAGCGTCGATAGCCTGCGCCGAGCGTGAAGCCGCCGCCCGAGTACGCACTGTCGAAGTAGGGATGGAATTGCATCCCACCAGTAGTCAGGACGCCTTCGGCGTAATCGAGATACTTCTCGGCCAGACTGGGGACATGAGGCGTCAGCTGCGTCGCCTTCTCCGCCTGCGCGCGTTCCAGTAGCGCGGTGCGTGTCGCCGGTTCGGGCGCCTGAGCTCGCGCGGGCCATGGCAGGACGATGATGACGATAAGGGCGATTGCCCCCCTTGCCGTCCTCACCAGAAACCCGCCATCGCCCTCACGGCTGACCCCGCTATTTCGCGTCGTCGATTGACAGCACCAGGGCCTCGGTCCAGGTAATGTCGACCTTGTCGCCCACTTTGACTTTCGCGAGCGCGGCCTTGTCCTCGACGCGGCTACTGTAAGTCCAGCCGCGCGGACCGGTGAACGTGATCGACGGGACGGCCTGATCAATCGCCGTAATCGTGGCGGTGATGGTCTGCTGGTGGGACGCGGTCCCCGACGGCCGGCCCTCGGTACGCACGACGCCGCCGCTGCTCTTGTCGGTGTCTGGCGCCCCCGGTGCCTTCAACTGCAGCACGACGGTCTCGTAATACTTCGCGGTGATCTTGTCGCCGACCTTCAGGGTGTCGAACCGCTTGATGGCGGCCGGCATATACAACACGTCGTGGTTGCCGTCCTCCTTTTTGACCGTCACGGTACGGCTCGACTTCTCGATTGCCTCGACGGTCGCGGTTACCACGCGGCTCTCGCCGGTCAGGGTTTTGGTGACTTGTGCGACCGCCGACGTCGCGCTCAGAGCCAACATCGCTGCCGCACCGTACGTTGTGATTGCGTGCATCACGCCTCCTTGATGATTTCTCCGACGATTGCATCTCACCGTGGACAGTCGCTGGATTGCGGTCCGGGTGTTCAGCTCACTAACCGTAAGGAATCAGCACGTCTCGTGCCGCAAACGATCGGCCTCGGATCTGACCCCAGATCTGACCCGGATCTGACCCCGGGTCAGATCCGAATTGGTTTCGGCGCGCAGAACGAATCGGTCGGCTCCCGGCGCGCGCCGGTCCGGAACGTTGGGGAGCGTCCGAAATGTCGTGGCCGCCCGCGGCTGATTACGGCTTCGGCGGAAATTTCTTCAGCAGATCGCGAATCGCCTGATCCAGGACCTTGTGACGCTGCTCGTCGGTCCGATCCCAATCGATTTCGCGCGCCGCCGAGCCGCGCCAGACGATCGCCTGCTTCGTAACCGACGTAATGTCGATGATCAACGTGCCCACCGGGTAGATGCTGAGCGCCGACGTCGACGCGATGAATGGCGGTATGCCCCATTGCGGCGTCGCCGGCAAGAACTGACCCGCGGTCTGGCGGAATTGTTCGACCGTCGCGAGCACGTAGTAATGAACGTAAAGGTCGGCGCCCTGCTGGCTGCGGCTGAATTTCTGCGCCGCCAGCTCGCGCTCGATTGCCGGGATGATTATGGGATCGAGGCGGGCCGCCCAGCGCTTCGGATCGGCGTCGGCGACGGCGAGCTTCACCTCGCCTGACCCATCAGGATGCCACGCCCAGGTTCGCAGGCCGGCAAACGAAAATTTCGGGTCGTAATCGACCTGGATGTCGGTCTTCGCCGCGCGGAACGGCGCCACTGTTGCGAGCCAGATCGCCAGCGCCGTCAACACGACGGCGACCGACTCGGGTACGCGGCGCCGATTGTCCATCACAACTATTCTCTCTACGGACGTCGCCGCCACGTTGCGATCGCGGTCACTCGCCCGCTTGCGTCGAACGACGACAATGTCATCACCCCCGCATTGATCTCGTAGCGGCGCCGGCGCTCGGGTGACAGCACTTCGTCGGGATTGACGTTACCGGTCATATCCATCAACTTCAATTCGTGCTTCACGACATCGAGAACCGCGCGGCCTTTGAAGGCCAACAACGTCGCTTCCCGCGCCGCGGGTGGCGCGGCTGGATCGGTCGTGTGCGCGTCGATCGTCAGATTGCCGTACTCGTCGTAGACAAGCGTGCCCGACGCTTGCACCGGAACTCGAGCCGCATCGGGTGTCGGTGCCACTTCGAGCTTGGCCAGGTCCCAGGTCCCTTCCAGCTGGCGCCGCTCCGATTCAAGCGCCCCTGATGCGGAATCGGACCCGAGCGGTACCGGCCGGTTCATTCCACCGGGAGCCGCAGTCGGATGACTGATGGGACCCGGCGCGCAGCCGACAACGCCCGCGGCGATCACTACAGCCACGCCAGCGCAGGCCGCCCCGATCACCGACCGGCCGAAGGTGTTTACCACCGCACTCCAAACGTCAGCGGGAAATAGCTCGCGTTGGTCGAGCAGCCGCCCGAGCACGTTGTGGACCCGGCGGGAAGGTTCGACGCGACCGGCGAGATCGTCTTCCCCCACACGTAGTGATAGCGCGACTCGATGTAGAACTTCGCGTCGTGTCCGAAGGTGATGCCGCCGCCGAAGTCGATGCCGAAGTCGTTCGACGAGCGATCGCCGATGATCGTGTCAATCGGGACCAGCGCCGGGTAGCACACGTACCAGTACGGATCGCACACCGTCGCGTAGCCGACGCTCGGCGACGTCAGTTGGATGATTCGATGGTAGATGCCGAAACCACCCAGAGCGTAGCCGCCAATCGGACGGTCGCTGCTCTGCCCCTTGTAAACCAGGTTGAAGCTGCCGACGTGCATCTGGTGGTTGCTCTCGATCAGTCCGTTGGTCAGGGCCGCGCCGATCGGCGAAGAGGACACCTGGATAACCTTGTCGGGTCCGTCCATTCGCGCGTAGATGTATTCGGCCTGGATGCCGAGGTGTTGGTTCAGGTTGAACGTGACGCCGAAGGTGCCATTCCAGCCCGCGTCGAAGCCGTTGCTGTCTTTGAAGTCTGTCGTTGGAAACACCCACCCGAAGCCGATGTTCACATCCACAGGTTTGTAGTCTTGTGCCGCCGCCGGTGCCGCTATAACCAGCAACCCGAAGAGAACTGTCAGGAATCTCCGCATGAACCACACTCCTCAATCGACAGACGAACGATGACCGCGACAATCCGCAGCCGACGCCTGGTATTCAGCACCAAGGGTGCCAACGTCGCATTTGCGACGAGTGCTTGGACATTCCGCCGGTTTGTGAGGACACACACGGGCTTTCCGCCGGAATCGTCGGTCTTCCCAATGAAATCCCTATCCGATATATCGGAGGAGGCCCGATGCGTTGGGTCGCGGCGCCACTCGAGAGGCGGGAGTCGACATTTTCACGAACGCTGCGCGTCAGCTGATGTGGTCCCAATCGTGATTACACGGTCGAAAGAATCTATTCCCCTAGTGCCACCCCTGCGAATTCTCGTCGCTGACGATCATGAACTGGTGCGTCAAGGCCTGCGCTCGATCATTCAGCGCGAGCCGGACTGGGAGGTCTGCGGCGAGGCCACCACCGGACGCGAAGCGCTGGAGATGGCGCTGGCGCTCAAACCCGACGTCCTTGTGCTCGACATCGGTCTGCCGGAGATGAACGGCGTCGAAGTCATCCGCCAGATCCGTCGTGAGATGACCACCGCGATTCTCGTCGTCACGATGCACGACGCCGACGAAGTCGTGCGCGACGCGATCGAGGCCGGCGCGAATGGCTACATCCTCAAGGCGGAAGCGGGCCGGACAATCGGCGACGCGGTGCGCGCGATCATCTCGCGCGGCGAGTTCATCTCCGAGCGGGTGCGCGGCGTCGTCGAATCAGGAGCCGGCGAGGGACGGGCCAAGACGCGCCGTTCGAAGAAGTCTTCGGGCCTCACCGCCCGCGAGCGTGAGGTGCTGCAGTTGCTGGCCGAGGGTCAGTCCAACAAGCAGGTGGCGGCACGGCTTGGCATCACCACAAAGACCGCCGAAACCCACCGGGCGCGAATCATGGCCAAACTGCAGCTCCATTCGATGAACGAGCTCGTACGGTATGCCATCCGCAACCGCATCATTGAGCCATAACCGCACTCTAGGCACCACAAGACCGGCCAGATGGCCCCAATATCCTCAAACCGCCACGTGTAAACACGGCGCCATACACAATCCTCTGTATTGTTCGGCTGCGGCCGGCTTGTTATACCAACTGTCCATAATCCCATGTTGACAAGCCTTAACTCGGAGCGGCGCGACGTTTGTTCATCCGGGCGCCCAGCCCTCCGACGCATTGGGCGCACTCCGGCTCGCCTTCGAAGGGGCGCCGAATGGCGTGCTCATCGTCGCCGAGACCGGCACGATCCTGTTCGCCAACACCCGCGCGTGCGCGACCTTCGCCTACGCGCCGGACGAACTCGCCGGGCAGCCGTTGACGCTGCTGCTACCGCGAGCGACCGCTGCGGCCAACGACGACTGGACGACCTTCTGGAACGAGCTGTGCGGCGGTGCGACCATCGCCCGGCGTCCGACGACCGGGTTGCGCAGCGACGGTGTCAACGTTCCGCTCGAAATCGGCGTCAATCTGGTTGCGGATGGCGAAGACCGCCACATCGTCGCCGTGATTACGGACATCACCGAACGGTTGAACCTCGAAGCGCGCCTTGCTGCTGCCACGAACGCGCACCTCGGATTCCAGCGGCTCGTCGCCGATGTGGCTGCCCGCTTTGCCGGCATCGATCCGGACGCGGTCGACGAGGTGGTCGTCGACACCCTGCGGCAGATCGCGCAGGCGCTGCAGCTGGATTGCGGCGTGCTGTGGCGGAGAAATGCCGGCGAGCTGATCGCAGCGCCGACGCACTACTGGGTTGAACCGCCCTTCGTTTTTCCTCCAGACCCGCTGACCACCAAAGCGATCCCGTCGGTGGTCGCGAGTCTCGCTGCCGGCAACGCGTGCTGTTTCTCGTCGTTGCAGGATCTACCTGCCGGCGAGCGTGAAGTATTTGGCGAGCGCGGGCTCCAGTCGGCCGCGATCGTCCCGGTCGCTCCGCCGCCAGGGGAAGAAGACACGCTGAATGCGCTGACCTTCGGTTCGCTGAGGCGCGAACAGGAGTGGGCGCCGGCGATCCTCGAGCGTCTGCGCCTGGTAGCCGGCGTCATCAGCCAGGCGTTTGCACACCGAGCGAGCCATCGCGCGTTGCGGACGGCGCTCGACGAAATCCGGCAACTGCGGGATCGCCTGACCTCCGAGACCGTGGAGCTTCGCCGCGAAGTGAAGGTGCTTCGGACGTCGCGTCCGATCGTCTCGGAGAGCGTTGGGATTCAGCGCGTACTGACGCAGATCGAGCAGGTCGCGCCAACGCCAGCCACCGTGCTGCTGCTTGGCGAAACCGGCACCGGCAAAGAAGTGATGGCGCAGGCGATTCACGACCTCAGCCCGCGTCATCAACGCCAGATGATCCGTGTCAGCTGCGCCGCCATCCCGACCGCCCTGATCGAAAGCGAGCTGTTCGGGCGCGAGCGTGGCGCCTACACCGGGGCACTGTCGCGGCAGATTGGCCGCTTCGAAGCGGCCCACCAGTCGACGCTCTTCCTCGACGAGATCGGCGACCTGCCGATGGAAGTACAGGTCAAGCTGCTCCGCGTGCTGCAGGAACGAGTGATCGAACGTCTTGGCAGCACCCAGCCGGTCAAGGTTGACGTCCGGATCATCACGGCGACGAACCGCAATCTCGAGGACGCCGTACGCGACAAGACGTTTCGCGAAGACCTGTTCTATCGCCTGAACGTCTTTCCGATCACCGTGCCGCCGCTGCGCGAGCGGGTGGAAGACATCCCGGCGCTGGTGTGGACGTTCATCGACGAGTTCTCGCGAGCGTTCGGCAAGACGATCGAATCAATCTCGAAGGACAGCCTGCGCGAGCTGCAGCGCTACCCGTGGCCGGGCAACGTCCGCGAGTTGCGCAACGTCATCGAGCGCGCGGTGATCGTCTCGACCGACCGCCAGCTGGTGGTACCGGCGCCGCGGATCGGTGAACGCCCGGTGCCACATGCGGCGATGACGCTGAACGCTCTCGAAATCGACCACATCCGGTCGGTGCTCGAAAGCCACCAACTGGCGGGTGCGCGGGCCGGGCGGCGCGGCGCAGCGGCTCGGTCTCAAACCGACGACGCTCGAAAGCCGGATGGCGCGACTGGGCATCACGCGCAAGAAAGCCAGCTGACGCGCTACTAACCGGCGGCCGGAAGGCGGATCGGCGTCGGGATTACGAAGCGGCGCGCGCGCACGAATCGCGGTACCCGCACCGGGTCGCGATTCGATGCGCAGCTCGCCGCCGACCAGGCCGAGCCGCTCGTGCATGCTGATCAGGCCGAGTCCCGGGCCTTTCATCGCCAAGACCGGATCGAACCCGATGCCGTCGTCGACGATATCGAGCCGCACGTCGGCGTCGCTGGCGCTTAACCCGACCGTGATTTGACGCGGGTGGCCGTGCCTCACCGCATTGTTGACTGCCTCCTGCAGCACACGGAACAGACACAGGGCGACGTCCTTCGGGAGTTTGTCGGGCATTTCCCCGGCGCTGAACTGGATGGCAACGCCGTGGTGTTGCGACAATTCACGGCAGAACGCCGCGGCCGCGAGCGCAATGCCGAGGTGGTCGAGCTTGGACGAGTGCAGGCGGTGCGAAATCGCCTGGACGTCCTTCGCTAAATCGATCGCGCGGTTCGACATGGTCCGGCAATCCGCACCCGCAAGTCGGCGGTCGACAGCGGAAGCAGCGTGCATCAACGAATCGAGGTCCATCGTCATCACCGCCATTCGCTGGCCGATGTCGTCGTGCAGCTCCCGGGCAATTCGCGCGCGCTCCAGCTCGTGAGCTTCGAGCAATCGCTGGCTGAAGCCGGCCAGTCGATCCTGGCTCTCGCGCAGCTGCTCTTCCATCTCGTGGCGTTCGGTGATGTCCATCGCGATGCCGAATAAGCGTTCAGGCGCGCCACTCGCCGCAAAGTGAAAGCGGCCTCGCGCGGTCACCCAGCGAATCGTCCCATCGGTGCGGACGATACGAAACGATGTGCGTAACTCGCGGCCGCTTTCCCTTGCCTCGGCCATCGCTTCCCACATCGCGGGTTGATCCTCCGGGTGAACGTAGCGGACAAAATCAGCGACATCTCCGGCCTGTTGATCGCTGGCGATGCCGAACATCGTGTCCAAATCGCCGAGCAGGACATCCCAGCCGCTCTTGAGATCCCAATTCCACGCGACGGCGTGACCCGATTTCATCGCCAGCCGCAACTGGTCGCCGGTTAGTCGAATCTCCCGGGTGAGGCGGCGGTGCAGCCACTCTTCCCCGACGCACAGCAGCGCCGTGAGAATCAGCACCAGCGTCGCGATAATCAGGACGCGCGACTCCCGGATCGGGGCCAGCGCCTGGACCCGCCACAGTTGCCAGATCAGTAGCGTCTGGAGCAGCAAGACCGTGCCGACGATCGCCAGCCAGGACGTCCGCTTCAAGGTCATCGTGCAGGCAGTGCGGCCATAATACGACCATCGCCACGTCGTATTTCACTGCGTTTCTCAGTCAAAAATGACCGACTTGGTTAGAATTTCCAGCCCAGGGTGAAGCTGGCGCCGAAGTCGTTGGTCTTGCGATCCGGCGGTGGGTCGCCGTCGAAGCTTTCAAAGCCGTTGAGGCTCCAGTAGAAGTCTTTCAGGAACTCCTGGCGCCAGGCACTTTGCAGTTCCACACGGATTCGCGCCCGCCCGCCGACATTGAAGTAGGACAGGACCGCGTTGGTGATCCTGAAATCGTCGTTGCCCGGCGTGAAGAAATCGAGCTGCCCGCCAACCGCGACTTCGGGGGATTGCTCGCCCGGCTCGCCGGAAAACTGCTCGTGGGTGAAGGCGAGCCCCGTATAGGCGGACCAGAGACGTCTCGTCGTATGCACCAGATCGCGACCGAACCCGGCGCCGGCGACGGCCCGGAGGTCGAGCGATAGTTCCTGGTTCTGCTGGAGCTGGCTCCAGCCGGTCGTGTACCAGCGATTGCCGAACGAGCGGATGCCGTTCATGCCGACGCTGTTCCGCGACAGCGAATCGTCGTCTTCGCGCGTCGTCACCTGCGACGCGACGGTCGTGTTCACCTGATACCGCAGGCTGCGGTACGCCGGCGGCCCCATTGACGGTCCAGTGGGTCTCGAGGTCCGCCTGCGCAAAGCTGAATCCGACGTCGAGGTTGCCGTCGACCCTGCTCCAGAGGCTTCGGCCGATCGGCGCCATCCGAATGATGTCGCCGAGCGGCGCCGTCGTGGTCGTCCCACCGTCAAGCTGCAGCACCATCTGTCCGGCCGGCGAGGCGAGGAGCGAGCCGAGCAGATGGTCGCCGGAGCTCAGTTGTACGTCGAACTTCCTCGGGCTTCGCAGTTCCTGGATTTCACCCCAGTGCACTGACGCCTTCCCCAGCGGATCGGTGCTGATCGTCAAAACGCTGCGATCCAGCTTCTTGATCTCGCAGGTGATTCGGTCGCCGTTTTTCAGATACACGACGTCGACTTTGTCGGCCGCCGCAACCGACCGCCCGGCCAGGAGCAGGAAGACCCAGGTCGTCCAGACCCGCCACGCCAGAGACGGTTCCGAGATTTCGGAGCGACTCCTGCGGGCCGGAGATAAAACCAACGCGATTGGACGACAAAGGCCGCTGCTGCCGACGTTAAGAGGGCGTAACTGGCGGTCCGCAGTTGTCGGAGGGGTCAGGAAACGGTATGGCATGCGGCCTGCTCGATAGTGGAACGGTATCGAGCATCTCGCGTTCCAGCTGGAGTTCGAACGTATTGGAGCCTAGTTGCCATATGTTGTCCACGCGCGCGCGGATGACGATCGAGTGGTTGCTCCCACTGGGTCAGACGCGCCCGATCACGATGGCCCTTCATACCGTCGCCGATAACGTCCGGACGACGCGCGGCTGTGTCAGCTGTTCGGTCAACACCGACATCGGCAATCGCGGGATGGTGCGTTACACCGAGGAATGGCTGACCGAAGCCGACCTTCGACAGCGAGTGATGTCGGACACGTTCATCCAGCTCGTCTCGCTCATCGACGACGCCGACCAGCCGCCGCGTATCGAGTTCACCTTGCCTCACGAAACACGGGGACTCGACTTCGTCAACGAAGTTCGGGCCTCCCAGCAGTGACGGACGGCGTCGGGAGCGGGAGCGAATAATGAGAAGGCCATCACGTGCCTCGCGCACCATCGCCGTGGTGGTGAGCGCGTGGAGTGTCGTACCCCACTCGACCGCGCCGATTCTGGCGCAAGCCGCCGCCCCGCCGAAAACCGGCACCCAGGCCACAGCACCGCCGAAACGGCACCGCAACTGCGCTGCCAACCGCAGCCGCAGCGGCGCCAAAACCGCCACGCCTGCCGTAGCGCCAGAGATCGACGGCGGCTGGCCCCGCGACTACGTGACGCGCGAGCGGCGGATCGGTTCGCGTCTTTCAGCCGCAGGTGGCCAGCTGGGACGGGCAGCGGCAGCATGGTCGCCTACGCCGCCGTTTCGTACAGCCCGAAGAGTGCGACGAAGCCTGCACTCGGCACGGTGAAGATCGAAGCCGAAACCGCAGTGGCCGTCGCCGAGCGGCTCGTCAACTTCACCAAGGTCAAGCTCACCGAGTCGCACTTTCCGGACCTGCCAAACGACCAGCTCAAGGAGGTCGTCGCCGTCGATCCAACCGACGGTTCCGCAGGCAGCCCTGGTGATGGCGCTCGATCGCGTGCTGGCGCGCCTCGACAAGAGCCAGATCATGCCGAAGAACGTCGAAGGCGTGAAAGCTGATCCGCCGGCGATCTTCTACAGCACGTCGCCGGCGGTGCTCGTCAACCTCGATGGCGATCCGGTCTGGAGCCCGATCAAGAAGAACGATCTGCGGTTCGCCGTCAATACGAACTGGGATCTGTTCGAGCACAAGCCCACGCAACACGTTCTACCTCCGCGCACGACAACAGCTGGCTCAGCGCGCCGCGACGTCAACGGGCCCGTGGAAAGCCGCCGGCAAGCTGCCGGACAGCTTCAGCCAAGCTGCCGGCCGACGACGAACTGGAATGAGGTGAAGGCGGCGTTGCCCGGCCGAACGCTCGCGTCGCGCGCCGCCGAAGGTGTTCGTCAGCACGACGCCGGCCGAAATGATTCTGCTGACGGGCGCGCCGAATTATCTGTGCGGTCACCGGCACGCAGCTGCTGTGGGTGAGCAACACCGAGAGCGACGTCTTCCGGCTTGGCAAGGATGGCCCGGTCTACTTCCTCGTGTCCGGCCGCTGGTTCAGCGTCGCCTGGTTTCACCGGTCCGTGGACGTTCGCGACGCCGACTCTGCCGGACGACTTCAAGAAGATCCCGCTGTCGCACAAGCGATCGCGCGTGCTCGCGTCGGTGCCGGGCACCGATGCAGGCCGCCGAAGCGGTGCTGCTCGCGCAGATTCCGCAGACCGCGCGCGTCGACCAAGAAGCAGGTGAAGGCGCCGGAGGTGCAGTATCAGGGCGAGCCGCAGTTCCAGCCGATCGAGCAGACCACGGTGTCGCGCGCCGTCAACACCGACAAGGACATCATCAAGGTCGGCGATCTCTATTACATGTGCTTCCAGGGCGTCTGGTTCATGGGCCGGAGCCCGAACGGCCCGTGGGAGGTCACCGGCTCGGTGCCGGGTGAGATTTACGAGATTCCCGTCAGCTCACCGGCCTACAACGTCACCAACGTCACCGTCGTCGAAGACGACGACGACGCGGTGGTGTTCGCGACGGCGGCGGCCTACACCGGGATGATGGTCGCGTGGGGCTGCGCGGTGTGGGGCACCGGCTACTACTACCCGCCCTACGTCGGCTACGGCGGGTTCTATCCCGCCTACTACCCGTTCTACCCGACCTACGGCTACCACGCGTCGTACAACCCGTGGACCGGCACCTACGGCCGCGGCGTCGCGGCGTACGGTCCGTACGGCGGCGCCGGCGTCGGCGCGCGCTACAACCCGCGCACCGGCACCTACGCGCGCGGCGCCGCCGCGTACGGTCCGTACGGAGCGCGCGGCGTCGCCGGCGCCTACAACCCGCGCACCGGGCGCGTCGGCGCGACGCGACAAGGTTCGGACGTCTACGGCAGCTGGGGCCAGACCGGCGTGCAGCGCGGCGATGACTGGGCGAGCACGTCGCGCGTGACCAACCGCGTGACCGGCACGACCACACGCGCCACGCAAGGCAGTGGCGGCGGCGAAGCGGTCACGCGGCGAGGACCGCAAGGCAGCAGCGGCGTCGCACGCACCGGCAGCGGCGACGTCTACGCCGGCCGCGACGGCAACGTCTACAAGAAGCAGGCGGCAGCTGGCAGAAGTACGACAACGGTAACTGGAATTCCGTCCCGGAGGCGACGCCGCAGCAGCGCGAGCAAGCGCAGCAACGCGCCAACGACGCACGCAGCCAGGCCGGCACCCGTTCAACCCAGGCCGACTCGGCGACGATTGGCCAGCTCAATAGCGATTCGGCGGCACGCTCCGAAGGCGCACAGCGGACGCGCGACGCGAGCAGCAGCGGTGCGCGTAGCGGCAGCTCGAGCAGTTACCGTCCGAGCGGCGGCGGCGGCGGCGGACGAACGATGTCCCGCGGCGGCGGCCGGCGCCGGTAAGCAGTCACCGAGAGGAGTCCAGCGGGTCATGATTCGAATCAAACACGTTCAGATCGCGGCGCTGGCGCTGATCGCGGCGGTGCCCTGCGCGCGCGCGCAGACCGCCAAGCCAGTCGGAGGACACCGAGTCGCGCGAGGCCAACCTGCGCGCCTACGTCGCAGCTGCTGCGATCCGACATTCGGGCGCAGAAGGTCGCGATCATCACCGACGTGATGCGGTTCACCGAAGAGGAGGACGCGAAGTTCTGGCCGGTCTATCGCGAGTACGAAACCGCGCTGGCGAAGATCAACGACGACCGGATCGCGCTCATCAAGGAGTACGCCGACAGCTACGACACGTTGACCGACGCCACTGCCGACGAGCATCGCGACGCGCGCGCTCGAGCCTCGATGCGCGGCGGCACGCGCTCAGCGTCGACATACTACGACCGGTTCAAGAAGGTCGTCGCTCCGCCAAGACGGCGGCGCGGTATCTCCAGGTCGAGAATCAGATTCTTCTGCTGCTCGATCTGCAGATCGCGTCGTCGCTGCCGATCGTCGCGATCGAAGTAGCAGCCATGCGAATGCCAACTCTATCGTCGTCGCCGGCATCGCGGCCATCGTGATCGCCGGCAGCGCGCACGCTGTCGGCCGATCGCGTGCGGCTGCGGTCGGGGCAAGTCGGTTGAAGGATCGTTCATGAGCGCCGACGTCAAGATCGTGCGCCTGCTGCTCGCCAACGGCACGGATCGCCGAGTTCCCGGTCGACGACGTCGGCCGCGCTGGAGTTCTCGCCGCGCAAGGCGCCGCCCGCCGCCGCGGCGCGCCCGATCCGGCGAAGGCGCCGACGCCGATCACCCTGCCCGCGGGCACCGTGCTCAGCGTCCGCCTGACGGAGGCGATCGACGTCGACGCCGCGCAGGCCGGCATGACGTTCAAATCGCTGCTCGACGATCCGGTGATGATCGGCGGCGCAGGTGGTGTGCCACGCGGCACGGCGGTCGCCCTGCAGGCCGCCAAGGTCGAACAGGCCGGCAAGATGAAAGGCGCCGACAAGATCACGCTCAAGGCGCAACTCGCTTTCGTTCGGCGGCCGCCGCTACGACATCGTCACCGCATACGTCGAGTCCAAGGGCGCGGGTGAAGGCAAGAAGACGACGCGCAAAGTCGCCGGCGGCGCCGGGCTCGGCGCGGTCGATTGGCGGCATCGCCGGCGGCGGCACCGGCGCCGCCATCGGCGCAGCCGCCGGCGCCGCGACCGGCGCGATCATGTCCAGCCAGGGGACCGAACATCTGGAGCTGCCCGGCCGAGACGCGCCTGCAGTTCACGCTCAGCGCGGCAGTCACGGTGCAACCATGACCGCGTTGCCGGAACCGTTCAGCGACTATGAATCCCTTCATCGCCCGTGCGCTCGCCGCGGCGGTCATGCTCGCAGTTGCGGCGCGCGCGCACGGCCAGACACCGCAAAACCCTGCTGAAGCGGCCGGGAACATATTGAGGAACGACAACAATCCGACGCGTCCCGTCCTGTTCAGCATTCGTCCCGAGTTCTACAGCCCGAGCGATGACGTCAAGCAGGCAGCCCTGATCTTCCGCTACGACCAGGCGGCGCTGAGGGCGCGCCGGTTCCTCCCCGGCAAACGTGGCATCGTCGTCCGCTTCGAAGTGCCAATCGCCGCCACCGACGTCGCGAATACCACCACCAGCGTAGGACTTGGCGATGCCTACGGTCAGTTGCTGCTGTTGCCGCACATTACGCCGACCGGTGGCTTCGTAGTCGGACTCGGCGTCGTGATGCCGACCGGAACCGACAAGCTGCTGGGAAGAGGGAAATGGATTCTGGCGCCGGCAACCGGACCGATCTGGTTCTTCGGTGGGAGCGGTCTGTTCTTCGTCAAGCTCCAGAACTTTGTATCGATCGCCGGTGATACGAGCCGGCCCGAGTTGAACTACTTCCTCTTGACCCCGACCTTCGTGCACATCTTCAAACAGCGGTGGTGGGTACCTGCGGATTCCGAGTCGAAGACCGATTGGCTGAATGATTCGCGCACCGGTATCAAGTCGGGCGTGCAGCTCGGGCGGAACGTGTCGCGAGGCTTCGGTGTCTGGATGAAACCGGAACTATGGTGGGGACCCAATGAGGACGGTCAATGGAATCTGAAGTTCGGAATCGTCTGGTTCCGCTGATTGCAGCGGCGGTAGTCGTCTGGTTCGTTACTGGCGTGATCGCCGAAGCTCCGAAGTTCAAAACCTCATGGAAGGCGCCCGAAGCGGCCGGCGTGAGCTTCGCCGGCCGTAAGGTTGCAGCGCTGGTGATTAGCTCGGACGAGAACCTCCGGATCTCCGGTGAAGAACAGCTGGTGCGGGAATTGAGTGCCCGCGGCATCCAAGGCGTCGCGGCCTACCAGTTCATTCCACGTGACGAAACAACCGATGCCGAGCGCGCACGCCCGTGGTTCGAGCGCGCAGCAATCGAAGGGGTCGTCGCACTGCGTCCGGTCAGCGCTGAGACCGAGGTCACGCGTGCGCCGGACGTCTGGACGACGACGTCGTATTCGACGCTCTGGGGCTATTACGGATACGGATGGACCAGCGTGTACAGCCCGGGCGGCACGCGAGTTGATACGAAGCTGGTCGTCGAGACGCTGATCGACCGGCTGCCGGCCGGCACGTTGCTCTGGGCCGGGGTGAGTACGACGACCAATCCCAAAGAGGCGCAGGCCTTCATCAAGGAGCTGGTCGGCGCCGCCGTGAAGGAAATGAGAAAGCAAGGACTCGCGAAATAACGCCGCTCGGTCGTGACCACACGATCCGAAAAAGGAGACTGTCATGCCCGCTGCAACCACACGTCTCGAACATGACCTACTCGGCACCAAGAGGTGCCCGCCGACGCCTACTACGGCGTGCAGACGGCGCGCGGTCTCGAGAACTTCCACATTTCCGGCGTCGAGCTGCGGCTCTACCCCGACCTGATCAAGGCGCTGGCGATGGTGAAAATGGCCGCCGCCCGCGCCAACTTCGACTGCGGGCAGTTCAGCGAGAAAGTGCTGCAGGGCATCGAGGGCGCCTGCCGGGAAATCATCGACGGACAGCTCCACGATCAGTTTCGGCTCGACGTCTTCCAGGGCGGCGCCGGCACCTCGACCAACATGAACGCGAACGAAGTGATCGCCAATCGCGCGCTCGAGCTGATGGGGCACCGGAAAGGCGAGTACCAGTACTGCGATCCGCACGATCACGTGAACGCGTCGCAGTCGACCAACGACGCCTATCCGACCGCGCTGCACGTCGGCATGGCGCTCGGCAACATCCGACTGGTAGCGGCGATGCACGAGCTGATCGCCGCGTTCCGGCGAAGGGACGCGAATTCGGCGCGATCCTCAAGATGGGGCGCACCCAGCTGCAGGACGCGGTGCCGATGACGCTCGGGCAGGAGTTCAAGGCGTTCGGCGAAACGCTGCTCGGCGAAATCCGCGCGCTCGAGGCGGTGCAGCGCGTGCTGTGCGAAATCAACATGGGCGCGACCGCGATCGGCACCGGC
The DNA here is from genome assembly GCA_963695635.1 of uncultured Acidobacteriota bacterium. GTDB lineage: Bacteria > Acidobacteriota > Vicinamibacteria > Vicinamibacterales > CAVVIG01 > DATKHR01. The sequence continues at coordinate 132,614 of CAVOHK010000016.1, forward strand.
CTGAACGCGCCGGCCGGCTACGCGCAAGCGGTGCACCGACCACCTGGCCGCGATCAGCGGCCTGCCGATCTACTCGGCGCCGATCTGATCGAGGCGACGCAGGACACGCAGGCGTTCGTCCTCTACTCGTCGTGCATGAAGAGCCTCGCGATCAAGCTCTCGAAGATCTGCAACGACCTGCGGCTGCTCTCGTCCGGCCCGCGCTGCGGGCTGCACGAGATCAACCTGCCGCCGAAGCAGCCGGGCTCGTCGATCATGCCGGGCAAGGTGAATCCGGTCATCCCGGAGGTCGTGAACATGGTCTGCTTCCGCGTGATCGGCAGCGACCAGACGATCTCGATGGCCGCCGAAGCGGGACAGCTGCAGCTGAACGTCTTCGAGCCGGTGATCGCCGCCTGCATCTTCGAAGCGCAGACGATGTTCATCAACGCGGTGCGGACGCTGCGCGAGCACTGCGTCGACGGGCATCACGGCCAACCCGGACGTCTGCCGGCACTATGTCAACTACAGCATCGGCACCGTCACGGCGCTGAATCCGGTGATCGGCTACGAGCGCGCGACCGAGCTGGCGGCCGAAGCGGCGAGAACCGGCCGCGGCATCCTCGAGCTCGTGCGCGAGAAAGCGATCCTCTCCGAGCAGCAGATCGCCGAGGTGCTCGACCCGATGGCGATGACCGGTCAGCGAACTCCGGCGTGACGCGCATCCGCGTGCTCTTCCATCGAGCCGGGCGTTACTGGTCGCTGTTGACGCTGGCTTCGGTCGCGGCCAGCATCGCGGGCGCAGCGAACCGCCAGCCGCCTGGCGCACGTTCCAGGGCAGCTGGTCGGCCGTCGGTCGCCGCACACGCTGCCGACCGAAGCGCGACCGCGCCGCCGCCGTCGTCCAGCTGTCGGGCGCGGTGGTGTTGACCGAAGCGGTCAGGCCGTGACCGCCGCGCTTTCACGGCGAGGCGATCGGCGTTCGACGACGGCGGAAGTGTCGGCGCGGGCCGGGCGGTGTGGACCGACGCGCGCGGCGATCGCGTCTTCAGCGCGCTCCGCGGCGACGCGCTGCAGACCGGACGGCGCATCGTCGGCACGATCACCGGAGGGACGGGACGATACGCCGGCGTCACCGGCGAGTACACGCTCACCTGGCAGTACGTCGTCACCGCCGAAGACAGCGTCGTGCAGGGACGGACCGTCGATCTCAAGGGCCGGTTCCGCGCTCGAGCGACAACCGTGACGGCGACAGCGATCGTCGAGCGGCGGGCGGCGCTCGCCGATGCGCCCGGTCGATCGGCATCCTTCGCGCTCGCGATGTGGTTCATCCCGCCGCCCGACGGGCTGACGCTCGCAGGCGTGGCGACTGTTCGCCGTCTTCGCCGCCGCGATCGTCGCGGTGGTGGTCAACGCGCTGCCGATTCTCACCGCGTCGGTCGCTCGGCGGTCGCCGCGTCGGTGCTGAGCGGGCTGCTGTCTCCGGCGAAAGCCTACGCCGGCTTCGCGAACGGCACGATTCTGCTCATCGTCGTCGCGTTCCTGGTCGCGCGCGCCGTGGTCAAGTGCGGGCTTGGCACGCGCGTGGGCTACATGCTGGTCGTCAGCATCTTCGGCCGTTCGACGCTCGGGCTTGTCCTACAGCATCTTCCTGGTCGACGGCCTGATCGCGCCGGCCTTTCCGAGCAATACCGCGCGCTCCGGCGTCATCTATCCGCTCGCCTTCTCGCTCGCCGAAGCCGGCGGCGCGACACCGGGCGACGAGGACCGCTGCCGACGCGTCGGCAGCTTCCTGATGTTCTCCGGCATCGTCAGCCTCAGCCTGTCGTCGGCGCTCTGGCTGACGGCGATGGCCGCGAACCCGCTCGGCGCCGAGATCGCGCGAACCTTCGGCGTCGAGATCGGGTTCGGCTCGTGGCTGCTCGCCGCGTCGGTGCCGACGCTGGTCGGCATGGCGCTGATGCCGCTGCTGCTGCACTGGCTGATCGCGCCCGAAGTCGACAGCCACGCCCGACGCACCGGCGGCGGCGCGCCGCGCGCTGGCCGCGCTCGGGCCGCTCAGCCGCGACGAAAAGATCGTCCTCGCGGCGTTCGTCGGCATGGTGGCGCTGTGGGCGTCGGCGTCGCTGCTGGAGCTCGATTCGACGGCGGTGGCGTTCCTGGGCCTCGGCATGCTGCTGGCGTCCGGCGTCCTGACGCTCGGCGACATCGCGAAGGAAGGCGACGTGCTCGCCACCTATATCTGGTTCGCCGTGCTCTTCACGCTGAGCAGTCAGCTGAACGAGCTCGGGTTCATGGGCTTTCTCGGTCAGCGGCTCGCCGGATCGCTGGGCGGACTGTCCCGGCGCCGGCCGGCCTCGTGCTCGTGGTCGCCTACGTGCTGCTGCACTACGTGTTCGTCAGCCAGACGGCGCACCTGCTCGCGCTGTTCGGCGTGTTCCTCGACGTCGGCGTCAAGCTCGGCGTGCCGGCGGCGCCGCTGGCGTTTCAACTGCTGTTCGCGACCAACTATTTCGCGGCGATCACGCCGCAGGGATCGAGCGCCAACCTCCTGTTCGCGGGCAGCGGGTTCCTGTCGCAGCGCGATCTGTACCGCCTCGGCGCGCTGACGACGGTGTTCAGCATGGTGCTGTATCTGGTCGTCGGTACGCCGTGGCTGCGGCTGGTGCTGCGGTGAATGCGGTAGATCGTCATCGTGATTCTCGGAGTGGAGGTGTGCTTATGATCGCAGGCGCAATCGGTTTACGCGTGCTGCGGATTCGTGCTGGTCGTCGCAACATTGACATGGGTGAACTCCGCTGCAGGTCAGGCCGGCACGCTCCAGCGAATCGCGCAGCTGCCGACGGTCGTCGTCCTCGCCACCGGCGGCACGATCGCCGGCGCCGCAGAAAGCGACGTGCAGGCGGCCTACACCTCCGGCCAGGTCGGCGTGCAGCAACTGCTCGCCGCCGTTCCGCAGGCCAAGAAGCTCGCGGTCACTTCGCGGCGAGCAGATCGCGAACATCGGTTCGCAGGACATGAACGACGAGGTCTGGCTGAAGCTGGCGCGGCGCGTCAACGAGCTGACCGCGGCGCCGGACGTGACCGGCGTCGTCATCACCCACGGCACCGACACGATCGAGGAAACCGCGTACTTCCTGAACCTCGTCGTCAAGTCGAGGAAGCCGGTGGTGCTGACCGCGGCGATGCGGCCCTCCACGGCCCTGTCGGCCGACGGTCCGCTCAACTTCTTCAACGCGGTCGCGGTCGCGGCGCACCCGGACGCGGCCGGACGCGGCGTGCTGGTCGTGGTCAACGACTGGATTCACGGTGCGTCATCGCTCACCAAGACCAGCACGACGGCGGTGCAGACGTTCCTGTCGCCGCTGTCGGGGCTGATCGGCACCGTCGCCTACGGCGAGGTTGATTTCCATCGCGGCCCGGTCGGCCGCCACACCACCGAGTCGGACTTCTCGCTCGACGGCGTAACGGCGCTGCCGCGCGTGGACATCGTGATGGCCTACGAGAACATGGACGGCGCGCTCATCGACGCCGCGGTCGCCGCCGGCGCCAAAGGGTCGTGATCGTCGCCGGCGTCGGCAACGGCAATATGACGGCCGCGGCGCTGAGCAGCCTCGCGAAGCACGCCAAACAGGGAATCGTCTGCGTCCGCTCCTCGCGAGTCACGACCGGACGGGTCGGCCGCAACGTCGAAGTTGACGACGACAAGGCCGGCTTCGTCGCGTCGATGGACCTGAATCCGCAGAAGGCGCGCGTGCTGCTGCGGCTGGCGCTGCTGCAGCCGCGGACGCGCCGCGGATCTGCAGCGGCTGTTCAACGAGTACTGAGCGGGCCTATTCACGATGAACGCGGAGTTCGCCAAGAACGCATCGAATCCGCTTGAAACTCACCCGGCGATCTCGGCGGCCTCGGCGTTCCTCTATCGGCCAGGGTGCCGGTACTAGGAGGCCGGGCGTCGCTGCACCGTCGCTCGCCGGCGCGGCGAACCAGTCCTTGCTTGCGCACCACCTTCGGCGCCGCGGGATCGAACACGTAGTTCGGCGACATGATCTGCACGCCGTGTTCGTTGAACAGGTCCTGGATGTTCGCGTGCAGCGCGTTCAGCGTGCAGGGCCGCGACTCCTGCGCGTTCCAGGCAGACGAGCAGCGTGTACTTGACGTAGAAATCCTCGAGCGCCGTCCTGAAGCACGAGCGGCTTCGGCTCGCGGCGCAGGCCCGGCGTCCGCTCGGCCGCCAGCAGCAGCAGCGCGTGCACCTGCCGCCACGGCGCGTCGTAGCCGATCGTCACCGACGTCGGCGTGAACACGCCGCCGGTGTCGCTGAGCCGCGAGTAGTCGGTCGTCGTCTGCGACGACGACGACCGCGTTCGGAATCGTCACCTCTTCGTGCCGCAGGGTCTTCACCTTGGTGGACAGGACGCCGAGATGGGTGACGGTCCCTTCGACGTCGCCGATGCGCACGAAGTCGCCCAGCCGCAGCGCGCGCGAGTAGGTGATCATGAAGCCGCTCATGATCTGGTTCACGAGGCCGCTCGATCCGAACGTGACCATCAGGCCGAGGAACACGCTGACGCCCTTGAACGCGTCCGTCTGGCTGCCCGGCAGGTACGGGTAGGCGACGACGATCGCGAACACCCACAGCAGGCCGGTCAACAGCCGCCGCGTCGGCTGCGCGGTCTCGGGATAGATCCAGCGCGGCGTCAGCCGTCCGCGCTCGACGGCGTTGAACCAGACCCCAATCAGCCGGACGACAAACCGCGCGATGCAGAAGATGATCAGCACCGTGAACAGCCCGGGGATGGCGTTCGCGACGCCGAGGCCCAGATTCTGTCAGCGGTCGCCAGCAGGAACCCGCGCATCGATTCGCCCCAGGGCCGCGTGTAGGGGAATCGCCGCAGGACGAAGCCGACCGTGGCGTAGATCACGACGAGATCGAGGACGACCGCAACCGCGGCGATCACGACCAGCGCTCGACGTCGAGCAGGCGCGAGGCGCGCAGCGACGTCGAGGTCGGCGATCCCGGTTCGGGCGACGGTCTGCTCGGCGATGGCGACGAGTCTGGCGGCCGACGGCGCGACGCGCACGCGCGATCGCCCCACAGCGACCAGCAGCGCCAGCAGCGAGCGCCGCCAGCGGCGGCAGCGCCGACGCGCGAAGCAGCACGCCCGCGCGTGCGGGCTTCCGACCGCTTCGTCGAGCGCCTGCTGCAGGCGCTCGACGCGCTCGGCCGCCGCCGCCTCGACGGTTTCTCCGGACAGTTCGTCGACGTCCGGCGGCGTCAGCGCCAGCACGCCTCGGGAGGCGACGGTGATCAGCGCGCCGCCGTCGAACGGCCGCCACTCGACCGGCCCGTGATGCCGCGCGCGACCAGATCGTCGAGCGGCGCGTGCTGGCGCTTTCGGCCCGTTCCGCCGGATCGCGTCCCAGCACCCGCGCCCGGAGCACGACGATCGGGCGGTTGAAGAACACGAACGTCGCCGTCCGCCCGACGGCTCCGCCGCGGCAACGCGTCGCAGCGTCGGGCGCGGCGTCTCCGGTGCCGCCGGCGCTGCGACGCGGCAGCGAACGTGCTCCGCGCTGCGATGGCGACGAGCATCCAGCGAGGCCGCGACGAATCGCGCCCGGCTCCTGACGCGTCATCGTGTCAGTAGATCTCCGGCACGAACCTGCGCCGGGCCAGCGTCGCCTCGTCGTCGTAGGCATGTTTCTTCGATCGGTCGGGCAGCTTCACCTTCGGACGCTCGACTTTCTTGTGCGGAATCAGCTTCAGCAGATGCGCGATGGAGTTCAGACGCGCGCGCTTCTTGTCGTCGGACCGGACGATGTACCACGGCGCGATGCTGCGTGTCGGTCGCCTTGAGCATCGCGTCGCGCGCCCGCGAGTACTCGATACCACTTGGCGCGCGACGGCAGGTCCATGTCGCTCAGCTTCCACTGGCGCAGCGGATCGTCGATGCGCGCCCTGAACCGCCGCTCCTGCTCCTTGTTGCCGACCTCGAGCCAGAACTTGATGAGGATGATGCCGCCGTCGATCGATGTACTTCTCGAACACCGGGCACAGCTTGAGGAACCGTTCGTACTGCTCGTCGGTGCAGAACCCCATCACGTGCTCGACGCCCGGCGCGGTTGTACCAGCTGCGATCGAAGATGACGATCTCGCCGGCCGCCGGGAAGTGCTGCATGTAGCGCTGCATGTACATCTGGCTCTTCTCGCGATCCGACGGCGCCGGCAGCGCCACGAGGCGGAAGACGCGCGGGCTGACGCGCTCGGTGATCGCCTTGATCGTGCCGCCCTTGCCGGCGGCGTCGCGCCCCTCGAAGATCACGATCGACGCGCAGGCCCTTCTCCTTCACCCAGTCCTGCAGGACGCACAGCTTGCCCTGCAGCCGCGCCAGTTCCTTCAGGTACTTCTTGTTCTTCAGCTTCTTCGTCCGGCTTGTCGTTCTTCGCCATCGACTGTCGTCTCTCTGCTACGGCTGCCAGCCGCCGCCGAGCGTGCGGTAGAGCTCGGCGCGCGCGCGCAGCTCGGCGCCGCGCGTCTGCGCCAGCAGCAGCTGCTGCTGGAACAGGTCCTGATCGGCGGTCAGGATCTCGATGTAGCTGGCCAGGCCGGAGTCGTAGCGCGAGCGCGCCAGATCGGACGCATCCTGCAGGGCCGTGACGCCGACCTGCCGCTGCACCCGCACCTCGGCCAGCTTCTGAATCGTCACCAGCGCGTTGGCCACTTCGCGGTAGCCGTTGAGCGCGGCCTTGCGGTAGGCGGCGAGCGCCTCGTCGAAGCGCGCCTGCATCGCTTCGAGGTTCCGGCGGAGGCGCCCCGCCTGGAAGATCGGCTGCAGCAGCCCGGCGCCGAGCGACCACACCGCGCCGTCGCCGCCGAGGAACGTCGTGAGATCGCCGCTGACGCCGCCGAGAAAGCCGGTCAGGCTGATCGTCGGAAAGAACAGCGCCTTGGCGGCGCCGATGTCGGCGTTGGCCGCCACCAGCAGCTGTTCCGCCTGCACGACGTCGGGCCGCCGCTCGATCAGCGAGACCGGCAGTCCGGCCGGAATCGGCGGCGGCAGGCCTCGGCTGTCGGCGAGGCGCTCGCGCGCGACCGGAGCCGGCGGGCGGCCGAGCAGCAGCGACAGCGCATTCTCGACGATGGCGATCTGCTGCTCGATCTCCGGAATCGCGGCGGCGGTCAGCGCCCGGTTGGCCTGAATGCGATCGAGCTCGAGCCGGTTCGACACGCCGCCGTCCAGCCGGTTCCGGAAATAGGTCACCGTTTCGTCGTTGAGGCGAAGCGTCTGCCGCGCGATCTCGAGCTGCAGATCGAGCTCGCGCAGCAGGAAGTAGTTGGACGCGACGTCGCCGACCAGCGTGACGAGCACGCCGCGGCGGCCCTGCTCGCTCGCCAGCACGCAGCGCCAGCGCCGCTTCGTGCTGACGGCGCAGCCGGCCGAACAGATCGATCTCCCACGACAGCTGGAAGCCGTAGGCGCCGCTCTGGTGCGTCGTATCGTCGTCGTCGGCGATCCGTCCTGCGTCCGGCGCGTTCGACGCCTGCCGCACGCCGTAGCTGGCGACGCCGTCGACCTGCGGATAGAGAAACGACTTGGCGATGCCGGCGCGGGCGCGCGCCTCTTCGACGCGCGCGACCGCCAGCTGCAGATCGAGGTTGTTGGCCAGCGCCTCGCGGACGAGCGCCTGCAGCGTCGGATCGTCGAACACCTGCCACCAGGGCGAGTCGGCCAGCGACTGCGCCTGCGGCGGCGCCTTCGACGAAGCGGTATTGCGCCGGGTTCGGCAGCTGCGGCCGCTCGTAGTTCGGGACCCGGCGGCACACCCGGCCGACAGCGACGCGACCGCCATCGCCAGCGCCGCGGACGAGAGAGCACGCAGACCGCGCCATGTCAGTGCCTTCCCTGTCCGTGCTCGGCGGCCAGCGTGCCGCCCGGCGCGGCGACCGCCGGCGCCGGCGCCGGCTTCGCGCCGCCGATCACTCTGTCCGACGGCCACGTACAGCATCGGAATCAGCAGGACGCCGAGGATCGTCGCGATCGAGCATCCCGGAGAACACCACCATGCCCATCACCTTGCGCGCTTCGGCGCCGGCGCCGGACGCCGTCAGCAGCGGGACGACGCCGAGGATGAAGGCGAAGGCGGTCATCAGGATCGGGCGGAGCCGCAGCTTCGCCGCCGACAGCGCCGCGTCGACGAGGCTCTTGCCCTGCTCGTGCTCCACCTTGGCGAACTCGACGATGAGAATCGCGTTCTTCGCCGCCAGGCCGATGAGCATGATCAGGCCGATCTGCGCGAACACGTTGTTCACGTAGCTCTCGCCCATGAACCGGCGCGCGAGCCACAGCCCGAGATACGCGCCGAAGGCGGCGAACGGCGTGCCGAGCAGGACGCTGAACGGCAGCCCCCAGCTCTCGTACTGCGCGGCCAGCACCAGGAAGACGAGGAAGACCGCGAGCGCGAACACCACCGCGACGCCGGGCGCGCGCCGCTCCTGGTACGACAGGTCGGCCCAGTCGAAGCTCATGTCGGCAGGCAGCACCTCTTTCGCCGTCGCTTCGAGCGCGTCGAGCGCCTGCGCCGACGAAAAGCCGGCCGCGGGCACGCCGGTGAGCTCCGCCGAGCGGAACAGGTTGAAGCGGTTGGTGAACTCCGGTCCGGCGGCGGGCCCCGTGGTGACCAGCGTGTCGAGCGGGACCATGCCGCCCGTCTGGTTCCGGACGAAGAAGAGCCCGAGCTGCTTCGGGTCCTTGCCGGAACTCCGGCTCGGCCTGCAGGTAGACCTTGTAGACGCGGCCGAACTTGTTGAAGTCGTTGATGTAGGAGCTGCCGAGCAGCGCGCCGAGCGTGGTGTTGACGTCGTTCAGCTGCACGCCCGACTTCAGCACCTTGCTGCGATCGATGTCGGCGTAGACCTGCGGCACGCTCGCGCGGTAGAGCGTGCCGATGCGTCCGATCTCCGGCCGCTTCCGCGCCGCCTCCATGAAGCGCTGCGTCTGCTCGGCCAGGTACTGCGGCGGGCCGCCGCTGCGATCCTGCAGCTGCATGCGTGAAGCCGGCGCCGGTGCCGAGGCCCGGAATCGCGGGCGGCCCGAACGCGAGCACCTGCCCTTCCGGAATCTCCTGCGCGAACGCCCGGTTCAGCGCGGTGACGACTTCCCTGGCGTGCGCCTCCGGCGCTGTGCCGCTCCTCCCACGGCTTGAGCTGCACGAAGAAGAAGCCCATGTTCGAGGAGTACGCCGAGGTGAGCAGCGAGTAGCCGCTGATCGTGTTGAAGCCTTCGATCGCCTCGTTCTTCTCCAGGATCGCCTCGGCCTTCCTCATCGCGGCGTCGGTGCGCTCGAGCGACGCCGCGTCGGGCAGCTGCGCGTTGACCATGATGTAGCCCTGGTCCTCCTCCGGCACGAAGCCGCCGGGGATGCTGCCGGACCAGCACGACGATCACGTAGATCAGCACGCCGATGAACGCGAGGCTCCGGAACATCTTCCGGATCAGGATGCCGGCGAAGCTGACGTAGACGTCGGTGCGCGCGCCGAACACCTTGTTGAACCCGTTGTAGAACGGCGTCAGCAGCGTCTTCTTGCCGGTCGGCGCCTTGAGCAGCATGCGCCGCCAGCGCCGGGCTGAGCGTCAGCGCGTTGACGACCGACAGCAGCACCGACAGCGCGATCGTGATCGCGAACTGCTGATACAGCCGTCCGGTGATGCCGCCCATGAAGCCGACCGGCACGAACACCGCGATCAGGATCAGGCCGATCGCGATGACCGGGCCCGACACCTCCTCCATCGCCTTGATCGTCGCCTCCTTCGGCTGCATCCCGTGCTCGATGTGGTGCATCACCGCCTCGACCACGACGATCGCATCGTCGACGACGATGCCGATGGCGAGGACGAGGCCGAGCAGCGAGAGCACGTTGATCGAGAAGCCGAGCATCGGGAAGAAGATGAACGCGCCGACCAGCGACACCGGCACCGTCATCAGCGGAATCAGCGTCGCGCGCCAGTTCTGCAGGAAGATGAACACGACGATGATGACGAGCACGACCGCTTCGAACAGCGTGTGGACGATCTCGTTGATGCCCTCGGTGACCGGCAGCGTCGTGTCGAGCGAGATCAGGTAGTCCATGTCGCGCGGAAAGCGCGTCTTCAGATCCTCCATGGTCGCCTTGATGCTGTCGGCGACCTCGACCGCGTTGGTGCCCGGAATCTGGAAGACCGCGATGACGGCGGCCGGCTTGCCGTCGTGGCGGCCGACCGCGTTGTAGAGCATCGTCCCGAGCTCGATGCGGGCGACGTCCTTGAGGCGGACTTCCGAGCCGTCCGGGTTGGTGCGGAGGATGATGTTGCCGAACTCCTCCTCGTCGAGCAGCCGCCCCTGCGTGCGGACCGTGTAGGTGTACTCGGTGCCGGCCGCGGCCGGCGGCCCGCCGATCTGGCCGGCCGGCGTCAGCTGGTTCTGCTGGTTGATCGCGTTGACGATGTCGGGCACCGTCAGGCCGAGGCGCCCGATGCGATCGGGGCGCAGCCAGATCCGCATCGCGTAGTCGCTGCCGCCGAACAGGTTGATCTGCCCGACGCCGGGAATGCGCGCGATCGCGTCGTTGATGTTGATCGTCGTGTAGTTCGAGAGGAAGTTGCTGTCGTAGGTGCCGTTCGGCGACTTCACCGAGATGACGAGCAGCGGAAACGGCAGCGCCTTCTTCACCGTGACGCCGTAGTTCTTCACCGACTGCGGCATCTGCGGCATGGCCTCGGACACGCGGTTCTGCGTGAACACGTTGTCCATGTCCTGGTTCGACCCGACCTCGAAGGAGACCTTGAGCGTCAACGTCCCGTCGTTGGCGTTGGTCGACTTCATGTAGATGCCTTTTTCGACGCCGTTGATCTTCTGTTCGAGCGGCGTGGCGACGGAGGCTTCGACGTCGGTGGCGCTCGCGCCGATGAACGTCGTGGTCACCTGGACCATCGGCGGGACGATCTCGGGATACTGCGCGATCGGCAGCCCGCTGCATCGCGACGACGCCGAGCAGCACCATGATGATCGACAGCACGATCGCGACGATCGGCCGGTTGACGAAGAAGCGGGCCATGGTCTACTTCGCCTCGCCGGCCGCGCCGGCTGTCGCCGCGGCCCCGGGCGCCGGCATCGGCTTGGTGCGGACGGTCATGCCGTCGCGCAGCGACTGGAGCCCCTCGGCGACGACCTGCTCGCCGGGCTTGAGCCCCTCTTCGATGACCCAGAGCGTGTCGACCCGCGGACCGACCTTGACGTTGCGGAACGCGACCTTGCTGTCGCGCGCCGACCACCGCGACGCTGTACAGGTTCTGCAGTTCCTGCACGGCGCGCTGCGGAACGAGCAGCGCGCCGGCCTTGGTGTCGAGGAGCACGCGCGCGCGCCCGTACTGGCCCGGCCGCAGCACGTAGTCGGGGTTGGGGAAATACAGCTGCACGCCGAGCGTGCCGGTGGCGCTGTTGACGGCGCGCTCGACCGGCCCGACCGTGCCCGTGTGCGGATGCGATGGTGCCGTCGGCCAGCGTCAGCTGGATGCCGGACGCCTTGCGCTTCCTGCCCCGCCCGCGTCGGGTCGCGCTTGATGATGCGGAGGTAGTCGGCCTCGGTGACGGCGACGCGGAAGATGATCGGATCGATCACCGAGATCGGTCGTCAGCAGCGTGCTCTCGCCCCGTCCGACCAGGCTGCCCGGCTTCACCAGCGTCGTGCCGACCAGCCCGTTGATCGGCGACGTGATCCGCACGTAGCCGAGATCGAGCGTCGCCTTGTCCACCGCGGCCTTGGCCGCTTCGACCTGCGACCGCGCGCGACCGCGACTCCTGCGTCCGAGCCCGCGCGTCGTCGAGCTCCTGCTGGCTGACGGCCTGCTTGGCGACGAGCGGCGTGTAGCGGGCGACGTCGTTGTTGGCCTTTTCGAGCCGCGCCTGGGCGGTCGCCAGATCGGCTCCCCGTGCCTTGGCCGCATTCGCCTGCGCGAGCGCGGCCTGGAGCGGCTTCGGGTCGATCTGATAGAGGAGATCGCCCTTGCGAACGAACGACCCTTCGCGGAAGTTCACGCGTGTCGAGGAAGCCTTCGACCCGCGCGCGGATCTCGACGTCCTGGAATCCCTGGGTCTGCCCGACCAGATCCAGGTAGACCGGCACGTCCTGCTGGACGACGGTCGCCACGTAGACTTCGGGTGGCGGCGGCGGCGCGACGGCGGCCGGCTTCTCGCACGCCGCGCTCAGCGCGGCCGCCATCGCCGCGGCGACGCAGCATCGATCGTCGGTCGGCTTGCATGCTCACGTCCTTCCTTACGTTTCAGGGCTCCGTTCAGCAGCAGCCATGCCATTGATGTGAAATCAAAGCCCGGCGAGTTCCTGCGGAATTAGGCCTGCAATTGGCCGCTCGACCACCGGCCGCTCCGCGACGCAGCGCCTGCCATCCGAAATAATGGAGGCAACGGTCGTCGGCCCGGACCCCGCTCACCACCGGTCGTCACCGCGCAGCACGTCGAGTTCGAGCCGGAGGTACTGAGGCAGGCCGACCAGCCGCGCTCCCTGCTGCTCGATCCGCAGCAGCGCGTCGATGCCGACAGCGTCGGCCGAGACGAGCTCGTCGAGTTCGAGAACGGTGGCTGCGCCGGCTGCGCGCAGGCGGCGAGCAGAGTCGGGCACGTGCGCTTCGCCAAGGCGGCCAGCGAGGCGAACGACCATGTCGCGTCGTCTCGCGTCGGCACTCGATTCGGCAAAGCACGGCAAGCGCAAACGCAAAACGTGATCCGGAGCGAATCGGGCGAATCTGTGAAATCGCAGCCGCCGGCTTCACCACCGGCCGTGAGCGCTCTCAGCCAGTGATGGCCGGCTGGCCGTCACGCCGATACGCGGCCGACGTCGACGACCAGGCGACGCTCTTTCGGCCGCTGGATACCGAGCTTCTTCATCCGGAACCGCAGGGTGTTCGGATGCAGTCCGAGGACGTCGGCGGCATTGCCGGGACCGTTGATCCGCCACCGGCAGCGGCGCAGCACGCTTTCGATGTGGTGGCGTTCGACGATCTCGAGCGTCGACTCTTCGCCGGCGCTGTCCACGCGACCGGGCCCGGCCCGTCGTCGAGCAACAGCGTGTCGCCGGTCGAATGGATCATCGCGCGCTCGACGACGTTTTCGAGCTCGCGCACGTTGCCTGGCCACGAATGCTGCTGCAGCGCGGCGAGCACCGGCGGCGGGATGCTGGTGAACCGGCGATTCAGCGCGCGCTGACGCCGGTTGATGAAGAACCAGACGAGCCGCGGGATGTCTTCCGGCTCGTTCGCGAAGCGGCGGCAGCGCGATCGGAAAGACGTTGAGCCGATAATACAGGTCGGCGCGGAATCGGCCTTCCTTCACCGCGGCATCGAGATTGTGATGCGTGGCCGCGACGATGCGGACGTCGACCTGCCGCGACTCCGACGAGCCAACCCGTTCGAACTCGCCTTCCTGGAGCACGCGCAGCAACTTGGCCTGGACGTCAGGCGGCAAGTCGCCGATTTCGTCCAGAAACAGCGTCCCGGTGTGCGCCACCTCGAAACGCCCGCGACGCGTCGCGACCGCGCCGGTGAATGCGCCGCGTTCGTGACCGAATAGTTCGCTCTCGATCAGCGTCGGCGGCAGCGCGGCGCAGTTGACGCGAACGAACGGGCGGCCGCGGCGGCGGCTCCGGTCGTGTACCGCGCGCGCGAACAGTTCCTTGCCCGGTGCCCGGTCTCACCCATCAGCACGACCGAGGCGTCGGTCGGCGCCACTTCCATCACGCGCCTCATGGCGATGCGCAGCGCCGGACTGTCGCCGATGATGTCTTTGAAGTCACCGTCGCCATCATCGTCGTCGCCGTCGGACGCCGCGCAGACGACGGCCATGTCAGTGCACCGTCGCTCCAGGGCGCGCATCCGCTCGGTGCACCGGTTGGCGACCGCCACCAGGCCGGCAAGGCGGCGCAACCGCTCCTGCACGTCGGCTGGCCACGAATAGTCGTCATGCGGCGTGGCCACCGACAAACGCGCCACGTAGCGTCCGCCGGCCAGGACCGGGATGGTCAGATCGGGTCCGGGCGCCGTCAAGGGACCAGGCCGGCTCCACACGCGTGGGACGCTTGTCCCGCCGTTGGCCGAGACGTCCTCGAACCACGCACGATCGATCGCCAGTGCTTCGCCGATTTGCCCCAGCATCGTCTCGACGACGCTCGCCTGGTCAGGGCACAACATGGCGCTGACGAACTGGTTGAGGACCTGATCGAGATCTCGCGCAATGGCGTCGAGCGGCTTCGCGTCTGTCATCGGTGTGGGAGGGCCAGAGCACGGCATGTGCCAGCCACCGCGGCGGCAGGATTAGGAGGGAATCGGACGGACGGCACTCTGCTCGACCGTAGCGACTCCGAACTATCGGAGCAGGTGGAAGGGGTCGTTCGCCGATCCTTCGCGGACGCATGCCGCTATACAGGAAACTCCCGTACCCTGACGTGGCATGCCGCGTGCTGACGTCGCCGCACCATGAGCATTCTCTCTTTTGATCACACCCATAGCCTCTCCGCACTGTTCTGCCTTGCTCTGGCCGTTCAAGCGCCTGCGGGTGCAACGATCACCGCCACCGCCCGCGTGAAAGGCGCAGGCGGCGTCGAGGCATCGGCGCCCGTGACTGTCACGATTGATCGTTTTTCGAGCGACGCCGAGCGCACGGCAATCATGGATGCGCTCAAGCGCGGGGGCACCGGAGGCGTTAAAACCTTGCTGGCGACTCGCGATCGCATCGGCTCGGTGCAGATTGGATCGAGCACAACGCCGGTCAAGTACGCCTACGGCACGCCAACCGCCGATGGGCGGCTGATTACGGTGGTCACCGGCTCGCCGATCGCGTTCATCGGTGCGGCCGCACCGGGCGCTGGCGACAAGACGGGTTTCGACCTCGGGCTGGTGCTGCTCGAAGTCGCGACGTCGGGATCGGGCAAGGGGGAAATCGTCCCCGCCGCCAAGGTCAAGATTGGTGAAAAAGGCGAGATCGTGACCGACGATTACAGCAGCGAAGTCGTGCACCTGGTCAACGTGATGCGAAAGTAAGCGATGCCAGCGCGCGCGTGGCTGCGACGTTACGAGCGGTCGTGGCTTCGCGCTGACGTCATCGCCGGCATCACACTCGCAGCCTATCTACTGCCCTCGGCGATCGGCGACGCCTCGCTCGCCGGGCTGCCGCCGCAGGCCGGTCTCTATTCCTGCCTCTTCGGCGGGCTGGTGTTCTGGCTGTTCTGCAGCTCGCGCCACACCGCCTATCCGTCACGTCAGCCATCTCGCTGTTAATCGGCGCCACGTTGAGCGAAATGGCCGGTGGTGATGCCGCGAGGCACGCGACACTCGCTGCCTGCACGGCGGTGATGGTCGCCGGGTTCGCCTTTGCCGCGTACGCCGCCCGCGCGGGAGCCATCGTCAACTTCTTCTCGGAAACCGTTCTGGTCGGATTCAAGTGCGGCGTCGCGCTGTTCCTCGCCAGTACACAACTTCCCAAATTGTTCGGCTTCAGCGGCAGCCACGGCGATTTCTGGGAACGCATGGGTCACTTCTTCCGCGGGCTAGGCGGCACCAACGGCACATCCTTGACGCTCGGCCTCGCCGCTCTCACGGTGCTGTTGCTCGGGAAAACCGTGCTGAAGAACCGGCCGGTTTCACTGTTCGTCGTGATTGGCGGCATCGTCGCGGCACGCATTTTCGGGCTCGATGCTCGCGGTGTCGCGCTGCTCGGCGCCGTGCCACCTGGAGTTCCGATACCGGCACTGCCGCTCGTCAGCCGTGCCGATCTGAACGCGCTGCTGCCGCTGGCGATGGCCTGTTTCGTCCTTGCCGCCGTGGAAACCGCCGCGATCGGGCGGATGTTCGCCGCCAAGCATGGCTACCGGCTCGAGGCCACGCAGGAGTTCCTCGCGATTGGCGCGGCCAATCTCGTCGCAGGCCTTGGGAGCGGACTGCCGGTTTCCGGCGGCATGTCGCAGTCGCTGGTCAACGAAACCGCCGGCGCCCGTACTCCGCTCTCCGGGTTGGTCGCCGCGCTGATCACGCTGGTCATCGCGATGTTCTTCACCGGGTTGCTGCGCTACTTGCCGCAACCGGTCCTCGCGGCGATCGTGCTCGTCGCGGTGACCGGGTTGGTGCGGATCGACACGCTGCGCCATATCTGGCGATTCAGTCGCGAGGAGTTTGCGGTCGCGATGGCGGCGCTGATCGGCGTTCTCGGTTCAGGCCTGTTGAACGGCGTGCTGGTGGGTGCGGCTCTGTCGATCGCGCTGCTCATCCATCGCGCGTCGCGTCCGCGAGTGGTTGAAGTGGGCCGTGTGCCAGGCACGTCATACTTCGCGGATCTGGTCCGGCACCCGGAGAACGAACGGGTGCCTGGCGCGCTGATCGTTCGAAGCGAGGGCGCAATGCTCTACTTCAACGTTGACCACGTGCGCGATCGCCTCTCGGCCCTGATCGTCGAGCGCGCGGTGCCGCCGCGCCTGGTGATTCTCTTCATGGGGATGGTGCCGTTCGTCGATCTCGCGGGCGTCGAGATGCTGGCGGAATTCGGCGAGACGGCTCGTCAGCGCGGCATCGACTTCCGGCTCGCCGAAACCCACGGGCCGATTCGCGAAGCCTTGCGACGAATCGATCGCCCCGCTCACGATCGGCCTCGCCGAAGCGAACCAGACCGTTGACGACGTTCTCGCCCGCTGGAAGGCGACCGTCCAGACTACTTAGCGTTTTTGGGCGTTTTGGTCGTGCCGACCGCTCCGGCTTTGCGAGCCGTCTGCTCGGTCAACATCTTGTAGGCGAGGTAATACTTGTAGATGTTCGCGACGTACTGCACGGTTTCGCGGCCGATTTCTCGCGCCGCGACCAGTTCCACGTTGTTGAACCAGCGATTCGGGTCCAGGCCCTGCGCCTCCGCTTTTTTGCGCAGCTGACGGATCCTGGCCGGCCCTGCGTTGTACGACGCGATCGCAAACACTCCTTTGGTGACGCGATCCATCGGTTCGTCGGCGTAGTACTGATCGACCAGGAATCGGAGGTACTTCGTGCCGGCCTTGATGTTGTTCTCGAGCTTCTCGACATTCCTGACTTCAATCGGCTTGCCGGCGGCGGTGCTCGGCTTGATCTGCATCACGCCGACGGCGCCGACCGGGCTGCGCGCGCTTTGATCGAGGCCCGATTCCTGGTAAGCCTGCGCGGTGACGAGCAGGTAGGGCAGGTCCGCTTGATCGCCGTATTTGCGAAATAGCCTGACCATCTCTTCGAATTTCTGGCGCTCTCGTCCCGCGGTGGCGTTGCGCACCCATTTCGTGTTTCCCAGATAGGTGCGGAGCAGCGTGTTCCCGAATACGGTGCCTTCGCCGTGAGTCTTGACGAATTCGTCCACCGCCGCCTTCAACTTCGGTGATCCCTTCCGAATGGCCCAACCGGTCGCGCCGGTTTCGGTCAGCACGACATTTGAGTAGGGATGAAGCTGATTGAACACCTTTGCCCAGAACTCGGCGGCCAGGCTGTCGGCAAGTGTCAGCGGCACGATCCCGGCATTGACCATTTCGAGGATGTCCGACGGTTCGAGGTTTTCGTCGGCGTCCTCGATGACGATCGACGCCCGGCCGGCGGTGCGGAACTTGTCGTTCAGCTTCTCTACGACTTCGGCAATCGCACTCGTCTTCGGGATGTATACGGTCTTGCCCGCCAGGTCCTCGAGGCTGTTGATCGCCGGCGCATCAGGGCCGCCAACCGGAATCAGCTTGACGTGGTCGCGAGCCGGCACCGAGAAATCGACCATTTCCTTGCGCGCATCAGAAATGCCCAGGTTGCCGGCGGCGATGTCGCCGCGTCCCTCGACCAGGGCGTGCACAATCTCATTGAGGCGCGTCGGAACGAATACGAGGGCGATCGGCGTCTGCCGTTTTCGGAACTTCGTGTTCACGAACTTCTCGAACTCCTTCATCGCATCGTAGGTCGCGCCTCGCATCTGGCTGCCGTCGAAGAAAAAATTCATCTTGTCGGGAATCACGAGAATGCGGAGGTAGCGGCGTTCGAGCATGCCGTCGAGATCGCCGATCCACGGTCGCGCCAGCAGTCGGCCTTCGGGCGTGTCGGCATCGGCAACCTGCGAAGCCGGCGCCGAGTCCGAGGCACCGGCGCTGGATTGTGTCGCGTTCTGGTTCGACGGCGCCGCGCCGCCACAGGCCGCAACCATCATCGTCAGCAGCACGATCGATTTCAGTCTCACGATCCACTCCGAGACACGCTCATCGCGGCCCTGCCACGGCGCTGACGCGCTCCCGCTGCGTGGCAACGGTTTGTTCGGCGACTTGACCGGATCCCGTCGAGTGGAGGTGAAGCGTCTGCGATGGCAGCGCCATCACTGCCCCGTTCCGCTCGACGATCCCCATGATGTCGAGCAGCAGCTCCTGCTGCGTTTCCAGGAATTGATTCCAATCGGCGGCGAGCACATAGGCGAAGATTTCGATATCGAGAGAAAACGGCCCGAACCTGAAGAACCGGACGCGGATGGTGTCGCCCCGTCCACCAGGGGATGGGCGGCCAGGTAGCTGCGCGTTTCGTCGACGACGGTTCGCAGCTGCGCCGAAGTGGTCTCGTAGCAGAGCCCGATGAAATGGTGAAACCAGAACTTGTCGCGCACCGAGAGCGTCTCGATGCTGACGTTCGCAATCTGACCGTTCGGCACGCTGACGATCGTTCGATCGAGCGTGCGGATCCGCGTTGAGCGCAGTCCGATCGAATCCACCGTGCCGAGTGTCTCGCCAACCTTGAGAGAGTCGCCGACCCGCACCGCTTTGTCGAAGATGATCGACAAGCCGCCGATCACGTTTTCAAGCGTCTTCTGGGCGGAGAGCGCGACGGCAATACCGCCGATCCCAAGGCCGGCGAGCGCCGCGGTCGGATCGACGCCGAAATAGCTTCAGCGTCACAATCACGCCCGCCGCGACGATCAGCCCATCCGCCATGCGCCGCAGCAGGTGGACCATCGCGCCGACTTCACTGCGGCTGACGCGGCGATTGACATAGCGCTCGATGCTGCCGTTCACCAGCACCATCGTCCAGGTCAAGGCGACAATCAGCAGCATCCCGGTGATGGTCCACCAGAACTGTCGTTCGGGCAGCGGCAGTTCGACGGTGTAAAGCAGCCACCGGATCCCGATTGCCAGCAGCAACAGGCGAACGCTTCCGGGCACCGCATTGCTGATGGTGGCATCGCTCGGGTTGCGCCAACGCCACCACATTGCGACAAGCGGACGGAGCACCGCCCCCAGCAAAGCTGTCAGGCGATAGCCGAGCGGTAGAAGCAACGCCAGCGCGAGCCATTGGAACAGGCGGATCCCGGCGATGCGCGGCGCGGTCAGGAATGACGGAAGAAAGCGGTCGAGCACCACTCGGTCGATTTCGGCGTACACATCCGGAATTTCATCGAGCGTCTTCCGCGAAAACAACCAGACCGAACCGAGGGCGCCACGGTTCACGCGCTCGAGCACGATGTCCATCGTGCCGTCGCCGACGGTGATGGTGCCGACGACATCCCGATCGGGTTGGAGCGGGTTGGCCAATGACCCTTCTGGCCGGTCGCTCAACTCGTTGAGGCGCGGCGGCAGCCGGCGATCGAGAACGACGAACAGTTTGAAGGCGAGCTCAACGGCCAATCGATCGCGCAACGCGGTGTTCAAGTACATCGGCGCAACTTCGTCACGCGAATTGCGGGCGGCATTCATGAACCCCAACACGGTCCCGCGCGGCGTTTCGCGGCCAAGCGTGTCCCGGGCCGGCGCTGGAACGGGCGCAGTCGGCGCGGTCTCAGCCGGCTGGGTCGCAGCCGGCGGACTCGGCTGCTGCGCGCGAACTGGAGCTGCGGCGATCAGCGCGACGAGCGTCAGTAACGCCGGCGCGATCGGTTTTCTAGTCACCGGGTGCACCTCTTACGCTCGAGGCGATGGGGGCGGCGTGCAGCGGCGCGACGATGGCGGCTCGGAATGGAGCACCTCCTTTTCGTTCAGGGGATTCCTCCCCACGGCCGCGAGAATGGCCGCCATCGTGGCTTGCTCCATGGCATCGCTGCCGATGGAAAGCGGGTGCGTCGGCATATTGAGGACTCAATGACGTTTGTGAAACGCAGAGGGCATGCCAGACGCGATGCCACGGGACGATCCGTCGCGCACCTGTCCACGGGCGATTTCTCCCCGCACCGGCGACGCAGGTGCCGGCACGGCACGCATTCCCCCGTTTGAACGGAGCGACTCCGAAATCTCGGACCATCAGCCGACCGCGATTTCGCCGCCGACGTTAACGGCCGGTCGATAGAAACGGCATGGCTGGCCAGCGACCGGTGGGTGCGAGCTTTGCACTCGCGTCAATCGGACTGTTCGTTTTTTGACGAAAGGACTGTGCACGTGACAAGGATCAGACCGTCTACCGTGATGCTTACGCTACTGCTCGTCGCGGCCGCCGCACAACCGCTGTTCGCGCAGGATGTGCGATACAACTTCGACAAGTCCGCGAATTTCGCCGCCTTCAAGACGTACCGCTGGGTTGACATCAAGGGTACGACGAAGCTTTCCGACCTGGTCGACCGGCAGGTGAAGGCGACGGTCGAGGCTGAACTGGCCAAGAAGGGACTCGCCAAGTCAGAGTCCGAGACCGCGGACCTCTACGTCGGCTACCAGGCCGCCGTCGGTACGGAAAAAGGTACACCTCCTACGACACCGGATGGGGATACGGCCCCGGATGGTACGGCGGCGGTTGGTACGGCGGTGGAGGCGGCATGACGACCGGATCGACATCAACGATTTACGTCGGGCAGCTCGCGCTCGACATGTACGCATCGTCGCCAAAGACGCTCGTCTGGCGCGGCAATGCCAGCAAGACGCTCGATCCGAAAGCCAAACCAGAGAAGCAGCAGAAGAATCTCGAGAAGGCGGTCGCGAAATTGCTGAAGAACTACCCGCCCCCGCCGCCGAAGAAATAATCGAGCACGACATTCGCAGCGGCCGGCCAGATCCTCGAGTTGGATCGCCGGCCGCCTCAACCCGTTTACTTCTTTTTACGCGTCGGGTACTCCGCGAACAACGCCGCGGCCGCGCTGTTGATCGCCGCTTCGAGCTTCGCAGGCTCGGTGTCGATCGGCTTGTCGGTGCGTAGCCGCAACAGCCGCTTGCGGCTTGCCGGCTCGAGCAGCGCGACGACGAGAGTGCCGACCGGATATTGCGGCAACCCGTCGGGACCGGCCTTGCCCTTCAGATCGACGTCGGTGCGCATCAGCGAGTAGTAGGCAATCAGCACGTCGCCCGGTCCTTGTGCCGCCTTGGTCATCCCGAGCGCGGCGAGTTCCCGATCGACCGCCGCCATCACCTGTGCGTCAATCGTTTTACTCGGGGATGGCTGGCCCTGCGTCCACGTGTAAGTCTTGAACTTGGCAAAGTCGACGCCCTTCTCCGGCGTCACAGTCACGCCGTACTTCGGCATCGGCGTCTGAGCCGCAACGCCGATCACACCGGCAACACAAATCGCGAACCCGACGACGAACGGCTTCATGAATACTCCTCGATGTGCGGTCACGAGTTTACGGTCGCGGACTGCGAGCCGTGAGTTGTACTTCGACCGACGCGAAATTGTCGACCACGGGTCCATCTGGCGATGGTTTCACTCGTGCTGCCCCCATCATCCTGCCGTTAATCGCACCCTGGGCGTCGAAGTGCAGTTCGACAATCGTCAACTCGTAGCCGGTACGGTTCCTCGCCGGATCACCGTCGAAGAAGAGCGGACGATCGGCCACCAGCAGCAGTCGGCGTCCGGTGGCTTCGGGCTGCTCGTGCGCGTAGCGAATCTCGACCGACCGATCCTTCAGCGCGATGGTACCGACCGGCGGCAGCGCGCGAAGCGCCGTCAGGAAGTTTCCATAGCCGCTGTAGGTCAGCGCGTCGGTGACGCGTTTGTGCCGGCTCTCGAGCATCAGACGATCGACGTGAACGTTCAGGGTCGCCGCGATCGTCAGCGTCTCTGTTTTTGCAGTCGCGTCGAGCGTCAACGACAGTGGATATTCAACCGCCGCTCGCGCCGGCACCATCGCACAGAGCGCCACGCCGACGCCGCAGACGATTCGGATCGTTCGTTGACGGAGAGCGCCGGTCATGGCCATGGTCTCTCGACCGTCACGCGGTGCACCTTCGCAGACGAATCAACGCCAGCAACGCCGATCACAATCGTCGACCCGGACGAAGTTGAAGGGGCCGCCATGCACGGCAACGTAAAGGCTTTGGTCGCGCCGGCAACGACCCGGGTTGAACCAAACTGGCTGGATAACTGCGGTTGCGGAAACGTCAACATCGGTCCCCCAAGGCTCGAGCCGTCAATCAGGCGGATCGTCACTTCCTGAACATCGACCGTCCGCGATGCGGAAATCACGACATCGCACGGAACACGGAGCGGGCCGCTGACGCCCGAGATCCCGACCGTCGCCGGACGGATGAACGCCGTGAACGCCGGCGAGGACGACGGATTCACGTAAACGAACCAGTCTCCGGAACTGTAGCCGCTGGCCGCAACCCCGGCGAGTAGCGCCGCGAATCCCCAGAACCCGGTTCGCATGCCTGCCTCCCGAACGCGATTCCAGAGCACTCGCTGCAGATTCAACGCCAGCGCAGTCGGAGTCGGATCGTCGTGTTGCAATGCCGATTCCGCCGGATCGCGCCCTGTCTCAGTATCGCACCGTCTCCGTGAGATCGGAGCCGCTCCGATTCGTCGTGGTCAAACAACGACCCGGTGCCCTGATCCGGCGGGCACGCGCCGTGCAGCCCACCTGCCGGAACGGACCAGCACGGTCCTCGCGACAGAGGACCCGGGCGAAGCTGACTGAGAAGCCAGCGACGGACGCCGGCGAAAGAACTGCGCGGTGCGAGCATCACGTCGGCGTCGGCGCCGAGCAACACGACAGACTCCGAATCGTCGGAGACAAAGCGTCTCGGAAGACGGCAACGGATCTGCCGCAGCGGCGGTACGCCACATGCTCATCGTCGTCAAGCGTCGGCCGCCAGCTTCGGCGTCGCCGGCTATCCAGCATGGAAGGAGATCGACCTCGTGATCGTCGTCCGACTGTTCGTGCGCGGCGCGTTGATGGCCGCAGTTCTCAACGCCGCGAGTGCGAGCGCCTCTTATGCCCAGTCGGCGACTGACCCGACGCTGGAACAACCGAACACCGTCACCTGCGAATCGCGCGAAGGCCAGCGCCAGTATTGTCCGGCCAATACGTCAGCGGGCGTGGCGCTCGTGAGGTCGACGGGCACGGCGCCGTGCCTCCTCGGAAAGACCTGGGGCTACGACGACGGCGGCATCTGGACGTCGGACGGCTGCAGCGGCGAATTCATCGCGGGCCAGGTCGCGCAGGAACCAGACGAAGACGAAGGCGCTCGAGCACGTCCCCAACGCCGGGTTTCTCCTGTACGACGGCGAGAAGGGCCAGATCTATTTCCGGCTCTTCAGCTACGTGCGCTATCTCAATCAGCGGAACATCGACGCGTCCTACACCGACTCCTTCGGCGTCGAGCACACGGTCCAGCAGCGGCAGGACATTCAGCTGGCGAAGTTCTTCTCGCCGTTCTCCGGATGGTTCCTGACGCCGAAGTTCCGCTACTACCTCTATGTCTGGTCGTCGAACGCGTCGCAGGGCGATCCGGCGCAGGTCGTCGGCGCCGGCAATCTGAGCTACACGTTCAATCGTTTCATCACGGTGGGCGCGCGGCATCACCTCGCTGCCGACCGTGCGCAGCACCGAAGGACAGTTCCCGTACTGGCTCGGCGTCGACGGCCGGCTGATCGCCGACGAGTTCTTCCGCGGCTCGTACACCAACGGCGTCTGGGTGAAGGGCGATCTTCTCGCAGAAGCTGAAATACAACGTGATGTTCGCCACCAACCTGAGCATCCTCGGCGTGAGCGCGTCGCAGATCGACAACAAGATGGACACGCAGTCGCTACGCGCTGCAGTGGCTGCCGACGACCGGCGAGTTCGGCCTGTACGGGACGTTCGGCGACTACGACTACCACGAGAAGGTGGCGACGCGCGTCGGCGTGCACTGGTCGCACAGCCTCGAGGACAAGCAGAGCCAGCCGAGCACGAACGGGATCGAGAACAGCCAGATCCGCCTCACCGACGGCAGCGTCGTCTTCACGCCGGATCTCTTCGGCCCGGGCATCACGGTCAACAACGTCGACTACAAGATGACGAGCATCGACGCCGGCATCAAGTACCGCGGCCTGTCGCTCGAGGGCGAGTACTACCGGCGCTGGCTGACGAACTTCACCGGGGTCAACACCGGCGGCATTCCCGACATCACCGACAACGGCTACCAGCTGCAGTCGTCGGCGATGGTCGTCAAGAACGTCCTGCAGCTCTATCTGAGCGGATCGCAGATCTTCGGCGACTACGGCGACGCGTCCGAGGTGCGCGTCGGCGAGAACTGGTACTTCATGAAGGAGCGCGGGCTCCGGCTCAACACCGAGTACATCCACGTCAATCACAGCCCGGTCGGCTACACCGCGTATCCGATGCCGGTCGGCGCCAACGGCAACATCTTCCACGTCAACCTCGAGATGAACTTCTGAGCGATGCCGATGATCCACCTGCCATCGCGCCGCACATTCGTCTGTGCGGTCTGGCTCGCCGGCGCTCGGCCTGCTGGCGGTATCGGCTCGCGCATCCGCTCGGCGCGCAGGGATCGGGAGCGGCCAACGAGTTCTACGATTCGCACTTCCACCTGACCAACTACATCCAGCAGGGGATCACGCCGCGCGAGTTCCTGCAGATCATGGGGACGCGCGTCGGCCGATCGACGCTGTTCGGCATTCCGCTGCAGCAGCAGTGGTCGTACGCCAATTCCGGCGACTTCGCGCCGACCTATTACCTGCAGAGCGACGCGCCGCTCTACTACTACTCGTTCACCGACGCCTACATCGCCAGCGTCTATCGCGCGCTGAGCCCGGCCGAGCAGGCGCGCTTCGACCCGATGATCACCGGCTTCAACCCGGCCGACATGTACGGCGTCGATCACATCCGCCGCGTGCTGCTGACATTCCCCGGCGTGTTCTCGGGCATCGGCGAGTTCAGCATCCACAAGGAGTTCGTGTCGGCGAAGGTGTCGGGCGAAACCGCCAGCCTGACCAACCCCGCGCTCGATCGCATTCTCGACTTCGCCGCCGAAGCCGGGCTGGTGGTGATCCTGCACAACGACATCGACATGCCGTTCGCGAAGACGGACGCCGAGCCGGTCTACCTGACGCAGATGAAGTCGCTGCTCAAGCGGCATCCGACGACGTCGATCATCTGGGCGCACATCGGCCTCGGCCGCGTCGTGCATCCGGTGCAGGTGTCGGCGGAGGCGGCCGAACGCAGTCCGAACCACGTCGAGATCGTCGAGGCGATGCTGGCGGATCCCGCGCTGGCCACGTGAACTTCGACATCTCGTGGGACGAGGTCGCGAAGTACGCGGTCTCGTCGCCGGAGACGATCGCGCGCGTCGCCGCGATGCTGAACAAGTACCCGGACCGATTTCTGTTCGGGACCGACACCGTCGCGCCGGCCGAGCCGGCGGCGTACTTCGCGTGTTCGACATGTGGGCGCCGGTCTGGCGGCAGCTGACGCCGGACGCGAGCCTGAAAGTGCGCAAGAGGCAACTACGAACGACTCTTCGACGACGGCAGGCGGCAGCGTTCGCGCCTGGGAGACAGGCCAACATCAAGGAGCCAAGGAGACGATGAGAGTATCTGACACGGCAAGCCGACGGCAGGTGCCTGCTGGCATGCCCTGCTGCGCGGCGGCTGTGCGCGCCGCGCAGGCCGGTGCGCCGGCGACGCGCGCGCCGCAGGCCGCGCCGCAGTCGCCGATGCGAAGCCGACTTCGAGATCTACGGCTTCGCGATGCTCGACATGGGCCACAACTTCAAGCAGATCGATCCGAACTGGTTCGACACGCTGCGCGTCACCAAGCTGCCGTCGTTCGAGAAGCAGTTCGGCGAGGACAACAGCACGTTCGCCGGCGTCCGGCAGAGCCGGCTCGGAGTCAGATCGTCCACGTCGACGTCGATCGGCGACCTGAAGACGATCTTCGAGTTCGAACTGTTCGGCACCGGCGTCGACGAGGGCCAGACGACGTTCCGCCTGCGCCATGCGTGGGGCGAGCTGGGCGAGTTCGGCGCGGGCCAGTACTGGAGCCCGTTCACCGATCCCGACGTCTTCCCGAACTCGCTCGAGTACTGGGGACCGACCGGCATGGTGTTGTTCCGCAACGTCCAGGTCCGCTGGACGCCGATCAGCGACGAGCACTCGACCTCATGGTCGCGCTCGAGCGGCCGGGTGCCAGCGGCGACTCGCGGCGTCTACGCCGACCGCATCGAGCTGCAGAACATCAAGGCCCGCTTCCCGCTGCCGGACTTCTCGGCCGCGTACCAGGCGACCATGAAAGTGGGGCTACGCGCGCCTCGCCGGGCAGCTCCGCGCGATCAAATGGGACGACGTGCTCGACGACCAGTTCGATCTGTCGGGCAGCGCGACCGGCTGGGGCATCAACGCGAGCTCGAACCTCAAGGTCGGCAAGAGCGACGTGCTTCGTCTCGCGTTCGTCTTCGGCGAAGGCATCCAGAACTCGATGAACGACTCGCCGGTCGACATCGGCGTCGAGAACAATCCCGGGAATGCCGTGACACCGATCGTCGGCAAGCCGCTGCCGATCGTGGCCTTCACGGCTGTTCCTCGATCACACGTGGAACGAACGCTACACCAGCACGATCGGCTACTCGCGGCAGGACATCGACAACACCGACGGGCAGGCGCCCAACGCGTTCAAGGTCGGCCAGTACGCGCTCGGCAATCTGCTCTATACGCCGGTGCCGAACGTGATGTTCGGCGGCGAGTTCCAGTGGGGACGCCGGGAGAACTTCTCGGACGGCTTCCACAGTGACGGCGTCAAGGTCCAGTTCTCGTTCAAATACAACTTCTCGCACAAGTTAGGAGGTTAGTCATGGTCGTGTTGCACGCTACGCACGTCACGCGTGGATCGTCGCGCGCGTCGCCGCGCTGGCGGTCCTCGCAACGTGACGCTGTCGGTCGGCGCGCAGTCCGATCCGCAGGCCGCCGTCAACAACGCGTTC
Organism: uncultured Acidobacteriota bacterium; assembly: GCA_963695635.1. Lineage (GTDB taxonomy): Bacteria > Acidobacteriota > Vicinamibacteria > Vicinamibacterales > CAVVIG01 > DATKHR01. Next base: position 159,779 of record CAVOHK010000016.1, read on the forward strand.
AACCAGTTCAAGGACCTCAAGGAAGGCAAGAACGCGGACTACATTCCCGGCGCTCGCCAAAGTCGATCCGAACCTGTTCGGCATCGCGCTGGTGACCGTGGACGGCAAGGTCTACACGGCCGGCGAATCAAGACCGAGGTCTCGATTCAGTCGATCTCGAAGGTCTTCACGATGGCGCAGGTGATTCAGGAGCAGGGGCTCGACTCGATCGAGAAGCGGATCGGCGTCGACGCGACCGGCGCGCGCTTCAACTCGATCATCGCGATCGAAGGCGTGCGCACCGTCGTCGGCACCGGCGCGCCGGAGATGAATGCGCTGGTGAATCCCGGCGCGATCTCGCGCCACCAGCATGGTGACCGGCGCCAACGCCGACGCGGTCTGGAACAAGATCATCGGCATCCACAACGACTTCGCCGGCCGGTCGCTGACGGTCCTGCAGGACGTCTACAAGTCGGAGTCCGACACCAACCAGCGCAACCAGGCGATCGGCGCGTTGATGCTACGCGTACGGCTACATCAAGACCGACTGGAAACAGGCGGTCGATCTCTACACGCGCCAGTGCTCGATCGGCGTCAACGCCAAGGATCTCGCGATGATGGCCGCCACGCTCGCCGCGAGGGGCAAGAACCCGGTCACCGGCAAGCAGGTGATGGACGCGGCCAAGGTTCCCGGCGTGCTCGCGGTGATGGCCACCGCCGGGCTGTACGACGATTCGGGCAAGTGGCTGTACCACACCGGGCTGCCCGCGAAGAGCGGCGTCGGCGGCGGCATCATCGCCGTGTCGCCGGGCAAGTTCGGCATCGCCGTCGTCTCGCCGCCGCTCGACGATGCCGGCAACAGCATCCGGGCGCAGCGGGCGATTACCGCCATCTCGAACGCGCTCGGCGGCAATCCCTACGCACCGAAAAAGTAACGCGCGATGCATTTCATGATCCAGTCACGATTCCTACTCGGACTCAGCGCGCAGGGCGTGCAGGCGGTACTCGGCGCGGCCACGACGAAGCGCTTCAAAGCCAAGGTGGTCTTCGCCCGGCAGGGCGAACCGGCGACGGAACTTTTTCTCATCACCGCCGGCCGGGCGCGCCATTTCTTCACGACGCCCGATGGGCAGAAGCGCCTGCTGCTGTGGCTTGGGCCGGGTGAAATCGTCGGCGCGGCCACGCTGCTGTCCGAGCGATCGAGTTACCGGGTCGGCGCCGAGACGGTCAAAGACACCACTGTGCTGGTGTGGTCCCGCGTGGCGATTCGCGCCCTCGCGCACGACAATCCGCGCCTGCTCGAAAACGCGCTGTTGATTGGCGCGGACTATGTCGATTGGTTCGTGGCCGCACATACGGCCTTGACGTCCGAGTCGGCGCGCGAGCGGCTCGCCGGTGTCCTGGTGGCGCTGGCACCTCTGCTCGGGCGCGAGGTCCGCGAGGGCCTCGAGCTCGATATCACCAACGACGAACTGGCCAACGCCGCGAACATCACCCAGTACACCGCCAGCCGGCTGTTGAACGAGTGGCAGCGCAACCACGCGGTGATCAAACGCCGCGGCAGGGTCATCCTGCTCTCTCCCCAGCAACTGTTCAAACAGACCGCGTAATTGCGCGTTCGTAACCGGTTGTCTTTGCTTGCCCCGGCGCAACGACAACCTCTCCACGTCCTGCGATCCTCGTTGATTGGAGAGCCCAATCGGAGGAAAGCGGTGACAGATCTGACCGAGGTTCGAATCCTGATCGTCGACGACAACGCCGCATGGCGACGATTCCTGGTGGAGGAACTGCAGAAACAGTCGATTCAAGTCGTGGGTACCGCCGAAGACGGATTGTTCGCGATCGAGCAAACCCGTGTGCTCAAGCCGAGTGTGATTCTGATGGATGTCTGGATGCCGCGGCTGAACGGCCTGGAAGCGACACGCGCCGTCGGCAAATTTGCGCCGGCGGCGCAGCGTCCTGATTCTCACCAATAACGACGACGCGGAGGTGGTTCAGGCAGCACTGGCGGCCGGCGCTCGCGGCTACTTGCTGAAGTCGCACGCGGCCACAGAACTGACCGCAGCGATCGGCGCCATCCTGAACGGCAGCGTATTCATCGGCAGCGGCGTGACGGAACAATCCTAGTGGAGGGTATCCGCAAAACCATTACTGGCCCAATGAGGAACGCCGAGCCCGCCAAGATCGCCGAGCGTAAATTCCACTGATGTTCTCGGCGTTCTTTGCGAACTCTGCGTTCATTGCAAATATGCGAGCGGCAGTGAACCACGCGAGACAGTCGACCAGCAACTAGAACGCTTCCTGAATCGCCAGGTACACGCCGCGCGAGCCCTGCTTGCCGAAGCCGAAGTCGAGACACAGGTTCGTTTTCGATCGCTTGTTGATGCTGAGGCGCAGCCCGGCGCCGCCGCCGATCGCGAAACTGTCGAACAGCTGCTCGCCGTTGTCCTCGTTGGTCAGCGTGGTCGTATTGAGAAAGGCAACCATTCCGAGCAGCCCGTTTCGCATCAGGCTGCCGCGATACTCCACTTCCCCGTACGCGAGCTTTTCGCCTCGGAACTGTCCTTCGCTGTAACCGCGCGCGGAGCGGCCGTAGGTGTCCAAACCGGTCGCCGGCAGATCGAAATACGGCGCGACGCCGCCGACAACCAGATCCGCAAACCCCCAGAATGCCAGTTTGTGACGGCGATCGTGCGACAGTCCGACGTAGGTCCGTGCATCGATATTCAGTTTCTGCCACGTCGAATCGCCGCCGAGAAAGCCGTCGAACAACGTCCGATAACTGACCTTCGCCAGCCAGCCGCGCTCGGCGTTGATGAAGCTGTCACGCGTATCCCAGAGAATGTCAACGCTCGGCCCGGCTGAAACCTGGGAATCGACTGGCAGACCACGCGCCGTGCTGTAACGCACGTATGGAGACTCGTCCCAACTGGCTTCTGCACCCTCGCTCGGCCGCACATCGAAGTGATTGTCGAAGTACAGTCCCGCACCGATATAGACCGCGTCGTAAACGCGATAGTACGCGGTGTGATGCATTCGGACGAAGTCGAAATGGGTCTGCACGCTGTCTCGTGAATCGGCGCTCGTGCCGAGATCGACGGCCTCGAGCGACGTCCACTGCAGCCGGTGATCCGCGTCGAGGCGCCACCGATCGTCGCGGCCGAACATCGCGAACCGGTCGGTCAACGACGTCTGCTTCTTGCTCGAGAACGTCACGCTGGCAACCGCCGAGGAAATGTGGGTCGTCGATGGATCGCCGCGATAGAACGCCACGTTGCCGGCGACGCCGACCAGCAGGCCGCTCGAAGGCTTGGTACCGATGACCGGCGCGAACGCCTTCATCGAGGTCGTGGACGGCGGCGGTGGGCTCGGTGGCTGATGGCGCAGTTCACGCCAGAGATCGAACACATCCTTCGTGTCGGCCGGAGGCTGTGCCGGATCTGCCTGATTAGGTGCAGGCTCGGGGCGCGGGTCCTGCGCGGCCGCAGGAGCCGCAATCGCCATCGCGAAACAGATCAGGGCGACAACGCTCAGCCGAGCATGTCGAGGTCCGCCAGGTTGCATGTGTCTCCAATGCGAATCACAATCGGCCGTGCCGCGCGACCGCCTATCGTAACGGGGCGTGTCAACCGATGATTGTCCCGTTTTTCTGCGCACCTCGTGCCGCTCGGGTAGAATCCGTGCCGCCGGTTTGAAACAGCTCGACGGATGCATGTCATTTTTTGCATTCAGCGCTGATTCTCGGACCCCTAAAGTTATGATCGCATCTTCTTCGACCGGACCGCTGCTTGAAGATGGACACGCCAATTATTCATATCGTCGACGATGACGCACCCGCGAGAACGGCCACGTCGCGGCTGCTCACCGCTGCGGGATACGCAGTCCGGTCGTATGCGAGCGGTGACGAGTTCCTGTCAACCGCGCCGCCCGACGCGACCGGCTGCCTGATCCTCGACATGCGCATGCCCGGCCGCAACGGGCTTGAACTGCAGACTGCGGTCGCTCAACGTGAAGACCCGCTGCCGATCATCTTCCTGACAGGCTACGGAGAGGTCCACGAGTCGGTTCGGGCGATCCAGCGCGGCGCAATCGACTTCCTCACCAAGCCGATCGAGGCATCGGCGCTGCTCGAGGCCGTCGCGCGCGCGCTCGAGCGGGACGCGACCGACCGCGCTGCCCGGGCCCGCCAGCGCGACGTCCGGGCGCGCTATGAACGGTTGACGGCGCGAGAACGCGAGGTGTTCGCGCATTTGATCAGCGGACAGCTCAATAAACAGGTGGCTGGCGACCTGAACATCTCGGAGCGGACGGTCAAGCTGCATCGATCGCGGATCTTGGAGAAACTCGAAGTCGATTCGATGGCCGCACTGGCGCGACTGGCGATGGACCTCGGCGTCGATCCTTCTAACGATGGCGCGGCCTCTCGAGCGAGTACCACTAATTGAATAGCACTAACGATCTATAGTCCCGAACCCGCAAGTGTCATAAATTGTTTACTCCGTGACTGACGCGGCATCCCACCTCGTGGCCGTCGTCGAAGACGACGCCCCATCGCGCGCCGCCCTCGGCCGCCTTCTCCGCGCCGGCGGGTTCGAGCCAGCGCTCTTCCCGTCCGCCGAAGCGTTCATCGACGCGCCGCTCGAGCGAAACCCGCTCTGTCTGATCCTCGATATCCAGCTCGGAGGCATTTCTGGCATCGATCTGCAGCGCCGCCTGCGGGCGGCCGGTTCGGTGGTCCCGATCATCGTAGTCACCGCGCTCCGTGAGGAATCGCTCCGCAATCGCGCCGAGCAGGCCGGCTGCACGGCCTTCTTGTGGAAGCCCTTTGCCGCCACCGCGCTGCTCGGCGCGATCGCCGGCATTGCGGGGAAATCGCCAGACTGAACCAAAGGGCGACTGCACTAAGGTCCAGTAGACGCTGGTAGCCACAGGCCTTACCTTTCCGCTCACAACCTTCCGTCAGGAGTGAGCCAGGTTATGGACTGCGCTACCCAGTTCTCGAAGTCATTCGAACGACCGGACGCAGAGTGGCGGGCCCTCGAGGCGCGGCAATCCGCGCTCGAGAGCCAGGCGAGAATCCACACGGCCATCTCGCGAGCTGGCCACCCGCTGTGCCGGTGCGAGACCCGATCACATCGACGCGACGATCACGACCGGACTCGCGGAGGTCGGCGATGCGCTCAACATCGACCGCTGCGTTGCGTATCTGCCGGTAGCGGACGCTCCGGCGTTCAAGGCTGCCTGGCGGTGGGTCCGATCCGGTTGCCGCATGCCGCCAGCCGACTTCGACCCAACGGTGCGCCTCCCATGGTTGATGTCGAAGGCGTGCAACGGCGAGACGGTCTGCCTCGGAACGATCGACGAGCTTCCGGAGATCGCTGACCGCGACTCGCTGGTTCAGCTCGGAGCGCAATCGTGTGCGGTCGTACCGCTCGGCAGCAACGACTCGCGTGGTGCGCTCGTCGTCGAGACCACGTCCGAACGGCGCTGGTCGAACGAGATCATCGGCAGCTTGCATGTCATCGCCGCGGTCATCGGCCAGGGTGTCTCACAGCGCCACCAGCGGGAGCAGCCCGCGCCGGGGAGCAATGAGTTCAAACGGCCGCGGCCGCAACCGTTCGCCGAAAAAGCGGTGCTCCGCCGCGAAGCGTTCGCCGTTCGGAGCGATCGCACCATCGCCTGCGAGAGCGTCGCCATCCGTAGTGTGCTGACGCAAGTCGAGCAGGTGGCGCCGACCACCGCTACCGTCCTGTTGCTCGGAGAGACGGGTGCCGGCAAAGAAGTCTTCGCTCAAGCGCTCCACAACCTCAGCCCGCGCTACCGCCGGCCGATGATCAGCGTCAGCTGCGCCGCGATTCCGAAGGAGCTGATCGAGAGTGAGCTGTTCGGACGCGAGCCGGGCGCGTTCACCGGCGCGGTGTCGCGGCAGATCGGCCGTTTCGAAGCGGCGAATGGCTCGACGATTTTCCTCGACGAGATCGGCGAACTGCCACTCGATCTCCAGGTCAAGCTGCTGCGCGTGCTGCAGGAGCGCACCGTGGAGCGGCTGGGCGGCAACCATTCGATGAAGGTCGACGTGCGCGTGATCGCGGCGACGAACCGCAATCTCGAACAGGCGGTTGCCGACAATACGTTTCGCGAAGATCTGTTTTACCGGCTGAACGTCTTTCCGATCACCGTTCCGCCACTGCGCGAGCGGATCGAAGACATCCCGAGCCTGGTGTGGACCTTTATCGAAGAGTTCTCGCGAACCTTCGGCAAGAAAATCGACTCGATCTCAAAGGAGAGTCTCGCCGCTCTGCAACGCTATCCGTGGCCGGGCAACGTTCGCGAGCTGCGCAACGTGATCGAGCGCGAGATGATCGTCGCCACCGGGCCGACGCTTACTGTCGCGCCACCGGCGGTTCCGGTGTCGATGCCGCGTCGCACCGAAAGCCTGAAGCTCGAGGATGTCCAGGCCGAGCACATCACCTCGGTCCTCGAGAGCTGCCGCTGGCGGGTCCGCGGCAACGGTGGCGCGGCCGACCGGCTCGGCGTGAAGCCAACGACACTCGAGAGCCGCATGGCGCGGCTCGGAATCTCGCGCCAGAACCGGGAACTCTCGGCATAGCAGAAGAGGAACGCCGAGCGCGCCGAGAACGCCGAGATCCAAGCGAGATTTACACTCGGCGATCTCGGCGGGCTCTGCGTTCCTCTTCGAGCCGTACTCCAGTAGCGAGTGTCAGGCTGCGCCGGCCGCCGCTGCGCGGATGGCGGGCGTCTCGCTAAGGCGAAGCGTGACCGTAAACGTCGCGCCTCCTCCGGGATTGTTGCGGGCATCGATGCTGCCACCGTGCGCGTCGACAATCGTTCGCGCAATCGTCAGGCCGATTCCGATGCCGTTCGATTTTGTGGTGACAAACGGGGTGAAGACCGTGCCGTCAATCTGCTCCGGCAAACCGGTCCCGGCGTCCCGCACGGAGACTTCGACAGCGTCGGGCTTGACTTCGCTCCTGATCGCGACGCGCCGTCGGGCCTGCGGCGTGTCGGCCATCGCGTCCATGGCGTTGATCAGGAGATTCACCAGCACCTGCTGCAACAGCACCGGATCGCCGCTGATGACGCAAGGCGTCGACGGCAGTTCAGCGGCCATGACGATTTGGCGCGCTTTCATGTCGTGGGCGACCAGGGCCACGCTCTCGTTGATCACGGCATGAATATCGATCGGTTTCTGGTCGAGCTGATGACTTCTGAGCATCGTCCGATGGCGGTCGATGATCTGCGTGGCGCGCACGCCCTGCGTCTCGATATCTGACAGGACCTCTCCAATCGTGTCGGCTGTCGCACGATTGGTGGTGACCATCATCTGCAGCGCCTGGGCGTTGAGCATCATCGAGTTGAGGGGCTGACTGAGCTCGTGGGCAATCGAACTGGTCAGCGTCGACATGGTCTGGCGGCGGCTGGCATCGGCGGCGAGCGCGAGGTTTCGCCGGCTGTCGATCTCGGCGCGGTGCCGTGCGCGGCGCTGGTACAGGAGCCCGACAATCAGGAGCGACTGGACGGCCAGCACGCCGACCGCGCTCAGCACCGCGCCTCGGTATTCGCGCCACAGGCTCGGAGCGCGATAGCGCACGACGCTGCCTGCCGGCAACCGGCTCTCCGGGATGCCCCATCGCTGGAGTTCGCGCCAGTCGAAGGTCGGTAGACCCGGCAGTTGTGGCGGTACTTTGACGGTGCTCGGGCGGCGCACCGTCCAGGATCCGGATGGCCGCGTCGGCGGCGCTGCGACTGAGGTCGTCAATGGACACCAGCGATCCACCGACGATGCCAGAGCCGAGCATCACGCTCTGCACTCCAAATAGCGGAGCATTCGCCGTGGCGTAAAGGTCGGCGAGCACCCGCTCGTCGGCGTACGCGCCGCCCTGCGCGTCGCGTGCCGAAGGCGAGATAGAAGATCGCCGAGTGCGTCGGAAGGCTCGCACATCGGCGCAAGATTTCCGGAAGGGACAGATTGTCGGACCAGATGAATGTCAGCCGATCGCTGAAATGGCTTGAACTGCGTCCTCGAGCTCTCGACGCCAGAATGCGCCGAGCTGGCCGGACCCCATCACCATGAATACCTGCCGTGGTCTCGGGCAGCAACTGCAGGATGTGCTCGATGAGTCCAGGATGATTGCTCAGCGACCGCGACAGCGGTCTCGTTCTCGCCAAGCGGTGCGTCGCCCAGATATCGTTGATCGACGGCGGCCTAACAGGAGCGGCACTTCGGGAAAGAGCTGGTGACGGTACTTCCGCGCGAAGACCGCAGCTGGGCCGGCAAACGTCACAATGAGGTCCGGCTTGGGACGATCCGCGAAGGTCGATCGGATGTAGTCGACGACCGCCTGTTCGGGTGCGCCGACAAACCCTGTCGGGCCCACCACGACCTCCACGACATTCACAGGTCGCCCGGCCCGCTGGTCCAGGTCGACGCGGAAGTTGCCGGTCAAGTGGTCGAGCGTCATGTTGCCGCGGTCGAACGACTGCAGCACCAGGACCTGGCGGACTGCGGGCGCAGCTTCACTCGACGCCGCGGTGAGCACCACGAAGCCCATCAGCGCCGCGCATCGGAGCCTGCTGACCACGCGGGGCTTGCACAATAGCGAGACGATCGGAGACAAGAATTCGTTGCCCAGTTAAATGAGAATGATATAGATCCTCCATAACCGAAGCATGAATTTGTTGTCCGCCGTCGTCCTGGCGATGGTGTGCATGGCTGCTCCGGCCGGCGCACAACCCGCAGGAGTGGTGTCCGGTTCGATTTCCGACCAGACCGGCGCGGCACTGCCGGGCGTTCGCCTGTCCATTCGGGGCATTACGGAGCGGGACACACAATCCGGCATCGCCGGCGAGTTCGTCTTTCAAGACGTACCGCAAGGCGACTACGAGCTTTCCGCAGAACTGAACGGCTTCGAGCCAGGGCGTCGGGCCGTGCGAGTGCGCGCCGGCGAACGGATCAGCGTATCCCTCACCTTGCACGTTGCCGCCATCCGAGAAGAAACCATCGTTACGGCCTCGAAAGTCGGCGAGCGCGATGTGCAATCGACGCCGATGGCGATCACCGCCATCTCGAACGCCGAACTAACGCGCCTTAGCAGCCGGACATTGGGCGACGCGGCTGCGCTCGCACCATCCGTCACGCTTTCCCAGAACGCCGGTTTCGGCCAACTCACGATCCGCGGGATCGGGACAAATGTCGTGAACGCGGGCTCGGATCCGAGCTCGGCGATGTACCTTGACGGCGTCTACCTCGCTCGACCGGCGATGGCGTTCGCGCAGTTTCTCGATCTGGATCGCATCGAGGTGCTGCGCGGACCCCAGGGCACGCTCTACGGACGGAACGCGGTTGGCGGAGCGCTGAACCTGATACCGAAGCCGCCGACCAACGACTTCCAGGCGTCCGCCGATTTCACCGCCGGGAACCTCGGAGCGCTTCGCGCTGACGCACGCGCGTCCGGCCCGCTCAAACGCGACCGGGTGATGGGGACGGTCGCGTTCGCACGCGGCGTCCGCGACGGCTACGTCCGCGACCTCGAACATCCGGACCATCGACTTGGCGGCGATGATGTCACCGCGGCACGAGGTCAGCTGCGCGTGGTCTTCGATCGCCGGACGAGTCTGCTGCTGTCGAGCGACGTCGATTACCAGACCGGGATTCCACTGACCTTCAACAAGGTGTTGACCGTGAAGCCGGGATTTCAGGTGAACAACCCGCCCGATCTCCACGACGTTCGCGCCTCGGCGGTCGCCTCGAATCGCACGCTGCAGAACGGCGCCAGTGCGCGTCTGACCACGGCTCTTTCTCCGTCCACGACGCTGGTCAGTTTGACGGCGTTTCGCACGCTGGATTATGAATTCTTCGTCGATGCCGACATCACTGAACTCAACCTCATCACGACTCATCAGCACGAGTTGCAGCATCAGCTGTCGGAAGAGATTACGATCTCGCACCAGCAACCGAGGCTGACATGGGTCGGCGGTGTGTTTCTTTTCGACGAATTCGATCATCAGTCCTTCTGGGTCGATCAGCCGGCGGCAGGATTCCAGGTTCGGCTCGACCCGCGCGTTGACGCGACCAGCCGCGCGGTGTTCGGACAGGCGACTCTCGGGTTGACGTCCCGGCTCTCGGCAACCGCTGGCGTTCGCTACACGCACGAGGGGAAGGACATCGATAATGCCGGGGGACGGTACAGCCTCGCGCCTCCGAACGCGGCAATCGCCGGTTCGGTCTACGGATACTCGGATTCGATCACGCACAGCGCCTGGACGCCCAAAGTCGGGCTCGAGCTGAGGCTGCCGAACGGCGCGCTCACCTACCTGTCGGCGACACGAGGATTCAAGAGCGGCGGCTTCAACCCCTCGTCAACAGTGCCGGGGCGTGGCTACGCGCCGGAGTTTGCGTGGAGCTACGAAGGCGGATGGAAAGGCGCGCTGATGGGCGGCCGTTCTCGGATTGATGTGTCGGCGTTCGTCACGGATTACACCGACCTGCAGGTGCAGACGCCGATCGGCATCGGCGTCTTCGACATCCGAAATGCCGCCGCCGCGACAATTCGCGGCATCGAAGTCGGAGAGCAGGTCACGCATCGGACGCGGCATCGAAGCCGGCGGCCACGTCACCTGGCTTGACGCGACCTACGATCAATACATCGCGGTTGCCAACAGCGGCGTCACCGGCGATGTGTCCGGCAACCGTTTGAACAATGCACCCGAATGGGCGGGCCGGTTCTGGATCGAGTGGAACGGCGACATCGGCCATTCGAGGCGACTGTCGGTCGCCGCCGACGCGACCGCGCAGACAACGGTGTTCTACACACCGTTCAACGACAACATCCAGCAACAGGGTCCGTATGGCGTGGTGGGTGGCCGCGTCGAATACGGACCGAGCGATCGTCGCTGGGCGATTGGCGCGTACGGTCGAAACCTCACCAACACGGATTACATTACGGCGACCTTCGGGACGGCACCCACGGCGTTCGGCGGACGTCCCGCCGCTTCGCGTCAGTTCGCCATGGATTTCACGCTGCGACGGTAGGGCACATACCCCTACACTCCGACAGGCTGTTCGCGGGACTCCGCGATTTCGGAGCGCCTCCTCATCCAACGTGGCCCCCTGCGGCATTCCAAGCGCTGCCACTGCGTCGCCGAGTTGTAACACGCTCAGCCCGTGAGGCTTACCGCCGGAGCCCGTTCCGGACGGGCTGGTACGCCACGTGCTGAGGACCGAGCCATTCGACAGCTACACGTTCGCAAAAAAGGCTGAAGGTCATGAGGCGTGCCGTCGGTTATGTCGCGGTTGTGGTCGCCAGCGGGCTCATCGCATCCGCCGCAAGTGTGACGGGGCAACCGCAGGAAGCACCGCAGTTCGGTGGCTCCTACTCCCAAATGGACGCACGCCGGCGAGCCCTCGTTGACAACTGGATCGCGCGGCTCTCGGCAGTGACCGGTCAGAAGGTCGAACCAGCCGCGTTTTACGACACCTTCGTCAAAGTCTCCACGAAGACGACGTTCGACGCGATCACCCACGCGTTGATGACGACCGCTCTCACCGACGCCGCTGGAAATCGTCTCGGCGACGCGCTGCAAGTGGTCGAACGGATCGACGAAGTCCGCGGCCAGGCGACAGGCACTCCTGGCGATCACCAGTTCCGCATGTACGTCCGTCTGACATCCGACGGGGTCGAGACGCTCGCGCGATCGCGGCAATTCGCGCGGCGGGCCGACAACACGGTCTACCACGAAGGCTATCCGATCAATTTCCGAGGACGTGGCGGCACGCCGTCGATACAAATCTCCGTCGCCTCGGATAAGCGGCGTGCCGATATCGACGTCGACTACCGTTCGTCGAGCTTTCCCCTGGCGATGTTCAACGGCCACCTGACCGCATCGAACTCGGACGTGCGCGCCGGCAGCAACTACGACCGGCACACGCAGCAGTGGAGCGGATTCCAGAACTGGTGGCGGAACTTCTTCGGAGTCAGCCTTTCAACCGCCGACGCCGCCGAACCGGGCAAGGACGAGTCACCCAGTGGAGTACCGCGTGTAGGCAACAAGCCCGTCGAGGCGATGACCGAGGACTTTTTGAAAGCCTGGCTGCTCGAGGGAAACATTCGGGAAGCCATGAATTATGTCTCGCCGCGAGCGTACGCGTGTGTGGCGGAGGAAGCGGACGACCCGTCAACGTTCGACCGCGGCATGGCGCCGTTCGTGCTCGCGCATCGCCTGAAAGCGTCGCACGACGCCGTCGGACCTCGCACCTCACTCGAAGGGCTGACGGTCGGCGTGCGACTGACGACACCAGGATTGCGGCTCGTCAAGCAGCCGCACCATGCGCAGTTCGTGGTCTACGCCGTTCCCGATGATGTGGCAGCGGTCTTCGATTGCGAAAGCAGCAGCCTGCTCGCACGGTCGGCTGGCGCGCGACGCGCGTATGGGAACTACGTCGGCGCAACGTTCTACATCAAGGGACCGGCATCAGCAACCTCGCTGGCGCTGCTGTGGGGACGCGAGCGCGGCTACTGGCAGATCGTTTCCTGGCTGACGGAACCCGAAGGCGATCGCGAAATGCCAGCAGTTGCTCCGCCAACGACGAATTCGCCACAGCGAATTCCAGCAGACACGACCCTCGTCGAGGCGGCACGCGGATTCCTCGAAAGCTGGCTGGTTCGCAAGGACTACGACAAGGCGTTCGCCTATCTCTCACCCGCAAGTTATTCGTGTTACCAGCTCACTCGCCGCTCCGATCAGCCGCCGGCGACGTCACTCGAGGACGCAGGACGCAAGATTCGCGAGGCGCTCGCGCAAGCAGGCGATCAGATCGAGCGCGCCGACCGGCTGGAGAACATCGTCACCGCCGCTCCGCCGGTTCATCCGGCAGTCCGCCCGATGGACCACCGCTACGCCGGCGCTTTTTCGCTCTCCAGTGTGCCTGACGCGCTGGTCGAGGCGGTCAACTGTGAGGCGCGCGCGAAAGGCGATCCCGCCGTCAGCGACCGGCCGCCCACCTACGGAACAGGTTTCGCGATGACCGTGCGGTTGCGGACCCGTGCTGGAGATCCGCCAGTGCTGCGCACGCTGTGGCTGAAGGAGTCCGGAGCGTGGCGGATCACCGCGTATGACGTCGAGCTGCCGTAAACGTGGCGTCGCTCAAATCCTCATCGCGCGCGCGGGATCGATCAGTGCGGCACGTCGCGCTGGCAACCAGCTGGCCGCTAGCACCACCACGAAGAGCAGAGCAACGGCCGTCACGAGCGTGACCGGGTCCTGGGGCGCCACACCAAACAGCAGCGTGCGCGCAAAACGGCTGCTGGCCGCCGCGCCGACGATGCCGATCGTGCCGCCTGCGACGGCGAGCAGCATCGATTCCATCAGGATCGATCGTGCGACATGCTGCGGCGACGCCCCGAGCGCCATGCGCAGCGCAATTTCACGACGCCGTTGCATCACGGTATAGGCGAGCAGCGCGTAAACACCACCGGCCGCTGTGATGAGCCCTGCAACTGCGAACAGCGTGGTGAGCAGCATGGCGAATCGATCGAGTTGCACGGCATCGCCGAGCAACTGCGTCCATCGTCGTCACCGAATGGACGGGCTGATCCGGGTCTACACGAAGCGCAGAGGCGCGAGCACTCTGCGCCACGGCCACGGGATCCAGATTCGTTCGAGCGATCACGTTCATGACCAGGTACGGGTTCTGCGCGTGTGGAATGAAGATCTCGGGTACCGGCTCACTTCGCGGCCCCTTGTGACGATCGTCACCCACCACGCCGATCACTTCATACGGATAGGGCCCTTGCTGGTAGTCGAGGATCAGGTTACGTCCAACCGGGCTCTCATTCCCCCACCCGTTTCTCGCGAGCTTCTGATTGATGATCACCACGCGGCGCGCGTCAGCGTCGTCACGGTCCGTGAACTCGCGTCCAGCCATCACGGGCAGGCCTAACGTCGCGAAGTATCCGGGAGTCGCCATCCGGATGCTGGCTTCCGACACCTGTTTCCCGTCATTGCCCTCGGGCCAGTACGGCCGTGTGAAGTCGGAGCCGATCGTGCTCATCGGAAGGGCTGTCACCGCTGCCACGGACGTCAGCGCGGGAAGATCGCGAAGTGAATTGAGTACGCGGCGGTAGTAATCGGTCGTCTGCGGGCCAGTGCGATACCGCGCGGCATCCGGCGTAATGCGCAACACGAGAAGGTTGCTGGTGCCGAAGCCCACGTCCACTCGTCGCAACTCCGCGAATGTCCGAACTAGTAACCCGGCGCCGACGAGCAGCATCACGGCAGCGGCAATCTCGCCAACCACCAATCCTCCGCGCAGCCGGCCCGACGCGCTCGCCGAAATGGCGACCCCGTCTTTCAGCGCGCCAGCAATCGGTGTGCGGCTGGCGCGAAAAGTCGGCACGGCGTTTCCGACGGCGGTGACGACGAGGGCGAGCACGGCAGCGAACGACGCGACTCGCAGCGTTCAGGGCTACTTCGTGCAGGCGCGGAATATCGCTGGGCGCGATCGACAAGGCCGCGTCGACCCACCACGCGGTGAGTACGAGAGCGATGGCTGTCGTGACGATCGCGCTCAAGGCGGCTTCCGCGATCAACTGTCGCGTAACGCGGCTTCCGCTGGCTCCGAGCGCCAGGCGAATCGCCATCTCTCTCGCGCGTGCGACACCCCGCGCGATGGCCAGGCTGGCGACGTTGGCGCAAACCAGCAACAGCAGGCAGAACATCGCGGCAAAGACGAGCAGCAGCTCGAGGCGACTGGTGCGGGCGATTTCATCCGCGAGCGGAACGAGGCGAATACTCCAACCGGCGTTGGTGTCCGGGTGCTCGGACTCCAATCGGCTTGCCACCGTCTGCATCCGCGCCGACGCGCCTTCGATCGACATCCCGGCTTTCATCCGGCCGACGACGCGCAAAAACCGTGCGTCGCGAGGCGGGCCATTCGGAAAACGCGCGCCGCGGTACGACGTCCGCATGTCCCACGGCGCCCAGAAGGCAGTCGCGGCGTCGGGCACCACGAAGTCCTCGGGCATGACACCGATCACGCGCCAGTCGCGGCCTTCGATCGACACGGTGCGATCGACGATCCGTGGATCGGCGCCGAGGGCCTGCCAGAGGTGATGACTCAGCACGACGACCGGTTCGCCGCTGGACGCCTGTCGCGACGTGATCGATGCCGCGCCTTCGAATTCGTCCGCATGAAACGTGCGGCCGAGCCGTGGCTGACGACGATAGACGTCGAAGAAACCGCGCGTGACATGCGCCCCCTTTATCGGCGTGCCGCCGTCGCGTGCCCGCAGGGTGGCCGAGACCGTCATCGAGGCGGTGATCGCATCGAATGCGTCATTTCTGGCCGCCCAGTCCAGGACCGTTCCCGGCGACGGGCCTTCGCGGAGGCGATTCTGGCTGACATTCGATTCCCACATCATCACGAGGCGGTCGGGTTGATCGTAAGGAAGCGGCCGAAGCAGCACCGCGTCAACAAACGCGAACAGTGTGGTGGTCGCCGCGACGCCCAGTCCGAGGAGGAGTGAGATGCCGACCGTAACTCCCGGGGCTCGAACCAGCGCGCGCAGCGCCTGTGCGACATCGCGCGCGATGCCAAAGAAGACGAAATCCCACAACAGCGCCAACCAGGTCGTCACGAGGGGGACGCGCCCTCGCGCGCGAGCCGCGTCGAGCAGTCGTTCGCCGTCTTCACGGATGGCACGCCGATCGATGGTCACGCGCGTGCCTTGCGCAGCGCCCGGCTCGAGCGGGCCTGATGGATAATCGCTTCGAGGCGCCGCACCTCGGCATCGAGCACGCGCTTCCCGTGCGGCGTGAGCGCAAAGTAGCGGCGCCGCTCGTCGTCTTCGTCGGCGGCCGGCCGGTTATCCGACTCCGCAATCAGATCGAGCTTTTCGAGTTCCCGCAAGAGTCCGTACAACGCCGCGGGCCAGATGCGAACCTGGCCGTCCGTCCGATCGGCGACTTCCTGCATGATGCTGTAACCGTGTCGAGGTCCGTCCGCGACCGACAACAGGATGTGGAGCACCTTGGGCTTGAGCGGCAACAGTCGATCGACACTTCTCAGCTTGTCGGCCATCGTGATCAGCGCCTAAACTATATACCGTTTAGTATATAGTTCAAAACATTTAGATCAGCGGACCATTGGCACCACCCATTCCACCAGCGTGCGGTCCCCGCCGGCCGCTGCGCGCAGGCCGTCGGAGGCTGCGAGCTCGCCCCACGTCAGCCGCCCGTGAACGCCGTACGGGATCACGCGCACCCGGTTCGCCGACCGCTCGACCCGCACTTCGACGAACGACTGAAAGAACGGCGCGACGTTGTAGTCGAATGCCGCAGAGAGCCACTCGGCCGAGAACGGCCACGCGCTGAACCGGTCGGTCCACCACCACGCCGGCCGTTTCCACCACGGCGTCCGATCCTGAATCTTGCGAGTGACGTCGGCGAGATTCGGATAGTGCGCCCAGTCCGCGGTTGCCGCGCGCTCGGGCCACGCCAACGACGTGCCGAAGCTTAGATAGGCACCGCCGCCGCCGTTGACGAAGTAGTGCGTCGCCGGCGCCGGCGATGATCCGGGCTCGACGTAGTACTCGAGATCGTGGGTATCGCCAGCCATCATGATCGACACGCCGTGACGCAGCAGGAGCTGCTTCAGCCGCTCGAACGCTTGATCGCCAGCGGCGAGGTCGTGGCCGCCTGCGTAGAAGGGATGGCCGAGGATTGCCATCGTAAATCGCCCCGCCGTACGATCGAGCGCCGCCTCGAGCCACTCCTGCTGTTTTGGATCGATGGTCCGCAGCACTCCGGTGTCGATTGCCAACAGCGCAAATTGGTCCGTCTGCATCTCGAAGAAGGACGCGCGCTGAAACCCGGTCGGGACGGCGTAGGCCTGTCGCAGCGCCTCGGCCTCGTTCAACAGGTCGTCAATCCGGCTGTCGGTCGTACTCGTCAATCGCAGGTCTGTCTCGACCCGCGCATGGATGCTGCGGCGTGCCGCGTCGGCCTGCAGGAACGTCACCGCGAAGCCTTCGAGGGCGTCGTACCAATCGTGATTGCCGGGAATGGCATAGACCGGCCGGCTCACCCCCTTGAAGGGCAGCCAGAACTTGGCCTCGTAGTCTTTCATCGCGCCGGTCGGATACACCACGTCGGACGAAATGACGACGAACTTGACGTCGGGTGTGTTGGCCACAGACAGCAGCTGATCCCGCAGTACGTGCTGAGACGCATCTCCCTCGCCGGTATCTCCGATCACGATGAAGGCAAAATCGCCGGACTCGACGCCTTCTGGCGTCACGGCAAACGTCGACGGCGTCGCGGAGCCACCCTGCCCCGCGAGCACCGCGTTGACCATCGCCTCGCGCCAGGTGTCGGTTCGCGACTCGGCCCACGAATTCCACATCCCGGCTGCCCAGTTCTCGGTATCGAAGTACCAGCTCATTCCCCAAATCGGAACCGTTGCCGCAATCACCGCTGCAATCGGCAAACCGCGTTGGAGCCCGAGGTTCAGTACCGCCGGTAAGGAATAGCGCGTCTCGCGCAGCCGGATCGCGAGTCGCAATCTGAATCGGAGCCATGCACCGGTGATCCGCGTGATCCACCTGCTGCCGGCTGTCTGCCTGCTGCAGATGCCACCGCCACACTCGGCGTTCAATCCACCGCGTCGGCCCGTGCCACGCCATCTGCAACGGGTTGAGCACCAGCAACGTGATCAGGACAGCGATGAACATGTCGCCGAGTACCGCAACCGCCGGCGAGATCAGTCCGAGCAGCGTGACGTCGACGCTCATACGGCCCGCATGAATCGCGAGCAGCGTGATCAAAAACGCGGCCGTCCAGCCGCGATCGGCTCCCGCGCGTGCGTGCTCGCCGGCAGCGACCTCTGAGGCGATGACCGCGGCCTCCGGTTGCTCGGCGAGTCCGAGCTCGGTGAGGATGCTCTCATCCGCTTCAGTCGTGGTGAAGACAGCGGCCATCGCGATGTTCCAGGCGATGCCGAAAATTCGCAGTCGCGCCGGCGATCGCGATGACCCAGTTCAGCAGCCAGCCGCGCGCGAGCAGGATCAGCACCGCCACCGCGCTGTTGCCGAGCGCGGCCAGTAGGCGCCGTGATCGATCTGGTTTAGTCGGGCCGCGGAGTGCTCCGATGGTGTTCCGGATCGCATCCAGCGCAAACCAACCGGCAATTAGAATGGTCAGGGCTCGCCCGGCGACAAACGGCGCATTGATCAGGAATAGCGCCATCGCCATGCTGATCACCGCGCCAACGGTTCCCTCGCGGCGCGCCGACGCGGTTGATCGCCGCAGCGCGTGCAACACCTCGATGCCTGCCGCAAGCGCCAGCAGTCCGCCGACTCGAGCCGCAGGAAACTCGGCGCGCGTGAGCGGTGTGACGAGCGCCAGCACGCCAAGGGCGAAGGCGACGACCCCGAGGCTCGTCACAACGGGTTTTCGATCGGTTGAGAGGATTGTGTCCATCGGCTCCGCGTGCAACCGCGAATCTCTGGATTCTCTCACGCAGACAGCGCGATCAGCGTGGTGACGGTTATTGGCGCGGCACTTCGATCAGGACGATGTCGGAGTCTTCGTGAACGCGCTCGATGACGATCTCGCGGCCGTCGGGTGACACGTCGAAGTCGCGGATCACCACGTCGCGTCCGAAGTTCGTCAATTGCCGTTCGGTGCCGCCCTCGAGATCGATCGCCCACAGGTTCTTGTGTTCGATGTCGCCGCGCATCACCACCAGCACCGCCCCTCCCGGCAGGAATCGGAATCGCCTGGCGCCGCGGGTCAGCCTTAGCTCAGGAATGCTGCGAGGGCGCCCCGCTGCCGTCACTGCCTTCACCGGGAAGGTGGTACCGATGTCCATTCCCGAATAGACCAGATACTCGCCGTGTGGTGCCCACGCCGCATCGAGCGAATAGTCGTCGATCAATCGTTCGACGGCGCCGCCGGTTATCGCGACGCGTACCAGGTGCGGCTGCCCGCGTTCGCTGGCGGCAACCACCAACGATTGTCCGTCCGGCGACCATACCGGAGTGCCCCGAAGTTCCAGTGAATCGGCAACACGTCGCGCCGCAGTTCCATCGGCGTTCATGACGATCAATTGGGTCCGGCCGTTCGCCTCGATTGCCAACACGATCCGATCGCCGGCAGGCGCAATCGCGGCGCCGCTGATCGTGTGACCCGCCGGCGCTGTCCACAATTCGCTGCCGGTTCCATCGACCTGCTTCCAGATGCGATCGCTGGTACCGTTCGACGACACGTATAGAAGGTAGCCGGGTGCCATCCTCGGCAGGCGGCCTTGCGACGATGGCATGGTGATTCGGCGGATGTCGGCGGTTTCCGCCGGCTGCGTCGATAACGCCACACGCCAGAGGGACGTTCGCGGATGGCTGGCTGTCGCAACCAGCCGGCGGCCATCGCTGCTGGCGGCCAGCGAAGTGGACCGTTCGACGCCGTCACTGAGCCGATGCGGAACGCGGCGATCGACATCCAACGCGTAGATCCTCGACCCCTGATCATCGTCGCTCGCAGCGAGATACAACAGCGTCGAGCGATCGACAAAGGTCGGGTGTGTGACTCGCGAGTGATGGAATGTGATCCGCTCGGGCGTGCCGCCGCCCTTCCGGATCCGCCAGATGTCCATCTCGTTCGGCAGATTGCCCTGGACGAAATAGATGAATCGCTGGTCGGGCGACCATGTCGGAAAATGACTGTGCTGCGGCAGGGGCGCCGAGAAAATCGCCTGCGCCGCGGCGTTATCGTTCTTCACGAACAACGGATCGCCGGCCTCGGGCGTGTGGTACGCGAGCGTTCGCCCGTCGGGTGACCAGTTGATTTCCGCGACGCCCTCGAGAAACGGACGAGGATCGCCGGCCAAAGTCGGCGCCACCCAGATGCCAATCTTGCGATCGTTCGAGCCTGCCGACTTCCCCACCCAGAACGACACCAGCGACGCGTCCGGCGAGAACTCCATCGTTCGAACCGAGCGATTGACGAGCTCGGGTATGCGGCCCGCTGTCACGTTGTGGAACTGCCCGGTTCCGACCTGCGTGACCCAGACGTCCACCTGGCCATCACGCGCGGACAGGAACGCGGCGAGTTTGCCGTCGCGCGAGATCGCGGCCGAATGTTCGGTGCCGTCGAAATCGGTGAGCGGGCGAAAACGCGCGTTCGCGAGCGGGTTGCGCCAGAAGTAATCCGATCGTTGAAGCTGCCAGACCATGAGCGCGGCGACGAGAACGATCGCGCCGATCGCTGCGGCGGACCAGCGGCGCCGCGAATCCGAGACCGGGATCGGTACGGCGCGCTCGTCGGGAATGTCGTCAGCGTCGAAAGTCTCGGCGGGCGGCCGGCGGGTTGCGCTCCACGCGTCGAGCTCGGCCTTGAATGCGTAGACGGAACCAAGCTTGTCGTGAAGATGCCTGTGAACCGGCATCGCCTCGCGCTTTTCCCACCGCTGCGCGGTACTTACATCGCGCCGCAGGTAGGCCGCGATCTCCTTCCACGAGTCCAGGCGCTCGACTTGTGGTGCATCGCGAGATGGCCCATGGGGATCAGCGTTCGATTCGGTCACGACCGGCTCAGCCTCGCGGAAGGCTCGGACACGGGAGACGCGGATTCTACCCCGCTCGATGGCCGGCCGCAATCAAGGGCATCGTGCGTCAACGTCTCGATCGGCCGCGGCGATCGACCGGATTCCACCGCAAAGCACCGCATCTCCACCGTGCAGCCCGTTGCCGCTTGCCGGCGCCCGCGCCAGAGCGCATCGTCACACACCTGACCTGACTCTGCGCGGCAGGCGCGGGGCAACAACCAGAAGAGGTGTCTTATGAGTTTCAGGCGGTTCCAATGGCTCCCAGTCGTGGGGTTGCTCGTGCTCGGCGCAGGCAGTAGCGGCCAGGCCCAGGGCGGGCGCGATTCATCTGCTGACTTACGTGATAACGAAAACCAGGTGACCTTCCGTGGCGTCATCGACGACCACACGCTCGCCACGGCGGGCTCGTGGGAGGTCCACGGCGTCTGGACGCTGCACCTGAAAGGCGACTCGGACAAGGCGGACTTTTTGGCGGAGTTGAACATGGAGCGTTCCGACTACTGGTTCTTGACGACTCCCAACCCACCGGCCAATCCCAATAGTCTCGCCGCGCGGAACCCGCACACCCATCACGTTGGCGTGACCGATGCGATCGTGACGGCGCTCGCCAACGGTTTCCGAGTCAGCGGCGCAGCGACGGTCACGGGAAACGGGGCGACCGCGCCGTTTGGAACGTCGTCCACGGTGCAGGTGGACGTCACGGGCGGCGACCTGGTGACATATTCAAACCTTGCATTGACCTTCGGCGGCGACGCGGTGAAACACTTCGGTTCGTCGCCGCTAGCGGGTGTCGTGTCGTTGAAATGAGAATCGTTTAACGCAGTCAGAGGGACGCCGGCGAGTCTGCCGGCGTCCACCTTCGAGCGGCACGTCAGAACAGGTTAATGTCGATTCGACGATCTCTCAGTCGACGTGTTATTAGAGGATGGAGGGTGAAGTCATGAATATCGCGCTCTGGGTCGTGCAGGTTCTGCTGGCGGTTGCGTTTTTCGCCCACGGCTGGATGCTTCTGTCACCTCCGCCTCAGATCGCCGAACAGATGAACGCGTCCTTGCCGCGATGGTTCCAGCTCTTCCTTGGCGTCGCGGAAGTGCTGGCGGCGGTGGGACTCACCCTTCCGGGGCTGACCAAGATCCTGCCGGGGCTCGTCATCTGGGCGGCCGGCGGAATCATGATCGTCATGGTTTCGGCGACGGTCTTCCACCTGATGCGCGCCGAAATCAGCTCGGCGGCTATTACGCTCGTCCTGTTCGCCATGGCGGCGTTCGTGGCGTACATGCGCCAACGTGTCCTGCCGATCGGCATTCGTCGAGCGGCATAGGCGTTTCAGCCGACCGACAGAAAATTCACGAGCTCCTTGTTGATCTGATCGGCGTGCGTCCACAGCACGCCGTGCGGGCCGCCGGGCAGCTCCACGAACTTGACGTTCTTGATCATCTTGGCCTGACGCCTCGACGTCGCATCGGGCGGCAGGATGCGATCGGCGTCGCCGTGCAGGATCAGCGTCGGCACGTTGTTCTTCGGCGACGTCCTTGCGGAAGTCTTCGATCCAGCAATCGACGCAGGCGACCGTGCCGATCGCGGAAGCGCCGGCGGCGACGTTCCAGTTGTCTTCGAGCACGCGTTCGCTCACGAGCTTCCCGCCGGTGACGTCGTAGTTGTAGAAGTTGCGCAGGAACTCCATCAGGAATGCCGGACGATCCGCCCGGATCGCGGCCTTGATGCCTTCGAACACCTTGCCGTCGACGCCCTCCGGATTGTCCGTCGCTTTGACCAGATACGGCCCGAGCGTCCCGATCAGCACGGCTTTGCGGACGCGCTTGCTGCCGTATTTGCCGAGATATCTCGTGACCTCGCCCGAGCCCATCGAGAAGCCGACCAGTGCGACCTTCTTGAGATCGAGCTTCTTCAGCAGCTTGTCGAGATCGGCCGCGAACGTGTCGTAGTTGTAGCCGGCGCCGGCCTTGCTCGAGCGGCCGAAGCCGCGGCGGTCGTAGGTGATCACGCGGTGCCCGGCGGCGAGCAGCGCCGCCGTCTGCTTCTCCCACGACGCGCCGCTCAGCGGCCAGCCGTGAATCAGCACGACCGGGGAGCCGGAGCCATGGTCCTCGTAATAGAGCTCGATGGGGGTGGAGTTCTCTTTCCCAACTTTGATCGTGCTCATTCACGCACTCCTTCGGCGTAGCTGCCGAAGTTCGATGATACATCCGCACCAGTAGCGCGCTAGAACACTCCGGCACGCCACCCCATCCGAGAAAAGCGAGCGCGCGGCGTAGCGATTCTTGAACCTGCGATTGCGAAACAGATATTGCGACCGGGCAACGCGGCGGCAGCGCGGTCCCTAACCGCCTCGTCGCCGCGAGCTTACAGCGACGTGCGGCGCTGGTCTGAATATTGATGACCAGAACGATACCGTGCCGTCGAATCGTGAACCCGAGTCGCCGCTGCCGGTGGCACCGGAGAAGGGCCCGGAGCAGATTTGCACGCCTGATCGGCGGCTTGTCGCTGTCGCGCGCTCAGGCGCTGATCGGTACGGTGGCCGGTATCGTCTCGATCATCGGTGCCGCGTTTTCGCTGTTCCAGTTTGTGCGGCCCACAAACAGCGGAGAGCTTGTCGCCATCGTCCAGGAAGCCGGATCGCACCGCAGCGTCGCGGATGCGACGATCGAGATTCTCACTCTTCAGAACGCGCTGGTCGCAACCCTGACGCCTGATTCGACTGGCCGCGCCACCCAGGACCTGAGGGAAGGCGCTTACACCGTCCGCGTCAGCCACCCGCGTTACGCCGCGGAGGCGCGCCGCATTCAAGTGATGCCACGACAGACGACGGAAGTCAGGGCGAACATGCGGGCAGGGTCGTCCTCGCCAATCGAACGCGCCGTCAACAACGGTGTGAACGCCCTCCGGAAGGCGCTGCGCTTCTAGCCAGCGTCCGTGTACCGCGCCGTTCGTTTCTCGAGAAACGCGGCGATCCCTTCGCGCAGGTCGCCGGTCTGCGCGGCGAGGATCTGTTGCCGGTCTTCGAGCGCAATCACCGCTTCGAGGCTGCCGGCATCGACGCTGGCGTTCAGGCATTCCTTCGTCAGCCGAACGCCGAGCGGTGCGTTGCGCAGAATCTCTTCCGCCACCTCTTTCCCCGCCGCCACCAGCTCGCCGTCCGCAACCACTCGGGAGACGAGGCCGACCGCGAGCGCTCGCGGCGCATCAATAAAGCGTCCCGTTAGCAACAGTTCTGACGCTAGCGCGCTGCCGACGAGTCGGGGCAGGAAATACGAGATCCCGATGTCGCATCCGCTGAGCCCGATCCGGATGGCCGCCGAGTTCAGGCGCGCGGACGGTGACGCAATGCGAATGTCCGATGCCAGGGCAAGCGCAAACCCTCCGCCGCTCGCCGCACCGTTCACCAGGGCGACGATCGGCTGCGGTGCGCGACGCATCCGCACAATGATCTCGCTGACGCGGCGCTGCAACCGCAGACCGCTCACCGCTCCGCCGCCCAGCTCGCCGCTGCTGGCTTCCTTCAAATCGAGGCCGGCGCAAAAGCCACGGCCGGCGCCAGCCAGCACGACGACGCGGACACCGTAGTCGGTAGCGAGTTCGCCGAAGTAGTGCTGCAACTCGAGGAGCATCGTGCGATTCAACGCGTTCAGCGAGTGCGGCCGGTTGAGCGTGAGCCAGTCGATCGCGCCGTCTTTGCGCACGAGCAGCGTGTCGTACCCGCCGGGTCCGGGCGGGCGCGGACGATCTTCAACAACGGTCTCAGCCATAGGCCGTGTATTATGCCGCGAGGATCGCCATGCATTCTCAGATGCTTCATCAACGACTGCGTCACACGCTGGCCGTATGACGATGTATTCGCGCCGGTGGTGGCTCCGCTCGAGCGTGATCGGACCGTTAGGCGCCGCTTTGTGGCGGCCAGGCAGCGAGGCAGCGATCGGCCAGAAAGGATCATCTGTGGACGCGACGCTCGCGGGAGTGAAGGCGCTCGTCTTTGACGTCTTCGGCACGGTGGTCGACTGGCGGAGCTCGGTTGCGACAGAGATGCAGGCGCTCGCGACACGCAAGCAGATCACGGTGGACGGCGCGAAATTCGCCGACGCCTGGCGCGCTGGCTACGCGCCCAGCATGAACCGGGTTCGCAACGGCGAGTTGCCATGGACGAAGCTCGACGTGTTGCACCGCATGACGCTCGACCGGATCCTCGGCGATTTCGGCATCGCCTCGTTGAGCGAGCCGGAGAAAGCCGATCTCAATCGCGCGTGGCATCGCCTGAAGCCGTGGCCTGATTCCGTGGCGGGGCTGACGCGCCTCAAGAAAAAGTTCATCATCGCGCCGCTCTCGAACGGCAACATCGGACTGATGACCGACATGGCAAAACATGCCGGCCTGCCGTGGGATTGCATCCTCGGCGCCGAGCTCGTCCGTCACTACAAGCCCGATCGAGAGGTGTACCAATCAGCCGCAGATTTTCTCGGCCTGCAGCCGTCGGAGGTCGCGATGGTGGCGGCGCACCTCGGCGACCTGCGTGCCGCAAAAGGCGTCGGCTTGAAGACAGCTTTCGTCACGCGTCCCCGCGAATACGGACCGAACGGCAAGCCGGATCTGTCGCCCGACGCCTCGGTCGACGTCGCGGCCTCAGACTTCAACGATCTCGCGGCGCGGCTTGGCGCTTAGCAGGGTGCTGAAAAACGCCACCCTGATGCAGAATGCAGAATGCAAAATGCAGAATGCCGAGTGCCAATGCCGAATGCAAGATGCAAACGGTAATGCAGCCTGTGTCTGCATTTGGCATTCTGCATTTTGCATTTTGCATCGCCGAGAGTGAATTTCATTCGGCTTCTCGGCGTTCTTGGCGAACTCTCCGTTCATCGTGAACAGGCGAGCGGTCGAGCATGGTCGCTGTCAGCAGCGTCAGATCGTCGGGCTGCGGCTGGCCAGCGAGCAACTGGTGGATGTCGGCCAGAATCACATCGAGTAGGCGCTCGCCACCTTCCGGAATCCGTTCGATCGCGCTGATCAGGGGCCCCTCCGAACGGCCGCTTTCGCCGGCCAGTGTCTCCGAGACGCCATCCGTGTAGAGCAGGAGATGCTCGCCGAGGTTCATCGGCACCACCCGTTCCTGCCAGGTAAGCCCCATCAGCGCCGGCGAGACCAAAGGACCGGTGCTGTCGAGCCACTGCGGCGCGCGCGCACTGCCCCACAACAGCATCGGCGGGTGGCCGGCATTCACATATCGCAGCTCGCCGTCGGCTGGAGCGATCAGCGCCGCAACCAGCGTGACAAATCGCTCGGCGCCGAAGGCGGCGAGCCCGTGCGACACCCGATCCACGACCGCCACAGGCTCGAAGCCATCGACGTGCGAGGCGTGAAATGCACTCTTCACGATCCCGGTGAGCATCGCCGCCGACACGCCATGACCCGACACGTCGGCGATCAGCAATGCCGTCCGCCTCGTCGATGCGGCGGCGTAATCGTAGAGGTCGCCGCCGAGCGCAGCCGACGGCGTGTATCGGCAGCTCACGGCCACATGATTGACGATCGCTTGCCGCGCCGGCAGAAGGCTTTGCTGAAAGGCGCGCGCCTCGGCCAGCTCCGCTTCCAGGCGCCGGACATTCTGCCGGTGCTCCTCGCGCCGCCAACGCAGTTCGATGCAGCGCTCGACGAGGGTCCGGAGTACTTCGCGATCGAACGGTTTCTGAATGAAGTAAAACGCAGGACTGCGAATCGCTCGAACCAGTTTCTCGTCGAGATCGTCGACGCTGCCGGTCATCAGGATGACGTCCATCGCTGGAAAGCGCGCTTTCAGTTTCGCCATCAGCTCGAAGCCGTCGAGATCCGGCATCCGGATGTCGACGATCGCCAGCTCGGGTTGAAAATCGTCGGCGAGCGCCAGCGCTTCACGAGACAGTCGTGTGCCGACAACGTGATGGTCGCCGCTCAACACCCGCTCGACCGCCCGCAGCATGCCAGGTTCGTCGTCCACGACCATGATGCGCGACGGCTTCATGTCCGCTGGACGTGCGGCTGCAGCGCCGCCTCGGGAACCAGCACCTGGACGCGCGTGCCGTTGCCGGGCTCGCTGTGAATCTTCAGCGTGCCGTCGACTTCCCACAGAACCGAACGGCAGATCGACAGGCCAAGCCCGTTGCCGTTTGGCTTCGTCGTGAAAAACGGCTCGAGAACCCGCGACAAGTCTTCCGGCGCGATGCCGCAGCCGGTATCGGCGATCAGAATTTCCACCGCGCGATCGATTCCCCGGACGGTGACGCTGATCCGTCCGCCGTGCGGCGTCGCTTCGCGCGCGTTGCTCAGCAGGTTGAGGAATACCTGCTCGAGATCGCTCTGGCTGCAGGCCACCTCCGGGACGTCGTCGGGCGCGCTGACGCTCAACTCGATCGCGCTGCGGCTCATGCCGTACTTCAGGATGGCCGATGCCGTTTCAATCGCCCGCCGGACCTGGCCATAGCGGCTGCGTCGCGCCGCATTGCGCGAGAAAGTAAGCATGCCGCCGAAAATCCGGCGGCACACCTGAAGCGATTTCTGAATATGCTCGAGATCAGTCGCAAACACCGCCGGGGCCGCCCCACCGCTCTGCAGATCGGCCTGCATCTGCTGAATCAGCGGCAGCATCGACCCGAGCGCGTTATTCACATCATGCGACACGCTGCGCGCGAGATCGGCCATCGCGTGCTTGCGCTCTGCGGTGACGACGCGCGCACGGAGCGATTCGGTGCGATGGAGGTTCTGGATGGCGATGGCGGCTTGCGAGCGAAAGTGCTCCACCAATTCGGCATCGAACGGCTTCAACTGCCCGGGGTAGCGGGCGGCAATTTTCAGGACACCGACCAGGCTGTCTCGAGTGACCAGCGGCGCGCACAACATCGACGATTCCCGTACCGTTTCGCCGTCACCGCTGCCGTCCGCGTTGTAGTCCAGCAAGGCGGCCAGGCCGTCCGCCGGCTGTCCGTTCCACTCTCGCCACGTGTCGCCGTGCCGATCGAATCCGTAGACCCGTTCTGACTGCAGCAACGCGGCGGCGACCTCGCTGATCGGAATCTTCAGTCCGATCCTTTCGCTCTTGGCTTTCGTCCACGCGATCTGCTCGGCCACCAGGCGCAAAGACGAATCATCCTCTTCGCGGATTAGCAGCGCCGACGAATGATCGTAGAGCGTGAGCGAGCGAATGCCGTCCAGGATCTGATAGAACAGGTCCTTGGGGTGGATCTGCTCCATGATCTTCCGGTCGATCCGGTCGCGCACGCCGAGCAGGCGATCGCGGTCAATCCGCTGAACGGCGGCTGAGAGCACCGCGGCGATGCGGCCGCTCAGGCGCCGATCCTCGCGGTCGAAAGCACGGCCGGGACGGACGAGAGCGATCGCTCCCCAGGCGCCGCCGCGCCGCCTGACCGATCCGATCAACATGTCGCGCTGAACCGGCGGATTGGTATGACGGATATAACTGGTCAGCACGCCCAGATCCCAATCCCGCCGCTTGGGCAGCGTGAACAACAGGTCGGCCTCGGTGCGGCCGGCACGCAGCGTGGCGATGCAGCCATGACTGGCTTGAAAGAAATCGCGGGTATCGCGCAGTGCATGCCGCAGCGCCTTGTGCGGTTCGCGCACGTCGGTCAAGTGCGCAGACAGCCCGTCGATGAACTTGAGCGCGGCCAATTCCCGCTCGATCGCTGACATCCCGGGTTTGAGCATGGTTCTGGAGCGCTCTTCAGGTCAAGAGAGCGATGACTCGCCCGCTCCCGAGATTGATAGAATGCCGGCGGTCCGTTCGCACCGGGACGAGTGCTTGACACTATGCAGCTGAGACACACGAGTCGTCTTGTGACGGCGGCGGCGATCGCCGGCGCGGTAATCGCGTGGTCGTTTACACCGTCGGGCGCCGTTCGGGCGCAGGAATCTGCAGGCAAGCACGTCCTGCTGCTGTTTTCTCACGAAAGCATGACCTACGCCGGGTTCGACCAGCCGCTGCGCACGGCGCTCGTGCAGGACCTGTCCACGCCGGTCGATTTCTACACCGAGTACCTGGATCTGATCCGGTTTCCGAGAGAGCGTCACGAGCAGCAAATCGTCGACGCTCTCCGGGTCAAGTACAAAGGCCGGCGCATCGACCTGATCGTCGTGGTGAGTCCGCTGGCGTTCGACTTCCTTCTCGGCCGCCGCGACGAGCTATTCGGAGACACGCCGATCGTTTTTGCCTCGGTCAACGTTGACAGGTTCCAGGGACAGCGGCCGGCGAATGTCACAGGGGTCGCGGTACGGCGTGATTACAAGGACACCCTCAACCTCGCACTGCGGATTCATCCCGACACCCGTCACGTGGTCGTTCCGGTTGGCGCCTCCACCGTCGAAAAATCCTGGCTGGAACCGCTTCGCGAATCGTTCAAAGAGTACGGAGACCGGATCACCTTTGCCTACCTGACCGATTTGCCGATGCGCGACATGGTGGACCGGCTTCGGACTCTCCCTCCGCATTCGCTGATCCTGTTCGCGCCGATGCTGTATACCGACGCGGCCGGCAATTACTTTCGTCCCGAGGATGTCGCCGCGGTTGTGTCCGCTTCGTCGAACGCTCCGGTCTACGGCACCGACGAGCCGTTTCTCGGTAAAGGGATAGTCGGCGGCACGCTCTACGACATGGCGTCGGTCGGTGTGGCCGCAGGCAGGATCGGCCGGCGGATTCTGTCGGGCGAGGCGGCATCGCAGATCCCGATCGAGATGATGGATCCGAACCGCGTCGCTTTCGACGCGCGACAGCTCGCGCGCTGGGGGATCGACGAGGCGCGGCTGCCGCCGGGTAGCGCCGTGCTGTTCCGCGAGCCGAGTCTCTGGACCCAGTATCGGACCACGGTTATCGTCACCGGTTCTATCGTCGCCGGACAGACGGCGCTGGTGGTGCTGCTGCTGGTCCAGCACGGCCGACGCCGTCGCGCTGAAGAGGCGCTGCGCACCAGCGAGTCGGCGCTTCGCGGCAGTTATGCCGAAGTCCGCGACCTGGCGGGCCGGCTGATCTCGGCGCAGGAATCCGAGCGCCGGCGAATCGCGCGCGACCTGCACGACGACCTCAGTCAGAAACTCGCGTTGCTGAGCATCGAGATCGAGGGCCTCGCCGCGCGTTCGGCCGCGTCGACCGCTGCCCTCGCCGAGGCCGCTCACAAGCTCGCCATGCAAACCGGCGACATCGCCAGCGATGTGCACCGGCTGTCGCACGACCTCCATCCGGCGAGGCTCGAGATCATCGGGCTGGTGTCTGCGCTCGATGGTTTGTGTCGCGACATGTCGCGGCAACACGATCTGCGCGTCGAGTTCCGTCAGCGCGGTATGGATCGTCCAGTGCCGACAGCCCCTGCCCTGTGCCTGTTCCGGATCGCGCAGGAAGCACTGCACAACGTCATGAAGCACAGCGGGTCGAAGTCGGCAACCGTCCAAATCAGTTCGACGCGAAATGGCGTTCGACTGCGCATCGTCGATCGAGGCGCCGGATTCGATGCGACGGCGCGCGAAGCGGCCGGACTGGGCCTGCGCAGCATGCGCGAGCGCGTGAACTTTGCCGGAGGTCGCATCAGCATCCGCTCGGTCGCCGGACGCGGAACGATGATCGTGGTCAACCTGCCGATTGAGGAGATAGCCGCCGATCGCCGCGCCGGCGCGGCATAAGCCATCTTGACGACCATCGTCCGCGCGTCCGATTCCGCTTTACACGAATCGCCTGCGGGCTCTGATGCAATCGACGTGCGGTTCGCGCGCGCGGCCAGGCACGTCGATTGTTAGAGCCTCGCGAAGCGCTCCGTCTCCTCGATCAGGCGCTGCGAATTCCAGGCTCGGTCATCCCACGAAAGTCCTACGGAACGATCTGAATCGTCGCCGTCCCCGTGGCGCCTCCTTCGACGGTTGCCGTAATCGTCACCGGTCCGAGGTACGACGTGGTGTTCACGTTATACGTCGCGGTCGCGACGCCACTCTCTGCCAGGGTGACGCGGCTGAACGTCCCCAGCGCGGCACCCGTGCTCGTCGTCGCCGAGAACGTCACTTGGAGTCGCGGACTGATTGCGCCAACGGATCGAAGGAGCGTGACACGAATCCCGCTACTGCCGCCGGAACTCAGCGTCACGGTGTCAGGGGCAACGAAGACGCTGTCGGGCAGCGATTGAGTGAATTGCGCGGCTGTTTCGGCGTTGGTGCCGTCCACGGTCGCAGTGATCCTGGCGGTGCCGACGACGACGCTGCTCACGCTCGCGCGTGCAGTATTGCTTCCGTCGGCGTCGACCGAGGCCGGCGTGATCTGTCCCAACGTCGTTCGGAACGCGACGGTGCGACGCCCCGCCGGCAAGTTCGCGGCAACAGTTGCGGTCACGATGATCGTCGTGACGCCATCCGCAGCTGCTGAAGGAGACGACGCCGACAGCGAAATGACGTTCGACGGACTGACCGCGGTGAAGTTGACGGTGAACTCATACGGCAAATCGAGCGCCGTCACGCGCACCCTTGCGGAGCCCACTGTTTTGTCGCTCTGGAGGTCGACGACGGCTCGTCCATTCGCATCGGCGTTGACGGTCACTGCTTTCGCGGTTGGCTGGCCGGGGCCGATGAGCACTCCTGCCGACGTCTCGAACCTGATCGCCCGCTGCTGTGCCGAGACCGCCCGTTTGAGCTGGACCGTGATCGTCGACGCAGAGAAGCCGTCGGCCGGGATCGACCCGCTGCTAATCGACACGTCGAACGTGTCTTCGCGCGTCAGCGCCGTGAACGCCACCTGGAACTCGTACAGCGTATCGAGCGCCGTCACTCGAACGTACGCCGTGCTGACGGCGTCGCTTCGGAGCTCGACGACGACGACGCCGGTGGGACCGGCCGTGACGGTGACCGATCGTGATGCCTGCTGCCCCGAGGCGTTGAACGTCCCCGACGAGGTTTCGAATTTGATCGAGCGCTGGTCGGTCGTGCCCAGGCGTTTCAGGCCGACCGTGATTACGACGGGTGTAAAGCCGTCGGCCGGCACCGTGTTGCTGCTGATCGAGATGTCGAAGACGTCCTCGCGCGCAAGCTTCTGGAACTGCACCGAGGCGGTGCGCGACACGGTCGCCACCGTCACGTCGATCTGGGCGGTCGTGGCGGAGGTGGAGCTGCGCAATTCGACCACGGCCTTCCCGTTGGTATCCGCGGGAACCGTAATCGAGGAACCTTCCTTCCCGTCGGCGATCAGCGTGCCGGCTGTGGTCGCGAACGTGATGCTTCGCTTGTCGAAATCGGTGCGGGGATCGAGCTGCGCGGTGATCGTCGCCCGCGAAATACCGTCGGCCGGCAACGTCGCCGAGGACAACGTCACGGCAAGCACCTGATCAGCCAACGTGGGCGACAGCAGGTAGTCGTCCGGCCGGTGGCACGAGACCGTCAGCGCCGCCAGCGTCGCTGAGAGAGGCCGCTCCACTCACATCCTGCTCGGGTCTGCCGTGGTTGGCGAGCTCGGTCCGGAACGCGAAACCACCGGTTCGACCGCATTATTTCGCGGCCAGAATCCGTGGCTGATGACTTCTTGGAATACGCGTATTTGCACCCGGCCTTTACGAGACCGGCGGTGACTTCTTCGTTGACGTGCGCGAAGATCTCGGACGACAGAATGCAGGATTTGTGCAGGGCGGCCAAACTGATCCACTAAGATTGGCCACTATTCAGGGAGCCGCCTCATGAAATGGATTTTGTGGCTGAACACCGTCGCGGAAACCGCGATCGCTTTCGGAATGTTCTTGGCCCCCGCGTCGTTCTTTCCTGGGGCGGAGGGACTGTCGGCAGCCATTGCGCGCGCGTTTTCATTCGCGATTCTGGCCGTCGCGTTTATCAGTTTTTCGGTGAGTCAGAAGAATACCTCGCCCGAGACCGTGAAGAACGGCGTGGTCATTCTCACGTTCTACCATGTCTTTCAACTGATTGCCCAGTTCGTGAACGGCGCGATGTACCCGCCCATACTCGTCCCGCCGGTGATCATCCACACGGTGTTCTCGGCGCTGTTTATCACGTATCTGGTGAGCTTGCGACGACCTGCGCGAGCGTAGAGCCGGTGATAATTCGATCCATCCGGCGAGTGAGCCTGAACGGTTCATCGTCTCTGTGGTCTCGTTCTGTGATGCGCCAGTTCGCTGCAGCGACCCGGTGCCTTAGGGCAGCAGCCGCTCGAGTGCCTGGCGATCCCAGCGCCCGAGCGTGGCGGCTTGAACGTAGGTGCTTTGAACGAAGTCGAGAATTGCGCGATCCGGGTCGGTCGCTGACCGGACCGCCTCGTACGGGAGCACGAACTCGCGCAGATCGTTGTTGTAAAACGCAGCGTCGGGTTTCACCCGCGTCTCGCGCAGGCCCGCGGGCTCGGGAACCGCGTAGGCGTAAAGCACCGGTTCAACCGCACTGTTTCCCGGCCAGAATCCGTGGCTGATGACCTCGTGTGAATAAGCTTCCCGCATGAACGCGGGCCCCTCACGTGGCGGTGCAGTTCTTCCAGAAAACCTCGTGACCGCCAGGTCGAAGCTCCCCCAGAAAAAATGCACCGGGCTGCACTTGCCGATAAAGTCGCACGCGGCACCGGTCAGCACGCGAGATATCTGAAGCAGAATCTGCCAGCACCGTTGCGCGAATACCGGATCGTAGGATTGGTGGACGGTATCTTCATCGAATCGGACCGGCGATTCGACTTCCACCGGCATCGGCCAGATCTTCACCGGCAAACGCGAGACCGTCGAGCGCACTCATTACCTCGCCGTAGAACGCGGCAACGGTTTGCGGCCGCAGCGGCAGCAGCCGCTCTTCACCGTCCGAGGTGCGAATGGCCAGCTGATGCTCGATAAAATCGAAATGGATCGCGAAAGAACGCTGGCCGTGCGAGAGCGTTCGCGTCGACAGCCCGCGTGGAGTCACCTGGAATGCAATCGCCCACGAGTGATTCAACGGCGGCGCGAGCGCGAGGGCAACTTTCCCGACGATCTGCGTCCACATGTGCAGGGTGTGGTACGTGTCTTTCCAATCCGCATACGGCAGCGCCGGCCATCGATTCGTCGCAGCCATCGACTCGAGCCGCGCGCTACTGCTGCTTTTTCGCGCTATCCTCGGCTTCCTTCAGCCGCGCGCCCTTCAGCATGTTCGTCATCGCGTAGTTGCCCTCGTGACAGGCGTACTCGAACAGACGGTCCGTGGTCGCCTTCCACGGATACTCGCCGGTCCATGCACGCTCCCACGTCGACGGATCCTCGACGGTGAAGCGATACAGGAGCGTGTTCGCGTCGACTCGCCTGATGCGTTCGACGACGTGCAGCTGATCGCTCGAGCCGTTGAACTGCGTTTTGCCGGTGAAATTCGTGGTGTCCACGACGAGCGTGTCGCCCTCCCACCAGCCGATCGAATCGCCCATCCAGCTGCGGATGGTCGGCGGCACGTGCTTGCCGCCGATGCGGACCACGCGCGCATCGTGCACCATCTCGTTCAGGATCATCACGGTGTCGCGTGTCTGAACAATTTGTTTGAAATTGTTGTAGAAGTAGTTCGGCAGCGCGGGCGGACCCGCCGTGGAATTGAAGCCGAGCAGGCATCGCTCGGCCAGCGGGCGCGACTCCGGTCCGTCGAACGCGCCGGGCGGTCCGGAGACGGCCGCCTCGCCGGCGCTGGGATCGACGGAGGCCGCGCGCAGCCGTGCGTTGCGCTGCCGCGCTTCCGGCTTCATCGGCGGAACCTTGCCGTCCGGCGGATCGATCAGGATCGAACTGCGCTTCTGGCCGTCGATGACGATGATCTGCCGGCCCTGCTCGAGCCAGAACCGGTTGTACCCGCCCGTCCCGCCGCCAGCGAACTGCTCGACCGCTTCGAGCCACGTCTTCGTCGCGACGCGCTCGCCGCCGGCTGGAGGCGCTCCGCGATCGCCGCTGATCTGAGCGCCGTCCTTGGCTTCGCGCTGGCGGTCGTAGGCCTCGGCCGCCGCCGCTTCCTCATTGGTGATCACCAGGCGGCCGCCGGCTTCCGCCGGCCGCTCGAGCGGCGTCACGGTCGCGACGTCGTACAGTCCCTGGAAATCGGGATGGCCATCGGGCGTGCGTGGCAGAGTGGCGGCTGCGCGAGTTGGCGCGGCCTTCGCGGGTGTTTGAGCGGGCGCCTTGGCGGCCTGCGCACCGAGCGATTTCGTTGCCAGGGCGGCGCATACCGCCGTGACCGCAACCAGCATGCCGAAGAACAAGACCGTGTGCGAGCGATTCCGCATGCGCATACCTCCAGCTCCTACGATTGAACGGCTGCAGAGTTCGAAGATGATCGTGGCCACAGCTCGCGCCCTTGTCAAGCGTAGACGGTCGTCGGGATCATGCCGACACGGGCCGATGCGCCTTGAGGAAGGAATGGATGTGGCGCACCGCCAGGGGAATCCGATCCTTGGGTTCTTTCCAGGGGAAGAGGCTCACTTCGGCGTTCGGCGCGAGCATCGCGCTCTCCATGGCGACGGCGTAAGGGTGCGCCGGGGAATCGTCCGGCAGGACCAGAATCGGCGTTTGGCAACCGCGCACGAAATCGCGTGTCACGGTGAAGACGAAGTCGGGGTCGGTCTCGAACATCCGGGTCACGAATCGGTCGACCGTCGGCATCGTGATCTCGGGCCGCTTGGCAGTCAGTGCCGGACCCCAGGTTTTCCAGAAGACGCCCGGGTACTTCGGGTCGCGCATCTCCGGCCGCCATCCCACGGGCTGCGCCAGCACCGCCGCGACCACACGATTGGGCGCGCGCTTCAGGAGGCTCCAGATGAACGGGCCGCCAATGCAGAACCCCATCACCATGAACTTGTCGATGCCGAGATGATCCATCAGGCCGAGTTGGTCGTCGGCGTAGGATTCCCACGGCCGATCGGCTTCGACAGGGCCGGTGGACTGGCCGGTCGTGGCGTTGCGCAGGTCCGCCGTGATGCAGCGATACTGTCCCTTGAACTCCTCGATCGCGTTGAAGGGCGAGTTGCCCGTGAAGAACGCGATGGTCGCGTTCAATCCTCCGCCGGGAAGCAGCATCAGCGGGAAGCCGGACCCGTCCTCCTGATAACGGATGCGGACGGGGCCTCGTTCGTAGAACTTGTCAGCTCTCTCCTTTGCCCACCTGCTGAGCAAGGACGCGTGGCATCGCGGCCATCGCCGCTGCCGCGGCGCCGCCTTTCAGGAGTCTGCGTCTTGTCGGATCATCCATTTGCGTCCTCGGAACTCAGGCATTCTTACGGAATGGTACTTCGACGCTGGGGTCCAATTCTGCAGGTCTGGCACTCATTCGCCGAGTGACTCAATATCGCCAAGGTCTTTCGCGCGCCCCGCGGCTCGCTTGTTCTTGATGAACGCCTCGCGACCGATGACGTCCGCCATGACCGGCCCAAAGGCGGCCTGCATTCGACTGGACCAGGCTTCAGTGAACGTGAGGCCCGAGAGCTCCGTCAGCACATCGATCCGCAGAGGTGGCAGACCCATCTGGAAGACGATGCCAGGCCGGCTGAAATCCTCAACGCTCACCTCCGCAGTCGGGGCGCCAAACCGCTCGAGCGCCGACATGACCTTCGCGGCATTCTCAGGCGTGGCATCCACCCACACGTCCAGGTCGCCCGTCGCCCGCGGCCGCCCATGCACGGCGAGCGCGTAGGCGCCGACGATGAGGAATCGGACGTTACCTTCGATGAACGCGCGCAGTAGATCGAGGAAGTCCTGATTCATCGGGGAACTCGCCACGAAGGCGCCACTGGGTTTCGCTCAACTTCCAGACCTGGAGAATCCGCTCCTCGACCGGCAGTGCCGCCCAGAACCGGGCATCGTCCTGGTCATGCGCCATCAGGGACGGATACACGCGCACCTGCATGCGGTTCCGGCGCTCGGTGACAGGGTTCATCGCGCCAATTATCGCAGGTATCGTCGCACAGGCTTGCCGCTCGCCGGAGCGCTGCGCTCATCCCAACCGCTCGACAATCGTCACGTTGGCCTGGCCGCCGCCTTCGCACATCGTCTGCAGGCCGTAGCGCTTGCCACGGGCCTGCAGCGCATGCACCAGCGTCGTCATCAGCCTGGTGCCCGACGCACCGAGCGGGTGCCCCAGCGCGATCGCGCCGCCGTTGACGTTCAGCCGCGCCGGGTCGGCGCCCGTGTCCTGCAGCCACGCCAGCGGGACCGAGGCGAAGGCCTCGTTCACCTCGAAGAGGTCGATGTCGTCGACGGTCAGGCCCGCCTTCTTCAGCGCGTGGTGCGTGGCGGGCAGCGGCGCCTCGAGCATGATCACCGGGTCGCCGCCGATCACGGTCATGTGGTGAATGCGCGCGAGCGGTTGTGCGCCCATCGCCTTCAGACCGCGATCGTTGACGACGAGCACACCGCTCGCGCCGTCGCAGATCTGGCTGGCGCTGGCCGCCGTGATGCGGCCGCCTTCGCGCAGCAGCTTCACGCCGCGGATGCCTTCGAGCGTCGCGTCCATGCGAATGCCTTCATCGGCGACATGCATCGCGTCATCAATCACATCGTCATCAATCACGTCGGCCTTCCGGCGACGCGCACCGCCACCGGCACGATCTCGGCGGCGAAACCCCCGTCCCGCGTGGCCGCCGCCGCGCGCTGATGGCTTTGGAGCGAGTAGCAGTCGAGCGCGTCCCTGGAGAGCTGGTATTTTTCCGCCATCATCTCCGCGCCCATGAACTGGCTGAACTCGGGCCCGGGATAGCGCTCCCGGATCGTCGGGCTCATGTAGTGGCCCAGCCCGGCGTCCTTGTAGATCTTCGACAACGCCGCCATCGGAATGCGCGACATGCTTTCCACGCCCGCGGCGATGACGCAGTCCATCGTTCCGGACATCACCGCCTGGGCGGCGAAGTGCAGCGCCTGCTGCGACGAGCCGCATTGCCGGTCGATGGTCACTCCCGGCACCGCCTTCGGCAGCTTCGAGGCGAGCACCGCCATGCGACCGATGCAGCCGCTCTGCTCTCCGGCCTGCAGCACGCAGCCCATGATCACGTCTTCCACCAGCGCCGGGTCGGCGTTCGTGCGCTCGAGCGAGTGCGTCGATGACCTGTGCGGCCAGGTCCGCCGGATGCCAGCCCGAAAGCCGGCCGCCGCGCCTGCCCCCTGCCGTGCGCGCGGCAGCCACGATATAAGCTTCAGCCATGAAACTCTCCTCCAGCCTCTCCGCCGTCATCACCGGCGGCGCCTCCGGCCTGGGCGCGGCCACCGCGCGCCGCCTCGCCGCTCATGGCGTCAGGGTCGCGCTGTTCGACCTGAACGAAGCCTCTGGCGAAGCGCTGGCCGCGGAACTGGGTGGCGTGTTCTGCAAGGTGGACGTCACCAGCGAAGAGCAGGTGGACGCCGGCTTCGCAAAAGCGCGCGCCGCCGTCGGCCAGGAGCGTGTCCTCGTCAACTGCGCCGGCACGGGCACGGCCATCAAAACCGCCAGCCGCGACAAGAACACCGGCGCGATCGTGTCGTTCCCCACCGCCGACTTCGACCGCGTCATCCAGATCAACCTCGTCGGCACATTCCGTTGCACCGCGAAATCGGCGGCCGGCATGATGACGCTCGCCCGCTCTGGACGACGGCGAACGCGGCGCAATCGTCAACACCGCGTCGGTGGCGGCGCAGGACGGCCAGATCGGCCAGGCATCGTATTCCGCCTCGAAGGCCGGCATCGTCGGCATGACGCTGCCGATTGCGCGCGATCTGATGGGCGAAGGCATCCGCGTCAACACGATTCTGCCGGGCATCTTCGACACGCCGCTGCTGGCCCGGCTGCCCGAGCACGTGAAGAGCGCGCTGGCCGCGTCGGTGCCGTTCCCGAAGCGGCTGGGCCACCCGGACGAATACGCTGCGCTGGCCGAGTTCATGATCACGACCGCGTATCTGAACGCTGAGTGCGTGCGGCTGGATGGCGCGATCCGCATGGCGCCGCGGTGAATCATCGATGAACGATGATTGATGATTTGATGATTTGATTGACGTATCTATGATTCATCTCCCAGTCCTTCAAGCCTTCGTTCATCGATCATCAGTTCAAATCATCGTTCATCGATGATCATTCCTCCGACGATCGCCGCTCAATCACCGTTCATCGATCATCGTTCATCTATGATCTTCTGCGCTGTTTGGCAGTACGGTGTGAAGCGCCGAAGATGCGCGCGAGCTCATCGGCTTCGGTGAGAAGCGGTTCGATGTCGGTCGTCGTGCTCCGGATGTTAGCGTTGCGCAGTCGCCCGAGCCAGTAGCAGCATTCGTCGGCCTCTTCGGAGACCGTGCCGATCTTCGAGACGAAATCCGCATGTGACTTGGCGCGCCGCGCGGCCCGGTAATTGGCGCCAACCGACGTTGCGGCGTCCTGAAACTGTCCGGCCATCCGCCGCACGAGATATGTGTCCGGCAGACCCGCCGCGAACTTGATTGAGAGATCGGCGAACGCCTCTACTCGCGATTGCAAATCATCGGCTGTACTCACGCGAGCGCCATCAGCAATCGCGCTGCCAATGTTCGCCGGTCTCAAATCAACTGATTTCCGCAATCTCCAATCATCGATGGTGCAATTTCGATCATCAATCATCAATTCGATATCTCAAATTCTTCACGCCGTCCGGTGCGACAGCAGGAAGCTGCGCACGTGGCGCACGGCGAGCGGGATCTTCTCCGGCGTGTCTTTCCACGGATACATGCTCAGTTGACCTTTGGGCGCGAGCATCGCGCTCTCGATCGCTGCGGTCAATGAATGCCCGGCGGTGTCATCCGGCAGGACGAGCACGGGCGTCTGACAACTCTTCACGAAGTCGCGCGTCACCGTGAACACGAAGTCAGGGTTGGTGCGAAACATCCTGGAAAGGAACTGGTCGGCCATCGCATCCGTGACGTCACTGCGCCGTTTCACCAGCTCCGCGGCCCAGCCCGTCTTCTGACTGTCATACAGGGCATTCGGGAGCTCCGGCCGGAATCCCACCGGCTGCGCCGGGACCGCGGCGACGACGCGATTGGGCGCGCGCTTGATGAGATTCCAGATGAAGGGACCAGCGATGCAGAAGCCGAGCACCATGAACTTGTCGATCCCGAGGTGATCCATCAGGCCGAGATGATCGTCCGTGTAGGCATCCCATGGCCGGTCGGCTTCGAGCGGACCGGTGGACTGGCCGGCCGAGTGTCGCAGATCGGCGTAGATGCAGCGGAACTCTCCCTTGAATGCGTCGATCGTGTTGAACGGATTGCCGGCGCGGATGCCGGCGATCGTCGAGCCGTTCAAGCCGCCGCCCGGGATGAGCAGCAGCGGGAAACCCGAACCGGTCTCGTCGTAATGGATGCGAACGTTCCCTCTCTGATAGAAGCGTCCGCCCTGTACAGTTTGTCCGCCTTGTCCGGTGAGGCTCTGTTGCGCGAGCGCCGATGGCGTCGCGGCCGCGGCCGCCGCCGCGGCGCCGGCCTTCAATAAGTTGCGTCTCGTTCGATCCACCATACGTCCTCCTCTTGCACCATGACGCGGGCCTCACGTCAGCGATACCGGGAGTCAGGGCCAAGTGGCTGGATTATAGTCGTGCCATCCCGCCTTGACGTTGCAAGGGAGTCGATGATGTCTGAGTCCGAAACAGCAGCCACCGGGCGACGCGATTTCCTCCAGAACCTGCTCATCGCGCCTGGCCTGGCCGCCGCGCTCGTGGACACGGCGCACAGCGGCCGACGCGATTGCCAATCTCGCCGACTACCAGGTGACCTTCACGAGCGACACGCTCTTCCGCGGCAGGTCGAACGTCTCGGTGAGGCGGCCGTCCCGGCCGATCGTGGCCTGGCGAGCCGGCCTCAGCGGCTCCAGTTCACTCGCCTTCTCGAGCTCGGCGTACTGCGCGGGCGTCGGCTTCTGCGGCGAGCCCATCTTCACCCACGCCGAGTACGAGTTGCTGTGCGTGTCGTCGATGCGGAAGTGCGACACGGTCGCCCGGCCGGCCGGCAGCCCGTCCATCGTCAGCGAAATCGGCGCCGCCGGAGCCGGCAGGTCGTCGTCGTGGTAGTTCCACATCAGGACCGTGGCCGATCGCGGCGATCGCGCCGCGAGTGCCGAGATATCGGGCGCGCCGCGCACGCCCCTGTCCCGGATGCTCCTCCACCGTGAGGCCGGCCGAGCTCGTCGCCTGGACCCGATCGCCGCTCATCTGCCCGAGCATGCGGAACGTATTCAGGACCGGCTTGTTGATCCCGTTGGTGGCCAGGTCGCGGAAGCCGTCGAGGTACGGCTGGTCCTCGAAGAGGAACGCCCACGTCACGGCGCCAAGCAGGTTCACCTGGTGGAGATCGGCCAGCTCGTAGGTGCGCGCGATCTGCAGCGCGGTGTAGGTCGGGAACATCGTCCCGTTGCGGTAGCCGTTCTGCGGGTAGTGACTCACTCCGCAGGCCGCGCAGCCTTCGGGATCCGACTCGCCGATGACAATGGGCGTCCTCGCGTACATCGGGAACTCCTTGATGACCGCGAAGTGGTCGTTGATGCTGCGAAGCTGGTTCGCCACACCCATGCGCACCCGGTTCTCGACGAACGTCGGGCTGCCTTTCGCATGGAACGTAATGAGGTCGAGGGGCGTCCCGATCGCTCCGGTGACGGCAGTTCGTGCCCGCCGATGTGTGCTGCAGGAACGTGCGAAGCATCGCCTGCGCGCCGCCTGTTACTTCCGGACCGCCGATCCTCGCCGTGGACAGCGCGCGACGGACGCCTGCAACCGTGAAGTCGTAGAGCGTGTTGAACTCGTCACGGCGCGTCCGGGCCTTCT
Organism: uncultured Acidobacteriota bacterium; assembly: GCA_963695635.1. Classification (GTDB taxonomy): domain Bacteria; phylum Acidobacteriota; class Vicinamibacteria; order Vicinamibacterales; family CAVVIG01; genus DATKHR01. Next base: position 201,142 of record CAVOHK010000016.1, read on the forward strand.
CGGCGGCCCGCGGATCGTCCTGGCCCGCGCTCGGCCCGACCGAGCCGCTCCAGTAGCCGATGTCGGGCTCGTTCCAGAGCTCGAACCACCAGCTCTCCACCGCTTGCCGGCCGTACTTCTCGACCAGGTGTCTCGTGACCTGGTAGCAGAGTTCCTCCCACTTCCTGTAGTCCTTCGGCGCGTACGTCCATCCGGTGTAAATGTCGTTGTACGAGTCGCCCGGCTTCCAGAAGTGGCGGTACGGTATGCCTGCGGGCGCCGACGACAGCGCCTCGGGCATGAAGCCGAGCTGCACGAGCGGCTTCATGTTGCGCGCCATGTAGGTGTCCACGATGCGGTCGACGATCGTCCAATCGTAGACAGGTCTGCCGCCGGCATCCTCGGTGTAGACGTTGGTGGAGCCCCATTTCAGGGCGTGCGTGCCGTCACCCGATGTGAGCAGGTTGTGCACGCGCACGAACACGGGAACGGGGCTGAGATCCTGCAGCGCCGACAACAGCTTCTTGCCGTTCGTGGTGTAGGTGTAGTTCGGCTCGTCGTGGCCGTACCACGCCCAGAACGGATTCATCGGGCCCTTACGATCCGCGGTATCGACGCGAATCGTGACGGGCGCCTGCTGCTGCGCGCCTCCCGCAACGCCGAGCAGACACAGCACCGACACGATGACAGCGCGCATGCATGGTCTCCAGTAACTGCGCGAAATGTCTCCTACATCGGCATCTGAATCAGTTCGTACGCACGCGGTACCGCTCGCGCGTCGGGACGGGCGTCCCTCGGACCGTACTGCGGTGCAAAATCTGCTCAAGTCCATTCGCTCGACGGCCTGCTCCGCCGTCACGCCTACAGTTGCTCGATCGTCACCTCGCCGTCGTCGTCACCGGCAGGTGACCCACCTGGGCGCGGACGATCTCAACGAAGCCGTCGGAGCTCTACCTCCGACACGATGAATCCGAACCCGGGCCAACCGCCCGACTGGATCGATCGCTCGAACCACTTGCGCGCCTGCGCCTTGTCGCCCCGCACGAGGTACCAGTTGCCAAGGCCGTAGGCGAGCGTGGCGACCTGCACTTCGTCTGTATCCGCCGGTGTGAGCACGGCGTCCGGACCGATCTCGCCACGATAGAGCTGCAGGCGCCGCGTGTACGCGTTGGTCACCGGCTTCGAATCCGGCCGCCGATCGAGCATCGCCTTCGCTTCCGCGCCGCGCCCGGCTCGGCTGAGCGACATCCACAACCAGTCCGTGGAACCCGCCAGTTCGCCGGCGTCCGGTGCGATCGGCTGAGCCTTGGCGAACGATGCGGCCGCTTCGGCAAAGTCTCCGCGCAGGTACTGGACGACACCGAGGTGGTACCAGATTCCGTAGATCGTGCTGTCGATGGCGCCGCCGCGCGTGAGATCGGCGAACGCGCGATCGAATTCACGCACGGAAAGATATCGATGCCCGCGCCATCGGAGAAGCAGCGCGTTGTTCGGCTCGATCTCGAGCCCACGCGTGAATGTCGCGATCGCTTCGCGAAACTGGCGCGCACCGGACTGGGCCACGCCGAGGTCGATGATGCGCGTAATGTTCTTCGGGTCGGCATCGAGAGCGGCTCGCGCGCTCTTGACGGCGTCGCGTATCGGGAAGCGAGCGATACTCCACGCCCTCGGGTGACCGGTATTGCACCGATTGGACGCCTGTCTGGCCGGCATCGAGCGCAGGCCCCAGGGTGATCGCCGCGACGATGATGGACATCGATGCGGCACGGTGAATCTTTCTAAACGGCATAGGCCCGGATTCTACTGGAGGGAACGATCGGGCTGAGGTTATTTCCCCGACGCTCAGATGACCTTGAACTGCGGAATCCGCTTCAGCGAACGGTCGAACGTCAGCGTGTGGTCGCATCCGTCGGCTTCGTTGACCAGGCCGATGAGCGCATCCGCGAAGTCCACGGACGTCGCTCGGTACTGCTCGATCGCCTTGCGGACATGATCGACGTGCTCGAGGTCGAAATCGGCAGTGCGGACGATCTGCGCGAGCGCCCGGGCCACATCGGCCCGCGACTGGGAATAGGCTGACTCCAACACCCACACCAGCTCGCACATCGTGACGGCAGTCAGGCGCAGCCGCTCGCCGCGCCCGGCCGCCGACTCGATGACCGCAGAGGCCACCCGGGCCTGCGCCGCATCGTCCTGCATGAGGTAACGGACGATGACGTTGGTGTCGAGGCCAATCATCGTCCGGCCGCGCGCTTACGGATCGCCCGGTGCATGGCCGCGACGCTGACCGGCGGCCGTCCCTTGGCCGCCAGCAGACCCTTCAAGGGCGCCACGCCGTGGAGCGCGGGCTCCACCGTCACGGTCCCATCGGGCTGAACCACGAAGTCGACGCGGTCGCCCGGCGCGACGCGCAGCCGGTCGCGGATGGCCTTGGGGATCGTGGTCTGGCCTTTCGCGGTAATGAGCGAGCTCGGCATTCCTTACCTCTTGACAGAATCCTTACCTTAAAGGATACCACCGGCGACCCGCTCGTCACGCGATCGAGTTTTGTATTGCGAGCGCGAGACAGATGCCGCTTATGCGCGCGGTGATGTAACAGATGCCGAGGCGGGAATCTCGTGGTCGAAGAGATATTTTACTCGCAGCGGAGGGCGACCAACGGCTCGATTCTTGTCGCACGTCGCGCCGGGATGTACGCGGCCACGAGCCCGGTCACGAACAACACCGTCACGGCTCCGACGATCGTCGTTGGGTCGTCCCCGGTCAAACCGAACAACATCGATGAAACGAGGCGAGATGTCGCCCACGCCGCCGGAAGACCGAACACGATGCCCAGAGTGAGCATGCGGATAGCGGAATTCAATACCAGCGCGAGCACCTGCGACCGTCGCGCCCCAAGTGCCAGGCGAATACCGATCTCGCTCGTGCGCCGGACTACCGCATACGCCAGGACACCGTAGAGCCCGACCGATGCCAGCACCAGCGCGAGCAGGCCGAAGGCACTCGCCAAGGTGGCCATCAACCTCTCTTGAACGAGGCTGCCCTCGAGTCGCGCCGTCAGCGTTCGGATTGCGATGGGCTTGCCAGCGAGTTTCGGCTGGACGTCAGCGCGAATGGCCGATGCCACCCGCGCAAGCGATCCGGCTGCAGAAGATTTCGAGCGTCACGGCGCCACCGCCGCTCTGCAAGTACGGGACGTAAACGGTTGGTGGCGGCGATTGCCTCAAGGTCTCATACACCGCATCTTTGACAACGCCAACGACCTGCCGTTCATCACGCGAGCCGACGACCGACACGCTCTGCTCGAGCGGGCGGCCATTCGGTATGTACTGGCGAACGAATGCTTCGTTGACAATCGCCACTCCCGGTGCCGTCGCATCGTCGCGAAGCGTGAAATCGCGCCCGAGCACGAACGGTGTGCTCAGCGTTTCGAAATAGCGCGGCGCCACCTGGTTGAAGTGCATCTCCCCGGAACTCGATCGGCTGTCCGTTGACAGCGATCGGCATGCTGATGCCGCCTCCCATCAATGGAGTGATCGACGACAAACTCGCGGACGTCACACCGGGCAGCCGTTCCGCCATCGCGAGCATTTCCTGATTGAAGGCCTTCAGACGCGGGCCTTCGTAACCGGCTCGCGTGGCGTCGACATCGATCAGCAGTACGCCGTCGTGCCGAAAACCTCGGTCCAGCGTTCGAAGATTCTGGAGCGTGTGGACAAAGAGCCCGGCACCGATCAGCAGTAGCAGCGAGATAGACACCTGAGCCGTGACGAGCGCCGACGCCAGACGTCCTCGCGAGCCGACGACTCGATTGGAACTGGCATTCATCGCCAGGCTCGGTTCCACGATCGTGGCTCGAAATGCCGGCGCCAGCCCGAAGAACAGCGTCGTCGACACTGCCGTCAAGGCCGTGAACAGCAACACTTTCAGATTCGGCCCCAAGATCGAGCACGATCGCCGCGGAGGCTCCAGGTCCGGCTTGCGCGGTCGAAATCAGGTTCACGAGAACCTGGCAGCCGAATGACGCGACAACGATGCCGAGACCAGTCCCGGCAGTCGCCAACAGCGCACTCTCGGTAAGGAGTTGCCGGACGATGCGGCGACGACTGGCGCCGAGCGCCAGTCGAACGGCAATTTCACGCTGACGAGCCGCGGAGCGCGCGAGGAGGAGATTTGCGACGTTGACGCATGCGATCACCAGCACGAGCGTCGACCATCCCCATCAGCACGAGGAGCGGTTCACGAAATTGGCTTCGCAGCGGACTGGCGCCCGTTGCGCCAGCCCTCAGATCGAGGGTCGACGATAGCGCTCTGGCACGAGCCTCCGGCGAAAGGCTCGTCGATACCGTTGTGCTCAGATACTGCGCCCAGACGACGGCAAGTCGCGATTTGATTTGAGCCCACGACTCTTCGCTGCGCGCTCGGGCCAGCACCTTCAGCCAGCGTCCTCCAGGCCCAAGCATGAAGGCGCGTTCCGGTTGGAGCTGCGGCAACACGCTCAGCGCGAGGGTCACGTCCGCCGCCTCGCCGACGATGGCGCCACTGAAACCGGGAGGACTGACGCCGACGATCGCGACCGGGACTCCTTCAATCAGCAGCGGCCGACCGATCGCGCCGAGGTCTCGCCCGAATTCTCGTGCCCAATACGTTGTCCGTGATCACGGCTGCCGGCGATGCTCCCGGCCGGTCGTCGTCGGGCCCGAGCAGTCGGCCCGCGACGGGGACAAGACCCAACGTGTGATAGTAGCCCCCGGTCACCCAGGCGCCGCCGACTGGCCTCAAGGCGTCCGGCGGACCGACGTTGAAGGTATCGCCGCTGAATCCGCACAGGCCAAGGAACATCTCGTCCTGGTCGGCTAAATAGCGCACCTGCGGGTAGGAGAAGCTCCCTCCTGATTGCGACCCTTGAACTCTCAGCAGGGAGACGAGCTGTTCTGGCTCGCGAACGGGGAGACTGCGCAACAAGAGAGCTTCAATCAGACCGAAGATGCCGGTGTTCGCACCAATACCAAGCGCGAGCGTGAGGATCGCTGCTGCCGCGAAGGACGGCGACTTGCGCAGCGACCGGATCGCGTAGCGTAGATCCTGTCCCACGCTATCCAGAACCGATTCCCAACCGACGTCGCGGACTGATCTTTCACCGCTGCGACGCTACCCAATTCCATTCGTGCAGCGCGAAGCGCTTGGTCTCGGCTCGATCCAGCTCGGATCTTCTGTTCGATGGAACTCTCCAGAAATTGGACTAATTCAGCATCCAACTCCTCGTTCCAACCGGGTCTTCCGGAACAGACCTCGGAACCCGCCGATGCACGCGGCTGAGGAGCGCCATTACAACTCTCCCAGTGAGGCGTCCAGGATCCTGGCAATTGCCGTCGTCTGCAGTTGCCAGTCCCGAGTTTCGCGTTTGAGGTACGCGCGCCCTTGCGTGCTAAGCGTGTAGTACTTGGCGCGCCGATTGTTCTCTGTGACTCGCCATTCACCTGAAATCAGTCCGTCGCGCTCGAGACGACGCAGCGCGGGAAAGAGCGAGCCAGCATTGACCTGGAACACCCCTTTGCTGATCTGTTCGAGGCGGACGCCAATACCGTACCCATGCATCGGCTCGAGCGCCAGAGTCTTCAGGATCAGCATGTGCAGTGTGCCCTGCACGACCGCGGTCTGTCTGTTTTCAGGCATGGTGCCCTTGCTCATCTAGCCAAACTAGATAAGCAAGAGACAAAATACGCCTCTTCTCTCGATTGTCAATAGGAATCGAATGCTAGAGTCTCGCAAAGCGCGCCGTCTCCTCGATCAGGGCGCTGCGAATTCCAGGCTCGGTCATCGAGTGGCCCGCGTTCGGCACGATGACGAGCTTCGCCTCGGGCCAGGCGCGATGGAGATCCCAAGCCGAGCGGATCGGACAGACGACGTCGTCCCGTCCCTGGACGATGACGCCGGGGATCCTGCGAATCTTCCGAACGTCGCGCAGCAGCTGATCGCCGGGCCGCATGAAGCCGCGGTTCACGAAGTAATGCGCTTCGATGCGCGCGAAGGCGTCAGCGAACCGGCCACCGCCGAACTTCTTCACGAGCGCCGGATCGAAGAGGAGCTTGCTGGTGCTTCCCTCCCAGATCGACCAGGCTCGCGCGGCCCTCTGGCGCACGCGGCGGTCCGGGCTGGTGAGGCGCTTGTAGTAAGCCTTCATCAGGTCACCCCGCTCGCGCGCAGGGATTGGCGCGAGGTATTGCTCCCAGGCGTCAGGAAAGATCTCGCTCGCCCCCTCCTGATAGAACCAGAGGAGCTCGCTCCGGCGGAGGAGGAAGATGCCGCGCAGCACGAGCGCCTTGCAGCGATCCGGGTGCGTCTCCGCATAGGCCAGCGAGAGCGTGCTCCCCCAGCTCCCGCCGAAGACGACCCACCGGTCGATGCCGAGGTGTTCGCGGAGCTTCTCGATGTCGGCTACGAGGTTCCAGGTCGTGTTCTCGCGGAGCTCCGAGAAAGGAGTGCTCTTGCCGCAGCCGCGCTGGTCGTGCAGTACGATGCGCCACTTCTTCGGATCAAAATAGCGGTGATAGAACGGTTCGATGCCGCCACCCGGACCGCCGTGCAGGAAAACGAGCGGTTTGCCGCGCGGGTTGCCGCACTCCTCGAAGTGGATCGTGTGCAGCTTCGAGACCTTCAGATACCCCGATGTAAGGCTTTGTCTTGGGAAAAGATCGAGAAGGCTTTGTCGTCGGTTTCATCTGGCAAAGCTATCACGCGCAGTGAGACGACGCGTCCTGACGCACGTTCCCACTGCATCTATGGCGTGACGACGATGCTGCCCTTCTCGCCATGCATCCGGCAATGGAATGCGAAGGTACCCGTGGCTCTTCATCTCGACCGGAACATCGTGCGCACTGAACGGAGGGATGTCGCCAGACTCGTACATGCCATTGTCGAACGTGGCCGAATGCAGCGATTCGCGTCGTTGTTCTTGAAATTGACGAACTGTCCAGCCTTCACCGTCAGCGGATTCGGTGAGTACACGCTGTTCGTGATGAATACCGTGATTGGATTGCCGGCGGTGCCGTTGCCGCTACCACTTCCGGGCGTCGGCGTCGTGGGATTGCTCGATTTGCCACAACCGGACACAATCAAGGCTGAGTACATCAGCACAACAGCCACGAGACGTTGCGCAGTTCGATTGCCACGCATGAGTCCACCTCCGCACTCTGCACAGCAACGCACGTACCGTCTGCGTCAACTCGTCAACTCTTCCGGGGCTCGAACTGACTGCGTAGCTGGGTCAGAGTAATCCAGCAGCGCGCGCCCACTTGTACTTGGCGCCGAGCACGTCCACCGGGATCTCGGTCGAATACGGGATAGGCGGGAATCTTGTGGTCGAAGAGATACTCTGACGCCTCTTCAACTTCGACATCTCCCGCCAGCGACACGACGACCGGCTTGTCGATGCCCTTGGCTCGCATTTCCTCGACGATCTCAGCCAACAGCTTTGCGAACACCATCGGCGGCGTGACGATCGTGTGCCAGTAACCGAGGATCAGCGAGTGGATCCGCGGATCCTCGAGCCCGAAACGGACGGTGTTCTGGTAGGTCTTCGGCGGCTCGCCGCCGGTGATGTCGACCGGGTTTCCGGATGCGCCGAAGGGAGGAATGAATTTCTTGAATGCCGCGTCGAGGTCCGGAGGAAAGGCCATCAGCGACAGGCCGTTGTCCACGACCGCGTCCGACAGCAGGACGCCAGAGCCGCCGGCACCGGTGATGATGACGATGTTGTCGCCCTTGGGTGTCGGCAGAATCGGAAGCGCACGGGCGAATTCGAGCATCTCGCGCAACGACCGCGCGCGGATCACGCCCGACTGCCTGAGCACGTCGTCATAAATCTTGTCGTTGCCGGCGAGCGCACCGGTGTGCGAGCTGGCGGCCTTGGAGCCGAGGGACGTTCGTCCGGCCTTCAGCACGACGACCGGCTTCTTCTTCGACACGCGCTTCGCCACTTCGGCGAACGCGCGGCCGTCCTTCAGGTCCTCGCAGTGCTGCACGATGATGTGCGTGTTGTCGTCCTGTTCGAAGAACGTCAGCAGATCATCTTCGTCGATGTCCGATTTATTCCCCAGACCGACGATCGCGGACACGCCCATCTTCGCCGAACGGGAGAAACCGATGATCGCCATCCCAATTCCGCCCGACTGCGACGACAGCGCCGCGTGGCCCTTGACGTCGTAGGCCGTACAGAACGTCGCGCAGAGGTTGCTCCACGTGTAGTAGAACCCGTAGATGTTGGGGCCCATCAGGCGGACGCCGTACTTGCGGCCCACTTCGACGATTTCCTGCTGCCCCGCAACGTTGCCGGTCTCGGCGAATCCCGACGGAATCAGCACCGCGCCCGGAATCTTTTTCTCGCCGCACTCGGCGATCGCTGCTGCGACGAACTTGGCCGGAATCGCGAAGACTGCAACGTCGATGTCGCCAGGAACGTCTTTGACGCTCTTGTACGCTTTCAGTCCCATGATCTCGTCGGCGGACGGGTTGATCGGATAGATCTGCCCCTTGTAGCCACCGTTGATCAGGTTCTTCATCACCGAGTTGCCAATCTTGCCGGCCTCCGAAGAGGCACCGATCACGGCGACCGCCTTCGGCTTCATGATGCGGTTCATGTCGCGCACGATGTCTTCGTGCTTCGGGCGATAGCGCGGCGGTGCGGGCGAGAAATTGACGACGATCCGGACGTCAGCAGCGATCGCACCGTCCTTGGTCGCGAAGACGGGATTCAAATCCATCTCCGCAATTTCTGGATAGTCTGCGATCAGCTGCGACACGCTCTGGATCATCTTCGCGAGCGCGGCACGATTGACCGGATCCGCACCGCGGACGCCCTTGAGGATCTGCGCCGCAGCAATGCCGTCGAGCATTGACAACGCGTCGTTCTCGGTCGCCGGCGCGAGGCGGAAGGTGATGTCCTTCAACACTTCGACGAGGACACCGCCGAGACCGAACGCGACGAGCTTGCCGAACACCGGATCGGTGACCGCGCCGATGATCACTTCCTGACCGCCGGCGAGCATCTGCTGCACCTGGACGCCGAGCACGTTCGCCTTCGCGCTGTATTTCTTCGCGTTCGCGACGATCGTGTCGTAGCCCTTCTGGGCCTCTTCGGCGCTCTTCACGCCGATCAGCACCCCGCCCGCTTCAGTCTTGTGCAGGATGTCGGGCGAGACGATCTTGAGCACGACCGGAAAGCCCATCGCCGTGGCGATCTTCGCGGTATCGGCGGCCGACGTCGCCACTCCTTCTTTGGGAACGGCGATCCCGTAGGCCTCGCACACGATCTTCCCTTCCGGTGCGGTGAGCGCGCTGCGGCCTTCGGCTTTCACCGTATCCAGAACTCGCCTGACTTCGCTTCGGTCGTTGCTCATCGTTGTCCCCAGCCGTTTTAGATGACTTTTTCGGTGCGCAGCGCGGCGATCTGATCAGCGCCGTAGCCGAGCTCGGCGAGCACTTCGTCGGTGTGTTCGCCGAGCAATGGCGAGCGCTGCACATCCGACGGACTGTCAGACATCTTGATCGGGTTGCCAACCGTAAGATATTTGCCGCGCGTCGGATGATCGACCTCGACGACGGTGCCGGTCGCGCGCAGGGACGGTTCTTCAGCGATTTCCTTCATCGAGAGAATCGGTCCGCACGGGATGTCGTGCTCGTTCAGAACGTCCATCGCTTCGAACTTGGTCTTGGTCTTCGTCCATTCCTCGATCTGGTCGAAGATTTCTTTGAGATGTGGCAGCCGCGCCTTCGGCGTCGTGTACCGCGGATCGGTCAGCCATTCCTCGCGCCCAATCACTTTGCAGATGGCTTCCCACACCGGAGCCTGGGTGATGAAGTAGATGTAGGCGTTGGGATCGGTTTCCCAGCCCTTGCATTTGAGAATCCATCCTGGCTGACCGCCGCCGGAAGCATTCCCGGCGCGCGGCACGGCATCGCCGAACTGGCCATTCGGATATTGCGGGTATTCCTCCATCACCTGCGTTCGGGCCAGGCGCTGCTGATCGCGCAGCTTCACGCGACACAGATTGAGCACGCCGTCCTGCATTGCGGCCAGCACGCGCTGACCGCGGCCAGTCGAGTTGCGCTGATACAACGCGGCGACGATGCCGAGGGCCAGATGCAATCCGGTGCCGCTGTCGCCGATCTGCGCGCCGGTAACCAGCGGCGGGCCATCGTCGAAACCGGTGGTGGACGCCGCGCCGCCGGCACATTGCGCGATGTTCTCGTAGACCTTGCAGTCTTCGTACGGACCCGGACCAAAACCCTTGACCGAGGCGACGATCATGCGCGGGTTGAGCTCGTTGATGCGTTGCCAGGTGAAACCCATCCGGTCGAGCGCGCCCGGCGCGAAATTCTCAACCAGCACGTCGCACTTCTTGACTAACCCTTCGAGGATCGCCTTTCCCTTCGGATTCTTGGCGTCGACGGTGATCGAGCGCTTGTTGGCGTTGAGCATCGTGAAGTACAGGCTGTCTACGCCCGGGATGTCGCGCAGCTGGCCGCGCGTGACGTCGCCTTCGCCGGCGCGCTCGACTTTGATGACGTCCGCGCCCAGCCATGCCAGCAGTTGCGTACACGTCGGACCGGATTGCACGTGCGTGAAGTCGAGGACGCGAACGCCGTCTAGTGCCTTACCCATCTCTGAAACCCTCTCCAATCGATGCGGATGATTCCTTACTTCTTGCGAACGGCGCTTTGCGGGTTGAGCTTGCCGATGCTGCCGCTCTCGGTGCCGGCCGCCGGATCGATCACCGCGTTGATCAGCGTCGGCTTCCCGGAGTCCATCGCTGCGTCGACGGCGCGCTTCAATTCGTCGGGCGTGGTCGCGTTGACGCCCACGCCTCCGAACGCCTCGATCATCCTGTCGTAGCGCGCGTCTTTGACGAAGGTGGTGATCGCCGGGTCGGATCCGGCGGAATTGACGTCGGTTCCGCGATAGATGCCGCCGTTGTTGAAAACAACGATGCAGACCGGCAGGTTGTAGCGGCAGATCGTCTCGACTTCCATGCCGGAGAAGCCAAAGGCTGAATCGCCTTCGACCGCGAGCACGGGCTTGCTGGTCTCGATCGCCGCGGCGATTGCGAAGCCCATGCCGATGCCCATGACACCCCATGTGCCGACATCGAGACGCTTGCGCGGTTGATACATGTCGATCGCGCCGCGCGCCAGGTCGAGCGTGTTGGCGCCCTCGTTGACGAGGATGGCATCGGGCCGCTCTTTGATCACGGTGCGTAATGCGCCAAGCGCGCCATGGAAGTCCATCGGCGATTTGGTGCTCATCAGCCGTGGCGCCATCTTCGCGATGTTCTCTTCGCGTTTCGTCTTCACCGCGTTGATCCATTCCGCCGGCGGCGAGGGCCAATTGCCGCCCATGTCTTCGAGCAGCGCCGAAACGCAGGAGCCGATGTCGCCGACCACCGGCGCGGCAATCTCGACATTCGAGTCCATCTCCTTCGGCTCGATGTCGATCTGGATGAACGTCTTCGGCGCATCGCCCCAGGTCTTGCCCTTGCCGTGCGACAGCAGCCAGTTGAGCCGAGCGCCGATCAACATCACGACGTCGGAGTCCTTCAGCACCGTCGAGCGCGCTGCGCCGGCGCATTGCGGATGCGTGTCGGGAAGAAGGCCTTTGGCCATGCTCATCGGCAGGAACGGGATGCCGCTTTTTTCGACCAGGCTGCGGATCTGGTCGTCGGCCTGCGCGTATGCCGCGCCTTTCCCGATAATCACCAGCGGCCGTTTGGCGCGCTTCAAAAGATCGAGCGCCCGCGTGACCGCCTCGCGCGCAGGAATCTGAGCCGGCTCCGGATCGACCACCTTGACGAGAGACCTGGCGCCAGCGTCCGCGTCGATCGCTTGCGCGAACAGTTTGGCCGGCAGGTCGAGATAGACGCCGCCAGGACGACCGGAAACGGCAGCGCGGATCGCGCGCGCTACGGCGATGCCGATGTCCGCGGCGTGCAGCACGCGGAACGCCGCCTTGCAGAGCGGCCTGGCAATCGCCAGTTGGTCCATCTCTTCGTAGTCGCCTTGCTGCAAGTCCACGATCTCGCGCTCGGACGAACCGCTGATCAGGATCATCGGAAAGCAGTTCGTCGTGGCATTGGCCAGCGCCGTCAGACCGTTGAGGAAGCCGGGCGCCGACACAGTGAGACAGATGCCGGGCTTCTTCGTGAGAAAGCCGGCGATCGCCGCGGCGTTACCGGCGTGCTGCTCGTGCCGGAACGAGACGACGCGTATGCCGGCGGCCTGCGCGAGGCGTCCGAAGTCGGTGATCGGGATGCCGGGCACGCCGTAGATGGTCTTGACGCCGTTGAGCGTGAGCGCCTCGATGACGAGATGGAAGCCGTCGGTGAGCTTCTTCTGGGCGCCGTTGTCATTCGGGGCATTCGCGGGATTAGCGGCATGGGTGTCTGGGTGAGTCGCCGCCGTCTCTAACATGATGTCCTCCGGCACTTTTCCGTCCTGCTGGCATACGGTATGTGGTATACCAGCCATTGTCAACCGTGCCACAACCGCCTGCACTGACCCTAACGCCCCTTGACGCGAGCGCCAGCATCGGCGACCGGGTGTACACGGCGCTCAAAGACGCGATTATGGCTGCGGACATCTACGCACAGCGAGAGGAAATTCGCCTCGACGAGCGTCAGCTGAGTCGCGCGCTTGGCGTCAGCCGCACGCCGCTCCGCGAGGCGATGACGCGGCTCGAGCAGGAGGGCTTCCTGCGCACCGTGCCTCGTCGCGGCGTCTTCATCGTTCGAAAGACCAAGAAAGAAATCATCGAAATCATCGAAATCTGCGCGGCGCTCGAGAGCATGGCGGCGCGGCTCGCGACGCTCAACGCGTCCGATGAAAGCATCGGCGCGCTGCGGCACATGTTCGACGAGTTCCACAGCGCTGCGCCGTCGGAGCACCTGCACGAGTATTCAGATGCGAACATCGCGTTCCATCAGGCGATCATCCAGCTCTCGGGATCGCATCTGATGGGGAAGACGATCGAGAACCTGTTCGTCCACGTACGAGCGATTCGCCGCATGACGATCTCGCAGAAGGACCGGGCGTCGCGGTCGATCGCCGATCACATGCGGATCATCGAAGCGCTCGAGCAGCGCGACACCGAGCGGGCCGAGCGGCTGGTGCGGCAGCACTCGCTCGACCTCGCGGCGCATGTCGACAAATATTGCGATTTCCTCGACTAGTAACGCCTGAAGAGGAACGCCGAGGCCGCGAAGATCGCCGAGCCTGAATTTCACCGGATTGTGCCGGGCTGCGCGAGCACTTCTCACAGTCGTCGTCTGGGCCGCCGTCGACGGCGCCTCCCGGATTGCATCCACGCCGCACTTTTTCCAATTCTTTTGGGGCGCTCCGGTGGCTACTGCCTCCGCGCCGAGCGAACGGAGCATCGGAGGCAACGGAGTTCTTGTCGCGGCGTGGATTGCTGCGGGCGCGAGCAGCGATGACGTGAAGACCATCCAGTCCGGCGAGCGGCGCGAAGCGCCGCGGAAGGACCCCGCGATCCGCGAACACGAAACGCCGCGACTTTCTCGACTGACGCGTCATTTATCCGCATCCGGGCAGCCTTCTACCGTTTCATCATTTATTTACTTGTTCGACCCCTCAGCGCCTCATAGACTGCACTGTCGAGTTTCGTCGCGCTCCCCGGCGTCGGCGTTCCTCCAAAGGAGAAACCATCTATGAAATCACGCTTGTTCGTCGCCGGCGGAGTGTTCACCATTTGTGTGGCAGCGGTACTGGCGGCGTCGGTGTTTGGCGTCCGCACGCTGAAAGCGGACGAAGACAACGATGAATCCAAGATTCGGCATGGCTTCGACATTGCGCCGGTCACGCTGAATCTGAAAGGCAAGAACCGCGCGCTCGTCGGCCTGGGCAGTTACATAGTGAACTCCCAAGGCGAGTGTGACGGGTGCCACTCCGCGGGGCCGCAGACGCAGTTTGTTCCGGGCTTCAACCCCTACCTGGGTCAGAGCCCGGCGAAGGTCAATCCCGACACCTACCTTGGCGGCGGCCGCGACTTCGGCGCCTACCCGTTTCCAGCATCGCCCGTTCATATCGTCTCGCGGAATCTGACGCCGACGAGCAAGGGCACGCTCGATGGCGACAGCTTTGAGGAGTTCCTCCATATCATTCGAACCGGCGAAGATCCCGATCACCTTCACCCGTTTATTCCCGGGGGAATCGACGGCAGCTTGCTCCAAATCATGCCGTGGCCAGCGTACCGGGACATGACCGATCGCGACCTGCGGGCGATTTACGAGTACCTCGGCGCCATTCCGTGCGTGCCGGCCGGCTCAGCACGCTGTCAGTAACTTCACGAGCATGACATTGAGCGGCAGCCCGGACGCTGCCGCTCAATGGATGTTTCAGCGGTTCTGTCGTGCTCCGATTTGAACATCAGCGCGCCGGTGGATGGCGCGCGGGTCAGTGCAGGTGCGAGTGGGTGATTCCCTCGCTGGGCAACGCCGGCTTGAATCGTTTGTGACACCCTTCGCACGCTTCGACCAGCTGGCCGTTGGCGACCACGAGGGCGTTCGTCATCGCGCGCTCCCTTCGTCGCCTGGCCTTCCGCCGATCCATCCACTACACGCGAAACATGGAACGTCGCGCGCGGCGGACCTCGTGGGCGTCCGCGATCCGGTCACCGTCAGGGCGCGGCTCCCAGCAGGCGCAGTGACCGCACTCCTCTTCGCTCATGACTCGCGGCCGGTCAGGACAGCGCTGACAGATCGCGTAGGTCCACCGTTCCACTCGCATTTCGGATCCGGCGGCGATCCATCGACACTGAAACGGCGATGCATTAATGGCGAAGCAAGCCATGAGAACCACCTTGTGCCTGCGCTCCAGGCAAGAAGCGGTCCCTCTTCAGAGAATGCGGCGCCGGGCTTTCTCCAGCGATTCCGCGCAATTCCAGGGTGGTCGGCCTGGAAATATTCCAGCCGATGGGAAAAATTCCGCACCGGACCCTGTCGCACGTCAGCCTCCAGAACGCGGCGACGCTGGCCGGTTTCAGACTTCAGCGGTTCTGCACGAACTGCCAGCCGAAGCGCCCCTTGATGCACAGATGGCCGCTGGTCACGTCGTGGTCGAGCGGCGACGTGACGCGGACGATGTCGTTGTCCTGAACATGAAGCTGCAGGGTGCAGCCGACACCGCAGTACGGACAGATCGTATCGGTGATGGTTTGCTTCGACTCGTCCCAGGTGCCGGCCTGCCGCATGTCGTGCTCCGACTTGAACATCAGCGCGCCGGTCGGACAGACTCCGACGCAATTCCCGCAATAGACGCAGGCGGAGTCCGGGAGCGGACGATCCGATTCGGTCGAGATGTGCGCGTCGAATCCGCGTCCGGCGACCGCGATCGCAAAGGTGTTCTGCGCGTCGGTGCCGCACGCCTCGACGCACTTGTAGCAGAGCACGCATTTCGAGTAATCACGCACGTAGAGATCGTTGTCGACTTTCACGGGCTGCGATGTCGTGGCGCCGGCGAGGCGCTCGGGCTCCGCGCCGTACTCACGCATGTGGCGCTTCAGGTCCGTGGACGCGAGCGACAGATCGACTGA
This sequence comes from uncultured Acidobacteriota bacterium, assembly GCA_963695635.1. Classification (GTDB taxonomy): domain Bacteria; phylum Acidobacteriota; class Vicinamibacteria; order Vicinamibacterales; family CAVVIG01; genus DATKHR01. The sequence goes on from CAVOHK010000016.1 coordinate 216,722, forward strand.
CGATCCCAACATCTCGAGAATCAGCTTGCGGCTGTGCCGAACGCGATCGGTGTTGGTGCGGACGACCATGCCGGCTTCGACCTTGCGCGAACAGGCCGGCGCGAGCACGCGAGCGCCTTCGAGTTCGACAACGCAGAGACGACAGGCATTGACCGGCGTCAGCGTCTTCAAGTGACACAGCGTCGGTGTGTCGATGCCCTGCGCGTTGCAGGCCTGCAGGATTGTCGTCCCCTCTGGTGCGTGTGTCGTGCGGCCGTCGATGGTCAGCTGAATCATCCAAACACCCGGAGCTTTCTGATGGCCGACTGAACGGCGCTGGAAGCGGTTTGCCCGAGGCCGCAGATCGACGCGTCGCGCATCGCCTGCGCGAGGTCGTCTATGAGAGCGACGTCGCCGTCTTTCTTGCCAGGCGACGCAGCGGACGCCGCCGAGCCGGTGGAGCGCCTCCTCCTGCCGGACGGTGCCGACGCGGCATGGCACGCACTGACCACACGACTCGTGACGGAAGAACTCGGCGATCCGCATGACGATCGTCGCGCAGGTCCACGCGATCGTCGAACAGCATCACGACTCCCGACCCGAGCGTTGCACCTGCGGCGCGGGCGCCCTCGACGGTCAGCGGAAAATCCAGTTCATCCGGGGTGACGAACATCCCCGCGGCGCCGCCCAGCAGCACCGCCTGCAGCGGCCGCCCGTCGCGGACGCCACCAGCGCGCTCGATCAGCGCCTTCAGCGTGATGCCGAACGGCACTTCGTAGACTCCAGGCCGAACGGCGCATCCCGAGACGCAGAACAGTTTTGTTCCAGTCGACTGTTCGGTGCCGGTGGCTGCGAACGCCGCCCCGCCGTCGCGTACGACGTCGAGGACGTTGACGAGCGTTTCGACATTGTTGACGACCGTCGGCTTGCCGAAGAGGCCCGACTCGACCGGGAACGGCGGCTTGTTCCGCGGCTCGCCGCGGAAGCCCTCGATCGAATTGAAGAGTGCTGTTTCTTCGCCGCAGATGTAGGCGCCCGCGCCGCGGCGCAGTTCGATGTCGAACCGGAATGACGTGTCCATCACGCGCTCGCCGAGCAGACCGGCGGTGCGCGCCTGCGCCAGCGCGCCCAGCAGCCGTCTGGTCGCCAGCGGATACTCGCCGCGGATGTAGATGTATCCCCGCTCGCAGCCGGTCGCGAACGCGGCGATGGTCATCGCCTCGATCACGGCGAACGGGTCCTCCTCCATCAACACGCGATCCTTGAACGTTCCAGGCTCCGACTCGTCGGCATTGCAGACCATGTAGTGCGGGCGCGCCGCAGCCCGCGCGACGGCATCCCACTTTCGCCCCGTCGGAAACAGCGCACCGCCCCTCCCGACAAGGCGCGAGTCGGTGACTTCGCGGATGACGCCGGCGGGGCCGAGCGCGAATGCGCGCGCGAGTGCTTCGCAGCCGCCGTGCCCGCGATAGTCCTGAAGGCTTTCGGGATTCGCCACGCCGACACGGCGAAGCAACCGCGACGGATCGGCGTAGACGTCCGGCGTTCCGGTTGGGCCGACCTCGTGGACGTTATCGCGCAACGCCGCGACGACGGTTGCTGCGGTCGCGCCGGTCAGCGTCCGATCCGCGCGGCCGGCGCCGGCCAGTTGAAAGAGAACGGCCGGAGCGCGCTCGCATTGGCCGAGGCAGGGACTCCGCACCCACATCGTGCGTCCATCGGTCGACGGTTCACCGGCTTTGCCGATCTGCTGCTCGAGATCGCGGCACAGCGCCTCCGCGCCGTTCACGCGGCACGCGATGTCGTCGCAAACATGGACGACCGACGGCAGGCCGCGGCTTCATCGAAAACATCGAGTAGAACGAGGCGACGCCGTAGGCTTCCGCCGGGTGGGACCGACAGCCGCTCGCAGATGTGATTCAACGCGCCTTCGCTGATCCAGCCGACGCGGGCGTGCGCCGCGTGAAGCGCCGGCAGCAGGAGAGCGCGCGCGGCACCGCGGGTGCTAGGTGCTGGGTGCTGGGTGCTAGGTGCTGGTGCCGGGTGCCGGGTGCTCGGTGCCGGTGCCGGGTGCAGGGTGCTCAGCACCGCGTCGATCGCGTCGCGTTCTTCGGGCGTCGCGACCGCCCCGGGAATCAGGTGAAGGTCCACTCAGAGTCTCTCGATGCGCACGGCCGACGCCTTGAACTCCGCGGTGCCGGACTTGGGATCGGTCGCGTCGATGGTCAGCAGATTGGTATCGACTTCGTCGGGAAAGTGCATCGTCATGAACGCGAGCCCCGGACGCAGTCCTCGATCGAATCGGACGGGCGCGTCCACCGCGCCGCGTCGAGAAACGATGCGCACGCGCTCGCCTTCTGCGACGCCCAGCCGCACGCCATCCTCGGGCGCGAGATCGATCGTCTCGCCAAATCGCAGTGGCGACGCATAGCCGCCGGTCTGGACCCCGGTGTTGAAGGAATCGAGCCGCCGTCCGGTCGTGAGACGCATCGGAAAGTCGGGCGACAGCACGTCTACCGGCGGTTCGAATACGACCGGCATGAACGGCGCCGGCGGACCATCGATCGGATTGCGCCACAACCGGTCGTGCAGCAGCGGACTGCCCGGGTGATCGTCGGTCGGACACGGCCATTGCAACCCGTCGAGTGCCTCCAGACGCTGGTAGCTCATGCCACCGTGCCACGGCGACAATCGGCGGATCTCGTTCCACACATCTTCGGCCGACGGCGTTCCCCAGTCGCGACCGAGCTGCTTCGCGAGATCGCAGAGGATCGAGATGTCGTCACGCGCATCCCCCGGTGGGTTGAGCGCTTTGCGCACGCGCTGCACGCGCCGCTCACTGCTCGTGACGGTGCCCTCCGATTCGCACCACGCCGCAGCCGCCGGCAGCACGACGTGCGCGAGCTCCGCCGTCCGAGTGAGGAAGATGTCCTGCACGACGATATGGTCCAGGCCCTCGAGCAAGCGGAGCGCGCGGTTTCCATCCGCTTCCGACTGCGCCGGGTTTTCGCCGATGACGTACAGCGTCCGAAACGTGCCATGCTCCATCGCCTCGAACATTTCGGTCAGGTGCCAGCCGCGCTCGGCCGGCAAGCTTCGGCCGTATTCCCGTTCGAACGTCGCGCGGTGCGTGTCATTCTCGACGTCCTGCCCGCCGACGAACTTGTTGGGAATGGCGCCCATGTCGCCGCCGCCCTGCACGTTGTTCTGGCCGCGCAGCGGGACGAGGCCGGATCCGTAGCGGCCGACATGTCCGGTCGAGCAGCGCGAGATTGATCAGCGCGAACACGTTGTCTGCCGCGTTGTGATGTTCGGTAATGCCGAGCGTCCAGCATAGCTGCGCGCGATTGGCGCGCGCGTAGGCATGCGCGAGCTCGCGGATCGTGTCCGCCGCGACACCGGTGATGCGCGCGGCGTGGTCGAGCGTGTACGGCTCGACGCTGCGGCGATACGCGTCGAAGCCGGTCGTCGCGCGCTCGATGAACTCGCGATTGCAGAGATCGGCGGCGATGATCTCGCGGCCGATCGCGTTGGCGAGCGCGATGTCCGAGCCGACGTCGAGGCCGAGCCACACGTCGGCCCACGCGGCGGAACTGGTCCGTCGCGGATCGATGGCGTACAAACGTGCGCCCTTGCGCACCCCCTTCAGCAGATGGTGAAAGAAGATCGGGTGCGTCTCGCGTGCGTTCGAGCCCCACAGAAGGATGAGGTCGGCATCCTCAATCTCACGATACGAGCTCGTTCCGCCGCCCGCGCCGAACACTGTCGTCAGACCGACGACACTAGGGGCGTGTCAAGTGCGGTTGCAGCTGTCGACGTTATGGCTGCCGATGACGCCGCGGGCAAACTTTTGCGCGAGGTAGTTCACCTCGTTCGTCGCCTTCGAACAGCTGAACAGCCCAAAGCTCTTCGCGCCGTGACGCTCGGTGACGTCGCGAAAGCCCCCGGCCGCGCGCGTCAGCGCTTCGTCCCACGACGCCGGACGCAGCGCGCCCGCCTCGCGTACCAGTGGTTGGGTGAGGCGCTTGTATTCTCGTTTCATGAGCTGAGCATAGCGCCCCGGTCGAAGCGACGTCCACTTCGATGGCGAGCGACTGGCACCCAAACATTGGCGGGTTAGGTATCATACGCGTCGACAGAGCTTGCATCTCGACCGGCGAGCGGCGAGTAGCGAGTGGCGAGTGGCGAGTAACGAGTAACGAGTAACGAGTGGAGGCTCGACGGTGACCATTCATAATCGCTGGGTTCAACTGGTGGCGTCGCTGATCGCGATGATCATGATCGCGAACCTTCAGTACTCGTGGACGCTATTCGTCGAGCCGATGCGGACGGCCACGGGGTGGAAGCTGTCCGACATCCAGTGGGCGTTCACGCTCTTCATCCTGTTCCAGACCTGGGTGCAGCCGGCGCAAGGCTTCCTGATCGACCGCCTGGGACCCCGCCTCTTCACGACCATCGCGGGCGTGCTGTGCGGCATCGGCTGGACCGGGCTCGGCGTGGCGACGACCCTGCCGATGCTCTACACGCTGTATGTGATCGCCGGAATCGGCGCGGCATTGATTTACGGCGGCTGCATCGGCTCGGCGCTGAAGTGGTTTACCACGCAGCGCGGATTCGCCGCCGGCCTGATCGCGGCCGGATTCGGCGGCGGCACCGCGCTCTTCATCCCCTTCATCGCGTCGATCATTAAGACCAAAGGCTATCAGTCGGCGTTCATCTATACCGGCGTGTTTCAAGCGGTGGTCATCCTGATCGTGGCGCAGTTCCTCCGGCATCCGGCACGGCAGCCGCAGGCGGCCAAGCCGGCCGGTGCCTCATCCGTTCTCGGCCAACATCAATTCTCGACCTTCGAGATGTTGCGCACGCCGCAATTCTTCGTGCTCTACGCCACGCTTCGTGATGATGGCCACCGGCGGGCTGCTGGTGACGGCCAACGCCGGCTCGATCGCGAAGGCCTGGGGAATTCCGGCCACGGCGCTGGCCGCGGCGACGTCGCTGAATGCGCTGGCCAATGGCGGCAGCCGCATTTTCTGGGGCTGGGCGTCCGACCGGACCGGCCGTGAGTACGCGATGGGCACGGCGTTCGTGCTGCAGGCCGTCTGTCTGGTGCTCGCGCTGACGCTCGGCCGAATGTCCGGGACGCTTTTTACGATCACGCTGGTGCTGACCTTCTTCACGTGGGGCGAAGTGTTCTCGCTGTTTCCTTCGGTGGTCGCCGACTATTACGGCACGGCGAACGCGACCGCGAATTATGGCGTGATGTACTCGGCGAAAGGCGTCGCCTCGATCATCGGCGGCGGCGTCGCGGCGCTGCTGTTCGAACGCTTCGGTACGTGGACTGCGTGCTTCTATGGAAGCGCCGTCCTCGCGCTGCTGGCGGCCGGGCTGATTCTCGGCATGAAGTTCATGTCCGCACCGGCCCGCGCGGCGATGCCGATGCCGGCAACCGCCAAATAACGCGTCTTCGCGCGTCCCAGACATCCGCCGCCGCGCTTGCATTTCGGCGAGGCCGCGCGGATAGTTACATCTCGTTCGCCGTCGGCTCCGTTCCTTTGCAAGATCTCTGCACGATCTGTTCGTCGAAGGAGGATCAGCATGAGCCGTTTCGTTCACCGCATCCTCGCGGGTGCGATTGCTGCCGCGTTCGTCCTCTCCTCCGCCACTGTCGCGGGCGCCCAGGCGGTTAAGGGCGGTCTCCTCGGCAATGTCATCGATCAAGGAGGTCTGCCGCTCCCGGGCGTGGTGGTGACGATCACCGAGACGAACACGAACATCTGGTACACGGCCGTCACCAACGAATCCGGCTATTACGTCTTTTCAAACCTCAAGGACGGCACGTACCGGGTTGCCGGCGAGCTCAGCGGCTTCAAACGCACCGTCCGGGAAGGGGTGGACGTTCCGGTGAACGCCACGCTGCGTGTCGACCTCAAACTCGAAGTCGGCACCATCGAGGAATCGGTGACTGTGATCGGAACAAGCCCGCTCCTGCAGACCGACCGTGCGGACACCGGGCGGATTATCGAGGCGATCCATCTCCAGGAAGTGCCGCTCGGGTTCAACCGGAATTTTCAGGGCATGATGATCACGGTGCCTGGCGCCACCCGTCCCGCGCGCCCGCATTCCGAGTTCTTCAACGCGCAGGACAGCCTGTCGAGCAACGTGAACGGACAGTCGCGCCTGGCGAACAACGTGCAGATCGAAGGCGTGGACGACAACCACCGGACCGGGCTGCTGACGACGCTGATCCCGTCGGCGGAGGCGATCGAAACGGTCAACGTCACCACGACGGTCTATGATGCCGAGTTCGGACGCGCCGGCGGCGCGATCACCAACGTGACGCTGCGATCGGGCACCAATACTCTCAAGGGCAGCCTTTTCGCATTCGGGAACAACGAGAAGACCACGGCAGCCGGTTACTTCTCGCACACCAACCCGCCGACCGACTACCTGCAAACCGGCTTCACGCTCGGCGGGCCGATTCAGAAAAACCGGCTGTTCTACTTCGGCGACTACCAGCACACGACCGATCACGCCGGCCGGACGCAGCGAGCGACGATCCCGCCGGCGGCGTTCCGCACCGGCGACTTCAGTTCAGCGGCGACCAGGATCTACGACCCGGCGACGGGCAACCCCGACGGCACCGGCCGGACGCAGTTCCCCGGCAACATCATTCCCGCGAATCGGATCAGCCCGATCGCGACGGCGATACTGTCGCACATCCCGATGCCGAATCTCGCCGCGGCGGTCGGTCAAACGAACTTCCAGCAAACCTACGTCCGGGACAAGACCAACAATTCGTTCGACACGAAGTTCAACTTGCATGTGAGCCAGCGCGACCAGATCGCCGCGCGCTTCAGTTTTCTGCGCCCGGAGCAGACGGATCCGCCGATCTACGGGGTTTACGGCGGCGGCGGGAAGGATTTTTCCGGCACCGGGACCGACACCACGTACAGCACGGGCGTGAACTACACGCGGATGTGGAGCAACACGCTGGTCATGGAAGCGCGTGGCGGCATGAACTACTTCCACAATACGGCGGTGTCCGCCGGCGATGGTCTGACGACCGCTCAGGATCTCGGCATCCCCGGCGCCAACATCGATCCATGGACGAGCGGCATGTCGCGGATCAACGTCAACGCCAGCGGGTGGAGCGATCCGCTGATCGGCTTCGCCGCGAGCCTGCCCTGGGATCGCTCCGAGCGCACGGTTCAATTCGCCACCGTCTTCACCAAGCAGAAGTCCAACCATACGATCAAGTTCGGCGAGGACTTCCGGCACACCCGCGACTTCCTCCTTCAGACGCAGGATCAGGGCGGGCCGCGCGGGGAGTTTCAGTTCAGGGCCGGCCAGACGGCGCTGCCGAGTGACACGGCGTCGAACGGCGGCTTCGCGAACCTCTTCGCCTCGTTCCTGCTCGATCTGCCGTCCACGGTGCGCCGCGATCTCAAGGTGACCGATCCGGGCGTCCGGTTCTGGGCATTCTTCACGTTCATCCAGGACAAGTGGGCGGTGACGCCGAAGCTGACGATCGATCTCGGCCTGCGCCACGAGTACTACACGCCGTTCACCGGCCTCGTCGACCAGGGCGGGCTATCAAACTACGACCCCGCGACGAACACGCTGCAAGTGGCCGGCTACGGCAACGTGTCCGAGAACGTCGGCGTCCAGAGCTACTGGAAAAATTGGGGACCGCGAGCGGGCGCATCGTATCGGCTTGACGACAAGACCGTTATCCGCGCCGGCTACGGGCTGAGCACGCTGCCGTTCCCGGACAACTCGTACGTCTACAACTTCCCCGTGAAGCAGAACAATGTGTTCAATGCCGTGAACTCGTTCCAGCCGGCCGGCTCGATGAAGGCCGGCTTCCCTGATCCGATCGTGGCGAGCATCCCCTCGTCAGGCATCATCAACGCCGGGGCGAGCGGGCTGAACAACGCGGCCTATTTCCATGTGCGGCCCGACATGCACGAAGGGTCGCTGCACACGTATAACGTGGCATTCCAGCGCGAACTGCCCGCGAAGTTTACGCTGGACATCGCGTACGTCGGGAATCGAAGCACCAACGTCCAGACGCAGTTCAACGAGAACGCGGCAACGGCCATTGGAGCGCCGGCCAACAACGTCAACGTGTTCCGGCCGTTGTTCGCGCCGTTCGGCAAGACGGCGGACGTCACCGTGTGGATTCCGACGCGAGAGACCTACAACTCGCTGCAGACGAAGCTCGATCGGCGCTTCGCGAACGGCCTGCTCGTGACGACGTCCTACACGCTCGGGCGTGCGTTGAGCTATACCAACGGCGACTCCAACACGGGGATCGCGACGCCGGCCGACATCGAGCGCAGCTGGGGCCGGACCGATCAGGACCGCCTCCACAGCTTCAACGCGAGCTTTCTGTATCAGCTGCCGTTCGGTCCGGATCGTCGCTGGCTGCGCGACGGCCTCGCGAGCCATATTCTGGGCGGCTGGCAGGTCAGCGGGTTCATCACCGCGCAGTCCGGCCTTCCGATCAACTTCACGGCAAACGGGAACAACCTGCACGCGCCAGGGAACACGCAGCGGCCGAACGTCAACGGCACACCCAACGTGCTCGGGAATATCGGCCCCGGTGTGTTCTGGTTCGATACCTCCGGCTTCTCGGCGGCGGCCCCGGACACCTGGGGCACGGCGACACGCAACGGCGTGCTTGACGGCCCCGCCTATAAGAATGTGGACGCGACGATCGCCAAGCTGCTGTTCTTCCCGAACAAGATCAAGGGCGAGATCCGAGCCGACATCCTCAACGTCCTGAACACACCGCACTTCGACCGCCCGAGCGGCAACTTCGACTCCGTGAACTTCGGACAGATCACGTCCGTGAACGACAGCAACGGAGGACCGCCCGACCAGCGATCGATGCGTTTCGGTTTCCGGTTGATGTTCTAAACCACCTCCGCTCGATTGGATTCGGATGGAGCTCCCGCGGGCCGGGAGATGTCGTTCTCTCTGCCGGCTCGCGGGCTTGACGTTGAATGTCGCGATCCCGCGCTCAGTCCGAGCGCGGCGGCCGCGTCATTGGATCGGATTCAGCTGCTTCTGCGTCAGCAGGTTCTTCCAGGTCTGCGGGAGCTTCTGCACCCAACCGTTGTAGACGAGCGGTATCGGCAGCACGCCTTGCCCGCCCATGCCCGCATACGCGGTGACATCGTCGTCGGTCGGCACGTCCGCGTTCGGTCCGAGAGCGAGAAGAATGCGGCCCACGATGGTCGCATCGGCGACGTTCCCGTCATCGTTCGGATCGGGATCGACGACGATCAGGTCGTTCGAGAATTTGCTCGAGACGTAGGCGTAGTAGCCGCCGCCCTTCTTCGCGCCGAAGTTCACGCCGTGGCATCCGGCGCTGCAGGGCAGGACCTTGACCAGCTCGTCGATGGCGGTATCGATGATGGTGATCGTCGCGCGTCAGGGTGTTCGCCGTGACAACGAATTTTCCGTTGGGGCTGACTGGTGTCTGAATCGGCAGAGCCCCGGAGGTCGACAATCCCGTGCCGGTGATCGGGTTGTAGTTGGCCAACGACGCGCCGCCGAGCAGCAGATTGATGGTTTTGGTCTGCACCGTTGCAGCTCCGCTCCGGCACGCCGGCGGTCCGATCGAAATGCACGTGATGGTGCTGTCGACGTAGTTCGAAACGTCGTACTTGCTCGCGTCCGGCATGATGCTGCTCGCGATCGGCAGGAAACCGGCGGAAGTCTTCTCGGCGATGGTGCCGGACGGAATGTCGATCCGGGTCGAGTCGTTGGTGTTCGAGTTTGGCGTCACCATCGTTTTGCCGTCGTGGCTCATCCAGTGAGCGTGGGGCTGACGCCGGCAGCTCCCCCGGGTACTGCGTGGCAATCCGGCGATCGATCTGTTTCGCGCCAGCACTGAGCTCGACGACGTCGTCCTTCGCCGTTGATGCTGACGTGCACCTGATCGGTGTCGACGCGCGTCATCACGTGAGCCGGCGCTTCGCCGACGTCGATGTTCCTGACCAGTTTTCCGGTCGATGCGGTCGAACACCGTCAACTTGGTGTCGAACCACTGGGTCTGATAAATCAGCTTCTGGTCGATATCGGTCCACATGTTGTGTGGATTGTTCATGTTGATTTCGGGCAGGGCCACCTTCCTGGTGATTTTCCAGGAGCTCGCGTCCACGGCGGTGACGGTGCCCGGCTTCGACTTGTGGGCGGTATTCTCGTACTCGGTGTCGACCCAGACTTCGCCAACGCCTTTCTGCGCTGGATTGAAGAGCGCCGCCAGCGGCAGGTTGTTTCCGTAACGCGCTTCCAGCGTATTTTTCAGGTCGACGACCGCGCCGCCGGAGAGCCTGACCCGGCACTCCGGCTGGATAGTTAATCGTCCACTTCTGGGAGGGATTGGTCGCGACATTGTGATCCTGATAATTCGCCGGGTTCGTGATCAGCCAGAAAGCCCGCAACAGCCGCGTCGCCAGGTCACTGGTCGTGGGCACCGTGATGCCGTTGACCAGCGAGACGTTCTCGCCGAGATCCAATCCCGGCGTAGCGGGATCGTCCACGATCGTCGCCGCCAGCATGAATGGATGCACCTTGCAGACGAAGACGTAAAGTCCCGGGTTGTTCAGCGTGACGCTCCTGCTTCCCGCTCGGAAGGCGGCTGGCTGGTCGAACGGCATATGCTGAGCGCCCGTCGGATAGACCAGGCTCGTGAAGGTGTGGACGGTGCCGCTCTCATTGCCAACCGTGATCCGTACGTCGGTCCCGGGGTTCACGACGGCGAGCGACTGCGTGCCAGCCTGTACGCATCCGGCGCCTACGCATTGGAACCACGGTCCGACGTCGTCGGTAGCGATGAAGTTGACGAGGGCGGCCGCGTGGACGAGACGGCCCAGCCCAATGCGCCGGGCGCTCGCTCCGGCAAGCCCGACGAGCACGACCAGACCGACAACGACGATGCGCACTGGCGCGAGGGAGGTGAGGTAGCGTCTCATGGCGATTCCTTTCAAATGACCGCGGGGTGTGACGACAGTGCGACGATTCACGCGTGCAGGCGTCACCGAATCGTGATGACACGACGCACGCGTTCAAAGCCGAGCGGAGGATACGGTGGACGGTCGCTCGCAAGCACCGCGCACATTCGTAGGAACGGAGCACGGAGGGCCGAGGAGGCAGGGGTTGACCTACATGATCATGTAGCTATCGGAACGTGAAATTGTGATTGACGGGTCCGCCTCACTCGGTAACGATTTCGCGTGGCGGCGATCCGTACGAGCGGACTGACGAAGCGCTACGGCGCGATTTGCGCGCTCGACGCGCTCGACGTCGAAGTCCGCGAAGGCGAAATCTTCGGCTTTCTCGGTCCCAACGGCGCGGGCAAAAGCACGGCGATTCGCCTGCTGCTTGGCTACATCCATCCGACCGCCGGCCGCGCTGAGGTCCTCGGCTGCGACATCATCACGGAGTCCGTCGCCATTCGTCGTCGCATCGGTTATCTGCCGGGCGGCATCGCGCTCTACGATACGCTCACCGGACTGGAGCAGCTCGACTTCCTCGCCCGCCTGAACGGCCGCGCGCCGGTACGACGTGCCGAACTGTGCGAGCAGCTGGAACTGTCGGTGAAAACGTTGAACCGCCTGGTGCGCGACTACTCGCGTGGGATGCGGCAGAAGATCGGCATCGTGCAGGCATTGCAGCACGATCCCGAGCTGGCCGTCCTCGACGAGCCGAGCGAAGGGCTCGACCCGCTGATGCAGCGGGCTTTTTACACCATCCTCGAGCGGCTCAAGCGGCAGGGACGGACCGTTTTCTTTTCCTCGCACGTGCTGTCGGAAGTCGAGCGCGTCTGCGACCGGGTGGCGATCATCCGAAGCGGACGGCTCGTGCTGGTTGAAGAGATTGCGAAGCTGCGCTCGCGCCGGCGTCGCAACGTGGCGATGCAGGTCGAAGGCGGACTGCCAATCTTGCAGAGCGTCGCCGGCGTCTCGGAGGTTGAAATCCATGGTCAGCGCGTCACCTGCAGCGTGGACGGCGACATCGGTCCGTTTCTCTCGGCGATCGGCTCGACCCGCGTCACCGACCTCACGATCGAGGTGCCGCGGCTCGAGGAAGCGTTCCTCGACTTCTACGGCGACGGATCGTCGTGAACTCAGCGCTGTTTCGTCACGCGTGGCGGCTGCAGCGCGTCAAGCTCGCGCTGGTGTCGGTCGGCCTGTTCGCGTGGGGCTGCTTTCCGCCGCTGATCTACGCGAAGTTCGGGGCACAATTCGAAGCGATGCTGGAGAGTGGAATTTTTCCCCAGCAGTTCGCCCGCCTCGGCAGCGGCGACATCTTCAGCCTGACCGGCTCGGTGGCGCTCGGGCTCATCCATCCGATTGCCCTGATTCTGACCTCGGTTTTCGCAGTCGGCTTCCCGGTGTCGGCAATCGCCGGCGAACGGCAGCAAGGGACACTTGAAGTCGTGCTGGCACGGCCGATCGGACGCCGTTCGCTGTACTTCACGCTGCTTGGCAGCGCGTTTTTATTTATAGGAATTGCGCTGGCGGCGCTGCTGGCCGGCTGCTCGGCCGGCGCGGCGTTCGCCGGCGTCTTTTCACAGCTGCCGCTGACGTATATGCCGTTGCTGTGGATCAATGCCGTGCTGCTGTTCGGTGCGGTGGCCGGAGTCGGACTCGCCGCCTCGGCGTCGTTCGATCGCTTTGCGCCGGCCCTCGGCTGGACACTCGGCATCGAGGTCGGAATGTATGTGCTGGAAGTGCTTGGTTCGCTCTGGCCGGACGCGGCATTTCTGCAGAAGTACTCGCTGTTCCATTACCTCAGAGCGAAACCGATCCTCGCCGGTTCACCGACACCGAGCGATCTGCTCGTTCTCGCTTCCGCGATCGCGCTCGCGATCGCCTGGGCGATGGTGGTCTTCCCCAGGCGCGACCTGGCCGCGCCGATCTGAACAGGGTGCTGGAAAACCGCCACCCTGAATACAAAATGCCAAATGCAAAATGCAAAATGTAGAATGCAATTTTGCGTTTTGCATTTGGCATTTTGCATTTCGCATGGAGGTGGTATGTCGAACGCCGGCTCGTCGCGCGTCGGGCTTCTTGTGCTGGCTCTGGTCGCCGTCGTCGCCGCTGGCTGCACCAGGGGCTCGGCCTCGGCGCCATCACCCACGGACGCAAAGACGCTGGCGCGGGAGTCGCTCGCAACGATCGACGGCCAGCTGAAAATCGCCGGCCTTGCGCAGCCAGTCGAGGTCGTGCGCGACGAATGGGGTGTCCCCCACATCTACGCTCAGAACACTTCAGATCTGTTCTTCGCCCAGGGTTACGTCATGGCCCAGGACCGCCTCTGGGAAATGGACTGGTGGCGCCGCCAGTACGAAGGCCGTCTCGCCGAGATTGTCGGGCCGCGGGCGTTCGAGCGCGATCGCATGGCGCGGCTGCTGATGTACCGCGGACCGTTCGACGCTGCGGAGTGGAGCAACTACCACGAGGACGGGAAACGGATCATCCAGTCGTTCGCCGACGGCATTAATGCGTTCATCAAGCAGAACGCCGGCAACCTTCCCGTCGAGTTCAAGCTCACCGGAGTCAAACCCGACCTGTGGACGCCGGAAACGGTCGTCCTGCGCGAATCGTGGTTCGGCGATGCCTTGGCGGAGCTGCAGCTCGCACAGAACGTCGCCAGGCTTGGCGTCAAAGAGGCCAACCGCCTCGCAGCGCCCGATCCGTGGGACGATCTGACAGTCCCCGAGGGATTCGATCCGAAGCTGGTGACTCCTGAAGTACTCGCCGCAACGCGCCTGCCGTCCGGCCCGCTGCCGCGTCCCGAAATCGTCGAGCCCTACCGTCATCTTGCGCCGACGCACACCGGCGAACAGCTGATGCCCGAGAGCGCCATTCGTGACTTCGGAAGCAACAACTGGGTAATCGGTCCGAAAATGTCGCCGACCGGCAAACCGATCGTCTCGAACGATCCGCATCGCGCGGTCGAAAATCCATCGCTTCGTTACATCGTCCATCTCAATGCTCCTGGCTGGAACGCGATTGGCGCGGCGCAGCCACCATTCCTTGGTGTGAGCATCGGCCATAACGACACGCTCGCGTGGGGTTTGACGATCACCGGCACCGATTTTCAAGACGTGTTCGTCGAGGACTTGAACCCGGCGAACGCGAACGAAGTGATCTACAACGGCAAGCCCGAGCCGCTCAAAACCGTGACCGAGACAATCAAGATCAAGGGTGAACAGCCGCGGACGGTCGACCTGAAATTCAGCCGTCATGGTCCGATCTTCTACGTCGACGAAAAGACTCACAAAGCCTTCGCGCTTCGCAGTGTGTTTAGCGAGCGCGGCTCGGCGTCCTACCTCGCGGCCCTCCGACTCGATCAGGCGGGAACCTGCAAGGACTTCCTGGCCGAAGCGCGCCACTGGTACGCCAATTCCGAGAATCTGATTTGCGGCGACGTCGGTGGCAACATCGGCATGCAGGCATCGGCGTACACGCCGAAGCGAAAAGGCTGGAGCGGGCGCCTGCCCGTGCCTGGCACCGGTCAGTACGAATGGGATGGTCCGCGCGCCGAACTCCCGCTCGAATACAACCCCGAACGCGGTTTCATCGCGACGGCGAATCACAACATCAACCCGAAGGGCTATTGGCCGCCGGCGATGTTCCTGACCACGAGAACGCTGCCGTACGATCGCATCACGCGGATCCTCCAGGTGATCAAGCCGCAACATTCCTTCTCGATGGACGACGCGAAGAAGCTGCAGCACGATGTGTATTCGCTGCGCGCCGCCGAGGACCAGCAGGCATTCCGCGGCTGGACGTCGAACGATACGCGTGTCGAAAAAGCGCGCGACCTGATCGCGAAATGGGACGCGATGCTGACCAGCGACAGCGTTCCGGCCGCGATCTGGATCACCTGGCGGCAGGTGGCCTACCCCGGTCTGGGACGCGGCGCCGTTCCGCCTCCGTCGCAACGCAAGGACGCCGAGCAACACCTCGGCAAAGCGATCGACAAGCTGACGGCCGACCTCGGCGCGGACTGGAGTCAGTGGCGTTACGGCCGCGTGCACACACAGGCGTTCGCGCATCCCTTGTTGAAGGACTACGACCTGCCGACCGTCGAACGGCGTGGCGGCAACGGCACGGTCGGCGCCGACGGCGCCACCTACCGCCAGATCATCGACGTGTCGAACTGGGACAATTCGCTCGCGGTGAACGTCCCCGGACAGTCGGGACAGCCCGAGAGCCCGTACTACGGCAACCTGCTGACCTACTGGTCGAAAGACGACTATTTTCCGATGGCGTTCAGCCGCAAGGCGGTCGAAGCCAAGGCGGCTCACCGAGTGAAGCTAGTACCGGTCAGATAGCCCGGTACGAATCTGTTTCAATAGCGCGGCTTGGCGCAGTCAACGCGCCGCCGCGCTCGCGGCTTCATCGCCCCGATGTCAGCTTCAGTACGGTCTCCATCGCCACCCGCGCGTCGCGGTCAGGATCCGCCACGACGCGGCACTCGTTGTTGAACAGCATCGTGTCGCGCGACGCGGCCGAGTAGGCGGGCCACTTCGGCAGCTTAGGCCGGTATTGGGATTGCCGGTGCGCGCGAACGCCACCCACGCCGCGCTCGTCTTGTCGGCGAGCGCGTAGGCCTCCGGCATCTTCGAGATCAGCGGCCCGGCGATCTTGATGTTGTTGAACACGAACGGAATTTCGATCGTGTGCGGCGATCGCATGTGGCCGCCGCCCTCCGGCGTCTCCCAGTCGTAGCGATACGCAAACGCCGGCGCGCCGTGCTGATCGGCTTTGCGCTTCGCGAGCTCGCGTGAATAGGTGCCGCGCGGGTGATCGGTGGCGATCAGGATCCACAGATCCCACGGCGACGCCTCCGGGTTCGCCTTACGGAACGCGTCGATGACGTGCGTCGGATCCTCGCCGAGGCGCTTGGCGGCGCGCTCCTTCAGGCCGGCCTCGTCGAGCGCCAGCTTTCTCGGGCGTCGGCCGATCGTAGAGCGTTTCCTCGGTATGGGCGTAGCCGATCAGCAGCGGAATGTCGGCCGAAAGCGCCGGACCTTTCGGATCCCACGGATGCGTCGGAATCGTCCTTGCCGTCCACCATCGGCGAATTCGCCGTCATGCCGGGTTCCGCCGGCGTCATTCTGCTTCTGCACGGCGGCGTCGGCCGCGAGCAGCCGTTGCCATCGGCACGTCCTGCAGCTCGCGGATCTGCCCGGCTTTCAGCCCGAGCTCGGCGAGCAGCAGATCCGTGTACTTCACCGCGTCCTCGTGCGTCGTCAGGCGCAGGACGGCGCCGCTCTCGATGATCGCGCGATGGAAGAGGCCCTTCGCGCCCGGCATCGCCATCAGCGTCGCGACTTTCCGGCCGCCGCCCGACTGACCGAAGATCGTGACGAGATTCGGATCGCCGCCGAAGCCCGCGATGTTGTCGCGCACCCACTCGAGCGCGGCGACGAGATCGAGCAGACCCGACGCCGCCGGACGCCGCGAACGTCGGAACCCATCGCGTCGCCGAGATACGTGAAGCCGAACACGTTCAGCCGATGGTTGAGCGTCACGACCACCACGTCGTGCGTGTGCGCGAGGCTGGTCCCGTCGAGAATGCGCCCGGAGCCCGAGCCGCTCGAGAACCCGCCGCCGTGCAGCCACACCATCACCGGCCGTTTGCGCCCGGCGTTCATGCGGCACTCCAGCAGCCGGGCGTGAAGACGTTCAGCACGAGACAGTCTTCGCTCTGCTGCGCCGGCGAGCCCGCGGCGGTCGTGCCGGAGTTGTCGCCGGTTTGCGGCGCGGTCGGACCAAAGGCGAGCGCATCGCGCGATGCCGGTCCACGCGGCTGGTTTCACCGGCGGCATGAAGCGATTCCTGCCGCTCGTCGGCCCGCCGTAGGGAATGCCCTTGAACACCCGGACGCCGTCCACGATCGTTCCGCGAACCTTTCCGCTCGCGGTGTCCGCAATCGCCGTTTCGTCGACATAGCCATGACGTTCAACCACGGCGCCGCCCAGGCGCCGGCCACGAAGAGAGATCCGTCCTTCAGGAACGCGCGCCGGCTGGAAGTCTTCGACATGGCATCTCCTCGAAAAGCGTTGCGCACCAGGGGGGCGCGCGCGTCAGAGCGGCGACTGCAGGTTCCTGACCAATCGCAACACCGTGGTCCGTGGCAGGAACGATACGAGCGACGCCATGACGCGATTGCGCATGCCGGTGACCATCACCCGCGTGTTCGCCTGCCACGCCTCGTATCCCATGCGCGCGACTGGCATCGACGCCATCGGCGTGCTGGCCTTGCTCAGACGGACTTTGCCTGTGCCGGCGCGCTCGCGAAACTTGCTCACGGTCGACCCAGGACAGAGGCAGCTGACCTTGACGCCGGTGCCGCGCGCCTCTTCCCACAGCGCTTCCGAAAACGACAGCACGAACGCCTTCGACGCGTAGTAGATCGCCATCAGCGGACCGGGCTGAAACGCCGCCGTGGACGCGACGTTCAACACGCCGCCGCGGCGGTTCGCGATCATGCGCGGCCAGTAGATGTGCGTCAGCTCGACGAGTGCCCGGTCGTTCAGATCGATCATTCCAAGCTGCGTGGACAGATCCGATTCGTCGAACGCGCCGGCCGCGCCGTAACCCGCGTTGTTGACGACGACATCCACGGACAGGCCGCGGCGAGCGATTTCGTCCGCGAGGCGCCTGCCGCCGCCGATCGACTGCAGGTCTGCGACGATCGACGTCGCGGTGACGTTGTACGCCTTCGCCAGCCGGCCGGCGACCTGTTGCAGCGCGCTCTCGGTTCGCGCGACCAGGATCAAGTCGTAGCCGTCTCCGGCGAAGCACTCGGCGAGGTCGACGCCGATGCCGGCGGACGCGCCGGTTACCAGCGCCGTCTGACCGTGGCCCCTTCGCGTCTCAGTCATGGCGGCGTTGTTCATTGCTTCGGCAACGCGAAGGCGATGATCTCGTCGTTGGTGACCTGCGACCCGGTGAGCCCGCCGCCGGTGCTCACCACGGTGACGAATTGCCGGCCATCGGCTCCCAGGTAGGTGATCGGCGTCGTTTCAACCGATGACGGCAACTTGATCTCCCACAGCTTCTCGCCGGTCGCGGTCGCAAAGGCGCGGAACCTGAAATCATCCGTGCCGCCGACGAAGGTGAGGCCGCTGGCGGTCAGGACGACGCCGCCGGAACTCGGGCGGCCGGTGTCCTGCATGCCGGCAGGCAACGCGTCGGAGACGCCAAGCGTCTTGCGATAGGCGATGTCGCCGGTATCCATGTTGACCGCGACCAGTTCGCCCCACGGCGTCGGCCCGCAGAGCAGTTTCCGGTCGGGATCGCCGAAGCGGCGCGTGCCGGCGAGCGGCCCGGAATTGGCGTAGCTGCCGTCCGGCCGCTGGATGAGGCGCATCGGCTGGAAGATATTGCTGGTGTTCGACACGAACAGATGAAGCTCGGGATCGTACGACGGTCCCCAGAAGTTGATGCCGCCCGCCGGACCCGGAGGCGAAATGCTGTACTGGTTGAAGGCGATCGGCATGTACGGCCCGCCCAGCTTCATGTTGTTGTCGTCGACCAGATGTTCGCAATACGACTGATGCTGCGGCTCGCCCTTGTAGAGATTGTTGCGGGAGATCGTGTTCTGCGTCAGCGGCGGCGGGCTTGACCGGGAACGGCTGCGTCGGCGACGCCTGCTCGCCGGGCACGTCGCTTTTCGGCACCGGGCGCTCCTCGATGTCGAAGATCGGCTTGCCGGTGACGCGATTGAGCGTGAACATCAATCCGGTCTTGTTGACGATGATGACGGCGGGAACCATCTGTCCGTCGCGGCGCAGGTCGACGAGCAGCGGCGCCGACTGCGTGTCGTAGTCCCAGATGTCGTGGTGCACGAGCTGGAAGTGCCAGAGATACTTGCCGGTGTTCGCATCGACCGCGACGACCGACGACGAGAACAGATTGTTGCCGGGACGGTCGATGCCGACGCGGTCGTTGTTCGGCGCGCCGAGCGGCATGTAGAGGATGCCGCGCTCCGCATCGAGCGACGTATAGCCCCAGACATTGACGCCGGATCGGTTCCTGGCGCTGTCTCCGCCCCACGTGTCGTAGCCGAACTCGCCCGGCCGCGGCACGGTATGGAACGTCCACACCAGCTTGCCGGTCCTGGCGTCCCAGGCGCGCGTATCGCCCGCAGGTCCGGCTCCGGCATTCGAGCCGCCCGGCCCTTCGCCGGTGCCCGCGCCGGTGATGATCAGATTCTTGTAGATGGTCGGCGACAGACAGCAGCGAGTAGGCCGCATTCGTGCCCGGTCTGCATGACCTCGGGCGTCTTGAGGGTGACGACGCCATTCTCGCCAAACCACTCGTTGAGCGTGCCGTCCGACGGCCTTGAGCGAGTAGAGCTTGCCCGTCGTCGACCCGAAGATGATCGACGGCGGGAGCGGGAGATCGCCTCCGCCCGGCCAATACGCCACGCCGCGCTTCGACGGCAGCTCATTGTTGGGAAGCTGAAATCTCCATTTCTCCGCGCCGGTGGTGGCGTCCAGCGCGATGACGGCGCCGTACGGCGAGCCGAGATACATCGTGTTGCCGATCACGATCGGAATGGCTTCGTCTTCCCGCATCGGGCCGGTAAAGCCGGCAGGCTTGAGATGAAAGCTCCAGACCTGCTGAAGCGTGCGCGACATTCTTTGCCGTGATCTGGGTCAGCGGGCTGTAGCGGTTGGCGGTCTGATCGTAGTTGGTGCTCGGCCAGTCGGTTGCGCCGGGCGGCCCGTCCGCGCTGCTGACGGCGGTGGAGGCCGCCGCAAGAGCAGCACAGGCCACGCCCAACGCGAGTCTCGAGGCGAATCCCGCCATGGTGCGCGAATGATAGTCCAGCACGCTTGCGGCCGATCAGAAATCCGCCCCTCGAACCGGTCGTCATAAGGCACCATCTCGTCGTGAAGTGTCAGTCGAGCGACTCGGGTATCCGCTCCGCAGGCCGCAGCACCGCACGGTACTCGACGTCGATGCGCTGTCTCGCGGGAATCCATTTGAACGCCGGCGAGTCGAACAGACGTCCACGCTCGATCATCTGCCGCCGCGTTTCGGGCATCGGCGACACGCCGAACTCCAGACCTCGCGTCAGCGTGCGCCCGTTCCATGGCGCCGCCATTCGACTCTCGTTCTCATCCCAGATTCCGAGCCACGGGAAGTCGGCGCGGCGCCAGACGTACCCGAACGCCAGGCGTGCGGACGGTGAAAACGCCACGAAGAATGCTTCGTCCGCCGCCGGGTCCATGAGATGCGCGGTGTATCCGCTCGATCGCGTAGCGGCTGTGTAGACGCGGAGATCTGTGACGCCTCCCGTCTCGACGCGGCGCAAATGGCCAGTCGAAGTCGGCGCCGGCGACCAGGGTGTCGTCCGCACCGAACGCGCCCTCGAAAACACGCGACTGCGCGTGGCGCAGGCACGAAACTCTGTCACACCCTTTTCGAGAAACGGCGGTCCGATCGTCACGTGCTCGGTCCAGCCGATCGGCCTGTCGACCGCCGACAAGTTCTCGACGCCCTCGTAAACGTGCACGGTCCGGTCCGCCAGGATCAGGCGGCGCTCGACGCGCAGTTGCGCCGCCGGCAGAACGGCGGACATGGCGATCCGATCCTCGTGTGCATGAACGGTGAACTGGGCTGTGGACACTTCCCCGTGCGCCGGCAGGCCGGCGGCCGCTTCGTCCGCGGAAGGGCCGCCGAAGATGTCGAGACACAGGTTGTGGCCCATGATGCCGGCAAGCAGCGACGCGTCGGCCCCGCCGCCGTATTCCGGGTGGCGCGCCGGATCGTAGGTCGATGGCTCGATCGACGGCCACGGCGGAAGCCACAGCGGGTTGATACCGGTGTCGCTTGTCCAGGATCTCGGCGATGTGCCCGCCTTCGTGAAGGACGGTCAGCCGCAGTGCGTGGTTTTCAATCGACGTTGCATGGCGGTCGCGAAACATCGGCCATAACGATAACCGCTTTTTGACCGACTACCTTTGCCAGCACCGTTGGTTTACGCTGGCGCCAACGGGAACTCGCGACGCTCTATCCGTTGACAAAGAGGAGATCTCACGTGGCAACTCTACGATTCTCGATGCTGTGTCGATTGGCCATCCTGGACACTGCGACCGGAATCTCCACTCGCCCCTCGTGGCAACAGTCCTTCGATAGCTGTCAGGACCTGATCGGTCGCATCAAGGAGGCTGGCGGCCCGGCGCAGATGCTCAATCCACCGGAGCGCGGCATCCGCGGCAACAGTCACATGATCATGCAGGACAAGAACAACTTGCAGATTGCCGATCTGATCCTGCAATGGATCGATGAGCACGTCAGCCGATGAAGCTGTTCGTTGCCCTTCAACTCGCACGAAACCACGAAGAGGAGCGGCTTCGCGCCGTTCCTGGCTTCGTGGCCTCGTGGCTTCGTTCTTAGAAGGCCACGCGGAATCCCAACTGCACGTTCCTCCCATCGTCAGCGGTGGTGATCGTCCCGACGGTGGCGTTCGAGATGTTCGTGTCCGGGTTGCCGAAGTTGTTGTGATTGAGCAGATTGAACACTTCAGCGCGGAACTCGAGCCGCGCGCGGTTGATCGGGAACCGTTTGCTCACCGAAAAATTCACCTGCTGCGTTCCAGGGCCGCGGATGGTGTTGCGTCCGGCGTTGCCCTGCGTGCCGTTAGCCGGCACCGTGTACGCAGCTTTGTTGAACCACAGATTCGGCGACGGGTCGTCGAGGATTCCGAACTGATCGGCGGCTACGATGTTGACACGCTGCGGCACGAAGTTGCCGCACATGCAGACGTTGGTCGAGGTCACGGTCAACGGGAACCCGCTCGCAAGGCGGACGATCCCCTGCACCTGCCAGCCGCCGAACACGTACGCGGCGGCACCGCCGTTCGCGAGGTATCGCTTGCCTTCTCCGAACGGCAGTTCGTAGCCGAAACTGAACGCCGAACGATGGCGCTGGTCGTAGCGCGCGTAGCCTTCGTCGAAGTCGAGGTTCCGCGCATCAGCCGTGTCGTTGGCCTCGATCTCCCCTGATCCGTTGTCGATGCCCTTCGACAACTGGTAGTTAGCGAGGAAAAAGAAGCCCTCCGAGTAGCGCTTTTCAGCACGAAAGGACACGCCGTTGAAGCGCGCCCAGCCCGCATCCGACGAATACAGAATCGCCGACTGGAACGCGGGGTACGGAACGCGAGTCGCGATCGCCGTCGTGCCCGGGAAGGCCTGGTTGATGTTGTAGCGCTTGTGCTCGTTGTAGCTGCGGCTGCCCGTATAAGCGACTTCCACGAGGTAGTTCCTCGAGAACGTGTGCTGGGCGTTCCCGTTCCACTGGAACGTGTACGCGTTCCGGTTGCTCGGATCCATCGAAAACGGCGCCGGGAATTGCGGGATGCCACTCAGATCCGGAAACAGTCGATCGGCGTTGAACGACAGGTCCGTGGCGGTCGGTTGCAGTGAGTACTGTCCGTAGAACGGCGGCACCAGCCGCGAGAACTGCAGCTCGTTCAGATTCAGGTTGTCATAGTAGATGCCGAATCCTGAGCGAATCACTGTGCTGTCGCTGACGTTATAGGCAACGCCGACGCGCGGCCCGAAGTTGTTCAAATCCTTCTGCACGATGCCGGCGGGGAAGAAATCATCCTGATTGATGATCAGCGGCACCAGCTGCGGCGGGAGATTCGCCGGCACCTTGTGGTACGCGATCTTTCCGCTCGCCGCGTCGAACGAACCCTCCTGGTTGTCGCTCTCGTGCCACGGCCCGAGGTATTCCCAGCGCAGTCCCATCTGCACGGTCATCTTCGACGACACCTGCCAGTTGTCGTCGATGAACGGCGCGAACGTCGACGAGCGGTAAGTGGAGCGCGAGCTGCCAAACGCGCCGGTGCAGGTCGAGCAGTAGCCGAGCAGAAAATCGCCCGCCGGGTTGCCCGTGAACTGACCGTTGAACGTGAGGGTGCTTCGCGGCGGTACTTCGGTGAGATGCTCGAAGTTCCGGAACTGCGCCTGCAGACCGAAGCGGATGTTGTGCGCCCCCTTGACCCAGCTGGTCGCGTTGGAGACGCTGTAGATGTTCTCGGTCGCACCCTGGGTAATCGTGCCTTCGCCCTGGGCGCTGAAGCCGGTGAGGGTGAAGTTCGGACGACCGTAGTCGATCGGATCGGTGCCCCCGGCAAGATTCCGCATGCCGATGTCGCCCACCCAATTTTTGCCGTCAAGGCTGATCGGCGCGTTGAGGTGATAGGCGTAGTTGTAGCCGAAGCGGGTTTCGGTGACGAGGCCCGGCCGTATGACCCAGGTCTCGCCGACGGCAAGGTTCTTCCCGTTCTGCGGGAAATTGGTGTAGGTGAAGGCGCCCGGATTGAGCTGAGAGCCGTTGTAATAGAGAAACCGCTCGAACAGGTTGTGGCTCGACGACAGCACCTGGTCGCCGCGCACCGTTGCCGAATCGCTATCGTCGGTGAATTCGCGCACCGTCCGGTAGTTGTTCGCGCCGGCCTGGTTGGGCGCTGGAATCGTCGGCGCCAGTGTCTTCGCGAAGTTCGAGAAGCGATTCGTCGGAATGATGTTGCCGGCGAACGGCTGGCCGGTCAGCGGATCGCGCACCGCCGTCGCGAGGCTCGAAAAGTCGCCGCTGAGGAAGGCGGGGTTCGCCACGCTCGCGAGCAGCGTTCGATCCTGCGTCGTTCGCAGGCCTTCGTATCCGCCGAAGAAGAATGCCTTGTTCCTCACCGCCGGGCCGCCGAACGTGACGCCGGACTGGTTGCGGTTGCCGACTTTCTGCCCGAAGTAGTTGGCGGCCGCCATGCCGCTGTCGCGTACGATAGGCGTACGCCGACCCCTGGATCGAGTTCGTGCCCGACTTCGTGACGATCGACACGACGGCCTGCCCCTGCCCGTACTCGGTTGTGAACGCGTTCCGCAGCACGTTCACTTCCTGGACCGCATCGAGCGGAGGGT
Organism: uncultured Acidobacteriota bacterium; assembly: GCA_963695635.1. Taxonomy (GTDB): domain Bacteria; phylum Acidobacteriota; class Vicinamibacteria; order Vicinamibacterales; family CAVVIG01; genus DATKHR01. The sequence continues at coordinate 240,672 of CAVOHK010000016.1, forward strand.
TGAGCGACAGATTGTTGAAGCGCAGCGACCGGACGTACACACCGTCGATGGCGTAGTTGGTCGAGCTGTCACGACCTCCCTCGACGGTCACGTACTGGCTGCGGCTGCTGCCGGCGGCACCGAATTGCGTGCCGCGTGTGAAGGACTGCGGCGTGACGCCAGCCGACAGCGCGGCAAAGGCCAGCAGGTTTCGCCCGGCGACCGGCAGATCCTCGATCTGCTTCTGACTGATCGTCTGCGACACCGACGCATTGGCCGTCTGCAGCAAGGGCGACACGCTGGTGACCGTGACGTTCTCCGCAACGTTGGCCAGGCCGAGCACGACGCTGGGCCGGACAATCTCGCCGTTGCGCAGCGTGACGTCCTTCAATTCCGCCGCCTGGAATCCGGACAGTTCGACGCGAATCATGTAGGTCGCCGGCGGGAGATTGGGAATCGTGAACCGTCCTTCAGTGTCGGTCACGACTGAACGCCGCGCGTTGGTGCCGACGTTGGTTACGGTCACCGTGGCGCCTGGCAGCGCGCCGCGAGTCGAATCGATTACCTGGCCGACGATGCCAGACGACGCGGATTCCTGCGCCCTGCCCATCGGTGCGCCGATGACAAGGGCGACGAGGACTAGGAATCCCAGTCTCTTTCCGTTCATGGGGACCCTCCTGTCGAGGTTTTACGACTCTGTCAGAAACACACCAATCGATCGCGACGGTCGTCGATCTTCTTGAAGGGAACGCCTGGGACCTTCTTGAGGTCGTCGAGCGCCTTGCACGGCCCCACTTTCGTTCGATGCTCGATCCACGCCGCCGATTCCTTTCGCAGCAGTCCGACGATGCTCTCGAGCTCGATCGAGGTCGCGCGATTCAGGTTCAGCGGCCTGGGGGCCTCCCCCTTGAATTGAACGGCGAGATACTCGAGGACTTTCGCAATCTCGTCGTCCGAGCCTTTCATGCCGAGATCGACCATCCGCGCCACGGTGTCCTGCCAGCCTTCGCGCGTCAGGCGCAACGCCGCCGCGCGCTCGGCCTCGTGACAGGCGCCGCAGAGGCGAACGGTCTCTTCCTTCCCGGGACCGTCCGGCAACTGTCCTGCTGCGACAGCATTCGGGACCAGGATTCCGACGACGAACAAGATCCACACGTGCGCACGCGAACGCATAAGTCAGTACCGCTTCAACCAGATATTCCTGAACTCGGCCTTCATCGGCTCGCCGACGTGTATCTGAAAACCCATCAGGCCTTTCGACGCGCGCGCCTGTGTGTCGTCGTCCACCAGCGTGCTGGTGACGTGGCCGTTCAGGATCTCGGTGATCATGTTGCCGCGCGCGATGATGTGCGCCTGGTTCCAGTCGTTGACCTTGATGATCTTCAGCAGCTCGTCGCTGGATCGCTCCAGCGCGCCGACGACTTTCGGACCACCGCCGTCGGGGATGTAGGTGAACTGGCCGCGCATCGCGAGAAAGCCGCGACCGCGCTCCTCGTAGATTTGTCCGGTGAAGCTGTTCGCGGCGTCGATGTCGGCCTGATAGCCCTTCAGCACCCAGTTCCCGGCGATTGTGCCGGCCCCCTGCTGAGTGCCGGCCGGCAAGTGGACGCTGCGGATCTGAATGCCGCTGTTGGTGGCGTCGATGCGGTACTCGACCTTCAATTCGAAGTCCGCCGGCTCGCCGCCGCGCCAGATGATGAAGGTGTTTTCCTTCAGCGGGTTCGCGGCCGTCGTCTGGCCGACGATGGCGCCGCCCTCGGCGCGCCAGAATTTCGGATCGCCGTCCCACCCCTTCAGGCTCGACCCGTCGAAGATCGACACAAAGCCGGTGTGATCCTCGAACGGAAGCGGCTGCGGGCGGCCGCCGCCCCCGCGGCCACGGCCCGCTTGCTGCGCGGCCGGCTGCGCCCGACACCCACGCCGGATGATCAGCAGCGCGATAATGGCAGTTCCTCGTCATCATGTCCGGACCCTCTCCCACTGTCTCGACCGTGACGACGCCAGCACCGCGTCGGTGACGCAGTCGGTGGCGAGCCCGTCGCGGAACGTCGGCGGCGCGGCCTTGCCCTTCGCGGCCGCGCGCACGAAGTCCGTGAACTGATGCGTGAACGTGTGCTCGTAGCCGATCTGCAGTCCAGGCACCCACCAGTGCTTCATGTACGGCTGATCGCCGTCGGTGACGTGGATGTTGCGCCATCCGCGCACCCGTCCTTCGTCTGCGTGATCGAAGTACTGGATCCGATGCAGGTCGTGCAGATCCCAGGCGGCGGACGCGTGCTCGCCGTTGATCTCGAGCGTGTAGAGCGCCTTGTGCCCGCGCGCATAGCGCGTGGCTTCGAACGTCGCCAGCGATCCGTTCTCGAAGCGGGCCAGAAACGCGCTGGCGTCGTCAATCCCGACCGGTTCAACCTTGCCGGTGAGATTGTGCTTGCGCTCCTTGATGAACGTTTCGGTCATCGCGCTCACTTCGACGATCGGACCGTTCAACCACAGCGCGGTGTCGATGTTGTGCGCGAGCAGATCGCCGGTGACGCCGCTGCCCGCGACGGCGACGTCGAGCCGCCACAGACCTTCGCCGCCCTGCGGCAGGTCGCGCGAGATGGTCCAGTCCTGCAGGAACTTCGCCCGATAGTGGAAGATGCGACCGAACTTCTTCTCGTCGACGAGCTGCCGGATCATCGTGACGGCCGGCACGAAGCGGTAGTTGTACCAGACGGCGTTCGCGACGCCGGCCGCTTCGACGGCGGCCACCATTTCCGACGCTTCCGTCGCGTTGCGGCCGAGCGGCTTCTCGCACATCACCATCTTGCCGGCCTTCGCCGCCGCAATCGCGATAGTCGTGGTGCGTGTCGTTGGGGCTGGCGATGTCGATCAGATCGATGTCCTTGCGCGCGACGAGTTCGCGCCAGTCGGTATGGTGCGACTCGAAGCCCCAGTTCTCGGCGAAGGCCTTGACTCGTTCGGGATTGCGTGCGGCGACTGCCTTCAACACCGGCTTCCACGGCAGGTCGAAGAAGATCGGCGCCTGGCGATACGCGTTCGCGTGCGTCCGGCCCATGAAGCCGTATCCGACGAGGCCGATGTTGAGAGTCTTCATTCAGTTAGTCCCAGCCGTGCGCGTCGCGAACCTTCACCATCACTCCCAGCACGTCGTTCCACGTCTCCTGCCGGGTCATGACGTCGTTCGGGAACATGCAGCCGTCCCAGCAGATGTGGTCGAACCGGCGCTCCACGCGGCCCGGCGTCGTCGCGCAGCCAGAAGCCCGCGTGCGCGGACGATGTCGAGCTTTCCGTTCGGATCGTGCGGCAGGCAGTGGCGGCCGGTCTTGTCGTGCGTTCCGGATCCTTTCACCGTGCCGTCGTTCTGCGCGACGTGGAAATCGATCGTCCACGGCCGCAGCGCTTGCGTCATCGTCTTCAGACCCTGCGTCGAGGGTTTCGCGATCCGACCAGTCGAAGCGCTCCGGCAGGATCCGATCGTCCGGCGCGTTGTAGCCCATCGTGAATAGCAGCGTGTGCGCCATGTCTGCCTGGAATCCGACCACGCCGGGCCGATCGACGGCCTCGAGCAGTTCGACGTTGCGCTTCACGCTGTGCATGCCGCCCCAGCAGATTTCGCCCTCGGCCGCCAGCCGTTCGCCGTGATCTTGCGCGATGTCCGCGGCCTTCCGAAACGTCTCGGCGATCTTCTTCGTGTTGCCGGCAGGATCCGCCGCCCAGTCGGCCGGGCCGACGGCAGAGTCGATTCGCACGATGCCGTACCGGCGGATGCCGATGTCCCTCAGCTTCTTTCCAATCGCGCACGCCTTGCGGACCTGAGTCAAGAACGCGCTCCGCTCGGCATCGCTGCCCATCGCCGATCCGCCGCCGGTCGGAGGCCACACCGGAGCGACCAGCGATCCGACGACGAGTCCTTTCGAACCAATCTTGTCGGCCAGGCGTTTCAGGTCGTCGTCGGACGCATCGATGCTGACGTGGGGATCGAAGAGAAACAGGTCGACGCCGTCGAACCGTGCGCCGTTCACCCGGGCTGCCGCCGTCAGATTCGAGCATCGTGTCCAGACTCGATCGCCGGCTCCGCGCCTGGCCCACCCTTGCCGACCAGTCCGGGCCACATCGCGTTATGGATTTTCGGATAGGACGCCATACTTCCTAGTAGTTCGCAGTTCTCAGTTCTCAGTTCTCAGTTCATCGTTCTCTCGCGGCGGCGCTCCGCATTCCCGGGCCCGAAGTGCTTGAGGATGACCAGCGGATCGGTTTCGCTGCGATTCTCGATACGCACGCCCTTCGCCGCCGCATCGGCCGTGACGAAGAGTTCGTCCTCCGTCATCTCTCCGTATCGAATCGTCACTGGTGTCGACACCTGCAGCGCCGCCGAACGTGCCGTGGCCCTGCGTCAGGATCAGGCCGTAAGCGGCGGCGTCACTGATGGTGACGGTGCGCTTCGGCAGCACGGTCAGTTCCTTCGCGCGAGTACCACCGCGTGCCATAGGTGACCCACACTTCGCGGTAGCCGTCGGGTTCCGTCTCGGCGAACGGTTTCACCGGCTTCGGCCAGTAGCGGTTGCTCTGGCCAAATAGCGGGTTCACGTTCGCGTCCCAGTCCAGCATCCCGATGATGTAGTCGAGATCCAGCTGCCGGTCCGGCGGAACGTCCTTCACGAGCAGTTCCCACGGCGTGATGCGGCCTTCCACCTCCGACTGGAACATCGCGAACACGTCGCTGTTGACCTGCGGCTCGTAGGTCAGCAGCGAGCCCGGTGCGTGCAGGATGCCCGGATCGATCTGCCAGCCGCTGCCGCGCTCCAGGCGATACGCCCGCGACAACGCAGTGATGCCGTTGTCGCCTTTGTTCCAGTTCTCGAGGCAGCGGCGGACCTGCGTCTTTCGTCGTGCCGGGCTCGAGCCCCATGAAGGTGTACGGAAAGTTGTTGTCCGTCGGGTTGTACTGCGGCGGGAAGTAGTAGGCCTCCGGCTTTCCACGGCGCCCGACCTTGCTGCGCGTGCTCGTCGCTCTGGTGCATGTGATGCGGGATCGGCCCCATGTTGTCGAAGAACTTGCAGAGCAGGTTCCAGCCCTTCTCGCGCTCCATCGTCTGCTTGCCGAGCAGCAGATCGCCGGCCTCGTCGACCGCCGCCTTCAGCAGCAAACGCTCACCGTTCGGCAGACGGACGTAGCTGAGGCCCTCGTCCGCGGGCGTTCCCGGTCCGTTGTCGGCATTCGTCGTGGAGGAGAACCAGCGCTCGTTGATCCCGCCGCGGTGCGCGCCGCAGGCGTACCAGTCGTCCGGATGCAGCCGCAGACGACGCCCCGGGTGCATGAACGATCGCGGCACCCAGCACGGCTCGAGACGGAGAATGCCCGCCGGCGCGGTTGATGACGTCCTGGATCTGCGACCGATCGGCCATATCGAGTTCTAAGTTCTCAGTTCATCGAGTTCTCAGTTCTCAGTTCTCAGTTGCTCAGTCTCAGTGCTCCAACGGAATCCCAAACGCATACAGATGGTTGTCGTACGTGACGACGTACACCTGGCCGCCACCGGCGGAGAGTTCCCCACGCGCGAACGATGTGATAGTGGTGCCGCTGCTCCACAGCGTCCTGCCCGTCGCAGCGTCGAGCACGTGCAGGACGGCCGGCACGGACTGCTGCGCGCGTTGCGCGGCCGTCAGCGGCGGCGAAGCCGGCGCCGCGGTATTCGCCGCTCGAAACCGCGAAGACCATGCCGTTCACGACGATCGGCGCGAGCGGCGACGCCACATCCAGTGATTGCCACGCTGGCGCGAGCGACAGCTTCCCGCCCTCTTCGATCACTTTGAACGCGACGATGCGTCCGGACGATGCGGGGCCGTTCTGCGTGAACGTAACGTCGCTTCCGGCCGGTCGTACCAGACGCGGTCGTGAAGATCCAGCGGCCGCCGCTGTCATCCTGGAATGTCGCGAGTCGCCGTTCCGGCACCAGCCGTCGGTGTATTTCGCGGTGGATGCAAGCGGTGTCTTGTGATCGCCGCCGCCGAGCGACGCGCCATCGAGCAGATATAACCGCCCATCGTTCGCCGAGGCCGCGATCAGATCCCTGCTGCCTTGGCGAAAGACGATCGGCGTCGCGTTGAAGTCGGCGCCCGGTGCAGTGAACCAGTCCTTCGGGATCAAGGTGTAGCGATCGAGCGCGACAATCGAGTCGGCGTGGGGCGCGCCCTGTGCGGCCGTTCCGAGCGCCACGTAGATCGTGCCGTCGGTGCCGAACGACAGCTCCGGACGATCCGGCGATGCTCGCGTCGACCGGCCTTCCAGACCTGCGCCTTCCGCTCGCTGGCCGGCTTGGTGAGATCCATCGCCCAGACGGCGTTGGGCGCCGCTCCGCATTCTCCGGAGGTTGTCGTGTAGACGACGCCGTCGACCCAGATCAGCGCGGATGGTTTCGAGTCGGGCGGAAGGAACGGCACGGCCGGTTCGATCGGGGCGCCGTTACTCACATAGAGGCTGTGAAGATAGCCGTCGCCGCCGACCGCGAAGAGCGGATCGACGCCGCCGAAGCCAATCGGCGCCGGTCCTCGTCCGCTGGCCGGCGTCGGAGGGGGCTGCCGCGCCGGAGGTGCGCCACGGGCGGGCATCTGGCTCAACACCGCCGCGCCTCTGCCAGGTTCGCCCACGGCGCTGCCGTTTCGAACACCCGCGCGGCCGCCGCCGGGACCGCTGACGCCCGCCGATGGCACCAGCACCGTGCGCCGGCTTGGCATCGCAATCAGACCGCCCGGACAGTTCCACGAACTCGGCGGCCGACCTCCGGTCGGCGCCGTGTAGTTGAGGACCGTCGTCCACGACGGGCGCGCGAGATCGGTGTCCACGGCGAAGATCCGATCGTCGCTGCCGCCGACGAACGCCAGGCTCTTGAAGCCGCGATACCCGATCAACCGATCGAGCAGCACCGGCGCGGTCAGCGAGTTCAGCTGACGGCTGGTGTTCTCGATTTTCATCTTCCACAGGAACGCGAACTCGCCCTTCTGCACCGCGTCTTTGGTGAGCCGCGCGTCAGCGCGCAGCCAGCCGCTGCGCTGCGCATCGAAGCTGCTCGTCGTCCACTCGGCGCCGCCGCGCCCCTGCGCATGCCCTTCGACACCGCTCAGGGCGAGCAGCAGAGCCGCGGAGGCCACCGCCAGTACGCGCGGCACGCACGAGCCGAAGCGAGTGTTTGCCCATGGCTACTTCGCCGCCGGCGCGACGCCGAAGCAATACAGCGTGCCGTCGTAGGTGCCGAGATAGACGCGGCCGTTGGCGACCGCCAGGCTGCTGAAGTGGCTGAACGACGTGATCTGATCGCCGCTCGACCACAGTTCATCGCCGGTCAGCGCGTCGAGCGCGTAGAGCGTCGCGTGCCCCGAATGCGCGATGCGGTTCGCCGACTTGTTGTACGACAAGCCCGATATCGAACGTCGCCTGCGTCGCGTCCTCGCCGTTTCCGTAGGCGAACACCACGCCATTGGCGATCACGACCGGGTCGGCCTGCCACATGTCGCGCGATAGCCACGCCGGCGCGAGCCGCAGGCTTCCACCTGTTTCTTCGAGCTTGAAAGCGGCGACCGCTCCCTGCACGACCTGTCCGTGCTCGATCGGCGCGGTGAATTCCGAATGCTTCGGGCCCCAGAACGGCACGAGGATCCACCGCGTGCCGTTCGATTCCGCCCACGTCGCAAGCGCGCCCCAGACGCCGGCTCCGGCGAACTGGACTTCCTCGTTGCAAATCAGCGGCGTTCGGTAGACCGGCGTGCGATGGTCTTCGCCGCCGAGGCCGCTCGTGTCGAGCAGCCACACGCGGCACTCTTTGCTGGTGTGCGCGGTGTATTCCTTTCCCTTGATACTCGAAGACGGGACCGGTGGCGTTGATGTCGAGATCGCGCTTGCGCAGCCAGTACGCGTTGGACGGCGCATACCAGTCGGTCATCTCGAGCGCTTTCGTCTCCGGGTTCTGCTTCACCGCGACGATCGCCTGCCCGAAGATCTGACGTTCCGGAAAGTAGTCGCCGTCTCCGCTGCCGGCATACACGCTACCGTCCTTGCCGATCGACGGCCCGAGGCGCGGCCACAGCCCGCCGCTGCCCGGGTTGAAACTGCCGACTTTCTTGGTCGCGAGGTCGTAGCTGTAGAACTGGTTCGGCGTGCCGCCGCATCCCTGTGCGGTGGTCGTGTAGAGCACGTTGTTGAAAATGTTCAGCGCGTAGGGCTTGCCATTCGGAGGCAGGAACGGCTCGGCGCGGGCGATTTCCTGGCCGGTTGCGGGATCGAGCGTGCGGAGCCGCCCGTCCCACGAAATCGCGTAGACGATGTACTTGCCGGGCGTGTCGGTCGGGACTGCGATCGGCGTGGCTGTCTGCCCGCCGGGACAGAGCGGACCGCCGCTGCGGCCGTTGTCGTCGAACGTGCTGTCGAAGTGGCGCTTCCAGAGCTGTTTGCCGCGTCTCGACGTCGATGCCGTAGACGTTGTCGGAGATGCCCGCGACGACGGCGATCTCGCGCGCGCCGCCTGCCACCTGCAGGTCGCTGATGATCAGCGGCGCGAACAGGTTGTGCATCTCGCGCTGCTGGTTGTCCAGCTTCAGCGTCCACAACAGCCTCATGTCCTTGACCGTCGCCGGACTGATCAGCGTCTCGTTGCGTTGCCAGGACTGTACGCTGCGGATCGCCGCCGTCGGTCAGCCAGTTCGCGCGGCGACCGGCCTGCGCGAGTGGATGCGTTTCCCAAACCGCGACGCCGCCGATCGCGACGACGAGGCACAAAACCAGGCGCTGCATGATCATCTCCCCGCGCGCGTCTCTTGAAGCTGCCGTGAACCGCAAGACGTCCGAAGCCGTTTGTCGACGCAGGCGTATCCTCGCCGCGCGAGGCATCCCGATCTAGTAGAAAAGTGTCACAGACTGGTAGAAACGACCCCCGATCCAAGCTATTGGCGGTGCGTCTGCCGGTAGTTGCGCGGCGTCTCGCCCATGATCCGGCGGAACTCCTTGGTGAAGTGGCTCTGATCCGAGAAGCCGCACTCAGCAGCCACAACGGCAATGGGACGCCGTGAGAACACCAGCGCCTGGCAGCTCATCCGGACTCGCAGCTGCCGGACGTAAGTGTGCGGCGTGCACAAGTACGTGTCCCTGAACTGCCGATGGAACGACCCAATCGAGAGCCCGCAGGTCTGCGCCATCGCGCGGATGCTGACCGGCTCGTGGTAGTGCTCCTTGATGTACGCCATCGCCGGCGCCAGGCGTGACTCCGTCCAGATTCTCGACCCTTCCCTCCGCCGCCATGGTGGCGACGCCAGCCGTTCCGACGATGCGGCCGCTGGCGCTGCGCAGCGGCAGTTTCGACGTGACCAGCCAGCGCGGCGTGTGGTGGAACACGATCATCTCGACACGCGACGTGATCGGCCGGCCCCGCAGCACCTGCGCATCGTCCATCTGGTACTGGTTCGCGAGGTATGGCTCGAACAGATCGAAATCGGTGCGGCCGATGATCTGATCGCGGTTCGACCGTCCCATGTGCACCATCAAGGTCGTGTTGACCCACCGGAAGGTTCCTTTCCGGTCCTTGATCCAGAACAGGACGTCCTTGAGATAGTCGAACAACTCCAGCACGAGGTCGGTGCGGGCGCCGAGGGTCCGCGCCGCGATTTCCAGAGTCGTTTCGGCCATCGGGAGGTCTACGCGCACTCGCGCCTACGGTGCCACGTCATCGCGCAAGAGTCTTGTCGAAAAAGATCGATCCACGTCAGGTTCTTACCAAAACGCGAATCGGGTGTCCATGTTTCGCAGCGGCAGAATCGTACGGTGCACAATGCCCGGGCGCTCCACGGGTTCACTGCGCGATAATGCGCCTGATGCGGCTCTGCGCCCACGCGAACCGTTCTCTCACCGCCTTGGTGGTTGCTGGGTTACTGATGATCGCGGCGCCGTCGGCACAACAATCGCTGCCGAGCGGACCGCTCGTGATCCGCGCGTTCACGCTCAGCTTCGATCCGGCGGGCACGTTCACGCTGTCCGGCGAGGGCTGGCCGTCGATGGCCGGTACGTGGACGACAAGCGGCCGCGAAGTGGCACTGCAATTGACGGACGGGCCCAAGGACTGCACCGGCGCAGGACGCTACACGTTCACCGTCGACGGCGCGCGCGTCAGCTTCAACCTGATCGCGGACGACTGCCAACCGCGCCGGATGATTCTCGATCGCAGCCAGTGGTTGCCTCGCGGCGTTCAACCGGCGATGGAGGCGCGCCGCATTGTGCGCGCCGGCGGCACGGCGAACAGGCGCACTGCCGCCGCCGGCGACGGGCAGCGGCCACTGGCCGTCGTTCCGCGGACTCGAAGCGGCCGGCAGCGCCGACGGACAGAACCTGCCCGACGACTGGAACCCGGCCACCGGCACGAACGTCTTGTGGCGGACGACGATTCCTGGGCTCGCGCACTCGAGTCCGATCGTCTGGGGCGACGTGCTCTTCGTGACGAGCGCCATCAGCAGCCGCCCGGACGCCACCTTCAAGCCCGGCCTCTACGGCGACGGCGATGCGTCGGACGATCGATCGGCGCATCGCTGGATGCTGTACGCGATCGACAAGCGCACGGGAAAGATCCGGTGGGAGCGCACGGCGGCGCAGGGAGAGCCCCGCAACCAGCGGCACATCAAGTCCACCTACGCGAGCAGCTCCCCCGCCACCGATGGCCGCATCGTCGTCGCATGGTTCGGATCGCAGGGGATCTATGCCTACGACTTCGACGGCGGTTTGCGCTGGTCGGTCGATCTTGGCCGCGTCGACATGGGCGCCTACGACATCCCGTCGTACGAGTGGGGACCCGCCAGCTCGCCGATCATCTGGAACGGCCTGGTGATCGTGCAGTGCGACACACAGGCCGACTCGTTCCTGCTCGCGCTGAATGCCGAGACCGGAGAAACGGTCTGGAAGACGGATCGGCAGGAGTTGCCGTCGTGGGGGACGCCGACGATCGTCGATACGCCCGCCGGCCCGGAGCTGGTCACGAATGCGTCGAACTTCGTGCGTGGATACGATCCGAAGACCGGCCGCGAGCTGTGGCATCTCGGCGGCAGCTCGAAGATCACCGCGCCGACACCGATCTTCGCGAACGGACTGCACATCGTGGCGAGCGGCCGCGCGCCGGAGCGGCCGGTGTTCGCGGTTCGTCCCGGGGCGCGCGGCGATCTGACGCTTGCGGCCGGCGCCACGGCAAACACGTACGTCGCCTGGAGCAAGACCGGCCGCGGATCGTATATGCCGACGCCGCTCGCCTACCGCGGGATCCTGTACGTGCTGGCCAACAACGGCGTGTTCGATGCCTACGACATCGCGCACCGGCAAGGAGATCTATCGCCAGCGCCTGCCGCTCGTCGGCAGCGGCTACAGCGCGTCACCGGTCGCGGCGGACGGGAAGATCTACCTGTCCAACGAGGACGGCGAGATGCTCGTCATCGAGGCGGGCGCGACTTTCAAACACCTGGCGACGAACTCGATCGGTGAAACGCTGATGGCCACGCCGGCGTTGTCGCAAGGCGTCATGTACGTCCGAGGCTCGCACACGCTGTTTGCGATCGGGAAAAAATAGGGCCGTCCTACCTCCTGCGGGTCGTACCAGCGACGAGCGACGAGCGACGAGCAACGAGCGTCTTGACACCGTGGTTAGCAAATGCTAACTTTACGCAGAATGGCTTCGATTCTCCCGTTCTACATTCGCGAGGACGATCCTCCGGCCAAGCGACAGATCCTGCGTGCAGCGATGAAGCTGTTCAGCGAGCACGGTCTTGCGGGTACGAGCATTCGCGACATCGCCCAGGAGAGCGGTTACACCAATCCGGCCCTCTACAAGCATTTTGCCGGCAAGGAAGAACTGGCCTTGCATCTCTTCGAGACCTGCCACCGACGTTTATGGGCGCGATGCAACGCCGCCATCGTCTCTTCGAAAAGCTTCGACGACCAACTGGACGGCTATATCGGCCAGTTCCTCGAGCTCGTGGACGAGCATCCTGAAGCCATGGCGTTCCTGTCCGACAGCGCGCGCGTTCTCTGGCCGAAGGCAGGTTCGACCGTCCGGCGCCAGACCATGATTGGCCTGGCCCGGTCACTCATGATGAAGGCACCTCGGATGCGTCGCGGGAGGTCGGCCGTGCATCCCGACGTCGCGGCCGCCAGCTTGCAGGGCACTCTCGCCGAACTCACCCGCATGCTGCAGGTCGGTGTCATCTCCGGGCCCGCGGTCCGCTGGAAAGGTGAACTCGTCAGATGCTTTCGCAGATTTGCCGGGTGATTTTTTTTGGCGCCATGAGTTAGCGATTGCTAACCACGCAACGACGCGAACCGAAGGAGGTGCCATGTTTGCCGTTGACCACGCCGCAACCGCATTACTCATCAATCGCCGATACCCGTCAGCACGTTCGCACCCATTCTCGTCTCGGTCAGGCCATGGAGCTCGGGTGGGTGGCGCTCAACTATCTCGGTGTCGAACGAACGACGACGGACGCCGCCGTCCACAGCGTCGCGGATATCCATCTCGCCGATACGCCCGACTCACACTCGGTCGGCACCGCCACCGGCGTCGCGGTTCTGGCGTGGCTGATGCTCGAGAAGGGATTCGGCCGTGCGGCGCTCGGCCGCGCGGTCGGCATCGGCATCGTGTCGCACCTCATTCTCGATCTGGCGACACACGGCCGCGACATCGTGCTCTGGCCGGGGCTGTCCACGCCACGACTCGGCCTGGGCTTGTACGAGGCCGCGCCCGTCGCGGCGTTCGTTGTCGAGTGTCGTCTACGGAATCGTCTGTTGTACGCTTCCAGTCGGGCCGGCCTCGGCAGCCCACTCGCCGGACCTCGGGACCCGTTCGCCATCCTGTGCGCTCCATGGCCGCGGTTCCGGGTCCCGTCACGGTCAACGCGATGCTCAGGCGGCGCATCGTCGTCGAATCGAGAAGCGCAATGCGCGATCGTCTCGCGTGCTGAGACGACTCGCTGCAAGGGGCGATAGCGAAACGATACCGGTCGATGCTCCGGAAAACCCGACATCCTGAAATCGCCCGCAGCGTGAGGTCATGCAGTCCGGTAAGCACCTTGCAAGGTCATCCACGGACCGCTTACCCGTAAAACTCTCGTCTGATCCGTTTCGCCGGCACACCGAGTGCCGACAGGTGAGCGAGCACGCCTTCGAGGAACCTGGGCTGCGGGGTCGTCCCTGCCCTCTTCGCCTCCTCGAGATCGAACTTCGAAATGCCTGGCCCGCAGACGTAGACGATGCATTCGGTCGGCGCGGGAATACATTCCTGCAATAAGCGACTGCCCAAGCCGGCCGCGGCGGACCGACGATCCGAACACCGACGCGTCTTCTTCTCGGGTCAGCGTGTGCACGATCTTCAGTCGATCCTGATGCTGGCGGGCGAGCGAGTCGAGCGCCTCACGGTAGATCACGTCGTTCCAGCACTTGTTCGAATAGACAAAGGTGTGGCGCAGCCGCGGGTGATGCGCAAGCGCGAACTTGAGCATGGAGTAGTTCGGCACGCTGCCGGAGCCCGCGCAGACGTGGACGATGTGGTCGGTCTGGCTCTCGATGTCCGCCGGCAGCGTGTACGGTCCGGTGAATCCCGTGACGACGAGACGCATCCCCTTGACGGTCCGCTTGACGAGCAGCGGCGAGAGCAAGGGCGGAAATTTTGTCAGCCCGGAAACGTATCGCTCTTCCTTCACGGTGATCGCCAGGTAACGCTCGTGCGGCGCCGAGCTCATCGAATAGGCGCGCGGCGGCTCCTTCTTGCCTTTCAGATCCTCGAGGAACGCGATGAAACGTTCGAGCGCCTCGAACTGGTGCGGGTCGATCGTCAGGAAGTGTCCGGCGTGATATTCGAGGCGATCGTTACCGGTGAAGAGAATCAGCGTCGTCGTGTCCGGTGTTTCGACGACGACATCGGCCACCATTACCTCGAGCTCTTTGATGCGGCGCCCTGGCGAGGTCTGCTCAGTCATGCGCGTGGACGGCCTTTCGACGCATTGTCATCACAACCAGCACGCCGAACAAGACCAGCGTGCCAAAGAAATACGGCGAAGCGGCCTCGTAGAGCAGCGCCAGCCTTCTTCCACCAAAGAGAAGCGGCAGAATCGTAGCCGGCAGCGCGATCGCCAGCAGCCCGATCAGAATCGAACGTTTGTCAGAGGGCGACGGTCGGACGGCCAGAAGCGCCATCAGGGCCACGGCCGGGACGTACAGCGTCACGAAGTAGCGACGCTGCGTATGCGGTGAGGCGAGCACGGTGCCGGTCAGGACGATTGAAAATTCTAGCAGCCTCACCAGCGGATCATCGTCTTCGCGCCAGACTGCAGCCAGGCGGCGAGACCGAGGCCGAACAGAGCGATCAGCCAGATGCCATTGACCACCGTCATCGGCAGGTCGGCGATGCTCGCTTCGACATGAGACACGTCGGCGTGGCCGGGCGTGAGGTACCGCACGAGCACACCGCGAAGCGCGTAGTTATCCCCTTCATCGACCTTCTCGGCGGCATACGTCACATATGCCCGCAGTTCTCGCGCGTTGGTGGCGGAACCGATCACGGCCGCCGGCGCCACGATCAGGATCGCCAGGATCGCGGCGGTCGCCAGGCAGACAGCTCCGCGTCGTCGGACGGCAAAGTACGCGAGCAGGGCGATCGGCGTGATCTTGATCGCGATCGCAACCGCGAGCGCAGCGGCGGGCAGCAGCACCGATCCCGCTTCGGCTCTGTCGTAGGCAAACACCATCAGCGTCACGACCAGGAAATGGACGTTGCCGAAGCGCAATTCCTCGGCGATGTATCCGCCGACGATCAGGAATGCGATGAGGAACACTTGCCGTCGGCCTTCCGGCAGACCAGCGTGGCGGGCCACCGTCGCGCCGACGTACCACGCGGCCGCAAGCTTCAGCACGAAGAATGCGAGAGCGGCAAATTCCAGCGGCAGCCATCCGAGCGGAAGGAACAGGAAGGCGATCGCCGGCACGTAGCGGAACCCTTGAGAAGGTCCCGGCGTGCCCCCGTATGCTTCGGCCGGATAGAACTCGTAATGTCCGGCAATCACCTGGCGAGCCGCGCGGTGGTAGACGGCGAAATCGATCGGGCCAGTTGCGGCCTCTCGGGCGAGCACGACCAGAAGAATCGCCAGAATTACCAAGCCGAGACGCTGAAGCCAGAGTCGTTCTCGACCTCATGGTAGACGGCCGTATTTTCCCGCGAGAGCGTTCAGACGAATCCGGAAAAGATCCGCAACCATGCGAAGGCCGTCGCGAATCACCCGCACCTTGGTATCGTCGGCGTGACTCCATCGAACGGACACTTCACGAATACGCAAGCCGCATCGCGCGGCGAGGAAGAGAATCTCCGGATCGAAGCCGAAGCCGTCGATGGTTTGTTTCTCGAAGATCGAACGCGTCCGGGCCCGATCAAACAGCTTGAACCCACACTGCGTATCGTAAAGCTTCAACCCCAGACCGATGCGAACCATGCGGTTGAACACGATTCCACCGACCTCGCGAAACCTGGACTGATGCCGTTCGATCGAACGTCGATCGACGGCGCGCGACCCAATCACGATATCAGCCCGATCCCGCTCCGCAATGTCGTACAGCTTTTGCAGCTCGTCGATGGGAGTCGACAGATCCGCGTCGGTAAACAGCACGTACGTGCCGGTCGCCATCAAGACGCCAGTCCGAACGCTGTATCCCTTGCCGCGGTTTTCGGCCTGGTGGATCAGCCGGACTCCCTCCGGTTCGAAACGCCTGACGATCTCGGCGGTTCCGTCGGTCGATCCGTCGTCGACGACCAGGATCTCGAATGAGAGCCCGGTTCTTCGTCAGGAAATCACGGACCTGGCGAAGCGAGTCGGCAATGCGCCGCGATTCATTGAACGCTGGGACGACGATCGAGATTCTCGGCGGAAGCGTGTCGCCGGCGCGCGCTCCGGCCGTCTCTATCGGCATCGAGATTCAACGGTGAAGGTTATCAGCACTACACTGAGCCGAGCCATTGCCGATGCACCTGATCCTCAAGACAATCATCGCGGCTGCTTCGCTGATCTGCGCCGTCGGGTGCGCCGCTGCTCTCAATTACGACGATCCGGCCGGCCCGCTCGTCGTCGTCCGGGAGGTTTCGTCACGCGTGGCAACAAACGAGATCAGGCTCGTGACGTTCAACGTGAAGTTTGGCGAGCGCGTGGAGCAGGCGGCAGACCTGTTGTCGCGGCCGGGACCATTGAAAGACGCCGACGTGCTGTTCCTCCAGGAGATGGACGGCCCCGGCACCGAAAAGCTGGCGCGCGCCCTCGGCATGAACTCCGTCTACGTACCCTCGGCGCGACATCCCTCGTCGCACCGCGACTTCGGCGTGGCCGTTCTCTCGCCGTGGCCGCTGGACGATGCGCGCAAGGTGCCGCTACCTTACCAACATCGTTTTCGAGGACTTCGGCGTGCGGCAGTGGCGGCGACGGTGCGTACGCCGGCCACAAACATTCGAGTCTACTCGGTTCATTTCGAGACCCCGTTCGGCCTGTGGAGCGAAGGACACCGGCGCGAACAGGCTCGCGCGGTGCGGGCCGATGCGGCCACGTGGCCGGGGCCGGTCGTGATCGCTGGTGATTTCAACGGCGTTGCGCCTGCGGACGAGGTCGCCAAGGTCCGGGTTCACCTGGCTGACCCGCTCGCTCGACGACCGCGGCATGTTCCTCGACCTGGACCACGTGCTCGTCCGCGGGCTGTGCGCCACGGGAAATCGCACTGCTGCGCATGCGCCCGACGTCACCGGTGCCAGCGACCACCGTCCGGTGTGGGCAGTCGTGCGACTCTGCGTGAGTTCGTAAAGTGTGCGGGCAACCTATCGAATAACGATTGCCGCCCCAAGCGACCAGCGGTTACCGATCACGTCCTGGATTTCCCCCTGGGCGGACTGCAAGTCGCCGAGGGCGAGGGCGTGCTGCGTGGCGAACAGCTGCAGGCCGAGCCGCGCGGCCGGCCGAAAAGCCCATCCGCCGCCGATGATCACGGACAGGGCCTTCGAGTTGAACGAGTCAGTACTAAGGGTGTCCACCCAGTTCCGGACGAACGCCATTCCGGCGCCGCCTTTCAGGAAGAACCCATGCGAAGACCAGGGCCTGAACTGCGCCACGGCATCGACGTGTGTGGTGCGGATATTTCCCTGCGAGGTGTCCATCGGCATCCAATACAGTTCGACGCCGACGTCCATCCGGGAATTCGTCCGATATCCGACATCCACCAGCACCGAACCCCAGTGGCGGTACGGGAAATCCTCTTCGCAGGTCTGACAATCGCCCCGCAGCGTGGCGTACGCGCCACCAGCCACGAACCAGACGTTCGAGGCGCCGCCGGCAGGTTGGCTGGACGGTGCCTGAGGGGCCGCCTGAGCGAACGCCATCGCCGGGGCAAACGCCAGCAGGCAAAGTGCGCGCACCCACGTGCGCATCGCGAGGTTCACGACAACCTCCATGTGGCGTAGAAGCGGATCTGCGGGTAGTGGTAGTTGGTGCGCGAATGGGCGGCGTCCTGGTAGAACGTCCGTCGATCGAAGTACTCGCCCGTGACACCCGCACCGAAAGCGCCTTTCAGCGGCAGCATAAGGTCGATACGTACGCGCTGCAGGAAGTGATTCGCACGCACGCCGTCGAGAGAGAAGAGGTGACGGCCTTCGTAGAAGAGATTCGTGAACGGACGATTGTTCCGCGAGAAGATGGTGGTCACGCCAAAGTCCGATCCAGGGCCATAGTCGTAAAAGCGCGGCCCTTCAGAAACGCCCTGACCAGCATCTCCGGTCGCCTCCTCCTCCGGCACTTCGGTCAGGCCAAGCGGCAGCGAATCGATCGCGCCGAGTACGGTCAGGCCGCCCCAGCCCAGCATCCAAAACTTGATCGTGTCCGACAGGTGCTGAGTGAACCCGAACGAGCCATCGAAGGATTGGGATCCGGTGGCATAGGCGTTGTTTTTCTGGAAGTCGTAACTTTGCAGAACGCTGAACTGGACCTTGCCGCTCCCCAACGGCTGTCCGAGCAAGCGTCCTCGGACGCGGGCTTCGGTCAAGCCCCCTCCGCCGCCGAAGCGTAACCGCATCGCGAATGCGTCGTACGGTGTTCGGCTGCGGCCCGTTTCCGGATCCCCGTAAATCCCGTCCACCTCGAGGAATGGCTTTGGGTCCCCCGTGAACGCGCTGTCCTGCGTGCCGATCCACAACACGCCGGCAGACCCAAACGCGTTGAGTTTCGAGGGCACCATGTCCGCGGGCTTGTCGACCACGCGCGAGGCATCATCCCGGATGAATCGATTCACCCCGGTGATTGGATCGAGCGCGGTCGCGCCGATCTCGCTCCACAGCCGCCCGCGCCCGGTGGCGTGTGTGTTGCGCACGAGCCACGCGGTCCGGTGAAACATCTCGCCGAGCGCGATGCCGCCCAGCGTCGTGTTGATGAAATCGTTTATGGACGCGTGGTTCGTCTCGCCGAAATACTCCCAGGTGGCGCTGCCGAAGGCCGTCACCGCCGCCGATTCATAAAAGCTCAAGCCGTTGGCCCGGCCGGTGTTGAAGTAGTTGTTGCCTTGATAGGGGTGGCCGACCTGGTTGACGCCGAAATCGTCCAGGTCCCACACCCACCCTTGCTCCATGTTGGCCCACCAGGTTTTGGGCGTGATGTGCGCCGTCACCTGCCCGCGAATGAGGTTCGCCAATTCGTAGAATCCGTTGACGATGGTGGTCTGAAGCAGGGCCTTGCCGACACTGCGCTTGGGACAACCCTCGCACGCGCGCTTTTCGGCGATCCAGGAGGGCTGGCCTGGTGTCTGTGTGAACGGAGGCCGCCGTCAAACCGCCAATCTGGTCGGCCAGCCTCATTGGCGGAGCGTCCGCGTCGGGGTCCGGCGCTTCCGGCGTATCTGCGCGGCGCACAGAGAGACGCCCCAGAGCAGGCTTCCCAACAACACGATCGCAACGCGCCTCATCCTGGCAGGTCCGAACTCGATGTTATGCATCGCTCTTCAAGCACCTGATACATCCCTCCCCGCGCCCGAGGACGTCCCTGGCGGGTCACCGAGGACAAAGGAGAAGCGGTTCAGGCTGTTTACGCCGGAGGATTCCCGGCCCACACTCGAAATTCAGCGGCTTTTGAAACGAGCCGAGATTCCAGTTGGAATCGGCGGGTGGCGACGCAAGGAGTAAGCCGTCTTGAAGCGCCCGTTATCGCTTGGAAATCGCCCGCCGGACGGTCCTTCCTCCGAAATACCGTAACCGCGTCCTCTGACCCGGAGGGGTCTCCCAGCTTTCCAATTGACACGCAACTGCTCGTCGTTCACCCTCTCTCCTTTATGCGACCAGGTGGAGAATCGGCTCCGACGCACTCGTTTGCGTGGATCGACAACGTGCGCCGCGATGCCGGGTACACGCTCCGCGTGCTGCGCCGTCAACCGATCGCAGCGGCGACCGCGGTACTGACGCTGGCCATCGGCATTGGATTGAACGCGGCCGTGTTCTCGGTGATCGATTGGGTGCTGTTGCGCCCGCTGCCCTATCCATCTGCCCGCGAGCTTGTCCGGGTGTTCACCGCAGGCATCGACCCGGTCACTGCACCCGGCCCTCTGACGCACGACGAATTCCGGCGATTGCAGGAATCGTCGCTGTTCCGCGCGTCTGTTGCGTTCTCAACGGCGACGCGGGTTCTTGCCGGCACCGGAACCGAGCCGGTTCATGTCGCCGTTGCGCGAGTGGAGGGTGATCTGTTTCGCACCCTCGGGTTCACTCCTGAAATTGGCCGGGCGTTCACCCCGACAGAGATGTCCGGCGGCGCACCGGTGATCATCCTTGGCAGCCAGCTATGGCGGCGCAGGTTTTCCGGTGACCCGACGGTTCTCGGACGGACCGTCACGATCGATGGCGCGCCACACACGGTGATCGGCGTGATGTCCGCGGATCGCGGATACCCGCGCGACGCGGAGGTATGGCGTCCGTTCACCGCGAGCGAGAACGCCGATGGCGACCGCCAGTTGAACATCGTCGGCCGCCTGCAGGAAGGCGCGAGCCGCCGCGCGGACGCCGAGATTGCCACGCTCGAACGCACGGCTTCAAACGGTAAGCGGACCGCGTGGATCGACGATCTGCAGCGAACCGACGTGCGCGACGTGCGCGTGGCGCTCGAGATGCTGCTCGCGGCGACCGCGCTCGTCCTGATCATCGCCTGCGCGAATGTCGCCGCGCTGATCGGCTCGCGCGGCGCCGACCGCGCCGGTGAAATTGGAACGCGCGCCGCCCTGGGCGCGTCGAGAGGACGCCTGCTCGCGCAGTTGATCATCGAAAATCTGGTTCTCGCGGCGGCCGGCGGCGCGTTGGGTTTATTGCTCGGCCAGTGGATGCTTCGTTTTCTCGTGGCGATTGCCCCGGTCGGTATCCCGCGGCTGGCCGAGGTCGCGCTCGACCGCCGTGTCGTGATGTTCGGAATCGGAGCGACCGTGTTGACCGGCCTCGCCGTGGGCGCGGTGCCGGCGCTGCACCTTTCGCGACTCGCGCATATCGCCGGATCCAATCGCTCGACTTGGTCGAGGCGCAGATCGCGCGGCCGCCGGGCGCTCGTGCTCGCGCAGATTGCACTCGCCGTCGTGCTCACGACGGCCGCGGGACGGTTTGCGCGAACCCTCGAGCACCTGGTCGTCATCGATAACGGATTCGCCGCGGACCGTCTCGTCGCGGTCGATCTCTACTTGCGCGGTGGCTTCTCGGGCGACTCGCGGCAATTGTTTCGCCAGCTGATTGACAACGCGTCGACGATTCCGGGCGTGCGCGCGGCGGCCGTGTCGATGCGACTGCCCACGCAGATCGCTGGTCTGCGCGCGCCGGTGCAGATCGTCGGCGAAACGGCGGCAGCGGCGCCCGCGGTCCTCCGGCCAATCAGTCCCGAGTATTTCGGCACGGTCGGCGTTCCGCTCGTGGCTGGACGTACATTCGCAGCTCGGATTCGCGGAATGCGCCCAGGGTCGCGATCGTCAACCGGACGTTCGTCCACGATATTCTCGGCGGTCGCGAGGCCACCGGTCTGCGCCTGACAACCCCGCTCGTCAACGGGACACTGTCGATCGTCGGCGTCGCCGGCGACGTGCGGCCCGCCGGGGAACCCGACCGTCCTGCGCTGTACGTGCCCGAAGAGCAGGTTCCAATCGGCGACGGTTATCTGCTCGTCGACGCGCTTGGCGACCCACGCTCGATCATCCCGGCCGTTGCGGAACGGCTGCGGACCGTCGCGCCGAATCTGGCATTCGATCGAGTACGCCGGGTCGCCGAAGCGCTGGAGGATTCGCGCGCGGTGACGCGCTTCAGCACGCAGCTCGCAACGGTCTTCGCCGCCCTCGCGCTGGTGCTGTCGGTAATCGGCGTCTACGGCCTGACATCGGGCGAAGTATCCGCCCGTTGGAAGGAACTCGCCGTCCGGATCGCATTGGGCGCCTCGCATCGCAAAGCGCTCCTCACAGTAATCCGACCCGCCGCCGCAGTGCTCGCTACGGGCGCAGCGCTCGGCGCTGCGATCTCCAGAGGTGTCGACCCCGCGCTGGCGTCACAGCTCCACGGCGTCAGCGCCGACGACGTCACCACGCTCGTGAGTGCGGCGTTGCTGCTCGCGGCCGTTGGGATCTTCGCGGCGCTGCTCGCCGCTGCACGGATCGTCTGGTCCGATCCGGCCGCTGCTCTGCGAAGCGAGTAATGTTAATGATGAGCTATGCGGTTGAGGATTCCGCCACGCACGTTCTCGAGGGGCGCGACGATCGCTCTGGCGTGTGCTGCGTTTCTCGCAGCTGCCGCGCCCGCGCGCGCGCAGTATGTCGAGATCGAGTCGTTCGAGGTGACGCCGTTCGTCGGCCTCCGGTTCGGAGGGACGTTCGAGATTCTGCCGGACGCTCCCGCGCCGATTAACGCGACGTTGCAGGATGCCCAGAGCTACGGTTTCTCGGCCGGCGTTCGCTTCGACCAGTTCTCGCTCGTCGAGTTCCGCTGGACGCAGTCGACCACGACGCTGCGGTTCGATGCTCCGTTCGCACGACTTGGCCCGGCACTCGGAGATGTCACGTTGAACCAGTTCCACGCCGACTTCACCCGCGAGTTCGTCATTCCCGAAGTGAAAGGGCTGCGATCGTTTCTGACCGGCAGCCTCGGCGTCACCCACCTGGGCACGTCACAGGACGGCTTCACGCGCTTCTCCTTCGGGTTTGGCGCCGGGCTGAAGCAGTTCGTCGGTTCGAGGCTTGCCATCCGCGCCGAAGCGCACTGGCTGCCGATCTTGATTGATCCGGAAGTCAGCGGCTTCGCCTGCAACTCGGTCAGCGGCGGCTGCCTGGTGTTACTCAACAGCCGACTGACGCAGCAATTCGAATTGAGTGTCGGGCCGGTTCTGCGCTTCTGAAGTCGGCCACAATTTCAGACGCTCTTCCACTTCGCGTGTAGATCGCGAACCAACGCGATCGCTTCATCGGCCGTCTCCACGCATCGCGGAATCTCAAGATCTTCGGCGTTGGCGAGTGCCAACCGCGGGTCGAGCATGCTGCCCCTCGCCCACTCGACCAGGCCCGTCCACATCTTGCCGACGAGGATCAGCGGGACGTTGTCGGCATGGCGCACCTGGAGGAGCTGCCAGACCATCAGCGTCTCGAGCACCAGTACCGATCCCGCCCGGCACGACGACGAAGGCATCCGAGGCATGCGAAGGCATCCGAGGCGATCACGAAATGATGCAGGCGCGTGAAGAACGTTTCGTGCTCGAAAGCCTGCTCGACGAAAGGATTCGCATGCTGCTCGAACGGCAGTTCCACGCGGATGCCCATCGACCCCGTGGTTCCCGCGACGCGCGCGCCTTCGTTGGCCGCCTGCATCAAGTCCAGGTCCGCCGCCGGTCACGATGTCGCAACCGATCGCCGAGAACGCCGCTGCCGCGCGTTTCACTTCCTCGTATACGTAAGAACCGGGCTGGGCGCGAGCCGATCCGAAAATCGCCACACGATACCGTTCCCGCCTTGACGGCCGGAGCCGCGTGAGAGTATTCACGGCCTTCCACAGGTCGAGAACGGCCGCTCCGACGATCTCCTTGACCGCTTCCTCGTCTGAAAGGCTGACGTGACGGTTCCACTGCGCTCGTGGCGGGTCACTCGACATTGGTGTGCTCCTTAGCTTCCGCTGCGGGCTCTAACTCGTGCCTGCTCGCGTGGCTGACCACCGCTCGCCCATCACGATGATTGCAGAGCTCGCTAGAACGTCGAGTTCTGAACGAAATTCACAATCGGCGAGCGGTAGTGCTCAACCAGGCTAGCTTTCGGACAGCTCCACTAAAGTTGATATCCCTTGGCGAGGGCCGAGAACGCGGTCACTTCAGCGGTCTGGCGCGATGAATCCCAGCCAAGCTCGCCGGCCATCAGCCGCGCAACCTCCGGCGCCATCGCTTCCGCCGCACGGGCATTGAGGAAGAGTGCCCGTGTCCGGCGAGCCAGCACGTCTTCAACGGTCCTGGCCATCTCATGCCGCGTCGCCCACACGACCTCGGCGCCGGTGTACGGCAGTTGCGTATGGAGCGGCACCGCCAACGACGGCGTCGCGCGCATCAGATCCTGAATCGCCGGCGCGTCAGCTCCGTACACGCCGAGCGCGCCAAACCGATCGGCGTTGGAGTGGTATCCGTGGACGTTCAGCGTCCGCGTCACGCACGATCGCTCCGCCAGCCGTCCGAGATCGGCCGCCTGATCGACGGTGTGCTCGGCCATGCTCCGGTAAGTCGTCCACTTGCCGCCGGTCGTCGTGAGCAGCCCCGAGGCATCGATGTGGATCGTATGGTCGCGCGACAGCGCCGCGGTGAACTTGCCGTCGCCGCTCTTGACGAGCGGACGGATGCCGACGAACACACTCAACACGTCATCTCGAGTGGGTGGCTTCAGAAGGTATCGGCCCGCCGTCTCGAGGATGAACTCGATCTCTTCCTGCAGCGGCCGCGGCTCCAGCGTTGGCGTCGTGATCGGAGTGTCGGTGGTGCCGACGAGCGTGTGGCCGTGCCACGGAATCGCGAACATCACCCGGCCGTCCGACGTGTGCGGCACCATGATCGCGGAATCGGTTGATAGAAAAGAGTGGTGGAACACGAGATGGATCCCCTGGCTCGGCGCGATCAGTGCCTCCGCGTTGGGCTCGGCCAGCCGGCGCACCGAATCGGAGAACGCACCGGTCGCGTTGACGACCACGCGCGCCGGGATCGTCCATTCGCGCCCGGTTTCCTGATCGGACGCAACGATGCCATCGATGAAGCCATCGGCGCCTTTGGTCACGCCCATGACGCGGACGTAATTGACCAGGGTCGCACCCTGGTCGGCAGCAGTCTCCACGAGATTGATCAGCAGGCGCGCATCGTCGAACTGGCCGTCGTAGTAAACGACGCCGCCGCGCAGTCCTTCGGTCTTGATCGTCGGCAGGCGCGAGAGAGTTTCCTCGCGCGTCAGGATTTCCGAAGTGCCGAACCCGTACTTGCCGGCAAGCACGTTGTAAATCTTGAGTCCAAGCCCGTAGAAGGGCGCTTCCCACCAGTCGTAGTTCGGCACGACGAAGGCAAGGTTGCTGACCAGATGTGGAGCGTTCTGTCGAAGCAGCCCGCGCTCCTTCAGCGCTTCCATCACCAGGGCGATGTTGCCCTGTTCCAGGTAACGCACTCCCCCGTGCACGAGTTTGGTGCTTCGGCTCGAAGTGCCTTTGCCGAAGTCGTGCTGTTCCACGAGGAGAACGTCGTAGCCGCGGCTCGCGGCATCGACCGCGATGCCAACGCCAGTGGCGCCGCCGCCGACGATGACGATGTCCCAAGGATTTCGTCGTTCTTCGAGACGGACCAGCATCTCGTCCCTGCGCATGCTACTGACTCCTCGCTATCATCTCCGAGATCTCGGAGGCGAGTCGACCGCCTTCGGATGTTCCCGGCGGAAAATCCCCACAAACACACTCTGCGTTCACACATCGAGCCGCGTACAACTCTTGCTGGACACGCTGAGAGGAGTCTCTGTCGATGTTGCGTCCCGGTGCGTTGATTCTGGCGTTGCTGCTGCTGGCCCCGATGGTGTCCGGCGAGGCAAGCGACAAGACGGTGCTGATTGAGTTCGACCTGAAGTCCGGCGCGCAACCGTTAAGCGTCAGCGCCGGCGGCGCGGTCGTCGTCGGGGGTCTCAGCACCGGTGGCGGCTTCTACTGGATGCCCACGACCGGTGTAATTTTCGCCGGAGGCCTGTTCGCGTCAAGGGTGAGCCGCGACGGCAAGGTGATCGTCGGACAGGCGATCGAGGCACGCCTCCGGCAGGCTGCCATCTGGCAGCGCGGCGCGGAGTGGCGATCGCTGGGGTCGTTCCCGAACGCGCAGCCGTGTGACACGTTTCTGAGCCTGGCGAACGGCACCAGCGGTGACGGAAAAGTCGTTGTCGGCTACGCGAACAACGGGTGCACGCTGACGCACGCATTCCGCTGGGAAGAGTCGACCGGCATGGTCGATCTCGGCACCACCGTTGCGGGCAAAGGCACCTTCGCCCTCGGCGTGTCTGCGGACGGGCAGGTTGCCGTCGGCTATCAGGAACAAGCGACGGGATTCCTTGAAGGCGCGAAGTGGGTCGGGACCAGACAAGAGAGAGTGCCGGGACCCGACGGTTTCGTCAGTGTCGCGAACGCCGCGAACGTTGACGCCTCGATCATCGTCGGCCGAATCTGCAGGCCGGCGGCTAATCGGCCCAAGCGACCCGGGCTTTCAAAACGCGTGGGTCTGGACGCGCGACGGCACACAGTGCTTGCCCCCGCCGAAACTGCGCGCATCCCCCGGTCCGTTGATCATCGTCGAAGCCAACGCGATGAGCGACGACGGCAGCGTGATCGGTGGCGGGCAGGCGGTTGCGAGCTCGCCGGATTCCGACGCAATCATCTGGATCGATCGCAAGCCGGCTTACTTGAAAGAGTTCCTGCAGGTCAACGGCGTGCCTGACGCGTTCCGCACGTGGATCAATACCGGTTCGATCAATGGCATCTCACCCGACGGCCGAATCCTCGTCGGGATCGGAGCCGCGCTCGGCGGCTTCCAGGGCTACATGGTCATTCTCGGCTCGAGCAGGGTGATGCCATGAGCCGCCTCACAGTGCTCGTGATTATGCTCGGCTTGCTGTTCGCGTGTCAGCGAGCGGAGGCGCAGTCGTGGGAGGCGTCGGCGTTTACCGGATACACGCCCGCAGTCGACGTCGATCGTCGCGCGTCCAATCTGAATCAGCTCGACATCCGCGACTCGTTTACCTGGGGTCTGCAGGGGGCCCGCCAGCTCACGTCGCATTGGGGCGCCGAGGTGTTGTGGACGCAGCAGAAGTCGGCGCTCGAAGGCGGAACCACTTCGTCCGATGCGTTCGACTTCTTCACGATGACGATCCGACAGCTGCAGGGCCACGTGCGATATCAGTTCGGCGCTGCGCGACGCGACGGTACGGCCGTTCGTGTTTGGCGGCCTCGGCGCGACGTTCTTCAGCGCCGACGATCTGCAGTCGGAAACCAAGCTGTCGATTGATTATGGCGGCGGCCTCAACTACTTCGCGTGGCGCAACATCGGCGTGCGCGCGCACGTCCGTTTCAAGCCGACGTTTCTCGACGACAAATCCGCCGGCGACTACTGCGATCCGTTCGGCTTCTGCCAGTCGTGGCTCTCGCAAATTGAGTTCGCCGTCGGGGCGGTGGTCCGCTTCTAACGCAGGTGCCTTCAGATTCTAACTCTGCGATGCCTCGGCGTTCCTCTTAAGGGCCAGGCCGCAGCGCGGATGCTATCATCGCGTCCGTATTGGCTGTCCGCCAACGACTGCGCTGGCACGCATTCGGCTCCGTTGGCCAGCCGTGACGTCCTTCCCTGGTTCATCGCCGCACTCCTCCTGGTGCTGCTGCGCTGCGCGCCGTTCCTCCTGTTCGAGCAACTCCATTTCGATTCGGACCAGGCCGTTGTCGGCCTGATGGCCAAGCATCTGGTCGAAGGCCGCACGTTCCCGATCTTCTTCTACGGTCAGGCCTACATGCTGGGAGTGCAGGCGTGGATCGCGGCGCCGTTCTTTGCGATTGGCGGCGCCACTGTCGCCATGCTGCGGCTGCCGCTGCTGATCGTCAATGTCGTCGTCGCCATCTGGCTGATGGCGCGGCTGGTCGCGCGCGGCGCCAGTGCGGGAATGGCGTTCCTTGCCACGCTGCCATTCCTCGCGCCCGGCGTCCTTACCTCGAAGCTGCTGATGGAAGCGCTCGGCGCCAGCGTGGAACCGTTCCTGTACATCCTCTTGTTGTGGTCGCTTCGCCGCCGGCCGATCGCCTTTGGCACCCTGTTCGCGTTCGCGTACCTGCATCGCGAGTTCGTGCTGTTCGTGCTGCCGGCGCTCGCGGTGGTGTGGCTCGCGGGAGCCGAGCGCGGGCGACCAACTGCCGTGCAGGTTATGCAGGCAACGGCTGGATTTGCGGCTGTCTGGCTGCTGGTCGCAATCGTAACGAGTCGAATCAACACGCTCGGGCCGACCGGCGGCGATGTCTCGACCGGCTCGCTCGTCGCACAGACTCAGATGATCGGGATGCGCCTGACCTGGGATGGACACGCGTACTGGACACGCCTGACCGCGCTTGTTTCAGAAGACGCTGCCGGATCTCTTCGCGCTGCGTCCTATGCAGGCGTCGCTGCTCGGCCTCAACAGCACGATCATCGTTGGATCACCGATGAGCCGCGTCGCATTTCTGGCCGCGCTCGCCGTCGCCGCGCTCGGGATCGTGCGAGCTCGCTGGCAAGCATCAGTGCCGAGCGATTCGTTCTATCTCTATCTGGCGGTGATCGGCATCCAGACGATGCTGGCCTACGCGTTGAACGGCGGCATCGATCCGAACGGGCCCGGGGTGGCTCGATACGCGCTCTTCGTGCTGCTGCTGCCGATCGCGTTGGTCGGCGCGTTCGCGGAACGGCGGCCGCCCCTGGTGCTCGCCGCGCCCATGGCGGCCGCGTTAGTAGTGTGGGCCGGGGTGAATGTCTCGGATAACATCCAACTCGTTCGCGAGTACCTGACGGCGCCTCCGCCGAACAATCACCGCGTGTTAGCCGACTATCTCGTGTCGCACCGCATCCGCTACGGCCGTGCAGACTACTGGGACGCGTACATCGTCGATTTCCTGTCGCGCGAGCGCGTGATCCTCGCCCCGACCGCGGTGATGCGCATCAGCGCCTACAACGCACGCGTGTCACGGAACGCCGCCAACGCGGTCGACGTTGTCCAGCAGCCGTGCGTCGCCGAAGTGCAGGTAGCCAGGTGGTGCGTCGACGATCCGCTTCGTCGCTAAAAAGCGAGGACGGTCTGCACCATCGGCACCCAGCCGGTCATCCCTGCGGTGTACGGAGTAAAGGCACCGCTGTAAGGCGCCTTGTTGACCCTGAAGAGCTCGGTGTTGATCCAGAGTCGCTCGGTCGGAAGGAAATGCAACTTTGCGCCGCCGCCATACTCGTAGGAGTCGCCAAATTGCCCGCGCACCCACGAGCCGCGGCCATACAGCATCCACTTTTTCGGCTCGACAAAGAAACCCGCCGAGATCTCGGCGCCGTGATCGAACGTGGATGCGATTGGCAGCGGCCCGTCGGCGTCGAAATCATCCAGCCAACGCATGAAGTATTGCCCGTTGACCGCAAGCCCGTTCCACTTGATGCCGCCGTCGATCGCCCACATCCGATACGTCGCCTGGTCGACCGTCACACCCGGCGCAAATGCTCCGGTCGAGAATGTGAGCACGCCGTCGGAGTTGTAGAGTGACGTGTTCTCGGGACTTGATTGATCGAGATTTGAAAAACGGTCCTCTCGCGATCTCGTAAACGCGGTACCGATTCGGACGCGAACTTTGTTGGAGGCGAAATAATCATCGTACAAGTTGCGGGCTTTGCCGGGTTCGCCGTACGGTGCCGAGCGGTTCCCACCAGGTACTGCCCGAAAACAGCAGATGCGTGTCGATCTTGTTGGCCGAGATACTCAGGGTATTGAGACCGTTGCCGACGAACGCCTGATAATTCAGCCCCTTCGCGGGTTCGCCGGTTGCCCAGACTCCCTGAGTGAACCCTGGCCGGAAGAAGTTGTCCGCCATGCTCCGGTCGGTTGCCGTAAAAAACGGGAACGTGTTCACGAGTGATCGGCTGCCCGGAATGCCCGTGTAACCTCCGGTAATCGTCAGCGCCTTGTTGAATTGCCAGCCAATGTTGCTGGCAACAATAATCGAGGCGGCTCCGGCGGACGTCCAGACGGTGAAGCTGTAGCGAGCGCGCGGGTCGAAAATGTAGCCGCCCAGGATGAACATCGCGCGGTTGACCGTGATGTCGTTGCGCGTGTGAACCTCGCGGGCAACGCCCAGATGGTCGGTGAAACTCTCGTCGCTACTCTGGGTGTTGAGATACCGCAGTTGGGTATTGATGTTGAACTTCAGCAGGAACGGCACTGCCGCGTCTGCGGGAGTTTCCCAGATCACGATTCCGTCTCTATAGCGCTCCTGGGGTGTCTGTGATGCGGCACCAGATGCCGGCTGTGCGGAAGTAGCAGCTGCAACTGTCTCCGCTTGCGGGTTCTCAGAAGGAGTCTGTCCGAAGGCAGGAGTCGTGAAGAACGGAACCGACGCCAACGCCAATGCGACTGAAGTCTTGATGAACGCGCGGGCTATCGACACGTGAAGGGGCAATGGAGGCTCCTCGTAGAACTGTGGTTACGCCGAGTTCGTCCGAGGAGCCCCATTCGATCAGCAGAGCACGACGGATTGGGCGAGACCGGCCTCGCTTGTTTCCTTGTACTTGCTGTTCATGTCTTTCGCGGTTTGCGCCAGAGCCGTCACGGTTGCGTCGAAATCGATGCGGTGCCGGGACGCGATCTCGTTGCTGGCGATCGCGTAGGCGGTCCAGGCCTTGACCGCGCCGAAGGCGCAGCGCTCGATGCACGGAACCTGCACGTAACCGGCGACCGGGTCGCAGGTCATGCCCAGGTGATGCTCCAATGCCGATTCGGCAGCGTTCTCGACGACACGCGACTCTGCGTCGAACGCCGTAGCCGTCAATGCCGCCGCCATCGACGACGCCACGCCGATCTCTGCCTGGCAGCCGCCCTCGGCCGCAGATAGCGTCGCATGGTGCTTGCAGAGGTAACCGACCGCTGCGGCCGCGAGCATGCCGTCACGCACCTTCTGCCGATCGACCTTCCGGCCCTCGAGCAGTCCGTAGACCAGCGCCGGCATCACGCCCGCGGAACCGCCGGTCGGGGCCGTGATCACGAGGTGGCCGCGTCCGTTTTCTTCCGACGCCGCGATTGCAGCTGCCGACAGCATGGCGATACCGCGGTCCGCTTGATACTTGTCGTCCATCGCACGCTTGTAAACGGTGGCTGCCTTGCTGTGAAGCTTGATCGGGCCGGGCAGCACATCGTCTTCAGGCATCGCCAGCCCCGACTTCACGGTCGCGACCATCGCGTTGATGATCTTGTCCACAAAAGCGTAAACCTCGGCCTCCGACCTGCCCGCGATCGACATCTCGTTGGCGAGCATGACCTTGGCGATCGTGATCTTGTTCTTGTCGGCGTGGTCCCGCAGTTCTTTCATCGTACGGAACGGGTATTTCGGCGGGTTCTTCTTCGGCGGCGTATACCCTTTCCACTCGATGAATCCGCCGCCCACCGAGTAGTACTCCTGCTCGAGCAGCACGTCGTTGCCGGCGAGGAGCTTGACCGTCATCGTGTTCGGGTGCTTGAAGTCGCCCTTGGTGGCGTCGTAGATGACGTCTTTGAGGCTCACGTCGATTGACTTCTCACCAAGCTTCACCGGGAACACCTGGTCAGGTTTGTCGCGCAGGCCGTCCAGGAATTTCGGGTCGACCGTTGCCGGTTCTTTCCCGACCAGCCCCGCGAGCGCGGCTCGCTCCGTGCCGTGTCCCTTGCCTGTGGCGCTGAGGCTTCCGAACAAGTTCACCTGGAGCTTCGTCGCTTTGGCCAGTTGGTCGGCCGGCAGCTTCGCGGCCTTCTGATAGAAATCGTAAGTAATGCGCATCGGACCGATCGTGTGCGAACTGGAAGGGCCAGGGCCCACCTTGTAGAACTCGTCCACCGTCGTCAGCACCGGCCCTTCGCCCTTCTTCACCACGTTCAGGTCGGCAGAGAGGGGGACAGCCGGCGCACCGCCCGCCGGTGCGGGTGGGGCTGCGGCTGCCGGCGGCGGGGCGGTTTTTTCGGTCTCCGGCTCGCCCGCAGCCGTTCATCACGGCAGCCGCGCCGACTACGGCGCTGCGCATGATGAACTTCCGGCGGTCGAAGCCGGTCGGAATCTCCGACGGCACCTGCGGCGGATCGAACGGATCACGGTTCTCGTCTCTCTCGTCTTCTCTCTTCGACATGGCGCTTCTCCAGCTCCTTCAGGTGAGGACATGACCGCTCGCGCGTTATGCTGACCGCGATCGAGCGGCCCGGTTCCCTTACCGGTTGATTCAGTCTCTCGTTCTCAGTGCGGTAATTCCCAGAGTACTTCAGTGACGCCGCCGCTCACGCTGAATCTTGCCGGTTCCGTCGCGATCTCCTTGGGCGACGGTCTCGATTTCTGCGCAGACAAGCTCTCGCCGCGAGGACTTACCGCGAGTTCAGCAAAGCGTTTGCCAAGCAAAGCGCCGAATTAATTGAAGGAAATTCAACGGAATCGGCCGAATGGACAGAGGGCCTCCGATATAACGGAGGCATAGCATTGCCCTTCATCATTCCTTCGACGTGGGACAAACACGCGACTCGAAAGGCGGTTGCCGATCGGAAACCGACCGCGGTTGGTGACTGTCGGTTCAGTGCGACGCTATGAATGCGCGGAGCGACGATGCAATCGGCAGGCTGGAAATCCCAGCGATCGTCGCCGCTCTCTCGATCGGCTGCCTTTTGCTTCTCAGTTGCTTCCGCAGCCAATCAGAGGAGGCGCGACGTTCAGGCGGGCACCGGCCAGGGACCGCCCTGCAGCACGTCGAGCAGCCTGGCGATGTCCGCGTCGGCACGGAATGCATGGAGGAACACCCCGGACGTTACCTTCACGGTGAGGAGCGACGTCTCGTCCGCGAGACACGCTTGTAGTTCCTGCTTGATGCCGGCGACGTCGCCCAGCCCGACTTGAACGAAGAGGCGTGACGCGGGCGACACGTACTCGCCCCGGCTGGCGCGGTCGGTCAGCTCGTCGAGCAGCCGGCGCGCGTCGTCGACCCGCCCGAGACGCGCATATGTGAAGCCGAGCTGACCGACGTAGAACGGCGCGCGCGACAGCATTACAGCGCGCTCGACGAAGGGCACGGCTTCGAGGTCCCGCCCCTGCCCGGAAAGGGCCATGCCCAGAGGGCACAGTCCCATGAGGGCATCGGGCTGAAGCTCCAGAACCCGGCGAGAAGTCCGCTCGGCCAGCTCGAAACGGTGACAGATGTAATAGCCGAAGCTGGCGAGGTAGTGGCTGAATGCGGACAGGGGATCGACGTCGCGCGCCGAGTCGGCCGCCGCGACGCTTTCGTCGAAACGCCCGTCGATCGCCAGTAACAGGCCCAGGTATCCGTGCGCGCCCGCCATTCGCGGATTGATGGCGAGGGCCCGGCGAAGCGGCGCTTCCGCCGCGCGCCATTCCGGCTCCAGCCATACCGTGTACAGGCCGTGCGCGAACTGCACCTCGGCGAGCGTGGGATCGAGCGCGAGCGCGCGGTGGACCGCTTCGCGCGCGCGATCGCGGGTCTGCGCGACGCTGAACCAGCCATAGCCTCGACAAACCCCGAGGCAGTCCGCGACGCCGGCGTGCGCCAGCGCGTAGTCGGGATCGAGGTCGATGACCTGCTCGAAGCACTGAATCGCCGCTTGCAGCGCGGCCGGCGAGCGCAGATGCCAGAAGTGGCGGCCTTTGAGGTAGAGCTCGTACGCTTCGAGGTTCTCCGTCGGCCGCCGAACGGCTGCCTTCGCGTCGCCGGCGAGCGCCGGCGCGAGCGCTTTGACGATGGCCTCGACGATTTCGTCCTGAATCGCGAAGACGTCCGCCATTTCGCGATCGTAGCGTTCCGACCACAGGTGATAGCCGTCGGCGACGTTGATCAGCTGCGCGGTCACGCGCAGCCGGCTGCCCGCGCGCCGGACGCTGCCCTCGAGGACGGTGCTCACGCGCAACTGCTGTCCGATCTCTCGGATGTCCGTGCTGTCACCGCGGAAACGAAACGCGGACGTACGCGACGCCACTCGCAGGCCGGGCAGCCGCGTGAGCGCGTTGATCAGCTCTTCCGAGAGACCGTCGCTGAAGTACTGGTTGTCAGCATCGGCGCTCATGTTGGCGAACGCCAGGACAGCCACCGATTTCTCGTCGGACTTGGTGCTGACCGGCTGCGCATGCGCATCCGAAAGCGATTCGATCGCGAAGCGCAGATCCCGCGCCGTCTGAAACCGGTCGTTGGGGTCCTTTTCCAGGCATCGGCGCACGATCCGCGCAAGCGCCGGAGGCGTCCCCGTGCGCAGCACGAGATCGGGCGGCTGCTCGCGGAGCACCGCACTCATCGTATCGGCGGGCGAGTTGCCCTGGAACGCGCGTTGGCCGGTGATCATCTCGTAGAGAATCGCGCCCGTGGCGAAGATGTCCGAACGAGGATCCGCGCCCTCGCCACGCACCTGTTCGGGAGACATGTAGCCGACCGTCCCCATCACCAGACCGGCCAGCGTTGCGCTGACGCAAGTGACGTCCGGTTCGGGACGCGTGGCCGACTTGGCCAGGCCAAAGTCGAGAATCTTTACGTCGCCGGCACGCGTGACGAACACGTTGTCCGGTTTGAGATCGCGGTGAACGATGCCGCTCGAATGGGCGGCCATCAGCCCACTCAAAAACTGAAGCGCCAGTTCGGCGACACGTGGCAGCGACAGCGGACCGCGCTCGAGCATCGCGCGCAGGCTCTCGCCGTCCAGCAGTTCGGTGACAAGGTAGTTGTGCTCGCCGGAGCCGACGTCGAAAATCGCGACGATGTTGCGGTGCGAAAGCGTCGCAACTGCCCGCGCTTCCTGCTCGAATCGGTGCAATCGTCCTGCGTCGCCGGCTACCGTGTCGGGCAGGACTTTAATCGCGACATCGCGTCCGAGGCGCGGATCGCGCGCCTTGTAGACCTCGCCCATCCCGCCTGCGCCGAGAAGCGCGCTGATCTGATACGGGCCGAGATGCGTACCTGGGTCTAAGCTCATCCGTTGCGGATTATATGCGCTCAGAGGACTCCTCGTTAGCGCCCGGGCCCGCCGAGACGCAGCGGATTCGTGTCGTCAGCTCCCCATCGGCGGGGCTATCTCGGGGGTCGCGTCCGCGCGAGCGACGACCGCGAATGCCGACCCGCCGAACGGAAGACGCCCCGCGACCCTGTGTTCCAGACGACACCACGCCTGGATCAGGCTGTTGATCGCCGGCGGCGGGATCGTCGGTAGGCGCGGCCGATCCCGAAACAACGACTCCTTGACGCGGACGAGAAGCTTCGGCAGGACTAGCGATTGGAACAAATAGCCGGTTTCGAGCGCGACAAGGCCGGAGCCGGTGACGATGTCGCTCAGTTCGCCGGTCGAGTATCGCGCGACGTGGTGGTTCATCTCATCGTGCGACGTCCACAACCACGTGAACGCCGGAACGGTGATGAGGACGCGGCCGTTGGGCCTGAGGATCTGGCGCGCTCTGGCCAGGACGCGTTCGGGCTGGGCGATGTGCTCGAGAACATCCAGCATCAGGATGAGATCGAACGGCGCCGTCGGAGTGTAGGTCTCGTCGAGATCGCCGACGACGATGCGCCCACGCCAGCGGCCGCTTCGTTCGGCAGCCGCGCGATCCGATTCAACCCCTTCGACATGACCGAACGGTTCGAGCGCATCGAAGAACATCGCCGCGCCGCAACCAACGTCGAGGATTCTCGCATCGGGCACGTTCGACAGAAGGCGGCGGATCTTCCGCAGCAGCATGTCCTCGCGCGCGCGCCACCACCAGTGATCGGCGTACAGCCGTGGATACGCCGCTGCGTAGAGCGCGTCCATTAGTCGCGGCCCACGATCTCGGCGACGATGTACGGAGGCCGACCCTTGGTCTCCGCGTAGATTCGGCCAAGGTACTCGCCGATGACGCCGAGGAAGAGCAGCTCCACGCCCGACAGCAGCGTCATGATCAAGACCGACGCCGTGAAACCGGCCGGCGTCGGGCCGCCAGTGATTCGGACGTAAACGGCGTAAATGGTGAAGGCGACCGCCAGTGCGATCGCGGCCAGTCCGGCGAAGGTGGCCGCGCGCAACGGCACAACGGAGAAGGAACAGATGCCGTCGAGCGCCAGTTGCATCAGTCGCCAGGTGGTGTACTTGGCCCTGCCGCCGGCTCGCGCTCCGCGCTGCACGTCGACGCTCGTCTGTGTGAAGCCAACCCAGGCGCGAAGGCCGCGAAGATAGCGCTGGCGCTCGGGCATCCGCCGAAGGGCGAGACGACCCGTGCTCCGAGCAAAGAAAAGTCGCCGCTGTCGAGCGGCATCGGCACTTCGGCGACCGACGACACGATCCGGTAGTCCAGCTTGTACGCCAGCCGCAGGAGCAGACCCTCCTTCCGCGAGGCGCGGCGCGTGTAGACGACGTCGGCGCCGGCCTGGTGCAGTCGTACCAACTCGGGAATGATCTCCGGCTCGTCCTGGAGATCGCCGTCCATCAGCACCACCGCATCGCCTTTCGCGAAATCCAGCGCCGCGCCGAGCGCGGCCTGATGGCCGAAATTGCGGGAGAGCGAGATGATCGTGATCCGCGAGTCGGCGCGCGCCGCCGCCGTCAGCAGCCGGCGCGATCCGTCGGTGCTGCCGTCGTCGACGAACACAATTTCGTGGGGACCGCCGGGGATAGCGTCGAGCACGGCCGACAGCCGCGTCAGCAGCTCCGGCAGGATCTCCTCTTCATTGTGAATCGGGATGCCGATGGAGAGCCGGGTCATCGGCTTTTGCCCTGGAAGTACACCATAGACCAGAGGCCGCCGCCGAACTCATACGGCTCGATCGACACCGGCTCGAAGTGTGTCTCGAAGAGCACGCGCCAGGCGGCGAGCGGACGCGCAAAGCGTCCGCGGTCGAGCCTCGCCATCACCTTAGCGAGCGAACGCCGTTCCGGATCGACGAGCTCGAGCAGGTGAACACGTCCGTTGGGCTCGAGCCGCTGCCGCAACTGGTGGAGGACTCGCATGACCGAGTCGTCGGGAAGGTGGTGCAGAAAGCTGTTCACGAGGATCGTGTCGAAGATGCCCATCCCCGCCAGATCGGCGGTCTCGAGGTCGGCGTGCACGAATCGCCCCCGGTATCGGTTGCGAGCAATCGCCAGGTATCGATCATTGATATCCACGCCGACGTAATCAGCCGAGGCAAACCGTTTGGCATTGGTGCCCGGACCGCAGCCCACGTCCAGGATGCGACGGACTTCGCGGCCGGCCAGCTGCCGTTCGACCGGTGCGAACTTGCTCGATGCAAACGGCGCCTGCCACGCGCCGTACACAGCGGGGTGCTCGAGGACCCGATCGACCAGTCGTCTCAACGCCATCTGATTTCGAACCGCCCGGCTTCTTCGCCGCTTGCGAACTCGCGCCGGAGCGCCATTACGAGCGCTGCCGAAGGCTGCGTCGAGAACGACGGATCATGATTGATGATGATGATGTTGCCTTTCAACCACGGCGTGATGTCGTCGGGTGACGACCCCGAGAAAAAGTCGAACAGGGCGCCTGACGGGCTCTGCAGGCCGGCCAGAAAGTACACCTCCGGGCAGTCCGGGCCGGCAATCAACTGGCCGCTGTGGTACTGGCGGGCAATTGTCGCCAGGAGTTGACGATAGACACCCGCCTCGCCCGAGCTGACCCGCAAATGCGCGCGCCGCAATCCGAGTTGGGTATCGCTGTTGTCCGGCTCGTTGAAGCGGCCGAGCGAATGGATGTTGCCACGGTTCGTGATCAGCATGGCAAACGTCAGCAGCAGTGCGGCCATCGGCAGAGCCAACCGTGGCCGCAGGCAGCCCGCGGCGTCTGCCGCGGCAACGCCGGCGATGACGACGAGCGGTGTCGTGTACGAGAAATAGATCGGAGCGGCAAATGGGAATTGATTGAGCGACGTCCAGGCGAGGACGACCGCTGTCGCGAACAGCATCGAGCTGGCTCGCCGTCCCTGGACGCGGCCAGAGACGATCTGCCAGACGATGACGATCGGGAGAATGGCCGCCAATGCCCGAGTCGATTGCCAGATGACTTGATAGGCGGTGGCGTTGCGAAGCGCCGCGATCGGAAGCGCGATGGCCACGAGCCACAGGCACGCGGTCGCCCAAGCCGGCCACGACTCGACGCGCCGGCGCTCCAGAACCGCGCCGCAAATCAGCGGCGTAGCAGCGAGTATCCACCACCCGCTGGGCATCCGCATCGTCGCAAACGCCAGCCTTTTCTGCGGAAGGATCAGCGCACCGTTGACGAAATCCGCGAGATGCTGAGTGACAGCGTAAGGCACCAGCAGTATCACGAGCGGAACGATCGCGACGCTCACGGCGAGCGCCGTTCGGAGAGGAGCGCGGCCGCCTGGCCGGGGCTCGATGCACCGCGTCCTCGGGACGAAGAGCACGGCCGCCGTTGCTGCGGCCGGGGCGAAAAGATAGAGGCCGTCGGCATCCGTCAGTCGAGGGCCGACCATGACCGCGGCAAACGCGAGCGCCGCCGCGCCCGCTCCCCAACGCGCCGCCAGTTCGACACGGTCCCACAGCCGCGAGTCCGCTTTGATGACGCCGCCGTCGTAGAGCACCCACAGGACAAGCGAGACCACGAGGTAGGCGCCGGTTTGTTTGATGGCAAGCGCGGCACCAGCGGCAGCAGCCGCGAGCGCAACGTATCGAGCCCGATCGGTTTCGACCGCGCGGACCATCGCCCAGAGCTGGAACAGCGCGCCGAGCAGGAGCCACCACGACGGCAGGCCGGCAAAGTAATTGGGAAAGCTCCAGGTTGCGGCAACCCAGGTCGCAGCGGCCGCACCGAGCGGCGGCAGCTGACGACGCGTGATCGCGTAGGTGAGCCACACCGCTCCGGCGGCTGCGACAAAGAGCAGCCATCGAACGTGGAGCAGATCGACGCCGGCGACGCGAAACAGCCCCGCGTACAGATACGTGAGTCCGCCGGTATACGGCTCCTCGTAGTCGACATGCGGCAGTGCTCCATGGAGCACGCGATCGGCCGACTGGCCGAGCATGCCTTCGTCGTGTGGAACCCATCCGCGCCCGACAAAGGGAATCAGATACGCGAGCGCGGCCACGACCACCAGTGCGCCGAGCAGACGCGAATAGGTGTTAGATGGAATCGTCAACGCCGCACATAGGGTAATCGCCTTTGTGCGCGTGGCTACCTGAACGGTAGGTCTAGAGACGAAAACGCCCGGTCCAGACAAGCTGGAACCGGGCGTCGAATTGCGTGTGTTACACGCGTCCTGGTAGGAACCAGGATTAAATCCTCATGGCGATCACAGCCATGAGCATCAATTGTTCAAACCCACGATCTGTTGTTGCGCCTCCCCGGCAATCACTTGATCGAGGATGCGCGTGTCAGGCCCGGTGGCTGTTCCATACGACCTCCACGTCCGCGACGGGGTTCACCTGTACAGATACGGCTGCTCGCGGGCGATGTCAAGTGATCTTCGGCATCGTGTCAAAGAATCCTGCCGGATAAGGGCGGATAAGGCAGCCTGGGGATTGTGCGCGAGCGCTGCGGTGCTTTGCTGGCAAAACCGATTCAACACGGAGCCACGGAGCCACGGAGACGAACGGGTTTCAGTTCGGCGGGCGGCGCGAAGCGCCGCGCGTGGGCGGAACGATCCGGCTGAAAACGAGTCGCCTGGATCCCGTGCGATTCGTTTTCCGCCGGATCGTCCGCCCACGCGTCGGGCCGGCTACGCCGGCCGACCCGCCGAACTGGGTGGTCCTCACCGCCGATGCCGCTCGCCCTGGCGATATCCACGCCGCGACAAAAACTCCGTTGACTCCGCTGCTCTGTTCGCTCGGCGCGGAGCCGGATTCCATCGACGCGCCCTGAAAAAATTGGACAAAGTGCGGCGTGGATGCTCACCAGGCCCACGCGTACGCTTCGACGCGCGGATCGGCGCCCGCGCTGACGACGCCGTTCGTGCCAACGACGATCGCACCGTTTGATCCCTGGGTCCATGGCCCGGTGACACGGATCTTGTGGCCGCGGGCAATCAGCGCCTGCCGCGTGGCTTCGGGAATCCGTGATTCAACCGAGCTCTCGCCGGGATACATCGTGTGCGGGAACGGCGACGCCGGGAAACTGCGCGTCGCCCAGCGCGGCGACTCGATCGCCGCTTGCACGTTCATGCCGAAGTCGACCACGTTCATCAACGTCTGAATCGTGCGCATCACTTGATCGTCGCCACCCGGGCTGCCGGTGATCATGAACGGCTGGCCGTCCTTCATCACCAGCGTGCTCTGCAGCGTGCTGCGCGGCCGCTTGCCCGGCTCGAGCGCATTCGCTTCACCGGCAATCAGCGAGTAGTAGTCGCCGCGGCAATTGAAGATGATCCCGGTGTTGCCCATCACGACACCCGTGCCGAACCCGCTGTGCAGGCTTGGCTCGAAGCTCACCATGTTGCGATCTTTGTCCACGAGCGCGATGTAGCTCGTGTCGCCCTCGTGATCGCTCTCGCCTTCGAGGTTGACGTGAACCTGGCGCTCCGGCTGATCGCTGGTGCGCGGCTGCGGCGATCCGGGCCGCAACTCCAGCGACGCCTGCTGCGGCGCGATCAGTTTCCGACGCTCGCGCGCGTAGTCTTTCGACAGCAGCGCGTCGTACGGAATCTTGATGAAATCCATGTCGCCCATGAACTTCTCGCGGTCGGCCATCGCCAGCTTGATCGCTTCGATGCTGGTGTGAATGTAGTCGGGACTGTTAAGCCCCATCGCCTTCACGTCGTAGCCCTCGAGCAGGTTCAGCGCGATCAACTCGGCCGGACCCTGGCTCGCCGACGGGTTCTTGTAGACCTGGTAGCCGCGGTAATCGACGGAGACCGGCGTCTCGATCTTGGCGGTGTATCCGCGAAGTCCTCGTAGCGGAACAGTCCGCCGTTCTCCTCGGAGAACTTCGCCATCTCGCGGGCGATGTCGCCTTTGTAGAAGCGATCGCGCGCCGCCTTCAACGCTTCGTGGCGGCCTTTCGCCTTCGCGCTCTTCTCGGATTCGACCAGCTTCTTCAGCGTGTTCGCGAGATCGACGTTCTTGAAGATGTCGCCCGCCTTCGGCGGCGCGCCCGGCATGTAGACGCGCATCGTCGAGGGATACTGGCGGATCTTCTTCGTGCCCGCGATGCCGCGCGCCAGCTTCTCGCTCAACGGGAAGCCCTGCTCGGCCAGCTCGATCGCGGGTTGCAGCACCTGCTCGAACGTCATCGTGCCCCAGTGGTCGAGCAGCAGATACCACGCGTCGACAACGCCCGGGATGCCGCCGGCGAGTAGACCGTCGCTGTTCGGCAGCTTGCCGGCGTTGTTCTTTTGATACCACTCGATGGTCGCGAGCTTCGGGGCGCGCGGCTCGGCATTGATCGAGACGACCTTTTTCGCTTTCGCGTCGTACAGCAGAATCACTGCATCGCTGCCGACGCCGTTCGACGGAAAGTCGGTGACGCCGAGCGCCGCCTGGCCGGCGACTGCGGCATCGAACGCGTTGCCCCCAGCCTGAAGAATCCGGCGCGCCGCTTCGGTCGCTTCCGGCTTCATCGACGTCACGGCCGCCTGGCGGCCGCGGATCACCGGCCGCATCGTGGCCGACGACGAATCATCGTCTGGTGCTTGGGCGAAGGCGGCGGGCGCGAAGGCGAGAACGAGAGCGGCTGCGACGATCGAATGACGCATACAGCCTCCAGACGCGATGACGAGATGGACGGTGTCTGACACGTGACACCGAACTGCCGGATGATAACGGAAGTCGCGCCCGGCCGGTGCCAATTCTGCGCGCGGCCAGCGCAAGCCCAACCGCGGAGGCACACCAAAAAGCGGGTGTTCGTCTATTTCAAACCGTTGACCATCTTGATCAGCGACTCCAGCCAGGCCGCTTCGCGTTCGAGCGCTTTGCCGACGCGCGCGATCTCCGCCGGCGCCGTCTGATACTGCGCCTGCTCGATCGCCTCGCGGACACCCGGCAACGTCTTCACGCCGTAGCCGGTGTAGAAGCCCGGCGCGTAGAGCAGGTGCTTGAACCATTCGCGGTGCACGCAGGCCGACCGCGTCGAGCAGCTGCTGCTCGGATTGCGCGATCTTGACGTTGATCGGCGGCGAGCGCGCGCCGGCGGCGGCGATTTCTTCAGCGCCGCGGCTGCGCGCGCTTCGTCGAGCGCCACCGCGCGTCTGGTCAGCATCTCGATCGACGCGCGAGATCGGCGTGAAGTCGAGCGCCGGCGGCACCGGCTCGGTCTTCGGCATCGCCGCGCGGCCGCCGCGGATCGTTGATCGCGGCGAACACGCCATCGGCGATCTCGCGGTTGCGCTCGGTCACTTCTTCGCGCTTCTTCTTCAGCAGCAGCTGCAGCTCCTCGTCGTAGGTCCGCAGCGTGTCGACGAGATTCGCGAACTGGAACGGCAGGATGTCGGCGTCGGCCAGCCGGATGACCGCCGTGCCCGCCGTCTGCGCCAGCGTGCGGCCGTAGGCGAAGTCGGTGTCGAGGAAGTGCGTGAAGAAATAGAAGTCGTCGTAGATCGAGTGATAGATGCCGCTCGTCGTCCTCGCCGCCGTAGCCGATGTTCAGCGTCGGGATGCCGAGGTGCTGCAGGAACGGCGTGAAGTCGGAGCCGGATCCGAGCGCGCCGATGCGCCAGTCGGCGCGGCTGCGGACCTTCTCCTTGTCTTCCGGCTTCGCGCGATCGATGGCGCGCGCCTGCTGCCGCTTCCAGACCGTCAGCTTCGTTTCCGGATCGGTGATGTCGCGCGCCACGTCGTTGATGAAGTGCTCGAGCGTGTGCGAGC
This sequence comes from uncultured Acidobacteriota bacterium, assembly GCA_963695635.1. Lineage (GTDB taxonomy): Bacteria > Acidobacteriota > Vicinamibacteria > Vicinamibacterales > CAVVIG01 > DATKHR01. The sequence goes on from CAVOHK010000016.1 coordinate 282,718, forward strand.
CCTCGGCTTCGAGGAAGCCGCGGCCGTTGCCGTCGGAGTTCAGGTAGACGACCGCTTTCTGCTGCAGCTCGGCGGCGTGCGTCTCGGCCCATTCGGTCGATCCGAGCAGCGCCGGCTCTTCGCCGTCCCACGCGCAGTAGACGATCGTCCGCTTCGGCGCCCAGCCCTGCTTGCGCAGCTCGCCGAGCGCTGCGCGCTTCTTCGAGCATCGCCGCCAGTCCGCTCACCGGATCCTCGGCGCCGTTCACCCACGCGTCGTGATGATTGCCGCGCATCACCCACTGATCCGGAAACGTCGATCCGCGCAGGCGGGCGATGACGTCGTAGAGCGGCTTCTGATCCCAGTTGAACGCGAGCTTCAGATGCGCGCGGCCGGCGCCGGGGCCGAAGCGATAGGTGATCGGCAGTCCGCCGCGCCACTCGGCGGGCACGACCGCGCCGGTCAGCGACGCGAGCAGCGGCTGCGCGTCGGCGTACGAGATCGGCATGACCGGAATCTTCGTCAGCGTCGGCGCGTCCTTGACCGCCAGCCGCTTGGCGTCCGGCGTCGCGCCGACGCCGGGCGTGAGCGGATCGCCGGGATAGACCGGCATGTCCATCACGCTGCCGCGCTGCGCGCCGTCGCGCGGCCGCATCGGGCCCGTTCGGAAACACTTCACCGCCGGCAAAGCCGTCGTCTTTCGGATCGGAATAGATCAGGCAGCCGATCGCGCCGTGCTCGGCGGCGACCTTCGGCTTGATGCCGCGCCACGACTCGCCGTAGCGCGCCATGACGATCGCGCCTTTGACGGAGATGCCGTAGCGCTCGAGCACGTCGTAGTCCTCGGGCCGGCCGTAGTTCACGTAGACGAGCGGGCCGGTCACGTCGCCGTCGATCGAATACGCGTTGTAGGTCGGCAGCTGCTCGCTCTTCTGATTCGAGGTCGGATCGATCGGCAGCGACCGGCTCCTCGAGCTTCGCCGTGAAGCGCGTCGGCTCGACCAGCTCGAGCACGCGCTCTTTCGGCGTCGGAAACAGCACGCTGAAGGTCTCGATCTCCGCGTCCCAGCCCCACTCCTTGAAGCGCGCCAGGATCCATTCGGCGTTGTCCTTGTCGTAGGGCGACCCGACGTGGTGCGGCCGCGCGCTCAGGCGCTCCATCGACGCGCGGATGTTCGACGGCTGCGGCAGCTCGCGAAACTTCGCGTCCCAACTCGTCGATCCGGATTGTGCTGCCGGCGTTGTCGTCAAACACGCGCAGACAGCAATTGCGATGAGTACGCCCGAACGTCGATGCATGGTCAGCTCCTGTGTCGGCCGATTCTAGGTCGACCCCGTCCGGATGAGGAAGATTCGCAGTCCGGCCGGGAAAGCGTTCGGAATGGTGGCCGGTTGGCTATACTCGCAAATCAGAGACGGGAACAAGCAGGAACATGCGCATCCCACCGTATGCCGTAGCGGCGGTGTCAGCATCGTGGCTGGCGCTGGCGGCAATGGCGACGACGGCACACTCAGCGGCCGGCATCGTGGACCCGCACGACCTCGAAGGCACCTGGACGTACGCGACCATGACGCCGCTCGAGCGTCCCCAGGAACTGGCCGGGAAAGAGCGGCTCACACCTGAAGAGGCCGCCGCATTCGAAGGTCGAACTAATGCGCGGCAGGCTGCGACGAACAATACTGCCGGACCCGACTGGTGGGATCCGGGAACCCGCACACTCGTCGATCGACGCACGTCGCTGATCGTCGATCCCGTCAACGGGCGGCTGCCACCACTGACACCGGACGTGCGAGCCCCGATCCGGGGCTGGACCAAGAACATCGCCTCGGGCGCGGCCAGCGTGCGCTGGTGGTTCGCCGTCCTGATCGTCGGCTGGCTCTGGTCGCTCAACGGCGGCTGGATCACGTCGGTCTGGTTCTACGCCGCCAGTGCGGTCCAGGTCCTGGTCCTCGGGCGGCGGTCCGGTCGCTTCGGTCCGCTCTCGGCCGTGGCCTACCCGCTGTTCGTGGTGTGCTTCCTGGTGATCTTCCTGCGCTCGGTGGCGCTCACCCTCCTCCGGCGGCCGGTGCCGTGGAAGGGTCGACCGGTGGCGACGCGACCGCCTCGCTGACCGCGACCCGTCGGCCGACGGGCGGGGGTCCGGCGGACGGAAGACCCGCTCCCGGTAGTAGCGCAGCTCGGCCACGCTCTCCTGGATGTCGCCGAGGGCCCGGTGGCTGCCCACCTTGCCGCGGCCGCTGCGCCCGGACGGTGGGGTACCAGCGCCCGGACCAGCTCCTTGACCGAGGAGACGTCCACCGAGCGGTAGTGCAGGTAGTTCTCGATCTCGGGGAGGTACGCGGCCAGGAAGCGCCGGTCCGGTCCCGATCGAGTTGCCGCAGAGGGGCACCGTCCGCTCCACCGGCACGTGCTCCAGGATGAAGGCCAGCGTGGCCGCGCCGGCCCCCTCGAGCGTGACCGTCGAGGCTCGGATGGCGTCCAGCAGCCCCGAGCGGGTGTGCATGTCGACCACGAAGGCATCCATCGTGGCCAGGACGTCGTCGGGCTGGTGGACGACCAGATCAGGCCCCTCGGCGATGATCTGCAGGTCGTCGTCGGTGATCAGCGTCGCGATCTCGACAATGACGTCTCGCGGGCTGGATTCCAGACCGGTCATCTCCAGATCCATCCAGACGAGCACGAAGCCTCAGACTACGTGCCCTTCCGCCGCCGGCACGGCACGCGGGTAGCGATCACTTGCAGCGCGCAAGTACCCTGCCGGGGATGGGCTCGACGATGCGCCAGGAGCAGGAGCCGGCCACCGAGGAGATCACCGAGGTCGGCGCAGGTGTGCTGCGCCTGCAGCTGCCGATCTCCATGCCCGGCCTCGGCCACGTCAACTGCTACGCCCTGGAGGACGAACGCGGCGTCGCCCTCGTCGACCCCGGTCTGCCCGGGCCGGACTCCTACCGCGCCCTGACGGCGCGGCTGGCCCACGCCGGGTTCCCGCTGGCCCGGGTCCACACCGTCATCGTGACCCACAGCCACCCGGACCACTTCGGTGGGGCCGGACGGCTGCGGGACGAGACCGGCGCGGAGGTCGTCGGCCACCGCTCGTTCCGCACCTGGTGGGACCCCGCCGAGCCGGCCGACGTCGACGTCGAGGCAGCTGCGGACAAGTTCGGGCGGTCGACACCGTGGGACGAGCAGGGCTACGGCGACGAATGGCGTCGCCCAGTTGGGCATGACGAACCTGCAGGAGCTGCGGGCGCTCATGTCCACGCCGAAGCCATCCGTCCACCTGGACGACGCCGACGTGATCCGCCTCGCCGGACGGGACTGGGTCGCCGTCCACACACCCGGGCACACCCACGACCACCTCTGCCTGTTCGACCCGGCCGAGGGCATCCTGCTCTCGGGCGACCACGTCCTGCCCACCATCACGCCCCACATCTCCGGGATGGGCACCAACGCCGACCCGCTGGCGCAGTTCTTCGCCTCGCTCGACCGCATGCACGACCTGGAGGGCGTCACCATCGCCCTCCCGGCCCACGGCCACCCCTTCGCCGGGCTGCGACGGGCCGCGTCGAGGCCATCAAGGTCCACCACGAGGAGCGGCTCGAGCTGCTGCGCAAGGCGTCGATCCAGCTCGGTCGGCCGGCGACGGTGCGGGAGCTCTCCACCCACCTCTTCTCGCAGCGCGCCTGGGGTCCGATGGCCGAGACGAGACCTACGCCCACCTCGAGCACCTGCGCCTGGCCGGCCACGCCAAGGTCACCTCGGTCGACGGCCGGTTGGAGTACGTCGTCGATGAGGTCTTCTAGGTCTTCGTCGCCGCTCTCCGCTGCGCTTCGATCGGCTCCTCACCGCGGCGCAGCGGAAGTGTGACGGAAACGCGCCACTCATGGCGCGTTCTGGCGCAGTTCGGGCCGGCGGATCCATCGAATCGACATCGAATCGGTGGATGTCAACCGAGGTTGAACGGGTCCGCGAAGTGGGAGGTACCCGGCCGGTGCTCCCCGCGGCGGCGGGGCGCATCAGGGGCGGGCGGTGAGTGCTTCGATGGTGGCGGTGGCGTACACGGTGCCCGTCGCCGCCTCTCGCAACCACGACGCGGCCGCGCCTGGCCGCTCCACGATGGCCACCTCGACTGCCGCGCCCGGCTCGATCGGCACGCGGTGCTCGAGCTCGGCCCGCAGCGGGGCCCGCAGCTCCCGGCGCCGGGCCAGCTCCTCCTCGACCGCTTCCCAGTAGACCCCGTTGTTCACGTGGTTGAGCACGTCGAAGTCGGTGAAGCGGAGCGGGAAGGTGTGACGGGCCGTCACGGCGCCCTCGTCCTCCGGCGCCTCGGCGTGTTGAAGCCGGGCCCGGACGGTCCGGCCCAGGGCCGACGGGCCGAACAGGGCGTGAAAGGAGTCCGGCAGCAGCTTCGGCCGCATCGTGTCCGGATCGAGGTGCACCCACAGGGTCGCGGCCTCGACGTGGCCGCCCCCCTCGCCGGCGACGTGGACCCGGCGCTCGGCCCACCGCCCTCCAACGCCGGAGCACCAGGTGCTGGAGCGCGATGGGTTCCAGGTAGACGGGGAACTGCCGCACCTCGATCTCGGTGCGCCGGACGACCCAGCCCATCACGTCGTCGAACCCGGCGTCCCGGGTGTCGTCGTTGGCCACGTCCTGCAGGTAGCGGACGAGGGCGTCGAAGCGCAGCCGCCCGCCCGGTGACGCGTCGCCGAGGCGGACCCGCCGCTGGCCCTCGTAGACCCGGCCCGCGGCCGGCACGGGCACGAACGCTGCCATCCGCTG
>CAVOHK010000017.1:0-375668 GCA_963695635.1 uncultured Acidobacteriota bacterium
GCCACGGATGCTTTGGATAGCGGCCGCGCAGTTCTTTTCGGACCTCCGGATAGGTGCGGTTCCAGAAACTGCGCAGGTCCTGGGTCACCTGCACGGGTCGGCCGTTCGGCGCCAGCAGTTCGAGTCGCACCGGCACGCGGTTTGGTCCAATTCGCGGCGTTTCCGCGAGACCGAACAGTTCCTGCAGCTTCACCGACGCCGCTACCGCCCCATCGTCTTCGTACGACAGCGCGTGGGAACGGCCGCTCGGCACCGCGAGCCGCTGCGGTGCGAGGCGATCCAAATCGCGCAGGACGAGTGGCGGAAGCGCGGACGCGAGATCGAGATCGTCGATCGAACGCGCGCTGAACGCAGCGCTCCGAATCAGGTCGTCAACGTCGATTGCGACGCCCGCGAACGCCAGGCGGCGCAGCAGCGACCGTTCTGATTCCTGCGGACCGCGCGCCTTCCACGCATCGGCGAGCAGCGGCGCAGCGGTCGCTGGATCGATCGCGACGGGGTGCTCGGCCAACACCAGCGCGTCGTAGCGTTCGACCCGCGCCGCGCGAACGCGGCCGCTCGACGGATCGAATCGATGCACGATTTCTGACGATGTTGGCACCAGCCATTCGCGCTCCACGCGACTGGCCATCCGGATCGTCGCGACGCCGGCGACGGCTGGTTGCCGACTGCCGACGCCCGACTGCGTCACGTCGAGCGCCACGATGAATTCGGCATCTCTGACGCCGCTGTCGCCACCGAGCTTCGCGCCCGTGCCCGATGAAAGAAGAAAGGCATCGGAACGTAACTCGCGTCGCTGAGCGACCCGATCGGGATAACCGGCGAAAATGGCGCGGCGAAATTCGAGATCGGGTAATGCGATTGCGTGTTCATTGGTGATTTGCGCCTTAAGCTGTTCGGCAGTGCGATGCACGTGCGGCGGCAGATCGCCCCACTGGTCGAGAGCCGACAACACATCGCTCGCAGTCGTGGCGGTGCGAGGCGGCAGAAGATGTCGCTCCGACAGCAGCGCGCACGCGCGCACGACTTCTCGTGCACCGCCGGAGGCGATCAGCATGCGCGCGAGGCGCGGATGGAGCGGCATTCGACGCACCTGCTCACCGAGCGGTGTCAGCGTTCGACCGGCCACCAGGCCGAGACGCACGAGCAGCATCATGGCTGCGGCCAGGGTGTCGGCCGCGGGACGCTCGAACCATTCCAGCGTTTCCGGATCGCCGCCCCACGAAATCACGTCGAGCGCTGTTGCCGACAGATCAACACGCCGAATGTCCGGCTCGCGATGCGGACGCAGTCGATCGCGCGCGTCCCACAGCCGCCAGACCATTCCAGGCGCAACCCGGCCGGCGCGGCCGGCTCGTTGCTCGGCGGCGTCGGCCGTAATCCGTTCCGTTTCGAGGCTGTCGATGCCGCGGTCGGCATCGTAGCGCGCGACTTTGTGCAGTCCGCAATCGACGACGGCGGTCACATTGGGAACCGTCAGCGATGTTTCGGCGATATTGGTTGCGACGATCACTCGACGACGAGACGACGGTTGCAGCACCCGATCCTGTTCGTCCGGCGGCATCGCGCCGTAGAGCGGCAGCACTTCCAGATCGGGACGGTTGATTTGGCCGATGCTGCGGCGGATCTCCGCCGCGCCCGGCAGAAAACACAGGATGTTTCCGGCGGTCACAGCGGCGGCGTCGTTGACGGCCGCAGCCAGCGGCTCGCCCGGGGCATAGGACAGCGTCACCGGATGCAACTGACCGGGCACCGTCGACGGTCGGGCAGCCGTCGAGGAACGTCGCAACCGCCGTTGCATCAAGCGTCGCTGACATCACGACGATCCGTAGATCGTTGCGGGCCCGCCACGCTTGCCGAGCCAGGGCGATCGCCAGATCGGCGTGAATACTGCGCTCGTGAAACTCGTCGAGCACGACGGTCCGGAAATCCGAGAGCAGCGGATCGCTCTGCAGCCGCGCCGTCAGAATGCCTTCGGTGACGACCAGCAGCCGGGTGGCGGCGGAAAATCGGCGATCGAAACGGATCTGCCAGCCAACTTCGCCGCCGAGCGTCCATCCGCGTTCGTGGGCGATCCGCGCAGCGATCGATCGCGCGGCGACGCGACGCGGTTGCAGCAGAATGACTGGTCCGTCCTCAGTCAGCGCCGCGGGAAGTCGAGTCGTCTTGCCGGCGCCGGGCGCGGCCGTGACGACCGCGGCTCGGGCGCGACGGACATCGGCGAGAATCTGCGGGAGATACGGGTCGATCGGCAGGGAGAGCACGTCGACCGGCTGGAGAAACCTAGCCCGCGGTTGCCACACCCACCGGGCAAGTCACGCCAGTTCCGCCCAGCCCGCAATAGCCGTCCGGATTCTTTGCGAGGTACTGCTGATGGTAATCCTCGGCATAGAAGAACTCGGGCGCCGGCAGAATTTCGGTGGTAATGCGCCCGAATCCCGCCGCGCTCAGGCGCTGCTGAAACGCATCGCGCGATCGCTCGGCCGCGCGCAGTTGCGCGTCGCCGTAGGTGTAAATCCCCGAACGATACTGCGTGCCGACGTCGTTTCCCTGGCGCATGCCCTGCGTGGGATCGTGATTTTCCCAGAACACCTTCAACAGGTCTTCGTAGGAAATTTTGCGCGGGTCGAACACGACCAGCACCACTTCAGTGTGGCCGGTCATGCCGGAGCACACTTCGCGATACGTCGGGTTCGGCGTGGATCCAGCGGCATAGCCGACGGCGGTCGTATAGATGCCGTCGCCAAGCTGCCAGAACTTCCGCTCCGCGCCCCAGAAGCAGCCCATGCCGAACATCGCGGTTTCGAGGCCTTCGGGGAACGGCGCCCGCAAGCGGTGGTGATTGATGAAATGCTGATCCGGGACGGGCATTGGATCCGCCCGTCCCGGCAGCGCTTCTGCTTTCGTAGGAATGGTCTGTGGCTTTCCGAACATCCGTGTTCCTTACGCGCCTTTCGGTTTGTAAATCGCGAACGAGGCGCCTTGCGGATCGGTGATCACGGCAAAGCGGCCCGACGTCCATGATGTCTTGCGGCCCAGCCATCACCTGCGCACCCATCGCCTTAGCGTTAGACGCCGTGGCATCGACGTCGGTTACCTGGAAATACGGCAGCCAGAACGCCGGCACCTGAGCCGGCACCATCGGCGGCATGTTCATCATGCCGACGCCGGGTTTGCCATTCACGGAAAACTCGGTGTACTCCATCGGCGCGCCAGGCGAGCTGTGTTTCGGGGTCCAACCAAAGAGCTGCGTATAGAAGCTCTCGGCTTTCTTGGTGTCGCGGGTCGACAACTCCGTCCAGCACAGTGCACCCGGTTCACCGAGGACTTTCGCGCCCGTGCTTTTGCCGGCCTGCCACAGGCAGAACGCCGCACCGGTCGGATCCTGCACGACCGACATGCGTCCCGAATCCATCACGTCGAACGGCGGCGCGAGAACCGTCGCGCCAAGTCCCTGCGCCTTCTTGGTGGACTCGTCGACGTTCTTGACGCTGACGTACGCATTCCAGTGCGGCGGCACGCCCATGTCCTTTTCCTGCTGCCGCAGCGTGCACGCAGCGCTCGCGTCGCGACCACGTAGCTTGAAGATCGTATAGGTCTCGCCCGGACCCATCGGCATGTCGCTCACCTGCCAGCCGAACAACTTGCTGTAGAAAGTCGTCGCAGCCTTCTGGTCGCTCGTCGCGAGCTCCGGCCAGCAGAAGGTTCCTGGTTCGAGAGTGTCGTAATCAGCCACGGTCGCTCCTACTGCGCGTGCGCGCGAATCTGTCGGTTGTAGTGATGAAGCTGCCGGCGAATACTTTTGAGCAGCGCACCGTCGTGCGCTTCGAGCGCGGCTAGCCGCTTCTCGCGCAGCTCTTTCATCTTCTTTTTGATCGCCAGCTTGTCGATGCCGACCACTTCCTTGTGCTCGGCCGCGGGAATGCCAAGCGCCTTGCAGAGGGCCGGCAACAGGTGCTCTTTGTTCAGTTGCGAATAGCCCTGAACGGCCTCCTGATTTTCGACGCCCTTCGCAATCTCCCGAAGTTCCTGAATGGTCTTCTCTTTCAGCTCGTGATAGGTGTAAGCCATCTGTCGCGCACCTCCGCCGGGCACCCGGGCACATTCACAGTATTCGATGTCCGTACCGCGGGTCGCTTTGAAACGGTCAGTATACTGCGGGCCATCCATGAATCGCTCGACCTTTGCTCTCTTTGCCGCTTGTTGCGCGATCGTCACAGCCGCGGTTTCGGGCCTCGCTCAGCCGCAGCTGCGCCCGGTCACGGTCGATGATTTGATGACTGTGCGCGCGATTGTGGACGCGCGGATCGCGCCAGACGGCAGCCGTGTCGCCTATGTCACATCGACACCGTCACTGCCCAAAAACGAACACGAGGGCGCACTGTTCGTCGTGCCCGCAATCGGCGGCGTGTCGAGCCGGATCGGCCCATCCGTTCAGATTTTTAACGCACCGGTCCCACAACCACGGCTGCGCTGGTCTCCCGACAGCACCGCAGTAGCGGTCATGGCCCTCGTCAACGGACGTCCGCAAGTCGTCGCCATTCCGATTGACGGCAGTGCACCGCGCCCACTGACCAACGCCCCGGAAGGCGTGTTCGGCTTCGAATGGTCGCCTGATGGCAAGCGAGTCGCCTACCTGACCCGCGATCCGATGCCCGAACTGGAAGCACGGCAGCGGCAGGAGCGCTCGTTTGTGATTCGAGCCGATGCGCCCGACCGGCCGGCGCGCCTCGCGGTTCAAGACGCCGAGCCGTCGGCGGAGCGTCGCCTGCTCACGCCCGTGTCGCACTACGTCGACGCGTTCTCGTGGTCGCCCGATGGCCGCGAAATCGCTTATTCGGCAGCGCCGAAGTCGGGCTTTACGTCGCCGTACTACACGCGCATCTATGCCGTGTCGTCTACCGGCGGAACACCGCGAACGATTGTCGATCGCACCGGCACGAATAGCGGACCGCGTTTCTCGCCAGACGGTCGATCAATCGCGTTTATTTCGACGAATGGCAAGGTCGACATCATGGCGTCGCGCAGCCTTGCCGTCGCGCCAGCACAAGGTGGGACGGCGCCGCGAGTTTTCGCGATGGATGATGCGTGGGTGAACGATTACGTGTGGGCCGCCGACAGCGCATCAATCTACTTGCAGGCCAACGACGGCACGTTCGGGCGCCGCGAGCATATGTTCGAACAAGCATTGGTTCGCGTGTCGGTCGTCGACGGCCGCGCCGAACGGATCGACCGCGGCGCCGTGGTCAACTATTCGCTGAGTCTCAGCAAGGACGGCTCGCGGATCGCGTATCGCAGCATCGACGGCCGCACGATGGGCGACCTGGTCGTCATGGACGTGGCGACACGCAGGTGACGACGCTTACGGACATCAATCCCGGAGCTGCGCCATTTCGCGCTCGGCACATTAAAACCAATTTCATGGCGATCGTTTGATGGCATGGAAATCTGGGGACTGCTGCTGACGCCGCCGCGCGTAACGGCGGGACGAAGACTTCCGCTGCTGGTCTACATCCACGGCGGACCGGGCGGCGGATTCACCTACGGACTGTTCCCGCAGTTCATGACTGGTGTCGCGCAAGTGGATCCGTATCCGACCGAGGCGTTCGCCAGCGCCGGCTATGCGGTGCTGTTTCCGATGCCGCGCGGCGGCGCCGGCTACGGCGAGGCGGGGCAACGGATGATTGTCAACGCCTGGGGCGAAGGCGACTACAAAGACATCATGGCCGGCGTCGACAAACTGATTGCGGACGGCATCGCCGATCCGGATCGGCTCGGCGTGATGGGCGCCTCGTACGGCGGCTACATGACGAACTGGGTGGTCACACAAACGGCGCGCTTCAAGGCAGCGTCAGCCGGCGCCAGTATCAGCGACCTCACGACATCGTATTCCTCGGCGAAGGCAGCGAGTTCATCGTCGGCTATTTCAAGTGGCCGTGGGAAAACGCCGCGTCGTATACGGCGCACTCGCCGATCACGTTTGCCGAGCGAGTGACGACACCGCTGCTCATCCAGCACGGCGAGGCCGACCCGCGCGTGCCGATCTCAGGCGCCTGGAAGTTCTACCGAACGTTGCAAACGATGGGCAAGACCGTCGAGTTCGACATCTATCCGCGCGGCGGCCACGTATTGCGCGAACCGCAACAGCAGCGCGCGCAGATGCAGCGGAACTTTGAATGGATGACGAAATGGATCGACGTCAACAAGTAGGTCGATCCGTTTCACCTCACGAAGATGCTTTTTGGTAATCGGACATGGACGCCGACGTTCGGCTTGTCGACCAGCTGCGTAACCGCGACGTTGCCGGCAATGCTGACGAGCTGATACGCGCGATGCTTTGACAGCCTCTTCGGTCGCGGCGACAAAGTCCACCATCTCCTGAATCGCGATCCTGGTCGCGACGGTCAGATCGGGATCGGCGCCCATGCTGATGTAGTCGGTTGCGGTTTCAGCGCGCGGCCAGGTCAGCTTCATCCCTTTGCGCACCGTCAGTTGCAGCCTGCCGCGCAGCGACGTTTCGATCGCGGTCTGATCGACTTCGCCATCGCCCTGCGCGGCATGGCCGTCGCCGATCTCGAACAGCGCGCCGGGGACGAACACCGGAATGTACAGCGTGCTGCCGGCAGTCAATTCTTTGTTATCCATGTTGCCGGCGTGCCGGCCGGGCGGATTGCTGCTGACCCGACCAGCCTCGGGAGCCGGCGCCACCCCCATGCTTCCGAAGAATGGCTTGAGCGGTACGACGATTCCCGGCTCGAATTCCGCGGTCATCGTCTTCTTGTCGAGCGCGACGATCTTCGTTCCGGCCGCTCGATCGCAATTCTCGGGCAGGAATCCGCTGCAGCCGTTGTAGCCATAGTCGATCGCGAAATCGATCGACAGCACTTTCACCTCGAGCGCGTCGCCCGGTTCGGCACCTTCGACATAGACCGGACCGGTGAGGATGTGACCACCCGGACCGCGTCGATCGCCGGTCACTTCGGCGACGATGGCTTTCAGCGAACTCCTGGATCTTGTCGTCCGGTACGCCGGCACGCGCCAGACCGGCCGGTGAATTGGTCAGCAGGGTGTCGACATCGATGATGTCGCCCGAGGCGATCCGCAGCACCGGCCTGGCTTCGGACCAGTAGTAGCCGTAGGCGACGGTCGCCGGCGTCGCTTCAAGCCGATGAGTCCTGGGTGCCTGGGCGCCCAGGACTGCGGCCGACACAAACAGCACGAAAACGGCACAAACCGGGGACGACGGCGCTTCTCGCGATGAAGGCATCATTGGTTCCATCAGGTCTGAAATCGTTTAGACTCCGCGTGGGGTCAACCCCGCAGTTTCATGCTCGAAGCCGCACCGGTTTCCACTTTCGTCCGCCCTGCAGCTGAAGTCGCAGAACGACCTCGTCATGCCGCGGTGGTGCGGATCACGCATTGGGTGACGGCTCTGTGTTTCGGCGCCCTGCTGATCAGCGGCATCGAAATTCTGATTTCGCACCCACGTTTTTACTGGGGAGAGACCGGCAACGTCCTGACCACTCCTCTGTTCGTGCTGCCGATCCCTGCCTCGCGTTCGTCGGTTCCAACCGGCTATGGGTTCGTCCTGCCCGACCAGAACGGGTGGAGCCGGGCACTGCACTTCCAGTCGGCGTGGATCGTTGTCTTCACCGGCCTTGTATACACGATCGCCAGCCTGTTGAGCGGTCACTTTCGAAAAAATCTCATGCCGTCGGGCGCCGACCTGGCGTGGCGGCCGATCGCTGCCGTCGTCACCAACCACTGGCGCCGGCAATCAGCCACGGACGACGCGCGATCGTACAACGTTCTACAGCGAGTCGCCTACCTGCTGGTGATCGTCGTACTGTTTCCACTCGAAATCTGGACCGGCCTGGCGATGTCTCCGGCAATTGTGTCGGCGTTTCCATTCGTGGTGACACTTCTTGGCGGCCAGCAGACCGCCCGGACGATTCATTTTTTTGCCGCCGTTGCGCTACTGCTATTTGTCGTTGTCCATATTGAAATGGTGCGACGCGCCGGTTTCTTCGATCGCGTACGAGCGATGACAACCGGCGAAACGCCGACACCGTCGGAGCGCGTATGAAAACGATGTCGCGGCGGAAATTGATCACGACCGGGCTCGCCGCAGCGGCCGGAGCGTCGGGTCTGGCTGCGGCCGCAAAGCTGGCGGCACGCTATGGGCTTGTCCCACCGGATCACGGCGGACTCTACGGCGTCGGCGAAACACTGACGTATGCCTCTCAGCGCCTGATCACACGTCACACGATGGCGCGCGAATTCGGCACGCAGTCAGATCTCGAAAACGCCGTTCTGCCAACGGCAGACTGCCTCGCGATGAGCGTTACGTCCAGCTCCAGGCCGCCGGGTTCACCGGCTGGCAGCTCGCGGTCGATGGCTTGGTTCGCGCTCCGGCTCGTTCTCGATCGCCGACCTTCGCAGCTATCCGGCGCGGACGCAAATCACGCACCTCGCCTGCGAAGAGGGTTGGTCTTACATCGCCGAGTGGACCGGGGTGCCGCTCGCGCACGTTCTGAATGTCGTCGGCGTTCTGCCGAATGCGCGCTACGTCGTGTACTTCTCGATCCAGAAGGACTGGTGGGAAAGTGTTGACATGGCCGACGCACTTCACCCGCAGACGCTGCTCACCTACAGCATGAATGACGGCGATTTGCCGCCGGCATTCGGCGGACCGATCCGCCTGCGCGTCCCTCGCCAGCTTGGCTACAAGAGTGTGAAGGACCTCACACGCCTGACGGTGACGGACAACCTGAGTAATTTCGGGAAAGGACTCGGCTCCGTATCGCCAGAAGAGGGGTATCCTGGTACGCAGGCATCTGACCGCCGCGGGTCGCACGGCGCGCTCCGATTATCGGCCGTCGTCTTCCGGTTCGAACCTCATCGCCGCGCCGTTCATACAGTAGCGAAGTCCGGTCGGTCGGGGACCGTCGGGAAACACGTGACCAAGGTGACCGCCGCAGTCGCTGCAATGCACCTCGGTTCGCGTCATGCCGTAGCTGCTAATCAACCGTCGTCGCAACCGCCTGGTCATCGACTGGCTGGGTGAAGCTCGGCCAGCCGGTGCCGCTGTCGAATTTCGTGTCGGACTGGAACAACGGCTTACCGCATCCGGCGCAGAGAAACCGGCCTTCCCGCTTTTCTTTGTTCAACGGGCTCGAACCGCGTGGTTCGGTGCCGTGCTCGCGGAGAACTTTGAACTGCTCGGGCGTCAGCGTTTCACGCCAGTCGTCTTCGGACTTTTGCATTAGGATGCCCCCATGATTCGCGCACTTACCACTCTGCTGATGTTAACCGTCGGCGCGTCTCTTGAACAGACGACAGCCACCGATCTCGACGCCTGGGTGTCGCGCGCGATGCAGACCTTCGAGGTTCCCGGCCTGGCGCTCGCCGTAGTTAAAGACGGTCGCGTCGTCGTCGCGAAGGGGTACGGCGTACGGCGGCTCGGCGACCCAGCGAAGGTCGACGAAAAAACGCTGTTTGGAATCGCGTCGAATACGAAGGCGTTCACGGCGACGGCGCTTGGTCTGCTCGTCGAGGAAGGAAAGATCGAGTGGGACGCGCCGGTGGTCCGCTACCTTCCGTCGTTTGCGATGTGGGATCCATACGTGACGCGCGAGTTGACGGTTCGCGACCTGCTCGTGCACCGCAGCGGCCTGGGCCTCGGAGCAGGAGATTTGCTGTGGTGGCCCGAATCGACCTACGACCGGAAAGAGATTGCGCGCCGCCTCCGCTACATCCCGCCGGCGACCAGTTTTCGGACCGCTTACGCCTACGACAACGTGCTCTACCTGGTGGCCGGCGAGCTGATCGAATCGGTCAGCGGGCAGAGCTGGGAAGATTTCGTCGCCTCGCGGATTTTGAAAAAGGTGGGCATGAGCGGCAGCAACGTCCGCCACTCCGCCGCCACTGCGGGCGGCAACATCGCGGCGCCGCACGCCAATGTCGACGGCAAAGTGCGTCCGATCCGTCCTTTTGACAGCGACAACACCAATCCGGCCGGCGGCATCAATTCGTCCGCCGAAGACATTACCAAGTGGATGCGGGTGCAGCTCGCGGGTGGTGTTCTGTCGGACGGGTCGCGACTGTTCTCGCCGGCGACGGCGCGCGAACTGACAGCGATTGTCACGCCGATGCCGCTGGGCGATCCGCCGGAAGAGTTGGCGCCGCTGCGCGCCAACTTCGCAGGCTACGCCCTGGGATTCAACATCCGCGATTACCGCGGACGCCGGGTTGTCATGCATTCCGGCGGCCTGCCTGGTTACGTATCGCGGGTGATCATGGTTCCGGACCTGCAACTCGGAGTGGCAGTGTTCACAAACCAGGAGTCCGGTTCGGCGTTCGATTCGATTGCCTTTCACATTCTCGACGGCTACCTCGAAGCGCCGGCGTTCGATTGGATCGATGCCTTCCGCAAACGCGACGAACGTGGCGAACGAATGGCCCGCGAGGCTGGCGCGCGTGCGGCGTCGAGCCGCGATGCGACGTCGAAGCCGTCACTATTGCTCGAGAAATATGCCGGAACCTACCGCGACGCCTGGTACGGAGATATCACGATCGCCCACGAAAATGGTCGCCTGGTGATGCGCTTCACTCATACGCCAGCACTGACCGCCGATCTCGAACACTGGCAGCACGACACCTTCATCGCCCGATGGCGCGACCGAGAATTGCGTGCCGACGCCTACGTCACGTTTGCGCTCAACCCTGACGGCTCGATCGATCAGGCCAAAATGGCGGCGGTTTCACCTTCCACCGATTTCAGCTTCGACTTTCAGGACCTGCTGCTCAAGCCGGTGAGAACTTCGCGCCGCTGATCTCCGTATTAGTTCGGAGAGAGTGTGTGCGTCCAGCCTGGCTGCCGATGTCCACCCGTTTGCCGCGGCGCGGTGAAAACCGTCGGTGCCGGTCTGCGTCGCGCCGACATGGCTGAAACGCCCGCGGCGCTCGCGTTTGCGCCCGTCATCTTGCTTGCCGGCGCGGTCATCGCCGCAGCACACGAACGGTTTCGAGTGGACACACCATGAATCTCCTCCAGGATCTGAAGTACGCCGTCCGGCTACTGGTGAAGGACCGCTGGTTCACCGCGGTGGCCGCGATCGCGCTTGCGCTCGGCATCGGCGTCAACAGCAGCGTGTTCACGCTGGTTAATGCCGTAATGATTCGCGGCCTGCCGTTCGCTCACCAGGAAGAGTTGATCGCGATGGGCACGCGCGACGCCAAGCAGCGCGAGCGCTCGATGTCGTACAAAGACTTTCAGGACATCGCGGCGGCGTCGAAGAGCTTCTCTGACCCGGCCGTGTACTTCCTCAGTCAGGTGAATCTCAGCGACGACGAGCGCGCGCCGGAGCAGTACCGTGCGCTGTATACCGCGACGTCGTTTATGCGACTGCTCGGTCAGCGACCGACGGTTGGCCGCGATTTCACCCCCGACGACGATCAGGCATCGTCGACCCCGACCGTGCTGATCAGCAACGGGATCTGGAAGAATCGCTACGGCAGCTCGCCCGACACGATCGGCAAAGTAATCAGAGTCAACGGTTTGATGTTGACGGTGATCGGCGTCATGCCGGAAGGGTTCAACTTCCCGAACGCGGATTTGTGGATCCCGTTTGCGCATCTGGCGCCGGCGTTTCGCGCTGAGTCAGTCGACAATCGCGCCGCCCGCAGTTTCGACGTCATCGCACGACTGAAGCCTGAGGTGTCGCTGGCGCAGGCGAACGCCGAACTGACGACGATCGGCCGAAACCTGCAGTCCCAATATCCCGACAGCAACAAGGACATGACGCCGTTCGTGGTCCAGTTGAACGATCGCTTCAACCGCGGACCGATCAAGACAGTGTTCCTGTCGCTGATGGGCGCGGTCGCGTTCGTGCTGCTGATTGCGTGCGCCAACGTTGCCAACCTGCTGTTGGCCCGATCGGCCAACCGGGCGCGCGAAATCAGCGTTCGCATCGCACTCGGCGCCACACGGTGGCGCATCATCCGGCAGTTGTTGATCGAGAGCGTGTTGTTGTCGGTGATCGCGGGGCTGTTCGGCCTCGGGCTGGCGGTGATCGGCATCCGAATGTTCGACGCCGCGACGCAGGATGCCGGCAAGCCATACTGGATGGTCTTTTCGATGGATCCGGTGGTATTCGCATTCTTCGCCGCCGTCTGCTTCGCCACCGGGATCATCTTCGGCCTGGCGCCGGCGCTTCACGTCTCGAAAACCGATCTGAATGACGTCTTGAAAGAAGGTGGACGCGGCAATGCCGGCGGCGTGCGGGCGCGTCGCTGGACCAGCGCGCTGATCGTCGTCGAACTGGCGTTGACGCTGGTGCTGCTCGCCGGTGCCGGCTTGATGATGCGAAGCTTCCTCGCGCTCTACTCGATGGATCTCGGCGTCGACACCGGACCGCTGCTGACGATGCGCCTCAACCTGCCGGCGCGAAAGTATCCGACACCGGAAGTACGACGCACCTTTCTGCAAACGCTCGAAGACCGGCTGGGGCGAGTACCGAATCTCCAGGCCGGGGCGATCGTCACCAACGTACCGATCGGTGGCGGCCAAACCCGCCAGATCGAGATCGATGGTCATCAAGCAGCGGCGAATGCCGCCCAGATCCCTTCGGTTTCGTTGGTCTACGTCGAGCCGCGCTACTGGGAAACGCTTGGCACCAAGCTGCTGCGCGGCCGCGGCTTCGACGCAGTGGACGGCACGCCCGGTCATGAAAACGCGATTATCAACCAGCGGTTTGCCGCCATGCACTTCGGCAACGAGGATCCGATCGGCCGGCGCGTGAAGATCAGCATCGAGCGGGTCCCGGGGCAGCCGGCGCCGACGCGCCAACCATCATGGGTGACGGTCATCGCCATCGCGCCGACCATCCGTCAGCGAAACATCGAGGAGGCGCTGCCCGATCCGGTCATGTATCTGCCGCTGCTCGCCGAAGCGCCTGCCAACATTGCACTGCTGGTGCGTGCGCCGCGCGACGCCGCCGCGCTGACGACGGTCCTGAGAGAAGAAGTGCGCGCAATCGATCCAGACTTGCCACTGTTCAACATCCAGACGATGGATCAGGTGCTGGCCCAGCAGCGGTGGCCGTTCCGCGTCTTCGGTTCGATGTTCGCGATCTTTGCGCTGATCGCGCTGGTGCTCGCGGCGATCGGGCTGTACGCGGTGACCGCGTACTCAGTGACGCAGCGGACCCAGGAGGTCGGCGTTCGCATGGCGCTCGGTGCCCAGGCCAGACAGGTGCGATGGCTGTTTGTCCGCCAGTCGCTGTGGCAGCTGGCGATCGGACTGTCGATCGGCCTGGCCGGCGCCCTTGGCGTCGGCGTGGTCCTGAAGAGCCTGCTGGTTCAGACCGGCTCGCGCGATCCGGTGACGCTGACGACGATTGTCGTGGTGTTGCTCACCGTCGCCTTATTCGCCTCGTACTGGCCGGCGCGCCGGGCAACCCGGCTTGATCCGTTGAAGGCATTGCGATACGAATAGCGCGTGATCCGCCCGCTGTTCGCCGTCGTTTTCAGCCTTTGGGCCCTTCAATCCTCCGGCGGTGACGCCTGGCAACGGGTCGCCGCGCGCTACCACCAGCGGCTCCAGGACGCCGGCATCGCCGGCAGCAGCCTGATGGTCGTCCGCAACGGCGCGGTCGTCCACAAGGCCTTCGAAGGCTTCCAGGATCTCGACGCGAAGCGTCCGGTCGACGAAGAAACCATCTACCACTGGGCGTCGATTACCAAGACGTTTACCGGCGTCGCAATCATGCAGCTGCGCGACCGCGGATTGATCGCGCTCGACGACCCGGCGGTGAAGTACGTGCCCGAGCTGCGGATGGTCCACAATCCCTACGGCGACATCTCGCAGGTGACGATTCGCCAGTTGATGTCGCACAGCGCCGGATTTCGCGCCGGCACCTGGCCGTGGGGCGGCGATCAGCCTTGGCACCCATTCGAGCCGACGCGCTGGGACCAGGTCGTCGCGATGTTTCCGTACACCGAAATCCTGTTCAAACCTGGCACGCAGTACAGCTACTCCAACCCCGGCGTCATTTTCCTGGGACGGATCATCGAATCGTTTTCCGGAGACGACTACGAGGTGTACATCAACAAGAACCTGTTCATGCCGCTCGGCATGACCAAGAGTTTCTTCGATCGTGCGCCGTATCATCTCGTGTCGCACAAGTCGCACAGTTATGTCCGGACTGACGAAGGCATCAAGGAGCAGCGGTTCGACTTCGACACCGGCATCACCGTCTCGAACGGCGGCCTGAATGCGCCACTCGGTGACATGGCGAAGTGGCTCTCGTTCCTGATCGACGGCAATGAATCGATCCTGAAGCGTTCGTCGCTGAGTGAAATGTTCACGCCGCAGATTCGCGCCAGGGACGGCGAAGGCGGCAGCGGCGACAACGTTCAGGCTGGTTTGTCGACCTTCATCGAACGCTATGGCAACGTCGAACTGATCGGACACAGCGGCGACCAAAACGGATTTATCTCGCACCTTTACGTGCACCGGCCTTCGCGGTCCGGCTACATCGTGTCGTTCAACACCGACTCCTCCTCAAAACGCGAGCCGCAGCACTCCACACGCGCAGTCGACAATGACCTGAGAGACGTCATCGTCCGGGAGTTGTTCGCGGCGCGCTGAGCCGCACAATCAGAACCTCGAGACCGTCACGGGCGGAGCGTCGCAAACCACAATCCGGTCGTGAGGCGACGCATCCTGATGGAGGCGCCCGAGCCCGACCGGACGAGGCGGACCAAGCACAATCGGTAGTTCCAGCGGCGAACCCGGCGTTCGCTCGATGAACATCCGCGACACAAAAGGTGCCTGGAATACTGGCTGTGCCGCCAATTGCCGATCGCGGGCCTCAGCCTCGAGCAGAGCAGCATCCGCGGGCGCGCTCCGATCGAACAAGCGGAGCCTGAACCGCGAGCGTACGCGCGGCGCCCAACCGTCGGGGCCAGGCGCATATTCGGTCGGACCGCCGAAATAAAGGTCGACTGGGCCGACGTCGGCCTCGGAAGCGGCCACAATCGCGATACGGCCGTGGCGACCCTCCGCCGACAAGTCCACCCACAACGTACCAAGTTCCTGACACGAACGCACCGCCGCGACGCGTGCAACCCCCCGCATGCGAAGCTCGCCGGCGGGTTGGATTTCAAAACCGCGCAGCGTCAACAATTGCTGGCCGAGCGGAAACGCCCAGACTGTCGTCGATTCCTCGAGGGCATGCTCGACCGTCGGCCGGTCGGCCGGAATGATCATGAAGGGCTTCGAGCTACGGCGACCGCCAAGAAGCGCGGCGCGCAATAGCAGGTCGATGCTCGCGTCTTCCTCGACGAACCGCGCGCCAGTCGGCACCAGGTTCAGGATAGATGTCATCGTCGCGAGTGACGCCCGTTCCTGGCTGATGGGCCGAACGACGTCTCGCTCCTCGTCGTGCACGCGCGCTGCTTCCAGCACCGGAAGCACACACAGCAAAACCACGGCGGCAACGATCCCGCCTCGAGTTCCCTGCATCTGGCGCAGGATCTCGTCAAGGCCAATGGCCGCGGCCGACCAGGTGGCGACGAAAAGCGGTGCGAGGGTGATCGATGGTGCCAGGCCGGCCACCGGCCAGCACGCCAATGCGACAAATGTGCTCGCGGCGACGATCCACCACACACGCTCGCTACGCGACAGTTCCACTGCCAATCCAAGCACCGCCAGCGCACCAATCACGGGACCGATCGTCCGAAAAACCTGCGGCAACAACGCGGGAACATTGGCCGCGATCGGTGTCGCGCACGCGTACCATGGCGCCGCGTCGCCGAGTGCCGGCATGTATGTCGCCCGCAGCATCGCGAACGGTACAACACCGACGATCGCCGCCGTCGCGAGCGCGGCAGCGACCCGAACACTGCGGCGTCCAGTTTGAGCACTGCAGGACCACGTGATGGCGCACGCTCCAAGCGCGCACGCGACGGTCCACGATGGAACCACAAGCGCCGCAAGCAGCAGGATGGCTCCTGCGAAAACGACGTCGACAAGCGATCGGCGGCCGTTCGGTGTGACGCGTCCGATAACCAGCGCGGCGGCCGCACACAGGCCAACAGCGGCAACCGGCGTCAGCAGCGCGAGCACAGGAATGAACAATGGGCTGAAGACCACCATGAGCCCAATTCCGAGCACGACGACGACGTTTCGCGTCAGCCGGTCGAACAACTCGGCCACGCACGCGAGCACGAAGACAACGACGGCCGGCTGAAACCACGTGAGTAGCTGGCCGATCTCCAGATCGGGCCACTGCCGCAGAATGGCGACTCCCAGTAAATCGATCGCCGGGGCGCATCGATGTGGAGGGACAAGCTCGCCGACGCTATGGCGCGCGATCAGGACGATCGGACCCATCAGCCAAAGGATTGCATGCCGGCTAATGCGGCGACCGCGATCCATTGACGACTGCATCGGCCGGAGGCGCATATGCTAGCATGCGCCCCTCCCCACTCCGTGATCCAGCACTTCAGGAAATCGACGACGCACCAGATGGTCCTCGCGATCGCCGCTTCGATGGTGCTGCTGCGCGCGCTGCCGTACTTGCTGTTCGAGCAGCTTGCGTTCGACTCGGATCAGGCCATCAACGGGTTGATGGCGAAGCATCTGATCGAAGGACGCGCGTTTCCGCTGTTCTTCTATGGCCAGAACTATATGCTCGCGGTCGAAGCATGGGCGGCCGCGCCGTTCTTTCTGATCGGCGGTGCAACCGTCACGAGTCTGCGCCTGTCAATCCTCGCGTGGAATATCGCGTTTGTCTGGCTGGTCATCGAAGCGCTGCGCCGCGACGGCGCGATCAATCCGTGGTGGGCGCTCGTTCCGGCGTCTCTCCTGGCGCTGGCTCCTCCGTCAGTCGCCACGCAGTTGATGGCCGCTCAAGGCGGCATCGCCGAGCCGTTCGTCTGGATCGTCGCCCTGTGGTTGCTGCGCCGTCGTCCGTTGTGGTTCGGACTGGTCTTCGCGATCGCATTCAGGAATCGTGAGTTTACGGCCTATGCGATCCCTGCTCTGTTCGCGGTCGAACTGGCAGCGGGCGAATTCGACGGCGCACGCCTTCGACAATGGCTTGCCGCTGGAGTGATGTTCATGATCGGCTGGCAGACGATCGAGGCCATCAAGCCGCGCGCCGACCTGCTGGGCCCGGGGACGCGAGGTCAGCTTATCGTCGGCCTTACGGAATCGCAGATCACCAACCTGGTCGAACGGGCCGATTTCGATCGCGCAGCGCTGATCCGGCGCACCGAGGAGTTGGTGCCGCAGGTTCTGAAGTGGTTTTCCGGTGCGGAACAGCTCGACACGAAGCTGCCGATCAGCAACCATCCCTGGCTGGCGTGGATCGCCGGCGCTGCGTTCATCGCGGCGACGCTCAGGATCATCATCCTGCTCGTTCGGGCCGGTCGCGGTAATCAGGCACACGGCATCGCATTGCCGGTGTACGCGCGGATTCGGACGGCAGGATTCGCGTTCTACCTGATTGGCGTGGGCGCCACCGCGATCGCCGCATTTGTCGCCAGCAAACCGGTGCTCAATGGCTACTCGCGATATGCTTTGCTTGGCTTGCTGCTGCCTGTAGGTGTGGTGGCAGCCGTTCTCTCGCTTGAATCGTCGACGGCTCTGCGCCGACTGGTTGCTGGAGGCGTTGCGGTGTGGGCCCTTGTCATCGCCGGCGATCATGCTCTGGTCGCGTCGCGCTACATCCGTCACCCTCTTCCGAATCAGTCAAGAGTGCTGGCCGATCAGTTGATTTCGGAGGGCACTGGCGCAGCGATCGCCGACTACTGGCATGCCTACCTCGTGACGTTTGTTGCGCGCGAACGCGTTCGGGTCGCGTCGAGCGATTTCGTGCGGATTCAGGAATATCAGGACGCGTTCGAACAGCAGGCACCGCCGCGCGTCGTTCTGTCGGAAAAGCCCTGCACCGGCGGCCGAGCGGTGAGCGATGTGTACATCTGCCGGCCTTAGCAAGCTGCCGAACAACGCAGCCTGAATGCAGAATGTAGTTGCAAACTGTCAAATGCCGATGAATCTCGAATCGCTTCGCGTATTCTGCCTGTCACTGCCGGGCGCGACCGCAGACATCAAGTGGGGACAGGATCTGGTGTTCAGCGTCGGCAAGAAAATGTTCTGCGCGGTCAACACCGAGCCGCCGCATCAGTGTTCGTTCAAAACCTCCGACGAGGATTTCGCGGAGTTAATCGAACGCGAGGGGATGAAGCCAGCGCCGTACCTGGCGCGCGCGATGTGGGTTCAGGAAGAACAACTTGGTGAAACACTCGACCGCGGCGAGCGCGAACGTCTGTTGCGGCAGGCGTACGAACTGATTCGCGCAAAGCTGCCGAAGCGTTTGCGCGAACCGGCGGCGAAAGCGGTGCGGAAAAGGAAAACTACGCGGCGTGGCGGCGGCCGGCGATCTCGAGCCGTCCCTGCAAATGCGCGCCGTCGTCGACGCTGACCGCCGGCGCCGACAAGTCGCCGGCTATCGTCGCGGTTTTGTTGACGACGATCCGGGCATTCGCGAGCAAATTGCCATTCACCGTGCCGCCGACGACGATGGTGTGGGCGATGATGTCGGCCGCGATATCCCCAGAGTCGGTCACGATGACCGGGTGTCCGGTGACGTCGATCGAGCCGCTGACATGACCGGCGATGGTCAGTGGTTCGTCGGCGAAGACCTGTCCGGTGATGCGAATCGACGGTCCGATCTGTGCGATGTCCATGGAACCCTCGCTGCGCAGCAGGGCAAACCCCATTCCTGCTCAGTTTGCAAGAAACCGGCGGAAAATGGCTGCGGTCGCCTTCCGCCGGATTGCAATTGAGTGAGTGGCTTTACGGCGTTGTAATTGCAAATCCTCAGAACGGAGGGATTGCCTGTGAGCGAGACGCTGTGTCAGTACCAGACGCCGGTTCGAAGCTCGACCGGACGGCTTTTTCACGCCCGAGCGTGCGGCGCGCCGCTTGATGAGACGGTTTGGGAGGGTTGGATCGAGTTCGACCCCGCCGACGACGGCACTACCATTCGAACGTCGCGCGAGACCACGCAACCGAATCGAACTGATACGGAGTACTGGGCAACCGGGTTGTCCGCCGTTTATCTCGAGGGCGCGCTGAAGCGCGCGCTCGACGGGCCGATTCCGGTTTCCGTTCCTGTGGTCCATCCGCCGTCGTACGCGACCGCCGCTCCGCCGATCAGCGTCATTCCGACTGACGGCCCCGCAGTGCGCAGCGTGCTCGATCCGTTTTCGGTCTACGAGAAAGGTGAGGCGCTTCTCCGCCGGCAACTGGCTGCACTTTCGGCGTGGCACCTGGTGAACATCATCGTCGACTACGAATTGAGTGAGTTGCCGGCCGAAGAACTCAACACGACGCCCGCTGCGGCACTGATTGACATCATTGTGAACGGCGTCAAGAACACGCTCGCGCCACGTTAACGCGACCACCGCGCAAACGCGGCACGCCGCTCTCGGTCGGCGCCTTATACTTTGCGGCTCCTCGATCGAGCCTTGCTAGTGCTCGGCAATCTGCTCTGCTCGGTCGCGAACCTGTTGAACAACCCGTCCGGTCCGGCGCAACTGCCCAACCAGATTCTGTCGATTGTGCAAGGGTTGTAACATGTCGGCGTGGCGCGCTCCACTCGCTCGCTGAAGGTCAGCGAAGCCTTCAAGGCATTCGTGCTCGATCAGCTCGACGAGTTGGGTGACGTCACGCCGAAATCGATGTTCGGCGGCGTCGGCTTCTATTGCGATGGAGTGTTTTTCGCGATCGCTGCCCACGACCGCCTTTATTTCAAGGTCGACGACAGCAGCCAGCCGTACTACATGGCTGCCCGGATGAAACCGTTTCGACCGTTTCCAGGCCGCCGCGGCTCGATGCGCTACTACGAGGTGCCGCTCGGTGTCTTGGAAAGTCCGGACGAGTTGGTCGCGTGGGCGCAGCGCGCAGTCGAAGCGGCGCGGAAATAAACTTCCCGGCTGACCGCCCGCTTATGCACGCTAAACGCAGAGTTCGCATACGCGTTTTACTCGTTGCGGATAGGGGCCACTGGAGGTGTATTCTGGCGCGACGAGGTTTGCGATGCAGGTGCTGCTGCTCTCGATGCCGGACGCCTTCGAACACATGCCCGCGGTCGCGGTCCGCATGCCGAACGGCGCGCTCGCGTCGCTTGCCGCGAACGTCGAGCCGCATCACCGCGTCGCCGTTGCCGATCTAATCCTGGCGCGAACCGCGGTGCGGAGCACCGTCGAACGGCTGGTACGCGACACCGCACCCGCCGTCGTCGGATTGTCGGTGATGACCTTCCAGCGCAAGACCGCGCTGCAGATCGCGGCACTGGTCAAGCAGCAGTCTCCAGACACCAGGATCGTCGTCGGGGGTTACGATCCGACGCTTGCGCCCGACGCCTATGCCGGCGGCACCGCAATCGACTTCATCGTCAAAGGCGAGGGCGAGCATACGTTTCGAGACCTGTTGCGGGCGTTGGAGCACGGCAGCCCGGCAGATACGATTCCCGGCCTCTCGTACCGCAGAGAATCAGGCTTCGTCCATAACCCGCCTCGCCCGGTGTTAAAACTCGAAAACGAACGGCTGCAGCTGCCCAATCGACGGGCGCGAGTGCTCCAAGGCTACACACTGCTCGGCAAGCAGGTGGACGTCGTCGAAACCTCTCGTGGCTGCACGTACGACTGCAGCTTCTGCTCGATCATCGAAATGCGCGGCCGCAATTTTCATCCGTTCCCGATCGACCGGGTGCTGGCCGACATCGCCGACGCCCGGGCCAATGGCGCGCGCGCGATTTTCCTGGTCGACGACAACATCACGCTCGACGTCGAGCGATTCGAGACGTTATGCCGCGCCATTGAACAGGCCGGCTTCAACGACGTCGAATATTTCGTCCAGGCAATGACCTCGTCGATTGCGAATCACGGCGCCACACTGGCGCCGCTGATGCGGCGCGCCGGTTTTCGCTACGTCTTTCTGGGAATCGAAAACATCGTTGAAGACGATCTGGTGTTTCTGCGGGCGAGAGCGAAAAATGCCCGGCGCGAACGCGGGCGCACCACCGGAAATGCGTCGATTGAGGCGATCGAGCATCTGCATCGCAACGGCATGGTAGTCGTCGGCGGACTGATCGTCGGCAACCCGCAGGACACACCTGAAGCGGTTCGCAGCAATCTCGAGTTCGCGCGACGCTATGTCGACTGGCCGTACATCCAGCACCCGACGCCGTATCCGCGCACGCCGATGACGCAGGATTTCCGTGACCGCGGCTTGATCGTTGACGAGGACATGGCGCACTACGATGGGACGACGGCGGTGGTGCGCAGTGAGAGGATGACGTCCGACGAGATCGAGTTCATGCGGTGGCGTGCGGAACGCTGGATGAAGCTGCGGCACTTTCCGCAGGCGGCACTTCGCAATCCGGGTTTCGTGGTGCGACACGGCCTGGAAATGCTCGGCCATACGTTTGCCGGATGCACGGTGAGCTCGTTGTTCTCGGACGAGGCGGAGCGCGCTGCGTTCCGGCGCTTCAAGCTGCTGCGAGCACGAGAGCGCGAACGGCTCAGTGACGAATTGACGATGCGCGCCGATGATGTCTTCGCCGAACCGGCCGGGTTCGGCGAGACGAAAAAAAGCCGATCGGCGCTGCAATCTGTTTGAAGTTATTTTGGAAAAGGACGCCCGACCCAGTTTGGCCCTGGATCGGGCGTGTTGCGACGATCGACCGATTGCGGACGACCCTACGGGTGATAGTCAGCCGCTTTTTCGCCGGTCTCCGCGAGATCCTCCGCTCCGCTGTTCTTCAGAATCCGCCGCGCCCGATCCGCCCACTTGGAGTCGTCGCAATGGACCGAACAGAGAAGACGACCGCTGCGGATGCGGCCTTCGAAGCGCCGCGCTTCCACTTCCGGGATGCCCAGGCCGATCAGCGCGCCAAGCAGCCCGCCGGCTGCACCGCCGGCACCGGCGCCCGCGAGTGCCGCCACGATTGGCCCGGCAGCGAGCAGCGGCCCGACGCCGGGGACGGTCAGAAGGCCGATGCCTGCGAGCCAGCCGAGCACGCCGCCGATCGCCGCGCCCGTGCCGGCGCCGGCGGTTGCGCCTTCAGGCGCCTTCGTATTGAGCTCGTGCGCAAGGTCGTGCGTTCCGCGGACGTCGGACCCGAGCACCGAAATGTCCGTCGCGCGAAACCCGTCGTCACGGAGCGAACCGACCGCAACCTCGAGCGCCGATCGGGAATCGAACAGGCCATATACCACGATGTCTTTCGCCATGTATCTCACCTCCAGTGTTGTTGTGCGTCCACGATTGAAGGTGCATTGCCTGTGCCCTTGCGAGCTCGACTGATGCGAATGGCCGTGGTCAACTCGTGGCTGAGATCTCACTAATCCCCAATCCCTAATCCCCAATCACCAATAAAAAAGACCCGACGCGTTTCCACGTCGGGCCTTTGTCGAGATAATGCCGGCAGCGACCTACTCTCCCACACAGTTTCCCATGCAGTGGCTTTGTTTACTGCTCGTCGCTTCGCTCCTCGCCGGCGGTTCCCGCCGATGGGTGGAGCATGGACTCACAATCCCTAATCCCCAATCACCAATAAAAAAGGCCCGACGCGTTTCCACGTCGGGCCTTTGCGAGATAATGCCGGCAGCGACCTACTCTCCCACACAGTTTCCCATGCAGTACCATCGGCGGTATCAGGCTTAACTTCCGTGTTCGGAATGGGAACGGGTGTGACCCTGATCCTATGACCACCGGCAAACTTAGCTGCCTGGGGTTCCGCCTTCGCGCCTTTCGGCGCTTCGGCGCGACACGCCCGTAGGCCTGCCACGACGAAGCTCGCGTGAGCGAGCGAAGTCGGGTCGTCCCAGACAATTTCAAAGAACTTGTTCGAACTTAGAACTCAGAGTTTTCAGTTCTAAGTTTTCAGTTCTAAGTTTTCAGTTCTAAGTTTCAACTGAATACTCTGCAAACGGTAGTTTTAACCGAACACAACACGCAGCGTTTCGCGTGCATTACGCTTTGTTGTTCGCGGCCGCTTTTGCACGGACCGCGAAAACGAAGTTATGGTCAAGCCTCACGGCTGATTAGTATCGGTAAGCTCAACACGTCACCGTGCTTACACATCCGACCTATTACCTGGTCATCTTCCAGGAGCCTTTAGGGATCTTGCGATCCAGGGAGATCTCATCTTGTGGAGGGTTTCACGCTTAGATGCATTCAGCGTTTCTCCCTTCCGGACGTAGCTACCCGGCGCTGCCGCTGGCGCGACAACCGGTACACTAGAGGTCCGTCCAACCCGGTCCTCTCGTACTAAGGTCAGACCCACGCAAATCTCCTGCGCCCATGGCAGATAGAGACCGAACTGTCTCGCGACGTTCTAAACCCAGCTCACGTACCACTTTAATCGGCGAACAGCCGAACCCTTGGAACCTGCTACAGCTCCAGGATGTGATGAGCCGACATCGAGGTGCCAAACCCTTGCGTCGATGTGAACTCTTGGCAAGGATCAGCCTGTTATCCCCGGCGTACCTTTTATCCGTTGAGCGATGGCCCTTCCACGCGGAACCACCGGATCACTAAAGCCTGGTTTCCCACCTGCTCGTCTTGTAGGACTCGCAGTCAAGCTCGCTTCTGCTTTTGCACTCTAAGGCTGATTTCCAAACAGCCTGAGCGAACCTTCGCGCGCCTCCGTTACACTTTAGGAGGCGACCGCCCCAGTCAAACTACCCACCTAGCAGTGTCCTTACTCTGGATGACAGAGCGAAGTTAGAACGCCGAAGTGTTAAGGGTGGTATCTCACCGTTGACTCCCCCGAGTCCGAGAACCCGGGTTCAAAGTCTCCCACCTATCCTGCGCATAACACGTCAGCATTCACTACTAGGATGTAGTAAAGGTGCACGGGGTCTTTTCGTCTAGCCACGGGCAACCGGCGTCTTCACCGGTACCACAAATTCGCAGTGCCCCTCGTTGAGACAGCGCTCAGATCATTACGCCATTCGTGCAGGTCGGAACTTACCCGACAAGGAATTTCGCTACCTTAGGACCGTTATAGTTACGGCCGCCGTTTACCGGGGCTTCAGCTCGAAGCGTCGCCTTGCGGCTAACCTCTCCCTTTAACCTTCCGGCACCGGGCAGGCGTCAGACCCTATACGTCGTATTCGACTTAGCAGAGTCCTGTGTTTTTAGTAAACAGTTGCCTGAGCCTCTTTATTGCAACTCTCTCACGCTTCGCGGCGCGAGGCCGCTAACGCTAACAGAGCACCCCTTCTTCCGAAGTTACGGGGTGAGTTTGCCGAGTTCCTAAACGAGGGTTCTCACTCGCGCCTGAGGATTTTCTCCTCGACTACCTGTGTCGGTTTACGGTACGGGTACCCAAAAGACTCCTTAGAGGATTTTCTCGGCAGCGTGGCGTCTGCGACTTTACGAGCCTTGCGGCTCTCGCTTTGACCCCTCAGGATAATGACCCACCGGATTTACCTGGCGGATCTCCCTACAGGCCGCAACCTACACGTCCAATCGTAGGCTCGCATAGCCTCCTGCGTCTCCCCATCGTGATAACGTCTTCTAGGTAGTTCTGGAATATTAACCAGATATCCATCCGCTACGCCTTTCGGCCTCGCGTTAGGACCCGACTAACCCTGAGCGGACGAACCTTCCTCAGGAAACCTTAGTCTTACGGCGGGGAAGATTCTCACTTCCCTTATCGCTACTTATGCCGGCAGGGTCACTTCTCACCGCTCCACCAGTCCTTACGATCTGGCTTCACGGCTGTGAGAACGCTCCTCTACCAATATGCGGACCCGCAGGTCCGCGTCTATTCTATGGCTTCGGTCTTGTGCTTAAGCCCCGTTGGATTGTCGGCCCAAAGCCGCTTGACCAGTGAGCTATTACGCTTTCTTTAAAGGATGGCTGCTTCTAAGCCAACCTCCTGGTTGTCTGAGCGTCTTCAGATCCTTTCCCACTTAGCACAAAGTTAGGGACCTTAGCCGATAGTCTGGGCTGTTTCCCTTTCGACGATGAAGCTTAGCCCCCACCGTCTCACTCCCGGAATACGGGTCGTTGGCATTCGCAGTTTAGTTGGATTCAGTAAGCTGGTAAGCCCCCTAGTCCATCTAGTTCTCTACCACCAACGCCGACCTTCCGAGGCTGCTCCTAAAAGCATTTCGAGGAGAACGGGCAATCACGAGGTTTGATTAGCCTTTCACCCCTATCCTCAACTCATCCGAGCTGTTTTCAACCAACACCGGTTCGGGCCTCCACGCGGTGTTACCCGCGCTTCACCCTGGCCGAGGATAGATCACCTCGCTTCGCGTCTATTCCCAGCGACTTGTCGCCCATTTCGGACTCGCTTTCGCTGCGGCTCGCTTGCGCTTAACCTTGCCACTGAGAATAACTAGCCGGCTCATTATGCAAAAGGCACGCGGTCAGGCATTCCAATCCGAAGACTGGCATAGCCCTCCCACTGCTTGTAGGTATACGGTTTCAGGTACTATTTCACTCCCCTCACAGGGGTTCTTTTCACCTTTCCCTCACGGTACTGGTTCACTATCGGTCACCAGGGAGTATTTAGCCTTACGAGATGGTCCTCGTAGATTCTCGCGGGATTTCACGTGTCCCGCGATACTCAGGGTACCCGTCGGAGCCAACAACCTGTCGTCTACCGGGCTGTCACCGTCTCTGGCCGATCGTTCCAGATCGTTCGACTAAGCTATTGGATTTGTCACTCCGTGTGACGGGCCCTACAACCCCACCGTGCACGCACGATGGTTTGGGCTGTTCCGCGTTCGCTCGCCGCTACTAGCGGAATCACTATTGTTTTCTCTTCCTGTGGGTACTGAGATGGTTCACTTCCCCACGTTGTCTTCTCACCGCCTATGGATTCAGCGGAGGATTCTTCGGGATTAGCCAAAGAGAGTTTCCTCATTCGGAAATCGCCGGGTCAAAGCTCGTTTGCAGCTCACCGGCGCTTATCGCAGCTTACCGCGTCCTTCATCGACTCCTGGTGCCAAGGCATTCACCGTACACCCTTAGTAGCTTGACCATAAGAAACTCGAACTCATGTCGAGCACCTAGAACTAAGAACTTAAAGAACTTAGAACTAAGAACTCCACATGGAGCTCTATGCACACTGCGTGCGATCCACCATCACTGATGGATTATTTGTGGTCGGAAAAAACTACCGTTTGCAGAATATTCAGTTGTCAAAGAACCGCGTTACCCAGTCGGAACTTGGTAGTGGGTGACTTGGTAAGCGATCTCATTAGCAATTCACCAACTTACCCAACGCCACTTCCAATTGGTGGAGAATACCGGGCTCGAACCGGTGACCTCCTGGTTGCAAACCAGGCGCTCTCCCAGCTGAGCTAATTCCCCGTATTGAATTTGATTAGTGTGTCTTGCGCCGATGGAAGGAAAGTCAGGATGGATTGTCCGAACGAACCTTCTCGCGCTAGGCACTATTCAACGTCAATAAGTGCTCCTTCTTGCGACCGTCTGCCTTCGCCCTCAGCCGGCTTGCCCAGCCGAAGTTCGCCTTCGTGTGGCGTTGCTCACGCCACACTTCGGCGGAACGAAGGCTGGTGGGCCTGACTAGATTCGAACTAGTGACCCCACGCTTATCAAGCGTGTGCTCTAACCAGCTGAGCTACAGGCCCTGAAGCCTCAGTACTCTTGATTCAAAGAACCGCGCGTTGCCGGTTCCCTCAAAACTGGATAGTGCGTGCGCCCACAAACTCTGTCGAACCCCTGAAAACCAGATCGATCTTTGATCTTGTTCCGAAGAACAATCTCTAGAAAGGAGGTGATCCAGCCACAGGTTCTCCTACAGCTACCTTGTTACGACTTCACCCCAATCACCGACCATACCTTAGGCGCCTCCCTCCCTTGCGGGTTGGTATGGCGACTTCTAGTACAACCGGCTTTCGTGATGTGACGGGCGGTGTGTACAAGGCCCGGGAACGTATTCACCGCGGCGTGCTGATCCGCGATTACTAGCGATTCCAACTTCACGCAGGCGAGTTGCAGCCTACGATCCGAACTGAGACCGACTTTCTCCGATTAGCTCCACCTTGCGGTATCGCGACGGTTTGTATCGGCCATTGTAGCACGTGTGTAGCCCCAGACATAAAGGCCATGCTGACTTGACGTCATCCCCACCTTCCTCCGGTTTATCACCGGCAGTCTCTGCAGAGTGCCCACCATAACGTGATGGCAACAGCAGACAAGGGTTGCGCTCGTTGCGGGACTTAACCCAACATCTCACGACACGAGCTGACGACAGCCATGCAGCACCTCTACGAGTGTCCTTGCGGAAGCTTACTTTCGTAAGTGGTCACTCGCTGTTCAAGCCTGGGTAAGGTTCTTCGCGTTGCGTCGAATTGAACCACATGCTCCACCGCTTGTGCGGGCCCCCGTCAATTCCTTTGAGTTTCAGCCTTGCGACCGTACTCCCCAGGCGGAATGCTTAATGCGTTAGCTTCGGCACGGCAGGGATCGATACCCGCCACACCAAGCATTCATCGTTTAGGGCCAGGACTACCGGGGTATCTAATCCCGTTTGCTCCCCTGGCTTTCGCTTTTCAGTGTCAGTAATGGTCCAGGATGCCGCCTTCGCCACCGGTGTTCCTCCAGATATCTACGCATTTCACCGCTACACCTGGAATTCCGCATCCCTCTCCCACACTCAAGCCATCCAGTATCAGACGCAGTTCCCCGGTTAAGCCGAGGGATTTCACGTCTGACTTAGTTGGCCACCTACAAGCCCTTTACGCCCAGTAATTCCGAACAACGCTTGCCCCCCCCGTATTACCGCGGCTGCTGGCACGGAGTTAGCCGGGGCTTCTTCTCTCGGTACTGTCATTCCTCCGGATTGTTCACCCGGAGGCCATTCATCTCGATCGAAAGGAGTTTACGACCCGAAGATCTTCATCCTCCACGCGGCGTTGCGTCGTCAGGCTTGCGCCCATTGCGAACAATTCCCCACTGCTGCCTCCCGTAGGAGTCTGGGCCGTGTCTCAGTCCCAGTGTGTCCGTCCGCCCTCTCAGGCCGGATACTGATCGTCGCCTTGGTGAGCCATTACCTCACCAACTAGCTAATCAGGCGCGGGCCCCTCTTCGAGTGCCAGGTCTTGCGATCCCCGGCTTTGATCTCCATCTGTTAAAAGACAGGATGTCATGCGGTATTAGCGTCCCTTTCGGGACGTTATCCCCCGCTCGAAGGCAGGTCACCCACGTGTTACTCACCCGTTTGCCACTCTACTCATGGATTGCTCCACTTTCGCGTTCGACTTGCATGTGTTAGGCACGCCGCCAGCGTTGATTCTGAGCCAGGATCAAACTCTCATGTTAAATTGGCTGCCCACCTCCGCGCTTGCGCGCTTCGGCAGGACAACTCGTTTAACGCGAGGCCGATTTGGCTTTTGCGTTGTTCAATCCGTTATTAATGTCGTAGTTAACCGCTGATCGCTTTCGCACGGACTGACGACTCCAGTCGATCAATTCCGCGGCCCTACGCGCTGACTCTCATTGTCCGACTTCGCTCTCGCGCTTACGCGCTCGAGCTACGTCGAGACAGGGTTCTTAGGTTGTGCTTGCACGCACTATCCAGTTTTCAAAGAACCGACCGACAGGCCCTGGGGACCCAGTCGTTTTCCCTCGTATGCCCGAATCGGCGCTGCCGCCAACCGTCTTTAGGGGAACCTTTTGAGGTTACTAGCCCGTTCACTGGCTGTCAACACTTTTTTGCGGCTTTTCAGCACCGCCCAAAAGCTCTACCGATAACGCGTGAAAGGGACGTTGGTGCTTGGGAACCTGCGCGGGAAGTGCCCTGGCAGAAATCGCTTGGACCGAACGTTCAACGAGTATCGCGTACCGGTTCCGACCCGTCAAGTTCAGCGTTTATTACTCGCCGCTGCCTCCGCGATCGCTCGCTGCGCTCGCGCCAGGTTGTCTGCCGCTCGCGCATCACGTGGACGCCACAGCAGTGCACTGCGCGCCGCGCGAATCGCTCCCTGAAAATCGCCGGCGCGGTAATAAGCGTCGCTCAACTCGAGATACTCGTCCGCCATCTTCTCGCCGCCCCAGTTCGCCGACGGCGGCGTCATTCGCGATCGCTCCAGCAGCGTGAACGTTACCGGATCGTAGATATCCAGCTCCGCGAAGTAGCGCCCGAATGCCGATACATCGGAAATCAGCGCCGCCGCGATTAAACCGCCACCCGCCAGCAGTGCCGCCGGACGACCAGACACGCGAGCGCGCGCGACCAGCAGCACGATCGACGATGCTGCGCCGATTCGCACCACCGCATCGAGCGGCAAAATCAGCCGCGGGTTCTTCGGCAGCAACGTCAGCGACGCGATCGCATACGCAAAAAACGCCAGCAGCACCGTCGTCGCCAGCCGCCAGCGTGCGACGCCGATATACCAGCCGGCGAACAACAAGAACAGCAGTGCGACGACCGGTGAGAGCAACAACAACGCGATGAAATACTCGTACCATGGACCGGACCCGTAGGCGACGAGGTAGGGATTCGGCGAGACCGCGTTCATCCGTCCTGAAGTACGCACGATTTCGATGAACGGACCTACGCCGAGCAGCGCGGCCTGCACCGCGATCGCCGCAGCCGGCACCGCCAACGCAAACACCGCGATGTGATTCAGGGATGGCCGCCGCTGGCCGATTCGATTCATCAGTAGCGCCACCGCGACGAAGAATGGCACGTAGAGCCACGTCGTTTCTTTGACCAGCAACCCGCAGAACAGCGCCGACGCAAATCCGGCAAGTGCCGCCAGGCTGTTCGTCGATAGCCAATGGACGAACAGGAACAGCGCAAGCACGAGAAACAGCGCGTAGTCGGTGTCCATCAGCGCCCGTCGCGCCAGTCCCAGCGCGAGCGGAGAGAACGCCGCAAGCACGCCGGCGATCGCCGCCGTCAACGGGTCCCAGTACCGCCAGGAAAAAACAAACACCGCGGCCGCCGTTGCCGCGAAGCACACCAAGGACAGCACCGACAGCGCGGTCATCGAATCGCTGAAGCGGACGGCGATCGACGCCAGCAGAATGTGACCAACACGGTTCGGTGCCGGTAAGCCCTGAAGATCGATGCTGGCGAGGTACTGGCGGGCCAGGCTGCGAAAGCCCCGGAGCCCCTCGGCGCGAATGGTAACGGCCTGATTGTAGTAGGCGCCTTCATCGGCCGCCATGTGGTACATCGTCAGGTCGGGAAAGTGACGAGCCGCGGTCACAATGCCGGCAGCGAGCGCGAGCCCGAACGCCGCAGCGCAGGCCGCATCCGCTCGTGTCATTGTCGACAGGGTTGACCGGGCGTCATTTTTTTAGCGTCGCAGGCGAACCACGTGCTGCTGCTTTTGTCCTTTACGCAGCAGGATCACCGACCCACCAATCGCGTCTGTTGCGGTTACCCTGGCGCTGACATCGGTCATGCGGCGGTTGTTCAAATACACACCGCCGGCCTGCACGATGCGCCTTGCTTCGCTTTTCGAAGGCGCCAGTTGCACGCGCGCGACGAGATCGACGATGCCGATCCCTGTTCCGGTGTTGAACTCGTCCGACGGAATGTCGGTCGACGGCACGTCCCCCAGCACCGCAAGCACATCATCAGCCCCTAGAGTAGTGATGTCCTCGGCGAACAACAGTGACGAAGCGTGTTCGGCGCGGGCGACCTGGTCTGCGCCGTGCACCAGGGTTGTCACTTCGCGCGCCAGGACTCGCTGGCCTTCGCGCTTTTCGGGTGCGGCAGCCGTCGCCGCCTCGAGTTGGTTGATTCGATCGCGATCGAGAAACGTAAAGAACTTCAGATACGGCACGACGTCGCGATCGTCGCTGTTCAACCAGAACTGGTAGAAGGCGAATGGCGATGTCCGCTGCGGATCGAGCCAGATCGTGCCAGCCTCGGTCTTACCGAATTTGGTGCCAGCCGCGGTCGTCATCAGCGCCCACACCAACCCGTGCGCCTTCGCGCTGCGAAGCTTTCGAATCAGCTCGATGCCCGCGGTGATGTTGCCCCATTGGTCGCTGCCGCCCATCTGTAGCGTGCATTGAAATCGATCGAACAATTCGAGGAAATCACGCGCTTGCAGCAGCAGATAGCTGAATTCGGTGTACGAAATGCCTTCTGAACTTTCGAGCCGGCGGTTGACCGACTCTTTCTGCAGCATGTAGTTGACGGTGAAATACTTGCCGGTGTCGCGCAAAAAGCCGAGCAGATCAAACGACGCCAGCCAGTCCGCGTTGTTGACGATCCGCGCCGCATTTGGCGCCGCGTCGAAATCGAGAAAGCGCTCCAGCTGGGTGCGGATGCCGGCGACGTTCTGGTCGATCTGCTCACGCGTCAGCAGCAGCCGCTCCTGTGACTTGCCGCTCGGGTCGCCAATCATGCCGGTGCCGCCACCGACGATCGCAATCGGCGTATGACCGAAACGCTGCAGTCGCGCCAGTCCCATGACGGTGAGCAGCGAGCCGACGTGCAGGCTCGAGGCAGTCGGATCGAAACCGATGTATGCAGTCACGCGATCCTTGTCGAACAGATCGCGCAAGCCGTCGGTCGATTCCGAGACTAATCCACGCCACTGCAATTCATCGAAGAGGTTGGCCATGACCGCGGTCGATAACTATATCAGGCACGCGTTATCATGCTCAGGCGATGGCCGTGGCGATGACGCGCCGGACGGTTTTGAAAACGCTGCTCGCGACTGGTGTCGGCGCGGCGACCGGCACGGCCGCGTACGGATTCTTCTACGGCCGTCACGATCTCAGTATCACGCGCGCCGATCTCTCGGTCCGCTCGCTGCCGCCCGCCCTCGCAGGCTTGCGCATCGGCCTGCTCACCGACATCCATCGCAGTGCGCTCGTGCCGCACGAGGATGTCGCCCGCGCGGTCGCGTTGATGATGGAACAGAAGCCGGACCTGATTGTCCTCGGCGGCGACTACGTCACCTGGGGAGATCGCGAGTTCGTCGCTCCCGTCGCCGAAGCGCTGGCGCCGCTGTCGGCTGCCCACGGTGTGTTTGGCATCCTCGGCAACCACGACGACGACCACGACATGCCGGCCGCGCTGTCCCGCACCGGTGTTCAAATGCTCAAGGACGCCCGCACCCGTTTGACGATTCGCGGCGAAACCGTCGATCTCGCTGGCATTCGTTTCTGGACGAAGCGCCAGATGGACATTGCGCCGATCGTTCGCGGCAGCGCGCCGATCACGATTCTCCTGGCGCACGATCCACGACGGCTTGCCGAAGCGTCGGCGCTGAATATCCCGCTCGTCCTCTCTGGACACACCCACGGAGGCCAGGTCGTGCTGCCGGTAGTTGGCGCCTGGGCGGCGCAGAAATTTCCGGTTGCCGAAGGCATCGCCAGTCGCGGCGCGACGACGATGTTCGTCAGCCGTGGAGTGGGAACGATCTATGTGCCGGTCCGCGTGAATTGTCCGCCGGAAGTTGCGGTGCTGACGCTGCAGCGCGGATGACGGTTCGCGACGACCTGTCGTTCAAAAGAAGAAACCGAATCGTTACGCGATTACTTTACTGGCACAACGCGGCGTCGCTCGTTCCGTTCTTGCCGCCAAAGCGCCAGCTGTACGACGCCAGGAAGATGTAGTTCGGGAACGTCGCGTCGCCCGCATTCCCCGTGTTGGGGTTCGGGAACCGATTGCGGTAATAGGCAATCGGCACGCTGAAGTTGTAGATGTGACTGCCTTTCGCGTACGACAAGCCTGGTTCGATAAACATTTCTACGCCGGGACGCCGGAAGCCGTGGCTTTCGCCGAAGACGTCGTAACGCGGAAGCCCTTCGACATGCCACGACATCGAGCCGACAAATCCCGTCTTACCGAGCGGGAACGCCCCGCCCAGTCGCGCCAGGTACTGATCGGGCACCGAGTTGTACGACGTGCCGTCCGGGTTAATCGGTGGCACCGCTGCCGCCGAGATGTTGTAGCCGATCGACGTGGTGTCGTTATGATCGCGCGGATTCGCCAGGTAGCTGAAGGTTCCAAACAACTGGCCATGCGGAATCCGTCGGAATCCCTGAAGCTCGAACGTCACACCCCAGCCGCCATCGCCCGGTTGAACCGATTGATCGACCGGCTTCTCCTTCGGATTGGTGCCGTTGATATTCGGGAAGACGTCCGTCGCGCGATACTCGCCGGTCGGTGCCTTGATGCCGGCGCCCACCGCGAGGTTGCCTGCTCTGAAGCGACTGGTCGGGAAGATCCACGTTCGGCCTGACACCGAAATGTCGCCGATGCCGTTTGCCTGCTGATTGGCACGCGCGCTTGGGCCCGCAGTGGTGGGGCTCGGGATCCCCCACGAGGCGGCGATGTAGGGAAGGCCGAAGCTCATCGAAAAACGTTCGGTAAAGACGTGCGTGACGTTGAAGTCGAATGCGTGCTGAGTATTCAGCACGTAGCTACCCAGCGTCTGCCGCTGCAGCTGCTCGACGTCGCGGTTGTAATGATCAGTCGAACGCAGGTTGCGGGTCGATACCGTCAGCTGCGTTTCACCGGGTTGCGCGTAGGGATTGGACGAGCCGAACACGGGCCCGTTTTGCCTGATGAGGACTCAACCCTGCGCCCACGCATTGGGCGTGGGCATCATCGCGGCAACGAACGCCGCGGCGGCCAAAAATCTCAGCATCTTCACTGAAAAAACCTCCGGATGGGACACAACATCTTGCGCTGAGCCTTCGGGAGGGTAAATAGTACAAAAGCGCTAGGACGATGGCAGCACACGACGGCCGTCGATAACCCACCGCCCGTCCAGCACTGTCTCGATCGCCTCGGGATAGATCCGGTGTTCCTCGATAAGGATTCGCGCCGATAACCGGTCGACGGTGTCGTCCGCACGGACCGGAACACAGGCCTGAAGGATGATCGGACCGCCGTCGAGTTCGCCGGTCACGAAGTGGACGGTCGCGCCGGAAACGCGCACGCCATGTTCCAGTGCCTGACGCTGCGCATCGAGACCCGGAAAAGCGGGGAGCAACGACGGATGGATGTTCAGGATTCGATGCGGAAACGCGACTAGCACCGGCTCCCCTACCAGCCGCATGTAGCCGGCCAGGCAGACCAGGTCGACATGTCGCGCTTGAAGTTCGCCAACCAGGGCGCGATCGTAGGCGTCGCGACTGCTGAACGACTTCGGATTGAGAAACAACGTTTCGATGCCGGCCTCTCGCGCGCGTTGCAGTCCGGCGGCGTCTTCACGATTCGAAACCACCACGCTGATCGAAGCGTCGAGCGTCCGAGCGTTGACCGCATCGATGATCGCCTGCAGATTCGAGCCGCGGCCCGAGATCAGGCAAGACGGCGGCGAAGCAATGCAGACTGCGAACGGAGCGTCATGCGACGGCTTGAATCGCATGGCATTCTGCATTTCTTCTCAGATGTATCGAACGCTGCGCTCGCCGGCAACGACGAACCCGATGCGACCCGCGCCGCCTTCTCCGGCGGTTCGAATCGTATTGAGAACGCGATCGGCATCGCGCGTCGCGCAGGCAACGACCAGTCCAATGCCCATGTTGAAAGCACGGAACATCTCGTCGCCGGCGATATTGCCACGTTGCTGCAGCACTCGAAAAATCGCCGGGACCTGCCAGGCTCGTGTGTCGATTTCCGCGCCGCAACCTTCCGGCAGGATGCGCGGCAGGTTTTCGGTGATGCCGCCGCCGGTGATATGCGCGAGCCCTTTCGCCCAGCGACGTTCGATCACCGGCTTCAAGAGATTCAAATACGATCGGTGCGGCGCCAGCAACGCGTCGCCTGCGGATTTGCCAAGCTCGCCAACGTAGGTGTTCGCTTTCCAGCCGGCGATTTCGAAGAACACCCGCCGTGCCAGTGAGTAGCCGTTGGTGTGCAAACCGGCCGACGGCAGTCCAATCAGCACGTCGCCGGGCACGATTCCCCGTCCGTCGATGATTCTCGAGCGGTCGACGACGCCGACGATGAAGCCGGCAATGTCGTACTCGCCTTCCGCGTAAAAGCCGGGCATCTCCGCGGTTTCGCCGCCGATCAGCGCGCAGGAGTTCTCGCGGCACGCACGCGCGATGCCGCCGATAACCTGCTCCGCGATATTCGGTTCGAGACGCCCGGTCGCGAGGTAGTCGAGAAAAAACAGCGGCTCCGCGCC
Source organism: uncultured Acidobacteriota bacterium (assembly GCA_963695635.1). Classification (GTDB taxonomy): domain Bacteria; phylum Acidobacteriota; class Vicinamibacteria; order Vicinamibacterales; family CAVVIG01; genus DATKHR01. The sequence goes on from CAVOHK010000017.1 coordinate 35,182, forward strand.
CTGCACCAGGATGTCGTTGACGCAGTGATTGACGAGATCGCCACCGACGGTGTCGTGTCGGCCGGTCATGAACGCTACCTTCAACTTCGTGCCAACCCCGTCCGCGCTCGACACCAGGACCGGTTCTTCGAAGCGCTCGCGATCAAGCCGGAACAGACCGCCAAACGAACCGATCTCGGAAAGTACGCCCGGCGTGAACGTCGACTTGGCAAGACGCCGGATCCGCCGGACGGCTTCGTTGCCGGCGTCGATATCGACGCCGGCCGATTTGTAGTCACTCAACGCTTGAGCCTCGTTTCGGCGTCGCGAATCCCGGCCTGCAGCCAGCCGCGCTCGTTGCTGTTACCGGATCGGGCCTCAAGCACCCGCAGAATCGCCAGTCGCGTCTCGAGCGCCGGCAGATCGTTGCCGTCACCATCGAGCGCGATGTCGGTCAGATACAGTGCGGTGATCGGATCACTGCTCGCCAGCTCGCGGGCGCGCGCCACCACCGCCGGGCGTCCCGCGAGCTTGACGATTTCACCGTACGCCATCGCGGTGCTGCCGAACATCGTCGAGGGATTGCCGTCGAACCAACCGGCGTAGCCTTCGTAGATCCCGCGAACGGACCAGGAAATCCGCCCATAGGTTTCGCCGATATCGAGATCCGGCGGCAGTTTCACTTCGCGCATCAACGTAAACACGTCTTTGCCGGCGTTCATGCCGTTGACGGTGGCGTCGTGGACGAACTGGATGGCGTCGCGATAGCGCGTCAGCTTGCGCCGAATCTCATCACGGCCGCGAATGGGCTGTCCGTGGCTGGGTAAGACCAGTTCCGGGTCGAGCGCCAGTATGCTGTTCAACGATTCGACGTAGTCCAGCGCCCAGCGCGGGCGTGTGCCGCGAAGCGTGTAGATGTTCGGAAACGAATCGTAGTAGTTATCGCCGATGAACGCGGCGCGATACTGCGGGATCCACACCGTCAGGTGATCGGGCGTTTCACCGGGCGTATGGAGCACCTCGAAACTGACGTCGCCAATCCCGAAGGTCATGCGCTCGTCGAAGGTTTTGGTCGGCTCGATCGGTGCGCGCTGCGGGTGCATTGGCCGCCGGCCGCGCTGCTCCGCCAAATTGCGCCGCGTTGCGGGAGGCAAAGAAGCCGGCCAGCCGCCGCTGATACTGCAGAAATTCCGCGAAGCTGCGATGCGTGATGATGTCGGTGCCGGTCTGCCGCCATCGCGCGACGCCGCCGGTGTGATCGCCGTGCCCGTGCGTAAGCACGATCGCTTTGATTGGCGCACTGCTGATCGCCGTCAGGCTGCGATGATGAATCGCGGCGGCGGCCGGACCGCTGGTGTCGATAATGACGTTGCCGTCGCTGGTCGTCACCATGAAGGTGTTGCTCTGCGGCACTGCCACTGCGGTCGCACCGCTCGGCCCACCGGCACCGACCGCGACGCCGATGGCGGCGTAAATGCCATGACCCAGATCGATCGGCCGGGTCGTCTGGGCGAGAACGGCACTGGACGAAACCGCCAACGTGCCGGCAATCAACCTGCAAACGATCGACTTCATCGGTGTTCGCGCCAGCTCAAAAATCGAGTTTGCCGATCAGCGTCTGCATCAGCGCGCGGCGCGGCGTGCCGGCGGCGGAGTCCCAGTAGATCCGCCGCGCCTGAACGAAGAAGCGCTCTTTGTCGAGATCTTCTTCAAGCATGTCGAACCCTTCGGCGAGCAGCCCCAGGGCGCCGTCCAGGACGTTCTTGTTTGCAATCGCTTCGAGCTTTGCGATCATCAGCGACGAATTCCGCAGCGCAACAGTGCCGAGCGCCAGGGCGATCGGAGCGCGCGTCGGATCGCGCGACGGGATGCCGATTTCAATCAAGGCGTCGACGGTTTCGCCATGACCCAGAACCGCCAGTGCGCCGAGACCGGCGGCCGCGCCGCGCAGCAGTTCCTGGTAGCCGAGGTTCTTGTCTGAAAATTTGAGCGTTTCAGTCAGGTAGTTCACGTGCGAACTGCAGTTGATTCCCAGCAGGCAGATTGCCGCAGCGATCGACGGTTGGGTCGTCCGCGGCGCACTGCGCTGCAATGCCCCGAGCGTCTCGAGCGCGCGCTTGTCGCCGATTTTTCCGAGCGCCAATGCCGCATCGTCCTGGAGTGGTCCGTCGAGCTTGGCGATGCCGTTGATCGTCTCGTACGCGTACTGCGCCTTGTAGTCGCCGAGCGCTTCGACGACGACGCTGCGAAAGAAATCTTCGCCGCGCGTCGCATCGCGCAAGACGGCCTGTCGAAGCGTCGCATTGTCGGATTTGGCGGCCAGCGCGGCGACCGCCCTGACCACCGCTGGCCGGACGAACTCGCCCTGCTCTTTCTCGAGCGCCGCGAGAAACTCCGCCTGCAGCGCCGGGTCGGGATTGTGCTCGAAAAAGCTGTAGGCGACGGCGCGCAGCCGATCGTTGGGACTCTTCAAGGATTCCCGCATCGCGTCCTTGGTTCGGGGATCGTTGAAGCCGGTCAGGAGCACCAGCGCTCGATAGCGGACGTAGCCGTCGCCATGCTCGGCGACCGTCTGCAGCAGCGCCTGGACGGCCTGCGACGATTGCGCACGGCGGATTGTCCGCGACGCGTTCATCCTCACCGCGTAATCGAGGTCGCTCAGCTTGTCGATCGCGGCCTTCAGCTGAGCGGGCGAGATCGCTTGCGGAGCGGGCGGTTCCTGGGCGAACGCTGAAGCGCCACGAAGGACACAAAGGATACAAAGGACACGAAGTAAGGAGGCGGGGCGAGTCGGCGGCGCTCATTGCCTACTTCGCAACCGCTTCCTTGGTATCCAGTTTCAACGCGAGCTGCAGATAAGTCGCCTCGTCGCGCGGGAATTCCACCGGATAGACGCCGGTGTAGCAGGAGCTGCAGTACGACGAACGCTCGCGGCCGACCGCGGTGAGCAGGCCGTCGAGACTCAGGTAGCCGATGCTGTCGCATTCGAGGAAGTCGCGAATTTCGGTCAGCGTGTGCGTCGCCGCAATCAGTTCCTGTTTTCGCGGCGTGTCGACACCGTAGAAGCAGGGTGAAATCGTCGGCGGACAGCTGATCCGGACGTGTACTTCCTTCGCGCCGGCGGCGCGCACCATTCGCACGATCTTGCGACTGGTGGTGCCGCGAACGATCGAGTCGTCGACCAGAATCACCCGTTTGCCGTCGAGGATGCTGCGTACCGGGTTCAGTTTGACCTTGACGCCGAAGTGCCGGATCGACTGCTGCGGCTGAATAAAGGTGCGGCCGACGTAATGATTTCGAATCAACCCCATGCGCAGCGGCACGCCCGACTCCTCGGCGAAACCCATCGCCGCGCACACGCCGGAATCGGGAACCGGCACGACCACGTCCGCCCCGGCTGGCTGTTCGCGCGCCAGGATGCGACCGAGCTCGGTGCGCACTTCATTGACGCTTTTGCCGAAGACATAGCTGTCGGGCCGCGCGAAGTAGACGTGTTCGAACACGCAGTGCGACAGCGGCGCCGGCGGAAATGGTTTCACCGACCGGACCCCGTCGGCCGAGATGATCAATACCTCGCCCGGCTCGACATCGCGTTCGTAGGTGGCGCCAATCAGATCCATCGCGCAGGTTTCAGAGCACACTACCCACGCGTCGTGCTCGAGGCCGGGAGCGCCTTCGGCGCGGAGTCGTCCGAGCGCCAGCGGCCGAAAGCCGTGCGGGTCGCGTACCGCGATCAGGCGATCGTTGGTCAGCATCGCCAGCGAAAATGCTCCCTGCACCTGACACACCGATTCCACCACCGCATCGTCGATATGGCGCGCTCGGGAGCGCGCGTACAGATGCAGGATGACTTCGGTGTCGCTGCCCGATTGAAAAATCGATCCCTGCCGGACCAGTTCGTCGTGCAGCTCGCGCGCGTTCACCAGGTTGCCGTTGTGGCAGATGGCGATCTGGCCGTGGGCGCAGTCAATCAGAATCGGCTGGGCGTTCGAAAGCTTGCTCTCGCCGGCCGTCGAGTAGCGGACATGGCCGATCGCCGCCGACCCTTTGAGGTGCGACAACGCCTCGCCGTCGAAAATATCCGCGACGTAGCCCATCGCGCGCGACATCCGCACCTGGGTACCGTCGGTGGCGGCAATCCCGGCGCTTTCCTGGCCGCGGTGCTGCAACGCGTAGAGGCCGAGATACGTCAAGTTGGCGGCTTCGGGGTGACCGAAGATGCCGAAGACGCCGCATTCGTCTTTGAATTTGTCCATTGTTTCCTCGCGACCGGACGCAGGGCCTAGGCGACGCGTCGTGCGAAATGCGATTCGATCGCCGACGACCACAACTGTTCGGCTTCGTCGACCGCCATATCGATCGCCATCTGTCCGTCGACAGCGATTCGCAGGCGATTACCGCCGGTTTGACCAATCACCCGCGCCGGGACACCCGATGCTGCCGCACGTTCGAGAATACCGGTGACCGCGTCCGCCGCCGCCGAGAGCACCACCCGGGAGGCGGATTCTCCGTATAACGCCGCCGCTTCGTTGATGCGCGCATCGTTGGCGACGCGAACCCCCGCAATCGAGATCTCGGCGCCCATGCCATGGGTGTCGAAGCAGCATTCGGCAATCGCCACCGCCAGGCCGCCGTCCGAGCAATCATGCGCGGAACGAATCAGCGCTTCGCTCGCCAGCGACACGATCAGTTCCTGAAGAGCCCGTTCCGCCTGCAGGTCGATCGCCGGCGGAACACCGCCGACCCGGTCGAAGATCACCTTCAGATATTCGCTGCCGCCGAGTTCACCGCGGCCTTCGCCCAGCAGAATGATTGTGTCGCCCGATTCACGGAAACGGCGGGCAACCACGCGATCGGCGTGCTCGAGCAGCCCGACGACGCCGATCGTTGGCGTGGGATAGATGGCCTTGCCGTCAGTCTCGTTATACAGACTGACGTTGCCGCCGGTGATCGGTACGCCGAGCGCGGTGCACGCTTCGCCGATTCCTTCGACCGCCTTCGCAAATTGCCACATGATGCCGGGCCGCTCCGGATTGCCGAAGTTCAGGCAATTGGTCGCCCCGAGCGGCCTCGCGCCGGCGCAGGCAACGTTACGCGCCGCCTCGGCGACCGCGAGCATCGCTCCACGTTTCGGATCGAGATAGACGTAGCGGCCGTTACCGTCGACCGAGAGAGCCAGCGCGCGATCGGTCCCCTTGATCCGCACCACCCCGGCGCCCATGCCAGGCAGATTGATGGTATTGGTGCGCACCATGTGGTCGTACTGCCGGTAGACCCAATGTTTGCTGGCAATGGTCGGCGACGCGAGCAAGGTGCGCAACGCGGCGTCACCGCTCGCGCGCGCCCGGCCATCTGGCGCGACCAGCGCGTCGAGATCGAGTTGCTGGACGCTGCGGAGATAATCCGGTTCGGTGAACGGACGGTTGTAGACCGGCGCTTCGTCAGTAAGAGCGCGATTGGGAATTTCGGCGACAACCGTTCCGCTCTGCTTGACGCGCAGCATGCCGTCGTTGGTCACTTCACCGATTTTGACCGCGTGGAGATCCCATTTCTCGAAGATCCGCTCGACCTCGGCCTCGCGGCCGCGCTTGGCGACCAGCAGCATCCGCTCCTGCGATTCCGACAGCATGATCTCGTACGGCGTCATGCCGGTCTCGCGTTGCGGAACCAGCGACACATCGATTTCGACGCCGGCACCGCCACGCGATCCCATTTCGGTGGTGGAACAGGTCAATCCAGCCGCGCCCATGTCCTGGATGCCGATCAGCGCGTCGGTCCGCATCACTTCCAGGCACGCTTCGAGCAGCAGTTTTTCCATGAACGGATCGCCGACTTGCACCGCAGGCCGCTTCTCCGCAGATTTCTCGTCGAATTCCGCCGACGCCATGGTTGCGCCGTGAATGCCGTCGCGGCCGGTCTTCGCGCCGACGTAGTAAACGGCGTTGCCGACACCTGAAGCGACGCCTTTGATGATGTCCGAGTGTTTGGCGACGCCGAGACAGAAGACGTTGACCAGCGGATTGCCGGCGTAACTTGGCTCGAAGGCAATCTCGCCGCCGACCGTCGGTATCCCGATGCTGTTGCCGTAACCGGCGATGCCGGCGACCACGCCTTCAACCAGGCGGGTGGTGCCCGGCGCCTGCAACGCACCGAAACGCAGCGAATTCAGCAGCGCGATCGGTCGCGCGCCCATCGTGAAGATGTCGCGAATGATTCCGCCGACACCGGTCGCCGCACCCTGGTACGGCTCGATGAACGACGGATGATTGTGCGATTCGATCTTGAAGACGGCGGCGAGGCCATCGCCGATATCGACCGCGCCGGCGTTTTCGCCCGGTCCCTGCAGAACCTGCGGCCCGCTGGTCGGCAGGGTTCGAAGGTGGACGCGTGAACTCTTGTAACTGCAGTGCTCCGACCACATCACCGAGAAAATCCCGAGTTCGGTCAGGTTCGGCTCGCGGCCGAGAAAACCGCGGATCCGTTCATATTCGCTGCGGTGTGACACCGTGACGTTCAAGCAGCTTGGCGTCAATCATCGAACGACCATCGCGCTGACAATCGACTCGAAAATCATCCGGCCGTCGACGCCGCCGAGCAGCGGCTCACAGGCACGTTCGGGATGCGGCATCATGCCGACCACGTTGCGGCGCTCGTTGCAGATGCTGGCAATGGCGTTGACCGAACCGTTCGGATTCCATTGTTCGGCGATCGCTCCGGTTGGATCGGTGTAGCGCAGCACGACCTGGCGATTGTCTTCGAGGCGTTTCAGCAGGTCGGGTGGCGCATAGTAGTTGCCTTCGCCGTGGCCGATCGGTATTCGCAAGATCTGTCCAGGCCTGGCGGCACTGGTAAACGGCGTGTCGGTTTGCTCGACTCGCAGATACAGATGCTCGCAGCGATACTTCAGCGATTTGTTCCGCAACATCGCCCCGGGCAGCAGACCCGCTTCGAGGAGAATCTGAAAACCGTTGCAAATGCCGAGCACCGGACCGCCACGTTCCGCGAAGCCGCGCACCGCATTCATGATCGGGGAAAAGCGCGCCATCGCGCCGGTGCGCAGGTAATCGCCGTGCGCGAACCCGCCGGGCAGAATCACGACGTCGGCGCCCTTCAGATCGGTGTCCTTGTGCCAGAGATACTCGGCCTGTTGGCCGAATACATCGGTCGCGGCGTGATATGCGTCTTCGTCGCAATTGCTGCCGGGAAAGACGACGACACCGAAACGCATGGTCAGTCTCCTACTTCGATGCGGTAGCTTTCGATCACCGGATTCGCGAGCACCTTGTCGGCCACTTCCGCCGCCAGTTGTTTCGCCTGCGCGGTCTCATTGGTCGCGAGATCGAGTTCGAAGTATTTGCCCTGGCGAACGTCGGCGACCGCGCCGTAGCCGAGCGAGTGCAGCGCGTCGGCGATCGTCTTGCCCTGCGGGTCGAACACTGATGGTTTGAGCGTAACGAAAACGCGTGCGCGCATGCCGGTTAAATCCTCACGGGTTGGAACACTCGATCGAAAATATGATCCACGTGCTTGAGCTGCTGGTCGAGGTCGAAGGCCCGCTCGATCTCGGTCGGCGACAGCACGCGGGTGACGTCGCCGTCGGCGAGCAGCAGGTCCTTGAAGTCGAGGCGATCGGCGAACGACCGCATCGCGTTGCGTTGCACCAGCTCGTAGGCCTGCTCCCGCGCCACGCCTTTTTTGGCCAGTTCGAGCAGCACGGTTCCGGAGAACACGACGCCGCGCGACCGATTGAGGTTTTCACGCATCCGTTCGGGATAAACCACCATGTCGCGGGTAATGCGGGTGAACCGCCGCAGCATGTGATCGAGGGCGATGAAGCTGTCGGGCAGAATCACCCGCTCGACCGACGAGTGCGAAATGTCGCGTTCGTGCCAGAGCGCGATGTTCTCCATCGCCGCGTGGGCGTTGCCGCGCAGCAATCGCGCCATGCCGACAATTTGCTCGCAGCCGATCGGGTTCCGCTTGTGCGGCATCGCCGACGAGCCTTTTTGGCCCTTGCCGAACGGTTCTTCAACTTCGCCAATCTCGGTTTTTTGCAGGCCACGGATTTCGAGCGCGAACTTTTCGAGCGATGCACCGGTAATCGCCAGCGCCGACGAGCAGTTCGGCGTGGCGATCGCGCTGGATCACCTGGGATGCAACCGGCGCCGGCTCCAGCCCAAGCCGGCGGCAGACTTCGGTTTCAATCGACGGCGGTAAATGACCGAAGGTGCCGACTGCTCCCGACAATTTCCCAACATTGATCACCGCGCGCGCGCGAGTGATCCGCTCGATGTCGCGCTGCAGTTCGGCATGCCACAGCGCCAGCTTCAGACCGAAGGTCATCGGCTCGGCGTGCACGCCATGGGTCCGGCCGATCATCGGTGTTTTGCGATGTTCGAACGCCCGATCGCGAACCGCGTCAGCCAACCCATCGAGGTCTTTGAGGATCAGGTCGCACGCTTCGCGCATCTGCAAGGCCTGCGCGGTGTCGATCACGTCGGACGAGGTCATCCCGAAATGCATCCACCGTGCGGAAGGCCCGACCTTTTCCGCGACTGCCGTGGTGAAGGCGATGACGTCGTGTTGGGTGGTCTGTTCGATTTCTTCGATGCGCGCGATGTCGAATGCGCCGCGCTCCCGGATGTCGCGCGCCGCATCGGCCGGCACGATGCCGGCAGCCGCCATCGCTTCGGCCGCTGCCGCCTCCACAAGCAACCAGGTCTCGTAGCGACGCTGATCGCTCCAGATCCGGCCCATGTCAGGGTGCGTATAGCGAGGTATCAACTCAAATCTAGCCGCGCACGCGGTATCTGCAGTCCATTGACATTGCCCAAGACGGTGGCCGACAACGACCCGTTCTGAAAGAGATCGGCGGCGACGCCCTGCACGTCGGCGACGGTGACCCGCTCGATGCCGGCCAGCGTTTCGTCGAGGCCGAACTGGCGGTCGAAGTAGATCTCCTGCCGCGCAAGGTGCGACATCCGGCTGGCGGTGTTCTCGAGACTCAGCATCAGGCTGCCCTTGAGATGATCTTTCGAGCGCTGCAGCTCGGCATCGGACACCGGCATCGTCTTGACGCCGCGCAATTCCTCGACGATCAGGTCGATCACTTCACCGACCGCTTCATTCGAACAGCCGGCATAGACGGTGAACGAGCCCGGCGTCGCGATAGGCACTGAGGCCGCTGAACACCGCGTAGGCGAGACCGCGCTTTTCGCGGACGTTCTGGAACAGCCGCGAGCTCATCGAACCACCGAGCAGCGTATTCAACACGTAGCTCGAATAGCGAGCGTCGTGATTCTGCGGATAGCTGCTGACGCCAACGCAAAGGTGACTCTGTTCGAGCTCTTTGTTTCGAACCAGGATCTTCGGCACCACCTGTGGCGCCTCGTCGCGGAACGATTCGCCCGGTTCGACCAACGATCCGAATTTCTCATTGACCAGATCGCGCACGCGGTCGTGTTCGAGGTTACCGACGGCGGACACGATCAGGTTCTTGGCGGTGTAGGCGTTCCGAAAATAGGCACGCAGCGAGTCGGTGGTGAACGATTCGACGGTTTCCTTGGTGCCGAGTATCGGCCGGCCGAGCGGATGGTTTTCCCAGAAGCCCTGCGTGAACAGCTCGTGAACCAGGTCGTCCGGAGTGTCCTCGACCATCTTGATTTCTTCGAGGACGACCTTTTTTTCGCGTTCGACATCTTCCGACGAAAACGCCGGATTGCGGACGATGTCGCTGAGAATGTCGATCGCCAGCGGCAAATGCTCGTCGAGCACTTTGATGTAGTAGCTCGCGTACTCCTTCGCGGTGAACGCATCGAGCTGCCCGCCGATCGAATCGATCTGCTGCGCAATGTCTTCGGCGGTGCGCGTCGACGTGCCTTTGAACAGCATGTGCTCGACGAAGTGCGCCATGCCGCTGCGCTCGGCAGTTTCGTGCCGTGAACCGCGCGTCAGCCACACGCCGATGCTGATCGAGCGGACCTGGGTCATGCGCTCCGTCAAGATGCGGAGACCGTTATCGAGAACGTCCCTGACGATCGGTGAAGTGGACACGCAACCTATTGAGCGAGAAGGAATTACAGACTAGAATGCTCATTATAACATGGTGAGCCGACCCGACATCGCGGAACTGGAACGGCCCGCGCTCGAGGCTGCGCTCGAAGCACGGGGCCATGAACGGTTTCGTGCGCGACAGATCTTCGGCTGGCTCTACAAGCGCGGCGTTTCCGATGTTGCGGCGATGACCGACTTGTCGCGCGAACTGCGTGCGACGCTTTCGTCCGACTTCACCATCGCGACACCGGCCCTGGAACACCGTGACACGTCGATTGACGGAACCGAAAAGTTCCTGTTGAAGCTCGGCGACGGCCGGCAGGTCGAATCGGTGTTCATACCTGACACGCCGGCGATGACCTTCTGCATCTCCACCCAGGTCGGATGCGCGATGGCCTGCGCGTTTTGTCTGACCGGCAAGATGGGACTGGTTCGTAACCTGACCGCAGGCGAAATCGTCGGACAAGTCCGCGTACTCGTCGACGCGACCAACCTCCACGACACGCCATTCAACATCGTGCTGATGGGGATGGGCGAACCGCTGCACAACTACGACGAAACGATGAAGGCAATCCGAATCCTGTGCGACGAGCACGGTTTCGCGCTGCCGGCGCGGCGAATCACGCTGTCGACTGTCGGGCTGTTGCCGCAACTCGAACAACTGGCGCGCGAGCCGCTGATGCCAAACCTGGCGATTTCCCTGCACGCGCCGACCGATGTTCAGCGCGGCGAGCTGGTCCCGATCAATCGGAAGTGGGGGATCGCGGAGATCATCGCGGCCTGCAAACGTTTCCCTCTGAAAAAGCGCAGTCGCATTACTTTCGAGTATGTGTTGCTGGCTGGCGTCAACGACCGGCCCGAAGACGCGCGCAAGCTCGCGCGACTGCTGCAAGGCGTGAAAGCCAAGGTCAACGTGATTCCGCTGAACGCGGCGGCTGGTATTCCGTTCGACAGGCCGTCCGACGCCGCCATTGACCAATTCGCGAAGATCGTGGCCGAGCACGATGTGACGGTGTCGGTTCGCAAGAGCCGCGGCCGCGACATCCGCGCGGCGTGCGGCCAGCTGATCGTCGAGGGGCAGAAGAAGTCAGCGGGCCAACAGTTGGCGGCGGTGGCGTTTCCACCGACTAAGTCTGAAGTTTGAAGTCGGAAGTCTGGACGACGGCTGCGGTTCCTTCACCCGTCACGCGCACCGACACCCACTCGATTGCGGGATCGACCTGCTTCAATTCGCAGCTTCAGATAGTTACCAGTGACCACGACTGATCCGTCCTCGAGCGTCAATGCACGGTGGACTGTCCCGACCTGGCCGTCCCGGAAGCGCTGCGCCAGGGTTGCGCCGATCTCGCGGATTCGCCGACTGCGATCGCGGATAACGGCGCCATGAACTTTGTTCGGCATCGACGTCGCGGTCGTGCCCGGACGATCGGAATACGGGAACACGTGAATGTGGGTCAGCGGCGAGGTAGCGAGATATGACGCGAGCTGCTCGAAGTCGTCGTCGGTCTCGCCCGGAAAGCCGACGATGATGTCGGAGCCGATCGACGCGTTCGGCATGCGTGCTCGGATGTCATTCACCAGTGCCGCGTAATACTCAATCGTGTAAGGGCCGGCGCATCGCGGCGAGCACGCGATTCGAGGCGTGCTGCAATGGCAGATGAAAATGCGGGGCAAACCAGTTGGACACTGCCACGAGGCGGACGATTTCCGGCGTGCAGTCCATTGGCTCGAGCGAGGAAATCCGAAACAATACGTTTTCCGCGGCCGTCGGCAGCGCGCGCAGCAATTCGATGAGAGACGCCGTCGGTACCAGATCGCGGCCGTACGAACCGAGATGGACGCCGGTCAGAGCGATTTCCTTGAAGCCGGCGGCGGTCACGCGCTCGACCTCGCGCATCAGATCACCGACCGGAACGCTGCGCGAGGCTCCGCGGGTTGACGGGATGATGCAGTAGGCGCACGGTTCGTCGCAGCCGGTCTGCACGCGCAACGTATACGCGGTGCGCCCGGCGACACCAGGCTCGATCGCCGCGCCGCACGGCCCATTAGGCCCTTCAAAAGAAGAAACCGCAGAGTCCGCAGAACGCGCAGAGAAAAACCTTAACTCTGCGCTCTTTGCGCTCTCTGCGGTTTCTTGCTTTGATTAGTAGCGGCTTATCGTCATTCGCAACCACCCTGGAGACGTTTGGCAGTGCCGCCACTTCTTCGGGACTGCGCGTCGCGTAACAACCGGTGACGACAATCCGTGCGGATGGATTGTCGCGCGCGACGCGTCGAATCGTCTGACGAGCGCCCTGATCGGAGGTTGCCGTCACCGAACAAGTGTTCACCACTACGAGATCCGCCGCGTCGGGGGAGGCCGCTACTGCGCCGCCGGCCCGCAGTTCTTCCTCGAAGCCGAGTGAGTCGGCCTGATTGACGCGACAACCGAACGTAATCACGGCGTACTTCATTGCGCTGTCACGGCTGTTTGACGAGTGCCTTTCGCCCGATGTCATGCCGAAACTGCATCCCTTCGAATCCAATCTGCAGCACGCCGGCGTAAGCGCGAGTCGTGGACTCGGTAAAATCACCACCGCTGCCGACGACGGTCAAGACCCGCCCACCAGCGGTCACCAGCTGGCCGTTCTTGCGCGCCGTGCCGGCGTGATATACGGCGACCCCGGCGATGGTCTCCGCGCGCTCTATCCCCGCGATCGTCACGCCCGATTCGGACGATTCGGGATAGCCGCGGGATGCCATCACCACGCCGGTCAAACAGCGGTCGGCGATGCGCACTTCCGCCTGTCGCAACACACCGGCCGCAGCCGCGGCGAGCAGCGGCGCGAGCGGTTCGTCGATCAACGGCAGAATCACCTGCGCTTCAGGATCGCCCAGGCGTACGTTGAACTCGATGACCTTCGGTCCGCCGGCAGTCAGCATCAGGCCCGCATAAAGAAATCCGCGGAACGGATCTCCCTCGGCGGTCATTCCGGCGATCACCGGCTCGACGATCTCGTGCATGATCCGGTCGCGCATCGCGGTGTCGACCAATCGGCTCGGTGCAAACGCGCCCATTCCGCCGGTGTTCGGTCCGCGGTCATCATCGAAAATTCGCTTGTGATCCTGCGCCGTGCCGATCGGCAAGGCGCGCCTGCCGTCGCTGACGACGAAGAACGACACTTCCGGACCGGTCAGACACTCTTCGATGACGACGCGGTCGCCGGCGGCGCCGAAGCGCCGATCGGCCATCATCGCCCGCAAGGCCGCTTCAGCCACTGGACGGTCGTCCGCGATGACCACTCCCTTGCCAGCCGCGAGACCATCGGCCTTGAGAACGATCGGGAATCCGAATGGTTCGTCGCGCACCAGTCGCAGTGCGGCGTCGAGCGAGTCCGCGGTGTGAAAGCGCGCGGTCGGCACGCGGTGGCGCGCCATGAACGCTTTGGCGAATGCCTTGCTGGTCTCGAGCCGCGCGGCGGCTGCGGTCGGTCCAAAGACCGCGCGGCCGGCCGCGGTGAAGCGATCGACGATACCGAGGCTGAGAGGGAGTTCGGGACCGACCACGGTCAAATCGACCGCTTCGCGCTCAACCAGCGGCAGAAGCGAGTCAATTTCAGTCGGATCGATAGAGATGGTCCGGGCGAGGCTGGCCATTCCCGGATTGCCGGGCGCGCAAATCACACTGGCCGACCCCAGTTCGCGGCTCAGACGGGCGGCCAGCGCATGTTCACGCGCGCCGCTGCCGATGACGAGAGCCTTCATGAGCGGTTTTTAGGCCGTTTTTCGTTCCCGGGGCAGGGGCGCCAGGCGCGGGAATATCGAGACAAGTCTTCGTTGACGTTCTAGGGAATTACGCCTAGAATCCGCGTTTACCCATGATAGCCTAACATATTTGGTTATGTGGTCATTGAGTCAATCTGGTTTATGCCACCCGCGAAGGGGGTGTTTGTAAGTGGCGGAAGTAAAAATCCAGGAGGGCGAGTCGATTGAGAGCGCTCTCCGCCGGTTCAAGCGGAAGGTTCAGCAGGAAGACATCATCAAGGATATCAAGAAGCATTCCTTCTATCTGAAACCCGGTGACAAACGTCGCGCCAAGCAGGCGCTGGCGCGTAAGAGAAATCGCAAGAAGCTCCGGCGAGAGTCGGAGTAACGACGGAAGACCGACCCCGACGAGGTAGCGACCGATGGAGTTCCAAGACCGGCTGCTGAGATGCGTGGACTGTGGCGCGGAGTTCGTTTGGACGGCGGGAGAACAGCAATTCTTCGCCGACAAGAATTTCAAGAACGAACCGAAGCGCTGCAAATCGTGCAAGACGAAACGCGCATCGCGGCCAGCCGGCGGACCCGGCGGCGGTGCCCGCGAACGGGTCGAGACCGTCACGACGTGCTCGAACTGCGGTAAGGAAACGACGGTGCCTTTCAAGCCGACCCAGGGGCGCCCGGTGTTCTGCAAGGAATGCTTCCAGTCTCGGAAATTCGCCGGGGCGGGAAGCTAACGCAGTCAACCGTCACAATTGATGTAATCGGACGCGCACGCCAGCGTCAGGCTGTGTGTGCGCGTCTTCGGCGCTCGATAGAGATTGCGATCGGGCGTAGGCAGATGTAGGCTTTAGGCGCATTCATCGGGAGCGATTCCATGCAGATCGACCAACGGAGTGTCGGAGACGTCATCGTCCTGGATCTGAAAGGCAAGATCACCCTGGGCGAGGGCGACGAACTCCTCAAGGACAAAGTCAACAGCCTGGTCAACCAGGGACATAAGAAAATTGTGCTCAACCTCGCCGAAGTGCCGTATATCGACAGTGCGGGCCTCGGCGAAATCGTGCGCACCTACACGACGGTGAGCCGCCAGGGCGGCAGCCTCAAGCTGCTGAATCTGACCAAGCGGATTACCGATCTGCTGGCGATCACGAAGCTGCTGACAGTCTTCGAGACGTTCGAGGCCGAGGGTGAAGCAATCAAGAGTTTCTCGGCGGCCAAGGTCTAAGCTCACCCGCGCTTGATGGCGCGCAGCACTTCATCACCCGTGACGATACCCGGCACCCCCGCCGCGGCGGTGCCGGGACGTCCGGCAGTCGTGAGCCTGTTGCTTTCACTTCGTCCCGGTCAGTGGACGAAGAACCTCCTGATTTTTGCGGGCCTGCTGTTCGGCAAGAAGCTGTTTGACGCGCGCGCGGTTGCCGACGCGATACTGGCGTTCGTCGTGTTCTGCGGGCTGTCGGGAATCGTCTACCTGATTAACGATATCGCCGACCGCGAAACCGACCGCAGGCACCCGCTCAAGGCGCGCCGGCCGATCGCCTCGGGCGCGCTGCCGGTTCGCACCGCTATCCTGGCGGCGATCGCGATCGGCCTGGCGTCGCTGATGGCGGCGACGCTCCTCGGCAAATGGTTTACAGGCGTGGCGCTCGGCTACATCGCGCTGCAGGCTCTCTACTCCGGCCCTTTGAAGCACATCGTCATCATCGACGTGTTGACGTTGTCGATTGGATTCGTGCTGCGCGCGGTCGCCGGCGCGGTAGCGGTTGACGTCGAGATCAGCCACTGGCTGCTGGTCTGCACGGTGCTGCTGGCGTTGTTCATCGCGCTCGCCAAGCGGCGCCACGAAATCGTGCTGCTCGCGGGGGACGCCGTGTCGCACCGGCCGATCCTCGGCGAGTACAGTCCGTATTTGCTCGATCAGATGATCAGCGTCGTCACCGCATCGACGCTGATCGCCTACATTTTTTACACGGTCAGTCCCGAGACGCAGGCGAAATTCGGGACGGCGTGGCTTGGGTTAACCATCCCGTTTCCGCTCTACGGGATTTTTCGGTATTTGTACCTCGTCCATCGACGCGAAGGCGGCGGCAGTCCGGCCGACCTTCTGCTCACCGATCGTCCGCTGCTGCTGTGCGTAGCGCTGTGGGCATTGGCGGTGGCCGCGATCATCTACCCGCCGATTTGAACTTATGGCCGAATTCAGCGTCCGATCTGATTCTGTCAACGTCGAACAGATCATGGAACAGATCCGCTCGCGCATCCGCGAGAAGCGCGGCGTCGACTACACCGAGGAACAGATCCGTGAACTGGCTGCGGTCAAGCTGCAGAAATTCCTGGATCCGCGCGGTGTCCGATCCGATCTGCTCGACCAGTTTCGCAAGACGCAGCCGCCGTACCAGCCGCCCCAGCTGCCGAATTATGCGTTCGAGGATCAGACGCTGTTCGATTCACATCGCGGCGGCCTGCGCTTCATCCGCAAGCTGCTAAATCCGATCCTGAAGCTGTTCTTCAATCCCAATCCGCTGATTCAGGCGCTCAACATCCAGTCGAAGATCAACACGACGCTGGCGGAACGCGAGGCACGCCTCGAAGCGTCACGCCGCTCGACCGAATCGCTCTACTACGAGTTAATCCACAACCTGGTGGTCGAGACGACGCGGCTCGGCATCGAGGTGAAGAATCTGTCGATGCGGCTCGAGTCGATGTCGAGCCGCCTGGAATTCAACGAGCGGCGGGCCCGGGCACTCGAAAGCGCCGTGGTCTACAAGCCAGGGCCTGGGGACATCGTTGTAACACGGGGTTCGCAAGGTTCGCGGGGTTCGGAAGGTTCGCGGGGTTCGGAAGGTTCGCGGGGTTCGGAAGGTTCGCGAGGTTCGGAAGGTTCGCGAGGTTCGGAAGGTTCGCGGGGTTCGGAAGGTTCGCGAGGTTCTGAGGGTTCGCGGGGTTCAGAGGGTTCGCGGGGTTCGGAAGGTTCGCGAGGTTCTGAGGGTTCGCGGGGTTCGGAAGGTTCGCGAGGTTCTGAGGGTTCGCGGGGTTCGGAGGGTTCGCAGGGTGCGCCGTCGCAACAAGGTGGACAGCCGGGCACGCCGGGCGAAGGACCGGGACAGCGTAGCCGGCGGCGGCGGCGGCGGCGCGGACGTCGCGGCGGCGGTAATGTCGCAGCGACGCAGGGAGCGTCCGGCGGCCAACCGGCGGGCGGCGGCGGCAGTGCGGAATCGAGCGCGCAGCAGACGGCGGAGATCGTCGACCAGGCGATCGCGTCGAGCCCGGCGGTTCCAGAACCAGCTGCTACCGCGGCGGTGAGCCAGCCAGAAACAACCGCCGGACCGGCGCCGGCCGCTGAGCCGCCGCCCACACCAGCGGTGCCGACGTCAGACGAGCCCGACGTCCAGTGACCCTTCGACATGCTCAGGGTCATCCCGAGCATCACATACAGGGAGCCGAGGGATGACCCTTCGACTCACTCACCGTCCTCCCGAGCATCGCGTTCAGGGGGCGGCGAAATGACGGTTCGCCCCGCTCAAGGTCAGCCGACTGCCGGCCGGGGAATGAAGGTGGCAGTCGTCGTCCAGCGCTATGGTCAGGCGATCAATGGCGGCGCCGAGCTGCATGCGCGATACATCGCCGAGCGTCTCGCGCGCCACGCCGACGTGGAGGTGCTGACCACTTGCGCCACCGACTACATCACCTGGCGCAACGAGCTGCCGGCCGGCGTCGAAACGATCAACGGCGTCAGCGTGCGTCGCTTCAAGGTGAAGCACGAGCGCGATCCTCACCTGTTTGGCCGGCTGCAAGAGCGGGTCTTCGAGCAAACTCACTCGATCGCCGATGAACTGGATTGGCTGGATGCCGAAGGACCAACCAGTCCGGCGCTCGTCGACTACGTGTCGAAGCACGCCGCGGACTTCGACTTCATCGTGTTTTTCAGCTATCGCTACTATCACGCCTACTACGGAACCCGCGCCGCGGCAGCGCGCGCCGTGCTGGTTCCAACCGCTGAACGCGACGAGACGATCGGCCTGTCGATATTCGGCCCGGTGTTTCGAGCGGTACGAGCCGTGATGTACAACTCGCCCGAAGAACGGCTGATGATTCACACCGTGTCCGGCAACCAGCAGGTGCCGGGAGTTGTCGTCGGCGTCGGATCCGAAGTCCCGCAGAATCCGCAACCAGGCCGCTTTCGATCGAAATACAACATCCGCGGTCCGTTCGCAATCTACGTCGGGAGGATTGACGAGAACAAAGGTTGCCCGGAACTGTTCGAGTTCTTTCAGGGCTATGCGAAGGACGCCTACGGCCGTCTGACGCTGGTGCTGATTGGCAATTCAGTCCTCGAAATCCCGAAGCATCCACGGATTCGTCATCTCGGTTTCGTCGATGATCAGGACAAATTTGACGCGATGGCGGCCGCCGAGCTGCTGATCATGCCGTCGTATTACGAAAGCCTGTCGATGGTGGCTCTCGAAGCATGGGCGCTCGGCAAGCCGGTGCTGGCGAACGGCAAATGCGACGTGCTGAAAGGCCAGTGCATCCGCAGTAATGCCGGTTTGTACTATGAATCCTTTGCCGAATTCGTCGAATCGTTATCCGCGATCGAACGGCATCGCTGGTTGAGCGCCATGCTCGGCCGCAACGGCCGCCAGTTTTTCCGCGACAACTACGACTGGAGCGTGATCGAACGGAAATACCTCGAGATGTTCGAGCGGCTCAAGAGAGAACCGGCGGCGTCAACCGCGGCCGAAACGCCAGGCTGGTTTGATCGGCGGCGCGAAAACGTCCCGGCGGCCAAAGCGATGCTCGAAAAACTGCCGACCGGGCCGGCGCTCGACGCGCCGGAGTCTGCCGCGGCAAAGTTCGCAACCAACGAAGGCGGAAGGCGCCGCGCTTGATGAAGATTCACCAGGTTCTGGCGACGCTCGGCTATGGCGATGCGATTGGCCACGAAGTGCTTGGTATCCAGCGGGTATTACGTGGTGCCGGTTACCAGTCAGAGATCTTCGTCGAAACCGCTGACTATCGCCTCGAGCCGCTGACCCGCGATTATCGCGAACTGATCGATCACAGCGACCCCGCGAATCTGATCCTGCATCATTTCTCGCTCGGTTCGAAAGCCTCGCGCACCGCTTACGCATTGCCGGATCGAATGGCGCTGATTTATCACAACATCACGCCGCCGGAATACTTTGTCGGCGTCCATCGTACGCTGGCGCGCCAGTGTTTTCGCGGTCGTCGCGAGCTGCAGGCCTACCGCGACCGCTGCGACCTCGCACTCGGCGACTCCGAATTCAATCGCCAGGATCTCGAGTCGCTCGGCTTCCCACGAACCGCTGTCCTCCCGGTCGTACCTGATTTCTCGCACCTTGACCGCGAACCGAATTGGCTGCTGGCGCAGGACTTCGACGACGACTGGACCAACGTGTTGTTTGTCGGGCGAGTCATCGCCAACAAGAAGATCGAGGATGTGATCCGTTTTTTCCACACCTATCAAACCTTCTACAACCCTCGTTCACGCCTGCTGATCGTCGGGGCGCAGAGCGGCTTCGAACGCTATCTGGCGTCACTGCACCAACTGGTCGCGACGCTTGGCGCCAAGCACGTGCATTTCATCGGCCACGTGTCGGACGCGGAGCTGGTGGCGTTTTACGAATGCGCCGATCTGTTTCTGTGCGCGAGCGAGCACGAGGGCTTCTGTGTGCCGCTGGTGGAGTCGTTTTACAAGCAGGTTCCAGTGCTCGCCTACGCAGCGACCGCCGTGCCGGCGACGATGGACGGCGCCGGTGTGTTGTTTGACGACAAGGACCCGGTGCACGTCGCAACGTTGATGGACGCGATTCTTTCTGACGCCGCGCTGCAGGAGCGAATCGTAGAGGGCCAGCTTGCGGCCGTGGATCGGCTGCGATCGCAGGACTTTGCCGGCACGCTGCTGCAGTTTGTCGACCAGATTGTCGCGTCGCCGCGCGCCCCACTGCCGAAGGTGACGTTCGATTTCTGGCACCAGTTCGACGCCGCGCAAGAGCTCGAAGAAGTGCGGCTCGACCGGCCCTCGGCCTACAAGGCGTTGCCGCAATCCCCAATCCCCAATCCCCAATCCGCAGTCTCATGATTGTCAACCAGTGGGTCCCGGCGGCGCACCAGGGCGATGCGATCGGCGACAGCGCGCGCCGGGTCCGCGATTTGCTGCGCGGCATGGGCTGCGAGTCCGACGTTTACGCGATGACGATCGACGACGTTCTCAAGAACGACGTGCGGCCGTTTGCCGATCCGTCGGCGAGGCGCGGCGACGTCACGATTTTTCATTACGCGCTGCCATCGCCGATGACCGCCGCATTCGCCGCCCTCGAACGGGGCCGGGTGCTTCAATATCACAACGTCACACCGCCGTCGTATTTTGCGCCATACGATCCGGCGCTGTTTCGACTCGCCTCGCTCGGCCGCCACGAGCTGACGACGCTGGTCGGCCACGTCGATCTGGCGCTGGGCGATTCCGAATACAACCGCCAGGAGCTCGACGCCGCCGGCTTCACCCGGACCGGCGTGTTTCCGATCGCGGTCGACACCTCACGAATCACCAATCCGGTGAAACGGCCTGCACTCGAAGAGATTCTCGACGACGGTTTGGTAAATTTCCTGTTCGTCGGCCGGATTGCGCCAAACAAGCGGATCGAAGACCACATCCGGCTGGCCGAGTTGTATAAACGTTACGTCGATGCCTATTACCGCTTCATCTTCGTCGGCCGCTACGACGTCGTGCCGCGCTATTACTCGATGATCCGCGGCCTGATGGCCGATTTCCGGCTGCTGCACGATCGGTTCATCTTCACCGGGCCGATTCCGGACGAAGAACTGGCCGTTTACTACCGGCACGCCGCGGTCTACGTCTCGCTCAGCGAGCACGAGGGTTTCTGCGTACCGCTGATCGAAGCGATGGCCGCCGACGTTCCGATCCTCGCTTATGCCGCCGCGGCCGTGCCCGACACGCTGGCCGGCGCAGGCGTGCAGTTTGCGCCAAAGGATCTCGAAGTGGCCGCTGAGCTGCTCGGCGAGCTGGCCTTCAACGACGAATTACGGGCAACCGTGATCGCCGGGCAGCGCCGCCGTCTCGCCGATTTTGGCGACGAGCGGATCGTTCGTGAACTGAGCGCGCTTCTCCACACCCTGTCGTGAAAATCGCTTTCATCATCCAACGCTACGGCGCGGAAGTTCTCGGCGGATCCGAGCAGCTGTGCCGGCTGGTCGCCGAACGGCTGGCGCTGACCCACGAAGTGGACGTGCTGACGACCTGCGCGCGCGACTACGTCACCTGGAAAAACGAATATCCGGAAGGCTCGGACCGGATCCGAGGCGTCGTCGTCCGCCGGTTCCTCAACGCTGCGGAGCGCGACATCGAGTCGTTCAATCGCTACTCCGACTGGATTTTCAACCACACCCATAACCGCCACGACGAGATGGAATGGTTGAAGCAACAGGGTCCATGGTGTCCCGGCCTGGTCGAATATCTAAAGCGCCATCAGCAACAGTACGACGTGCTGATTTTCTTCACGTATCTCTACGCCACGACCGCCGTGGGGCTCGACGTCTGCCCACAGCGCAGCATCCTGGTATCGACCGCGCACGACGAACCAGCAATCCGGCTCGAGATCTACCGCGAGGTGTTCGCGAAACCCGCGGCGATCTGCTACCTGACCGAGAGCGAGCGGAAATTCGTTCACGAGTTCTTCGTCGATCGGCCGCTACTCGAGGAAGTCACCGGCGTCGGCATCGAGATCCCGCAGAGCCAGCCGTATCCGCGGATCCCTGCGCCGCCACCCGACGAAGAAACCGACGCCGCGGCCGCAGCGCCGGCGGCCGGCAATGAGGAAGACACGCGCGCTGACCCGCGACTATGGCTCACACATCTTGCAGCGCGGTTCGGTATTCCGTCGCCGGCATCGGCTGTACGGGCCGATTGTGCTTTATGGCGGCCGGATCGATCCCGGAAAGGGCTGCGAGGAACTGATCCAGTATTTCAGCGAATACGTGAAAGAGGGCGGCGACGCAACGCTGGCGCTGATGGGCGCGAAATTGATGTCGCTGCCCGAGGAACCGTTCCTCAAGTTTGCCGGATTGCTCTCGGACAATGAACGCGTCCAGGCGCTCGAGGCCGCAACCATCGTCGTCTGCCCGTCACCGTTCGAAAGCCTGTCGCTGCTCGCGCTCGAGTCGCTGGCCGTCGGCACACCGATCCTCGCCAATGCGCGCAGCGCGGTGCTGGTCGAGCACTGCGTCAGAAGCAACGGCGGACTCTATTACGCGGACCGCGATGAGTTCGTCGAGGCGCTGAAATTGTTGTTGTCGGACGAGCGATTACGGCAGCAGCTTGGCCGTAACGGTCGCGACTACGTGCGTCGGAACTATCGCTGGGATGTCGTTCTCGGAAAGTTCGAGCGGTTGTTCGCGAAAATCAGAGCGGCGCGCTAATCAAAGACGAACGCCGAGGCCGCCGAGATCGCCGAGTGTAATTTTCATCCGGGATTCGCGGCGTTCTTCGCGAGCTCGGCGTTCATCGTGAATCGGCGCTACTCGATAATGCGATCGACGCTGTCGTCGGGCGCCGGCACCGTGGCCGGCGTCGAGCCGGCTTCCTCGGGGCCGTGACCGGTTCCGTTGCCGTTGCCGTTGACCACGCGCTTTCGCCGCGGCCGGATTTCGTAGCGCTTGATCATTTCATTCAGCGTGGTCGGCTTGATGTGCAACAGCTCGGCGGCCCGCTTTTGAACGCCGCCCGCCGCTTCGAGCGTCGATTCGATGAGCTTTTTCTCGAAGTCGGTAATGACGTCCTTGAACGAAATCCCCTCTGGCGGGACGACGAACTGCGGCATCTGGAAATTCGGCGCCTTGCGCACGTGATCGGGAATCAGCTCGATGCCAATCCGCGAACCGGCGGTCAGCACGACTGCCCGCTCGATGACGTTCTCGAGCTCGCGGACGTTCCCCGGCCAGTCATATTCGGTCAGCAAATCCAGCGCGTCCGGGGTCAGTTCCAGGCCATTCTTGCGGTTCTCTTCGCCGTACTTCTGGAGGAAGTGGTGAACCAGCAGCGTGATGTCGTCCTTGCGATCGCGCAGCGGCGGCAGCTGAATCGAAATGACATGGAGGCGATAGAACAAGTCCTCGCGGAACTTGCTTTCCTCCATCATCTGGCGCAGATCGACGTTGGTCGCGGCGATGATTCGGACGTCGACCTTGATCGTTTCCATACCGCCGAGCCGCATGAAGTCGCGCTCCTGGATCACGCGCAGCAGCTTGGCCTGGGTTTCCAGCGGAACGTTGCCGATTTCATCAAAGAAGATGCTGCCTTTGTCGGCCAGGTCGAACATCCCCTTCTTCGGATAGACGGCGCCGGTAAACGCCCCTTTGACGTGGCCGAACAGTGTCGATTCGAGCAGGTCGGGCGGCAGGTTGCCGGAATTGACGGTGACGAACGACCGGTCGGAGCGCGATGAATTCGCGTGAATCGCCCGCGCGACCAGTTCCTTGCCGGTGCCGCTTTCACCTTGAATCAGGATCGTCGATCGGCTCGGCGCCGCCTGGATGATCAGGTCGAACACCTGGCGCATCCGCGGGCTCTTGCCGATGATGTTCGCGAACTTGTGGTAGCGCTCCTGGATGTTCTGCCGCAGATTGCGGTTTTCGTTGACCAACCGCCGCCGCTCCATCGCATTGCGCACCACCACCAGCACTTCGTCGTTCTTGAACGGCTTGGTGATGTAATCGAAGGCACCGGCCTTCATCGCCGAAATCGCGCTTTCGACCGATGCGAATGCCGTCAGGATGATCACCGCGAGGTCTTCATCGATCCGCTTCAGTTCGTCGAGCGTCGCGATACCATCGAGGCCGGGCATCATGATGTCGACAATCGCGGCATCGAACGGCAGCGCGCGCGCCAGTTCGAGTCCTTCCGCACCGGACGAGGCGAGACGCACGTCGTAGCCTTCGCGCGTCAGCAGCGTCTCGAGAATCTCACGCATGATCTCTTCATCGTCGACGACGAGGATCGTGCCGTGTCGTGATGTCGGCATATATTCAGTCTTTGCTCGCGGCGTTAGTGCGCTGCGCTACTCTTCCGTGCCTCCGCGGGTAGTGCCAATGGCAACGACACCGTGAAACGGGTCCCTTGCCCGACAACGCTGTCGCAGTGGATGGTCCCTTCGTGCTCGCGAACGATGCCGTAGGTGATCGACAGGCCGAGGCCGGTGCCGCGGCCAATCGCTTTGGTGGTGAAAAACGGATCGTAGATGCGGGCCAGCTGTTCGGATGGAATGCCCGAGCCAGTATCGGCAATTTCCACCATCACCCGGTGATCGTCGATGCGGGTGGTGACCGACAACCAGCCGCCGCGCGGCATCGCGTCGCGGGCATTCAGGAAAAGGTTGAGGAACACCTGCTGCAATTGATGCTCGATGCCGTCGACGATCGCCATGCCGGCGGCCAGCTCCTTGCGCACCTTGATTCTGCCGACCTCGAACTGATGTTCCAACAATGAGAACACGTCGGTAACGACGGCGTTGATGTCCACGTCGATCCGTTCGGAACTCGACGTGCCGGGACGCGACAGGTTGAGTAGACCGTTGACGATCTTCGCCGCTCTGAATGTTTGACGCTCGATCTTCTCCAAAAGTGCCGTCTTCGGGTCCGCCGGGTCGGCGCCCTCGAGCAGCATCTGGGTAAAACTCGAGATGCCGGTCAGCGGCGTGTTCACCTCGTGAGCAACGCCCGCCGCGAGCAAACCGATCGACGCCATTTTCTCGGAAATCTGCAGCTGCTCTTCGAGACGTACCCGATCGGTGATGTCTTCGAGCAACAGAATCGTGCCGCTGACCGTGTCGCCGCCATCGGCCTGCAATGGCACTTCGGTGGCATTTACCAGCAGGCGGACATCGGCGCGATCGCCGGAGCCGCCGAGGCTTCTCAAAGCATCGGAATATGACACCGGGACACGGTACAAGGTGGCGCCGTAGGGGTGCTCGTGGCGCGCCGCGCGCAACGCCTCGACAAAGTGCGCATCGAAGATCTCGTCGAGTGAACGGCCAATCGCGGCGTCGCGTTCGATGCCGTAAATGCTTTCGAGCGCACGGTTCCAGCGCACGATCCGTTCGTCGGCGTCGAACACCACCAGGCCGTCGTCGAGCGATTCGAGAATGTTGTCGTTGAACTCGCGCATCCGCCCGAGCTCTTCGGCCTTCAGATGCAGCTGTCGATAGAGTCGGCCGTTTTCAATCGCGGTCGCGACCTGGCCGGCGACCGCGCTCAGCAGCGCGAAATCTTCGCTGTTGAACGGCTCGTCGGTGTCTTTTCGGCCAAGCGCGAGCACCGCGATGGCGCGTCCGCCGAATACGCAAGGAACGAAATACAGAATGCCGGCATCGCGCCAGAATTCAACTTCTTCGGCCTGAAACCGTGCCGCGGCGATCGGATCGTCAAGCGCGATGGTGCGGTTGGCGTCGAGCCGCGACATCATCGACGATCGACGCACCAACGGCGGAACCGTCTGGGTAAAACCGTAGTCGCCGATCGAGACGAAGTCGCCATTGGGATCGGCCTCGCCGGGCGCGAGCATCAGCGCCATGCGATCGACCACCAGCGTTTCGACGATCCGCGCGACGAGGCGCTGGCTGAGGCGAACGACGTCGAGATCGCTGTTGAGATCGCGCGCGAACGCTACCAGGGCGCGACGATAGTCGTAGCGGTCGCGATAAAACACGCGATCGAGCGCATTTTTCACCGCATCTTTCACCGGTTTCGCCAGCAGGACGATCACCGCCGTGGCCAGCGCCGCGATAATCCAGGTGTGATCGTCGGCCTCGGTGCCGAGGATGAAGCCGGTCAGCTTGTGCATCGCAAAGTAGAGCGCGATGCTGGCGGCGAGAAATGCGGTGTAAGTCAGTCCGCTCTTGATGATGACTTCGACGTCGCGCAGCCGGTAGCGGATGATCGCCGAGGCATAGGTTGCCGGCAGCACGCCGAGCGGAATGGCCGTCAGCTGAAACGCCAGCGGCGGGTTCAAGCCCAGCGCCCAAGGCAGCGCGTAACCAACCGCAAAGGGACCGGCGCCGAGCGCCGTGCCCCACGTAATCCACCGCAGCTGGCGCCGCGCCGTGATCGACGTGATCTGCCGGAATGCCCGCATCAACACCACGATCGCCGCGGCGCTGCAGACGAACAGATACAGCTGTTCGCCCCGATCCAGAAGGTCGATCGCCGACGACAAGCCGGCACCCGTAAAGGTCCCTTGCGATGCGCGAACCAGCGCGAGCACGCGTGTGGCGATCAGCGCGAAGGCTGGGAGGTACATGAGGGACACGAGAAGGGTGCCAGGTGCTGAGTGCTGGGTGCTGGGTGCTGGTGCCGAAGTGCCGGGTGCGGGTGCTGGGTGCTAGGGTGCTGGGTGCTAGGGTGCTGGGTGCGCGGGTGCCGGGTGCCGAGGTGCCGAGTGCCAAAGTGCCGCGCTCGGGGAAGACCAGCGTGAAGTGCAGCAACAGCGGCGCGAGCATGGCGAACGCGACGGCGTCGCCCCAGTAGAAGATCCAGTCGAGGCGATCGAACGGGCCGTTGAACGAGAACGTGAAGACGCCGAAGAAGGCGACGCACAGCCAGAAGAAATGCAGCGTCGCCTGATCGCGCGGGCGCCGCACTCGAACCGACGCACCGACCAGCAGCGTGAATAGTCCCACCGCCGCCAGCACGAAGTACATCGAGCTACCGTGCGGGGACGGGGCCAACGACACCTCGAGCGCCTGACGCGTGCCGAGGCGCAGCAGCGTGTACGAGAGGCGCGTGCCGGTCTTGCTGCGATGCTGAAATTCAATGACGTCGGCCGGCGATTCGACTGCTGCGCCGTTGACCGCGACCAGCACATCGCCCCGCTGAATGCCGGCCACCGCGGCGGCCGAGCCGGTCGCCACATCGAGCGCGGTGACGCCTTCGGCGCGGCTTCCCCACAGAACGCCGTCTTCCACCTCGTGCCACCGCGAATACATCGCGACGTTGGCGATGCCGAGGGTAACCAGCACCGCGACGATGACCACGGCGAAGGCGGTCCGTCCCCACGTCAACAGGCCTTCGGCGGGCAACGCGATCGGCGCGCCGAAGTCGAAGTCGTTGTCGCTGGTTGCGTCGCTCACAGAGACACTTTGCCGACCCTCGAGATAGCAAAGCTCATACCCTGATCGCGAGGTTGGCTGCATGACCTAAATTAGTGAAAATAAAACACTTATATGGCTGTCGCGTGTGAAGAGACGGAGTGGCCTCCAAAGAAACGGAGGCCACTACGAGATTATGGATCGATGGATTTAGAACTTCAACGTCAGCCCGCCGATGACTCGCTTCGGTGGCCGGACCACGAGCAGTTCGTCGTAGACGGATTGGTCGGCAGCGATGTCCCGGAAGAAGTTGCGGACACCGACCAGCATTTCCCACTTCGCCGTGCTGAAGTCCATAAATGGCAGCGACTGGCGGACCTGCACGTCGAAGCGCGCATCGACCGCCGGCCGATCGACGTTCGCGGCCGGCGAAATCTGATGCGCGAAGGCATTGCTCACGCGATAGAGCACGATCACGCGCGTCGCCGTCTCCGGGACTTCAGTCTCGACCGACGTGGCAACGTCATGGATGCGGTCCAGTTCGGTGCGGATCGCCGACGGCGCCACCACCCAGAGATACGAAGTGCTTTCGCCGCCCAGCGCATGACCGCGTGTCGTCGACCACTCGACCGATCCGTGCACCCGGCTGCCGATGGCTGCGCGTATGCCGGCGCTGATGCCGGAAGCGTCGAAGTCGCCGGCGTTGCTGATGAAATAGTGGCCGACTTGGGACGGCGCGTGCGGCATGTCGACGCCGAACAGCGTCACCTGTTGATCGCCGGTATGCTGATGGAACGCGCGCACCGACACGGTAGCTGCGGCGATATCGCGCTCGATCGCCACCTCGAAATGATTCGTCTGCTCGGCACGCAGCATTTGCGACGGGTCGAGCGACGCGAAGGTTCGCTGCGGCGGCAGCCAGACGCCGCTTTCCATGCGCGGCATGAATTCTTCGGCGCCTGGTGCCACGACTCGTCGCGACACCATGCCGCTGATCCGGAAGTGATCGATCGGTTCGACCGTCACCGACAGTCGCGGACTGAGCAGGTTCCGATCCTCCAGATAGTCGTAATGCGCGTACCGCGCGCCGTACATCAGGGTGACCGAGGGCGTCAGCGAGTACGGTGTCGTAACCGAAGAACAGACCGGCGTTGCGGCTGCCGTCGGTGACATTGCTGAGCGTCGCCACGTTGCCGCCGTCGTAACGCTGCGTGCTGTACGACCAGCCGAGGTCGTAACGATGCTGCGCCGGGGCGCGCGTGGTGTATTCACCAGCGAGAATCCACGAGGCGATGTCACCCTGGGTCAACGCCGCGCGCACGGTCCAATCAGCGCGATCCCCGACCGGCGCACCTAACGCCAGATAGGTGATGCTGCGCGAGAAGTTGTCTCCATTGAACAGCTGTTGCGGCGACTCGAACGATCCAGTAGTCAACACGTTGACCTGGCCGGAGAACGCGGTCCCGGCAAACAGATTCGTCAGACGTGCCGGAGAGCCGATGATGTCGAGCACTGAACCACCGAACGCGCTCGCCTCGGGCGGCGTATCGGTGACCAGGATCTCGTCGGGAACGTCGACGTCTTTCAGGATGCCGCGGCGCGCGTGACGCAGCCGCCAGGCGATTTCGCCATGACTGTCGTTGGCGCCGTCGCTGGCCGGAGTGACGGCGGTTCCTTCTTCGGGCTGTCCCGCTGGTTCGGAACCGGTCGTGCCGACGCCAGCCGCAACAATCGGCAGCGTGCCGGTCGGGCCGACCGGCGGACCAGCAACCGACGCGGTGCGGCGAATCGCGATGGACGAAGTGCTGCGAATACTCGAACGGACTTCAACCACCTGGCCGCGCGAGGCGATGAACCCCGAGAGATGGGCGCGCAGCAGATACGGTCCGGGAGTCAAGGTGCGAAGTTCGAAGCGGCCGCTTCGATCGGTCACCACGACGGCAGTCGTCGTGCCAAGTGCGGAAACGAACGCGCCAGGTACCGGCAGTCCGCGCTCGTCCTGCACGACGCCGAGAATCGATCCCGGCGCGAGTGACGCGACGTGCGTGACCGCCTGGGGCTGTAACTGCGCGCGCGCGACCCTGGGAAGACAGACCAGCACCAGACCGCCGACGACTAACGCCGTCTTCGAAATTCTGTGTGCCATGTCCTCTCCGCTGCCGCTGCTCGCCTCTCGGCGCTCGTCATTCGCGCACGCCTCTCGCCATCGAAAGACGAACGCCCGGGGGAACGAGCGTCGAGCGACGACCGCGAGGTTTACGACGGTCCGACCGTGAAGTTGATCTCCCGTGTCAGGGTCTTATTCGCAATCTTATCCGTGACCTTGATTTCGAGCCGGTAATCACCCTCCGGGAACGACGCCAACGGCACCGCTTGCCCGCTCTGCAGTTGATGGCCGGCCGCGAAATCGAAATTCGGCGGCAGGGTCTGCGCGTTCAGGCTTTGCGGCGCGGTCTTGTTAAAGAACTTTTCCGGCTGTCCCGACGGCTTCTGGTAGAAATTGTATTCAACGGTGACGTCGGGCTTGTTCGCCGAATCGACCTTCGGGTTGTAGATCAACATGAAAGTCGACAACTCGGCTTTCTTGCCGAATTTGGTCTCGAAGGCCGGCTGAATTTCCATCTGACCCAGCGCGTAAGGCCGGTCGGCCTGCTGCTCGGAAGTCAGCGGCGCCGGCAGCGGATCGATGCGGCTGGCAATAATCACGCTGCTGGTCTGCAGTTCGCCGTTCCAGAAATCGGGCACGGTTACCGACTGCTTCAGCGCGGACGTCTTCGGCGGCGGCGCGTTCTTCGCCGGTTTTTCAGGGGTCGCTTCCTTCGCAACCACGAAGATGTCGTAGTTGCCCGCGGCGACGGTAAACGACCGCGAGATGCGCAGCGGCGAGTTACCAGCCGTCACCGGGATGAAGGCGATGTCTTCGTAGGCGTATTTCGGCGCGTTGCCCTCTTTCTTGTCGTCTTTCTTCTTATCGTCCTTCCCGTCGGTCGCGACAGGTGCGGTCGCGGCCGCCGGATCTTTCGAGACGACGCGCCAGTAAAGCGCCACGTTACCGCTGACCTTCGACGGATCGATCGAGACGGTGAACGGAACGTATTCCTTGTTGCCCTGGGCCTTCAGCACGTCTTCGCGGACCCATGTGAGCCCGAGATCGTTCGGCGCCGGCTGGCCGGTGGTGAGGCCGTCGACGATCTTGACGATGCCCTGAATTTCTTTCTTCTGCGCATCGGTTTGTTTCTTCTGTTGCGCGAAGAGCGCGACCGAACATGTAAGGGAAGCGATGAGGACGGCGAAAAGCCCGCGCCGGAGGTTCATATGAATAGGCTCTCCATGAAGAGTCGTTGTGACGATCAGCCCATCATAGGCGGCTCGGAAAGGACAAGTCAAACCCTTCTGACATCAGCACTTCAGCCGGGTTTCGAGCACGGACTCGTGTGCTATTATCGGCCTCTTCCCGGTCCCCTCATGAACCTCATCGATGTCTCTGTGCCGCTCGACCCGAACGTCCCGACGTATCCGGGAAATACGCCGTTCAGTATCGAGGCGATGATGCGAACCGGACGCGGCGAACACGCCAACGTGTCGTCGCTGCACATGAGCGCTCACACCGGCACGCACGTCGACGCTCCGTGGCACTCGCTCAACGACGGCGGCCGCACCGAATCCCTGTCACTCGACGTCCTCGTCGGTTCAGCTCGAGTCATCGAGTTGGGGGTTCGCCGCGGTGTCACCGCCGAGGATCTGATTCCCTTCAATCTCGCTGGCGAAACTCGCGTGCTGCTGAAGACGCCCAATTCGGAACTGTGGGGGTCGCCCGAGTTCCACGCCGACTTTGTCGGCGTCACCGAATCGGCCGCGAAACACCTGGTCACGTGCGGCGTCAAACTGGTCGGCGTCGATTACCTCAGTGTCGAAGTGTTCCACGCGCCGGGCGCGCCGGCGCACCACACGCTGCTCGGCGCGAACGTGATCATCGTTGAAGGTCTCAATTTGCGCGACGTCGAACCGGGACGCTACGACTTGATCTGCCTGCCATTGCGGGTGGTCGGCTGCGACGGCGCGCCGGCCCGCGTCGTCCTGCGGAGGAGTTGAGCGCCGATGCAGGCGCTCGTCGACGACGCTCTCGTCATCGTGCTGGCCGGCGGGGTTGGTGAACGACTTCATCCGCTGACCAAAGAGCGCGCCAAGCCGGCGGTCTACTTCGGCGGGCCGTACCGGATCATCGACTTCGCGCTGAGTAACTGCATCAATTCCGGGTTGCGTCGCGTGTTCATCGCGACCCAGTACAAATCGCTGTCGCTCAACCGGCACATCCGAATGGGATGGAACATCGTGTCGGAGGAACTCGGCGAGTTCATCGAGATCCTTCCGCCTCAGAAGCGCGTCAGCGAGCATTGGTACCAAGGGACCGCGGACGCCGTTTACCAGAACCTCTATTCCGTCACGCGCGAGAATCCGCGATACCTGGTGATTCTGTCGGGCGATCACGTTTACAAAATGGATTACTCGCGGATGCTGCGCGTCCACCACGAGCGCGGCGCGGCGGTCACCCTCGCCACCATCGAGGTGCCGGTCGCCGAAGCGTATCGCTTTGGCGTGATCGCCGTCGACGAGAGTGAGCGCGTCATCGGCTTCAGCGAGAAGCCGCGCGATGCATCGGCGTTGACCATTCCGGGATCGCCCGATTACGTGCTGGCGTCAATGGGCGTCTACATTTTCGATACTGACGTGCTGGTGCGCGCGCTCGAAGCCGACGCCAGCGAACAGACGACGCACGACTTCGGCAAGGACATCATTCCTGCGCTGATTCATCAGGCGCCGGTCTATTCGTACCGCTTTTACGACGAGAACAAGAAGGCGTCGAAGTACTGGCGCGACATCGGGACGCTCGATGCCTATTTCGAAGCGAACATGGATTTGTGCGGCGTGAATCCGGAGTTCAATCTCTACGACCCGGAGTGGCCGCTGCGCACTTACCAGCCGCAGGCGCCGCCGGCGAAGTTCGTCTTTGCCGAACCGGGACGGCGTTGCGGGCAAGCACAGGATTCGGTGATCTCACCCGGCTGCATCGTATCCGGCAGCAGCATTTACGGCAGCGTGCTCTGTCCGAACGTACGGGTTCACAGCTTTTGCACGATCGAACAATGCATCCTGATGCCGGGCGTGCGGGTTGGCCGGCACGCGCAGGTGCGGCGCGCAATCGTCGACCGCGACGTGCTGATTCCGCGCGGCGCGCTGATCGGCTACGACGCCGAGGAAGATCGCCGCCGGCATACGGTCACCGAATCGGGGATCGTTATCGTCACCACCGACGATGAACCGCTGATCGGTCCGATCTCGGAAGAAGCACTGGCGTTCGAGGCCGAAGCTGATCGGCGAGGGGGCGGATCGTAATGAAGATTGCAAAGCTGGTCGGACGCGAAATCCTCGATTCGCGCGGCAACCCGACCGTGGAAGTGGATGTCATCCTCGAGAGCGGCGCGGCCGGCCGCGCCGCGGTGCCGTCGGGTGCGTCGACCGGCGAACGCGAGGCGCTGGAACTGCGCGACGGCGACCGCGCGCGCTACGGCGGCAAAGGCGTGAAAAAAGCCGTGGCGAACATCAACGGTGAGATCGCCAAGGCGGTCACCAATCGCGAGTTCGATCAACGCGCGCTGGACCACGCGATGATCGCGCTCGACGGCACGCCGACCAAGTCGCGGCTTGGCGCCAACGCCCTGCTCGGGGTTTCGATGGCGGTGCTCCGGGCGGAAGCAGCGTCGAAGAAGGTCCCGCTCTATCGCCACATCGGTGCGCTGTCCGGTACTACCGCCTTCACCTTGCCGGCGCCGATGATGAACATTCTCAACGGCGGCGCGCACGCCGATTCCAGCGTCGACTTCCAGGAATTCATGGTCATGCCGCTGGCTGCGCCGTCGTTCAGCGAAGGACTGCGGTGGGGCGCCGAGATTTTTCATGCGCTGCGCGGCATTCTGAAAGGCCGCGGTCAGTCGACCGGCGTCGGCGACGAAGGCGGTTTCGCACCGAACCTGAAATCGAACCTCGAAGCGCTGGATGTCGTGATGGAAGCGGTCGGCAAGGCCGGCCTGCGTGCCGGAACCGATGTCTGGCTGGCGCTCGATGTCGCGTCGAGCGAGCTCTGGGCCGGCAACGGACGCTACACCTTCAAGAAGTCGGGCGAACCGGACCGCACCTCCGACGAAATGATCCGTCTGTGGGAAGACTGGATCCGCCAGTACCCGATCGTTTCGATCGAAGACGGCCTGGCCGAAAGCGACTGGAGCGGCTGGCAGCGGTTGACCACCGCGATTGGCGACCGCGTCCAGCTGGTCGGCGACGATGTCTTCGTCACTAATCCGGAGATTCTCAAAAAAGGCATCACCGACAAGGTTGGCAACGCGCTGCTGGTGAAGCTGAATCAAATCGGCACGGTCACTGAAACGCTTGATGCGATGCGCATGGCGCACGAGGCGCACTACGCGTGCATCAGCTCGCATCGCTCGGGCGAGACCGAGGATTCGACCATCGCCGACCTGGCGGTCGGTACCGCCGCCGGACAAATCAAGACCGGTTCAGCCAGCCGGACCGACCGGACCGCGAAATACAACCAGCTGCTGCGAATTGAGGAAGAGCTCGGCGCCAGCGCCGCCTATGCCGGCATGACGGCGGTGCGGAGCGCGCGGCTGTAGCGGAACGACATGTCCAAACTGGTGTTGCTACGTCACGGCGAGAGTACCTGGAACAAAGAGAACCGGTTCACCGGCTGGACCGACGTCGATTTGACCGATCGCGGCCGCGAAGAAGCGACTGAAGCCGGTCGTCTCCTGAAAGACGGCGGCTACGCCTTCGATCTCGCGTATACCTCGGTACTGAAGCGCGCGATTCGGACGCTGACGATCGCGCTCGACGGCCTCGACCTGCTGTGGATCCCGGTCGAAAAGGACTGGCGGCTCAACGAACGTCATTACGGCGCGTTGCAAGGGTTGAACAAAGCGGAGACGACCGCGAAGCACGGCGAAGCGCAGGTAAAAATCTGGCGGCGCAGTTACGACATTCCACCGCCGCCGCTCGAGCGAGACGATCCACGACACCCGTCGCGCGATCCGCGTTACGCCGCGCTCAGCGCCAGCCAGCTGCCGCTGACCGAATCGCTGAAGGATACCGTCGCGCGATTCCTGCCCTACTGGCACTCGACGATCGCTCCATCGATTCAATCCGGGAAGCGTGTCGTCGTCGCGGCGCACGGCAACAGCTTGCGGGCGTTGGTCAAGTATCTTGACGACGTGCCCGAGTCGGAAATCGTCGAACTCAACATTCCGACTGGCATTCCGCTGGTCTACGAACTGGACCCGCAGCTCAAGCCGCTGCGTCACTACTATCTGGGCGACCCGGCCGCCGCGGCGGCGGCTGCCGCGCGGGTCGCCAATCAAGCGAAACAAGCCTGACCAACGGGTGAATTGGACGTGATCAAATCTTCGTCGTTGTGGTTCGTGTGTGCCGTCGGCGTGCTGGTGACGGTGCAAACCCTTGGTGCCTTGCAGGACGATAAGCGGTCGACGGCGACCGGCGCCTTCACCTCGGAGCAGGCGACGCGCGGTGAGCGCGCGTTCATCTCGGAATGCGGTGGATGCCATACTCCAGACCAATTTGTCGGAGAGTTTTTGATGGCGTGGAACGGAAAGACGGCCAGCGACCTGTTGGAAATGATTCGCGGCAAGATGCCGCAGGATCGTCCCGGCAGTTTGCCGCGACAGCAGTACGCCGACATTCTGGCGTTCCTGTTCGAGAAGAATGGGCTGCCGACCGGCAAAGACGAACTGCCGGCAGCCCAGACCGACCTCGAACGGATCGCGATCGAAATCCCGAAGCAGTAGGCGAGCGCATCACGTAGGATGGCGGGGATGCTGCACCGCTTCGCCCGCGTCGGCGCGTTGCTCTGCGGTCTGGCCATCCTCGGGGCGCGACCCGCCGGTCAATCCCCGCCGGTGTTCGGTATTCTGGGCGTACCCGAAGAGATTGCGCCGATCGAACGCCGTCTCGCCAATCCCGAAACGCAGCGGCTCGGATCGAGTGTCGTGACGATCGGGACGCTCGACGGACGCCGCGTCGTCGTCGGCAGGTCGGGGATCGGCAAAGTGAATGCGGCGGCGGCAACCGCGCTGCTCCTCGAACGCTTTCATCCCGTTGCGCTGATTTTCTCGGGAACCGCCGGCGCGCTCGATCCGACGCTTGGTCCCGGCGACGTCGTCATCGCGACCAAAGTGGCGCAGCACGACATCGGTCGGTTGACGACCGACGGCTTCGTCCGGCGGCCAACCCGCGACAGTGTCACCGGCGAGCCGAATCCGCTGTTCTTCGAAACACCGACGGCGTTATTGGCGGCAGCGCGTGCGGCGATCGCCGACGTGAAACTGCCGTTGGCACCACTCTCGAACGGCACGCGCCAACCGCGCGTCCACGAAGGGGTGGTGGTCACTGGCGATCTGTTTGTCGCGGATCCGATCAGAAAAAACGAACTGCGGGAATTCGGGGGGTCGGTTGTCGAGATGGAGGGCGCGGCGATGGTCCAGGTATGCCTTCAGTTCTCGACGCCCTGCCTGGTCGTACGGAGCGTCACCGATGCCGCTGACGGATCGGCGGTTTTGAGTTATCAAACCTATCTCAAGCCCGCCAGTGAAAACGCAGCGTTGGTCACCGTCGCAACCATCGCGCGCTTCGCCGCCACAAGCCGTTAAAAAAGAAAAAGGGCTGCGCGCTACAACGCCAGCCCTTCTCACTTCTTAGTTCTAAGTTTTTCGTTCTCAGTTCTAAGTTCTTACTGTTTCCTATTCAACCGCCTCGGTCGTTTCGTCGGCGGCGATACGCAGCGAGCGCAGGAACCGGCGATCGTTCGCGGTTACTTCAAACGCGCGTTTGGATTGGATCTCGCGGACCGCTTTGGTCGGCTGCGGCACTTTCGCAAGGGCGTTGGTCTGGGAGCGGCTGACAAACCCGACGACCGCTTCGAGCGTCACCTTCATCTCGAATCCGGCAGCGCGCGCCTTTTCCCGGCACGCTTCAACTTGAGGATTTTCTGCGACTGCGGCGGCAATCGCATCGGCCAGCTCTCGCGCGAACCGGTTCACGACGTCGTCCATCTTTGGTTCCTCCTGCGCGCCGGAGCTGGGACCCGGAACGCTGCCGATCGCTGCCTACACCAAGGCGGTGAACAGGAATCGGGGGCCTGATGTCATGTGTTTCGGATTGAAGCTTGTGGACAGATAGAGTACGCCCCAGACTCCGTTGTGTCAAGGACTTACGGGAGTACAATCGGCCCCGTGCATCATGCGCGTACGCAGGACGACCTTGCGCATTGGAACCCGACGTTCGAACTCGGTCAACCAGGCGACTTTCCTTTCACACGCGGCATCCAGCCGACGATGTACCGCGGCCGCCTGTGGACGATGCGGCAGTACGCCGGCTTCGCGTCGGCGGAAGAATCCAATCAGCGATACCGCTACCTGCTCGCACACGGCGTCAGCGGCCTGAGCGTCGCCTTCGATTTGCCGACGCAAATGGGCTACGACTCGGACCACGCGCTGGCCGCGGGTGAAGTGGGACGGGTCGGCGTCGCGATCGATTCGATTGAAGACATGGCGACGCTGTTCAACGGCATTCCGCTGGGCGAGGTGTCGACGTCGATGACCATCAACGCCACGGCGATCATCCTGCTGGCGCTCTACGTCGCGGTGGCGAAGCGCCAGGGTGCGGAATTGCGCGCACTCGCGGGCACGGTGCAAAACGACATCCTCAAAGAGTACGTCGCACGCGGTACCTACATCTATCCACCGCGTCAGTCGCTGCGGATCGTCACCGACATTTTCGCCTTCTGCGAGCGCGAGCTGCCAAACTGGAACACGATTTCAATCAGCGGTTATCACATCCGCGAAGCTGGATCGACAGCGGTACAGGAAGTGGCGTTCACGTTTGCTCACGCAATTGCCTACGTGCAGGCGGCGGTCGACGCCGGGCTGGACGTCAACCGGCTCGGCCAACGGCTGTCGTTCTTTTTCAACGCGCACAACAATTTTCTGGAAGAGATCGCGAAGTATCGTGCCGCCCGACGGCTGTGGGCGCGGATCATGCGCAATCGCTTCGGCGTGACCAACCCGCGCGCGCAGCAACTGCGCTT
Organism: uncultured Acidobacteriota bacterium; assembly: GCA_963695635.1. Lineage (GTDB taxonomy): Bacteria > Acidobacteriota > Vicinamibacteria > Vicinamibacterales > CAVVIG01 > DATKHR01. The sequence continues at coordinate 72,247 of CAVOHK010000017.1, forward strand.
TCATACCCAGACGGCCGGCAGCACGCTGACCGCGCAGCAGCCCGATAACAACATCGTGCGCGTTGCGGTGCAGGCGCTGGCGGCGGTGCTCGGCGGCACACAATCGCTGCACTGCAACGGGCGCGACGAGGCGCTGGCGCTGCCGACCGAAGAGTCGGCACGGATTGCGCTGCGGACGCAGCAGATCATCGCGTCTGAAAGTGGCGTCGCCAATACCGTCGACCCGGTAGCAGGTTCGTACCAAATCGAGACGATGACCAACGAGATCGAAGCGGGCGCGGTGGCCCTGCTCGAACGGATCGAGCGCGCCGGCGGGACACTGGCGGCAATCGAAGCCGGCTTCATCCAGCGCGAGATCCAGGAATCGGCGTATCGAGCTCAGATCCGGATCGATAAGCACGAAGACGTCGTGGTTGGCGTCAACGATTTCGTCGCCGCCGACGAAAGCAAAGCGGTGCCGCTGTTGAACATCGACGCCGACGTCGAACGCCGTCAAGTGGAACGCGTCCGCGGCGTTCGCGCCAGCCGAAGCGCGGACGCCCATCGACGGGCAGTGGAAGAGGTGACGGCGACCGCGTCGAGCGGCAGCAATCTGGTGCCGGCAATCGTTGCCGCGGTCGAAGCATTCGCCACTGTCGGCGAGATTGCCGATGCGATGCGGGCGGTTTTTGGCGAATACGAAGAGACGGCGACCGTATGATCTGGCGGCGATAAGGCTGAAGGCTGAACGGATGGTTGAAGAGCCATTGCTGCGCGTCGAGCACCTGACGACGACCTTTGACAGCGACGCTGGCGCGGTGGCCGCGGTCAACGATGTCAGCTTTGACATCCATGCCGGCGAAACGCTCGGGCTGGTCGGCGAGTCGGGCAGCGGCAAGTCGGTCACCGCCTTGTCGATCCTGCGTCTCGTGCAACCGCCTGGCCGGGTCGCGGCGGGCCGCGTACTATTGAGCGGCCGCGACTTGATGGCTCTCGACGAGCGCGCGATGCGCGAAGTCCGCGGTGCGAGCATCGCGCTGATATTCCAGGAACCGATGACGGCGCTCAATCCGGTGTTCAGCGTCGGCAACCAGATCGCGGAAGCGTTGCTGGTCCACGGACGCGCGTCCAAGCGTGAGGCGCGCGCCCAGGCGATCGAGCTGCTCCGGAAGGTCCGGATTCCCAACCCGGAAGCGACGGTGGATGACTATCCTCATCAATTGTCTGGCGGGATGCGGCAGCGCGTGATGATTGCGATCGCGCTGGCCTGCCGGCCGTCGCTGGTGATCGCCGATGAACCGACCACCGCCCTCGACGTGACGATTCAGGCGCAGATTCTCGACCTGCTGCGTGAAATGAAATCGGCCTTCAACCTGTCGCTGCTCTTGATCACTCACGATCTGGGAGTCATCGCCGAAACCGCCGACCGCGTGGCGGTGATGTACGCGGGACGGATCGTCGAAACCGGCCCGGTACGGGCGATTCTGCGATCGCCCCAGCATCCCTACACGCGCGGTCTGCTCGCATCGATGCCGGGCGGTGCGCCGGGACAGCGATTGCGCGCGATCGACGGCTCGGTGCCGCTGCTCGGCCATCTGCCCCCTGGCTGCGCGTTCAATCCGCGCTGCCCGGATCGCTTCGAACCGTGTACCTCCGCGCCACCGCCCGACTATGCTGCCGGACGCGATCAGTTGGCAAAATGTTACCTGCACCGCCCGCCGCTGACGACGAATGAACTCCTCGATGCCGTTGGTTGAAGTTTCACACCTCGTGAAGCACTTCACGCGCGGCGGCGGATTTCTCCGCGCCGGCACGCGTGTCACCGCCGTGGACGACATCAGCTTTCACATCGACGAAGGCGAAACTTTCGGCCTGGTCGGCGAATCGGGCAGCGGAAAAACCACCACCGGTCGCTGCATGCTGCGCCTGATCGAACCGACGTCCGGCGAAGTGCGGTTTCGCGGTGAGAACGTCCTTGCCTTCCCGCGGGAGCGGATGCGCGCAGCACGGCGCGATATGCAGATCGTGTTTCAGGATCCGTATTCGTCGCTGAATCCGCGGATGCGTGCCATTCGGATCGTTGAAGAGCCGCTGGTGATCCACAAGCTCGGCGGGCGCGACGAAAGACGCGCTCGCGTGATCGAGCTATTCAAGCTGGTCGGACTTGATCCCGAGCATCTCGAACGCTATCCCCACCAATTCAGTGGTGGCCAGCGACAGCGAATCGGCCTCGCCCGGGCGCTCGCGCTGAATCCGTCGTTCGTCATTCTCGACGAGCCGGTCTCGGCGCTCGACGTCTCTATTCAGGCGCAGGTCGTCAACCTGCTGATGGACCTGCAGCAGCGTCTGAAGCTGACCTACTTGTTCGTTGCGCACGATCTTCGTTTGGTGGAACACATCTGCAGCCGCGTTGCGGTGATGTATCTCGGCAAGATCGTCGAGATGGGCCCAGCCGCTGCGCTGTTTGCCGCACCGCAGCATCCCTACACCCGGGCGTTGCTGTCAGCGATTCCGGTCGTCGATCCCGACGCCCCGCGCCAGCGCATTCAGCTCGATCCCGCAGCGGTCAATCGCGACGCGGCGCTGAAAGAGATTTCGGCGGGACATTTCGCAGCCGTCTAAGGAGCAGTGATGGATCTGACGACGCGGGTGAAATCGATTCTGCTGCAGCCGGCGCAAGAATGGCGGAAGATTGCCGCGGAATCGACGGATGTCGGGGAGCTGCTGAGCGGCTATGCCGGTCCGCTGTCGGCGATTTCTGCGCTCTGCGGCTGGATCGGCGGCAGCATTATCGGCTACGGATTCGTGCGCGTCGGGCTGGTCCGCGGCTTCGCCAACGCGGTGGTGACATGGGTATTCGGGCTGGTCGGCTGCTGGCTGGCGGCGATGGTCATCGAAAGACTGGCGCCAACCTTCGGATCGCGCGGTAATACCGCGCAGGCGCTGAAACTGGTGGTCTACGCGTCAACGCCGGTTTGGATCGCCGGTGTCCTCAGGCTGATTCCACCACTGACGGTCCTGAGCCTTCTCGCGGCGCTCTACGGACTCTACTTGTTCTACATCGGCCTGCCCGCCGTCATGCACACGCCGGCCGACAAGGTGATTCCGTACATGGCGGTCTCGGCGGTTGCGGTGATTCTGGTAGTGATCGTCTTCGGGTTTTTCGCCAGTGCGATTACTGGCGTCGGACAGATGGCGACGTTCTAGAAATGCAAAATGCAGAATGCATTTCTCATTTCTTCAGCTTCCCGGCGACCGCCGCGACTTCGCGCTCCATTGCACTGGCGACGGCGGCGTCGGCACTTTCGGCCATCTCCTGCGGCTGATTCGCGCCGGTCGAGGTGTTCAGCACCTGGAACAGCGTGTTGATCACCGGATCGGATGTCGGGACGGCACTGGCGCTGCCGTTCTGGCCGCCGGCCATCGCCATGTAGGTCTGCATGAAGTTGAAGCGCGAGCCGAGCAGGCCCATCGGGGTCGCGAATTTGTAGGCGGTTTGCGCGGTCTTGACCGCGATCTGCACGTTCGATGCGCCGGTGCGCTCGGAACTTGACAGCGCTGGCGACACCGCGCCTGGGGCGACGAGCATGAAGTCGACCTTCGCGCCGAAATCGCGCGCACCGGTGACCCGCCCCATCAGGCCGCGCTGCGGTTTCCGCAGGTCGGTCACTTCGGTGACCAGCAGGTAGTCGACTTTTTTCGAACGCGCTTCCTCGATGGCGGATGCCGCCGATGTCGCTTCGAGCGACACGGCGTCTACGTCGGCATCGTTCAGCGAAACCACCAGCGCGTCGCTCAGCTCCTGCAGAGACAACTGCTCTTTCAGTTTGGTCGTGACCGCCACCACCCCGACCCGGACGTTGCCGGCCTTCTTCACGGTTGCGGTCAGGTCGGCCAGGGTCTTCACTTCCTTGTAGCCGTCCGGCACCACAAACAGCGAGTCGGGCAAGGTTTGCCGGTCGAAAGAAGTAACTTCCATCGTCAGCGTGATCGGCCTCGCCGAAGCCCCGCTGGAAGCCCCGGGCGAAGGCGGGTCGTCGCCGGTGGTGACAGCGGTATAGGCAACTGGATAACCAGCGGTCGCGTCGGCATCGGTGTAGGTGATTTCGTCGCGGCAACCATTGGTTATGGCGAACGACGGCTTACGCGGCGGCACCGAGCAGGTCGCGACGGCGGGCGGCTCGATGAACCAGCCATCCGTTTCGACTCGTTCGGAGTGTTTGTCGCAGGCGTCAGCCGACGGCGTCCTGGTCACCACGATTTTGGCGCGCTTCGCTGCTTGACCGAATACTTCCTTGCGTTCGCCGGTAAGCGTGACCGTGCGGGCGACGACAATCGCACCGCCCTTTTTCGGCGGCTTGGCGTTGGCGTCGGTCACCGGCGGTGCGTCGAGCGCTGCCGTCAGGAACCGCTGACCCTGGTCGGCAATCTGCAGCAGCTTGCCGGTATCGCATTGCGCGACCACGGACATTTCGGTGCCGTAGTCGATGCGCTGCCGCGCACCTTTTGAAGAACTCGTCGCCAGCGTGGTTTTGTCGTTGGAGCTGTACTGCGTTTTGACGACGAGATCCGGCGGAGGCTCCGGCTTCGCGACCGGCGCGGCCGGTTTCGGCGCGGGCGCCGCCGGTTTTGCCGGTGGCTTCGGCGCCGGACGCTTCGGTTGCTGCGCGGCCGCAACGTTCGCGGCCACGCAGCAGGACAGGACGAAAACGAACAGCTTAGGCAATGCCCTTTTTGAACGCTTCGATCTCGGCAGCGGTGACCGCCACCTTCACGACCGCGGGATTGCTGCCGCCCTTGGCGTCGCGATCGGGCCCGACTCCTCGGGCACCTCCGGAAGCCGACACCTGCGCGGTCTGTTTCTCAGAACTGGCGCTCTTGCTGAGCGAGTTGAGGCCAAAGCCTTTCTTTTTGGGCTCTTCCTTCTTCGGTTCTTCCTTCGACGATCCGGTCAGCCCCGACGCGCCGTCGACAACCGTCGCTATCTTGGTGACGTCGGTCGGTTCGTACTTGATGTTCGACTTGTAGCGGGCTTCCACGGTTGCGCCCTTGGTGGTGGACTGCACCTTGTCGATCCGCGCCTTGGTGTCGGGGTGCGACGCGAACAGGCCATTTTGCGCGGGTGTGTCCTTGTTTCGCTGGTCGAGGCGCGTCAGGAACTGCGCCAAACCGTTCGGCGCGTAGCCGAGTTTCTGGGCCAGCGAGACGCCGGTCTTGTCCGAATCCATCTCGTCGTTGCGATCGAATTTGTTCTCGAGAACGATCTCGTAAACCTTGTTCGTGAGCGAATCGAGGAAGGCGACACGGTTGCCGGCGGCATCGCTGCCGACCTTCACCATGTTGCCCTTCTGAATAGCGTTGACCGCGTGCTTGTGCGACACGTGCGTGATCTCGTGGCCGAGAACACCGGCCAGCTCCGCCTCGTTCTCGATCAGACCAAGCGCGCCACGGGTGATGTGCACGATGCCGCCCGGCGACGCGAATGCGTTCACGCCGTCGGTGTCGAGCACGATGAACGTCCAATTCAATTTCGGGCGCTCGGACACCTGGGCCAGCGCATTGCCGAGCAGCGAGACGTATTTGGTTACCGCTTCGTCCTGCACGACGCCGAAGCGGGTCCGCAATTTCAGGCTGACTTCATCACCGATCTTGCGCTCTTCTTCTTCGCTGACCTTGATGTCGTCGATTTTTTCTTTGGTGCTCTGGGCCTGGCGCGCCTTGTCGAGGACGCCACCAAATTGCGCGAACGCCGGCGAGGCGAACTGCACGGCGCCTACGACCGCGAATGCGACAATCGACTTCTTCATAAACTCGCCTCTTTCGTAGAGTGGGGTGCGGGCGCGTCCGCGGGCAGCGGTGTTTCGGCTGCCACTTGTGGATTGTTGCGCTCGACCACCTGAAAAATTGCGACCGGTTTGGTCTTGCCCTTGACGACAACGTCGCCAAGCGGTTTCAGATCGTACTGGCCGGTCAATTGTTCCTTGGTGGCTTCACTGATGATAATCCGAGTGCCGTAGTTCTTGTTCAGCGATTCCAGCCGCGAACCGAGGTTGACCGCGTCGCCAATCACCGTATAGCTCATGATTTGCTCCGAGCCGATATTGCCGGCAATCATCGGTCCGGTATTGATGCCGATACCAATATCCAGCGTTGGTCGACCTTCGGCGTGCCATTTCGCGTTCAAACGGCCGAGTTCGTCGATCATGTCCAGTGCGGCACCGATGGCATGCTCCGCATGTTCCTTATCGGCCAGAGGGGCGCCGAACAACGCCATCACCATGTCACCGACAAATTTGTCGACTGTGCCTTGATGTGCAAAAACGATCTCCACCATCTTGGTGAAGTATTCGTTCAGGGTGCGGACGATCTCCTCGGGTTGACCGCGCTCCGAGACGGTCGTAAAACCGCGAATGTCTGAGAACAGCACCGACATCTCGCGGCGCGCACCGCCGAGGCGCGCCAGCGTCGGGTCGGAAACCAGGTGGTTGTAGACGTCTTTCGAAACGTACTGGCCGAACAGCTTCTTCATCTTGCGCTTCTCGCGGCCCTCGATGAAGTACTGGTAGCCGACGCCCGACAGCAGCGCGACCGACGAGGTGATGAACGGCTGCGTCACGTTGATCCAGTAGCCAACCGCGAACAGCCGCATCGCGACGTAGCCGAACGTGACGATCGCCGCCGCCGTCACCGCCGTCGCCCACCACGCCGGAAACAGCACCGTAATCAATCCGGTGATCAAGCCGACCGCCAGGACTGTGCTGACGCGCACGCGGTCGTCAATCGGATGCAGGAATCGATTCGACAGAATGTCGTCCGCAACCGCTGCATGAATCTGGATCCCCGGCATCGTCCCGAGTCCGAATGGCGTCTCGAAACGATCCGCCAGACCATTCGCAGAGATGCCGACGAAAACGACCTTGTCTTTGAACAGCGATGGATCGATGTTCGGTTTCTGGCCGGCGGCGATTTGTTCGTACCAGTACATCAAGTCGAAGAACGAATAGGACTTATAGGTGATGCCGCGCGGGTAGGCGGGGCCGCGGAAGTTGATCAGCCCCCACAGGTAGCGGTAATCGCCAGCCGTACTGGCGACGCGATTCCACGACATCGGCATCGCTCGATCGCGCATCCAGAGCACTGTGCCGTCAAGTCGAACATCCCCGGGCTCGATGCCGGCAATCCGCAACGCGGCGGCGGTCCCGAGCGACGGAATGACTCGACCCTGCGCGCGCACAAACGGCGGAATGTGGCGCATCGGCCCGTCACGATCGAACAGGAACAGGTTGTGTGCCAGCTGCGAGGATGCGTCAGCGAGCGTCGCAAAGGGCGGAAACACGACGTCGCGTTCGACGATCCCCTCGCCGTCGATTCGAAATTCGCTCGGGATCGCCGGCGGATTGGTCACCTTCCCTTCGTAACTGGCGTCAGCCAGCGTGATGACGTTGCCGGCACGTTTCACCGAATCGACCAGCGCCTTGTCGGATTCCTCACCGCTCCAGGTTTCACCGCCCATCTTGAAACCGACGCGGGTGTCGGCCTCGGCGAAGTTGACGTCGTAGACGATCAGGCGGGCCTTGGCGTCGGCGAGAAAATCGATGACCACCGAATGGACGACGCGCGGCCACGGCCAGCGGCCGGCGTTGGGCTGAAGGTTGCGCAGGCTGTCTTCGTCGATTTCGACCAGCGCGATTTCCTGGCGTGCGGTGTCGGGTCGCGCAGTGCGCGACATTCGCCAGTTATAGGTATTGAGTTCGATCGTGTCGAACGGACTCTGGCCGGTTGCGCCGCCGCGCGCGTAGCCTGCCGCCGCGGCCAGCACGAGTATCGACGAGAGCAGGCCGATCAACGTGGCGATGCCGAATTTCTTCACGCGCTAAAACTCGAAGGATGCGCCTTCGCGAGCGGCGTCGGTGGACGCAAAAATGCGCCGCGCCGCCGCTTCGATCTGGCTCATTTCGACGTCGCTGCGTCCCGGCTTGTGATGGAACAGCCAGAGGCGCTTGACGTGATTCTTCGCCGCGAACTCGGCGCATTGTTTCCAGCTGCTGTGCCCCCAGCCTCCATGCGTCAGCAGTTCCTCGGGCGTGAAATGGGCATCGAGAATCAGGCCGGCCGCATCCCGTGCGAATTCACCGAGCGCCGCGTCGACCGCGACGTTGCCGAACTCGTGATCGGTCGCGTAGACGAGATCGCCGTGGTCGCCGGTGACGCGATAGGCAAACGCGCCGCCCGGATGGCGGAGCATCATCGCCTTGATCTGAAAATCGTCGATCTCGAGGTCGCCTTCCTCGACCAGGTGGACCGACGGCTTGGACGGCAGCGAATGGTATGGGACCGGATAAAAAGGAGAATCGAAAATCGTTTCCACCCACGCCAGGTCGATCGCGCGCAACCGCGGCGCCCAGATCGACGATTGCCAGCCGGGAGTATAGAACGGAGAGAAAAACGGCAAACCCTGGGTGTGATCCCAGTGAAAATGCGTGAGCAGGATCGGGACGCGTCGCGGCTCGCCGTTCAAGGTCTCACTGAAGCCGACAATTCCCGAGCCGGCATCGAGGACTAACGAGTTATTGGTCTTCGGATCCCGAATCACTACGCACGGCGTGTTGCAGCCATGGCCAATCGAGCCGGGGGTCGCCCACGGGTACTGAACCGCGTACCCCCCAGAATTGCATGATCATCGGAGTGGCAGAATCATATCGCGGCTCGGTGCTCGTCGCCCGCGTTCCCGCCGAAAAGTGAGCAGCCGTGCGCGATGGTGCGACGCCGCTACGCGGCGCGCCGCACGTCGTTCTCGACCTGGCCGTCGCGGATCTGGATCGTTCGGTAGGCGAACGCCGCAACATCGGCCTCGTGCGTCACCAGCACGATGGTGTTGCCGGATTTGTGCAGCCGTTCGAAGAGCGCCATGATTTCGGCGCCGGTCTTCGAGTCGAGATTGCCGGTCGGCTCGTCGGCCAGCAGGATCGACGGGTTGTTGACCAGCGCGCGGGCGATGGCGACGCGCTGCCGTTGGCCGCCGGACAGTTCATTCGGCCGATGCGTCATCCGCTGGGCGAGTTCCACTTTCTCGAGCGCGTCCTTGGCACGAGCCTCGCGATCCTTTGACGGCACACCGGCATAAACCAGCGGCAGCTCGACATTGTGCAGCGCGGTGGCGCGCGGCAACAAATTAAAGGTCTGGAACACGAACCCGATTTCCTCGTTGCGAATGCGCGCCAGCTCGTTGTCGTTCATCTGACTGACCTGCTTGCCGTTGAGCAGGTACGACCCCTTGCTCGGCGTGTCGAGGCAACCAATCAGATTCATCAGGGTGGACTTGCCCGATCCGGACGGCCCCATGATGGCCACATATTCGCCGCGCTCAATCTGGATTGAAACGCCGCGCAGCGCGTGGATTTCTTCCGTGCCCATTACATAGGTCTTCCACAGGTCAACGGTTTCGATGAGTGCCATATAACTAAGACTCTGACGTAAGAATCAAGGTTTGGGTTCCTATCTTAGCACTGCTAACTATCTGACCAGGACCTCGCGGGTGCAATAAGGACAGAAGGTCCACGCGGTCTCCACCGCCCGTCCACAATGGGGACATACGCCAAGCCGCGTGCCGCAGTTCGGGCACGCCTTGAAATCGGCGCGAACGGCAGTACCGCACCCCGCGCAGAGGGCTCGCCGGTCGCTCCGATCCGGGAGCTGGCGCAGCAGCTCCTCCGCTGTCGTCATCCCGCTTTTCAGTTTCGCCAGTCCATCCTCTCCGAGTGTGACCATGCCGTCGGCGACCGCCTGGTCGCGAATCTGTTCCGGCGGCGCTCCCGACGCAATGATCCGGCGGAGTGCGTCGGTCACCCGCATCACTTCGTAGATGCCGGTTCGGCCGCGATAGCCGGTGTGATTGCATAGGTCGCAACCGGTCGCCTTGTAAAACACAATCCCCGCGGCATCGCTTTCCGCGATGCCGAGCCGCCACAGTACTTCGAGGGGCAGCGTGTCTTTCCGGCGACAGTGAGGACAGAGCTGCCGGACGAGCCGCTGCGCAACGACGCCGGCCAGGGCCGATGCGGCGGCTGAGCGGTCAGCGCTCATCTCGGCCAACCGCGTTACGGCTGTCGGCGCGTCGTCACCCCGCAGTGTTGACAGCACGAGCTTGCCGCTCTCCGCGGCCTCGATTGCGACCGCCGCCGTTTCCCGATCGCGGAGCTCGCCGACCACGATGACATCCGGATCCTGCTGCACAACCGCTCGCAGCGCGTTCGCGAACGTCAAGCCAACCTGCTCGCTGATCGCGGTCTGACTCGCGTCCGGGATCTGATATTCGATCGGATCTTCGATCGTCGCGATACTGGCCGGTTCGGAACGCCGTTCCGACAGCGCGGAAACTACCGTCGTCGTCCTGCCGCTGCCGGCCGGCCCGACGACGAGGAGCAGTCCGCGCCGAAGCCGGACAAGCTGACGTGTCGCTTCCAACATCGTTCGGGACATGCCGATTGACTCGAGAGGAGGCACCACTTTGCGCTGATTCGCCAGCCGCAGCACCGCCTTCTCGCCAAGCGCCGTGGGCAACGTCGTCACGCGGAAGTGGACGACGCTGCCATCCGGGTTCGCGAAGCGAAGACGACCCTGCTGCGCTAGACGCCTCTCGGCGGTATCCAGGCTTGCGCGGCTCTTGATTTGCGAGATCAGCGCGTCGTGCCTCGAATGTGGCAGATCCGACATTACATTCAAGACGCCATCGACACGATGGCGGATCACCACAGCAGTCTCGGTCGGCTCGATGTGGATGTCGGTTGCTCGTGCCGCACCGGCGCGGTTCAGAAGCTGATCGACGAAGTCGACGGCCAGTGGCGCCTCCCGGTCGTCCGCTGGCGATGGCGTTTCGCTGACCACAGGGCCGACGGGAGTCTCCGAGGTGTTGGTATAAGCGCTGCCGATAGCGGAGAGAATGTCGCTGCGCGTCGAAACAACCGGCTTGATTCGATAGCCGGTACTCGACTCGAGATCCTCGACAACGCCAAACAACAGCGGATCGGCCATCGCTACGGTCAACAGATTTTTCTCGAGCGACATCGCCACGCAGACGTGCTTACGCGCTGTGTCCAACGCGATCAGCGCTGCGGCCGGCGGCTCGGGCGGATTCTCGGAAAGGTTGATGTACGGAAAACCGAGTTGAGAGGCGAGCGCCTTTGCGATCTGCTCTTCCGTCGCCAGTTTCGTCCGAGCCAGGACTGCGCCGAGATGTTCGCCGGTGCGTTTGTGCTCGGCTAGCGCGGTTCGGAGGTCGTCGGCGGAGATCAGGCCCGCCTGGACCAGGCACTCACCGAGCTTCTGCCTCACCGGAGGTTCCCGTTCGCTGGCAGGTACCGCGGGCTGGTCTGGAATGACAGCATGTCCCGTTAGATTTCGACCTCAGTCATCGCATCCCATAGTACCTGACGGCATTTTCGGGTGGTCGGTTGCGCTGATGCTGCGGTGTAGAGGAACATGGCGCGCTTCCATGTCTGCCGAGAAAGGGTTCCCTGGCGAAACAGCGGTCCGCCATCAAGAGGACTTGCGTGGACAGGTTTCACGGGCCCTTTTGAATCGGCTGGACATCCTGACCGTCGACGCTGTGGCCATTCTCCCCCATGCGGGTCAGGTATCGCTCGATCGCGACTTTTGCGAGCGACTGGCGAATTGGTTGATTCGGCTCCTCGCATTAGCCGTCCGGGATGCTGCGGTCGACGAGCGCGGAATGTTGGTGGCGCAGTTGCGCGGCGCAGTCCTCGAACGGTCGCTGGAAACGGGCCACCTCTTCACGCTGGCCTACCTCGTCGAACGCGCCGCCCTCGACGAGCTGGCGCTAGACGAAACCATCGGTGCAACCACGGAAGTATGGCCGGTGGTAGCGCAACTTGTACGGCGCGGGTCGTTCGAATACCTTGCGTTGTTTGGGTCGCGCACCCAATTCGATTCGACCGGCAGCTTCACCGATGCCCTGACGACACTGCATACGCGCGCCATGCTCGACGCAGTGGTGCTGAAAGAGACCGCTCGAGCCGGCCGTTTCGGCTATCCGCTCGCACTGATCTTGTTCGACGTGGACGGTCTGGCCACCATCAACGACCTACACGGTTACGGTGTCGGCACCAGAATCCTCGAGCGACTCGGAATTCTGATGCGGACCTACTTCCGCCAGCACGATTGGGTCGCGCGGTATGGCGACGATGAGATTGCCGTGTTGCTGACCGGCCCGGACGCCGGACATGCCTCGGAATTAGCCGAACGCGTACGGCAGATGGTTGAAGCGCGGCTCTCGTTCACCGATCATCGCAAGGACCAGACGGTGCCGGTGACGATCAGCGCGGCCGTCATTCATGTCGACGGCGTTGCCGGGACGACGATTGATCCCGAGCGACTGTTAGTTTCCGTCGAGGCGGCGTTGCGACGCGCCAAGCAGAGTGGCCGGAACCGCGTCGAACAAGTCGGCGGTGTTGCGGTCAGCCGTACTCTTCCTCGTAGTTCGCCTTCAGTTTAGCGACCACGGCTGGATCCGCGAGCGTGGTCGTGTCGCCAAGCGCCTTCCCTTCGGCGATGTCGCGCAGCAGGCGACGCATGATTTTTCCCGACCGGGTTTTTGGAAGATCGGCCGTGAACAGGATGTCGTCGGGTCGCGCGATCGCGCCGATTTTCTTGACGACATGCTCTTTCAGGTCGTCCACCAGCCCCTTGGCCAACTCGGTGCCTTCCTTCAACGTGACGAACGCGGCAATCGCCTGACCCTTGATCTCGTGGGCGCGACCAACCACCGCCGCTTCCGCGACGCCCGGGTGATCGACCAGTGCGCTTTCTACTTCCATCGTGCCGATCCGATGCCCCGCGACGTTGATCACGTCGTCGACGCGACCAAGCAGCCAGAAATAGCCGTCGGCATCCCGCTTGGCGCCATCACCGGTCACATAGACGTCACTGCCCCACTTGTTCCAGGTACCTGCTTCACGTAACGATCGGGATCGCCATAGATGCCGCGCAGCATCGAAGGCCACGGCCGCGTCAACGCCAGCAGTCCACCGCCGACGTCCACCTTGTCGCCCTTCTCGGTTCGAATTTCAGCGCTGATGCCGGGGAACGGTTTCGTCGCCGATCCGGGTTTCAAGGTCGTCACGCCGGGCAACGGAGTGATCATGATCGCGCCGGTCTCGGTCTGCCACCAGGTATCGACGACCGGACAACGCTCGCCGCCGATGTATTTGTAGTACCAGACCCACGCTTCGGGGTTAATCGGTTCGCCGACCGAGCCAATCAGCCGCAGCGACGAAAGATCGCGTTTTTCCGGCCACTCGATGCCCCATTTCATGAACGCACGAATCGCGGTCGGCGCCGTGTAGAAGATGGTGACGCCGTACTTTTCAATCAACGACCAGAAACGATCCTTCTTCGGCCAGTCCGGCGCGCCTTCGTACATGACGACGGTGGCGCCGTTCGCCAGCGGACCGTAGACCACGTAGCTGTGCCCGGTGACCCAACCGATATCGGCCGTGCACCAGTAGACGTCATCGTCTTTCAAGTCGAACACGAGTTTGGTCGTCGCGTAGGTGCCAACCAGATAGCCGGCCGTCGTGTGAACAATCCCTTTCGGCTTCCCGGTCGTGCCCGAGGTATAGAGGATGTAGAGCATGTCCTCAGAGTCCATCGGCACCGCTTCGCACTTCGCCGACGCGTCCTGCATCAAGCGGTGATACCAGTGGTCGCGGCCTTCCTTGACATCGACCGGCATCTGCCCGCTGCCGCGTTGAACGACCACCACGTTTTCGATCGACGGCGTGTTGGCGATCGCTTCGTCGGCCACCTGCTTGAGCGCGACAATTTGACCGCGCCGATAACCGCCATCAGCGGTGATCAGCAGTTTGGCCTTCGCGTCATTGATGCGATCGCGGAGCGACTCGGCACTGAACCCGCCAAAGACGACGCTGTGGATGGCGCCGATGCGCGCGCAGGCGAGCATCGAAATCGCCAGTTCGGGAATCAACGGCAGATAGATCGCGACCCGGTCGCCTTTTGTGACGCCGAGCGACTTGAGGACGTTGCCGAATTGCGAGACCTCGCGGTAGAGATCGAAGTAGGTCAGCGTGCGCCGCTCACCGGGCTCGCCTTCCCAGATTAACGCGGCCTTGTTGCGGCGGGCGCCGCGGACATGGCGATCGAGACAGTTGACGCTGATGTTGAGTTGCCCGCCGACGAACCATTTGGCGTGCGGCGGCTGCCAATCGAGGACCTTGTCCCACTTGCGCGACCACTCGAGCTCGGACGCAAATCGCGCCCAAAAAGCCTCCGGGTCCCTCTCGGCTTCCGCGTAGAGACTTTCGTCGCGGACCAGCGCCTGCGCGCGAAACGCCGGCGCCGGAGCAAAGGTTCGATCTTCACGAAGGAGGTCGTCGATTTCAGCGCGCGCATCCATAAGGGCGGATTCTATACAGTCGCAAGTCGCAAGTCGAAAGTCGAGAGTCGAGAGTCGAGAGTCGAGAGCGAGAGCGGGTGTTATCCCCCGAGCGCGGTCAGTCGGGCGCGGACTTGCGCTGCCAGGTCGGCGTGCGCGACGGTTCCGAACTTCAAAAAGGCGCGGTAGTGCTGGATCGCCGTGGCGGCGTCGCCGCTTTCGTCCGCGACGATGGCGAGGTTGTAGTGAGAACCGGCGCTGCGCGGATCGACCGCCAGCGCGCGGTTCAGCAGGTCGCGGGCATCGGCGATACGGCCCTGGGCGCGTTGCACCAGCGCGAGATTAACCAGCGATTCGACGTTGCGGCGGTCGGCACCGAGAGCGATGCGGAATTCCGCGGCGGCCTGACCCATTTGATTGGTGCGCATCAGCGCTACGCCAAGGTTGTTGTGCGCCTTCACATAGTTCGGATCGATGGCGATTGCCCGCTGAAACTGTTTGATCGCGTCGTCTTGTTGACCGCGATCCTGATACAGCAGACCGAGATTGTTGTGCACTTCGGCGCTCTTGTCGTTCTGTTGCAGCAGGGTGCGGTAATGCGCGAGCGCGTTGTCGTAATCGCCGACGCGCTGATAGTAGACCGCCAGACGGAAATGATCTTCAGCCGGCGACAGGTTGCGCGGAGGTGACGCAGGCTGGGCAGCAGACGTAGGGTTCGCAGCAAGTGTCGGCGGCTTCTCGCGAGGTACTGGCGCCTTTGTCGGAAGTGCCGATGCGTTTCGCTGAGGCACTGTCGGCCTGCGATGCGGGAGGTGGCGATGGGTTCACCGGCGGTCGTGCAGCGGACGGTACTGGCGGACTCGCTGAAGGCACACCAGGCTTCGGAGAGGGCGCCGGCGGTTTTTCCGGGGGTGCAGGCGCGGCCGGTGGAATTGTCGCCGCGGGCGATCGAACTGGCGGCGTAGACGAGAGTGGCGCCGCAGACGATGGAACTGCCGGCGCAGTCGGTCGCGACGGCACCGTCGAAGGAACAGCTGGCGCGTTGGCTGAACGTGCCGTCGTGTTCGCCGGGGTCGCAACAGGCTTCAACGGAGGCGCCACGGCGTTTCGGGCAGGCGTCGACGTGGCCGGTGCGAAATAGAAAATCAGCGCTGTCAGACCGACAAAGCCGGCGACGAGCGCGGCGGCGCCGTATCCAACGAACGCTTTGAGCGACGGATAATTCGATGTGTGACGACGGGGATAGCCGAGCGTCGCGAGGACGGCATCGGCACGCGCCGACTTGCCGTATTCCCCTCCTCCACTATCGGCCGCCGGTTTCCGGCGGAGCGCATCCAGGATCAGACTCACGGACTCCCGCCGTCCGCCGACGTCGCGGTAACGCGCGCATCGAGCGACGGCGCGGCGGCCTTCAACCGCTCGAGGTCGCGCGCGGCGGACTGATCATCAGTGTACGACCCTGCCATGACTCGATACCAGCGTCCACCAACACCCCGGTCGAGCTCGGCGTAGTAGACCGGCAGTCCGGCATTCTCCAGCCAGGCGGTCAGCGCGCGAACCTGTTCCACGCCAGACGACTCGGCGGGATACGCGCCGAACATGATGGTGAACGCCGCATTCGATGGCAGCGCACGACCGCGGAGCGTATCCGATAGCACACCGACCGGCGACGATGGCGGCGTTTGGAAGGCGAGCGTCTTGGCCTCGACCGGTGCCGTGATCCGCTGATACACGATTGCCGTCATGCCAACGCCCAGCAGCGACGACAGCAGCATGACGGCGGCCGCGGCGGCGAGTGACACGCGACCGTTCCACAGCGAGCCGGCGACCGATCTCGTCCGGCGTCGCACTGAAACGACCGGCTGCACGTCCAGGCTCTTCGCCGCGCGATCGACCATGTCCGGCAGCACGCGATTGGTGCGCAGCGAGAACGCGGCCAACAGCGCGCGATCGCACAGTAAATTGATCAGACGCGGGATGCCGCTCGATAATTGATGCACGCGGTCGAGCGCTTTCGGCGCGAACGTGACGACGGCGGATCCACCGGCCACCGCCAAGCGATGCGACACGTAGGCGCCCGATGCCTCGCGATCGAGCGGCTGCAGTTGGTAGCGAATCGACACGCGCTGATCGAGCTGGCGCAGCTTCGGCGATCGCAGCAGCGTCTGCAACTCGAGCTGTCCGACCAGAATGATCTGCAACAGCTTCTCTTTGTCGGTTTCCAGGTTCGACAGAATGCGAATCTGCTCGAGCACTCCCAGCGGCAGGTTCTGCGCTTCGTCGATGATCAGCACCGCACTCGCCTTCAACGGGATCAACCCGAGTAGAAAATCGTAGAGCGCGTCGATCAGTTCCTGCTTGCTGACGCCTGCCAGCCGCCCCGCCTTCACGTCTGCACGGGAAATAACGCCGAAGTCCTGCAGGATTCGCTTCAGTAAATCTTCTTCCGACAGAAACGGATTCAGGACCAGCGCGGTGAAGGTCGCGCGATCGATCTTCTCCAATAACGCGCGACAGAGCGTAGTCTTGCCGGTGCCGATGTCACCGGTGACGACCACGAAGCCTTCGCGACGCGAGATCGCGTACTGCAACAAATCGAAGGCGTCAGCGTGAGACTGGCTGCGATAGAGATACTTCGGGTCCGGCGTCAGGCTGAAGGGCTTTTCGGTGAACCCGTAGTAGGTTTCGTACATGGTTACTGCGCCATCACGCCGGGAATGATCCGCGGCGTCAGCAGAATGATCAGTTCGACGCGTTTTCGCGTCACCACCGTGCTGCGGCCGAACCAGCCGCCGCTGGTGCCCACCGCCTTGCGCTCGCGCGTCTCGCGGTCGAAACCGAACCCCGTGACCACGAGCGTCTCGCCGTCGGCCACCCGGACCAGCAGGTCTGATTCACCCGCAGCCGGCAATTTGAGCATCGGGCTAACTCCCAGCGTCAGGGATGAGTCGCTGGAGATCTGCGGCGTCACGGCGAGCGTCATTGCGTCGGTCTTGAGCAGCGCCGGCTCGTTGTTCATCGCGATCAGCCGCGGATTCCACAGCGTGGTCACGATGCCTTGCGCTTCGAGCAGTGTGAGCAGTCGCGCGACGTTCGTCACGCGCATGCCGGTGAGCGTCGGACGCATGACCGGAGGTGCTCCGGGTGGCTCGCTCATCTGCATCGCCAGCGCGGTCCAATCGACGCCGTGCGCCTTCTCGTCGTTCAACACGACTTCGACGACACGAACGTCGATCTGCGCCTGGCGGTGCACGCGATCCTGCACGGCATCGAGATAGGTCGAGATGCGGTCGAGCCGTTCGGAAGTGTCGGTCACCTGCAGCAGGCCCGCCTTGCGATCGATGTTGAACGTCGCTTGTTCGGACAGCAGTGCGCGAACCCCTGCGGTTAATTCGACAAAGACGTCGCCCTTCGTGGCCGTGGTGACTGACGCGGTGCTGGCGTCGCCGCCGCGCACGGTCGTACCGCCGACCCGTTCGAGTGACGCATAGTTCAAGTCGAAGATGCGTGTCTCGAGGGCGCGACGAAACACCCGAACCACCGCACCGTCCACCGAGTAGGTGAGGCCGAGCGGCGGCAGCATGATGTCGAGCGCTTGTCGGACCGTCACGTTCTTCAACTCGCCGGTGAAGACCCCGGTGACCCCTGGAGCCGGCGCAACGCTCAGGTTCGTACCGCGCATCACCAGCAGGAGCGCGTCCTGAATGGGCTGCGCCTGCGCGAACGACACCGAGAAAATGCGATCGTCGAGTTCCGGTGAAGCGGCGCGGTCGTCGAGCTGGGTCAGTGGCAGGGTCTGCAGCGGCCGCGGCTGCGCCGGTTGCTGCGACCCGAGCGACACCCCCAGCACGAGCACGCAGACGCTGACGGCGCTGACGCGATGCGACACCCAGTGCACGTCTTTGTATTTCGGATCCGAACTGTGTAATCGATAGCGGTGCAACGGTATGCAGCGCCGCGCAGTTTGTGCGGATCGGGAATCAGATGGACGTCGGCGGCGCCGGTATCACATCGATCGTTCCGGGCGGCAGGTTCTTCTTGAAGATCAGCGCGCCAATCAGGCCGCCGATCGTCGAGAAGACGGCGCCGATGCAAACCCAGAAAAACAGCGCGAAGATTCGCCCGATGATCGCAAACGCCATCGAGCTTCCCTCGCCGCTGTAGCGTTCGAACATCTCGCGCATTTCCGGCGGCACGTTCCCCGCCATTTCCAGCAAGCGCTGCGCCATCGCGCGCTCCATCGGCCCGACGACCATGCTGATTGGAATCGAGACCACCACCTGCACCAGCGCGCCGATCAGGCCGGCGAGCAAACCAACCAGCGCCCCGTCACCCGGCGTAATCGGCGTCGGCTGGTTCTGCTGAAGCAGGTAGGCGGCGACCAGGCCGCCGCCGATCACCCACAGGCAGCAGCAGACATTGCCGACGCTGATCAAGGGCAGCGCCGAAAGCACGCCCATCACCAGGCCGCCGAACAACGCCGGTTGGATGAAGCCTTTAGTCGTAGTACTCACGGCCAAGGTGGGTGATCAACTCTTCACCCTTCAGATAGCGCAGCGTGTTCTTCAGCTTCATCAACTGAATGAACAGGTCGTGTTCCGGGTAGAGGCCTGGTGCATGAACCGGGCTCTTGAAATAGAACGACAGCCACTCCTGGATGCCGTGCATGTTCGCGCGTTTCGCCAGATCGAGAAACAGCGCCACGTCGAGCACGATCGGCGCGGCGAGGATGCTGTCGCGGCACAGAAAATTGATCTTCAGCTGCATCGGATAGCCGAGCCAGCCGACCAGATCGATGTTGTCCCATCCTTCTTTGTTATCGCCGCGCGGCGGATAGTAGTTGATTCGCACGACGTGACACAGATCCTCGTAGAGATCCGGGTAGAGCTGCGGCTGGAGGATGTAATCCAGGACCGACTTCTTGCTCTCTTCCTTGGTCTTGAACGATTCCGGATCGTCCAGCACTTCTCCGTCGCGATTGCCGAGGATGTTGGTCGAATACCAACCTTCGACGCCGAGCAAACGGGCTTTCAATCCCGGCGCGACGATCGTCTTGATCAGCGTCTGTCCGGTCTTCAGGTCCTTGCCGGCCAGCGGCGACCCGGTTTTCGCCGCAAGCGCAACCAGCGCCGGAATGTCGGCGGTGAGATTTGGCGCCGCGTTCGCGTAAGGGATGCCTTCGCGAATCGCCGCATACGCGTAGACCATGCTCGACGGAATGTCGGGATCGTTCGCTTCGAGCGCACGCTCGAAGTTTTCAATCGTCTGGTGCGCCGGCGTCTCGGTGGCAAACACTTCGGTGCTGCCGCACCACACCATCACCATTCGATCGAGCCCGTTGTCGGATTTGAACTTGCGGATGTCGGCGACCACCTGCTCGGCAAGATCCTTCTTGTTCTTGCCTTTCTTGACGTTCGGGCCGTCGAGCCGCTTGACGTAACGCTGATCGAACACGGCCGGCCACGGCTTGATCCGTTCCAGCTCCGGCCGCACCTTGTCGAGCAGCGACGGTTCGATGACACCGGCGGTGCGCGCCGCGGCGTAGCAGTCGTCCTCGAAAATATCCCAGCCGCCGAACACCAGATCATCCAGCGTGGCCAACGGCACGACCTCGCTGATCTTCGGCGACCGCCCTTCCGTGCGCTTGCCGAGCCGCACGGTTCCCATCTGCGTCAGCGATCCGATGGGCTTGGCGAAACCTTTACGAATAGCGATCACGCCGGCAATCGTGGTCGTGCTGACCGCGCCAAGGCCAACCAGCAACACACCAAGCTTGCCGCGTGCGGGAGCAATCTCGATCGGCGTAGACATGAACGGGTGATCATAGCGCGACCCGCCGATCAGTGTCATGCCCGATGTCGTGAAAGAGGTGTCAAATGAGGAGATATGCGCATCAAGCGGCAGGATCCGCACAGCCTCGTAGTCGGAATGACCGGCGTCAAGCTCGGCGATCAGGTGTTGCAGTACGGTTGCGCGAACGGCGCACCGCTTGCCGCAGTCGCCGCAAAGGTCGGCCTCTCCGGACGCGCGGTTGCCGCGGTGACCGACGATGAATCCGCCGCGCGCGCGCAGAAAGCAGCGGCCAAGGCAGGCGTGCTGGTCGAAGTCGAAGTCGTCCGAGACGACAAGCTGCCGTTTGACGACGGGACGTTTGATCTCGCAATCATCGACGACACCGGTGGCGGCTTTGCGGCACTGCGTCCGGAAGATCGACTCGCGGTCGTTCGCGAAGTGGCGCGCGTCGTTCGTCCCGGCGGACGCGCGATGATGATCGGCTGCGGCGAGCGACAGGGATTGGCGGCGCTACTGTCGCGTGCGCCATCCGGACCGTCCTACGTCGCGTCAGGCCAGGCGAACAAAGCGCTCGAAGCCGACGGCTTCCGCGGCGTGCGCACGCTGGCCGAACGCGAAGGGCTGGTCTTCGTGGAGGGGATTAAGCCGCGAAAAAATGGCCGTGAGCAGTAGCCATCATCGTGCACAGGTAAGGTGACGCCCGCCATCGATCGGAATCGTCTCGCCCGTCATCCAGCTGGCTTTTTCGGACGCGAGAAACAGGATCATCTCTGCAATATCGTTGGGATGACCCGGCCGGCCCAGCGGGTGTGTCGTCTTCGAACGTTCGAGGAATGCCGAGTACTGCGTTTCGTCCATGCCCGAGCGGCGATGAAGGTTGGTGACGGTCACGCCCGGATTCACGGCGTTAATCCGTACGCCGAGTGGGGCGAGTTCGATTGCCGCGCAGCGCGTCAACTGATCGACTGCCGACTTGCTGACGCAGTAGGCCAGCACACCGGGAAATGATCGCAGGCCGTTGACGCTGGACACGTTGACCACCGCTCCCTTTCGCGCGGTCAGATGCGGCAGCGCTGCGCGCATCAACCGAAACGGTGCGCGCGCATTGACCGCCATCATGCGATCCCAGACTTCATCGGTCGTCGCTTCCAGCGATCCGCTGGCGATGACGCCTGCGGCATTGACCAGCACGTCGATCCCGCCGAACGCGCTGACCGCAGTCTGAACGACGCGATCCGGCGCCGCGTCTTCGGTGACATCGGCACGGCACAATGCCGAAGTGCCGCCGGCGAGGCGGACGGCCGTCGCCGCTTCCGCCAGGCCGGTTTCGTCGCGTCCAACGATGAGCACCGAAGCCCCTTCCCGGCCGAATGCCTCAGCGGTGGCCCGGCCAATGCCGCTGGTCGCGCCGGTAACAATGACTGTTTTTCCGCTAAATCCCATCCGCGGAGTGTACCCCCGGCAGCACAGCACGGCCGTCCGGATCGTCCTGAAAAACGTCTAACCCTCGAAGTTTCAAGGCGAAACGGCCGAAAATCGTAGGCAAGCCTTTTGCCCTGATGGCCCCTGCAGCAGTGGAGCTTTATACCGCCAACGAAATCGCGCAAGCCGCGGGCGTGCCGCTCGATCAGGTCGTTCGCCTGATGCCGGCGAAGTACGTGGTTCATGCAGAAGCGGTGCGGATTGGAAGAGTCGCGGTTCGCGAGGTTCTAGGCGTTTCAGAGGTTCGCGAGGTTCAAGAGGTTCGGGGGGTTCACGAGGTTCCTGAGGTTCGGGGGGACGAGGTTCCAGGGGTTCGCGAGGTTCACGAGGTTCTTGAGGTTCGGGGGGTTCACGGGGTTCAAGGGGTTCGGGGGGTTCAAGAGGTTCCGGGGTTCGAGGGGTTCGGGGGGTTCACGAGGTTCCTAGGGTTCGCGAGGTTACGGAGATTCGGAGGAGTCACGAGGTTCCGGAGGCTCGCGAGGTTCTCGAATACGAACATCTACGACGTCAGCCGCTGCTGCCGCTACTGGTTTCTACCGGAGCGCATGCGGGGATCGCCGCGCTGATGGTGTTTCTCGCGGGATTGAATTTCGCCCCACGCGCCGCGGTGCTTCGACTCGATGAGAAACCCAACGAGATCATGCGCCTCGTATTCCGGCAGATTCCCGGACCGGGAGGCGGTGGCGGCGGCGGGGGGCTTCAGCAACCGAAGCCGGCACCCAAGGCAATGCGGGAGGGCACGCGAAAGATCAGCAGTCCGATCCCCGAACGCAAAGAACCACCACCGATCGTCCCGGTGCCGAAGCCGCCCGAGCCCAAACCGGAGCCGCCGTTGAAGGCAGAACCGTTGCCGGTGGTCGTGGCGCCGATCATCACGGCGCCCGCGGACCCACGAACGCGCATCGGCGTGCTCGAGCAAACCACCGCGGAAGCAGATAGCCATGGACCGGGCAAAGGCGGCGGCGCGGGCACTGGATCGGGAACCGGCCTGGGCTCCGGCGACGGCAGCGGTGTCGGACCCGGTTCGGGCGGCGGCACTGGCGGCGGGCCTTATCGACCGGGCAGCGGCATCGAACCGCCGCGGCTGCTTCGCGAGGTCAAAGCCGACTACACCGAGGATGCGCGTCAACGCAGCATCTCCGGTGAAGTCGTATTGGAAATTGTCGTTCGGCGAGATGGATCGGTCGGAGACGTTCGCATTCTGCGAGGGCTCGGCGGCGGGTTGAACGACCGCGCCGTGCAAGCAGTGCGGCAGTGGCGGTTTGCGCCGGCCACTCGACTTGGTTCACCCGTCGATGTCATCGTTGAAGTCGGAGTCGAATTCAGGTTGCGGTAGTTGTCATGTTGATTTTTTTAACGATTTCGTCGCTGCTGGTTGCGTTGATCATGACGGTTATTGCGTGGCGGGCTGTCGCGGACGAACGCGAACGATCCGCCGCCCGAGTGGAAGCGCTCGCGCACGCGATTCACGAATCGACCCCGGTCGAAGAGCTGCCGCTGCGGTCAACCGCCATTCCACCTCCGCCCACGGCACAGCCTTACACCGCGGCACACTTCGCCACGAACGAGCCACACGCCTCACCGGACATGTTCGGCACGGTTGCCGCGACGCCGGCGACCGGCTCGCGATGGGGACTCGCCGTCGCAGTGGGCGCGTTCGTCGTCGCCTCGGTGGCAGCGATGACCGTCGTGTTTGGCGGCGATACGCCCGCCGCCCGAACCGCAGTGGCGTCAGCCGCTGATCAGACCCAGGCGGCGCGTCGGCCGGTCGGGGCACCGCTCGAGCTCGTCGCGCTGAGTCACGATCGCGACGGGAATCAGTTGACGGTGCGGGGGATCGTACGGAATCCTGCAACCGGCATGGAAATGGACCGGCTGACTGCCGTCGTCGTGCTGTTCAATCAGGACGGCAACGTCGTCTCCACCACTCGAACTGGGGTGGCGTCTCCGGCATTGATTCCGGGCGGCGAATCCACATTTGCAGTCACGATCGCGGACGCCCAGGATGTCGCGCGTTATCGTGTCAGCTTCCGGTCTGACGAGCGGGTAGTCGCCCACGTCGACCGACGAACTGCGCCATGAAAGGACCGCTGCGCGGCCTCGCCGCCGTCCTGGTTTTCGCGACAGCGCTGGTGTCGGCGCAACAACCTGTGCCGCCGCCCCCGCCAGAGCAGCCGCAGTCGGGATCGTTTCGGTTCAAGAGCGGCGTCGAGCTGATCAACGTCACCGTGACGGTCACCGATGCGAGCGGCCGCTTCGTGCCCAACCTGCGGCAGGACGATTTCGTCGTCTACGAAGATGAAGAACGGCAGAACGTGACGCATTTCAGCGCCGACCGTGTGCCGGTCAGTCTCGGCATCCTCCTCGACACCAGCCAGAGCATGTCGGGCGAGAAGTTTGACGCGGCCCGGGCGGCGCTCGATCAATTTCTTTCGGATCTGACGTCGCAGGACGACGAATTTTTTCTGATGCAATTCAGCAGCACACCTAATCTGCTCCAGGGATGGACCAACGACCGGCGGCTCGTCAGCCGCGCACTGGCCGGCGCTTCGCCGCGCGGTGGAACTGCCATGTACGACGCGATCGCCGATGCCCTGCCGATGATGAAGCGGGCGCGCAACCGGAAACAGGCGATCGTCATTCTGTCGGACGGCAACGACATGACCAGCGACACGCCATTGTCGGCAGTGCATCAGATCATCCGCCAGAGCGAGGCGCTGGTCTACGCGGTCGGCATCGACTGCAGCGGCGTCGCCACGCCTCGCCGGCCGTTCATGGAATTGCAGCGTCAGCCGCGGCCGCAGCCATTTCCGATGCCGCCGGGCCGCCGTCCGTGGCCGCCAGCCCCGCCGGTGTATCCACCGAGTCGTTCGTTCAACCGCTGCAGCGATCCGGTCGACGTGCGGGCGCTACGCGATCTCACCGACGACAGCGGCGGGCGGACCGAGCTGGTGCGCGATCCGCGCGACCTCAATCCAGCCACCACGTCGATCGCCGATGAGTTGAGCCGGCAGTACTACCTCGGTTATCCAGCGCTCGGAAAAAAAGACGGCCGCTGGCACGCGATTCGTGTCGAGCTGCGTGACGGATCGCGTGGCTATCGAATTCGCGCCCGACGCGGCTACGTCGCGAGTTAAGTTCGCACTCGCGCTCGGCAATCGGCCGTCCACAATCCGAAATCGGCAATCCGCAATCCGCAATAGAATGTCGCGTGCCTCTGGCGGCCACCGCGATCGGTCTGAGTCTGCTTGGCGGGTTCGGCGGGCTGCTTGTCGCATCCAGTCTGCTCGTCCTCCCCTCGTCAGTCCGCGACCGGCTCGTGCCGTGGCTGGTCAGCTACGCGGTCGGCGCGTTGCTCGGCGTTGCCCTGCTCGAGTTGCTGCCGCAGGCGCTGCGCGCGCTGGATGCACGAACGGTTCTTTTTACCTTACTCGTCGGGATCCTGTCGTTTTTCGTGCTCGAAAAATTGGCGATCTGGCGACACTGTCACACCCATGAATGCGACGTCCACGGCTCGAGCGCCCCGCTCGTGCTGCTGGGCGATGCGGCTCACAATTTTCTCGATGGCGCCGTGATCGCGGCGGCGGCGATGACTTCGATCCCGCTTGCCGTCAGTACCGCGATTGCAGTTCTCGCACACGAGATCCCACACGAGGTCGGCGACTTCGCCATCCTTCTTCATGCCGGTTACAGCCGGCGACGCGCACTGCTGGCGAATGCGATCGGCCGCGGCAGCCGGCGTGCTGGGTGCGATTCTGGCACTGGTTTTCCTCGATGCCTTGCCGCGGCTCGAACCGTACTTCCTGTCACTGGCGACCGCAAGCTTCTTGTACGTCGCGATGTCGGATCTGATTCCGGATCTGCATCGCGGCACCTTCGACGACAATCCGATTCGCCAGGTCCTGCTGGTGTCCGCCGGCATCGCGACGGTTATGGTCCTGTGATGGATGCAAAGAACCTCGCAACCGTGCAAAAAATGTGGCAGCGCGAAGTCGAAGCGGCCGCCACTTATCGGCACCTCGCCGACCGTGAACGGGATCCGAAACGGCGCGACATCCTTAATCGACTGGTGGAACAGGAAGAGAAACACGCTGCCCGCTGGTCCGAGCGCATTCAAGCCGCGACCGGCACCGCTCCCGATCCGAAGGAAGTCGAACGCGGCCTCTCCTGGTTCCAGCGGATCTCGGATCCCAATGTCGTCCTCCATCGGCTGGAGCAGGAAGAAAACAAGGCGGAGGCCGAGTACGACCAGTTGATGCGCCGTTTGAGCGATCCGGCCGATCGACGAATCGCCGAGGAGGCGATGCTCGAAGAGCGCGACCACGCGGTGGTGCTGCGAACGCTCGCGGGCGGGAAAATTCCGACGCCGCGATCGACGCTCGACACGATTCTCGGTCGCGAGCGCTGGCACGTGCGCGGCAGCGGCTGGATCGGCGACGCGATCTACGGAGTCAACGATGGCCTCGGCGCCGTGTTCGGCATCGTCTCCGGCATGGCCGGTTATACCGGTGGCAGCGAAGTGGTGCTGGCTGCGGGGCTTGCCGGCACACTCGCCAGCGCGCTGTCGATGGGTTCTGGTGCGTACCTCGCGGCGAAGTCGCAGCGGGAAGTCTACGAGTCGGAAATTGCGCGCGAGCGGCGCGAAATTGAAGAAGATCCGCATGAAGAAATTCTCGAACTCGAACTGTTCTATCAACTGAAAGGATTCTCGGCCGAAGAATCGCGTTCGATGGCCGAGCGGTTGCAGAAAGAACCGAAGCAGTTCCTGCGCGCGCTCGTCCACGAAGAGCTCGGTCTCTCGGAAGAATCGTTTCCCAATCCGTGGCGGTCGACCATTTCCGCAACGATCTCGACGGCGATCGGCGGTTTCATCCCGATCATTCCCTTCTTCTTTACGATCGGCATGCCGGCGGTGATTGCCTCATTCGTGATCAGCACACTGGCGCATTTCGTCGTCGGCGCATCGAAGTCGCTGGTGACGACCCGGTCGTGGTGGGCAAGCGGTCTCGAGATGACGGCCGTCGGCGTGATCGAGGCGGCCATTACCTACGGACTGGGCCTGGCCTTCGCTGGACACTAGAGAGGACATCGCGCGGAAAGATCCGCGGATTTCCTAGGGAAATCGCTGGCATTTCCTTTGCCCCACCTCAACATGTTCGGGAGGTGCTAAATGTTCAAACATCTGTATTGGGGCGCAGCGCTAGTCGTGTTAAGTGCCACTGTGGCAGCCGCGCAGCCCAAAGACTTTCAGGTGCTAAAGGACGTCGCGGCGAAAGTGGACGGCTATACGCAGTTCACCATCTTCGACGACGTCAATGCCAGCGTGAAGGACGGCGTCGTCACGCTGACTGGTAAGGTGACGATGCCCTACAAACGTGACGACATCGAGAAACGGGTCGGCAAGGTCGCTGGCGTGCAGAGCGTCGTCGACAAGATTGAGGTGCTGCCGGTGTCGCAGTTCGACGAGGAATTGCGTTATCGGATCGCGCGCTCAATTTACGGCCATTCCAACTTCTGGAACTACGCGATCATGCCGAATCCGCCGATCCACATCGTCGTGGAGCATGGCCGCGTGACGTTGACCGGAGTGGTCAACAGCAACATCGATCGCGTGCTGGCGCGTTCGCTGGCGACTCAGTTCGGGGCGTTTTCGGTCACGAACGACTTGAAGACCGACGCGGAAGTGCAGGCGCTTCTTGAAAAGCAATCCGAGTAGCGTGAAGGTGGACTTGAGCAGTCACCCGTCAGGGGTGACTGCTCTGGTCTATCCGGCACAGGCAAAATCGACTGGTGCAGCGATCATCCTTGGACACGGTGCCGGCGCCGGGCAGCAAAGCGCCTTCATGGTCGGCTTCGCCACGGCGTTGGCCGATCGTGGCGTCGACGCCGTTACCTTCAACTTTCCCTACATCGAACAGAAACGGAAAATTCCGGATCGCGGTCCGGTCCTGGAAGCGTGCTTTCAGTCGGTGATCGAACGGATCCGCGGCGAACTATCCAGCGCGCGGCGCGCGCTGTTCATCGGCGGCAAATCGATGGGCGGCCGCATCGCCACGCAAACCGCCGCGGCCGATGCCTTTCTGCCGGTCACCGGCCTGGTGCTGCTCGGCTATCCGCTGCACCCTCCCGGCAAACCCGATCAACTGCGTGACAAGCATCTGCCGGCGGTACGTCGCCCGATGTTGTTCGTGCAAGGAACGCGCGATGCGTTTGGCACGCCGGCAGAACTGACGCCAATTCTCAACCTGCTGGCGCCGCGCCCGACGCTGCATGTGATTGACGGCGGCGATCATTCGTTCAAGATTTCGCGGCGGGATCCGGCGGCGCAGCAGGCGGTCTACGCGACGGTTCAAGATGCGATCGTCGCGTTCATCGTGTCGATCACAACTTCAGCTCAAACACCTCGCTCTCGCGCGTGAAACCGCGGCGCTCATACAGCGTGACACTGCGCGGCGAAGGCCACAGCAACACGCGGTCCGCGCCTTCCGCTTTGGCGTAATTCAGCGCCGCATCGAGCAGTTGGCTGCCGATGCCGCCGCGCGACGCCGGCTGAACGTAGAGATTTGACACATAGGCGTGACGGTGTCCTTCACCATTCGGGTTGGGTAATTTCTCAAAAATTTGCAGCCAAATCTGGCCGACGACGCGGTGGTCGTCCTCCGCGATCCATACGCGCCAAACAGATGCGGGTCCGAGCCGGCCTCGCATCCACGGGACGCATCGCGCCAGGAAATCGCTCTCGGATTCTGGGGTCGGATCGCGCCGGCCGCGGAATTCCCAACGCAGCGCGGCAAGCGCCTCGGCGTCGGCGGCGGTCGCGACTCGAATCGCAATCACCGGCGACGGCTCTCGAGAAATTTCGACGCGGCATCGTTGACGGGTACCGACCATTCGTGGCCGCCGTCGAATTCGATGCCCGCGACCTGGACACCGGCGTCGCGAAGGCGACGTTGATCGTCTTGCCACTTGTCCTGGCTGTAGAACTGGTCGCGCGCACCACGCATCAACAGCACGTGGCCGATCGCGCGAAGCATGTCCGAATCGAGTTCCGGCGGAACGTCGCCGCCGACCGCAACCACCCCGAGCACCGGTTGGGGGATCGCCGAAACCGCGCGAAACGCCATGGCCACGCCCTGCGAAAAGCCCGCAAACACGACGCCGTGCGCGCAGTGCTGGGCGCGCCATGCCGCCTCGATCGCTGACGCAACGTAGGCGCGATTGTCGCCGATCGCCAGCTCGCGATCCTGGCTCGTCATCCAGCTGGCGACGACGTCGCCGGTGCGGCGTTCATAGAACCGATGCAGCCCCTGGATCGACACCGCGGTCCACGCTTCCGAACCCGGGATGGCGCGCAACCGCGCCAGGTGGACGGCTGCAGGTTCGGCGTATCCGTGAAAACCGGCGAGCATCGGCGCGGCGCGCGCAGCTGCAGGTTCGATCAGATAGCGTCCGTGAATTGTTGCGGCGATCGTCTGTTCGATAGGCGCCATACGTTACCTATAGGATACTCACCGCCGCCGTGAACGCCGCCGACATCCGCCCGATCGACCGATCTGCGCAGTCGCAGTCGGTCTTCGATCTGTTTTTGATCTTCGTCGGCGCCAATGTGGTGGCAACGACGTTCCAGGTCGGAGCAAGCCTGGCCGCCTCATTCTCGCTGGCCTCAGCGCTGATCTTGATTGCGGTCGGCAGCGTGGCGGGTGGGGCGCTGGTCGCGGTGCTGGCGCCGCTGGGATCGCGGCTGCGCGTGCCGTCGATTATCGCGGCACGGCCCGCGCTGGGAATCCGCGGCGCCGGCCTGGTGGCGGTCGTTCTCTACGTTTCGAACTTTGCCTGGATCGCCTTGAACAACGTCATTGCGGCGTCGGCTGGTGCGCGCGCCATGGGTGGCGGCTCCGAAACCGCCTGGGCCATCGGGCTGGGGCTGCTCGCCACGGCAATCGTCTGGGGCGGTCCCCGGATCGTCGCGCTGGCCGACCGGATCGCCGTACCGCTGATGCTGCTCGTCGCGGCTGCTCTGACAGTCGCCTGCTTGCGGGCGACGCCTTCGTCAACCGGTTTGCCGCCGGCGCCGATGTCCTGGTCGCGCGGTCTCGACGTCGTCGTCGGGTATCAGGTGTCGTGGATCCTGATGTTCGGTGACTATTCGCGGTACACGCGTTCGGCGTCCGGATCGCTGATGGCGGTGTTCCTCGCGCTGGCCCTGACGAGTGCCTGGATGATGCCGCTCGGTGCGATAGCGGCGGCCGCGGCCGGTACCGGCGACCCCGGGTGCGATGATGGCGGCGGTCGGCCTTGGCCGGTCAGGTGCGGTGCTGCTGACGCTGGCAACGCTGACGACAAATTTCGTCAACATCTATATGTCGTCGCTCGCGTGGAAGAGCCTCGTTCCTTCCGCCCGCGATGCATCGGTGGTCTGGACGATCGGCATCGTCGGAGCGGCGCTCAGCGCGCTGCCCGGGGTGTGGCTCGAGCAGTACACGAATTTCATGATCGTCCTCGGCGGCGTGCTGCTGCCGATCGGCGGCATCCTGATCGCGCACTATTACATTCGCCCGGCGCCGCTCGACGACTCGTTGATCAGCGCCCTGTACGATGAGCGTGGCCAGTTCGCCGGATTCCGATCAGCTGGAATCGCAGCCTGGACGGGCGGTGCGATCGCCTTTTTCGCCGCGGGGCCGATTGGCGGCACGCTGCCGTCGTTGGTCGTGTCGGTAGTGATTTATGTCATGCTGCGCCGGTGAAGCGAGCGATATCTAGCGCACTGCTCGTTCTGGCCTGTGCGATCGCGCCGCATGCGCAACCGCGCACCAAAGTGGTGATGCTCGGCACCGGCACACCAAACGCCGACCCCGATCGCTATGGCCCAGCGTCGCGATCGTCGTGGACGATGTCAGTTACCTGGTTGACGCCGGCGTCGGAATCGTGCGGCGCGCCGCCGCCGCACAGCGCGCGGGCATCACGGCACTTGGTCCCACCAGGCTCAAACGCGCATTCATCACTCACTTGCATTCGGATCACACGCTCGGACTGGCGGATCTGATTCTGAGTCCATGGGTGCTCGAACGCGACGCGCCGTTGGAGCTCGCCGGACCGCGCGGATTGAAGGCGATGACCGACCACCTGGTGGCCGCGTATGCGGACGACATCCGCGTTCGCACGACCGGCGGCGAGCCGGCGCACCGTCACGATCCGACCGTCGTACGGGTCTACGAGGCCACCGCCGGCGTGATCTTCCGCGACGACCGCGTCGTCGTCACCGCTTTTCCGGTGAAGCATGGTGCGTGGGAACAGGCGTTCGGCTATCGGTTTCAGACCGCCGATCGCACGATCGTGATTTCGGGCGACACCGGCGCCGATTCCAGGATCGAAGATCAGTGCCGGCGCTGCGACGTGCTGGTGCACGAAGTCTATTCGGATGCGGGTTTCGCGAAGCGCGAGCCAGAGTGGCAGGCGTATCACTCGCGCTACCACACGTCGGCGAAACAGCTGGGCGCGATTGCCAAACGCGCCGAGCCCGGCTTGCTGGTGCTTTACCACCAACTGCTGTGGAGCTCGAACGACGAGACCTTGCTGAACGAAGTGCAGTCGGTCTACGACGGCAAAGTCGTGTCCGCCAAGGATCTCGACGTCAGGTTTCTTAGGGCTTCGGAATCGTCGCGACGGTCTGAAGCTCGCTTACGAGTTGATCGCGCGTAACCATGATTGGATAACCCCAGAGGCGAGGCATTGGCAGGGGCTCTTGCCATCCGTCGCCGGGCGCATACACGAAGAACGCGTCCCACATCGCGTCCGCAGCTCGGTGGCAGAGTGGCCGGCGCGCGTCGAGCGAGGATCGCTGGCAACTGATTCATGTACAGCTCGCCGAGGACGCGCGATTCATCCCAGTAGTGCGACACCCGCGGGTCGGCTAGAAGCGCCGCTGACCATTTGGATCGGGCATCGCCCGGGTACATGTTGAACCACACGGCGTAGATTTTCAGCCGTGCCTGTGGGTTGGGTTCGAGAAGCTCGTGCTGCGCCCACCGGGCGGCAGTGATACAAGCCGGTCAGGTTGGAGACAACAGGAGAACGATTCGTGTTTGATCGACGGTCGTGCTCGAACATCGCTTGCAACGCAGCCACGCCGCCAAGATCGTGCAACGGGGCGTCCGCGTTCGCCGATTGCGCGCGCGCGCGTGCTAGCGCGCAAAGCACGCCAGCCATCGCGACGAGCGCCACCCATCGACGACAGCGAATTCTCGTCAATTTCCAGGCTTCCGCGGCACCGCCGTCGTCGAGACCGCCGGACACGGCGCGTTGACGGCCGTCAGACACATGTTCCCGGAAAAGCTGTTGTTGTTGCCTGGCGCCGACTGATCCCAGATGTCCACGCCTGTCGCCGCTGGCAGAGAATTCGACTGCTGAATCGGGCGGGTTCCCCACTACGACGTTGCCGCGAATCCGGCTGTTGGTCGCCGCCGGGAACACGACGATGCCGTTGGTGTTGCCGATAGCCGTGTTCGATTCGACCAGGTTGTTGTTGCCCGAAAGGACCCCGATGCCGAAATCCGTCGCTGTGCCGGTCGAGTAACCGTTACCGCTCGTCTCGTTCCACCGGAACGAGTTATTGGATCCCTGGATTCATATCCCGCCGCACGGATTGGTGGCGTGCCCGTTTCGAACCGACACGTTCCCCTCCACGCTGATCTCCGAGGACGTGGGATTGATGCGAATCCCACTCATGCAATTGGTTGTCGTCGTCACGCCCTGGACCCATCCCTTGACGCTGGCGATGAACAGAATTCCGTCTGCCTGGAAGCGCTGCACCACGCCCGGTCCACGAATGCCGACATTGACCTGCCCATTCGAACTGATACCGGTGTCGGTTCCCACCGACGTTCCCTTGCAGGCTGTTGCCGGATCCGACGGGCCGGTGACCGAGAATCCGTTGAGGTTGAGCGTGATGTTGGGAGCACCAAACGCAATGCAAGGTCCACCCAGTCACGTTACAGGTCACGTCGCCAATCAGACGGCTGTCCTCTGAGAGGAGCAGTGTTCTCACGATCACACCGCGAATGTCCTCGGCGTCTGCGCGCGCTGGCGTCAGCGCGACATGCCATGACGACCAGCCCGGCTGAGACAACCGCTTTGACTACGCTC
The DNA here is from genome assembly GCA_963695635.1 of uncultured Acidobacteriota bacterium. Lineage (GTDB taxonomy): Bacteria > Acidobacteriota > Vicinamibacteria > Vicinamibacterales > CAVVIG01 > DATKHR01. The sequence continues at coordinate 105,053 of CAVOHK010000017.1, forward strand.
ATCGCATCCCTCGTGTTTTCTTCGCCTTTGCGAGACTGCCGATCATGACGACGCTGTAGCCGCCGGACGGCACTCCCGTCCGCACAGTCTCCGCCACTGAACTAACGCGTAAAACGGCGGGAAATCACCTCATCCTTGAGCGGCTACTCGATACTGCGTATCCTCGGCGTGCCATGACTCCCGAGCGATGGGCCGTTATCAAGGGGCTGTTCGCGGAAGCCGCCGAGCGGGAACCGGCCGCTCGCTGCCGTTTCGTGGCAGATCGATGCGGCGACGATCTCGCTTTGCGGCAGGAGGTTGAGCGCGCTGCTCGCGTCCAATGCAGCCTGTCCCGATTTCATCGAGAACTCGCCTCTTGTCGGCATCGCCGCGAGTCTGGCTTCACGCGGCCGCTTTACAGGCGCGACCCGCGGCGCACTACCAGCTTGGGGACCGCATCGCATCCGGCGGTATGGGTGAGGTGTACGACGCCACGGACCTGCGCTCGGGCGCACGCGTCGCCATCAAGGTGCTGACGGTCGACGACGCCGGGGCGAGCCAACGGCTGAAGCGCGAGGCTGCACACGCCTCGGCCCTTGATCATCCCAACATCTGCAAAGTGCTCGAAGTCGCCGAAGACGAATCGGGCGCATTCATCGCGATGGAGTTCCTCGAAGGCACCTGCTGTTGGAAGCCGTGCCCACAGGCGGATTCGACCCGGCTGCGGCTCTTCGGCTGGCCCTGCAACTGGCCAGCGCGATTGAACACGCACATGCTCACCAGATCGTTCATCGCGACCTGAAAAGCGGCAACGTCATGCTGCTGCCGAACCAGCGGTTGAAAGTGCTCGACTTCGGCCTGGCTCGCAGGCTTCCCGCGGAAGTCCAAAGCGCCGTGTCGGCCGCCACGGTGACGCATGTCGGCATCATTGCCGGCACTCTTAGTTATCTCGCGCCTGAAGTGCTGAAAGGTGAGCGTTCTGACAGCCGAAGCGACGTCTGGGCATTTGGCATCGTCCTGCACGAACTGCTGACCGGCGAACAGCCTTTCGACGGCCACACCGCATTCGAGTTGACGTCTGAAGTGATTACGGAGCCACCACGCCCACTGCCTTCTGAAGTGCCCCCTGGGCTTCGTACGATCCGCGACAACTGCCTGGCAAAGGATCCCGCTCGGCGATACCAGAACGGCGGCGAAGTGCTGGAAGCCCTGCGCTCGTTCCAATCCGGCGCCCGAGTGAGACGTCGGACTGAGCCACAGTGGTCGAGAGCGGTGGCGGCGGTCACGATGCTGATCAGTGCTCGCCGCCGGCGCGGGGGCGTGGTGGAGTACCGGACGATCGAACGGTCCGCCGCGGACAACATCGCTGGCGGTCCTGCCATTTCGCGATGCATCGACGGGCGCGGGAGAGGCGTATTTCGGCGATGGTGTGGCCGAAGCATTGACCAGCCGACTCGAAACGCTCGGAACCGTCCGAGTCCTTTCGCACCAGTCAGTCACACGATTTGGCCAGCAGCCGACGCTCGATGCAGTCAGACAGCAACTGCGCGGCGGATCTGATTGTGCGAGGGTCCGTCGAGCAGGTCGCCGATCGTGTTCGACTGACCGCGGAACTGCTCGAGGCGGCCAGCAACCGGCAGCTGGGACGCGACACGTTCGAACGTCCCGCCAACGAGATTCTCGTCGTCGAGAACGATGTGGTGCGCGCCATTGCCGGGTGGCTGGCAGTGCCTCTGTCGCGCGAAGCGCAAAAGACTATGAGTGCGGTCCGCGCGGTTGATCCGGTTGTTTACGAGGCGTATTTGAAGGGCCGCTTTCAGTGGAACAAGCGGACCCCCGGATCGCTCGATCGCGCGGTCGAGTATTTTCTGGCGGCGGTCGAACGGGATCCGACGTACGCGCCTGCACATGCGGCGCTCGCCGATTGTTACAACCAGCAAGGCACCGTGCTGGTCAGCAGCGCGTCGCCGGTGGACATGCGACCTCGGGCAAAAGCCGAGGCGATTGCCGCAATTCAAATCGACGAAACCCTCGCGGAAGCACACGCCACCCTGGCATATGTCAGTCATTACGACTGGGACTGGGCGACCGCCGAGCGCGAGTTCCGCCGCGCGCTCGAACTGAATCCGCATATTGCGCTCGTCCATGCGTGGTACAGCAACTACCTGGTGTCACGCGGACGTTTTGATGACGCCGTGAATGAAGTCCGGCGCGCCGAAGAACTCGATCCCTTCTCGCTGGTCGTCGTCACCAATGTCGGCTGGACGCTTTCGAATGCAAGGCGTTCGTCGGAAGCGATAGCCGCTTACCGTCGGGCGCTGGCCCTCGACCCGACCTACGTTCAGGCCCGGATGCGGCTCGGCGGAGAACTGGCAAACGTCGGCCGGTTCGACGAGGCCATCGACCAGCACCGTCAGCTTGTCGAGATGACGCGTCGCAGCCCGGCCGCTCTCGCCAGTCTCGCGCAAACATACGCGAAGGCAGGAAAGACGCGCGAGTCGCAAACGGTTCTCAGTGAACTGCTCGACCTGTCAGAGCGGAGTTACGTCTCGCCTGTGAACCTGTATTTGACGTTTTTTCTGCTCGGCGATCGCGATCGCGGTTTCGCGTTGCTCGACCAGGCGTTCCGCGAGCGCTCGAACGGCCTGGTCTACCTCATGGTCGAACCCAATCTCGACGGCGTCCGCCGCGACCCGCGTTTCCTGCGCGTCGCGAAACAGGTGGGCCTTCCACAGTGAGTTCGGAAGAACGCCGAGCGGTCAACGTGACGCAGTTGCTGATTGCGTGGAGCGAGGGACGTTCTGACGCCCTCGAGGAATTGCTGCCGCTCGTCTACGCGGAACTGCGCCGGCTGGCGTCGAGCTACCTTCGCCACGAAGCTGTTGGACACACCCTCCAGCCGACGGCGCTCGTGCACGAAGCGTATCTCCGCCTCATCGACCAACGGCGGGTGCGATGGCGGAATCGCGCGCATTTCTACGGCGTGGCGGCACAGCTGATGCGCCGCATTCTCATCGACCATGCCCGTTCGGTGCACGCGGACAAGCGCGGCGCAGGCCGGGATCAGGTTCCGCTCGCGGCTGTCGACATCTCAGCGTTGTCCACTGACGTGAACATGCTCGCGCTTGATGAAGCACTCGATCGTCTCGCGGCGTTCGATCCTCAACAAGCGCGAATCGTGGAACTGCGCTACTTCGGCGGTCTAACCATCGAAGAAACTGCGGAAGTGCTGAGCGTTTCTCCGGCAACGGTGGTTAGGGACTGGACGATCGCGAAGGCCTGGCTTCGAGCCGAGCTGACACGATAAAGAACCTCAGTTCTAACTTCTAAGTTCTCAGTCCATCCAGCGGATTCATCGACGCGGCTCGCCGTGCCGGCAGCCAGCAGGCAAACAATGCGGTCACGACCGACACGACGACCGCTGCGCCAAACGCCGTGAGATCGGCCGCCGTGACGCCGAACAGCAAGCTCGACAACGTCTGGCCAAGGGCGAGCGCACCGATCACGCCAGCGACCGCCCCCGCGAGCGTCAGCATCATGCCTTGACGAACGACCAGCCACAGCAAATCGCCGCGCTGTGCACCGAGCGCCATTCGAACGCTCAGTTCCTGTTGGCGCTGGTTGACCGCGTACGACAGGACGCCGTAGATCCCGAGTGCGGCAAGACCGAGTGCGATCGCGGCAAAAACACCCATCAGCAGCATCAACGCGCGCGGCCGATCGGTGGCTTGCGAAACGACGCTGTCCAAGGTTCGTGCGGGCGAGAGCGGCAGACTCGGATCCAACCGCTGAACCGAAGCGCGGACGGCGCCGACCAGTGCCGCCGCATCGCCCTGTCCCTTGACGACGAGATTGAAGCCGCGGAACGAAAATTGGCGATAGGAAAAATACATCGCCGGTTCGGAATCGAGCGCCAGTGACGCGTTCTTGAGGTTGGCCACGACGCCGACCACCTGGAACTTGGTTCCGGGGGCATCAGCATCGCGCCCATCGGCCCGATGAAACGCACCGACGTGGTGATCTGCTGGCCGATTGGATCCTGATTCGGCCACTCGCGCCGGGCCAGCGCCTCGTTGATCACCACCACCCCGGGCGCGTCGACCGTATCGTGCGGTTCGAACGGGCGGCCCTTCAGCAACGGCACACCGATCACCTTGAAATAATCGTCGTCCACACTTTGGTGCTGGGCGAGCGGCGCGTCTTCGGCGGCGGGACTCGGACGGCCTTCGATCAGAAAGCGCAGACGCCACGCGGCGTCGAGTGGCAGGAAGTTGGCCAGTCCCGCGTCGGTCACCCCGGGCTGTGCCCGCAGCGACGCGAGCAACTGATCGTAAAAGTCGGCAATCTTCTTGAAGTCGCGATAGCTGTTCGGCAGATCGAGATTGACCGTGACGACGCGGTCGGAGCGGAATCCTGGATCCTGTTGAACAAGGCGCTGGAAACTCCGCCCCAGCAGCGACGCACCAACCAACAGCATGACGGCGAGGCCGACTTCGGCAACAACCAGCAGGCTGCGCGCGCGGCGGCGCGCACCACCGGCATCGCCACCCCGCCCCGATTCCTTCAGCGGCCGCTGCATGTCGCCACGCGCCATCAGGATTGCCGGGACGACGCCAAACGCCACCGCGGTGAGCGCCGCGACCGCCACCGCAAAGCCGAGCACGCGTAGATCGACACCGACGCTGGCGAGCCGCGGCACTTCAACCGGCGACGCGGCGACCAACAGGCGCACTGCCGCAACGGCCAAGCCGACGCCGAGCACCGTGCCGATCACTGCGAGCATGACGCTTTCGGTCAGGAACTGCGAGATCAGGCGGCCGCGGCTGGCGCCGATCGCCGCGCGAACCGCGACTTCACGCTCGCGCGCCGTCGCCCGCGCGAGCAGCAGGCTCGCGACGTTGGTGCAGGTGATCAGCAGCAGAAACGCCGCTGCGCCGAACAGCGCGAACAACGCCGGCCGGAAATAGCCCTCGATTTCATGGGCCAGCAGCACGGCGCGAGCGCTCCACTCGCCATTGGTCGCCTTGAACTGGACGCCGAGGCGGCCGGTCAACGCGCGCAGCTCGTTGTTGGCGGTGTCGATCGTCACGCCTGGCTTCAACCGGAACAGCGATTCGACGAAATGCGCGCCACGGCTATGCTGCGCGAAATCCCACTGCAATCGCTGCCAGACATCGGTATCGTTCGGGTAGTTGAAACCAGACGGCATCACGCCGGCAACCCGGTAGACAATTGCACTGAGTGTGATCGGCCTGCCGATAATCGACGGATCGCTGTTAAAGCGCTCGCGCCAGAGGCGATGACTGATCACTGCGATCAGGTCGCGTGAATAAAACGTCGAGGCGGGGAATCCCGGGCCCAGCACCGGTTGCACGCCGATGACTGCAAAGAAATTCCCGCTCGCCTCGACGGCGTTGACGCGAAGCGGATCCTTGCCAGCCTCCGTGACGTTCACCTGCGGGTACCACCACCCCGCGGCGTCTTCGAACACGTGACTGAGACTCCGGTAATCATTGAAAGTGACCGGTGAGATCCGTTCGTGCGTCAGCGCTTTCCCTGCGTTGGTATCCCAGACCATCGCCAGGCGATCGGGGTCGGGGTACGGCAGCGGCCGCAGGACGACGCGGTCCAGGACGGTGAAGATGGCGGTCGTCGCACCAACGCCAAGCGCGAGCGCCAGCACTGCGGCAATGGTGAACCCGGGCGTCCGCCGCAGCAGACGCCAACCAAAGCGGAGGTCCTGGAAGAGCGTGTCCATGCCCGGGTTAGACGGGCCGATTTCGAGAGTGGTTGTCTGGTTTGGGCCGGAATGAACGCGGAGCACGCCGAGCACGCCGAGCGTCAACCACACAGAATCTCTGCGTGCTCGGCGGACTCCGCGTTCCCATCGTGATCAGACGCCGAATTCGGCCGGGTTCCACTCGAGGCCGAGCTCGCTCGGCGGGGCCATATAGCCCGCGAGGGCCGACGCGGCCACCACCGCCGGACTGGCAAGATAGCCTTCACCCCCGAGGCCCATCCGATTCTGCCAATTGCGATTGAATGATGTGATCGCCCGCTGCCCGGCGGTCAGCGCATCGGGGCCCTGGCCGAAACACGGTCCGCACCACGATTGCCGAATCTCGCCGCCGACCGAGCGGAACACGTCGGCAATCGAGTTGCCGTCAAGCCGCGGCTCGGGACGCTCGATTTGTTTGCCGACGCCGCCCGAGCCGGGAAAAATCACGAACTCTCGCGCCGCCTTCGCGGCGCCCCGTTTGGTTGCGGCGCGAATCACCAGCGCCGCGGTCAGCAGGTCGTCGTAGCTGCCGTTGGTGCAGGAGCCGATCATCGCCTTGTCGAAGGTGATCCGTTCGCGAGCAACTTCGTCCGCGGGGAATGCGTTGCCGGGACTGAAAGGTTTCGCAATCATCGGCATCACCGCGGAGAGATCGAGCGTCTCGTCGATCTCGTAGACAGCGTCGACGCCGGGTGCGATTCTCGGGTACGGCAAGTCGCTGACGCCTTTCTCGCGGTACCACGCGTAGGTCAAGTCGTCCGCAGCAAAAATCCCGTTCAGCGCTTCTGCCTCCGCCATCATGTTCGCGATGGTGTTTCGGTAGGCGATCGGCAGCTGCTGATTCGCGTCGACCAGTTCAACCGACATCCCTTGCGACTGCCTGGCACCCCATTGCCGCAGTAGTTCGAGCACGATGTCCTTGCCGCTTACCCACTGCTGCAGCTTCCCCGCGAACACGACGCGGCGCGCCTTCGCGAGCGTGAAGTAGATGTAGCCGGTGGACCATCCAAATCCGAGCGTCGTCGAGCCGACGCCCATTCCGACGGCGCCGTACGCACCATACGCGCGGCTGTGCGAGTCGGCGCCGGGAATGAACTGCCCCGGCATCACCAGCCCCTGCTCCGGAAAATAAAAGTGAAAGATGCCGTCGCCCGGCGTCGCGTAGTACGGCTTCCGGATATCGTGGAGACGTGCGAATTCCCGACCGATTCCGGTCTGCTTGTCGTCGTCATCCTTGCCGGTGAAGACGAAATGATCGTTGGCAATGGCCGCTTGCCGCGGAAAGATGGTGTTTCCACCGGTAATTTGATTGAAGGTGTGGATCGAAAACGGTGCCGTGCCGTCCGACGCCGGTAACAGATCCGCGAAGACGCGCAACGTGGCGCCGGGTTTCAGCGCGGCGCTCTTGTCGACGCGATGCGCCCAGACAATCTGCTCGGTGGTGGTAAGGCGCCTCGCGGTTTCAGGGTCGGGCCACTCGACACTCGGCGTGGCTCTAACCGACGCCGCGAACTCGCGACGCCCGGCCTCATAGATGCCGCCGGTGCGCCGGATTTCATCTTCCTTGGCGGTCAGTGGAACGGGATCGTAGCTCTTGTGTTGCGTCTCGTTCGTCAGCCGGCGGGTCTGTGGATCGAAGCTGAATTCGTCACCATCTTTCGCATCGGCGACCGCCTCCGGACTTTGCACCACCTGCAAACCGAGGTTCAACGAATTGCGGCGGAAGATGTCGCCCATATTGTTGCCGCAGACGATCACCATCTGTTTGCCGACTTCTTCGGCAACCGCCTTCAAACCGGCCGGGCTCATTTCGCGCGACGAGCCGATCGCAAATCGGTCGCCGGCGATAACGAACGTCTCGCCCCGATGCACGCGGGCGCGAAAGTCGGGCATCAGGTAGCGAAAGGCTCCGGTCTTCCACCGTTCGTCGAGCGTTTCGAGACTTTCCGACACGCAGTCCGCCGACGGCGTAATCTGATCGGTATCGATCGCGTCGAGCTTGTGCTTCTTTCCGAGAATCTTGAGGTCCCAGAAAATCAGGGCCTTGCCACGGATCGGCGCGGTGTCGCCGGGTTCGGCGGCGGACGACCTCGGCGAAGGCGCCGCAACGGTTTCGCGAGAAATGCCGGGCTTCAACCGCGCCGGTTCAATCCTGTGCATATATAAAGGATAGCGTGAGCACTCTACACATCACCAACGGCGACTGCGCGGCGGACACGCTCCGCACGTTTCTCGCAGATCCTGTGATCATCACCGCGGATCCCTTATTCGAGGGCCCGGCACCGGAAGTCGATGACGACCGGTGGTACGCGCTGCGCGGCAGAAAGCTTGCGGGCGAGGACGGCGGCGAGCGCGATATCGCGGCCGAACTGGCGGCATCAGATCGCTGCGTCGCCGAGGCAGTGCGCTGCGGCAGCGACATCGTCCTGTGGTTCGAGCACGATCTCTTCGATCAGCTGCTGCTGATTCGAACGCTCGATCGCATTCGCGCGGACGTCTGCCGCAGCCTGAACGCGACCGGTGGCACCTGGTTAATCTGCATCGATCGCTTTCCCGGCGTCGAACGGTTCATCGGCCTCGGCCAGCTGACGGCTGAGCAGCTAGCGACCCTGGTCGAGCACAAACTCCCGGTCACCGACCAGCAATTCGATTACGCCGCGCGCGCCTGGGCGGCTTTTCGCGCCGATCATCCTTCCGCGCTCACCAGCCTGATCGGTCCGGGACCGCTGCCGTTTCTCGGTGCGGCTCTTCGGAGGCTGCTCGAAGAATATCCTTCGACCTTCAACGGACTTTCGCGCTCGGCGATGCAGGCGCTGCAAGTGCTCGACGACGGTCCGCTTGATGCCGGTGCACTGTTTGTCGCGTCGCAACAACTCGAAGAGCATCCGTTCATCGGCGACTGGAGCCTTTACAACGTGCTGCGCTCACTCGCCAGTGCGCCAGTTCCTCTCGTGACAATCCGGCCGGATCCGACCCCGGTCGATTTACGCGGACACACCGTCGAAGCGACCGATGCGGGCCAAAGGGTTCGCGCCGGAAGGCAGGATGCGATCGCATTGAACGGCATCGATGAATGGCGCGGTGGCGTCCACCTTGCCGGCGAACGGTGGTCGCCATGGCGCTGGGACGCCGCACGCGGAACGTTGATATCATTAGAGACGTAAGCCGCTTCTCGCGGCCTCGTTGCTCGTGGCTCGTAGTCACGAGATCGAGTAACGAGCAGCGAGCCACGAGCAACGAGTAGCGAGCAACGAGTAGCGAGCGCTGGCAACCAGACATGCCCGAGTCCAAGGATCAGGAACTGCACGCGTCGGCGTCAGAAGCAGTGACGAACAACGTTCGTGTCGAGGTCGAATCTCGCTACGCGCCTGAAGAGTCGCAACCGTTCCAGGGGCAGTGGGTCTTCCACTACACCGTCCGGATCACCAACGAGGGCGAGACGACCGTTCAACTCCTCAGCCGTCATTGGATCATCAAAGATGCGACCGGCCATGTCGAGGAAGTGAAGGGCCCGGGCGTGGTCGGCGAACAGCCGGTGCTCGCACCTGGCGAGGCATTTCAGTACAGCCATCGATGTCCGCTGAAAACATCGACCGGCCTGATGCGCGGCACCTACCAAATGGTCACCGAGGACGGCGACCACTTCGACGTCGAGATTGCCCCCTTCGCGCTACACGAGCCCTACACCGTCCACTAGAACAGGCCTGAAGTCGCGCGCCTCAAGGCTTCCGAAACGTTCGAATAGCGTCGAGGAAGGCGTCGCCGAAATCCGCTGCCTTTTTCGCGCCCACTCCGTAGATATCGTGCAGATCGTCGAAGGTCCTGGGCCGGCGCTCGGCCATCTCGCGGAGCGTGGTGTCGTGAAAGATCACATACGGCGGAACGCCCCGCTGGCGAGCGATCTTCAAACGCACTTCGCGCAGCACGTCGAAGAGATCGGAGTGTTCGGTCGTCGTAAAACTTTCGCGCAACGTCGATCGGCTGCGCTTGCGCGACGGCGGCGCAACCTCGCGGTAGAGGACACAGTCTCGCTCGCCACGAAGCAACGCCGCGCCACCGCTGGTGAGGCGAAGCACCGGGTACGGATCTCCGTCGCGCTGCAACAGGCCGTCGCCGACCAGTTGTTCGATGTAGCCGCGAATCGCCGCGGCTGGTTCATCCTTCAACAAGCCAAAGGTCGACAGCTGGCTATGGCCGGCGCTGATCACCTTTTCCGTCGCCCGGCCGATCAGCACGTCGGTCACATGACCCGTCCCCCAGGTTTGCTTGACCCGGGCGACGCACGACAGGATCTTCTGCGCGACGGTGAGCGAATCCTTCACCGCGTCGAGTTCCTTCAGGCACCAGTCACAGGCGCCGCAGCCGGCACGATCGTAGACCTGACCGAAATACTCGATCAGCGAACGATGCCGGCAGCGGGTGCCGGCCGCGTAGCGCTCCATGTCGCGCAACAGCAGACGGGCACTCTCGTTCCACTCGCCGTTGGCTTCCAGCATCTGCTTCCAGCGAACGAAATCCGCGCCTGAATAAATCAACACGCATTCCGCAGCCAGGCCATCGCGACCGGCGCGTCCGGATTCCTGTTGATAGTGTTCCACCGAGCGCGGCGCCCCGGCATGCACGACGAATCGCACGTTCGATCGATCGATGCCCATGCCGAACGCCACCGTCGCGACGACGATGTCGACCTGTTCGTCGAGAAACGCCTCCTGATGCCGGCTCCGGACATCGTCTTCCAGGCCCGCGTGGTACGGAACCGCCCGCAATCCCGTCTCCTGCAGCCAGGCTGCCAGCTGTTCGACTTCGCGGCGCGACGAACAGTAAACGATGCCCGATTCCTGATCGTGGCGTCCGAGAACGTCGGTCAGCTGACGATGAAGGTTGGCTCGACGCAACACACGGTAGGTGAGGTTCGGCCGATCGAACGATCCGACGAGCTGTAGCGCATCCGAGAGGTGGAGCTCGTTGATGATGTCGCGCCGTACTCGTTCCGTCGCGGTGGCGGTGAACGCATGCCACGACACCCTGCCGAACTCGCCGCGGATCGCGCCGAGCTGCCGGTACTCGGGCCGGAAATCGTGCCCCCATTGACTGATGCAGTGCGCTTCGTCGATCGCGACAAACCGAACGCCACGCTGGACCAGCAGCCGCCGTAACGACGCGTCGCCGACGATGCGCTCGGGTGACACGTAGAGGATCCGGCATCGTCCATCGCGAACGCTGGCGATGACGGCGTCGCGCTGATGCGGCAGCAGCGTGCTGTTGAGATAGGCAGCGTCCACGCCGTCGACGCGCAGGCCGTCCACCTGATCCTTCATTAACGAAATCAGCGGGGAAACGACCAGCGAAACGCCGGGGGCGGGATCGATCAATGCGGGGGCTTGAAAGCAGAGCGACTTTCCTCCCCCGGTCGGCAACACCACGACGCTGTCGCGCGACGACAGAATCGCCTGCATCGCTTCACGCTGCAGCGGCCGGAAATCCGAAAAGCCCCACACGCTCTGGAGCGTCTGCCGCAGCAGCGCTTCAGATTTTTCGATATGTTCGTTCGACGTATTCATCGACCAGGCGCTGGAATTCGGCCGCGAGCTCGTCGTAGGTGCCGCGCAAGGTCGTCACGTGCTCGCCGTCGATGAAGATCGGACAGTTCGGCGATTCACCGGTTCCAGGAAGACTGATCCCGATATTCGCCGCTTTCGATTCTCCGGGCCCGTTGACAACGCAGCCCATCACGGCGAGGGTCATCGTTTCCACTCCCTGCGTAGCGATTCTTCCACGTCGGCATCATCTCGCGGATGTAGCTTTGAATCCGCTCCGCGAGTTGCTGGAACGTGGTGCTGGTCGTGCGTCCGCAGCCGGGACAGGCGGTGACGCTCGGCGAGAACGACCGCAGGCCGAGCGCCTGCAATAGTTCGCACGCTGCGTACACTTCTTCACGTCGGTCGCCGTTTGGCCGCGGTGTAAGTGAGACCCGAATCGTGTCGCCGATGCCTTCGTTCAACAACACACCCATCGCCGACGCCGACCAGACCAGCCCCTTCAGGCCCATCCCCGCTTCGGTCAGGCCGAGATGAAGCGGTTGATCGGTTTGGCTGGCGAGATCGCGATAGACGCCGATCAGGTCGCGCGGCCGCGAGGTCTTGCACGAGATGATGATTTGATCTTTACGAAGGCCGCTGTCGAGTGCGAGGGCGGTTGATTCGATCGCCGAGAGGACCATGCACTCGTTGATGATGTCTTCCGAGCTCTTGCCAAGGTCGCGATCGGTGTTCTCCTGCATTTTCGCCATCACCAGCTCCTGGTTCAGCGAGCCGCCATTGACGCCAATGCGAACCGGACGATTGTTGTCGACCGCGACTTTACAGATCGTCGAGAACTGCTCGTCGCGACGTTTGCCGGTGCCGACGTTGCCGGGATTGATCCGGTATTTGTCGAGCGCGGTCGCGCAGGCCGGAAACCTGGTGAGCAGCAGGTGGCCGTTGTAATGGAAATCGCCGATCAACGGCGCTTCGCAGCCGGCGTCGAGCATCCGTTGCTTGATCTCGGGAACAGCAGCCGCCGCTTCCGGGAGGTTGACGGTGACCCGCACCATTTCGGAACCGGCTTCAGCGAGTTCGACGCATTGCCGGGCGGTTGACGCCGCATCGGCGGTGTCGGTCATCGTCATCGACTGCACGACGATCGGCGCACCGCCGCCAACCTGGACGCGCCCGACTTTCACGCCCACGGTTCGGTGGAGCTTCAGAGTTGGCATCGAATTTCTCATGATAGCATTCCGCGCTGCGCGCCTGCAGATTGCAGGCGAGCTTCGAAGTCTGGAGCTGAAGTCCGCCTGCACCGAATCGAATCGGCCATTGCGCGATCGGTTTATCACTGAGCAGACTTCAGACTTCAGACTTCAGACTTGCAGGAGTATGCGATGCGAGCGATCGTGGTTCGGGAGTTCGGTGGACCGGAAGTCATGAAGCTCGAAACCGTTCCGGATCCGACGCCGGGGCCGGGCCAGGTCGTCGTGCGGGTTCGTGCGGCGGGCGTTAATCCAGTAGACACCTACGTGCGCACCGGCACCTACGCGGTCAAGCCGCAACTGCCGTACACGCCTGGCGCCGATGGTGCGGGCGAAGTGGAAAGCGTCGGCAGCGGGGTGACGACGTGCAAGGCTGGCGACCGCGTGTACGTTGCGGCGCCTGGAAGCTCTGGCACGTACGCTGAAAAAGTGGTGTGCACTGCCGCGCAAGTGCATCCGCTTCCGGCGACCAACAGCTTCGGACAAGGCGCGTCGCTCGGCGTTCCGTATGCGACCGCCTATCGCGCGCTGTTTCAGCGCGCCGGTGCCACCGCTGGCGAAACCGTGCTGGTCCATGGGGCGACGGGTGGAGTCGGCATCGCCGCGGTCGAGTTCGCGCGGGCCCGCGGCTTGTTCGTCATTGGCACCGGCGGTACCGACAAAGGGCTGGTCACGGTGCGCGAACACGGCGCCCACGTTCTGATGAACCATCGAACCCCCGACTACGCCAAAGACATCATGAACGCGACCAGCGGTCGTGGCGTTGACGTCATCGTTGAAATGCTCGCGAACGTGAATCTCGATCGCGACCTCAGTCTGCTCGCCAAACACGGCCGGGTAATCGTCGTCGGCAATCGGGGACGGATTGAAATCAATCCACGCGATGCGATGGCGCGCGACGCCGCGATCCTCGGGATGACGCTATTCAACGCCACGGAAACCGATCTGCGTGAAATCCACGCGGCGATCGTCGCCGGCCTTGCCAGCGGCGCGCTGAATCCTGTCGTGGGACGGGAATTGCCGATTGCCGAAGCGCCGCGAGCGCACGAAGCGGTGATGGAGCCGGGGGCGCACGGCAAGATCGTTCTCGCGGTATAAACCGGTATCGAAAGAGGAACGCAGAGCTCGCCGAAGACGCCGAGAAAAGCTGTCTCTCGGCGATCTTCGCGGTCTCGGCAGTGCAACCGAGGATGCAATGCGATTGATCCGTTACGGATTGGTGTGGGCGTTCGCGATCGCCTGCGCAGCCATAGTTCCAGCGCACGCACAGCCGCAGAAAGGCAAGGCGATCTTCGACGCGAAATGCGTCGAGTGTCATGGAATTTCTGGAAAGGGCGACGGTCCAGCGGCGGTGTTGCTGACGCCGCGGCCCCGCGATTTCACCACCGGGAAGTACAAGATCCGAACCACCGAAAGCGGTACCGGCCCGACCGATGACGATCTGATTCAGAGCGTTCGCCAGGGTCTGTACGGCACCGCGATGCCGGCTGGGATCGAATTCTTGCTGACGACGAAATCCGCGACGTGGTCGCGTACATCAAAGGAATGGCGCCGCAGCTGCCGCAGCCGAAGCCGGTGGTGTTGAAGCCTGCGACACCCAGCACCCCTGAGAGCATCAACCGCGGCCGCCTCGCCTACGAAAAGCTGCAGTGCGGAAAATGCCACGGCAGCGATGGTCGCGGTAGCGGCGCCGTCACCTCCGATTTCAAGGACGATGCGAATCAGCCGCTGCCGGCGGCCGATCTCACCGAACCATGGACATTCCACGGCGGTTCGACTGCCCGCGACATCTACCTGCGTTTTCGCACCGGCATGACTGGCACACCAATGCCGTCGTTTGCCGACGCCGCCAGCGACGCGGAAATGTGGGATCTCGCGAACTACGTCGTTTCGCTGGCGCGAAAGCCGCTGTGGACGATGAACGCTGAGGAAGTCGCGGCATTCTACGCTGCACAAGACGCCGAGCAGAAAGCCAATCCGGTCAAACGCGGCAAGCACCTGGTCGAGACGCTTGGCTGCGACGTCTGCCATACGCCGGTCGATCGCGAGAAGCGTGCCTTGCCTGGCATGCGGATGGCCGGTGGCCTTTTAGTGCGCATCGCGCCATTCGGCGATTTCCCGACGGCCAACCTCACGTCGGATAAGGCCACCGGCCTCGGCAACTGGACGGACGACGAGATCAAGCGGGCGATCACCAGGGGGATCCGTCGCAACGGCACGCGGCTGTTGCCGTTTCCGATGGATTACGCGTCGCTGTCGACGCTCACACCCGACGATCTCGACGCGATGGTGAAGTACCTCCGCACCATTCCGCCGATCGTCAACAACGTGCCCGAGCCGAGTTGGACATCGCTACCGCTGTACCTGTGGGGCAAATTCAGCTGGCTGATCCTCGGGAACGATCCGCCGATGGTGTTCTTTCCCGGCAACGCGGGAGATGCGCGATGAAGCGATTCCTGAAATGGACGGCGCTCGTCCTGTTCGTGGTCGCAGGATTGGGACTCTGCGCGTTCCTTTACAACATCCCGCCGTTTTTCCTCGTGTCACCCGAAGACTTCGGCAAGCAAATGGCGTTGGCGGCGCCGCCGGTCACCAACATCCCCGACCCTGCTCTTCGCGCGATCGCCGAACGCGGCCGCTACATCGTGATGACGAGTGGGTGCATCGGCTGCCACGCGGTCGGAACTGCGCAGGGTCCGGATTTGACGAAGTACCTTGCCGGTGGCGCGATAAAAATTCACACTCCTCGCGCGACATTCGTGGCGCGTAATCTGACGCCCGACAAGGAGACCGGACTCGGCCGCCGGAGTGATGACGAAATCAAACGCGTGATGCGCAGCGGCGTGTTCGCTGACGGACACGTCGTGGACGCGACCGCCATGCCGTGGGGCAGTTTTTCCAGCTGGACCGAGGAAGAGCGGCACGCCGTGCTGGTGTATTTGCGACACCTTCCGCCGATTCGCCACGCAACGCCTGAGCCGGTGCCGGGCAACGCGATTGCGGTGCCCGGCGCCATCGAAGTCGACTACGCTGCGCGCGATTACGGGGAGCCGGCCAAGTAGCGAGCGTCGAGTGACGAGCTAGCGGGCGACGAGCAACGAGTGGCGAGCGACGAGTAACGGTACCGCTTTACAATAAAAGGCCGTTAGCTTACGCGTTTGGCATTTACATTTGCGTTCAGGGTAGCGCGTTTCAGCACCTCTGGAGGAGACCCCGCATGCGTAAGCTTGTCCTGCTGACGCTGCTCGTCGCTGCATCGCACGTCGCCGTTTCGGCGCAGGAAACCACCGGCACCATCACCGGAAGCGCGACCGACCAGACTGGCGCCGCACTGCCCGGCGTCACCGTTACCGTCAAGAACAGACAACGCTGGCGTCACGCGAACGATCGTCACCAACGAAGCCGGACTCTATACGGCGACATTGCTGCCAGTCGGCAACTATGAAGTGGTGTTCGAGCTCCAGGGATTTCAAACCGTCACGGTTCGCGGCATCACGCTGCATGTCAACGATCGACTGCAGATCGACGGCAAGATGGCGGTCGGCGGTGTGTCGGAGGCGATCGAAGTGACCGCCGCACGCCAACTGGTGCAGCCGGTCGCGGCGCTCCAGACGACGATGACCTCGAGGCAGGTGCAGGAGTTGCCCTTGAACAACCGCAACTTCGTTCAACTGGCGACGCTGGCACCGGGCGTGTCGAGCGATCTCACCGACGAGGTCGGCGTCGGTCTTTCGAGCATCGTCAGCGTGTCGATCAACGGTGCGCGCCGGAACGGCGTCAACTGGCTGGTGGACGGCGTGTCGAACGTTGATGTCGGCTCGAACATCACGCTGCTGTCTACCCCGAGCCTCGAGTCGATTGACGAGTTCAAAATCATCACCAACGGCTACCAGGCCGAGTGGCCTCGCAGCGGCGGCGGCGTCGTCAACGTCGTGACGAAATCAGGCGGTGCAAGTTCGCAGGAAGCTTCTACGAATTCCTGCGCAGCGACAACCTCAACGCAAACTCGTTCTTCAGGAATCTCAGCTCGGATCCGGAGCAGAACAGCGGTCCGGCGCCGCTCAAGTACAACAATTTCGGCGGCACCGTCGGCGGGCCGGTCGTTCAGAACAAGATGTACTTCTTCTTCTCGGAAGAGCTGCGGCGCATCACCCGAGTACCGAACACGATCAACGGCCTGGTCTTCGATCCGGCGTGGCTCACCGATCCGACGAACGCGAACTACGTGCCGCCGGCGCTGCGCGATCCGAATGCCGTCCGGTTGCTGCCGTTGTGGCCGGCGCCGAACGTTCCGGGCACGCTGCGGTATTCGAGCCGCCAGCCGTCGATCAACAACACGCGCCAGGAGGTCGTGCGCGTGGATTACGACGTCAGCAGCAACCTGCGGCTGACCGGGCGCTACTCGCACGACAACAGCTACACACGAGAGCCGGGCGGGCTGTTTCTGAATCTGGCGATTCCGGATGTCGCCACCACCGACACCAACGTGCCCGGCCAGGTTGGTTCGATCGCCGCACGGTCGGTGACCGGTTCGATGCTGAACGAACTGCAGTTCCAGTTCTCGAGCAACAAGATTGGCGATGAACTGGTGACCGATCGCGCGTTGCGTTCGACGCTCGGCCTGAACATCCCCGAGGTCTACCCCGGCAACGCGCTCGGCGTGATGCCGACGGTCCTGATCACCGGCATGTCGACGGTCGGCGCGAACCAGTTGTTCGGCATCGAGTACAAGAACTACACCGTCACCGACAGCCTGACGTGGCAGCGCGGCAACCACGGCATCAAGTTCGGCGGCCTGATGACGTTCGAGCAGAAGAACGAGAACGCGGCCAACACGACCCACGGCAGCTTCAGCTTCAGCGCCGGCGGCGGACGGACGGCGTTCTACAATTTCCTGAGCGGCAACGCCGACGGCCTGTGCGGCAATGCCTGCACCTACACCGAAGCGCAAATCGACGTCACCAACCACCTGCGTTTCAACCGTTACGAAATGTTCGCGCAAGACAGCTGGAAGCCGCGCGCCAATGTCACGGTTGACGCGGGCTTGCGCTATTCGTTGTACCCGCCGGTTCACGATGCCGACAACGTGCTGACGAACTTCCTGCCGTCGCGCTACGTGCGCGCCAACGCGCCGACCTGCGCCAATGCGGCGTGCACGCTGATCAACGCCGGCACCGGCGATCCCCTGAACGGCATCATCGTCGCGGGCAAGACCTCGCCATTCGGCGACGCGATCTACGAGTTCGATAAGGGCAATTTCCAGCCGCGGATCGGCATCAGCTGGGATCCGCAATCGACCGGCCAATCGATCATCCGTTCGTCGTACGGCGTCTACTACGACCAACCGCTGGTCGGCATTTTCGAACAGAACGCGTTCACCAATCCGCCGATCGTCAGCACGATTAGTCTGTTGAACTCCCGCCTGTCGAATCCGAATGGCGGCGCGACCGCGACGACCACCGGCGTCGTCAACCTGATCGGCAATGGTGATGACTTCAAGACGCCGCGCATCCAGCAGTGGAATGTCGGCATGACGCGCCAGGTCTATCCGCGCGGCGCGGTCGATGTCGGCTACGTCGGTACCCACGGTGATCACTTGATTCGGCCGATCGACATCAACTACCCGAATCCCGCCGACGTGCTGCGGCTCGGCAGCGTGAACCTGGCGCGGCCGTATCTCGGCTACGGCTCGATCACCCTGCGCGAGACGACGGCGCGCAGCAATTACTGGGGCATCCTGACCAGTTTCCGCCACGACGGTGGAGCG
Source organism: uncultured Acidobacteriota bacterium (assembly GCA_963695635.1). Classification (GTDB taxonomy): domain Bacteria; phylum Acidobacteriota; class Vicinamibacteria; order Vicinamibacterales; family CAVVIG01; genus DATKHR01. The sequence continues at coordinate 123,365 of CAVOHK010000017.1, forward strand.
GCTGGATCGCTGACGCTGAACTACACCTTGAGCCGCAACCAGACCGATGCCTCGAACGATCGCGACGCGATCGACATTCCGCAGGATCCGAACAACCTTGCCGTCGAGTACGCCGACGCCCGGACCGACCGGCGCCACATCTTCACGGCGAACTACGTTTACGTGCTGCCGTTCTTCAGGGACTCGTCGAACGCCGTGCTGAAGAGCGTGCTCGGTGGTTGGGAGATTTCCGGCATCACGACGATCAATTCGGGCCAGCCGGTGCCGCGCATTTCGCAGAGCACGAACGGCTTCCTGCGCGGCGGTCGCCCCAACATCGTCGGCGACCCGGCAGCGGGCGAGCAGACCGCGGAACGCTACTGGTTCAACCCGGGTGCGTACGCGCCATCGGCCGATGGCACCTACGGCAATTCCGTCCGGTCGGAATTCCGGCAACCGGGCCGCAATCAGACCGATTTGTCGCTGTCGAAGAACTTCGCGTTAGGCGGCGCGCGCCGCTTCCAGTTCCGCGCCGACATGATCAACGCCTTCAACCACACGCAGTGGCTGGCCGACCCGCAAGCCAACGGCCTCGACAACACCTGCACGATCAGCCTGACGACGTGCAATCCGTCGAACGACACGTTCGGCCAGGTGCTGAACACGCGTGCGCCGCGAGAAATTCAGCTGGGGTTTAAGTTCTACTGGTAGACAATGGACCCTACCGTGGAATTTGAGGATTGGTGGATTTGAGGATTTGAGGATCTGCAGATTTGAGGATCTGACGATCTGAGGATCTATCTGAGGATCAAGGAATTGTGAACACAATCGAGTGGAATCCGCGGCGCACAAGGCCAAGGCGTCGCGGACGCTTGTTGATCATCGCTGTCATCGCGGTGCTGCTGCTCGGCGGCGGCACGGCGCTTTCCTATTACGTTGATCGACTCTGGTTCGAATCGCTCGGCTACGCCGACGTCTTCTGGAAAACGCTCGGTCTCCAATCCGAAGTTTTCGTGGTCTTTTTTGTCGCCACCTTCCTGATTCTCTATCTCGCCTTTCTCGCGATCAAACCGGCGCGGCTCGGCGAGTTGAGCGGCATTCCGATCCTGATCAACGGCCAACCGCTGCAATTGCCGATCGAGCCGGTACTGCGCATCGCCGGCATTGCCGGAGCCTCGGTGATCAGCCTGGCCACAGCGGTCGGGATGATGTCGGATTGGACGACGCTCGGCCTTTACTGGAGCGGCGCCGGCAATGCACCGTTGTCGGCGGTTGATCCAATCTTTTCCAGACCAATTCCGTTCTATCTGTTCACGCTGCCCGCCTATGGCCTGATCTCGAGCTGGCTGTTGACGTTGGCGGTTATTGTGACCGCCGTCGCCGCGCTGTTTGCGCTGCTGACCAGCGGCACGCGCGCGATCGGCGGCGCGACGCGCGACGAATCGGCGCGCGCCTGGCGCGGCTTGTCGATTGCCTTCGCGGTCTTGCTGTTGGTCGTCGCCTGGCGGGTTTTTCTCGGCCGATACGATCGGCTGCTGATCGATCACACGACGTTCGCCGGCGTGACTTACACCGAAGCGCACGTCACATTGACCGGACTGCTCTGGGTGAGCGGTGCGCTGGTGCTCGGCGCGATTCTCGCGCTGGTCAATGCGGTCGCAGCACCGAAACTGCGCTGGCTGATCGCGGCGATCGTGCCGGCGCTGGTTACGGCAATCGGCGTCGGTGTGCTCAGCACCTACACCACGACGTTCGTCGTCAAGCCCAATGAATTGGTGCGGGAACGCCCCTACATCGCGCACAACATCGAAATGACGCGCCGCGCGTTCGCGCTCGAAGGCGTGACGCAGCGGTCGTTCCCGGCGGACAGTGGAATCGATGCGCTCGACGCGGGCAGGAATCAGGAGACGCTGCGCAACATCCGGCTGTGGGACTGGCGGGCGCTGCAGGACACGCTGCGGCAGATCCAGGAAATTCGCACCTACTACGACTTTCCCGACATCGATATCGACCGCTACACGATCGACGGATCGACGCGGCAAATGATGGTCGCGGCCCGTGAACTGAGCATCGACAAGCTCCCCGAAAGCAGCCGCAACTGGATCAACGAGAAGTTGATCTACACGCACGGTTACGGGGTGACGATGAATCCGGTCAACGGATTCACGCCGGAAGGCATGCCGGCGATGATCCTGAAGGACATGCCGGTGCAGAGCTCGATCCCGTCGCTCAAGGTGACGCGTCCGGAGATCTACTTCGGCGAGATGACCAACAGCGACGTCTACGTCAAGACGCGACAGAAGGAATTCAACTATCCGCAGGGTGACAGCAACAACGTCACCACCTACGAAGGCACCGGCGGCATCGTCATCGGCGGCTTTTTCCGGCGGCTGCTGATTGCGCTCGACCGCGGCGATCTGGCCAAAATGCCGTTCAGCGACGACGTGAACAGCGACAGCCGTCTGCTGATGCGCCGCAATATTCGCGAACGGGTGGCGACGCTGACGCCGTTCGTCAACTACGACGACGACCCGTACATCATCGTCGGCGCCGATGGGCGGCTGACGTGGATGCTCGACGGCTATACGACTTCAGATTCGTATCCGTACGCGCGACACGTGCAGCTCGGACGACAACGGGTCAACTATCTGCGCAACAGCGTCAAAGCGGTGATCGATGCCTACGACGGCTCGACGACCTTTTACGTGTTCGACGCCGACGATCCGATCATCAATGGCTATCGACGGATGTTTCCGACCCTCTTCAAAGACGCGGCAGCGATGCCGGCGGACTTGCGCGCCCACGTCCGCTATCCGGAGCTGCTGTTGCAGCTGCAGGCGAGCGTGTACGGCCTGTATCACATGACCGATCCGGAGGTGTTCTACAACCGCGAAGATCTCTGGACGATTGCCAGCGAGGTAGGACAGAACGCACGGCGCGAGCAGGCATCGCAGGTCATGGAACCCAGCTTCCTCCTAATGAAGTTGCCGGGCGAAAACGCGCTCGAATTCGTCGAAATACTGCCATTCACGCCTGCCAACCGCAACAACATGATCGGCTGGATTGCCGGGCGCAGCGACGGCGACAAGTACGGCACCACGATCGTTTACGATTTTCCCAAGACCAGGCTGGTCGACGGTCCCCTGCAGATCGAAGCGCGCATCGATCAGCACCCGCAGCTGTCATCACAGATGTCACTCTGGAACCAGCAGGGATCACGCGTCCGGCGCGGCGGCCTGATGGTGATTCCGATTGGTCGGGCGTTGCTCTACGCGGAGCCGATCTATCTACAGGCAGAGCGCAGTCCGATGCCGGAGCTGCGGATCGTGGTGCTCGCACTCCAGGACAAGCTGGTGTTTGGGCCGACATTCGAAAGTGCGCTTGCGGCACTGTTCGGCGAGGCTGCGCCGACGATTAACACTGCGACTGCGTCGCCTTCAGCGAGTGCTGCACCGGCCAACGCACCCGCATCGGCCGGGGCGCGGCAGCCCGCGTCGGCAGACACCACGAGTACGCTGATCGCGCAGGCCGCAAAGGACCTCGCCGACTACCAGCGGCTGACCGCCGAAGGAAAACTCGGCGAGGCGGGCGCGAAGCTCGAAGCGGTGAAGAAGACGCTGGAGGAGCTGCAGCGGCGCCGATAAGACGGAAGTGCGAAGCCTGAAGTCTGCCCCGTTCGCAGATCCGTGTGGCTGGTAGTTTCCCGGCCCTGCAATTGAGGCAGACTTCAGACGTCAGACTTCAGACTTTTTCGGGTTCGACCACTCGTTCGGCGAACGTGATCACGTAGCCGTCGGGATCGGCGATCGTGAATTCGCGCATGCCGTACCACTGCGTCACCAACGGCATCAGCACCTTCACGCGATCCTTGATTGAATCGTGAAAGGCGTCGACGTCGGCGATTTCGATGAACATCGTGTTGCCGCCGCCGATCGGCAGGTTCGCGGTCGCTGGACTTTCCCTGGCAACCATCGCATGGTCGTTGAAGAAGATTTCGACCGGTCCGCTGGTGACCGAGGCAAAGACGAACGGCGGCTGTTCCGGCACGGTCATACCGCGAGCGAAACCGAGCACGCCTTCGTAGAACGCGAGACTGTGTTCGACTTTCGAGACGAGGAGGTTCGGGGTGAGTTTCTGGACGTTAGGCATTGCACACCTGTCCGTGTGTGCTCGCTGATGCCTACATCTGACGTCTCGGCGAGTTCGAGAAGCAGGTAGAAGTCGCTTCGACTTCGCTAGGTACGCCGCGGAGGATACCATAAGTAGAATAATTACCATGCGCATGCGCTCAGCTCTGGCATTTGTCCTCACCGCACTCGTCGTTTCACCGGCATTCGCGTCACCGGCATTCGCGCAACCGCCGCAGGCAACGATTCCCCCGCCGTCCGACGTTGCCGCGCCACCGGCCGACGCGACAAAAACGGCATCGGGCCTTGCGACGAAGGTTCTGAAGGCCGGCACCGGGAAGGATCACCCGGCGAAAGAAGACCTGGTGACGATCCACTACACCGGCTGGACGACGGACGGCAAGATGTTCGACAGCTCAGTGTCGCGCGGTAAGCCGTCAACCTTCGGCGTGTCGAAAGTGATCGCCGGATTCAGCGAAGGGATTCAGCTGATGGTGCCGGGCGAAAAGCGGCGGCTGTGGATCCCCGAAGCGCTCGCCTACAAGGGCCAGGCAGGACGACCGGCCGGGATGCTGGTATTCGACGTCGAACTGTTTTCGATGCCCAACCGCGCGCCAGCCGATGTGAAAAGCCCGCCGCCCGATGCAAAGCGCACGGCGAGCGGACTTGCCTATAAGGTGCTGGAACCCGGGACGAACGCGCGACGCCCGAAGTCGACCAGTACGGTAACGGTTCATTACACCGGCTGGACGACGGACGGAAAGATGTTCGATAGCTCGGTGGTGCGCGGCGAGCCTACGTCGTTTCAACTCGACGGCGTGATCAAGGGCTGGACCGAAGGTCTTCAGCTGATGGCCGAAGGAGAGAAGACGCGGTTCTGGATTCCGGAAAATCTCGCCTACGGCGGCAAGAGCGCGCCGTACGGGCTGCTGGTGTTTGACGTGGAGCTGATTAAGATTGAATAGACAAGAAGATGGTATCTGAGGATTTGAGGATCTGAGGATCGGGATCTGAGGATCTGAGCGATCTGAGGATCTGAGGATCTGGCGCTGCGTCTACCGCCGACTGCCGGCGCCTGCTCCTGCCATTCCTGGTTTTCCGGCTTGCGCCGTCCGATCGGCGATTTTTCTGATCGCTTTCTCAAAACGGTCGGCGAGGGCGCGGCGCGTTTCTTCCGGGACAAAGCCGATCCGCGACCAGCTGGCCTGCGCCTGCCTGACTTCGTCGTTGGCGGCGCGCAGCCGGCTGTCGTTGTCCACCTTCCCACCGATCGTATTTGCCGCCAGCGCATCGCGAAGCATCGCCGCGAGCTTGGTGGTTGGCGACAACGCTTCCTCGTCGGCGGCCGACGCCGGTCCGGCGACCGAGGCGGCGAGGTCTTCCATCCGCTTGACCAGCGACTCCATCCGTTTGCGGTTCGACTCCGGATCGAGTTCGGTACCGGCGAACGCTGCCGGCCACTGCGCCATGATCCGATTGAACGCCGCCGCGAAGCGATCATCAAAAAGGTTGGCTCGCTCGCGATCGACGCCGCGCTGCGCGACCTCGGCGTTGTAACGACTGCGAATTTCGCGCACTTTCACCGCCAGATCAGCGGCTGGCTCGGCCGAGTCGGCGGCGGCCAGCGACTCGAGTTCGGCGACGATCGCTTCGCGCGCGGTCACCCGTTCGGCCCGGGCGATGTCGTGACGCGAAGCATAGCGGGCAAAGAACGTGTCGCAGGCGCCGCGGAACTTCTGCCACAACGCTTCGGAACGGCTCTTCTTGACCGGGCCGATCGCCTTCCACTCGTTCTGGATCCGTTTGATTTCGTTGGCGGTCGCTTCCCAATCGGTTGATTCGGCGAGCGCTTCGACGCGAGCGATCAGCGCTTCCTTCTTGGCCAGGTTGGCGGTCCATACGGTCTTGCGCTCGGCGAGGTCGGCGTGGCGGCGAGTGAAGAACGTGTCGCAGGCGCCGCGGAATCGCTCCCAGATGGTTTTTTCCTGACCGCGGCTGACCGGGCCGATGGTTTTCCACTCGGCTTGCAGCTTCTTGATCTCGTCGGCGGTCTGAATCCAGTTGGTCGACCCCGACAGCGCTTCCGCCCGTTCGCACAAGGCGAGTTTCCTGGCGAGGTTTTCCGCGCGAACACCCGCTTGCGCCGCGAAATGCGCTTCGCACTTCGCCCACACTTCATCGTGCGCGGCTTTGAAGCGACGCCACAGCACTTCACCCTGGGCGCGCGGCACATCGGCAGCCTGACGCCACTGCTGCTGTAGATCCTTCACCTGGCGCGCGATCTGCTCGGGATCGTCGACCGCCTTGAGCGCTTCCATCTTCTCGGCAAGCTGTTCCTGGATGCCGACGTTGGCCCATCGCTGCCATCCGGCGACTTCGCGCAACTCCTGCACCTTCGGTGTCAATGCCGACTGCGCCGCCTTCAGGCGCTGCAGGATCTCGTCGTAGTCCTGCTTGGTGGGCAACTGCGGCAGCGCGCCGAGCGCGGCGCGCACGTCGCGCAACGCACGCTCGCCGGCTTTCAGCGTCAAATCCTCACGGGCGGCGAGCGGCTCGACACGCGCCGCGAGTTGCTGCAGTCTGGTCAGCGCTTCCCGGCGCGCCTTCTGCTCCTGCTCGCGAGCAGCCACCTCGCGCGCGGCAAATGCGGCTTCGGCGTCCGCATACTTCGCTACGGCGTCGGCGCCCGCCGCGGTCTGCCCGGTGAGGTCGGCCCACTCGCGACGCACCGCCTGGAATTGCCGGCGCGCCGAGCGCGGATCTTCAATCGCCATTGCGGTGGCGGCTTCGTCGGCCAGTTCCGCGAGGCGCGCGCGAGTGCGCTCGGCATCGCGTTCAGCGGCTTCGCGACGCTCGCGATCGCGCTCCGCCTGTTGCCGTGCCCGCTCCGCCTGCGCGGCGGCGGCTTCTGCCGCGACGTGTGCCGCCTCGGCCTGTGCCGCATCATCGCGCTCGCCGGCAGCCTGCCGTTCCGCCTCTTCACGCGCGGCAGTTTCGGCGTGCGCCGCCTGCAAACGCGCCTCGCGTTCGGCTTCGGCAGCCGCCTTGGCGGCTGCCGCCGCAGCGTCGCGTTCGGCCGCTTCACGTTCTTCGATCTCACGAACCAGCGCCCGGGCGCGCTTCGCTGCGCTCTTGTTGCGGGCGCGCGTGGCGATGTGTTCGAGATCGTCGCGATCGGCAATGCGCTCGACCGCCGACACCGCCGGCTCGCGGAACTCGCTGTTCACCGCGATGCTCAGCACCTCGCGCTCGTCGCCGACCGATTCGAACGCGGCGCGCCTTACCGATTCGTGCTCCGCATGCCGCGCAATGGACCCGAGCACGTGCTGGTCGGCGATACGACCGCGTGCCCGCTGGGCGACGGCCTCGCTGGCGGCACTCTTCGCCACGACGGCCAACGCTCGCGCGTCGGTGAGCGCGTCGACCGCCGTCAGGCTCACCGGTTCCGTCACTCCTTCGAACACGTCGAGCGCGATGTCGCGGAGCATCGCCACCGCCTGGTCGCGAACCGATTCATCCGTGTCCGCAGACGCGACACCGGCCAGTGTCGCGGGGTCGATCACCTTCGCGATCGCGGCGCGCCGTACGCGCGGATCGGGATCCTCACGCGCGATCTCGGTCAGCACCTCGCGCTCGGTGATCGGCAGTTCCTGGACGTACGCCAGCCGCACCGCCGGATCGGCGTGCTTCTGACGCGGTTGTGCGCGAAACCGTTCGAGCAATGTCATGGGCGCTCTTGCACTCCGAGAGCTTTCAACATCGTGCCGATGTCTGAGCCGTGTGAACCCGAGGAAACCTGGCGATCGATCGCAAGAATCCGGCCGTCCGCCCCGACGATGAACGTCCATCGCTGTGCGAATCCGCTGGTATCAAGCACGCCCCACGTCCGCGCCGTTTCTCTGGTCGGATCGCTCAAAATCGGGTAGTCGAGATCGAGCGACTTCGCAAACTCCGCATTGGTCTCGGGCCGGTCGACGCTCGCCGCGAAGTATTGGACGCCGTACCGCCGCAGAATGTCACCGGCAGACCTGAGCGATTTACACTCGGCAGTACACCCACCGGTAAACGCCTTCGGAAACCATGCCATCACCACCGGTTCGCCTGCCAGCGCTGACAAGCGGTACGTCCGCCCATCCGATCCCTTCAGCGCAAAATCCGGCGCGTGATCGCCGACGTCGAGGGCTGCGTTCGAGTTCCGATACGTTCCGGCAACCTTGTTCGCAATCCCCTCGGCGATGGCTGACGCCGTCGTGAGGAACGTTCGCAGCACTCGTGTCCAGACATTCTAGTTAAGGCGATCCATCCCCGACGATGCCAGGAGCACGCCTTTTTTGTGATTACGGGCCGCGTACTCCAATTCTGCGGATCGCGGTTCACAAATGTGTGACAGATTAGGACTCGCCGTTCAGCCCTGCAGTCTGACCGCATGGCTGCCCGTAACGTGCTCTATCAGTGGAAGAAGATGGCGACACGCCGCCTCCTCGCTTGAAGTGCCGATGACGTTGATTCAATACTAGCGCAGTGCGTTTCGACGATGTGGTGTCCCGGGTGCGCCGCGGCATCGGCTCCCCTCCCGGGCCAGCCGCACAACAAATGATGGCGCCGCGCCCGCGGCGCCTATGGCCCCCAGGCTTTCGCAACGAACAGATTCGCGATGCCGCCGGCCTTCTGCTCGTCTTCCCGCACGCCGATCACGCGCATATCGTCCTGACAGTTCGCAGCAATTCAGTCAGACACGGCGGCCAGGTGTCGCTGCCAGGCGGAGTCGTGGACGATGGCGAGACATTCGAAGACGCTGCGCTGCGGGAAGCTCAGGAAGAAATCGGACTCGACGCCGCCGGCGTCAGAATCGCCGGAACGCTAACCCCGTTGGACATCCCTGTCAGCGGCTTCCGATTGCATCCGGTCGTGGCCACCACCGGTGCAAAGCCGAGCCTGTTGCCGTCGGACGGTGAGGTTGCCCGCATTCTCTACGTCAACCTCGATGAGCTGATCGATCCCGCCACCGTTTCCGAGTCGCCTCGTGCTCGCGACGGCCTCCAGCTGATAGTGCCAGGCTTCCATCTGCACGGCGTGGAGATTTGGGGCGCCACCGCAATGGTGCTGGCCGAGTTCCTGGCACTGCTGGGGTGGAAGCGGGAACAGAGTTAGAAACTGAGAACTGAGAACTGAGAACTGAGAACTGAGAAGCTCGGAAGTGCATTCAGGTGTCGCGTTCTTGCACTATTTGCAGACTAAGTGGTTCATTACGTCAAAATTGCGCTATTTGTCACGATTGTGTATTCGAATTCTTGCGGAGCTTGCACGAAACTGAGATAATTCACACTTCGTCACCGAGGCAGTATAGTGCCCGGTCTTAGTTCTCAGTTCTTAGTTCTCAGTTCTTAGTTCTCAGTTCTTCAGTTCTCAGTTCTCAGTTCTCAGTTCTACGTTTCTCGAGGGGGCCACCATGGGGTCTGTTCTTGGCGAGGCGATCAGTTCGATTCGCGACTGGTCGGTTACTGATTCAAAAGAAACGCGCAGCGCGCGCGAGACTGTGTTCGGCAGCCTCGTGTTCAACGACGAAGTGCAACAGACCCGCCTTCCGAAAAATGTGTATCACGCATTGCGGCGGACCATCACGCACGCCGAAGCGCTCGACCTGTCGGCGGCTGACGCGATTGCGACAGCGATGAAGGAATGGGCGGTCGAACACGGCGCGACCCATTACACGCACTGGTTCCAGCCGCTTACCGGAATCACCGCGGAGAAACACGATTCGTTTCTCAATCCCACCGCCGACGGCAAAGCGGTCGCCGAGTTTTCCGGCAAGGAACTGATCAAGGGCGAACCGGACGCCTCGAGTTTTCCGTCGGGCGGCATGCGCAGCACCTTCGAAGCGCGCGGCTACACGGCGTGGGATCCGACGTCGGCGCCCTGGCTGCTCGAGAGCGGCGGCGCGGTGACGCTGGTCATTCCGACGGCATTCGTCAGCTGGACCGGCGAAGCACTCGACAAGAAAACGCCGTTGCTGCGCTCGATGGAAGCGCTGTCGAAGCAAGCGGTCCGCGTCCTGAAAATCTTCGGCTCGCACGCCGAACGGGTCGTCACGACCTGCGGGCCGGAGCAGGAGTATTTCCTGATCGATCGCTACTTCTACTTGTCGCGTCCGGACCTGATCAACGCCGGCCGCACGCTGTTCGGCGCGAAACCGCCGAAAGGGCAAGAGCTCGAAGATCAGTATTTCGGCACCATTCCCGATCGCGTCATGGCGTTCATGTCCGCGGTCGAGAGCGAACTCTATAGAACCGGCGTGCCGGTAAAAACCCGGCACAACGAAGTGGCGCCGAGTCAGTACGAAATCGCGCCGGTGTTCGAGAACGCCAACGTCGCCACCGATCACCAGATGATGGTGATGGAAACGATGAAGCGGACGGCGCCGAAGTTCGGCCTCGCCTGCCTGCTGCACGAGAAGCCGTTCGCCGGCGTCAATGGCTCGGGCAAGCACCTCAATTGGTCGATGAGCGACGATGAGGGGCACAACCTGCTGAGTCCGGGTGCAAATCCGCACGACAACATGCAGTTCCTGGTGTTCTGCACGGCGGTGATCCGTGCGGTGAACCGCTGGCAGGGTCTGCTGCGCGCCAGCATCGCCAGCGCCGGCAACGATCATCGGCTGGGTGCGAACGAAGCGCCGCCGGCGATTATCTCGATCTTCCTCGGCGACATGCTGACCGACATTTTCGAGCAGATCGAAAAGGGCGGCGCCAGGTCGACCAAGCAGGGCGGCATGCTCGACACTGGCGTGCTGGCGCTGCCGAAGCTGCCGCGCGACGCGGGCGATCGCAACCGCACCAGCCCGTTCGCGTTCACCGGCAACAAGTTCGAGTTCCGGGCGGTGTCGTCGAACCAGAGCATCGGCTACCCGAACATCGCGCTCAACATCGCCGTCACCGAATCGCTCGACTACATCTCGACCGAGCTGGAAAAGGCGGTAAAGGGCGGCAAGAAGCTGGAAGCGGCGGTTGCCGAGTTGCTGCCGAAGGTGATCAAGGAAAACAAGCGAATCATCTTCAACGGCAACAATTACTCAGCGGAATGGGAAAAAGAAGCCGGCAAGCGCGGGTTGCTGAATCTCAAGAACACCGTCGACGCGCTGCCGCAGCTGGTGTCGGACGAAGCCGTCGCGCTGTTCGAGAAATACAAAGTGCTGAACGGCCGCGAAGTGCACGCGCGCTACGAGATCATGGTCGAGACCTACAACAAGACCGTGAACGTCGAAGGCCAGCTGATGGTGCTGATGGCGAACCGCTACATTCTGCCGGCGGCGCTGGAGTACCAGAAGCAGATCGCGCAAAGCGTTTCGGCCGTGAAAGCCGCCGGCGCAAAGTCGGTGGAGGGCAAGAAACTGCTCGACCGCCTGACGAAGCTCGTCGATCAGCTGAAACAGCGGTCCGATAAGCTCGCCAGGGCGCTGGAGCACGAAAACAGCGATTCGGTGAAACACGCCAAGCACTTCCGCGACGTCGTCATCCCGGCGATGACGGCGCTGCGTGAAACCGGCGACACCATCGAAGTCGAGATGCCACACGAAACGTGGCCGCTGGCGACGTATCGGGAAATGCTGTTCATTAAATAGCCGCGTAGTATTTGGTCATCTGGTCATCTGGTCATCTGGTCATTGATTGGTCAATTTTCCAATTCAATGACCAAATGACCAGATGACCAGATGACCAGATATTTGGAACCGTTCCTTCCCTGTCGGACGTCTAAAGGAACCAGGAGTCCGATCATGCTGCACGCCTTTGTTCTTGCCGCCGCGGCCACGGCAGTTCAGCCAATCGTTTCCACCGAATGGCTCGCCGCCCACCTGAAAGATCCCAAAGTCCGAATCGTCGACGCCAGCAATCGAAACACCTACGACCGGCTGCACATCGACGGCGCGGTTTTTCTCGATCACATGGATACGGTCGACAGCGAACACCGTCCGTTACCGGCCGACGCGATGGCGAAAGCCTGGGCGAAGATTGGCGTGGGCGATGACACCCACGTCGTCCTCTACGGCGACACGCCGATGGCCACCGGTTGGCAGTACATGATGCTCGCGAGCATCGGGCATGGCGATCAGGTGTCGATGCTCGACGGCGGCATCAAGCTGTGGGAAATGGAAAAGCGGCCCACCTCGACTGCATCACCAACCGTGGCAGCCGCGAAGCTGACACCGCTCGCGACGCCCGACACCATCGTCACCGCCACCTGGGTGCGGGAACGACTCGACTCGCCGAAAATCAAGCTGCTCGACGTTCGCACCACCCGCGAATGGGACGCGGGACGTCTGCCGAACGCGACGTTCATCCTCTGGCAAGACCTCTACGCGGATCGTGAAACGCTGAAGTTCAAGTCGCCGCAGGAAATCAAAGCGCTGATCGAGAAAACCGGTTGGAAGCCGGATCAGGAAGTCGTCACCTACTGCATGGTCGGCATGCGCGCCAGCCTGATGTACTTTGCGGCGAAGGCCGCCGGTGTGCCGGTTCGCGTCTACCTTGGTTCCTGGCAGGAGTGGTCGAAGGACCCGAAGAATCCGATTGTGAAGTAGCAACCGGTCAAGCTGCCCCGGGGATTCCAGAAGTTCGATAAGATTTGCCCCGCCTGGAGGCTCCCATGCAGCTGACGCGGTTCGCGGTTGCGCTCGCAACCATTGTGTCGTTCGGTTCGTTGATGCAGGCGCAATCGCCGGCTCTCACACCGGACCTCTACAAACAATTGCGGTGGCGATACATCGGGCCAACCGGCAACCGCATCATCGCGATCGCCGGCATTCCGGGCAATCCCAACGTCTATTTCGCGGGCGCCGCATCGGGCGGCATCTTCAAGACCAGCGACAACGGCGCGCACTGGGACGCGGTCTTCGACGACCAACCAGTTTCCTCGATCGGCTCGCTCGCCGTCGCGCCGTCAGATTCGAACGTCGTCTGGGCCGGCACCGGTGAAGCGTTCATTCGCAGCAACATCTCGATCGGCAATGGCATCTACCGCTCCACCGACGCTGGAAAAACCTGGACGCACTCCGGACTGGATCAGACCGGCCGGATCGGACGCCTGGTGATCGATCCGCGAAATGCGGATGTAGTGTTCGCCTGCGCGCTCGGACACGCCTACGGTCCGCAAGCCGACCGCGGCGTCTACAAGACGATTGACGGCGGCAAGTCCTGGCAGCGCGTGCTGTTCGTTGACGAGAACACCGGCTGCGCCGACATCGCCATCGATCCCAACAACCCGCGGATTCTTTTTGCCGGCATGTGGCAGCTCGAGATTCACACCTGGGGGCGCACCAGCGGCGGACCAGGCAGCGGCCTGTTCCGGTCAGTGGATGGCGGCGTCACGTGGACACGGCTCGACGGCCACGGCCTGCCGAAACCACCGGTCGGCAAAATTTCGCCGCAGGTCGCGCGCAGCAATTCAAACCGTGTCTACGCGTTGATCGAAACCGGCGACGGTTTGCCGGCGCTCGATGGCTCGAAGACCCAGAGCGGATCGTTGTGGCGCAGCGACGACGGCGGCAACAACTGGGAAATGGTCAGCGCCGATCGCCGGCTGCGCGGCCGGACACACTACTACACGCGCTTTGCCATCGAGCCGGATAACGAAAACGAAGCGTATTTCCTGTCCGCTGAATTCACGAAGACCCTGGACGGCGGCACAACCAGCATCGACCTGTCTGGACGGCTTGCGCCGGTTGGCGATAACCACGACATGTGGATCGATCCGACCAATGGCGATCGCTTCGCCGTGGCGCATGACGATGGCATGAGCTTTTCGACCAATCGCGGCAAGAGCTGGCACCAGATTCAGCTGCCGGTTGCGCAGATGTATCACGTCGCCACCGACAATCAGATTCCCTACAACGTGTATGGCAATCGGCAGGACGGTCCGTCGACGCGCGGTCCGAGCAACAGCCGGCTGGCCAAACAATCGGAGGAAGATGTTTCGGGACCGATCCCGCGCGGCATGTGGCATTCGGTGGCCGGCGGCGAAAGCGGCTGGGCGATTCCCGATCCGGAAGACAGCAACATTGTCTGGGCGACCGGTACCGGGTTTGGCAGCCTCGGCGGAACGGTCGAACGCTTTGACGAGCGAACCCGTCAGGCACGCGAAGTCGAAATCTGGCCCGAGGTCACGGTCGGGACGCCGGCCGCTGACGTGCGCTATCGCTTCAACTGGACCTTCCCGATCGCGATCTCGCCGCACGATCGCCACACGATTTACGCCGGCTCGCAACACGTCCACCGCACGACGAACGACGGACAAACCTGGGAAGTCATCAGCCCCGATTTGACGCTGAACGACAAGTCGCGCCAGCAGCGTTCGGGCGGCTTGACGCCCGACAACGTTGGCGTCGAGTACGCCGGCGTCGTTTTTGCGCTGGCCGAATCGCCGCGCGAAAAAGCGGTGATCTGGGCCGGTACCAACGATGGACAGGTGCAGGTGACGCGCGATAACGGCGCGCATTGGACGAACGTCACGGCCAATCTGCCCGGCCTGCCGCCCTGGGGAACGGTCAGCAACATCGAACCGTCACGCCACGACGCCGGCACGGCGTACGTGACGGTTGACCTGCACCAGGTGAACAACCGCGACCCCTTCATTTACAAAACCAGCGACTACGGCCGAACCTGGAAATCGGTTGCCGGCGATCTGCCGCGTACGGTTCACAGTTACGCGCACTGCGTGCGCGAAGACCCGGTGAAACGCGGGCTGCTTTTCCTGGGTACGGAGAACGGCGTCTACTTCTCTCAAGACGACGGGCAACATTGGCTGGCGCTGCAGTCCGGACTGCCGCACGCGCCCGCGCACTGGCTCACCGTCCAGGAACATTTCAATGATCTCGTGGTCGCCACCTACGGACGCGGGTTCTGGATCCTGGACGACGTCACGCCGTTGCGGTCGCTCAGCGCCGATGTGCTGCGGCAGCCGACGCAATTGTTCGTGCCGCGCGCCGCGTATCGCTTCCGCGCCATCACCGAACCGATGACGATGCCGGACGACGCGACCGAAGGCCGGAATCCGCCCTATGGCGCCGACATCGATTTCTATCTGAAGTCCGCGCCGGCCGATGATGCCCGTCGCGCGATCAAGCTGACGATCAGCGACGCGAGCGGCAAACCGGTGAGAACGCTCGAAGTCGGCAAAGACGCAGTGGCTGGCGTGAATCGGGTGTGGTGGGACCTGCGAACCGACCCGACCACCGAGATCAAGCTTCGCACGCCGCCGCGCGACGTCCCGGATTTCAAAATGGCCGCTGATGGAACACGGAAGTTTCCAACCTCAGGTCCGATGTCGGTGCTCGTGCCGCCCGGAACCTACACGGTGAAGCTGACCGGGACCGGCGACGTCGAACGTTCGCAGCCGTTGACGGTGCGGAAAGATCCGTCGACCGAAGGCCCGGAACCAGACATCGCGGCGCAAACCAAGGTGATGATGCAGATTCGCGACGACATGGAGGTGGTGGCGAACGCGATCAACAGCGCCGAATCGGTTCGCGCCCAGATCGCTCAGTTGAAACTCCGGATTGGCGACAAAGACGATATGAAGGCGGTACGAACCGCCGCCGACGAACTCGATGGCAGGTTGGCCGACATCGAAGCCCGCTTGTTTAACATTACTGCGACCGGGCGCGGTCAGGATCAATTGCGTACGCCCAGCCAGATGGTCGAAAAGCTGTCACACCTGGCGGACGTCGTGGCCTATGCGGACTTCCGACCGACCGATTCGCAGCTGGAGGTCCAGGCGAAGCTACACCGCGAACTTGCCGCCGATCGGGAGCGGCTCGCCGGGACGCTGGAGCGCGAGGTCGCCGTCTTCAACGACCTGTTGCGCCAGCGGCAACTCGGCGCGATTGGCGTGCCACCGCAGGGACGCTAGAACCCGCGCTGGGTATCCGCTTCGGCGGCGATGAAGCCGAAGGCGGTCCAGGCGCGGCCGGCGAGCACGCGATCGAAGATCTCCTTCGCTTTCGCGCGATCGCCGTTGACCAGATACCAGTTGCCGACGCCGTATCCCTGCGTCGCAATCTGCACGTCGTCGGCGGTATTCAGGTTCAGCACCGATTCGGGCGTGCGCTGGCCTTTGTACATCAGCAGCCGCGCGTGGTAGGCCATGTTCTCGATCACGTCCATCTGTGCGGTGATTGGTTCGAGCGCGGCACGTGCGTCGTCGTCTCGTTTCAGGCGGCGCAATGTCATGTACAGCCAATCGCTGGTCGCGACCAGCATGTCGTCGTTGACGCGCGAGACACGCATTCCCGACCGGTAGGCCTCGAGTGCACGGTCGAACTGGCCATTCAGATAGTGCGCCAGGCCGAGGTGATACCAGATGTTCGATTGCAGCGTGCTGCGGGGAATCCCCTTCGGATTCGGTGCGCCGTCCGGTTCGATCTCGTCAGGTTTTCCGGCAATCAGTTCCGAGGCCTTTGTCAGATCGGCGACCGCGAGATCGAACTTTCGGATCGTGATGTAACGGTGCCCGCGATGGCGGTAGAGACGCGCTTCGTTTGGATGCTTCGCGATGCCCTTCGTGTAGGTGTCGATCGCGTCCCGGAAGCGTCCAAGATACGCAAGCCGTCGCCCGAGCCAGATTGCCGCGTCGGCGCTGGAGGGATCCTTGTCAAAGTCGGCCTGGGCTTTCGCCAGATCCGCCTCGAGCCGCGCCTTGGTCTCGCCGGCCGGTGGCGACGAGAGCAACGGTTTTCCGAAGAGTGACGTCGCCTCCGGTGTCTGCGCCATTACAGCGGATGCTGACGCGACGGCAATGATCGCCGCAACGATGGTCGTTCGCATGGGCTACCATAATTGCACGATGACGCGCGTGGCCGGCATTCTTGCCATCGCGGTGCTCGCGGTAAACCTTAGCGGACAGACCGCGCGAGTCGGCACGGTGGTTTTTCCCAATTCTGGCGCGGCGGCGGCGCAAGCCTCCTTCCTCTACGGCCTCGCACAACTGCACAACTTCGAGTACGACGACGCCGCGCGAGCCTTTCGCGAGGCGCAACAGATCGATCCGGCGTTCGCGATGGCTTACTGGGGCGAGGCGATGACCCGCAACCATCCGGTGTGGATGGAACAGGACCTCGGCGGCGCGCGCCGCATCCTCGAGCGGCTCGCACCGACGGCGGCCCTGCGCCTACAGAGAGCCGGTAGCGAGCGCGAACGGGCGTATCTCGCGGCCGTGGAGGTGCTGTTCGGCGCCGGCGACAAACGCGAGCGCGACATCAAGTACCTCGACGCCATGCGTCGCCTGCGGGCCACATATCCTGAGGAGGTCGAGGCTTCGGCGTTCTACGCGTTGGCACTGCTCGGCTCGGCTCATGAGGGGCGCGATGAAGCGGTTTACATGCAGGCGGCTGCGGTGCTGGAGGACCTCTACGCGACGCATCCCGATCACCCGGGCATCGCACACTATCTGATCCATTCCTACGACGATCCGGTTCATGCGCCACTGGGTCTTCGGGCGGCGCGAAAATACTTCGCGATTGCGCCCGAAGCGCCACACGCGCTGCACATGACCTCGCACATCTATCTCGCCGCCGGGATGTGGGACGACGTCGTCGCCGCCAATGAGCGGGCGACGCAGGTCGCGGCGCAGCGAGCGGCGAAGGACGGGCGGATTGCCGGCAGTTGCGGTCACCCGAACATGTGGCTGATGTACGGCTACCTGCAACAGGGTCGAGTGAGCGCCGCGAAGCGCATTCTCGATGGCTGCCGGACGATTGCCACGTCGGCGCGCGGCACCGCGCTGCGCGCGCCGGAACAGGATCCGCTCGATCCCGATAACATTCCGGCCGGCTCCTACATTCAGATGTGGAGCCGGTTCGTGCTGGACACCGAGGGGTGGGGCTCGGATCTGATTGCTGAAAACATCCCGCTTGGCAACCTGGCGGGGGCGCGATTCACCCGCGCCTTCGTCCGCGCCATCGCTGCTGCGCGGCGCAACGACGCCGCGGCGCTGCGCGACAGCGCACGCGAGGTTACCAGCACGCGTGACGATTTGGAGCGCGTGCTGGCAGACCAGCGTGAGACAGCCGATCAATACCGCCGTCGCGCCGATGTCCTGGCCAAAGAGATCGCCGCGCTTGCGCTGCTGGCGGCCGGCAACACTGACGGTGCGATCGCGTTGTTACGCGACGCGGCGGCAGAACAGAAGCAAATGCGAGTGGAGTTCGGCCCGCCGTTCGTGGACAAGCCAGCCGCGGAACTACTCGGCGAAACGCTGGCCACCGCCGGATTGCACCGCGAGGCGGTGACGGCCTTCCGCACGGCCTTGAAGAGTGCGCCGAATCGCACGCCGGCGTTGCTGGGTCTGGCGCGCGCTGCGGCGCGCGCCGGCGATCACGATGAATCGGCCGACGCCTACGCGCGGCTCGCGGCGATCTGGCGAAACGCCGAACAGCGTCCGGCCGATCTGCCGACTCGCTAGTAGACTGCCTCGCACGAGATTTGCGCTCGCCTATTCAAGATGAACGCAGTTCGCGGCCGCGGGTTCCGAGTGAAACTTACACTCGGCGTCTCGACAGCCTCGCACGTTCCGCTGGTCTGCGCGGTACAATGACGCGCGATGGCGAAACGGAAAAAGCGAGACGACGCGTCCCTGTTCGACAATATCGACGCATCGCCGGCCGAATCGGGCGACGGCGGCCGCGATGCGGCGATTCGGTCGAATCTGCTGGGCGGTGGCGGCGGCGGCTCGACGGATCCGGTCACGCTGCATGAAGCGGCGCAATCTCGCTATCTCAATTACGCACTCTCGGTCATCACGGCGCGCGCGCTGCCTGACGTCCGCGACGGACTGAAACCGGTTCAACGCCGCATCCTCTATACGATGTGGCAGCAGAACCTGACCGCCGACACCAAGCATCGCAAATGCGCCAAGGTGGTCGGCGACGTGATGGGCAACTACCACCCGCACGGCGACATGGCGCTCTATGAAACGCTGGTCCGCATGGCGCAGTCGTTTTCGCTGCGCTATCCGCTGGTTGACGGCTCCGGCAATTTCGGTTCGCTGGACGGCGACAACGCCGCGGCGATGCGCTACACAGAATGCCGGCTGGCGCGGCTCAGCGACGAAATGTTGACCGAGATCGAGCAGACCACCGTCCACTTCCGGCCGAACTACGACGGCACCAAGACGGAACCGGTCGTGCTGCCGGCGCGCATTCCGAATCTCCTGGTCAACGGCACCACCGGCATCGCGGTCGGCATGGCGACCAACATCCCGCCGCACAACCTCGGCGAAGTGGTCACCGCGTTGATCAAGCTGCTCGACAACGAGGACATCGGCAACGCGCAGCTGTGCCGCTACGTCAAGGGGCCCGACTTTCCGACCGGTGGACAGATCCTGAATTCGCAGGATGAATTGAAGGCCATCTACCGGACCGGCTCCGGATCGATTCGCCTGCGCGGCACCTGGGACATTGGACCGGAAACCCGATCCAGCAAAACGATTTATATCGACAGCATTCCCTACACCGTCAACAAGGCGCAGCTGGTTGAACGGATCGCCGAAGTGGTGCTCAGTCGCAAGCTGCCGCAGTTGCTCGACGTCAAGGACCTGTCGACGGAGGACGTGCGGATCGCGATCGAGATGAAGAAAGACGCCGACGAGAAGATGATCATGGCGTACCTCTTCAAGCACACGCCGCTGCAGATCAACTTCGCGGTCAACCTCACCTGCCTGCTGCCGACCGAGAACGCGGAAGTCGGCCGGCCCGAACGGCTCGATCTGAAGCAGATCCTGTGGCACTTCCTGCATTTCCGGCTCGAAGTGGTCACCAAACGGCTCGAGCACGAGCTGGCCGCGCTGAAGAAACGGATTCACATTCTCGAAGGCTTCGAAACCGTTTTCGATGCGCTCGACGAAATCATCAAGATGATCCGCAAGTCGGATGGCAAGGCCGACGCCGCCGAGAAAATCATGGCGCGCTTCGCGCTCGACGCCGAGCAAACCGACGCGATTCTCGAATTGAAGATCTACCGCCTGGCGCGGCTGGAAATTCTGGTCATCCGGCAGGAACTCGAGGAAAAGCGCAAGCGCGCCCGCCAGATCAACGCGCTGCTCAAGGACGAGGACGACCGCTGGAAACTGGTGCGGGCCGAGCTCGAAGCGATCAGCAAAGCCTACGGCGACAAGCGGCGAACGGCGATCGAAAGCGATTCGGGCGAGACGGAATACACCGCCGACGATTTCATCGTCGATGAAGACAACGTCGTGATCGTCTCGCGCGATGGCTGGGTGAAGCGGCAGAGGGAAGTGAAAGACCTGTCGACGTCCCGCTTGCGCGAGGGCGACTCGGTGCTGGCCGCGTTCAACGGCAGCACGCGTGCGACGTGCGTGTTTTTCTCGAACTTCGGCGTCGCCTACACCTGCCGCTTCATTGACGTTCCGGCATCAACCGGCTACGGCGAACCGATTCAAAAGCAGTTCAAGTTGAAGGATGGCGAAAAGGTCGTCGGCGCGATGAGCCTCGACCCGCGAGTCGTCGGGACGATCGCCCCGAAGAAAGAGGGGGCCGAAGCACCGGTGCACGCCGCGGCGGTCAGCGCGGATGGCTATGCGCTGCGTTTCAACCTCGATGGCTTCGTCGAACCGAGCACCCGCGCCGGCCGGCGGTTCGCGCGGCCGTCGAAGGGCTCAGAAATCGTCGGCGTCGCAGCGCTGGTGGGCGAAGAAATCCTGATTGCCGCCACCGCTGAAGGCCGCGGGCTGCTGGCAAAAGCGGACGAGGTGAACTTCCTGGCCGGTCCCGGCAAGGGCGTCATGCTGATCAAGCTCGGCAAAGAGGATCGGGTGCTCGGCTTCATCGCGTCTACCGGCGATCGTGACCTGCTGACCGTCGAAACCACCCGCGGCGGCGAGCAGACCATCAGCACCGCGAAGTACGGCGTCACCGGCCGCGGCGGGAAGGGCCGCGAACTGCTGCAGCGAGGCGGATTCGCCAAAATCGTATGGCCGATTCCGGACGCTCCTCCGCCCCTCGCAAACGGCTGATGGCTGATGGCTGAATGGCATAGGGAACGATGGATCCAGGGCCTTTTTATGCCCTTAGCCATCAGCCTTCAGCCATGTAGGATAGAATAGCTTCTGCCCTCGGCCACCGAGGCGCTTGCTTGACTGCTGCGTAACCTGGCCGGAACGTTCCGGCCGCTGACAGTCGAGACACCTTACAACACCGCGGGGATAAGGCCCCGGATATACGAAGGACTGGTTTTGCCTCCAACAGATCGCGTGAACATTGCCGTTTTCATCGACTTCGACAACATCGAAATCGGCGTCAAAAATACTCTCGGCGAGCATTTCGACGTCGGGAACATCCTCGAGGCGCTCAAGGAGCGTGGCGAGGTCGTCACCAAAATCGCCTACGCCGACTGGACCCGGGCCGGCGAATACAGCCGGCACCTCACCCAGCATGCCATTCGGCTGGTCCAGCGCAATTTGACGCCGGGCGGCGACAAGAACGGCGCCGACATCAACCTCGCGTTGGATGCGCTCGAGATGGCATTCACCCATCCTCACATCAACGCCTATGTGATCGTCGGCGGCGACAGCGACTTTCTGTCGTTGGTCGAAAAACTGAAGCAGTACGACAAGAAAGTGTTCGTGGTCGGTGGGCGAGCGTTCACCAGCATCATCCTGCAGAAGAACTGCCACGAGTTCATCGCTTACGAGAACCTGATTCGCGGCAGACGTTCCTCGTCGAAGGGCGAACGTCCGCAACCCGCGGCAGTGACAGCCACCGCGCCGATTCAGCAGGCAGTGCCGCTGCTGCGACGCGCCCTGAAAATTCTCGCCGACCGCGAAGTCACTCCGCAGACCGGCCTGCTGAAGAGCACGCTGCTGCAACTCGACTCGACGTTCTCCGAGCGGAACTACGGCGCTTCGTCCTTCCTCGACTTCGCCGAGAAGCTTGCGAAGGAAGGGGTCGTCACGCTGAAGACTGCCGGGCGCAGCGTCACCGTCGAATTGAACGACGGATATGCCGGCGACGGCGACGGGACGAACGTCGCATCAATGCCGGTCGCAAGCGGATTGCCGACGACAACCGCATCGCCGGTGACCACGCCATCGAATGGCGGAGGCCAACCGCCGACGGCGGTCGAACCGATCGGCAGCCAGAGCGATGGCGTTGCCCGCGCGTCAAAAATCCTGGCAGCGGCGAAAAATGCCCGCTGGCCGATGTATCTCCGTAACGTGAAACAAATCCTGAGACAGGCCGAAGGTGGTTACGATGAACGCCGCTATAACTTCGGCGGGCTGATGGACCTTCTCAAGGCGCTGCAGCGCGAACAGTTGGTGCGCATCGAACGCGACCGCCGCGGCGGCCTGCGAGTGTTCCAGGGTTCGGCACTTCCGAAGCTTCCGGCGCACACTCCGGCAATCGAAGGCCTGCCGCAGGTCGATGAATCGTACGAAGCCATCGAGGAACTGGTCGGCAACATTGCGGACGACTCGATGCCGGTCCAGGCTGGCGACGGCAACATCGGGAACCGGGTGATCGACCAGCCCGATATCGAACCGGTCCCCCAGCTGGTCGATACGACCGCCGAACTTCTCGGCCGCGTTGCGGCAAGGCCGCGGCGCGCCCGCGCCGCACGGTCGGCGGCAGCGCCGAAGGCGCCGCGAAGCGCAAAAAAGCCGAATCCAAAGCGTGCGACTCGTAGTAAGAAAGGTGCCGCCGACACGGCAGACGACTCGCAAGACTGAAGGAGCACGCGCATGACGAAGCGGACGATGCTGGCGACGCTGGCGGCTTTGACCATCATTTCGCTGGCCGCCAGCCCGCCGCTGGCGCAAAACCGGCGGCCGCTTCAACCCGACGACATCTTCGAAATCAAGAACGTCGGCGACCCGCGCATCAGCCCGGACGGCCAGTGGATCGCCTACACGGTCAGCACGCTCGATCGGAAGGAAGACAGTTCCGACACCGACATCTTCATGGTGTCGACTGACGGTGGCGCACCGATCAAGTTGACCGCCAGCAAGAAACCGGAAACGTCGCCGCGGTGGAGCCCCGATGGACGCTACCTCGCGTTCCTGTCCTCGCGCGACGGCAAGAAGACACAGGTCTACTTGCTCGATCGGCGCGGCGGCGAAGCGCAGGCGATAACCGACTATAAAACCGGGGCGTCCGCGATCGCCTGGTCGCCCGACAGCACCAGACTTGCCCTGCTCGTGCCGGATCCGGATCCGAATGAAACGACCGGCACCGATGGCGACGCTTCGGCGAGCTCAGCGCAGAGCAGGAAGCCAAAGCCGCACGTCATCACCCGCCTGCAGTTCAAGCGCGACGGCGAGGGCTATCTCGATACGATCAAACGTCACATTCACGTCTTCGACATCGCCAACCGGTCCGACCTGCAGGTCACGTCCGACAAGTGGGATGACGGAGCCCCGGTGTGGTCGCCGGACGGCAAGTTGCTGGCGTTCAGCGCGAATCGCACCGACAACCCGGACGGCAACGATAACAGCGACATCTTCCTGGTCGAACCGGTCAAAGGTGCCGCGGTTCGCAAGCTGACGACGTTTGCCGGATCGGATTCGTCGCCGGTGTTCAGCCCTGACGGCAAGTCGATCGCTTATCTACAGGGCGGCGATTCGAAAGATATCTGGTACGCGACGAACAACGTCGCGATCATTCCGGTCGCCGGCGGCGCTGCAAAGGTCCTGACGACCGGCGTCGATCGCAACTTACGATCGCCACAATACAACCCGAACGGCGAAGGCATTTCGTTTCTGCTGGAGAGCGGCGGCAACGTCCAGATCGCCTGGGTGCCTCTGGCCGGCGGCGCGGTCAACATTCCGCAACCGGGCGAGCAGGATATCGCCGGCTACGACTTCGCCAAGAACGGCAACGTCGCGATCCTGCAAAGCACGCCGCAGCTGCCCAACGAAATCTTCGTCGTGCGCGCCAGCACTTGCTGTCAGCCGACTCGATTGACGCGCGTCAACGACGAGTTCCTGTCGAAGATCGCGCTCGGTCCGGTTGAACGGTTCAAGGCCAAAAGCGCCGACGGTACGATGATCGACGGCTATCTAACGCGGCCGCCCACCGAGGGAGCGCAGGGCCGGACCACATCCGGAAAGTTGCCCACCATCCTTCGCATTCACGGCGGCCCGGTCAGCCAGTACTCCACCGGCTTCAATCTCGAATGGCAGATGCTGGCGGCGCAGGGCTTCGCGGTGGTCGCCGCCAACCCGCGCGGGTCGTCCGGCTACGGCCGCGATTTCAGCCGCGCCATCTGGGCCGACTGGGGCAACAAGGATTTCGACGATGTGATCGCGGCAGTCGATCATGTCGTGACGATCGGCGTTGCCGATCCGGACCGCCTCGGCGTCGGAGGATGGAGCTACGGCGGCATCCTGACCAATCACGTGATTTCAAAAACCAGCCGCTTCAAGGCGGCGGTTTCCGGCGCCAGCGAATTCAACTACCTCGCCAATTACGGAACCGATCATTATCAGCGGCAGTGGGAAGCCGAGCTCGGCTTGCCATGGCAGAACACTGAAGCGTGGATTCGGATCTCGCCGTTCTATCGATTGGACAAGATCGTCACGCCGACGCTGGTGCTCGGCGGATCGGACGACGTCAACGTACCGATTCTTGGCGGCGAGCAGCTCTATCAGGGACTGAAGCGTCTTGGCCGCGAGACCGAGTTGATCGTGTATCCCGGCGAAACGCATTCGATCCGCCGGCCATCGTTTCAGAAGGATCGTTACGAACGCTACGTCGCGTGGGTACTCGAAATACCTGAAGCCAAAAACCAGTTCATCGCAATAGTCCGGCGGGTCGGACCGCCGGTTATTTGGGCCGAGGCAGTCCAGTGCGGCGGACGAGTTCGTTGAGCGCGCATCGCTTCGAGCGCACGCTGCCTGGGCCTTGTTCCAGACGTCCCGCTTGGCACCGAAGAAAACTCCCAACGAGGTGTGCGCATCCGCCAGGCCGGCATAGGCTTCGGCGAACCGGGGCTCGGCCTGGATCTCCGTCTCGAAGCGCGTGACCGCTTGACGCAACGATGGTTCGGGCGCCGGCTCAGCGCGGACGACCGCGGCAGCGACGGATCCAACGATGTTTCGCGGACATCAGGCTCTTTTGGTATGGTTGAGCTAGCTCATGATACCCAAGATGTGCGAATTTTCGCGGCGCGGCGTTCTAATCAGGTAGCGATGGGATCACAGTTGACGCCCCGGGAACGGCAGCTGATTGGGGTGATTCTCGAAGGCGCCGGAAACCGTGAAATCGCGGCACGGCTTGGGCTGAAGGAACAGACGGTGAAAAACCAGCTGGCGACGCTTTATCGCAAGACCGGTGCGTCCAGCCGGTTAGAGCTGGCGATGTTTGCGGTGCAGGGGCGGCTCGAGGGTTAGTACTTTTGTACCGCACTCGGTCGGTACCTTCGGACTATTGTCACAAGCGGCGCGGTCTCTTAGAGTTGGGGCATCCACTCCCACGCAGAACCGAGGCGTCACCATGGGAAATTGCCTACGCGCCTGCCTCGTCGCCACGGGCCTGTCGATCGGCGGGGCGCACCCTGCGATCGCGCAGTATTCGTCCGCACCGGTGCAGGCTAAGGCCGGAACACCAACCGTCGACTACGAGCGTCAGGTTCGGCCGATTCTCTCGGCGCGTTGCTTCGGCTGCCACGGGCCGCGGCAGCAGCAGTCAGGGCTGCGCCTGGATCTGCGGCAGAACGCGCTTCGCGGCGGCGACTACGGCGTCGTGATCGTTCCCGGTAAAGCGGCCGAAAGCAAACTGCTTCAACGACTGCTCGGGTCGGACGCGGGACTGCAGATGCCGCCGACCGGTGCGTTGCCTCCCGACGAAATCGAAGTGCTGCGCGCGTGGATCGACTCGGGCGCGGAGATGCCAGGGCGAGCAGCCGAAGCGGTGATCGTCGAGCGCACAACCGAACCGCGCGTTCAGAGCTTCTTCGACATCATCGCCGCGCACGACCGGGTCGGCGTGCGCAAGGCGCTGGCGTCCGACCGGTCGCTTGCCACCGCAATCGATGGCTCCGGAACGACTGCGTTGATGTACGCCGCCTATGCCGGGACGCTCGACACCATGGAGGCGTTGCTCGACGCAGGCGCCGACGTGAAGGCCCGGAATCGACGCAATGCGACGGCGCTGCACTGGGCGGTTTCCGACGTCGCCAAGATGAAGCTGCTGTTGATGAAGGGCGCCGACGTCAACGCGAAATCCGTTGATGGGCGCACGGCGCTGCATTCGGCCGCAATGCTGCCAGCCGGTGCGCCGGTCGTACAGCTGCTGCTCGAAGTCGGCGCGGAGGTCGACGCCAGGTCGTTGATCGGCCAGACCCCGTTGTTTGCCGCAGCCAGCGCGTCCGCTGAAAACGTCAAGCTGCTCCTCGACAAGGGCGCCAACCCGAACGCCACATCGCAAACCGGCGCCACGCCACTGATGAACGTCCGCAGCAGTGACGTCGTCAGGCTGCTGGTATCGCGCGGCGCCGATGTCAACGCACGTTCGAAGCGCGGTGAAACAGCGCTCGCCGATGCTGCCGGGCGCGGCGATGTCGAAGGCGTCAAGCTTTTGCTGGAAAAAGGCGCGGACGTAAACGTCGCCGACTACCGCGGCTATACCCCCCTGATCCAGGCGGTGCAGTACGACCGCGACTCTCCGGAGATCGTGAAGCTGCTGCTCGATCGCGGCGCCAGCATTGCGGCAGTCGCTGAAGGGCAAACCGCGGTCACGACCGCGGCACGGCGGGGTGAAACCGCATTGACGAAGATGCTGCGTGAGGCCGAAGCCACCGCGCGCAACCAGAACTCGCGTCAACAACAGTAGGAGATCGTCATGAAATTCGCTGCGATCGCGCTCGCCTCTCTGCTCGCCGCTCAATCGGCGGCGGCGGCCGACGATGTCTCACAGGCAGCGCTGCGAACCGCCGCGCAAAAGGGCCTCGATCTTCTGGTGAAAACCAGCCCGACGTTCATCAAGAAGGGCGGCTGCAATTCGTGCCACGCGCAGATGCTGCCGGCTGCCGCCCAGGCGATGGCACGCAGTCGTGGTATCGCGGTTGGCGACACGCTGGCGCAATTGCCTTCCGAGGTTTCGGAAGCGACCGCCGAGCGATATGTCGAGTACGCGATTGCCGGCGGCGGCGGAATCGCGGCGCTCAGCTTCGAGTTGTTCGCGGCGTCCGCAGCGCATCAACCGGCCGACGCGCGAATCCGCGCGAAGATCTACTTCATCAAGGGCATGCAGCAGCCGGAAGGCAACTGGCGAGGCGGCGGCAGCCGTCCTCCTCTGACGTTCGACGACTTCACGACCACCGCGTTCATGATCCGCGCGCTGTCGAATTACGGTGCGCCTGCCGAAGCGGCCGACACCGCCGCCCGGATCGAGCGCGCGCGCAACTGGATGCAGAAGACCGCTGCCGATCGCACGCAGGAACGCGCCTTCAAGCTGCTCGGCCTGTCGTGGGCCCGTGCGGATCGGGCAGCGATCGATTCGGCAATTGCCGCACTGCGCGATCTGCAGCGGCCTGACGGTGGATGGGGACAACTGCCGGCGATGCCGACCGATGCCTACGCCAGCGGCATGGCACTTTACGCACTATCGGAAGCAGGCGTCGCGGCCAGTGATCAGACGTATCAGTCGGGTTTGAAATACCTGCTCTCGACCCAGGCGAGCGATGGCACGTGGCACGTCAGAACACGGGCGCTGCCGATTCAGCCGTACTTCGAGAGCGGATACCCGTACGAACACGATCAGTGGATCTCTGGCGCCGCGGCCGCCTACGCGACGATGGCGATTTCGGCGGCCGTAGAGAAGTGATTGGGGATTGGGGATCGGGGATTGGTGGCATTAGTGGCTGCTGGAATTTGAGAATCTGTGGATTTGAGGATTTGAGAATCTAGAAGAATTTGAGGATCTTGACGATCTCCGGCCGGGCGGCTCAGATCCTCGATCCAGATCCTCAAATCCTCAGATTCACAGTTCCCCCTTCGGATCCTCAAATCCTAAGATCCACAAATCCTCAAATTCCAGGTTCCTGCTTCGCTCTTATTTTTCACTCTCGAGGAAGCTAATCCACTGCTTCACCAGCGGCAGCTGCGGGCCGCCCGACTTTTCGTAGGCGGTCGCATAGTCTTTCGCCAACTGTACGTCCTGCGCGCGGTTGTGGACGACGACGCCCTGCGAGTGAACGGTGTAGAACCACTGCACGGCGTAGTAGTACGCGGTCGCGTCGTCAGACTTCAGTTCGAGATAACGCTCGAGGGTGCGCACCGCCTCACGGCCGCGGCCGAACGTCGCATACAACATCGCCAGCGGCCGGACGAAGCGCAAGTCGGACGGCCATTTACCAACGGCTTCCTCGAGTATCGAGCGCGCCTCGCCGTAGTCGTGATTGCGCATCAGCGTCGTGCTCAGCCAGTCGTAAATCTGCGGAATCTCTTCGCCATCGACCAGCGCGGTTTGAAACGCGCTGGCCGCCTGAATACCGCGGCCGGCTGAGGCGAAGGTCACAGCGAGATACGCCAAGGCGGACGTGCTGTCGACTTCAGGTTGAATCGCGCGCTTGAAGCTCGCCTCGGCCTTCGGATAATCGCCCGACGCCAGAAACGTCACACCTTGATCGAAGGCTTCCCTGGTTTCCGCGGGCGTCCGCTCTTTGAACACCGCCAGGGTGTCCGGGCTCGTCGCCAGCTCTTTCTCGAACTCGGGATTCATCGAGGCATCGTCGACCGGGAGGAACAGTTCAGCGTCAGTCGATGTCGCGCCGAGCCCCTCGGCCGAAGTCATCAGCACTTTGGGTGCAGCCACTTCGAAGCCGCGCAGGAGCGTTTTGACGGAGCGGTTATTGACCGAGACGATCGCCCGAAGCAGATATTTGCCCGGCGGCAGCTGGTGGACTGGAATGACCCTGGTGAAAATCGACCGCTGATCGCCGGCTGCCCGCGGCTCGACGTCCACATTGATCAACGCCGGCGAACTGGCGTCGGTGCCGATTTCATATTCAACCGTGACGGTGCCGGCTTTCGCGCCGTACGCTTCGAAATAGCCGTGCACCGTTCCGAACGTCACCTGGTAGCCGATCGTCGGCTGCAGCAGCTCGCCGACGTCGATCGGACCGCCGACCATCAGCTCGCTGAACGTCAGATCGGACGATGACGGCAGCGTGGCGTGCAGGGCGTGTTCGACGGAGCCGACGCGCTCGCCTTCGACCACCGCGAGCTTGAGCGTGTAGTCGCCGGGCGCGAGGCTCGCGCCGGTCTTGTATTGCAGCGGCGACGGTACGCCGGTCATCACCGGCAGCAGCCGCGCGTCGAACGCCTTGTTGTCGACGACCCGGCCGGCCGAATCGACGATCGTGTAGGCGACGGTTGTCACT
Source organism: uncultured Acidobacteriota bacterium (assembly GCA_963695635.1). GTDB lineage: Bacteria > Acidobacteriota > Vicinamibacteria > Vicinamibacterales > CAVVIG01 > DATKHR01. The sequence goes on from CAVOHK010000017.1 coordinate 152,856, forward strand.
TTCGACGCCGCATAGTCGGTGCCGATGTCTGCGTGGATCAACACCTGCACTTTGTCGCGTTCCGGTCCCTGCAGGGCGAATGACGCGACGCGCAGCGGCAGCGCCGAGTTGATCAGCGGTGAATAGAGCGCAGCGGCGGCGGACTGGTGGCGAGTGCGGCCGACCCGTTCGTCGGCAGGCGTATTCAACAGCTGGCGGCGCGATCGCACGACGGCGCCCTTGCGGCTGACGTCGACACGCAGCGGGTGCGACTTGCCGTCGCGATCGCGCGGATCGGATTCGACGCCGACCAGGTAGTACCCGGAAATTTCCGAGTCGATGCGGTCGAAGATCGCTTCGGCGCGACCGGTCAGCTCGAAAATCGTGCCGCGCGCCGCCCCGGTCAGCAGATCGAGTCCTTCGAACTGCACGCGTCGATCAGCAAACGGATCGCGCGTCATCCGCGCATTGCTGGCATCGAAGATCGAGTTTTCGAGACGGAGCACGTACAACGCCGTGCGCGATGCCGCGGCCAGCGAACCGAGCTCGATGATCATGTTGGTGTCGGTCAGCACGAAGCCTTCCGACACCAGGATCAGCGTCTTGGCCCCTTCCACCCGGCGCAATCCCATGAACAGCGCGCGCAGCCCCTGGATCGTCTGGTCGCCTTCGCGATTCAGATCCACCGCCATGGTGCGTACCTGCATTTCGACTTCGGTGATGCAGGCGAGCAGCGTCGGGCCGGACAGTCCCTGGCATTCGCGCTCTTCCACGGCCTGCAACAGGCCGACATCGCCCTTGTCGATCTGCATGACTTCGGCGACGCCGATGTTGTGGCCGAGGTCGCCAAGCTTGCCGGCCTGCTTCTGGCCGACCATCCGGCTAATCGCTTTCTTGACGCGCTCCCGGTCGGCGGTAAACGGCGTCGACGGCGCGCCGTTGCCGATGCCGGCGACGGCAATTCGATCTGATGGTCCGAGTCGATCGACGAACGTATTTGCTGCTTTGGTGATGGCGAGCGCACCGCCGAACCGGATATTCGGCTCGTCAACCGCCAGCACGATCAGGCGGCCGCCGGTCGAACTCTCGTTCGAGCTATATCCATCGGGCGGCGCCGGTGGCGGCGGCGCCTTAGCGTCGGCGACCAGCGACACCCATTCCGCCGAAACGACTTTGCGCTGCGTGCCATCGATCCGGACCGAAAAATCGGCGGGCGTCAGGTTGGCGATCGGTTTTCCCCGGTCGTCGACGACTGAAATGTCGAGCGAGGTGACCTCCACCGACGCGCGGAACCGCGGCGGTTCCTGCTGCGCCGGCCGTGGGTCCTGAGCCCGCAATGTCGCGAACAGGCAGAAGGCGCAGGCGATGCCGAGGAAGCCCTTTTTCATTTGGTACCCTGGACGCGGTAACCCTGGCGGGCCCGTACTTCGTGGTGGCCATCGACATCCACCCGGATGCGACGGTAGTTTTCGTCGCGGCTGGAGTTGGTCGACGAGTATCCCAGCAGATATTGGTTGGAGAGCTCGTTCAGCAGATCGACAAAGGCGCTGTGCAGTTCCTCGATGTTTTCGGTGAACAGGGCGCGCCCGCCGGTCGGTTGGACCAGGCGTTCCATCACCCGCTTCAAGGAATCGAGCGTCACGCCTCGGCCTTGCGCAATCATGTACAACGTCACGTCGCTCGATTGCAGGCGGCGCTCGACGTCGTTGATCGTGGCGTGGCTGCCCTGATCTTCACCATCAGAGAAGACGACCAGGGCTTTGCGGCCAACCTGGCGGCCGAGCATTTCGACGCCGCGAAGAATCGCGTCGTAGAGCGCGGTCGATCCCCAGGCGGCGAGGCGATCGACCGCCCGCGCCCGCTCGGCCGGATCGGTGGCGCGCCGCGTCGGCGTGAAGATGGTGTCGTTGAAGCCGAGCAGCGTCACCTGATTCTTGGGCGGCACGTCGGCGAGGAACTGTTTCACCGCGGTCCGCAGCTTCGGCATCGCCGGCGTCATGCTGCCGCTGATGTCGATCGCCACGATCAGTTCGAGTGGAATATCCTCCGACGTGAAGTGCGAAATGCTCTGCGGCCGGTTGTCCTCGAACACGTGGAACGCCGTACGTGGCAGGCCGGCGATGAACTTCCCCCGATTATCACTGACGGTCACCGTGACCTGCACGACGTCGACGTTGACCTTTTCGTTATAGCCAACACCCTTGGTGCGCACCGTCTGCACGACACGGCCGCCACCAATCAGCGTCGCCGTAGCGCGGATCTGATGCTCGGCGATTGAATTGCCGGCGTCCCACTCGCACTCGAACGGTTCGCGGGTCAATGAACACACCTGGCGGCCATCGACGAAGAAGGTCAGCACGGTCACCGGGGTCGGCGGTGTGAGGCGCGCGCGGAGGAGGGTCGGCCCGGTCAGATAGGCGTCGACACCGGGCGACAGAATCTGCAACTGCGGTTCCGGCTGCGCGTGACCAAGCGCCATCAAGGCACCGAAGAACACCGCGCCGGCCCACATCGCCTTCACCGTTTCACCTCAGGCGTACGCGGCATATCGGGCATCAACGGTCCAGTTGCCGTCGCCGCGGCAACGTAATCTTCCACCCGTTCGCGAGTAATGGTGCGCGCGGCGCGCGACAACGCCAGCCAGTCGCCATCATCTGTTGGACGGACTTCATCGATAAAATCCTGCATCGCCGCCGACAGAATGACCTTGGCAATCGGCGCCGGCAAGTCCAGTTCTTTCAGCAGTTCGGCGATCCGAAAATTGACGTCGGGCAGAATCGTCGCCGCAAGGCCGAGCTGCGGGCGTCCGGCCAACGCCGGCCAGCTCCCCGGCGGCAGCAGCCGCGAGCAGAGGCAGCCATTGACCGACAATACTCCCATTCCCCAGGCCTGAAGCTCGGCGATCCGGCCGCCGCCGAGCGCGAGCAATTCGGTCAGCGAAAACATCGAACTCAGATCCGTCGTACCGTGCGCAAGCGTCCAACCGAGCGCGCGAACCCGGGCGGCATCGAGCGGCAGCCCGCTGACGATCGCGTCGAGACCGGCGCGATTCAGTTGCGTCACGCGCTCGCGGCCACGTGCGATCGCGACCGCGATCGCGTCGCGGTCGTCGTCGCGCAGCGCCAGTGGATCGAGCAGCGAGACGCTCGCGGCGAATGTGTCGCGGGCGTTCGAGGTCAGCTTCGGCGCCTCGAGCATGTGATCGGTGGCGACGCGCCGCAGCGCGAGCGTCGACAACGCGATGTCAAGGCCGAGCACTGATCCGGCGACGTGCCACGGCACACCCGGCGACACTTCCTGACGCGGCACCGCCCACACCAGGCGCGCGCGCATCTCGCCGTCTTTCAGCGCAAAGCCGAAGTCGTGGCGATGCGAGACGTCGTCGGCCAGCAGCACTGTCCCTTCCGGATCGCCGATGCTGATCGCGTAGGCCAGCGACAGCAGGTTGCGCGCCAGCAGGTCGTCGGCCAGTTCAATGATCGGTTCGGCAACTTTGGCGGCACGTTTCAGGTCTTTGCCGCGCAGCGCCTTGGTCAGGTCGTCGTTCGCGCGCTTGATTGTTTCGTGCAGCGGCGGCGGCATGCCGACCCCGACCGGAAGATCGTCTGCTTCCTCGTCGCGGGTTTTCTCTGGCAAGTCGGTGGCGAGCGCGTTGAACTGTGTCACGACGTCCTGCAGGTCGTCGGTCGTCAGTTTGTCGGATCGCAACGTCTGCGCCGCTTCCGCCATCTGCAACGGCACATCGATCGGCGGCGCGGCCTGTTTCTCGCGAACCCGGCGCAGGCGCTGCTGCTCCGACGCGGTCAGGTCGAGGCGATAGCGTTGTCCCTCCCAGGTAATCCGACGGGCCGTCGCCGGGTTGAGCGGACGTCCCGCCAAACCGCCGATGATCGCGCCCTCGATGTCGGTCGCCTGCGGCATCAGCGGATAGACCACTTCGCGCAGCCACCGCGCAACGCCTCCCGCGTAGCCGGTGCCGCTTTCGACCGGCAACGCGCTCAGTCGCTCGAGCAACCGTTGGGCGGTCGCACGGTCGAGCGTGCCAACGGTGGTCATGCGGATCACAATGGCGACCGCGGCCTGTAGTTGCCCCTGAACGACGTAGCCGCGGCGACTCTCGAGGCCCGATGCTTTGCCGGCATGCCGCACCAGCGCGGCGTACAGCTCCGGTGCGCGAATTCCGGCGCGCTCGAGCGATAACAGCAGCGCGCGGAAGCGCGGCATCGAACGCAATGTGAACAGCTGGTCGGCGCGGCTCGACGAGTCGTCGCCGAACACACGCTGCGCGAACGTGATCTGATCGAGACGGTCACCACGCTGCCGCACGTCCGCGGCAGCAATCGTCTCGGCGACCCACGCGCCATCGAAGGGCTGCTCGTCGTTCAGCTCGGAACCGCTGAAGATCCGATGCCAGTATCCACGCGCCGCCGGTGGCGCGGGACGACCGTCGGTGCCAACCGCTATGCGCGCCAGCGCCATTCCGAGGTCGTGTGACGACCGGCCGAACGGCAGCACGCGAACGTGCCATTCCCGAATGCCGCTCATGGCGGCGGCGAGCGCTTTGAAGCGCTCGAACCGTGCGGTGTCGGTCAGCCACGTGCCAAGCATGAACGCCTGATGCGGTGCATTGACTTGCGCGATGGTGTCGTAGAGATACGCCAGGCGGCCGTCGTTGCTTTCGAGCAGGGCGGTAAAAAAGCGATCGGCACGCGTCGTCTTTTCGTTGAGAACTAATTCCCATAGCGCGGCCGCCGCATCGTCACCGGCCGGCACGGCACGGTTATCTCGAATACGAATGCTGTTGGCGAAAGCAGCAAACAGCGGCGCTGAGCGCTCGTAAATCCGCGTCAGCAGCGACGGATGCGCCGCAAAGTACTCGAGCGTTGCGTCGTCCAGCTTGGTCAGGCCGTGACAGAGCAGCGACGCGTTCCGGTCCGCAATGATCGCTGCGACGAGCGTGTCGCGGGTGACGCGCCGATGGAACACGGCGTCCGCCCACGTGTCAGGGCTCAGCGGGACGGGGACCGCATCGGCCGTGTTCGGCCCGCCAAGCGGCGGACCAGCATTCTTCGGCGGCTGCCGAATCGACAGGAGAAAGGCCGCAACCGACGGCGTTCGGAATTCGGACGTGTCGTACACCAGGCGAGTGATCTCGTGCATGAAGCGCGCGCGATCGGGCGCGCGGATCGACTCCGAGCGCATTCGCCAGTGCCGTGGTGCTACCCGGCACCGGCACGTCCTCGATAATCGCCGCCGCGCGGCCGTTCAGCGGCAGAAATGCCGCTACAATCAGGATGCACACACACGGCAGCCGACACGCGATCGTGGCCACACTTCTCACAAGGCGCACATTATAGACATGGCATCCGCGAACTACACCGCGAAAGACATCACGGTCCTAGAGGGTCTTGAACCTGTCCGAAAGCGGCCAGGTATGTATATCGGCGGTGTCGGCTCGGCTGGGCTGCATCACCTCGTTTGGGAAATTCTCGACAACTGCGTCGACGAGGCCATGAACGGCCATGCTTCAAACATTTGGGTGACACTTCATGCCGATGGATCGTCGCTGACGATCGAAGACGATGGCCGCGGCATTCCGATCGACAAACATCCGACCAGCAAGAAAAGCGCGCTTGAAGTGATCTTCACCGTTCTGCATGCGGGCGGCAAGTTCGAACACGGCAGTTACAAAACCGCCGGCGGTTTACATGGCGTCGGCGCGAGCGTGGTCAACGCCCTGTCCAAGGAACTGATCGCCACCGTTCGCCGCGACGGGTCCGAATGGGAGATGCGGTTCAAGCAGGGCAAGGCGATCAGCGGCCTCAAAAAAATCGGTCCGGCACGCGGCAGCGGCACAAAGGTCTACTTCCATCCGGACGCCGCGATCTTCCCCAAGATCGAATTCGATCCCGAGGTGATCAAAGAGCGTCTCGAGGTGGTCAGTTATCTGCACAAAGGTGTCAAGGTTTCGTTTGAAGACGAAACCAGCAAGAAAAAGTACAGCTTCGAACAGGCCGAAGGGCTGCTCGACTATCTGAAAAAAATTGTCGGCGAACGGAACGCCAAACCGATTCACGACATGCCGTTCACCTTGTTCAAGGACGAAGGTCTGCGTCTCGACCTGGTGTTGCAGTGGACGGAGGCGACCGACGAACACGTGCGGTCCTACGTCAACGGTATCCCGACCGGATCGGGTGGCACGCACGAAAACGGCCTGCGCGCCGGCCTCGGCAAGGCGGTTCGCAACTACATCGAAACCCACAACCTGTCGCCGAAGGGCGTCACCCTGGTCGCGGAAGACATCCGCGAAGGCGTGACCGGCGTCCTCAGCGTCTTCGTCCAGGAACCACAATTTCAGGGACAGACCAAGGACCGGCTGAACAACCCCGAACTGGTGTCGGCCGTCGACGGCGTCGTGCGCCCGGCGCTGGAACATTGGCTGAACCACAACGCCTCGATCGCGAATCAGATCGTGGCGCGGATTATTCTCGCGGCGCGGGCGCGCGAGGCAAGCCGTGCGGCGCAAGCCGAAGTGTCGCGCAAGAGCGCCACCTCGACGCGCCTCAACCTGCCCGGCAAGTTGAGCGACTGCACCAACTCCGATGCCGAGAGCAGCGAACTGTTCGTCGTCGAAGGCGATTCGGCCGGCGGTTCGGCCAAACAAGGACGCGACCGCGCGCGGCAGGCAATCCTGCCGCTCCGCGGCAAAGTGCTGAATACCGAAAGCGCTTCATTAGCGAAAGTACTCGAGAACAAAGAGCTGTCCGACCTGGTGACGGCGCTCGGCTGCGGGCTCGGCAACAATTTCGAGATCACCAAACTGCGCTACGGCAAAGTCATCATCCTCGCCGACGCGGATTCAGACGGAAATCACATTGCGACGCTGCTGCTGACTTTCATCTATCGGCATTTGCCGAAGCTGATCGCCAACGGCAAGATCTTTCTGGCGCAGCCGCCGCTCTACCGGATCGACATCGGTAAAGAAACGTTCTGGGCGCTCGACGATGCGCACAAGGCGGCGATTCTGAAGCAGCAGCAGAAGAACGGCCACAACCGCTCCACCCCTGAAATCACCCGTTTCAAAGGACTCGGCGAGATGATGCCGAAGGTGTTGTGGGAAACCACCCTCAATCCGAAGACGCGGCGATTGTTGCGTGTCGAAGTGAACGATCACATCGTGACCGACCGCGTGATCAACGAGTTGATGGGCAAGGATGCGTCAGCGCGATTCCGATTCATCATGGAGCGCGCCGACGAGGCTGAAGAACTGGACGTTTAGCCGAGGATCTGGCGCAGGCCCGACACCAGCCGGCCGACGCCCTCGGCAGCGGTCGCTTTCTGCAGCGCGCCGAACGCCACCCGCAAGTAGCAGCCGTCGGTCATGCCGAACGCGTCGCCGGGGATCACCGCGACGCGATGCTCGCGGATCAGCCGCTCCGCAATCTGCATCGGCTTGACGTCGGCATTGACGCGAATGAAGCAATAAAACGCGCCGTCGGCAGGTGGAACCACACAGCGCGGCTCGAGCGCCCGCAACTCGGCAATGACGATGTCGCGAATCTCGGCGAAACCGGCCACGAACTGTTTCGGATAGGACGGCCCGACGCGCATCGCGGCGACCGCCGCGACCTGCGAAATCACCGCCGGGCAGACCAGTACCCGTGTCCTGCACTTTCGCCATCGCATCGGCCAGCCGTTCCGGGTAGAGCATGTAGCCGAGCCGCCAGCCGGCAAAACCGTAGGCTTTCGAGAGCGAGAACAACGAGATGGTGTGCGCGGCGGCATCGTCGAACGCGCCCGGTGACGAGTGGCGGGTCTCGCCGTAGGTGAAGTACTCGTAAACCTCGTCGCTGATGTGAAACAGGCCGCGCTCGGCGCACAGCCGATTGACGGCGCGCAGCGCCGGCTCGGGAAACACTGCGCCCGACGGATTGTTCGGGCTCACTGTAACGATGGCGCGCGTGCGCGGCGTGATCGCGCGCTGAATCGCCTCCAGATCCAGCTGGTACTCCGTATCGGTCGGCACGCGCACGACACGGCAGTCGGCCATCTGAATCGCCATCTCGTGATTGAAATAGAACGGCACCGGCAAAATCACTTCGTCACCCGGCTCGGTGATCGAGAGGATCGCGTGAACAAACGCCATGTTGCCGCCGGCCGTCACCATCACGCGGCTGCCGCGAGGATCAATGCCGTTATCGCGCCGCAGTTTCTCGTCAATCGCTTCGATCAGATCGGCGTTGCCATTCCCGTCCGCGTAACCGTGCGTCTCGGGGTCAGCCACCGCTGCGCGGGCGGCCGCGAGTGCTTCTGGCGGCGGCCCGTAATGGACGACGCCCTGGCCGAGCGAGATCGTGCCCGGCGTCTGGCGTATGAGATCGCCAATCACCTGGACAATCGGCGTCTGAATCGCGTCCATCCGCGAGGAGAACCTCAGAGTCTGGGGCATGTCGTGGAACCACGGAGAGATTGACCACAGAGCCACAGAGACACAGAGAATTCGATCTGATCTCTACTCTGTGGCTCGGTGGCTCTGTGGTGGATCTTTCGGTGGTGATCTCTCTCTGGTGCCATCTCGGTGGCTCTCGTGGCGGACTATTATAGTGGCTGGCCGCTGGAGGTCCGATGCTATCTCGCAGCTCTCTTCGCTTCGCTCTTCTTGTCACCGCGATGTGTACGGTTGTCGCGACCGCGGCCGGCACACTGCAGACGCCCGAACAGTTCGTCGGCCACCGGATCGGCGCCGACGGAAAACTGGTCCGTTGGGACAAGGCGGTTGAATATTACAAGCTGGCCGCTGCCAATTCTGATCGGGTGCGCTTCCGCGAGCTTGGCAAGACCAGCCAGAACAATCCGTTTGTCGTTCTCGAGATTTCGTCGCCCGACACGTTGAAAAACCTCGACCGTTACAAGCAGCTGGAAAAGAAGCTCTACTTCCAGGGTGGGTCACCAAGCGATGCCGAACGCGACGCGATTTTCCGCGAAGGCAAAATCGTTCTGGCCATCACTTGCAGCATTCATGCGACCGAAATCGGCGCAACCCAGATGGCAATCGAACTGGTGCATCGGCTGGCGACCGAGGACTCACCAGCGGTGAAAAAGATTCTCGACAACGTGATCTTCTTGCTGGTACCGAGCCTCAATCCCGACGGCCAGATCATGGTGACCGACTGGTTCAACAAGAACGTCGGCACGCCGTACGCGAACAGTCCGATTCCGTACCTCTACCACCCGTACGTCGGGCACGATAACAACCGCGACATGTACATGTTCACGCAGAAGGAGAGCCAGTACACCGCGCGGTTGTTGTGGCACGACTGGTTCCCCTCGGTGTGGCTCGACGAGCATCAGATGGGTAGCAATGGCGCGCGCATCTTCGTCATGCCGGCAACCGATCCGATCAACCCGAACGTGCATCCGTTGATCTATCGCTGGAACGGCATCCTCGGACAATCGCAGGCGGCAGCGCTCGAGGCGGCAGGTAAAGAAGGGATCATCTACAACTCCACCTACACCAATTTCTGGGAAGGCGCGATGGCGTGGAGCGGCTGGTGGCATAACCAAATCGGGCTGCTCACCGAAGTTGCCAGCGCACGGGTTGCGGCGCCGATGGAACAACAACGCGCCACGCCAGGCCGTCCCGCCCCTGCGGCCGGCGGCGGACGCGGTGAGGGCGCTGCGACAGGCTCAGGGCAAGGCGGACGGGGCAATCAGTTCAGCGACGCGCCGCTGGCGGCGCCGTCAGACATCAATTCGCGCACCGAGTATCCGCGTCCCTGGCTGGGCGGCCGCTGGACGCTCCGCGACATTGTCGACTACGAGTTGATCGCAACGATGGCGCTGCTCGACACGGCGGCGGACCGCCGCGAAGCGATCCTCAAGCAAATTTACGAAGTGAACCGGCAGACGATCGAGGACGGCCGCAAAGGTCCGGTCAGCGCGATCCTCGTGCCGACCGAAGGCCAGCACGACGTCCGCGAGGCGGCTCACCTGGTAGAGAAACTCCGCACCGCCGGCGTGGAAGTGTTCCGCGCCGACGCGGCGTTCGACGCGGACGGCAAGAAGTACGCAGCCGGGACGTTCGTCATTCCGATGACGCAGGTGTTCGCGCGCTATGCGAAGGACATGCTCGAGGTACAAACCTACCCGGAGGTCCGCCGCGGACCGAACGCTCCGCCGGAACCACCCTATGACGTAACGGCCTGGTCGCTCGGCATGCTGCTTGGCGTCGACACGGTGTTTGTCAAAAACGCCTTGCCCGATTTCAAGATGACGCGACTCGAATCCGAAACGGTCGCGAAAACCGGCGGCGAGGTTTCCGGTTCCGGCAATCGATACGCGTTCGACTACAAGGGGCCCGATTCGGCGATTGCGATCAACCGCCTGCTGAAGGATGGCGCACGTGTCGCGTTCGAGGGTCCTTCACACGTGACGGTGGCCAACGTCGGCCGCGATCGAGTGGAGCGCGTCGCGAAAGAGTTCGGACTGTCGGTCAAGGCGATGGCTGAGTCGCGAACAAAGAATTCGGAACCCAGGAACCCCGAACCCCGAACCCTGAACCCCGAACCCGTGAGTTTCCGCGCGCCGCGGATCGGCATGTATCAGCCGTGGACCGGCGGCAACATGGACGAAGGGTGGACGCGCTGGGTGCTCGAGCATTACGAGTTCAACCTGACGTCGATCCACAACGATGACGTCCGCGCCGGCCGGCTGCGCCAGAAGTTCGACGCGATCATCCTGGCCGATCAGGATGCCCGATCGATCGTCGAAGGTTACGATGCGCCGTCGATCCGGCCCGAGTACCGTGGCGGCATCGGCGAAACCGGTGTCGACAGCCTGAAGCAGTTCGTCGCCGACGGCGGAACGCTGATCACGATGGGCAATGCCTGCGATCTGGCGATCGAGCGGCTGCCGATTCCGGTCCGCAACCTGAAGAAAGGGCTGACCAGGGATCAGCATTTTGCGCCGGGCGCGATTCTCAAGCTCGAAGTCGACACCCAGCATGGCCTCGGCTACGGCATGGACGGCGACACTTACGGGTTCTACATCAACAGTCCGTTCTTTTCGATTGTCGAAGGATTTGCGTCGCAGAAAACCAGCGTCATCGCACGCTATCCCAACACCGGAGTGGTTGCGTCAGGCTGGTTGAAGGGTGAAGAACTGATGACCGGGCGGGCGGCGGTGGTCGCCGTCGATCTGAACCCCGGCAAAGTGGTATTGTTCGGCCTTCGGCCGCAGCACCGGGCGCAGACGCATGCGACGTTCCCGATGCTGTTCAACGCGCTGTATCTGTCGGCCCGCGGCGACGCGCCACCGGCGAAGCCAACGAACTAACGCCACTTCGCTTCCGGATTTCCGGCAGTGGGCCGCTTCAAGCGGGCGTTTCTTCCGTTGGCGCTGGCCCGTGTCTTGCCCAACCGAGCGCACGGACACGTGACGGATGCCAACGACGCCTACTGACTTTCCGTTTGCCCGGCGGGCCGGCGATCAGCCGTTCGATCGACGCAGGTTTCTCGACGCGCTGCTGGCGGTCGGGCTTCGTGTCGACGGCCGCCGCGATCGCGTATCCGGTGGCGCGGTTTCTCGTCCCGCCGCGCGAGCGGCGAGCCGGCGACGCGACAGCGCGGTCGCCGGCGCGCGCCGGCGCGCTCCGGCCGAACTCCGCGGCCGATCTTCAAGTTCGGCAGCAAGCCGGGCATCGTCGTGCGCACCGCCGAGGGCGAGCTGCGCGCGTTCAGCGCCGTCTGCACGCACCTCGATTGCACCGTGCAGTTCAAGGCGGACACGTCGCAGCTCTGGTGCGCCTGCCACAACGGCACGTACGACCTGGGCGGCAACGTCGTCTCCGGGCCCGCCGCCGCGCGGCCTCGAGAAGTTCACCGTGAACCTGCGCGGCGAGGGCGACGACGCGGAGATCGTCGTGTCACGGATCATGAACCTGCAGTCATCGACTGGCTGGACGAACGGCTCGACCTGAGCGGCGTCCGCCATTTCATCGCCGAGAAAGGCGTGCCGGTCCACGCGCAGAAGATCTGGTACTACCTCGGCGGGATGACGCTGTTTCTGTTCGGCGTCCAGGTGTTCACCGGCATTCTGCTGCTGCTCTACTACCGCCCGAGCGCCGCCGAAGCGTACGAGAGCGTGCAGTTCATCGTCACGCAGGTGCAGTTCGGCTGGCTGATTCGCAACATCCACAGCTGGTCGGCGAATCTGCTGATCGGGCTCGCGTTCGCGCATTTCTTCAGCGTGTTCTTCCTGAAGTCGTACCGGAAGCCGCGCGAGCTGACCTGGGTGAGCGGCATCCTGCTGCTCTTCCTGATGCTCGGCTTCGGCTTCAGCGGCTATCTGCTGCCGTGGAACGAGCTGTCGTTCTTCGCGACGAAGGTCGGCACCGGCATCGCCGGCGCGGTGCCGGTCGTCGGCCACTTCATCGCTGCGGCTGCTGCGCGGCGGCGACGATGTGACCGGCGCGACGCTGTCGCGGTTCTACGGCCTGCACGTCGCCGTCCTGCCGGCGATCACGACGGCGCTCGTCGCGCTGCACCTGCTGTTCGTGCAGCGCCAGGGCATGAGCGTGCCGATCGAGCGTCGAGCGAACGGCTGAAGCCGGGCGAGCGCGCTGCCGCAGATGCCGTTCTTCCCCAACTACATCCTCCGCGACGTGCTCGCGTGGTACGTCGCGATCGCGGTGCTCGCGGCGCTCGCGGCGTTCTATCCGTGGGAGCTCGGCACGAAGGCGGATCCGTTCGCGGTGGTGCCGCCGGGCATCCGTCCCGAATGGTATTTCCTGGCGATGTTCCACACGCTGAAGCTGCTGCCCAGCCACGTGCTCGGCATCGAGGGCGAGCAGCTCGGCGTGATCGCGTTCGGCATGGCGGCGCTGTTCCTCGTGCTCGTGCCGTTCCTCGATCGGCGCGCCAGCCGCGGCGAGCCGAGCCCGGTGTTCACGGTGCTGGCGGTGCTCGGGCTCGCTGTATCTCGTGTCGTTCACGATCATCGGTCATTACGCGAAGTAGGCGCATGAGCCATGCCGATCGAACCGTGCTCGTGCTCGCGTCGCGTCTCGCGTGCTGCGATCGCTCGCTGGTCGTCGTCTGCGGTCGCCTGCGCGTCGCGGCGTCGGCGCAGCCGCGCCGCCGCGCCGCAACGGCTGCGTCACGTGCCACGCGACGCTGACGGACCCGCGGCTGGCGGCCCCGGCGACGCTCTTCTCCGCAGCCGGACGTCCACCGCGAGAACGGGTTCGCGTGCGTCGACTGCCACGGCGGCGACCCGGCGACCGCCGACAAGGCGCCGCGCGCACGACGCCGGCGCGGCGAGGTTCAAGGGCAAGCCCGCCGGCCAGGCGATCGTCGCGACCTGCGCGCGCTGCCACAGCGACGCCGACGTTCATGCGGACGTTCGCGCCGCGCCAGCGCGTCGATCAGGCGACCGAGTACGCCACCAGCGTGCACGGCAAGCAGCTCGCGAAGGGCGACCACAACGTGGCCACGTGCGCGAGCTGCCACGGCGCGCACGGCATCCGGCGCGTCAACGACGCGAAATCGCCGGTGTTCCCGACCAACGTCGCGACCACGTGCGCGACCTGCCATGCGGACCCGACGCAGATGGCGCGGCTACAAGCTGGCCGGACGGCTCGCCGCTGCCGACGCACCAGTTCGCCGACTACCAGAAGAGCGTGCACTACGCCGCGCTGACGAAGGGCAACGATCTGTCGGCGCCGACCTGCAACGACTGCCACGGCAACCACGGCGCGGCGCCGCCCGGCGTCGGCGCGGTCGCCAACGTCTGCGGCACCTGCCACGCGGTGTTCGCGCAGAAGTTCGCGACGAGCGTGCACAAGCAGATCTTCGACAAGGGCTGCGTCGAGTGCCACAGCAACCACGCCGTGCTGAAGCCGTCGGACGAGATGCTCGGCGCCACCGGCGCACGGCATCTGCGCCGCCGTGCCACAGCGCCGACGACAAGAGCGACAAGGGCGCGGCGGCCGCGGTCGCGATGCGCACCGACATCGAGCGGCTGAAGACGGGCATCGATCGACTCGGGCGCGCTGATTGCGCCGCATCAAGAACGCCGGCATCGAGGTCAGCGATCAGCAGCTGGCGCTGCGCGAGGCCGCCACGAAGCTGACGCTGGCCCGGACCGAGATGCACGCGTTCGACGCCGACGCGCGTGGCGGCGGTCGTCGCCGACGGCGCATGAAGATCGTCGCGGCGGTCGACCAGCGCCGGGCAGAACGGCGTCGCCGAGCTCCGGTTCCGCCGCCGCGGACTCGCCGTCTCGCTCGGCGCCATCCTGCTCGTCGTCGTCGCGCTCGGCCTGAAGGTCCGGCAGATCGATCAACAGCATCGCTGAGCGAGCCATGGACGACCGGCTTTCGCGCATCGAAGCGAGCATCCGGGATCTCGATCGCCGGCTGCAGGCGCTCGAGCGCGGCGATCAGTTCACTGGCGCTGCCGCGCTCGAGGAACCCGACGAACCGGTGGCGCCGCTGGTCCGCCGCGAGACGGCCACGGAAGCGATCACACTGACGGGGCGAACGCTCGTGGCGCTCGGCGGCGCCTATCTTCTGCGGGCGCTCTCGGATTCCCACATGCTGCCGCTGCCCGCGGGCGTCGCGTTGGCGTTTGCCTACGCCGCACTGTGGCTCGCCGCCGCCGATCGCGATGGCGGACGGGCGCGCAGGACGAGCGCGTCGTTTCACGCGCTCGTGACGGGGCTCGTCGCCTTTCCACTCGTCTGGGAGGCGACCGCTCGTTTCGCCATCCTCGACACGATGAGCAGTGCCACGGCGCTGACGGCGGCGACGCTCGGGATGATCGCGGTGGCCGTGCACCGGCGCATCCAGACAATCGCGTGGCTCGCGCTCTCGCTGGCCCTGCCGACAACGATCGCCCTCATTGCCTCCACCGGGGCCCCGCTGCCCTACACCAGTCTGTCTCGTCGTCTTTGGTGTCGCCACGCTGTGGGTCGGGTACGCATGGAACTGGACCTGGCTGCGCTGGCCCGCGGCCCTGTTTGCCGACGTGGCCGTCTTTGCCCTGGCTGTCCGGGCATCGGACACCGGTGCGTCCGCGGTTGTCGAACCGCCGCTCCAGGTCGTGGCGATCCAGATGCTGCTTCTAAACGGATATCTGGGCAGCGTGGCCATCCGCACGATCGTCCGCGCCCGCGACGTGATCGTGTTCGAAGTGGTGCAGACAGCCGCTGCGCTGGCCGTCGGGTTCGGGGGCGCCGTCTACGTCGCTCAGCGGTCGGGATCGGGCGTTGCGGCGCTCGCGCTGTTGAACCTGGCCTTTGGCATCGCCTGCTACGCAGTCGCGTTTTTCTTTGTCCGCGAGCGGCCGCGCAATTTCTCGTTCTACAGCACGCTCGCGCTCGTGCTGCTGATCACCAGCGGGCGCCTGCTACTGTCACCGCTCTGGCTCACGCTCGCGTTCGACGCCCTCGCAATCGCGTGCACGTGGACTGCCGCGCGGGTCGGTCGCGTGGCGTTGATGGGGCACGCCGCGATGTACCTGGCCGCCGCCGGAGTGGCGTCGCAGCTGTGGTCGTCGTCGGCGCAGGCACTCGTTAGTCCGGCAGTCAGCAACTGGACCCCGATTGAAGGACCGGCGATCGTCACGCTCGCCGTCCTCGCCGCCTGCTGGTGGTGGCCCACGACCGGACGCGACACCCTGCGGCCGCACGAGTGGGCGCCGCGCGTCATGATCGCAGTCCTTCTCGTCGCCTCCGCGGCCGGATGGATAGTGTCGGTGGCCACGCTGCTTCTGGCCGGCGAACCGGGACAAGGCGCTGACAGCGGTGTGATCGCGACCATTCGCACGGCGGCGCTCGCCATCGCCGCGGTCGCGCTCGGTCGGTTCGGCCGCGACGCGCGATTCCGCGAGTCGCTGTGGCTCGTCTACCCGCTCCTTGCCGCCGGCGGTCTCAAGCTCCTCGTCGAAGACTTCCCCCAATCGAAGCCCGCGACGCTGTTCCTGGCGCTCGCGCTGTACGGCGGGGCGCTGATCATTGCGCCGCGGTTGACGCACCGCCGCGCATGATTGGAGTACGCTTACCGTCCGGATGATTCGAATCGTGGTCACCGGCGGGACCTTCGACAAACAGTACGACGAGCTCAAGGGCGCCCTATCGTTCACCGCGACGCATCTGCCCGAGATGCTGCGCCTCGGCCGATCGCGCGTCGAGGTGACCGTCGACCCGTTGATGATGATCGACAGCCTGGACATGACGCCCGCCGACCGCGCCCGCATCGTCGAACGCTGTCGCGAGGCGGCCGAACCGCGAATCGTCATCACCCACGGAACCGATACGATGGTGGAAACGGCAAGTGCGCTCGCGACTACGACGCCGGCGCTCGCGAACAAGACCATCGTTTTGACCGGCGCGATGGTCCCTTACGCGTTCGGCAGCTCCGATGGACTTTTCAATCTTGGATCGGCGTTGTCGTTCGTACAGATACTCCCCGCCGGCGTTTACATTGCGATGAATGGCAGACACTTCAGATGGGACCAGGTGCGAAAAAACGAGGACACGGGTTTTTTCGAATTGATATGCCCGATCAATCGACACCAAGGACACAGCGGACACAAAGGGTCAGCTTGCCATCTGGACCTTTGTGTCCTTCGCGTCCTTGGTGTCGATTCAGCCTCGGTCGTCTGCTCAGGCGCAGGACGAAGCCACCCGTCTCCTGCAGGAGTACGTCCGCATCGACACCTCCAATCCTCCCGGAGACACGCGGAAGGCAGCGGATTTTCTCAGCGGAATTTTCGAGCGCGAGGGCATTCCGGTCACCCGCTACGAATCGGAACCGGGGAAAGCGATTATCTACGCGCGGCTGAAAGCGACCGTGAGTCCACCGGCCGGCAAAGCGGTGATTCTGCTCCACCACATGGATGTCGTGCCGGCGGATCGCTCGCAGTGGAAGCTCGATCCGTTCGCCGGCACCATCGAAGGCGACACGCTGTGGGGCCGCGGCGCGTTCGACATGAAAGGACTCGGAGTCGCGCACATCCTCGCGTTCCTCAAACTGAAGCGCGATCGCGTACCGCTCAATCGCGATGTGATTCTGCTGGCCGAGCCGGACGAAGAAGTCGGCGGCGCACTCGGCGCGCGCTGGATGATTGCGAACCATTGGGCCGAACTCGATCCCGAATACGTGATCGACGAAGGCGGCTTTGGCAGCCGCGACCTGTTCGCGCCGGGCAAACTGGTCTACGGCATCGCGGTCGCCGAAAAGAAGATCGTCTGGTTGAAAGTCCGGGCCGAAGGGATCGCCGGGCATGGCAGCCAGCCGCACGATCAGAATCCGAACGACCGGCTGGTCAAGGCGCTCCAGCGTTTGCTGAACGCACCAATGCCATCAGGCGACTTCTCGGTGCTCAACACGATGCAGACCCGGGTCGGCCGGTTCGCCGACAACAAGTTCACCAATGCGATCCAGCACTCGACGATTGCCGTCACCTGGCTCCGTTCGGGGGTCGGCGATCCGCCGAAGATCAACGTGATTCCGTCGGTCGCCGAAGCGGGACTCGACTGCCGCGTGCTGCCCGGCGTCACCCGCGAGGCGTGGATCGCCGAAGTGAAGCGCCGCCTCGGCGATCCGTCGTTGAAGATCGAATTGATCAACGAGTCGGACGACCCGCTGGTCAGCGAGCCGAATACGCCGCTGTATCGCAATCTCGAGACTGCCCTGTCGCGCCTCCACCCGGAGGCGGTCGTCACGCCGATGCTGATCCCGTACGGCACGGACTCGAATGCGTTCCGGCCACGAGGCGTCAAGAGCTACGGAATCTTTCCGGCAATCGTTTCGGCTGAAGCGATCGCCTCGATGCACGGCGATGCCGAACGGGTGCCGCTCAGCGGTGTTCGTGAGGCCGCGCAAGTCTTCTTCGAAACGCTTCGCGATACGCTCCGGCCAGACCTCCGATAGATCCGATTTCCCAACCTTCCCCCGCGGGCAATCGTCTAAGCTATACGTCGAGATTCGATACATCTATGGACGACTCACGACGATTTCTGCCGTTGTCAGCCCAGCAGTTTCAGATCCTTCTGGCATTGGTCGATGACGACCGCCACGGCTACGGGATTATTCTCGACGTCGAGGCGCGAACCGGCGGAGCGGTCCGCCTCGGCACCGGCACTTTGTACACGGCGGTGTCCGGCCTGGTTGACGACGGGCTGATCGTCGAGTCGTCACGGCGGCCAGCCGCTGCCGCGGACGATCACCGGCGGAAGTACTACCGCTTGACCGCGCTCGGCCGGAAAGTGCTCGAAGCGGAAACGACTCGCCTCGAAGCGCTGGTGCGCGAGGCTCGCCGCAAGGGCATCCGGCCGGCGGTTACGCGGCCGGCATGGTCGCGCTCGAAGTGATGTCGCGTCGCCTCGGCCAGTCGATCGTCAGACGCATTTACGCGGTCGGACTCGCGTTGGGTTCGCGCAAATTACGAACGCACTACGGCGACGAGATGCGCGAGACGTTTGCCGACCGCGCCGCCGCCGCTTCCGGTCGGGGGCTTGCTGCGCTCGCGATGCTCGTCTGCCGTGAACTCGCCGATCTGGTTCGCTGCCGGTTTCGCCGGCGCCCGGCCGGTCCGGGGCTAACGCTGACAAGGAGTGATCGCGTGACTGCCGTACTGCACGACGTGCGCTATGCACTGAGGATGTTGTATCGACAACCGGCGTTCACCGCCGTGGCGTTGCTGACGCTGGCGCTCGGCATCGGCGCCACGACATCGGTGTTCACGGTAGTGAACGGGGTGCTGCTACGGCCGCTGCCGTATGGCGATCCCGATCGCCTGGTCATCCTGCTCAACGGCCGAAACGGGCGGCTCGGCCCGTCGTTCTCGCCGCCGAATTTCCGCGATGCGACCCAGAAGAGCGGTGTGTTCGACGATGCCGCCGCGATCAATCCGACGTCGCTCAACCTCACCGGCAACGGCGATCCCCAGCGGCTCGAGGGCGCCGACGTCACCTGGACCTTCTTTTCGGTGCTCGGAGCGACGCCACAATTCGGGCGGACCTTTGTCGAAGCTGACACAGCAATGGGCACGCGCGTGGTCGTCATCAGCGACGGATTGTGGCGCCGGCTAGGCGCACGGCCCACGATTGTCGGCACGGATCTTCGGCTCGACGGCGAGCCCTATACGGTGATCGGCATCGCCCAACCCGAACTGACATTGCCCGGTGGCGCTGACTACTGGCGCCCGCTCGTGTTCACGCCCCACCAGTTGGACGAGTCGCAACGAGGCGCGAACTGGGTGAACGTGGTCGCGCGGCTGAAAACCGGCACGTCCCTGGCTCAGGCCAATGCGGCAGTGACCATCGTGGCCGAACAGCTGCAGGTGTCGGCACCGAGGAATTTCGGCAATCGGCGATTCGCGCTCGTGCGATTGCACGATCGCATCGTGCGCGACATCCGTCCGGCCCTGCTGGTGCTGTTCGCCGCAGTCGGCCTGGTGCTGCTGATCGCGTGCGTCAATGTCGCGAATCTGCTTCTCGCACGCGCCTACGGGCGGGTACGCGAAGTGGCCGTGCGCGCGGCGGTAGGCGCCGGGCGGCTCCGCCTCGTTCAGCAATTCGTTGCGGAAAGCGTGGTGCTGGGTGGCGCCGGCGCGCTGGCAGGTTTGCTGGTGGCCGTCTGGTCAACCCGTGCGCTCGTCGCGGTCGGACCGGCGAGCGTCCCGCGGCTTGCAGACGTCGGAATCGACGGGCGTGTGCTGGCATTCACGATTGGCGTTGCAGTCGTGACCAGTATCGTGTTCGGACTGGTGCCGGCGTTCGCCACTGTAGGCATCTCAACGGCGCGGACGATCAGCGGTGCCGGTCGTGGCATGGTGGGTCATTCCGGGACCAGGTTACGAAAAACACTGGTCGTCGCCGAAATGGCCCTCGCGGTCGTACTGCTGGTTGGCGCCGGACTGCTGATCCGCAGCTATCAATACCTCAGCGGCGTCGACCCGGGATTCTCTCCCGATCATGTATTGACCTTCCGCGTGGCGTTGCCGGATTCGAAATACAAGACCGAGCCAGCCATCAGCGAATTCGTAGCGACCTACACCGAGCGGCTCGCCCGTAACGGCGTGACTGCCGCGGCGGTATTGGGGCTGCCGCTGGACGACGACTTCAGCGCCTCGTCGAGCTTCACCCGCCCGGGCGAAGTGGACCGCGACGACTCGCCGAGCGTCGGGATGCGTGTCGCGTCACCCGACTACTTCAGGACGATGAACATTCCGCTGCGCCGCGGCCGGATGTTCGACCGGCACGATACCGATACCAGCCCCGAAGTGGTGATCATCAACGAGGAGGCCGCGCGCCGATACTGGCCGAACCAGGATCCGATTGGCCAGCAGCTGCACCTCGGCGCTCGACTCACATCGACCAACACCCGCAGCGGCATGAAGACCATCGTCGGCATCGTCGGCGACGTCAAGTATGGGGGCCTGGATCTGACGGCGCCGCCGGAAGTGTTTCTTCCCTACCCGCAGCATCCGGTCGAGTCGTTTTCGATGGTGATCCGCACACCCGGCGATCCGATGGCATTCGTCGGCACTGCTCGCGCTGAACTTGGCGGCATCGATCGCGAATTGCCGCTGTCGGCAATTCGACCGATGGCGGAAGTGGTGGGCCGCTCGATCGCCGAGCGCAAGTTCACGATGATGTTGCTCGGCGTGTTTGCCGCCGTTGCGGTGGTGCTGGCGGCGATCGGCGTTTACGGCGTACTGGCCTACGTGGTCAGCCAGCGGACGCAGGAAATCGGCGTCCGCCTCGCGATCGGTGCTGCGCCGGCCGATGTCGTCGCATTGTTCGTGCGCGAGGGCGTGGCGCTGGCGGCGATCGGTCTGGTCGTGGGAGGAATAGGCGCGCTCGCGGCTGGCCGGGCACTGACCGGCCTGTTGTTCGGCGTCCGCGCGACGGATCCGTTGACCTTCGTCCTGGTCGCGACCGCGCTGGCCGTCGCCGCATTCTGTGCAAGCTATATCCCGGCGCGAAGAGCGGCGCGCGTCGATCCGATGCTGGCGCTTCGTGCTGACTGATCTTAGGGAGACGGAGGTCACGGAGGGAACGGAGACGGAGGGTCACGGAGGGAACGGAGAAAAACATAACGCGGAGGAGCGGAGATCAAAGAGCAGCGGAGAAATACTTCTTTGTATTTTTCTACAAAATTTTCTCCGTTGCTCCTTAGCTCTCCGCTCCTCCGCGTTGTACGCTTCTTCTCCGTTGTCTCCGTCACCTCCGCTTCCATCACACGCGCCAGCACCGCGATCAAATACCTGAATACGAGGTAGGTCACCACGATCGCGATCGCGACCCGATTCTTGCGCGCGACGCGGATCACCTGATCCGTGATCGTCTCGGGCAGGGCCGTTACGGGCTCCGCCGCCAGAAAACGATCGACGTCGGCAGCCAGCGACGCGACGTCGGGATAACGTGCGGCTGGCGTGCCTTCCCGTGCCTTGCGGCAAATTGCTTGTAACGCACGTGGACCACGCATCACCGATGCGTCGGGTGCGGTGCCGGTCAGCAGGAAATACAGAATGCCGCCGAGCGCGAACACGTCGGCCCGCGCATCCACCGTCTCGCCACGCGCCTGTTCCGGCGGCATGTAGGCGCGGGTCCCGACGACAGCGGGTAATTGCCCTCTGCAATCTCCAATTTGCAATCTGCAATCTCCAATCTCGTTGATCTGCGCCACGCCCCAGTCCATCACCAGCACTTCGCCGAAGGTGCCGATCATGATGTTGTCCGGTTTGAGATCGCGATGCACGACGCCATGGGCGTGCGCGAACGCGACCGGTTCGCAGATGCGCGTGAACAGTCGGAGCCGCTCGAACAGCGGCCGTTGCGCCGCATGTTCGTCCAGCCGCGGACCCGATACCAGCTTCATCACGTAGAACATCCGGCCGTCCTGGAGGACGCCGACGTCGTAGATCGGCACGATTCCTGGATGTTCGAGCCCGGCGAGGATGCGCGCTTCCTGCTGCATCCGTGCGGCGACGTCCGGACGTTCGACCACCGCCGACAGTACCTTGACGGCGACCGTCCGCTCCAGTTCGCGATCGCGCGCGCGATAAACCGTGCCCATGCCGCCTCGGGCAACCGCGTCGAGAATCTCGTAGCGTTCGGTCGTCGGGATCGGAAAGTCAGCGACGTCGCGCAGCCGGTCGATCGCCGCGTTCGGCAGCCAGGTCACCGCAGTCCGCCGCGCAACAAGTGACGCGCCTCGACCTCGAACTCTCGGGCGTCGCCGCATACCGATCGCAGCCGCTCGAGCAGCAGCCGTCGAAACGCGCGGCGCGCCGCGAACAAGTAGTTCGTCACGTCGCTGACCGCCACGCCGCATTCGCGCGCGACGTCGCCATAAGTGATCACCATGCCTTCGGCCGGGGCCTCGAGATCGTAGCGTTCGAAGACGCGCAACTCCTGGTTCTTGCCCGCCTGTCGGTACTCCTCACGAAGATCGTCAACCGCCAAGGCACACAGACTGCGAATCCATTCGGCGTGGAAGTAATCATCGAGATCCGGAGCGACCGCGATGTCGTGTTGTCGCAGCTCGCCCTCGGCATTTTCAAAATCGAGCGGGACAATCGTCTGGCCGCCGCCGCGCTTCAGCCGGGTCGACGCTTTCCGTTCGTTGGCGAGAAACCGATCAAGGCAGACGCGCAGAAATGTTCGAAACCGTGCTTTGCCTGGATCGTAGGCGTCGAAAAAGCTCTTCTCGATGGCTCGGGCAAAAAAGTCCTGAGTCGTGTCCTTCGCTTCTTCCTCGGCGAGGTTCCACTTCAGCCGCAGATACTTGTAAACCGGCTTCCAATACACCGCGACCATCGTGCCGTAGCCATCTCTCCGGACCGTCGCATCGCCACTGCGGACGGCTTCGAGAATCGAGTGGCGGGTCGCCGGCAGATCCATGTCATGGACGATTATGACTCTGCGCCACGTAGCCGACGATCAGGCCGACCAGGCTGCCGGGCAACATGATGTTCAGCACGTGTCCCGGATTCATCAGCAGGATCAGGTAGGCGAAGAACGCACCCACTGCGAGTCCGAAGACCAAGCCGAGCGCCAGCGAATGCACTTTTCGCGAGAAGACCCCAATGATCACGCCGGTCAGCAGCCCCTTAATCGTCGAACCAATGACGATGCCGATCATCTGATCGCGCACCTCCGGCGTGAACCAGGCCGTCAACCCGTCGAAGATCCCGAGAAACCCGCCGAGCAGCGTCGCAAGCAGCACTGTGTTCAAGAGTCACTCTCCATCCGTCCTCTATTACACGTGGACGCCGCCACCTTTAGCAGGGCGCTCGCGGTGTGTTCCGGCCAGCCGCACAGTGCAGGGCACTACGGCGTGCTGAGAGAATACAATCGATCGAATGCGCAGGCTCGCGGCCGTCGTGCTGCTCCATACGGTGCTCTGCGGGTGCCGCGCGACGACTACTCCCCCGGCCGCGCCGCCCAACATTCTGCTGGTGACGATCGACACGTGGCGGGCCGACCGGTTGCAGCCGTCACTGACGCCGAACCTCAGCGCGCTCGCCAGGTCCGGCGCAACGTTCACCAACGCGCGAGCGGCGGCGCCGCTGACGCTGCCGTCGCATACGACGCTCCTGACCGGGCTGCTGCCGCCAGCCCACGGCGTCCGCGAGAACGGCAATGTCCTCAATGAAACGCATACGACGATTGCGCGCCTGTTGAAGGACCGCGGATACCAAACCGCGGCGTTCGTCGGAGCGTTTGTCCTCGATCGCCGCTTCGGCCTCGCTCGCGGCTTCGACACCTACGACGACAAGATCCCGCGCAACCCGAACGCCACCGAGAAGCTGGATGCCGAGCGATCCGCGGCGGCGGTGATTGACGCCGCTCTCGCCTGGTTCGCGTCGCCGCACCCAGCACCCGGCACCCCGCACCCCGCACCCAGCACCCCGCACCCAGCACCCGACACCCGGCACCAGCACCCAGCACCCAGCACCCAGCACCCGGCACCCTTCTTTGTCTGGCTCCACCTCTACGATCCGCACGCGCCTTATGTCCTTCACGAGCCGCGAGCCGCGAGTGACGAGCAACGTTACGACGGCGAAGTTGGCTATGCCGACGCACAGCTGGCGCGGCTGGTTGCGCGTCTTCGCGAGCAATCGCAGCTTGCAAACACGGTAATCGTTGCCGCCGGAGACCACGGCGAGGGCCTCGGCGAACATGGCGAACGCACCCACGGAATGCTGCTCTACGACTCGACCCTGCGCGTCCCGCTACTGGTCGCCGGTCCCGGCGTGCAACCGCAGACGCGTGATGAGCCCGTAAGCCTCGTGGACGTCGGGCCGACAATTCTCGCGATTGCCGGCATCGCCGGACCAGATCAAATGAAGGGCCGCAATCTTCTGGGATCGAACGGCGGGAGGCGAGGGACAGGCAGCCCAGAGCCGGAGGTTTACGCCGAAAGCGAATACCCTCGCGTTGCGGGATGGAGTCCGCTGCAAGCGCTGACTGACGGGCGATGGAAAACCATTCGCGCCGGCAGCGAAACCGAGCTCTACGATCTCAAAAAGGATACGGGCGAGCAGAACAACCTTGCGAGCTCGCAGCAATCGACAGCGACGGCGATGGCAACGCGAATCGATGCGATTCACGCCAGCGGCGGGTCAGCTACATCCCAGCCGATTTCAGCCGAGGCGCAAGAACGGCTGCGCGCCCTCGGTTATGTCGCCAGCTCGGCGCGGCCAGCGATAGGTTCGAACGCCCCGAATCCCGCCGCGAACGTGCGTGACTGGAACACGTTCGAGGATGCACTGAGCGGGTTGAATCGCCACGACCACGCCGCGGCACGAGCCGCGCTGAATCAGCTTGCCACGCGCCACCCGAATGCGCTCGTGTTCAAGACGACCTTGGCGACGGCGCTGCGGGAGTCGGGGAAGCCAGCGGAGGCACTGGCGATCTATCGTGCGGCGGCCAGCCGGTGGCCGACCGACGCGACGCTGCTGCACGACCTTGCCGTGGCGGCGCGGGAGGCCGGCAGTCTCGACGAAGCGGTCAAAGCCGACCGGGCGGCGTTGGCGCTCGAACCAGGCAGTCCGACGGCCCGCAACGGACTCGGCCTTCTCGCGATCGACCAGGGCCGGCCCCAGGACGCCGTGCGCGAGTTTACCGAGGCCACCCAAACCGATCCGAACAACGCGTCGTACTGGACGAATCTCGGCAATGCCAAGCGCGCCGTTGGCGATCGTGGCGGTGCTGAGCAGGCCTATCGCAAAGCACTGGAGATTGATGCGACGTCACCCGACGCAGCCAACGGCCTTGGTGTTTTGCTGGTCGAAGCGAATCGTCCGAGCGAAGCGGTGGACTGGTTTCGACGAGCGGTCGACACGCGACCGGGCTTTGTCGAAGCGGAATTGAATTACGCCATCGCGTTACAGCAGTCGGGAGATCGTCAGCGTGCCATCGAGGTGTACCGATCGCTTCTGGCCAATCCAGGTAACTATCCGCGCGAAAAACAGGCAGCGCGCGAGCTGCTCGCAGCGCTCGGGGCCGGTCGATGATTCGACAGTGGACGGCAATCGCGTTCGCGGGGCTTGTCTGCGCATGTTCGCGAACGCCGGAAACTCCGCGTCCGCGCAATCTGCTGTTGATTACCATCGACACGTTGCGCGCGGATCGTGTCGGCGCGTACGGATATGCGCGTGCACGCACGCCCCGCCTCGACGCCCTGGCCGCGGCTGGCGTCCGATTCGAGCGCGCTTACGCCGCGGCGCCGATCACGCTGCCGTCGCATGCGACGATCCTGAGCGGGCGTTATCCTCCCGGTCACGGCGCCCGCGACAACGGCATCAAAGTGTCGGACAAGACGCCGACGCTGGCCACCGAGCTGAAGGCCCGCGGTTTCCAAACGGCAGCGTTCGTTGCGGCGTTTCCGCTCGATCACCAGTTCGGCCTCGCGCGCGGCTTCGATGTCTATAGCGATCGCCTGCCCCGCGATCGCGCCGGCCGCCAGGCAAACGAACGCCCCGCCTCCGACGTCGTCAACGAGGCGATCGCCTGGTTGGACGGTGCATCCGCACGCGGCACCCAGGCACCCGGCACCCAGGCCCCGCACCCCGCACCCAAGCACCAGCACCCGACACCCATGCACCAGCACCCAGCACCCAGCACCCAGCACCCAGCACCCTTTTTTATGTGGATCCACCTCTTCGAACCCCACGCACCCGTATGAAGGCGATCTTTCACGGCCGGTTGCCGATCGCTATGACGATGAGATTGCGACGGTGGATCGCGCGGTAGGACGGGTGATCGACGCGATCGGTGACCGCAAAAGTGACACGCTGATCATCGCAACCGCAGACCACGGTGAAGCGTTCGGCGAACACGGCGAGCACGCGCACAGCATCTTCGTCTACGACACGACACTGCGGGTGCCGCTGATTCTTGCCGGCCCCGGGCTCGCCCCGAAACGAATCGCCGCGCCAATCACGCTCGCCGACATCGCCCCTACCGCGATGAAATTGCTCGGGTTCGATTTGCAAGACGTGGACGGCGTCGATCTGTCGCGCGCGTTGAGCGGAGAGCCGCTATCGGCTCGCGAACTGTATGCCGAATCGTTTGCGCCACTCGTGGAGTTCGGATGGGCGCCGCTTCGCAGCGTCCGTTCGGGCGACTGGAAGTACATTGCCGCACCGAAACCCGAGCTCTTCGACACGACGCGCGACGCGGCCGAACAACAGAACCTGCTCAATGAAAGACCCGAAGTGGCGCGCGGACTGGACTCGCGCGTCGGTCGATACTCCAGCGACACGTTGGGTGGAGCGGCGTCGGCCGGCGACGAAGCCGCTCAACGTCTGCGTGCGCTCGGCTATAGCGCGGGGTCGGCAAACCGCAACTCCCAATCCGCGGTCCGCGATGATCCCAAGGATCGCCGCGCACTGGCAGGCCGCCTTGCGCAGGTCACGTCAGGCGAGCTTCAGGGAACAGCGCTTGTGGAGGCGCTTGAAGCGATCGTCCGAGATGACCCGCGAAACGGTCAGGCGCATTTGCGTCTTGGCTACGCGCGTGTTCAAGCCGGCGACTGTGCGCGAGCCGAACCGGAATTCCACGCCGCCATTGCGGCCGGCCTTCCGTCGGCTGACGCGTATCTCGGGCTGGCGGGCTGCCTCGGTGCGCGCCGCGACTTTTCCGGCGCGGAGCGCGCGCTGAACGAAGCATTGCGGCTCGAGCCCGACAACCCCGTCGTCCGCGCGAACATCGGCATTCTGAAAGGGACTCGTGGCGATACGGATGGAGCGATCCAGTCGCTGAATTCGGCGCTCGCGGCCGACCCGAACCTGCACGAGGCGCGGTTCAACCTGGCGCTCACCTACGCGCGTGCCGGCCGAAACGCGGAAGCGGCCAAGGCGGCCCGGGAGCTGCTCGACCGCTTACCGCCCGATGCGCCGCAACGGCCGGAAATCGAGCGTCTGTTGAGAGTTGTGAATTCGAAATAGATCCATTATTTTGGATTACAAGACGAGACAAAAACAGAATTTCGCATAATTTCACACTCGGCCTGTTGACCGCCAACGCGTATAAAGCCTGCAAAATTCAAGAGTTCCACTCATAATGAAAAAGGCGTAAGCTCTGGCGTCCCGCTTGCTGACGCCGTCCTTCCTTGGACATCGTCTGTTATAGGACATCGTCTGTTATAGGACATCGGTTCGATTCCGCACGTTAGTTGCGGACTTCATTTGGAGGCTTGGATGAGAAGGCGATTTTTGAGCGCAGCGATCGTGCTGCTGCTCTCCTGCGCATCAGCGTTTGCGCAGCAAACGACCGGCAACGTTATCGGGCGTGTCCTCGATCCACAGGGCGCGGCCATCCCGGGCGTGACGATTACAGCGAAGAGTGCTGCAACCGGTTTCACCCGCACGGAAGTCAGTGATCCGGAAGGCTTGTATCGCCTGCCGTCACTGCCGGTCGGCACATACGACATTACTGCAGAGCTCCAAGGTTTCACGACAGTCGCGAACAAAGGCATCGAGGTCAACGTCGGGCAGACCGTGACGCCTCGACTTTCAGATGAAGGTCGCGACGCTTGCCGAGACGGTGAACGTCACCGGCTCGACGCCGCTGATTCAGACGACTGCGTCGGCGTCGGCTCGGTCGTCGACGTGAAGCGCATCGAGAACCTGCCGCTCAACGGCCGCCAGTTCGCGAACCTCGCGGCGACGGTGCCAGGCGTCGGTCTCAGCTTCCACAGCGACCCGACCAAGAGCACGCAGTACGCGCCGCTGGTCAACGGCGGTGCCGGCCGCAACATCAACTATCAGATTGACGGCGGCGACAACAACGACGACACGGTCGGCGGCCTGTTGCAGCAGTTCCCGCTCGAAGCGGTCCAGGAATTCAACTTCCAGACGCAGCGCTTCAAGGCCGAGTACGGCCGCAGCAACGGCGGCGTCCTCAGCGTCGTCACCAAGTCGGGCACGAACAACTGGTCGGGCAGCGCGTTCGAGTATTTCCGCGACAAGTCGATGAACTCGCTGACGCAGACCGAAAAGCTCGCGGTCCTCGGCACGACCAAAGACGCGACCAAGGGCGACTACCGCCAGAATCAGTTCGGCGGCAGCTTCGGCGGCCCGATCGCGAAGGACAAAGCGCATTTCTTCGCGGCGGTCGAGCGCAC
Source organism: uncultured Acidobacteriota bacterium (assembly GCA_963695635.1). Classification (GTDB taxonomy): domain Bacteria; phylum Acidobacteriota; class Vicinamibacteria; order Vicinamibacterales; family CAVVIG01; genus DATKHR01. The sequence goes on from CAVOHK010000017.1 coordinate 181,480, forward strand.
GCAGCAGGACAAGACCCAGACCGTCAACACGTCGGGTCTGTTCCCGGACGCAGGACGGCGTGTTCGCCGTTCCTTACCGTGAGAACCTGTTCACCGGGAAGGTGACGGCCAACCTGAACGCGGCGCAGTACCTGGCGGTGCGCTACGCGCGCAACAACAACTCGCAGCCCTACGGCGCGGCGCCCAACAGCACGTTCGACAACTGGGGCGACAGCCGAACAAGTTCAACTCGATCAACGTCAACCACAACTGGGTGCTCGGCGGATCGAAGCTGAACGAAGTTCATCTTCCAGTACGCGGACTTCCTGAACACGATCGCGTCGCGCAGCTCGGCGCCGAACGAGTCGTTCCCCAACGGCGTCACGACCGGCGCCAACGGCAACACGCCGCAGTCCACCGCGCAGAAGAAGTATCAGATCCGCGACGACTTCTCCTGGCACGTCACCAAGCTGGGCGGCCTCGGCCACGATTTCAAGGCGGGCGCGAACTTCATCAACGAGCCGCGGCTGTTCATCACGTTCAACACCGGCAAGGGCGCCTACTTCTATTCGCACGTGACCAACGACAACAACGGCCCGATCTCGAGCGTGACGCTGAGCGACGGTGATGCCGGCGCGAACATTCCGATGAAGCAGTTCGCGCACTTACATTCAGGACGATTTCCGCGTGAGCGATCGCCTGACGTTGAACGTGGGTCTCCGCTACGACTACATGACCGGCTACCAGCTGGACGAATCGAAGAATCCGAACTTCGTGCCGGTTCAAGCGGCGGGTGCGGCCGGCAAGCTGACCGGCATCGACGGCCTCGAGAACTTCGGCCAGGATCCGCAGGAAGACCGCAACAACATCCAGCCGCGCGTCGGCGGCGTGTTCGACGTGCGCGGCAACGGCAAGAGCATCGTCCGGGCGGGCTGGGGCATCTACACCGACGTCGGCTACACGAACTCGAACGTGCTGTTCGCGGCGGCCGATTCGACGCGGCAACGGCTTCGGACAGGTGTTCAACGTCACCGAGACGGCCGGCATCAAGAATCCGAACGGGACGTTCTTCACGGTCGGACAGCCGATCAGCAACATCTCGAACCAGAACCAGGTCGCGGCCGGCGCGTTCCCGCTGTTCGGACAATGGATCGACCCGCGCCTGCAGCAGCCCTACCAGATGCAGAGCAACGTCGGCTACTCGCAGGAACTGAACATCAACACGGTGGTCACCGTCGACTATGTGAACTCGCTCGGACGCGACCTGAACTTCCGCCCGCGCGTGAACCAGCGCATTCGGCGGCGGTTCGACGGTGCGGCGTCTCGGCGCCGATCATCCCGACCCTCTCGACCGAACACGAACGGCAACCGTCCGACGGTCAGCCGCGGCGAGAGCGAGTACAACGCGTTGATCATGAGCGTCCGCCGCCGCCTCTCGCACGGCGTCGACTTCACGGCGGCCTACACGCTGCAGAAGGGCATCAGCACGATCGGCAACGCGGCCGACGAGCTGAACACCGCGAACATCCAGGATCCGAACAACCCGTTCGACGATCCTCGCCAGCTCGGGCCGAACGCCACGACCGACGCGCGCCACCTGATTAACTTCAGCGCGACGTTCCAGCTGCCGTGGGGCTTCCGTGTGGCGCCGATCTTCTTCTACCGCTCGGCGCTGCCGGTGAACCTCGTTGACGGACGCGACCTGAACCTCGACGGCGATGCCATCGACATTCCGGCCAAGGCGTACCAGGTCGACAAATTCGACTCGGACCCGACCACGCTGGCCGATCAGACGTACGTTCGAGGAAATCGGCGCCTGCGAAACGGTGAACTGCGGCCGCGGCTACAAGCCAGACGCAGACCAACGTTCGTTCTCGAAGGTGTTCAACCTGAAGGGCCGCGCGCGGGTGGAAGCCCTCGGAGAGATGTTCAACCTCTTCAACTCGATCAACCCGAGCAGATTTCCGCGCACGCGTCATCATCCCGGCGACCGGCGTCGGCCGACCCGGCGCTGCTGGAACCGACGACCTTCTCCGGCGACTTCCGTCGTCCGGAACAGCGCGTCGGACAGCTCGGACTGCGGTTCTCGTTCTAGAACAGTACGCTTTAAGCGCAGAGGCCGCGAAGGTCGCAAAGAAGCAATACTCTTTGCGGCCCTAGCGGCCTTTGCGTTGTACGTCGGCGTAGGCGTTTAAACGCAGAGGTCGCGAAGGTCGCGAAGAAGGTACCCAGCATCAACCGGTCGCGATCACTTCCAACTGCACGAGATGATGCAGCAGATGGCCGGCCATCTGGTGGATCAGCCAGTCCACAGTGAGAGCGCCGTACTCGGGATGTGAAAACGCGATGGCGCGATCACCGGCTGACAGGCCGCTGAACAGCGCGTGATTCATCGCGTTGGTCGCCACCAGGGCCGCCGCCGCTTCCTTGCCGCCAAGCGCCGCCTCGCGCAACATCCAGCGATCCTGATCAAACGACTGCGCCTGGTAGTTCGGCGTGGCCAGTGCCATCCGCGCGCGGTTGCCGAGCGCGAGCTCGGTCTGCGCGAGGTGCGTGAGGATTTGGCGAGCGTTCCACTTGCCGGGCGCGTAGGTGCGGTCGAACTGCGCCGGCGTCCAGCCGGCGACCAGCGTGCCGATGCGAGCGGCCGCGTCGCGCATCGCGCCGAGCGGTTCGCGATCGCCGAGGTCCGCAGTGTAGGGAGTTTGAGGAGCCATGGCTCAGCATCGTACTCCACCACCACGCAGCTTTTACCACAGAGAGCTTTGACCACAGAGTCACAAAGACACCGAGAAGAAAGCGAACGAGAGCATCGCGGTCGCGATTCGGCGGCGGCGCGGAGCGCCGCAGATGGAAGAAACGATCCGCAAAAATGAAACCGGCCGGGATCTGGGAAACGTTTCATTTTTTGTGGATCGTTACGTCCATCGGTGACCGGCTTCGCCGGTCGACCGCCGAATCGCGCTCTGTGGCTCGGTGCCTCTGTGGTGGCGGATTCTGATCGCGCTATTCCTCGGCAAGAGCGACCACGGGATCGACGTGCGCCGCCCTGCGCGCCGGCAAATACGTTGCCGCCAGAGCGATCAATGCCAGGACAGACGCGGCCCCCGCCAATTAAGAATTAAGAATGAGAATTGAGAATGAGAATTGAGAATTGAGAATTCGAACGAGCATCGCGCGACGATGGAATAATCTATCATTCGTGCCAAGAAACGACGGCTCGAAACTGCAACCTTTTGAAGCATGAGTTTCTAAAAGTCTAGCAAATTTCGCTGGCACGCGGACGGAACACAAAAACGAACGCAAGAATCTCTGCCGCGCGTCGGCGAACGAGGAGTTACGAAAAAACGACTCCTGATCCAATTCCTAATTCCAATTCCAATTCCAATTCCTAATTCCTAATTCCTAATTTCTGATTTCTAGTTTCACTCCTCAGCGAGCGCTACGACCGGATCCACTCGCGCTGCTCGTCGCGCCGGCAGGTAGGTCGCGCTCAGCGCCACCAACGCCAGCGCCGCTGCGGCGCCGGCGAGCGACGTTGGATCGCTCGGCGTGACGCCAAACAGCACCGCCGCCGCCAGTCGGCCCATGCCAATCGCGCCGGCCACGCCGATCGCCACCGCAATCAGCATCAAGCGAACGCCACGACCGACGACATCGCGAAGCACGCGGTCGCTCGACGCGCCGAGCGCGATCCGGATGCCGATCTCGTGGGTCCGCTGCGAGACGCCGTACGAAGTCACTCCATAAATCCCGACCGCTGCCAGCAGCAGCGCGACGGCCGCGAAAATACCGAGCAGCAGCGCCAGAAACTTCGACTGCCCCTGCGTCCGATCGACCGCGGTTTCGAGCGAATAGATCGACCAGACCGGCTGATCCTTGTCGACCGACCAGATTGCACGCCGAACCTGATCGGTGATGGTGAGCGGCGGCACGTTGGTCCTCGCAACCAGCGACGAGAAAATCAGCGGCACCTGGTAGTGCGCGACGTAGATCTGCGGCACCGCCGGCTCGGTAGCGGTGTAGTGCTTGGTATCGCCGACCACCCCGACAATCGTCACGGGACCCTGGGTTTGCGGCGTCGTAAAGCGCTTGCCGATCGCGTCGCCGCTCGAAAATCCGCGCTTGGCGAACGTCTCGTTGACGATCGCGACCAGCGGCGTTTGCAGATCGTCGCGATCCGTGAAGTCGCGTCCCTTCAACAGCGGAATGCGCAGTGTCTTGAAATAGTCGGGCGTGATGAAGTGCACCCGCGCCTGCGGCGGCGCGTTCGGGTCTGGAGGCGTCGTTCCTTCGAGCACGTAGCCGACGTTGCCGCCATTGCCGCTGAATGGTACGGCGCGGACCAGCGCTGCCGATTCGACGCCTGGAATCGCGCGCACTTTTTCGATCGCGTTTCTGAAGAACAGCGCGATGTCCTCCGGCTTGGTGTATTTGGTTTGCGGCAGCCGGAACTGGAGCGTAAAGACGTTGGTTTTGTCGAAGCCAATCGGCACGTTCTGAACCGCCAGCAGGCTCTGAATCAGCAGCGCCGAGACGGCCACCAGTGCCACCGACATCGCCATCTCGGCAACCATCAGCACGTCGCGGGTGCGCCGTCCAGTGCCTGATGCGCGTCGCGCGCCCGCCGCCAGCACCCGACTGATGTCGGGCCGGGCGGTCTTTAGTGCCGGCGCGAGCGCGCACAGCGTCGCCACGGCAATCGCCACGCCACCTGTAAACAGCAACACGGACCAGTCGAGCGGCACATTGGTCGGGATCGGTACGGACGGTGGTTGCAACACCATCAGACCGCGCAGCGCCCAGCGACCCAGCCCGAAACCGAGCGCCGCCGCGGCGACCGCCATCAGCGCGGCCTCCACCGTCAGTTGCCGCGCCACCGCCGAACGGCTCGCTCCGAGCGCCGCACGCAGCGCGATTTCCTTCTGACGATCCATCGCGCGCGCCAGCAACAGATGGCTGACGTTCACGCAGGCGATCAACAGCACCACACCGACCGATGCCAGCAACAGCAGCAGTGCAGGCTTTGACGTGCCGACGACGGTGTCGTGCGCGGCCTCGACGAACAGCGTCCGACCCTGCTGCACTTTCGGATCGGCAGCGAGCAGGCGCTTGCCGATCACGTCGAGATCCGCCGCTGCCGTGGCGACGTCGGCAGCCGCTCTCACCCGCGCGATCGATAGCGCAAACGGACCGGCGCTGGCGATGCCGTGTGGCGCGGGCCACAGCGCCAGCGGCATGAACAGATCGCCGTTGATGAAGTAGCCATCGCCCGGAACTTCGTTGGCATCGAACGGCGGTTGCAGAACACCGATCACCGTCAGCGGCAGACCGTTCAGCACCAGCGTCGAACCGATCGCCGATGGATCTTCGTTGAAGCGCTGCCGCCACAAGCCGTGCGTAATGACGACGACCTGCTTGACCGCGCCCGGCGCGCTTTCTTCCTCGGTGTAAAGGCGACCGCGCTCCGCCCGCAGGCCGAGCGCCTCGAAAAACGTGCCGGATGCGAACACGCCGATCAACCGCTGCGGCTCGTTGACGCCGGTCAGATTCACACTCTGGCTAAGCCATAGTCCGATCGAGTCGAGACTGCCGTTCTGCTTCCGAATCTCCTGGTACTCGTTGTACGACAGCAGGCCGCGCGGAAACTGCGCGGTGCGGGACCACACCGAGATCAAGCGATCCGCGTTCGAGTACGGCAGCGGCCGCAACAGCACCGCGTTGACGATGCTGAACATCGCGGTGTTGGCGCCGACGCCGATCGCCAGCGTCATGATCGCGACGAGCGCAAATCCCGGGCGACGACGCCATAGGCGCAGCGCATAGCGGACATCCTGCATCAGCTTGTCGGCCATCGATCTGTCCTTCGTGTCAGGCGTAAACCGGACGCTCCGTTTTGAGAACGCTTCGATCCACTCACCCGGAATGTTCTTGAATGCGTCGACCGCCGCCGGGAGGCGCGCCCCGATAGACGAGGCGCCGGCTTCACGCCGTGCGCGCATCCGGTCTTCCATCGCATCGACCAGCCCGAGGCCGACGTCCCGGCGAAACGACGGCGGATACAGCCAGACGAGCGCCCAGGCGAACCGTCTGTCCGACTTCTCGAAGTCAGGCACGGCTGAGCAACCTGTGCGAACGGGCGATCGAGACGAGCCGCAGCAAGCGGTCGGCTTCCGCGCTCGCGATGCGGCGTCCGAGCGGCGTCAACCGGTCGTACTTCCGCCGTTCGTCGTCGAGATCCGCGGCCGGACGACGCGACGATTCCGCAATCCAGCCGTCCTTGAGCATCCGATGCAGGGCACGATAGAGGGTCCCCGGTTCGAGTTCGATCTCACCGTCGGTCAGCTGGGTCACTTCCTGCAGAATGGCGTAGCCGTGCCGCTCTTCGCCGGCCAGCGCCAGCAGGACATGGAACTCGATGGATCGCAACGACATAGTGTGTGCAGCCTATATGCGTCACGCACATAGGTCAACAAGCTTAGACGAGGGTTCGTGGAAAAAAGTTGAACTGGGGACTGGGGACTGGGGGACTACGAGCTTACCTGCACGACCGCTTTCTTGCTGCGATGCGTGCGGATGGTTTCGGGCAGCAGTTTCTTACTGAGATAGACCTTTGATTCGGCGTTATCCGAGGAGTTTCGTTCGTACTTCACCACCTCGAAACGCAGATGGTCGAGCGTGCCGCGCATATCGTAAAACTTGTTCTTGGTTTTGACGACGATTTCGTCGAAGCCGTGGGCGATCGCCCAGGCCTCCTGCTGCTCGGTGAGCGCTCGAAAGAAACCCTTGCCACGCCAGTCGCGGCGGGTGCCGCCGATCCAGGTGTAGAGCACACGGCGACCGTCAAACTGCACGTAATCGTGCAGGCGATGCATCAGGTCGACCAGCTTCGGTTCGGTCTCGGGCGTCTTGATCTCGTGGCCGACTTTGTAGGACACCGGCACGATCATCCCCGGGTCGTCCGGCAGCGGAGCGGTGGCGAACAGAATCGCGTGCAACCGGCCATCGAGCCGGCGAACGATTTCGGTGGCGGTCTTCTTCCGCGGGAACTCGCCGAAGAACTCCTCGATGTATTGGATCTCGAGCGCGCCCTGCTCGAGTTCGTACTGCTGGATTTGATACTCCACAATAAACCACGAATTCTAGCAGATTGGAGATTGCAAATTGTAGATTGCAGATTTTGGTCGGATTTTGGATTGGGGATTGCGAGGTTCGGTTTTGATCGACTGATTCGGCGGCCGCGTCGACCAATTTGCGCCCCGGCGGGTTGGTCGATCAAAATCGAAAGGTGGATCGACGGGAGTTCCTCCGCACGGCCGCGCTGGCGGCGGTCGTGCCGCTGCAGCGGGCCGGCAAACCGCGCGCCTCGGAGTTCGTGTTCGCGCGACTGCGCTATGAATCCGGAGACTGGGACTACAACCCGAAAGTCGCCGCCAACGTGCTCGACTCGATCGTCCAGTACACCTCGATTCCGGTCTACAACGACGAGGTGGTGATCGCGGCGTCGTCCACCGAACTGCTCGCATTTCCGTTCGTGTTCATGACCGGCCATAAGCTGGTCCGGTTCAGCGCTGCTGAACGCGAGAACCTGCGGCGCTTCGCGGACGCGGGCGGGTTGCTGTTCTCCGACGATTGCAATCACGACGTCAATGGCTTGTACGCCCGTTCGTTCGAACAAGAAATGGCCGCGGTGTTTCCCGCTGACCCGCTCGCAAAGTTACCGGCGTCCCACCCGATCTATCGCAGCTTTTTTACGTTCGCCGCAGGTCCGCCGCAAACCTCGCACGAACTGAACGGCTGGGGCGACAACATCGTTCATGAGTATTTGAAAGCGGTGGAACGGCGTGGCCGTGTCGTGGTGCTTTACAGCAACAAGGACTACGGCTGCGAGTGGGATTACGATTGGCGGAACAAACGATTCCTGCGGGAAGACAACACGAAGTTCGCGGTGAATGTCGCGGTCTACGCGATGACGTAGAACAAGCGTGAGGGAATAGGAACGCCGAGCGCGCGAAGCTCGCCGAGCGCAAAACTGATCTCGGCGCTCTCGGCGGTCTCCGCGTTCCGTGATCTGTTGTCGTTCTTACGAGTGCGCGACGGTAATCGCGTAGCTCGACGCGCGCGGCAGATCGGCGCCCGGGTCGGAAATGGCGACACAGAACGTGCCGCCGAGCGCTTGCCCGGTGAGCTGCGGTGTCCCACCGGCAGTCGCGGGCACTGCTTTCAACGTCGAGCACTGCACGCCGAGCGTCGTCAGGGTTGGTTGCCCAACTGTCAGCAGCATCGGAGCGGTGACCGGCGCGGCAGGAATCGCGGCTACCGGAGGGGTGGCGTTCGGATCCGCGTCGACCGGGACCGTCGAAATCGCCGTCAACGTCACTTTCATCTCACCGCTTTTGGTGACGGCGAACGTATGAAGATTGCTGCCCGCCGCAAACAGGGTTCCTGAATAGGTCTCGATGATCGTCGCCGGGGCAACCGGGGTCACCACCGGGGTCGGTTCGGTGCTGCCATGGCAGGCCGACCCGCCGGCCGCCAGGGCCAGCAGCGCCGCCGCTCTGAGTAATCCACGCCGCATGCGATCCATGTTAGCTCAGACGTCTCGCAACAGGCATCGGCCGGACCGTTTTACCAGTGCTTGACTGGCTTTACTTTGTATTGTAAAGTTCTTTATCGATGATCAAAAACGGCAACCCGCTGCCCCGCCTCGCAGCGATCACCCTCACTATCCTGGCGCTCCAGATTCCACTGCAGATGATGAACGGCCTCGTCGCCGAACGACAGGCCCGCCGTGACGCCGCGGTCACCGACGTGTCCGCCAAATGGGGAAACCGCCAGGCGATCGTTGGGCCGGCGCTGCTGATCCCTTATGTGCACCGCTGGACCGAGACCATCGCCGGGCGCGGTGAGACGGCTCGCGCCGAGCAACACCGCGCCGTTTTTCTTCCGTCTCGTTTACGGATCCGCGCCACCATCGACGCGGAAACGCGCAGCCGCGGCATCTTTTCGATTCCGGTCTACCGCATGAAGGCCACGCTCGACGGCGAATTCGCCGAACTGCGCGCGACCGGCCTCAATCTCAACCCGGCCGACGTCGCATGGGATCGGGCGCAGTTGATCGTCAATATCTCGGATGTGCGTGCCATTCAGGAGCACCCGCGCGTCGCTTGGAACGGCAGCGATATTCCCTTCACTGCGGGCAGCGGCTGGACCACCGGCGGTGGCGGCATTCACGCGGATGTTCCGCTCGTCGCCGGCTCACCATCGACTTTCAGCTTCCCGCTCGCGGTCAACGGCAGCGTGTCGGCGTCGTTCGCGCCATTCGGCCTGAATACCGTCGTCGAAATCAGTTCGAACTCGCCAAACCCCACCTTCCAGGGTGCGTGGCTGCCGACCGAACGCGCGGTCGGTGCGAACGGTTTCACGGCGACGTGGACGGTCGCGTCGATTGCGCGCTCGTATCCGCAGGGATGGACGACGACCACCGCGATGAAGGACCCGATTGCCAACTCGCTGTTCGGCGTCGAGTTGCTGCAGCCGGTCGACCACTACCGCATGGCTTCGCGCAGCGTGAAATACGCCGCGCTGTTTCTGGTGCTGACATTCGCGGCGGTCTGGCTGATCGAAGTGCTGTCGGCGCAACGAGTGCATCCGATTCAGTACCTGCTGCTCGGTGCGGCGTTGTGCATGTTCTACCTGTTGGAACTTTCGCTTTCAGAACATCTCGGGTTTGGCGCCGCCTACGCGGTTGCCGCGTTGTCGGTGATCGGCGTGATGGCGTCGTACTGCGTTTCGATTCTGAAGGCGTGGTGGCGTGCTGCGGTCGTCGGCGGCAGCGTCGCGGCGCTCTACGGTTATCTCTACGTCGTGCTGACCAACGAGGACTATGCGCTGCTGATCGGCACGATCGGCCTGTTCGTTGCGCTGGCGGTCGTGATGCTGACGACGCGACGGATCGACTGGTATGCGGCGGCGCCGCTCGTCCCGGCGTCAGACCGCCGGTGAAATCGACGTCATCCGGAAATCCTCGATCTTCATCGCCGGCACCAGCGCGGTGCCGGGGTTGTCGTAGGCCTCGCCGATATGCATCGGTACGGGCCTGCCGAGCATCGACACGTTGTTGAAGGCGCGCGCCGGGCTGTCGTTCCAGCGGAAATTCTGAACCGGCCCGGCGATTTCACCGTTTTCGATCAGGAACAACCCGTCGCGGGTCATGCCGGTGTTGAGCAGCGTCATCTGCTCGACCGGCCGGATGTACCAGAAGAACGAACACAGCAGGCCGCGCTTGGTCGACTTGATCATCTGTTCGACGGTCGCCTCACCACCGTCCATCACCAGGCTCTGGGTCGGCCCGGTCGGCGTAAACGGCTTCTCCTGTTTCTTCGCCCAATAGCGATCGTAGAAAAGATTTTTGACGACGCCTTTTTCGATCCAGGTGACCGGCCGCGAGGCGAGACCGTCGGGGCCGATCGGTGTCTGACGAAGAATCGCGTTCCCGACGTCGCTACGAATCGTAATGTTGTCGCCGAATACCTTCTGTCCAAGCTTGGTCTGGCCGCGCTCGGCTGCGCTCATGAAACTGCGGCCTTCCTCGGCGGGGCGCGCGTTGAGCGCAAACATCAGCAGCGAAAGAAACCGCGCCGCCGGCCGCGGTTCGAGGATGACGGTGTAGTTTCCCGGTTCGAGCGCTCGCGGCTTACGCGACTTCAACGCCTTATCGGCCGCAACTTCCGTAATTGCGCCGGCGTCGATTCTCGTCACGTCTTTCAAACCGGTGGTGCCCGCCCAACCAGACCCGGTTCCATCGGGCGTGCGGCAGGTGAGGATGAAGCTCGCCTCGGCGTAGCGATAGTAGGCGAACAGGCCTTCGGAATTCGCGTAGGCGTCGGTCCAGTGGAGCTTCGGAATGTAGCCCGAACCGAGCACACCCTTTTTCTCGCAAATCACCACGCTCTGCGCGACCATCTTGGCGCGCTCGGCCGGCCCGAAATCGACCGCCGACGGCAGCGCCGCATCGATCGGCAGGTACTCCTGCGGCGGCTTCACCAGGGGCATCAGTTCGGGATTGTCCGGCCGTCGCTTCGCCAACTCCTGCGCCTGCTCGATTGCCGTCTTCAGCGACGCATCGTCGAACTGATGGGTGGAGGTGGTGGCCGACTTCAAACCGTAATAGACAGTGATGAACACCGATTGATCGTGTTCGACGAGATTCGCGGTGATGGTGGAGTTCGCGTAGCGGGTCGCCGAACGCTCGCCGCCGGCGAACGACACTTCGACGCCGTCGGCCTTCGCCATGTTCAGGACTTTGTCGGTGATCGTTTTGACTTCCTCGACCGAGTAACTCATGCCCCTCTCATCTCACGATTGACCGGCTGTAATCACGAAGCCACGAAACCTTAGCTCACGAGTACGCCGCCCCGACCATGATCTTCCGGATTAGGCACGGCGCCGATCCATGCGACGGATGGTTCGACTGGACCGGCTGGCCCTTCGCATCGCCGGTCAGCCCGTGGTGTTCCCACGATTCGGGCGGACCCACCGCATCGAGGTTGGCCCAGAAGTCGGTGGTGATCGCGTTGTAGGTGAAGTCGGTGACCATCCGCGTCTTCTTCCCGTTCTTGATCTCCCAGAACGCGTCGCCGCCGAACTGACCGTTGTAGCGCTGCTGGTCGATGCTGAAACTGCCGGACCCATCCACCAGTACGCCGTCCTTCACGTCGGCGATCATCTGCTCGACGGTCGGCGAACCCTTCGGCCCCGGCTCGAGCTGCACATTTGGCATACGCAGGAACGGATAGTTGCGCCAGTGGTTCGCGAAGGTGCAGCCGCGGCTCTCCTTCTCGCCGATGATGTGCGCCGTCTCGCGATTGGTCTGTAAGCCGACCAGAATGCCATCCTTGATCAACGGCCACTTCTGGGCCTTCACGCCGTCGTCGTCGAAGCCGACGGTGGCCATGCCGGTCGGGAAGGTGCGGTCAGCGCTGACGTTGAAGTGCTTCGATCCGTACTTCAGCTTTCCGAGATCGGAGAGCTTCACGAAGCTCGTTCCCGCGTAGTTCGCCTCGTAGCCGGCGATGCGATCGAGCTCGGTGGCGTGTGCGACGATCTCGTGAATCGTCAGACCGAGGTGCGACGGCAACAGGACCAGATCCTTCAGGCCCTGGCCGACCGGCTTCGCCATCGAGTGCTCCACGGCCTCGGCCGCGATTTGCTCGGCCTTGCCCGGCATATCGGCCTTCACGAGGAACTCGTAGCCGGCCCCGGCGAGCCGCTCGAACGTACGCGTCTTCACCTGCGTGCCGGTGCGCGCGGTCGCGCTCGCCTCGCAGTTCGTGAAGTGGAACTCCTGCTCGATGAACGAGCCTTCGCTGGTCGCGAGGTACTTCCATTCGTGCTCGAAGCCGGTCATCGCCACCGCGAACATGACCGCCGGATTTTTCTGCATCGTGCTGCACACGCTCCGCAAATGTTCGATCTTTTCTTCGAGCGGAACGGTCCACGGATCTTTCTCGATTTTTACGGCCCAGAATTCGTCGTACGCAGGAACCGGTGCCAGCTGCACGTCGCGCTTTTTTGCAATGGCACTGGCTTTGGCGACGTCAGTCGCGACCGCCGTGACGCGCTTGATTTCCTCGGGGGTCACCAGCGGACTGCTGGCGAATCCCCACACGCCGCTGTGAATCACCCGTACGCCGAAGCCATAGGTTTCGGTCGCATCGCCGCCACCGAATCCGCCGCCACCGCGCAGGATCTGACCATTTCGAACGCCGATCGATTGAACGCGGTTGCGGGTGAAGCGAATGTCGGCGTACGAACAGCCGAGCCGCTTCGCCTCGCCGAGCGCAGCTGCTGACCACTCGCGGTATTTCGGATCGCGGACGGCGGGAGCCTGTTCACGCTCGGCGTCGAACGTCCGCGCGTACGCCCAGCGCGGCGCGCCGGTCGCGGCAATTCCGGCGGCGCCAGCCGCCAGTGATTGAAGAAAATGGCGACGATTCGGGCTCATCGCCCGCAGTATATGTCAGCGTGCGCCACGTCGCCGGCGCAGCCACCATTCAAGCGACAGGCAACCAGCGAACGGGACGAACCAAATGGCCGAGCGCATCGGGTGTCGCGGTGCAGCGGCCGGGTCGGCAGCAATCGAGCGCCGCAACCGGCGAGCGAGCGCGTCAATCTCCGATGGCTTTACGTCCATTCCACCGCGCGCGCTCGCCAGCCATGAAAGCGGTGGAAGTTGACGTGCAGTTGCCTGAGGGTCGATCGTGAGCCGCGCAAACCCGGATGTGCCATCGCCGATTGTGGCTGTGACACGTTGCGTGGTGGCGTTGGCACGCGCATCGACAATGAAAGAGCCTCTGAACGCGCCGATCGCCGAGTCCGGCCACAACCGCACCGGTGCGGCGCCGATTCGCGCGCTAATCGCCAGGCGGTCGCCAAACTGCTCGCGCTCGAGCGTTCGCACTCGTGCGACGACGCTCACATGATCGCCTGGCGCCGCGCGTTCCGGAATCAGCGAGACATCGATTGCCGGGCGGGCCGCGAGCGCCGCGCCGGCAACGACACTGCGCCAGAAGCGCTCGAACGGCGCTCCAACCCCGCCGCGATAGCGCCATGTGTCCATCGCACCGGAAAAAAGGATCCGGCCGTCGCCGTTCGGAATACTCCACGTAACCGGTAAGTGCGACGACGCCGCGCGAGCAATGACGTCCGCGCCCGCCGGGAGGTCGGTCGCTTCGAGCAACTCCGAGGCTTCGAGCTTCGGCGCCACCGAAACATCGAGCGCCGCAGCCCGCTCCAGTAGCGTTTCGCGCCACACGATCCCGGGCAACAGCCGCTGCGACACCGCGGCAGGAACCGTGGCATCGGGCAGCAGCAGCAACACGCCGCCCCGATCGCGCGTGAAACGCTCGAGCGTCGTCAGATTCGCTGCTGACAACCGATCGAGGCCGCCGACGAGGATCGCATCAAACCCTCGCAGATCGTCGGGCAAGGCTGGCGAAGGACCGCTCTTGATCAAGGCGTGCGGTGCACTGGCAGAAACGCCGCTGACCTCGAATCGGGGATCGCCCTCGAGCGCGCGTCGTACGAAGGCGGTCGCCCACGAGGGCCGGGACTCTACGACCAGTATCCGGAGGCGCGGTGAGTTGTCGACGGCCACCGTCGTGTGGCTGGCGCCGACACGAACGTCGAAAAGGTAGGGCGCCTCGCCGACCGGCACAACGTCCAGATCGGAGTCCCATGTCTCTGCGTCACTACTCCACGTGTGCGATCGACGCGCGACTTCGGCACCTCCGGCGCGAATCGAAAGCTCGCTGGTCGTGCCTCGGCTGCGAGTACCGGTCACCTCGACGCCGAGTCGAATGGTAGTTGCCGGCGGCACTGCCGCCGGTGCTGACACACGAGTCACGACGACGGTCGGTGCAGCTGCGGCATCGATCGACACCGTCGAAACGTTGGCGGTCTCGGCAATCGGTTCTGCGGGATACCGAGCGCCGACGACGACGAATGCTTTTGCAGAGGGGTCTAGTCCCGAAACAACTTCGAAATCCGTGCTCAGCGTGCGCCGCAACGCGTCGTGCGCACTTACCGCCTCCGCACCGCCGCCACTGATGGCGACGCCGAGCCGTGGTCTGGTGCGACCGCTGAGGGTGATCGAGGGGTCAATCAAGGCAAGCACCGCGATCGCGACAGCGCTCCAACGCATTAGTCGCTCGCTCATCGCGTCGCTCCGATCGGGACCGGCGGATCGGCAAGCACGCGGCGAGTTTCAGCGGCGACTCGTGCCGCGATCGCGTCCAACTGGGTTGAGCGAGCCGAGCGATCGCTGCCATTCCATGTGTCCGCCAACTTCTGGAGGTCTGCGGCGATCGATCGCAACGTGGCCGACTCGGGGTCGGTGCGTACCGCCAGTTCGGCGAGCACCTCGAGTTGCTCACGCGTGGAAACGCCGCCGAGACCCTGAACGAGACTCTGCAGCTGGATCGCGACTCGGTTTTCGGACGCGTCCGCGAGTTGGCGACGCCACCCGAGCGCATCGACCGCATTGGCGGTCAGGCGTCGTGTGAAATCGAGCTGACTGCGCGATGCGAGCGCCCGCAGGATGTAGCGGTCGCGGGCAAACGCTCGTTGCAACGCTTCGACCGCGGCGCGCTCGGCCTTCAATGCTTCGACGGTATTGGCGCCGGTCAGAAGCTTTTCGGCCTGACTCATCGCCACTGTTGCCGCACGGATGTCGCGTTGCCCTCGATTGACCAGCCGGCCGGCCTGAATTTCCACCGACTGCTCCGCTTCTACTTCCTCGTCTTCAATCTCGCCGCCGAGCATGAAGACGAACTCCGAGCGGATCATTCGCTGCTCAACCGCAAGCGATTGCGCGGCCTCGGCAAACTCGGCGTCGTTCAGCGAAGCGCGCCGCTGGTTCAGCCGATCGGTTTTGACGATCAGCATCTGCTGGCTGAGCGCGTAGCGAGTTTCCTGTTCCGGCAGCGTGAACGCGTCACCGGCCGCGACACCGAGCTTGACACTTCGATGTAAAACGCGTCGGAGCTGCCTTCACCGCCGCCAGGCCGCTGGTCGGCTGCGACCGGTAGACGAGCATGTCGCCTTCGGCGAGCGCCAAATCCGCAAGTGTTCGCGCCGCGGATCCTTTCCAATCGCGCTCGCCGTTCCGTGAAATCGCCAGTCGGATCTCGCCGTCGATGAAGGAAAACTGCTCGCCCGACCCAGACACTTTGGTATAGCGAAGCGTCAGCGATCGCAGGCCGAAATCGTCGGTCGCTTGCGCGATGAATGCGATTCGCGGATTCCCGCCGCCATACACCAGGTCCCGTCCTGGCGCGGCCAATTTCACTGAGGGCAGCGCGTCGGGCGTGACACTCAACGGCATCATCCGCCGGGCGCCGCCACTGTTCGTCACCAGGACATATCCACTGCGTGTCGCGATCAGGGCGTGCTCGACTGTGCCGCCGTCAGCCGCGCTCAACTGGTGCCGCTCTCCGCCTGCCTCGACGGTCACGGCGCCGCGGGTTTCGATCGTTATGCGAATCACGGCGTGTTCGACGGCGTCAATCTGCGACGGATCAACCGTCACGGTTGGAGCGATATGGGTGTATGACGGCGGCTCGACGCGGACGGTCACGCGCATTGCATCACGGGTGGCGCCGATTGAGTCCGGAACATCGGAAGCTGAGAGATTCGCCGGCCGCGCATGCGGTTGCCGGAACGCGGCGACAAGCACCCACGCTGCGGCTGCGGTAAGCAGCAGCAGCGCGAGACGGCGGACCGGGAAGAGTCGATTGGTGTCGATCGTTGCCAGCAGGGCGGACGCCTCGGCTTCCACACGATCCCGAATAAACGGCTTGGCGCTAAGCGCACCGGACGATAATTCGTCGGCCGTGGCGATGAGATTGCGCGACTGCGGGTCGGCGAGCTCGACGGTGCGCAGCACCGCGGATCGCGCCGCCTGGCGCGCGCGGAATATCGCGATCAGCACCGCAACGACGACGCCGCCGGCAACCGACCAGGCCGCTACGGCGGCGCCGGCTGCGGCTGCTTCAGCGGCGATCAGCAGTCGCGCGCGCCGAACCGCGCGGTCGACTGCCGCCGCTGCGCCGTCGCTATGCGGCACGCGCCGACCCCTTCGCCACGCCGCTTTCTTTTCGAGCGCGGCGCAACACCGATTCGAGTAGCAGCAGCGTCAATACCAGTCGCCCACAGCCAGCGTCGATCGTCACGATCGATCATCTCGGGCGCGACCTCAGGAGCTGGACCAGCGCCACGCGTCCAGGCGGTCAACTGCGCGTCCGGTATGGGCACGATCTCGTCGGCCGGTCGCTCGATTGGGGACGCAAGCCCGCGCGCCACGACGTGGACCAATGTCAACGCGCGCGCGTCGGTCGCATGCATCCTCGTCTCGACGACCAGTCGATTGCCGTCCGAGCCAAAAGCAAGATCGACATCCCCGGGAGTGTCGCGGGCAATCCGCGCAGCGGCATCAGCAATCCACGCCGTTGAAACGGTTGAAAGGTTCGCCGCCTCGCCGGCGAAGATGATTCGCGCGCCGTGCCCGGGCAAAGCGGCCGCAATCCGTTCGTTCAACAGTGCCCGGCGAAGGCCGTCGGCCGCGGCGCGCTCGTCCGTTGGAGCCGCAATCTCGATCGCCGGCACCGCAGTGCCGGTTGCGGCGACGTCGCGAACCGATGTCCGCTCGGCGTTCAGCGTCGTCTCACGCTCGATAATCTGACCGTTCTGAATCACGGGCGTCGCTGGCAACGTTCGCGTGGCCGCCGGCGGCGCTGTTCGTTCGAAGCGAAGGCCAACGTGTGAAGGAACCATCGCGATATCCGTAGCGGTGAGCGAACCGAGCGGCAGCGGACCACGCACGACAATTTCACGTCGGCCGGGCGGCTGCCGCTCGAGCGATACGACGGCTCGACTCAATCCATAACGAGGATCGGGATCGGACACTTCCGCCCGAATCGTGCGTGCATCCCACCCGCGCCGCCGAGCCGCGGTGGCGAAAAATGGTCCGGCGATTGCCGCAACCGCCACCGCGAAAATCGCGAGCCGAATCGTCAGCAACGCCACGTCGTCCAGGGCACGTCGTCTGACCGACGCCAGTCGATGGGGACGGATGAACCGCAGCGTCGGAAAGGCGATCCGGGTCGCTCGTTGTCGGACGAGAACGTGAACCACGATCGGCGCCGCCAGCGCGAGCAACGCAATCGCCGCTGGCGGGTAGAGCCAAATCATCGGTTCTGCGGTGTCTGGCGGGCGACGAGGAAGTTTCTTAAGGCGCGATCCGGAGGTACGTCGGTGACCATCAACGAATACTGGAAACCCTCCGCGCCGGCGCGGCGCCGCCATGATTCCAGAAACGCGGTGACGGCGTCGGTGTAATCGCGGCGAGCGGCCGCGGCGTCAACCGCCAATGACTCGCCGGTTTCGAGATCGACGAATTCCACGTCACGCCGGTAGCCAAACTCGATTTCGTCGCGGCTGATCACCTGAAACAGCACGACTTCGTGGCCCATTCGGGCGGCGCGGCGCAACTCCGCAAAGGTTTCATTTTCCTGATCGTAGAGATCGGAAAACACCAGCAACAGTCCGCGGCGGCCGAGACGCTCCGAGGCTCGCCGAACGGTTTCCGCGGGGCGCCACGATCCCGTCGCCGCGGTGCTCGACAGCGCTGCCAGCAAGCGCCGCAAATGTTGGCGGCCTGGACGCGGAGCGAGAAACGCATCGGTGGTCACCAGCCCAACGCCGTCGCCTTGCGAAGAAATCAGGTGAGCGAGCGCCGCCGCCGCGACGACGCTGTAGCGGAACTTCGAGATCGGGCGTTCTGGAAACGCCATCGATGCACTGGTATCGACAACGATCGCCGCGCCCATATTGGTGGTTTCGCGAAATTGCTTGGTATAGACCCGGTCGGTTCGTGCGACCAGTTTCCAATCGACGTACTTCAGATCATCGCCGGGACGGTAATGACGGTACTGGCTGAATTCGGCGCTGTATCCGTGGAACGGACTGCGGTGCAGACCGGACACCAGTCCTTCAACCACAATCCGGGCGACCAGCTCGAGGTCACTGATCCGCGCAATCAGCTCGGCGTTCGCCGCAGCCGTTCCGACGGTCACGATTCCGGCACCGCCTCCAGCAGTCTGCCGACGATTTGATCCGCATCGACACCGTCGGCCTCCGCCTGAAAATTCACCAACACGCGGTGGCGCATCACCGGCAACGCAATCGCGCGAATGTCGGCTAACGACGCGACGCTTCGACCGTCGAGCAGCGCGCGAGCTTTCGCGCCGAGCACCAGCGCTTGTCCGGCTCGCGGCCCAGCGCCCCATTTGACGAACTGCCGGACCACCGGTGGCACCTGGTCCTCTGCCCCACCGGTTGGCCGCGTCGCGCGGACCAGCCGTAGTGCGTAGTCGATCACGTTCGATGCGGCAGGGACGTCACGCACCAGATGCCGGGCGGCTTCGACTTCGGCGGCTGTGGCCACCGGCGTAATCACCGCCTCGTCATCGGTCGTGGTCTGGGCAAGGATGCGATGCTCTTCGGCAGCGGTCGGATAGTCGATGACGACGTTGAACATGAATCGATCGAGTTGTGCCTCGGGCAGCGGATACGTGCCTTCCTGTTCGATCGGATTCTGGGTGGCCAGAACGAACAGCGGCCGTTCCAACTCATAGCGCACGCCGTTGATCGTCACCTGGTATTCCTGCATTGCTTCGAGCAGCGCCGCCTGGGTCTTGGGCGGCGTACGGTTGATTTCGTCCGCGAGGATGACGTTGGCAAACACTGGTCCGCGAATGAAGCGAATCTCGCGCCGGCCGGTGAGTCGATCCTCTTCGATGACTTCGGTACCGATAATGTCGGACGGCATCAGGTCGGGCGTGAATTGGATCCGGTTGAACTGCAGGTGCACCGCTTGTGCGAGCGATTTGATCAGGAGCGTTTTCGCCAAGCCAGGGACGCCACGCAACAGGCAGTGACCCCCGGCGAAAAACGCTATCAAGATCTCGTGAATGACCGCGTCCTGGCCGATGATGGCGCGCGCAAGGGCCTCGCGAAGGCGCGCCGCAAGGCGCTGGGCGTCATCGAAGGTCATGGACAAGTTCGGTCGATTGCGAGGGCGGCGTTGACGGCTTCGAGCGCGCCGGCGCGGTCGCCGACGGTCAGGCAATCCGGGGCGCAAAGTAAGGTGACTCTGAGGTGCAAGACAAGTTCCACGAAACGGCGGGCCTACCGGGTTGGCAGAAATCGCTTGTCGATGCTGGCGATCACGACGTAGTTCGGATCGACCATCTCGGTGAGATGGATTTTTGCCACCTTCGACAGAAGTTCGTAAGTGTCGAGGGAGGATAGTCCGTAGTCTCATGAATCCAACTGACGAGCTCGGTGAACGCAATTCGCAGCGCATCGTCAAGCGGCCGATACGCTCCGACCGCAAACAGCGATCGGTCGTTCTCGAAGCGCGGCCACGCGATTTTCTTGCCCTTGATCAAATCGACTTGCAAACGCACCCGGAGCGGTACCTCGATGCCGGTACCGGCAACTTCACCATCGCCTTGCGCAGCGTGGCCATCGCCGAGAAACAGCAGCGCGCCGGCAACGTTCACCGGCAGGTAGAGGGTGTAACCCGGACGCGCTTCGGGCGCATCCATGTTGCCGCCGAACTCGCCGGGCATAATCGAACTGCGCGCCTCACCTCCGGCGGCGCGACACCGATGCATCCGAGGAACGGCTGCATCGGAATCGTGACGGTGTGATTCGAATCGAGTGCGTGAAAGGTCGCGGTGTTGGCGCGGTTGTCGATGTCGTAGAACCAGATGCGCTCCGGCAGCGGCGCATGCAGCATCGGCGTGTAGTTGGTCGCGTTGAGCGCGCCGAAACCTGGAGCAAACGCTCCGACGCCCTTGGTGGAATCGACTTCAAGTCGAGAATCTTCACGACCAGCGTATCGCCTGGTTCCGCACCATCGATCGTAGAACGGACCGGTGAGCGGGTTGTCGCCCTTGACGAGCGCCATCGTGTCGCCCGGTTTCTTGATCACGTTGCCGAACGCGTCGAAGGTATTCGTCTCGAGCGTGTCGCCGGGCTTCAACATCGCAACCGGCGGCAACGTGGCGTAGACGTATTTCAGATCTTCGAACTTCGGGGTGTAACGAACCGTCGGCTGCGCCGCCGCAACCGACGGCAGCAGCGCGACCAGCACGACTGACGACCAGCGACCGGCGACGGACGACATTCGGCTAGCGCGCACTGATTCGCGCCCACGTATCTTTGAGCGACACCGTGCGGTTGAATACGAGCGCGTCTTCGGTCGAGTCCGGATCGACGCAGAAGTAGCCGAGCCGCTCGAACTGCACGCGGTACCCGGTGTTGAACCGCGCAAGCTCGGCTCCGCTTGTGCGTTGGTCAGCACTTCGAGAGAATTCGGATTCAGATTGTCGAGAAAGGCTTTGCCGTCGGGGGCGTTGTCCGGATCCTCCACTGAAAACAGCCGATCGTAAAGGCGCACTTCCACCGGAAACGCGTGCCGCGCCGATACCCAATGCAAGGTGGCCTTCACCTTGCGGCCGTCCGGAGAATCGCCACCGCGGGTCGCCGGATCGTAGGTGCAGCGCAGTTCGACGATCTCGCCGCGCTCGTCTTTCACGACGTCGGTGCAGGTCAGGAAATAGGCGCAGCGCAGCCGCACTTCCCTGCCAGGCGAAAGCCGGAAAAACTTCTTCGGCGGATTTTCCATGAAATCGTCGCGTTCGATGTACAGCTCGCGCGAGAACGGCACCTTGCGCGTGCCGGCCGACTCGTCTTCCGGATTGTTGATGACGTCGACGAACTCCACCTGCTCTTCAGGGTAGTTCGTGATGACGACCTTCAGCGGGCGCAGCACCGTCATCACGCGCGGTGCGCGCGTGTTCAGGTGCTCGCGGACGCTGTGCTCGAGCTGTGCGACGTCGATGACGTTCTCTTTTTTCGCGACACCGATTCGCGCGCAGAAGTCGCGGACCGATTCCGGCGTGTAACCGCGACGACGCAAGCCGCTGATCGTCGGCATCCGTGGATCGTTCCAGCCCGCGACCAGACCTTGCTGCACCAATTGCAGCAGCTTGCGTTTGCTCATCACCGTGTAATTCAGGTTCAGCCTGGCAAACTCGTATTGATGCGGCTTGTCGCCAGTGATCAGATGGTCGACCAGCCAGTCGTAGAGCGGACGATGCGCTTCGTATTCGAGCGTGCAAATCGAATGCGTGATGCGCTCGATCGCATCGCTCAACGGATGCGCGAAGTCGTACATCGGATAGATGCACCAGCGATCGCCGGTCCGATGATGATGGGCGTGGCGGATCCGGTAGAGCGTCGGATCGCGCATGTTGATGTTGGGCGACGCCATGTCGATTTTCGCACGCAGCACGTGAGCCCCGTCCGGGAACTCGCCGGCCCGCATTCGCGCGAACAAATCGAGCGACTCGGCCGAAGGACGATCGCGATACGGGCTGTTCTTTCCCGGTTCGGTCAACGTGCCGCGGTAGGCGCGCATCTCGTCGGCGCTCAAGCTGTCGACGTAGGCCAGACCGTTGCGGATCAACTCGACGGCGAATTGATAGAGCTGCTCGAAATAGTCCGAGGCATACAGCTCGGACGCCCATTGAAATCCCAGCCACGCGACGTCTTCGCGGATCGAATCGACGTATTCGACCTCTTCCTTGGTCGGATTGGTGTCGTCGAACCGCAGGTTGCAGATGCCGCCGCGTTCTTCGGCAATGCCAAAGTTCAGGCAGATCGCTTTGGCGTGTCCGATGTGGAGATAGCCGTTCGGCTCGGGTGGGAAACGGGTGGCGACACGGCCATGGTGCCGGCCCGCCGCCAGATCTTCGTCAACAATCGTGCGAATGAAATCGACCGGCCCGCCTTCGCCGGGCTTTGGCGAGGCAAGGGCCGGGTGCGAACTCGATCCGTGGTCGTCTGCCATGGTTCCGCACCTATTCTAAGCGGAGCGCCCCATGACCGTTGCTCGCTCGCGCTCGCTACTCGTTCCTCGCGACTCGCTCGCTATTAGGGCTCTTTCTTCCATCTCGCCGCGAGCTTCTTGCCCTCGTCGCCGGGTGTCCAAATCACGACGACTTTCGCGCCTGCCGGACCGGTCTTGTGGCGAACCTTGTCCGGCGGGTTCACGTAGCCGGCCATCCCGGGCTTGAGGATTTCGCTCTTGCCGTTGACCACGTGCTCGAGCTCGCCGGACACGACGTAGAACATTTCCTTGGCGCCGTGTTGATGATCGCCCGAGTCCTGGTTCGGCGGAAAAATCATCTCGCCGACCGTCACTTCCGGGCCGACGTTCGTGTCGTCGAGCATGATCCGCAGCGTCGTGCCGCCGGGCGACCGATAGGTCGTTCCCTGCAGCTTTTCGGTTTGGGCCAGCGCCGGGGCGGTCAGCAGCACGACGAGCAAAGCGACCAGCCATGTCCGTGTCATGGTCGTCATGCTAGCCGCTTCGCCCTGCCTCCGAATATCAAAATCGTGCGGAACTTCACCACGGCGAATCACGTCTCAGCGTATTGTCTACCAACATAGGTCGATATCTAATATAGGCATGCGCAAACCACCCCCGCTCGCGTTCGGACCGGTCGCCATCCTGCACGCTATCGCCGACGGCAACCGGTTCGGGTTCGACATCATGGACGCCACCGGCCTGACGTCCGGCACGGTCTATCCGGCGCTCGACAAGCTCGAGTCGCTCGGTTACCTCACGTCGCAGTGGGAAGACGCCCGGATTGCGCGGCGCGACAAGCGCCCGCCGCGCCGCTACTTCGACCTGACCGCGCCGGCGCCACGCGCGCTCGCGGCTGCGCTGCTCGCGCTACAAGAATCTGAAACCGGTGTCGCTCGCGGCGTGGCGGATCCGCCCAAGCTGAGGCGTGATAGCGCCATGAGCCCGAGGGAACGCGCGATGGCTCGGCGTGCTGCTGGCAATCGTCGACGCCGGACGATGGCTCGCGCCGCCGTCGCGCCGGCGCGAATGGCGCCGGCAATGGCGCGCCGATATCTGGCACGAATGGCAGTGGGTCACCGCTCATCAGCCCGGCCTCGGCGGGCGCGCCGGCGTCATGCGCCGCGTCGCCGGCGCGTTTCGCCACGCGTTCTGGCTTCGCATGCACGTCAGGAGAGTCGAGATGATCACGCACGACTTCCGATACGGCTGGCGACAAATGGTGCGACGGCCCGGCGTTCACCGCGATCGCCGTGCTGACGCTCGGCCTCGGCATCGGCGCCAACGTGACGATGTTCAGCTGGCTGAAGATCACACTGCACCGCCAGGTTGCCGGCGTCGCCCGACGGCGACCGGCTGGTGGCGCTGAACGGCACGTCGCGCTCGCGCAACGATCTCAGCGTCTCGTACCCGGACTTTCGTCGACTACCGCGCGCGCCGGCCCGAGAGCGTCGAGGACCTCATCGTCTTCACCTGGCGCCGATGAACATGCGTACCAGCGGCGATCCGCAGCGCGTCTTCGGCGAAATGGTCAGCGGCAACTATCTTCGACGCGCTTGGCGTCCATCCGGCACTCGGCCGCGGGTTTCTTCCCCAGGAAGATGACGCGCCAAATCGCGACGCCGGTCGTGGTGCTCAGCGCACAATTTCTGGCAGCGGCGATTCGCCGCAAATCCCGTCCGTCGTCGGCCGACGATCACGCTGAACGGGCGCGCCTTCACCATTGTCGGCGTCGCGCCCGAAGGGTTCCACGGTACGGAGCCGTATCTCGATCTCGATTTGTGGGTGCCGATGAAGATGCAGCCGACGGCGATGAGCGGCGTCGATCGACTCGAGCGACGCGCGGACAATCACTGGCTCGAGGCGATGGTCAGGCTCAAGCCGGGCGTCACTGTATCGCGCGCGCAGGCCGATCTCGATCTGGTCGCGCGCGACATCGGCGAAGCGTACGGCCAGAGCGGCTACGGACGCGGCGTGAAGCTGTCGCCGTTGTGGCGGGCGCCGAACGCCGGCGGCGCTGCCGTCGTCGGCGTGATGGGGATCCAGCAGGCGTCGCCGCAATCGTGCTGCTGATCGCCTGCGCGAACGTCGCCAACCTGCTGCTGGCCAGCGCCGCCAGACGCCAGCGTGAAACGGCGGTGCGGCTCACCCTCGGCGCCAGCCGGAGCCGCGGCTGGTGCAGCAGTTGCTGACCGAAAGCACGCCTGCTGGCCGGCTTGGGCGGCGTCGCCGGAATCGCCTTCGCGTACTGGACGAAGGATCTCGTGCGGTTGTTCATTCCACCGGCGCCGCTGCCGATCGCGATGAATCCCGAGCTCGACCGATCGGTGTTGCTGTTCACCGCCGGTGTGACGTCGCCAACGGCACTGATCTTCGGACTGATGCCGGCGCTCCACGGCTCGACCGGTTCGGTGATGTCGGCACTGAAGGAATCGGCGGCGGCGGTCACCGCCACACCGCGACGGGCACGTCTGCGGCAAGGCGCTGGTCGTCGCGCAGGTCGCGCTGTCGCTGGTCCTGCTGGTTTCGGCCGGCCTGTTCCTGCGCACCCTGGCGAATGCGCAGTCGGTTGATCCCGGGTTCTCGACCCGCAACGGAATTCTCGCGTCGATCGATCTGCTGCCCGCCGGATACGATGCCGCCGCGCGGCCGTGCAGTTCCAGCTGAACCTGCTGGCGCGGGTTCGAGAATTGCCGGGAGTCGAAGCCGCGAGCTTCGCGGCGCGGGTGCCGCTCGGCTTTGGCGGCAGCAGCGACATGGGCGTCCAAATCGACGGTTACACCCCCGCACCGAACGAAGAAATGCAGGTCTACTACAACCGCGTCAGCTCCGACTATCTGAAGACGACTGGGCATCCCGCTGATCGACGGGCCGCGAATTCACCGATCGCGACATGAACGGCACGCCAGACGTCGGTGATCGTCAACGAAACGCTGGTGCGCCGCTACTTTGCCGGGCGCAATCCGATTGGCGGCCGCATCCATGTCGGGCCTCGGACCCTCGAGGTTGTCGGCGTCGCGCGCGACGGGAAATACTCGAACATCAGCGGAGGCGCCGCGTTCGTTCATGTATCTGCCGGTGCAGCAGTGGTACCGCCCGACACCGTGCTGCACGTCCGCAAGCAGCGGTCGATCCGGCCGCCATCGTTCCGCGCTCCACGCGTTGGTGCGGTCGCTCGACGCCGAACGTCCCGTTGTTCGACCTGCGCACGATCGCTGAGCAGCTCGAGATCGCCGTCTTCATCCAGCGGATGGTCGCCAGCCTGCTGGGCGCGTTCGGCGTCCTCGCGCTGCTGCTGGCGACCGTCGGCCTTTACGGCGTCATCGCCGCCATCGTCGCGCAGCGGACGGCGGAGATCGGCATGCGAATGGCGCTCGGCGCCCGCGCACTCGACATCATCCGCTGATCCTGCGGCAGGGCTTCGGCATGATCGCCATCGGCATCGTCATCGGCCTCGGCATATCGCTGGCGACGACCAGGTTCTTCAAGAGCCTGCTCGTCGGCGTCAGCGCGACCGACGCTGTCAGCTTCGTAGGGACCACCGCACTGCTGCTAGCCGTGGCGCTGCTGGCAACCTACCTGCCGGCACGGCGGGCGGCAGCGGTCGACCCGCTGGTCGCGCTGCGGAACGAGTAGGCGGCAGTCGCGATCAATATTCCAACAGCAGGCGTGCGGCCCGCTCGATCTGAGGCTCACTCGGCAAGTAGAACTCTTCGAGCGGCGGTGAATATGGCACCGGGGTATCGAGCGCCCCGATGATTCGAATCGGCGCGTCGAGGTGTTCGAAGGCTTCTTCCTGAATCACCGCCGCAATGCTTTCACCGATGCCGCCGGTGCGCGAATCCTCGTGGATGATCAGCACGCGATGGCAGTCGCGCGCCAGCCGCAGGACCGCACCGCGATCGAGCGGCTGCAGGCTGCGTAAATCGAGGACGCTGGCTTCGATCCCGTCCTTCGACAGCGCGTCGGCGATCCGCATGCCGACGTGGACGAATGCACCATATGAAATGATCGCCAGATCCTTTCCGTCACGCCGCAGTGCGGCGGCGCCGAACGGAATGGGATCCGGTGCGGCCTCACTGAGCTGCTGCTTGATTCGCGGATCGCGATACAAGGCGATGTGCTCATAGAACATCACCGGATCGGGATCAGCAACCGCCGTCGCCATCAGCGCCCGCGCGTCGTGCGGCGTCGACGGGACGACGACTTTGAGGCCGGCGGTGCGATAGAACCACGGCTCGGTATTCTGCGAATGGTACGGGCCGGCGTGACGCAGTCCGCCCCACGGCATCCGGACGACCATCGGCACGCTGCCGCCCCACCGATAACGGATCTTTGCAGCGTTGTTCACCAGTTGATTGAAGCCGGTCGCGACAAAGTCGTTGAACTGGATCTCGCCAATCGGGCGCTGGCCGGCGAGAGCGGCGCCGACGCAGACGCCCAGCACGGCGCCTTCGGCGAGTGGCGAGTTGATGATCCGATCCCCGAACTCTTTCAACAGCGGCCGCAGCAGCAGAAACGCGTTGCCGTAGACACCGCCGACGTCTTCGCCGTAAAGAAACACCCGCGGATCGTTCCGCAGCGCGTCGCCAATCCCGAGCATTACCGCTTCGAGGAAGGTTTTGCCTTTCGCGTCAAATGGCGGCGCCGGTTCGATGAAGAGACGCCGCGACGCGGAGTTCGCGGAAAGTCGAACCTGAGGGTCGAGGACCTCGACGTGCACGCGCGGCGGTTCGTTGGCAAATACGCCGACGCCGGCGTCGGATGCCGCCGGCCACGGCGCGTCGATCACCGCGCCTGCCTCTGCTTCAACTGCGGCTTCAGCCTCTCGCTTCATCCGCGTCGCAACGTCTGCGCTGACGATCCCGAGTGACATCAGACGGTTGGTATAGGCGGCAATCGGGTCGCGCGCAGCCCAATACCCGTATAAGTCAGGATTGGCGTAGCCCTGGTCGGTGAGTGGCGCGTACTCCCACGACGTCTGTGGATCCTTGCCGAGATAGAGCATGTCGTCGTGATGTGCGTGCCCGCACATCCGCATCGACACCGTTTCGATCAGTGTCGGCCCCAGCCCTGCGCGCGCGCGTTCGGCTGCCCAGGTAAACGCGGCGAAAATCGCCTCGGGATCCGTGCCGTCCACCGTCACACCCGGCACGCCGTAGCCGGCGGCCTTGTCGGCGAACACTCGAACAGCGGATTGATCCGCGAGCGGTGTCGACAATGCCGTCTGATTGTTCTCGACGCAGAATATCGCCGGCAACCTCCGAGCCGCGCACAAATTGATGGCTTCGTGCCACTCGCCGAGCGACGACCCGCCTTCACCGATGAACGAGACAGCCACCCGTCCCGAGCGGTCGCGGCCGAACGCCATCGCCATGCCGGCGATGGTCAGCGTCGCGGTGGTCAACGGTGCCGCCGGCGGCAGGATGCCCCAGCCAAAGTCGCCGATGTGCAGATCCTTGCCTTCGAGCGGCGGGCCGACCTTTCCCATTTGCGCGTTGAGGACCATGCGCACGGTGTCGGCTTCGGGCCGCATCGCGAGCGTCGCGCCGAGATCGCGAATCACCGGACCGATGACGTCGCCGTTCCACGACCCATCGGCGTTCCTGAATGCCTTGCCACGACGAAGACGGATCACGCCCGCGTAGATCGCCTCCTGTCCGAGTGAACGAAAACCCTTCCCTTGAAATGAAGTCGCTCCGTACTTGATCTCGCCGCTGGTAAAAAAGGACTTCAAGCGATTGTCGGTCGCGCGCGTGAGAATCATGCCTCGCAGGATTTCGAGCCGCTCGTCTCGCGTCAACGACGCAATCAGCGCTTGCCGGCGAAGAAAGCCGTCGCAATCGTCGAGCAGGCCGGCGTGCGCCTGGCCGATTCGCTGCGCCGCGGTGACGCGCGGCGTCGTTTCCGAAAGCCCTTCCGGTGTCGTCTGCAATTCCAGGCGGCGCCTCAACTCACGGCCGAAGGAATCGCGCAGCGCCTCGAACTCGGCCTCGGTCTTCGGCTCGCGGCCTTTGGTGGCGACGTCATACGCCGCCAGCGCGTCGTCCAGCGCAAAGGGATGCCGTTCGGCGACGAACGCGCCGAACAAGCTGGCCACGCCCGTCAGTTTCTCCAACTGGGCTCGGTTACTCATCGCTGACAAATCGTAGCAAATCGGCTGCGCGAAGCCACAAAATCACCAAGCCACGAAGACTAGTGGAGCCTACTCGCAAAAGCGGTACTGGCCCGAAAAGGAACGCCGTGGATTCTCGGCGTTCTTGGCGAACTCTGCGTTGATCGTGAATAGGCGAGCGTTAGGAAGCCACGCGAGACCGTCCACTAGTCGCTCACGGTGACGGCCCCGGACGGATCGACGATCAACACATCGCCGGTCTTCAGCCGCGCGAAGTCGACGGCTTCGAGCGCAACTACCGGAAACGATTTCCCGTACATCTCGCCGGCAACGATCGAGGCAAGCGCGAAGAACGAATCGACACCGGTCGTGAGAATCGCCGCCGGCGCCGTGCCGGCGCGCACCGCCTCGAGCAGCACCGCGGTCGTCGTCGACGATCCCTTGCTGAATGGCACCGCCAGTATTCGGCCGGCCGCGCGGACTCCGGCCAGCGGATGGTGGCGATCGATGATCTCGCCGGTCTTGAAATCGAATCCGCCCCAGAACGATAGCGGCTCGGTGGTAACGAGTGCGTCGCCTTCGGCCGATCCGGCGACCACCGGCCGGCCGTGCACTATGCGGTTCGCCACACCGTCTCGTCGCGGACCACGCGACCCTCGACCGCGGAATTGACGCAATCGGCGAGACTGCCGAACGTGACGCGCGTGTTGAGCAGGCTCGGGGCGTAGTACGCATACTTCGCCGAATTGGTCATCAAGGTTTTGATCTCGGGCGGCAGCATCGGCGACGCCAGGATGCAGGTGTCGAGCGTCACCTGCGCGCCAAAGTCGAGAATCGGCGCCAGCACGCCTTGCTCGTGCGCCCGCTCCTTCATCAGCCGGCTCGAGGTCACCAGGAACTTGACGCGCGGGTGCGCGCGGCGGCCGGCGACCAGCGGCGCGAGCCTCGCAAACTCCGCCAGCGAGAAGTGCGGACTCCCGAGAATCACCATGTCCAGCTCGCGGCCATCGGCGGTCGTTAATTCGTTGCGCGCCGCTCGAAGGTCGGGGACCGTAATCCGCTGAATCCGCTGCGGCCGGCGCCCCTGAAACGCGGCATCGCGGGTCGGCGCTTCCGGCGTGACACCGACCATGTGAAACAGCGCCACCCGGCCGGACGATGCCGCTGCGGCGGCGAAGGCCTTCAACTGATCTTCCGGCGGCGTTTCGATCACGCCGTCGATGACCGGAATCAGGTCTTCGGACAGTTTGCCGACCAGGTGACCGAGCACCGCGAAAAACTGATCGTCCTGCTGCAGCGCTGGACTCACGCCGTCGAGTTGAAGCAGCAGTTGCCCGGCTCGCTGTTCGGTCAAATGCAACCCAACCGCCGGCACGCGGCCGGTAATGGCGCAGCAGATGTCGAGCAGATCGGGATACCGCTCGGTCCGCGCGCCGATTACCGAATTGGCGAACGCAATCGCGTTCGATTCGCCCCATGCGATCTGCTGGCCGAAGACCGGACGCATGTCTGTCTGGTAGGGAGCGCAAGTCCAGGTCGGCACGGCGCCCATTCGCTCGTAGGCCAGCATTTGCCGTGCGGCCTTCGCCGCCCATTCCGGCGACACCGCCCAATCCTGCCAGCCGCACTCGTCTACGCCACTGACGTTGAGGCTGGTCGGCACCGCGACCTTCGCGCCCAGCGACGCCAGGCGCTCCGCAAATTCCAGCGTCGCATCTCCCAGATAAATCGTGCTGTCGATGTGGGCCTGGGAAATATCCATCAACGCGTCGGCGCCAAACACCGCCGCCATCCGAACCAGGATCGACATCGCCAGCTGCGGCGCGGGGCCCTGGTCGCCGGACAGCATCGCGCGGTCGCGATCGGACAATTGCATCGAAGCTAACTATAATCCGGCGATGCGACCGCTCGTCTTCTGTCTCGCCGCGGCGATGCTCTTGCCGCTCGGCGTCACCGCACAAAACCAACCGGCCGCGGTCACGATCCTGAAGCCGGCGCGTGTCTTCGATGGCGGCACGATGCACGAGGGTTGGTCGGTGCGCGTGCGCGGCGACCGGATCGACGCCGTAGGCGCCGATGTTGCCGCCGCGGATGCGAAAGTGATCGACCTGCCCGGCACGACATTGATGCCGGGACTGATCGAAGGCCACTCCCACATCCTGCTGCACGCCTACAACGAGGCGTCGTGGACCGATCAGGTGTCACGCGAAGGCCTGGCGCTACGGGTCGCGCGCGCGACTAATCACCTCAAGACGACCATCCTGTCGGGGTTCACCACGATTCGTGATCTCGGCACCGAGGGTGCCGGATACGCCGACGTGGAACTTCGCCAGGCAGTGAATGAGGGGATCATTCCCGGACCGCGGCTGCTTGCATCAACCCGGGCGATCGTCGCCACCGGCAGCTACCAGCCTCGCTTCATTCCTGAGTGGAACGTGCCGCAGGGCGCGGAGGAAGCAGACGGCGTCGACAGCTTGACGCGTGTCGTGCGCGATCAAATTGGACGGGGCGCGGATTGGATCAAGTTGTACGGTGACTATCGCTGGGGGCCACAAGCTGGATCGCATCCGACCTTTTCAGTTGATGAAATGAAGCTCGCGGTCGCCACTGCGGCCAGTGCAGGCGTGCCGGTGGCGGTGCACGCCAACACCGCCGAGGGGATGCGGCGTGCCGCGCTGGCTGACGTCGCAACCATCGAGCACGGCGGCGAGGGAACCGCCGAAGTGTTCAAGCTGATGGTGGAACATCACGTCGCGCTGTGCCCGACGATTACCGCCGGCGCCGGACCGTGGCCGCCCGCCAACCCGAATTCGCCGGCCGCACAGCGCAAGCGCGCCAGCTTCAAAGCGGCGCTCGATGCCGGCGTGACGATCATCAACGGCAGCGATGTCGGTACCTTTCCCCATGGCGAGAGCGCCCGGGAAATCGAGGCAATGGTCGCGTACGGGATGCCGATCGTCGACGCGATCAAGAGCGCCACCTCGGTGGCCGCGCGCGTCTTGCGGATGGACAATCAAATCGGGTCGGTCAAGCAAGGACTGTACGCGGATCTCGCGGCCTTTGACGGCGACCCGACCCGCGACATCAGCGCGTTGCGCCGCGTCAAGTTCGTGATGAAAGCCGGAACGGTGTACAGGCAGTAGCATCCCAATCCGACCCTGAACCATAATCGAGCGACGATGTCTTTGCAGTGCCGGCTGAAGCTGGCAACGGTCCTGATACTGGTTTGCGGTGCGCGCGCAGCGCACGGGCAAACCGCAATGGTTCGCAGCGCTCCTCCCGGCTCTTCCATCGAACTCACGCTGAACGGCGGAGCCGCGGTGACTGCGACAGCCGATGGCTATGGCGACGCGACGCTGGCGGTGCCGGCCGCTCGGCCGCGAAACCGACGTGCAGATCCACGTCGACGTCTGCGGCAACGCGGTGAAGGTATTAATCAACGAGCCCGGACAGGTAGCGACCAGCGCCGACGTCGGCTGCACGCGCAAGGACATGTGGGGCGTCTACGTGATGCGCACGATCACGACGTTCGTGATCGAGGTGAACGGCGCCGACGCGTCGGTGTTTGTCGCGCAGGGTCCGCCGCCACGTTCCTGGTTGCAGCACGGCGAATCGCGCGCCGACCGGTTGTGGGGCAATGCCGGCAAGGGCCTCGTGCTGGATGCCGGTGGCGGCCTGGCAATTTTCTCAGAGGGCGTTTCGAACTATTGCGGCAACATCTCCGGCTGCACCAGCAGCTCGGGATTCGGATACCATCTCGGCGCTGAATACTGGATAACGCCGCATTTCGCCGCGCAAGTCGGCTACCTGCGTCCCGATAATATTTCAGCGTCGGGCGGCGACAATACGTTTACCTTTGACACGACTCGAACCATGCGCGTGATGACCATCGGAGGCAAGGCGGGCGTTCCGGTGGGCCATGGGCGCGTCTACGGGCTGGGCGGCTGGAACCATCACGAGGCGACCGATTCGACCACGCAAACCGTCAACGACCAGACGATCATCGTCGACGGGGTGTCCACGGTCATCAAGGGCGGCACGCAAGCGTTTGGACAAAAAACCCGCGGTTGGGGCTGGATCGTCGGCGGCGGCTACGACCTGTGGGTGCGCAATTGGCTCGCCGTCTACGCCGAACTCACCGAGGTGATCCTGAAAGGCTCGTCGGCCAATGCCGGCGCCTCCACGATCGACGAACGAAGCACGTTCGTCATTGCGGGAATTCGCGCCCGGCTCGGAGTAGGAAGAAGAGTAGAGGACGCGAGCGCGAGGCGTTAATACACCGCTGACAACAGTTCGATCTCGAACACCAGCGTCGTATTCGGCGGAATCGACCCTGCACGTTGATCGCCGTAGGCCATCGACGGAGGGATCACGAGACGGCGGACCCCGCCGACTCTCATGCCCGGAACCCCCACTTCCCAACCTCTAATCACCTGCCCCGCGCCGAGTGTGAAGGTAAAGGGGGTCTTGCCAAGGGAGGTGTCGAAGACCAGGCCTTTCTGGTCGGTCTTACTGAGATCGTAAAGCCAACCGGTGTAATTCACGGTCAGCAAACCGCCGACGGCCGCCTCGGTGCCGATGCCTGCCCGCAAATCCGTCTGGCTGAACGGCGCCGAGACGGATGGCGACGTCGGATTGTCGGTACAACCCGGTGGCGAGCGAGACGAGAACGGCGAAGACAGCGATCGATGAACGCGGACGGGGCATCCTTCGATTATCTAATAATTCAGCCAGTACGCCAGCTTGACGAGAAACACGTTTCGTGGAGCGACGCCGAAGATGCCGCGCATGTCGCGGCCAAGCCGGAACCCGCCCGGGACCTCATCGTTCTCGCGCGCCTGCTGCCAGACGACGAACAGCGTTGAGCCAGGCCGGTATTCCCAGCGCAGCACGTTGGTGGTGCGGAACGACTTCACGTTGAAATCGGGGTTGCTGGTGTAGTTGTACGGCGAGTAGCGTTCATCGAAGTTCCGATTGCGCGGGTCGGCGAGCTCGACGAAGTTGTTGTAACCGCCAGCCGACACGAATGGCTCGGCGTAGAGCTGCACGGACAGGTTCGGCGACACCGTGTAGTTGAACCGCTCGGTCAACGCGACGGTCGTTTGATCGATCCGGCCGAACGTGTAATGTTCGATCGCCTGGTCGTCGACGATATTTTCGAGCCACTGCGTCGCATTCACTGAACGGTTGACGCGCAATCCACTCGACACCGTCAACGCCGACATCGGCCGGATGGTGACCTCCATTTCGTAGTCGCCAAACCAGCCGGCTTCGCCGTTGCTGCCCATGCCGTTGAACATGCTCAACGACACCAGCTTGCGCTGATCGGAATTCAGCCACGACCAGAAATTTTTCGAGCTTTCGGTGACCGCGCCTGGCCCGCCACGGGTACTGCGATCGTCGAACCCGTAGGGCTGCGCGCCGATGCCGCCGCCCGCCGACCAGTTGTTGATGAAATTGAACGAAAAGTTGACGTTGCCGCCGCTGAACAACCGATCGCCGTCGTAGTTCCAGGTTGAGAAGTAGTTGAAATTGATATAGCGGCTCCGCAGATGTTTGCCCGGTTGTTCGTTGCGGAACTGGAACCAGTTCGCGGTCCATCGCTCGTCGGCACGCCGCAGGAAGCCGATGTCGTTGAGATCGAGGCCTGGCGACTTGAAACCGAACTCGGTATTGAACCGCGTACGCTTGCCGCCGATCTGACTGAAGCGGATGCGCGAACCGGCGCCGTTCAGCGACGTCGCGCCGGGAATCAGGTCGAAGGAGGTCGCGTCGGGACGCTGAAAGTAATGCCGGCTGTTCTGTTGAACGAGGTCGATCGCCTCAGCACTGCCGCGGACGGTGCTCGCCGACAGAAACCCGGTGAGCGAGTAGTTCTTCCGGATGCGCAAGTCCCAGTCGAAGCCACCGGTGTAAGCGCTGTCGGGCAAGATCGAGGTCACCTCGTTGGTGCCGCGATTGGTGGCCGTCGTGATCAGTCCAAACGCCGACTGATTCGCGAATTCGCGGCGCAGCCGGGCAAGGGTGTAGGCGGTTACCGGCTCGACCGCCTTTTTGTAGAGACCCGACGCATCGAGAACCGTGCCGTACTCCTGCTGCGTCAGCGCCGTCATCACGCCGACCGAGTAGCCGCCGACCCGTCCGGTCAATTTGCCCGCGCCGAGGATCGAGGTTTGCGCCGGCGATTCGGTATAGACGTTGTCGCCGCTCGGCAGCTCGCTGGCGGCCTGTGGTGCACGGCCGACCCGGCGCGAATAAAACATCTGGCAAGGCCCGTCCATGCAGTCCGAATCGAAGCGAAACATCCCGGAGCCTTCGACAAAAAATGGCCTCCGTTCGGAAAAGAACGTTTCGAAGGCGCTGAGGTTGACTACCGCCGGGTCGGCCTCCACCTGCCCGAAGTCCGGGTTGATGGTGGTGGTCAGCGTCAGGCCCGACGTCAGCGCGTACTTCAGATCCATCCCGAATGCACCGCCCGGATCAGAGGCTTTTTGCAGCGGATTGCCGTCGGTGTGCTGCCGCGCGACGTTGGCCACTGCGTAGGGCAACACCTCGAGCCGTTTCGGCGACCGTGCGAGGCTGAGACCGCCAAGCTCGCCGAACGACGACACGTAGCCGGTCGCGCTGCGCGGCAACAGCGGCCAGGTGGACGTTTCGTTCAGGCGGCCGATCTGGCGCGACACCGCGAATCCGAAGGTGTTGGATTCGCCCGGTGTGAAACGGAGCTGCGAGAAGGGAATGTGAAACTCCGCGACCCAGCCCGTGGCATCGCGCGCGACCTTCACATCCCAGACCGCGTCCCAGCCATCGTCGCGGTTGCTGTCGTTGAACCAGTAACGATCCTGTTTCACGCCGGACGGATTCACGGCAAACTCGTACGCGGTCCGTCGATCGTGGTACGAGTCGATCAACACACGGATCCAGTCAGACGGCGAATCGCCGTCGCGACGTGTGAGATAGGTTTTGATCTTGTCGGATTCCCGGTCGAATGCGCGGACTTGCACGTAGAGCGTCGCTGCATCGTAGGCGACGCGGAATTCAGTCTTCTGGCTCGGTTCGCCGCCTTCCTGCGGCTCGCGCTGCACGAAGCCGTCGATCGGCGTCACCCGCTGCCAGGTTTCGTCGGTGAGTTCGCCAGTGATGCGGGTCGCGCCGGGCGTTACCGGAACGGCATCGACCCGGGCAACCCGCGCGCCCGCGGCAAACAGACCTAGCGCGAGCGTAAGCAGAAGCATCGCAAAAGCATTTCAGTTAGACGTCGCGGGAAACCGGATGGTTGGCGGGGGAAGCCAGAGCCAAATTCAAAAATGCCAAATGCAGAATGCAAAATGCAAAATGCAGACGATTCATTTTGCATTCAACGCTTTGCATTTGACATTCGCGCAAAGCGCGCGGCCCTCAATGGTATCGTACGCGGATGGCCTTCACGACCTTGATCTCCTCTGCAACGCTGAGCATGCATCTTGGCGATGCCGCCTGGGTTGTCGTCGATTGTCGCTTCAAGCTTGATGACGTGACCTGGGGAGAACGCGAGTACGCGGCGGCGCACATCCCGGGAGCCGTGTACGCCGATCTCGATCACGACCTGTCGGCTGCCAAGACCGGAACGAACGGACGCCATCCACTACCGGACGCTGTCGCGCTGGCGTCGACGTTCTCGCGACTCGGCATCACCACCGGCATGCAGGTGGTCGCCTACGACCAGGACAATGGGATGTACGCAAGCCGCCTGTGGTGGATGCTGCGTTACATGGGTCACGATGCCGTCGCCGTGCTCGATGGCGGATTCGCGAAATGGATTGCGGAGGGTCGCGAAACCCGCGGCGGCGGCGAATCGCGTCCTCCGTCCGCGTTCAGTGGATCACCTCGCCGCGAGATGATCGTGGACGCCGCGACGGTGGCTTCGCTGATCGGCTCGACGTCGGCGTCAACCCGGCTACTCGACGCACGCGCGCCGCAGCGCTTTCGCGGCGAGAGCGAACCGCTCGACAAGGTTGCGGGACACATTCCAGGCGCGTCGAATTATTTCTTTCAGCAGAATCTCGACGCGAACGGCACCTTTCGAACGCCCGAGCAGCTGCGGGCGCAACTCGGCGGCGCCCTGGGTGATACACCGCCATACGATGTCGTCTGCTACTGCGGGTCCGGCGTGACCGCATGTCACAATCTGCTGGCGATGGAACATGCCGGATTAAAAGGCGCGAAGCTCTACGCCGGCTCGTGGAGCGAATGGTGTTCTGACGAACGCCGGGCAGTTGAACGGGGTTAGACGAGGAGCGCGACGTGCACAAACCGATTCATGCGAACAACCTTCCGAAACCGGTCGGCCCGTACTCGCCCGGTATGGAATTCGAGCGTCTGATTTTTGTTTCCGGTCAGGGCGCCATCGATCCGGCGACCGGCAACCTGGCGGGCGCGACGGTCGAACAGCAGACCGAGCAGTGCTTGAAAAACGTCCAGGCGATTCTCGAAGCGGGCGGGTCGGGCCTGCAACACGTCTTGCGTTGCGGAGTGTTCCTGATCGACATGAACGAGTTCCAGAACATGAACAAGGTCTACATGCGCATGTTCGGGGAGCACCGGCCGGCACGAACCACCATCCAGGCCGCCGGCTTGCCAGGCGAAGGACTGCTGGTCGAGATTGACGCCATCGCGTACAAACCATGAGTCGAGTCGCACGCTGAATCGACACAAAGGGCACCAAGGACACGAAGGTCAATCCCTGTATTCTCTTTGTGTCCATTGTGTCCTTAGTGTTTGCTAAGTCTCGCGAATCCACCCCGACGTTCTGGGCAACGATCAAGGAAGCGCTTCAAGGATCGCATCGCGGCGAATACACCGAAGGTCCGATCGGCCGTGCGATTCTGCTGCTCGCGGTACCGATGGTCCTCGAGCTGGTGCTCGAGTCGTTGTTCGCCGTCGTCGACGTGTTTTTCGTGTCGCGGCTCGGGGCCGACGCAATCGCAACCGTCGGCTTGACCGAGTCGATGATCACCATCGTCTATGCCGTCGGCATCGGGCTCAGCGTCGGCGCGATGGCGACGGTGGCGCGGCGGATCGGCGAGCGCGACCACGACGGTGCGGCACGCGCGGCGGTCCAGGCGGTGATCCTTGGAATCGTCATTTCGGCGCCGATTTCGCTGCTTGGAATTGTGTTCGGCGGTTCGCTGCTGTCGTTGATGGGCGCATCAGGCGACGTCCTGCAGCATGCCGCGTTCACGCAAATCATGCTGGGCGGCAACGTCGTCATCGTGTTGCTGTTTCTGATCAATGCGGTCTTCCGCGGCGCTGGCGATGCCGCTGTCGCGATGCGCGTCCTGTGGATTGCAAGCGGCATCAACATCATTCTCGATCCCTGCTTCATCTTCGGCCTCGGCCCGTTTCCGGAGCTTGGCGTCACCGGCGCGGCGGTCGCGACAACCACGGGCCGCGGTATTGGCGTGCTGGTGCAACTGTTCGTGTTGTCTCGGGGAGGCGGTCGGGTCGCGATTATGCCAAAGCACATTCGTGTCGATCCGGCGGTGCTGCTGGCGATGCTGCGGCTGTCAGGCAGTGCGGTGTTTCAGATCCTCGTCGCCACCACCAGCTGGGTTGGCGTTGTGCGGATCGTCGCTGGCTTTGGCAGCGTCGCGGTGGCGAGTTGCACGATCGCCATCCGTATCGTGATCTTCGCGCTGCTACCGTCGTGGGGACTCTCCAACGCGGCAGCGACACTTGTCGGACAGAATCTCGGCGCGGGCAAACCGGAGCGCGCCGAAGAGTCGGTGTGGCGCGCGGCGAACTTCAACATGGTGTTCCTCGCGGTTCTCGGTGCGCTATTCGTGGCGTTTGCACCGGCAATCGTGTCGATCTTCACGAACGATCCGGCAGTTGCGCCGGTGGCCACCACCGGGCTGCGAATCATCAGCGCCGGCTTCCCGTTCTACGCTTACGGCTATGTCCTCACGCAGGCGTTCAACGGCGCCGGCGATACGGTAACCCCCACCTGGATCAACATCGGCTGCTTGTGGCTCGGCGAAATCCCGCTCGCCTATGTGTTGGGGCGGACCTTTGGTCTCGGTCCGGCGGGGGCATTCTGGGGCGTGGCGATCGCGTTTTCGGTGATGTCGCTGATCAGCGCGGCACTGTTCACAACCGGAAGCTGGAAATCGAAGCGCGTATAATCTCGGCGCCAAAAAGCAGCGCCGAGGACGCAGAGTAACACGCGACGTGCTGGAAGGTGGAAACGACCGCCGCGCCGGAGATGGCGCGGCGGTCGGTGTACCGAGCGGTAACTAGCGTGTCTGAGGATTTCAGGGAAGGCTCAAGGCGGGAGTGTACGGAGTCAGTTTTGCCGATTTGCCAACGGAACGGACCGCCGGCGAGGCGGACCGCAGCGGCGCCGGCGCTTGCGCGGCGCGCTCGACCTGCCAATAGGCGACCACTTTTTCGATGATCTCGTCGAGATGAACGGTCGGCGAGTATCCGACGACGCGGCGGATTTTGCTGATGTCGGGAACGCGGCGGGCCATGTCCTCGAAGCTGTCGTCAAAAACCGCGGAGTAAGGGACGAACTCGATCGGTGACGAGCTGTCGGTCAGCGCTTTCACCTTGTACGCCAAATCGCGAATACTGATTTCGGCACCGTTGCCGATGTTGAACACTTCACCGATCGCTTTCGGTTCGTTGATCAGTTTCAGCATCGCGGAAACGACATCGCCAACCCAGGTGAAGCTGCGGGTCTGCGAACCGTCGCCGTGGACAGTGATTGGTGCGCCTTCGAGTGCCTTCTTGACGAAACTCGGCAGGACCATCCCGTAACGGCTGCTCTGCCGCGGCCCGACGGTGTTGAAGAAGCGGACGACAATCACCGGGGACTGCCGCTCTTTCCAGTAGCCAAGCGCAAGAAACTCGTCGAGCAATTTGCTGGTTGCGTAGCCCCACCGCGTTTTTGATGGCGGCCCAAGCACCAGATCCGCGTCTTCGCGGAACGGCAGGGCGGTTCCCTTGCCGTAAACTTCGGAGGTCGAGGCGACCAGCACCAGCTTGCGCTGGCGACTGGCGTGCCGCAATACCGTTTCCGTCCCGTGCACGTTCGTCTCGATTGTGTGGACCGGGCGGTCGCAGACCAGCCTGACACCGACGGCGGCGGCGAGATGAAAAACGACATCCGCCGATCCGATCGCGCGACTCATCGCGGCGTCATTGGTGACCGAGTCGATCGTGCAGGAGAAACGTTCGTGACCGAGCAGGTGCACGATGTTCTCGATACTGCCGGTCGACAGGTCGTCGACAATCGCCACGTGGTGTCCCTGCGCGAGAAGCCGTTCGGCGAGGTGCGATCCGATGAAACCCGCACCGCCGGTGATGAGTGCCCGCATGATCTCTCCTGAAAGAAGGTTAAAAGCGCCGCACCAGAGCGATGCCGCCGCCGGCACCGCGGAACGCACCGCTCTCGAGTCGTCGATTCATGGATCCGCTGCCGTTGACTTTGAGGGCCCACGGTTGGTAGACGCCGAAGGTTGCCTCGCCGCTGATCGTCCCGCCAAAATGAAAGGACGGCGAATTGGAGTCGCGCTGCGGTCCGACCGTCGCCGACATCGCAAGCCCGACGTTCTCGGTGAATTTGAAGTAGGGAAACGCCGTCAAGCCGAATTGCTCATAGCGCTTGGGGTCGTAATAGCCGTGTGCAAGGTCCTGTTCGGTCTCCAGGCGGTATGCCGACACACCGAGATCGATGTTGAATACCGCTGTCCGCGCGATGCTGAGCCTCGGCGCGACTGTCCACTCGACGCGCCGGTTCCCGTCCGAGAAGTCCTGCACCTGCGCGTTGAACGCCACAATTATTGGCAGCGTTGGTGCCCACTGCACTTGTAGCTGATGGGCGATCTGCGTCAGCCCGATGCTTACCGTTCGCGGCGAAATGACCACCGCACCGGAACTGCGCTGAAGCGAAAGCTGAAGACTGTCGCCGGCGCGAGCGCTGATACCAACGCTGTAGGTCACCAGTTCCCGTGCACCCGGCTTCGCGTATCCGGCCTGCCCATCCAGCGTCAACGCGCCAAGCTTCTGCGCGCCTCCGACCCAGGCCTGTTGGTAATCGGCCGAATCCGAACCATCGACCGAGTCGAGGCCGGTGCCCTTGCGGGCCGACAGTATCGTTCGATCGTAGCCGGCGGAGATGTGAGTGCCGCTCGTAAACGCCACCGTGCCGCGCGGCGCGAAGCGCTGAATCTGGAGTCGGTCCGAATCGGAATACGCCGTGAAAGCCGGTTCGACCGTCGATGCCAGCAGAGTACGGACGACACGTTCCGCATCCTGCGCGTCGCGGCTTGCTGGTGCGAGGCGCCGCACCGTCTCGAGTGACGAGTAGGCTTCACGAGAACGGTGCTGCATAGCCAGCGCTATCGTGTGCGTCAGGTTCAGCTGAAGATCGTCCGGCGTCTGCGCGAGCAGGGGTGTGACGACCTCTACCGCCCGTCCCGGATGGCCGCTGCCGGTCATGACGGCGGCGTATGTTTGCGCGTAGGCCGACGTTTCGCCGAACTGCGTCTTGTAGGTCTTCAGCGCACTGAGGGCAGCACCGTAGTTGCCGCGCCACGATTCGGTTTTGGCGAGCTCGATCCACGCGTCGCGGTTTTCAGGATGGGTTTTCAGGTAGCGCTCGTACTCGGTCACGGCCTGGTTGGTATCGCCGCCCCATGCACTCACCCGCGCATATGCGAGCGCGTTGTCGGGATCAGCCGGCTGGAGTTCAGCCAGTCGCCGGTAGCTGTTCTGCGCGCGGCCGTAGTCACCGAGCCATGCTGACAACTCGGCCCGTGCATGCAAGTACTCGCTCGACTTCGGTTCCAGCAGGAGCGCGCCTTCAATGGCCTCGAGTGCCGCCGTCGGATGTCCCGACATCGAGTAGGCCTGCGAGAGCCGGGCATAAACAGACGATGTTCCGGGTGCGGCGGCGGCTGCGCGCTGAAGCGCTGCGATGCAGCCTGGCAGATTTCCCCGTCTCGCTTCGATGTCGCTGATGCGAACCCAGAGATCCGCGCGGCCCGGATCGGCCTCGATCGCGGCCGTGTGCAGCCGAATCGCATCGTCCCAGCGGCTCTCGGCCTCGGCTGCCAGTGCAGCATCCGGAGACTGCGCCCGAGCCGTCGAAGCGGCCAGGACCGAGAAGGCCATCGCAAGCGTCAGGAGACGTCGGGTTATTTGCGCCATTTCCTGTTTCCGGTAAGCCAGAGGTC
Organism: uncultured Acidobacteriota bacterium; assembly: GCA_963695635.1. Taxonomy (GTDB): domain Bacteria; phylum Acidobacteriota; class Vicinamibacteria; order Vicinamibacterales; family CAVVIG01; genus DATKHR01. The sequence continues at coordinate 223,295 of CAVOHK010000017.1, forward strand.
GGCCGCAAAGCGGCCGATGCGTGACGAGTTCGAAGCCGAGCAGAGCGTAGCGAATCGGCGTCACGAGAATCGTTTTGGCGACGTACTCGAGCCGACGTCGCTTCATCACGAGACTGAATGCGAACGCGCTCACCGCGGTTTCGGCGATGATGGTCACGGCCAGCGGTTCCCACATTCGGAGAATCGCCATCATCAACAGCGACGCCGGGAAAGAACACCTTCTCAACCGCCGACATCGCCAGAATCCAGCCCGCCGGACGTCCGTGTGTGGCGGTCCGCGCGCGACCGAACGCCTGGCGATACGGCTCGCGAATGGTGCGGCGATCGCCTGACATCGAAACCAATCCGCCGCCGGCGCCGGCTGGCTGCAGCCGCAGGCCTGGTCCACCGAGCGCGGTCATTCGCATCGGCTGCTCGAATTGGAGTCCCGGCAACCCGCCGCCGGCAGGTGGCGAGCGACGGTCATCTGCGCACCGGCATACGCCGGCGTCTGCGGAACACGTCGGCGCGTGCCGGGCTGAATATCGCGCGGCTGCCTGCGAGCGCGCCATCGTTTCAGCGCCTTGAACGGGCTGCGCAGCAATGGGTCGAAGTAGTAGCACGACTGCAGAAACGACGAAGACCACAGATAAATTTGTCGCGGCAGCCGCTGCACTTCGGGTTCCACCGTCCGCGCATAGACGTCGGTGAGCTGAATGTTGCGATAGCCTTCGTTGAGCATCGCAAAGCCGATGAAGATGTCCTCGGAATTCGTCAGGTCGTCGCCGAGAATCGGCCCGATGTAATCGAACAGCGCACGGACGTACTTGCGGCGGTAGGCGACCGCACAGCCGACCGGATTGCTCGTCGTTCCGAAGAACACGATCTGGCCGCGGTAGATGAACCGCTGAAGGTAGAGATACAGCACTTCGCGATAGAGGTTCGTGACTCCCCGTGCCAAGTCGTGCAGCCAGGCCGGCACCGCCGACGTTGGGATGAACCTCGCCGTACCGTTTGAGAAACGTCTGAACTCCATGCAGATTCTCGAGCGCGGATCCGATCCTTCTTGCGCTGCGGCAACACCGTGCCGAAGGCGCTGGCGATACCGACCGCCTGATAGAGTTCCTGAACGGTCCGTTCGATGTAGTTGTCGGATTCGAGGACCGTGTCGGCGTCGAGGATGAATTCGACGTCGGAGTCCAGCTCGCGGGCCTGCCGTTTGATCGTCGGCGTCTTGCCGATCGGCGCGCGCCGCTGAATCGCGCGAAGCTCGACGCCCTGCTGGGCGCAGAACGCAGTGGCCCGTTCGACGGTGCCATCGCGACTGCCGTCGTCGATCAGGATGATCTGTCGCGGTCTCATCGTCTGCCGCAGCACCGACGCCAGGCAGAGGATGATGTTGTCGGCCTCATTCAGTGCAGGAATGACGACATCGACTTTGGCCTCACGCCAGTCTTCCGCCGGCGTAGGCCGCGTCGGATCGGGGCCGCGCAAAATGCCGCTCAGACTGAGAAGCGTGCTCGGACTAAAAATGAAATACGGTATTGTTGCCAAGTTTTGTTCATCCCGCTCGAGGTTTGAGCAATTGAGGGTCCGTCAGCGCAGACAGCGTGCGGGACGCTGAAGCCTGCGGAATCATCGGGTTAGGAGTGCACTGCGTGGGCACGTTGGGCGAAGCGTCGGTGAATCTGCAGCCGGCCAGATTAACAACTTTCGTCCACTAGAAATCAGGTATGCCGTCTTTCATTGCTCCGATCCTGCGTAATCCGACCGTTGCGCATAGTCTTGTGAACGCTCGCACCGGCGGCGTGGTCGCGAGCCGGCTGCTGCTCGCGTTCGATTCATCCTCGCGGCGCAAGGGACTGTTGGGGCGAGATTCGCTCGATGAGGGAATGGCGATGCTGATCGCGCCCTCGAATGCCGTGCACACCTTCTTCATGCGCTTTCGGATCGACGTTGCGTTTCTGGCTAAGGATGGCCGGGTACTGAAGGTGCGCCATGCCGTGCCGGCCCGTCGTATCACTGCGGCTCTCCGTGCCTATGCGGTCGCTGAAATGCCCGAAGGCACGCTCCTGCGTTACGACGTCCGTCCTGGCGACACCCTCGTCGCGACGGCGACCATCTAACCCGACGCGCTCCGACTCCCTGACGGATTTGTCGCTTCGTGCAGTGCAGCGAACCGGGCACTCTCCTGCTGCATGACGGAGTTTCTTCTGGTGCCAGCTAGAACCTGATCGTTCTCGCCGCCTCGCACGCCAGCGGCGAATTCTGAAAGATCGCCAAGAACTCTCAGCAAAAACGCGTGGCAGCTCGATATTGCCGCGGTCGGCATCGCACTTGCGATATCGGGTCGCGAGCTTTGACGGTTCTTGCGCTGCGACGACGTTCGTCGCCAATGCAGTCGATGCGTTTCCGAGGTGCGAATGTCGAGTCGCCGGAGTTACCGCCGTTACGGCGTGAGGAACGCCGAGGGTTGTTTGAAAGTTGTGCGTGATGTCGCGGTCTGGCGCGAGCTTGACGATCAGTTCATCGCCGTCAGCGACGACCCGGAAGGATCTGGCGAACTGCTGATGCTCGAGCGTGTGATTAACGGAACACTCATCACGATCGAAGTCGCAGTGATCGACAGCCACCCGGTGATCGTAAACGGTCGCGTCCAGCACCGACTGCGGTTGCGATCGAGCGAAGGCGATGGCGAATCACGTTGGGTCAGGGGAGCTCGCTGAGGATCAAATGATTTACGGCTTCGAACATTCAGACGACGAAGAGCTCGCGTCCCTGGCCAAGGAAATACGGGTTCGCGTGCTGAACTGCAGCGGGAACGGCTGTCTGCTCGAGCGACGCAGCCATTGCAGTTGGCACCGTCGCGAGATTGCGAATTGCCTTCGGCGGGCACGAGTTCGACGACACCGTTCGAGTGGTGAGATGCCAGGCGCTCGTCGGGGCCGGCAGCATCTATCACGTTGGTACGCAGTTTCTTTCAACCACGCCGCCGTACGCCGGGACGCTCCGGCATCTGATGCGGCGGTTGAATGGATTGGCCGGCTGGCTGCGCAGGGAACAGCGATAACGCCGGCCGCAAGATTGGTCGCGCCGCCGCACGGCCGACGCGACTAAACGCAACTGTGTGCCGTGCAAGCGTGGCAACGCCGACGACCGAGCAACGTCCCAATGATGGGATGACGAGATGCCAATGGCTCTCAACTGCTTCAGGCGCCGTCGGCAACCGCGCCATTCGTTAACCGGTTCGTTGTATTCGGAGGAGTTACATGAAGGGTCTGATGGTTCGTTTCGTTCGTGAAGATGAGGGTCAGGACCTCATCGAGTACGCGCTGCTCGCGTCGTTCCTGAGCGTGGCGGCGGCGGCCGGCGCGACCTTGGCCGGCCGGCGCTCAATGACTGGTACGAGGCCCTCGAAGGCAAAGTCCAGGACATGATCACCGCGCTCGGCTAGTTGGCTTGCGCACCGGGCGGAGATCGTCCGGTGCGCACCCTTCTTTGGAAAGTGAACATGTTGTTGATACGCGTTGCGGCCATACGACGGCTGATTGTCGACGAGGACGGCCAGGACCTGATCGAGTACGCGCTGTTGACCGGCGCCATTGGGTTTGCAGGCGTCGCCGGCGTCAGCCTGATCGGGCAAGCAATCAACGCGGTCTACAGCAGCTGGGACACTGGTGTGAACCAGCTGTGGGAACCACCGGATCCGTCATGAAGGCAACACGACGTAATGCAGCCCATTCACGTCGCCCTCGTCGTCGCCGCTCTGGCGTGCGTCTCCGATTGGCGCAGCCGGCGGATTCCGAACCTGCTGACGTTCACGTCAGCCATTCGCGGCGATCGCAAGCCAGCTTCTCATCGGCGGAACGTCCGCGGCGATGACGAGCGCGACCGGATGGTTCGTCGGCATCGCGCTCTTTTTTCCAATTTTTGCCCTCGGCGGCCTCGGTGCCGGGGACGTGAAGCTCCTTGGCGCGATTGGCGCCTGGCTCGGGCCGTCGGTTGTGCTTCGCGTCGCTCTGTATTCGACGATGGCGGGCGGAGTGCTCGCGCTCGCGCTGGCGGTTCGGAGCGGCTACGCACGCACCGCCTTCCGCAACATCGCGTTTCTCCTCAAGTACTGGATGACCGTGGCATCAGGCCGGCAGAAGGCTTGACGCTGACCGAGCAGAATGCGCCGAAGCTTGCGTATGCCTTTCCCGTGTTGACCGGAGTGCTGGTGACCTTATGGCTGCGATAACACAACCTGCCCGCCGGTGGAGCAGCGAGCGCGGTGCCGAACTGCTCGAGCTCGCGATTGCCCTGCCGATCCTCATGTTGATCATCGGCGGCGTCATCGACTTCGCCATCATGTTTCAGCGGTACGAAGTCGTGACGAATGCCGCGCGCGAAGGGGCGCGGGTCGCCGTGCTGCCCGATTTCGGAACCGCGGACATCCAGAGCCGCGTCACCAGCTATCTGGCCGCATCCGGCCTGACCGGAACGCGCGCCGGCACCCAGTGGCGTACACGACAGAGGCTACGCCTGGCGGCCCGTCGATCGATGTCGTGACGGTCACGGTGCAGTATCCGCATCAATTCGTGCTTCTGACGCCGCTTTCGGCGCTGCGTTGGGGAGGGACCGCACGCCGACATCATGCTGAAAGCTGCGTCGACGATGCGGCTGGAGATCGCGGCGGCGCCGTGAGCGCCGCTCTGAGCTGTGGAGCAACGAAAGGCTGAAGAGGAGAACCGATGAATCGACACGACTCGAACAATGCTCGTGGTTACTGTCGCCGTCGTTCTGGCGGCTGCCGCCAGCTTCGGCGTCTACCGCGCGGTGAAACGCATTCCGTTTCGCGAGGTGCCCGTTGCTCACTACTCGGTGGTTGTCGCGAAGGACAACCTGCCGGTCGGGCGCTGGTCACCAAAGAGGATGTGAAGCTGGTGCCGTGGCCATCCAGCGACCCGTTGCAGGGTGGTTTCGACAACGTCGACAAGGTTGTCAGCCGCGGACTGGTCGCGCCGGTGCTCAAGAACGAGCCGCTCTCGGAGAGCCAAGCTCGCGCCGATCGAGGCGGGGGCCGGCTTCCGCCGACGATTCCGGCCGGCATGCGCGCGATGTCCGTGAAAGTCAACGAGGTCATCGGCGTGGCGGGCTTTACGGTGCCCGGCACGCGGGTCGATGTGCTCGCGATGATTCGCGAGAACAACAACAGCATGTCGCGGATCGTCGTCACCAACGTGCAGGTGCTGACGTCGGGTACGAAATACGACCAGGACCAGTCCAAGAAGGACGGCAAGCCGATCAAGACCACGGTCGTCACGCTGGCGGTGACGCCAACCGACGCGGAGCGCATCGCGCTCGCGGCAACTAGCGGGCAGATTGCGCTCGCGTTGCGGAATCCTCTCGATGTGGCTCCGGCGGCGACGCCGGGAGTCCGGATGGCGGAGTTAATGGGCGGCCCGGCACCGGCCGCTGCCCCGATCAAGCCGGCGGCGCCCAGGAAGATGGCCTTTGTTCCGCCGCGCCCGCGGCCCTCCGGTCGTGCAGGCGGCACCGTCGATTTACAGGGTGGAAGCGATTCGCGCCTCGAAGCGCAGTGAGGAGACGGTTCGTTAATGGGAATCTCGAAGTACTTCGGGCGACGCGCGTGGTCGCTGTGTCTGGCAGCGCTTCTGTGCGGAACGCTCGCGCCGGAGCGCAGCAAAGCGAAAAGAGCGGCGGCTTCGAAAGCGATTTTCTTGACCGCTGGACGCTCGACGGTGCTGACGACCGATTTCGACGTGCTGCGGATCGCGGTCACCAACCCCGCCGTCGCCGACGCGACGGTCGTGCAGCCGCGCGAAATCCTGATTGACGGCAAGGCGCCGGGGACGATCAGTTTGATCATCTGGGGAGCGGCACACGCCGCGCTCAGTACGATCTCGTCGTCGAGCCGGGGGTCACCACGCTGCAGCAGCAGCTGCAGGGCCTTTTTCCCGGCGAGAACATTCAGGTCGGCGACCAGCGACGAAGCGATTGTGCTGTCGGGCAGCGTCTCCAACACACAGGTGATGCTGCGCGCCGGCGAGATCGCGAAAGCCAGCTCGTCGAAGCTCAAGGTGATCAACCTGCTGCAACTGCCGGGCGGCTCGGAAAGCCAGCAGGTCATGTTGCAGGTCCGCTTTGCCGAGGTGAATCGCCGCGCGGTCAAAGAGCTGGGTGCGTCGTGGTTCACCGGTCCGACGGGAGCCGGCAATACGGTCGGCCGAGTCACCACGCAGCAATTCTCCGCGCCTGGATTCGACAATCTCCAGTACACGAAGAAGAGCGGGGATTTCGGCGCCGATGTGACGAGCGCTTCAGGGCAATTCACGTTCAGCGACTTCCTCAACGTGTTTCTGTTCAGCCAGAAGTTCGACGTCGGCGTCGTCATTCGTGCGCTGCAGCAGAAAGGCTACCTTCAGAGCCTCGCGGAGCCGAACCTCATCGCCTACAACGGTCAGGACGCCAGCTTCCTCGCGGGCGGCGAATTTCCGGTGCCGATCGTCCAGGGCGTGACCAACGCCGTCACCATCATGTTCAAGGAGTTCGGGATCCGGCTGAACTTCACGCCGACGATCGCGGGAGACATGATTCGTTTGAAGGTGAGGCCGGAAGTCAGCACGCTGGATTTTGCCAACGGCATCACGTATGCGGGTTTCCGTATCCCGTCGCTGATTACGCGCCGCGCCGATACGGACGTCGAACTCCGAGACGGTCAGTCCTTCGCAATCGCCGGGTTGCTGAACAACCTCTCGCAGGACGACGCGGCCAACGTACCGTTCCTGAGCGCCATCCCGATTGTCGGTGCGTTGTTCAAGAGCAAGGCCGAACGGGCTGAACGCACGGAGTTGATGGTGTTGATTACGCCTCGCCTGGTCCGTCCGCTCAACCCCGACGAAGTTCCGCCGCTGCCCAACCAACTGAAGCGTTTCCTGCCGGCGACCGATGCGGTTGGTCAGGAACTGTCTGGCGGTGGCGGTCCGGTGGATGCACCGCCGGCGAAGGCCAAGCAGCCTGGCGACAAGAAGGACTGAGCGTCATGAACAGGCTTCTGCATCTCGAGGAATCGGAGCGCGGCGCCATTCTGGTGCATGTCGCGGTGGCGCTGCTCGTGCTCGCCGCGTTCGCGACGTTCACCTTCGATTTCGGCATGTTCTGGGTCAGCAGACGGCAGGCGCAGAACTCTGCCGACGCCGCGGCAATGGCCGGCGCCATCGCGATCGCCTATGACAATGCCGACGACAGCGCGGACAGCTTCGCGAAGGACGCCGCGTTCGCGGTCTCGCAAACGAACAAGGTCTGGGGAGAGCAGCCGGTTGTGAATCCGGCGACCGACATTACCTTTCCGGTTTGCCCGGATGGCTCGTCGCCGTGCGTGCGGGTGGACGTCTACCGGGACGTTGCGCATGGAAATCCGGTCCCGATGTTCTTCGGCCGGATGGTCGGCATGACGACGCAAGGGGTACGAGCGACGGCGACGGCCGAAGCGATGTCCGGCAACGCGACCGATTGCCTGAAGCCATGGGCGCTGATCGATCGCTGGGCGGAAAAGTATCCGGCAGTTGGTCCGTGGACGGTGAATTCGACCTTCGACAAATACAAGAACAACGGGGATCTCGATCCCAAGATCACGAATCCCGATGTCTACACTGCGCCGACTGAGCACCTCGACCGGCAGCGGATTCGCTCCGCTCGACGCGAGCAGAAAGTACACCGCTGATTACGGGATGCAGCTCACGCTCAAAACCGGTAGCGCCAACTTGTTCAACGCCGGGTCCTTTCAGGCGCTCGATCTCAAGTGCCCGGGCGGGGCTGTTATGAGGACGCGATCAAGCACTGTGTCGGTATCACCGAGATCATCGGAAACGCGGTGACGCTCGAGACCGGCAACATCACCGGCAAAACGAAGCAGGGCACGTATTCGGATAACGACAGTTTGTGCAAACAGGATCCCGGTGCGTATTGGGATTCGAGCATGAACGATGGCCACGGCGGCGTCAACGGCAGCGCCTACGGGGTTAGCCCACGGCTGGTCGCGATTCCGCTGATCAGCCCGGACGCTCTCGCGCTTGCCAAAAACGGCAAGGCCACCGGCGTTCCCATTCTGAACATCATGGGCATGTTCATCGAGTGTCCGCCCGTCGTGAACCCAGGTCCCGACACCGTGATCGGCCGACTGGCTCTCGCTCCCGGAACCAAGGTGGCCGGAGGCGGGACCGTCGGGACTCAGTCGTCGTTTTTGAAAGTCATCGCGCTCGTTAGATAAGCAGGAGTAACCGTGTCGATAAACGTCGCCGTCATCGGAAGCGCGAACAAGGAAGTTGAAGACCTTCTTCGTGGGCACGCAATCGTGAATTCCGCCGGCTCCAGCGAACTGCTGCGCCTTGCGCAGCCAGGGTCGAAGCCGCCCCGGATTCTCGTCGTCGATATCCGCCAGCGGCCCGAACTGCCGCCGGCGATTGCCCTGATCAAGAAAGAACACCCGACGGTCGGGATCATCATCATTGCGCCGAAGACGGATCCGACGCAGATGCTCGCCGCGATGCGAGCGGGCGTTACCGAGTGGCTGGCCGAACCGTTCGCGGCAAAGGATTTGCTCGCCGCGATCGAGCGCCTGGCGGGCACCGCGTCATCGACCAGGATGGGAGAAGTCTTTGCCCTGGTCGGCGCGAAAGGCGGGGTTGGCACCACAACCGTCGCGGTCAACATTGCCACGACGCTGTCGGCGGTCTCGAAAGGCAGCACGCTGCTGATCGACCTCCACGCGGGCGGCGGAGACGCCGCGCTGTTCCTCGGCGCCACTCCAGGGTTCACGTTGGCTGACGCGCTCGAGAACACGCACCGGCTGGATCAGGCGTATCTCAAAGGCCTGGTCGCGAAGACGCCGAATGGGCCCGACCTGCTCGCGTCGCCGGATCGGATCACTCCGGCGTCGCAAGACCCGCGCCGTATCCGCGCGGTTGTGGAATTCGCCGCGCAAACCTACCGTTTCGTCGTGCTGGACCTGCCGCGCTCTGACGCGTCGGTCGACGAGGCATTTGCGCTGGCGTCGAGCATCACGGTCGTGGCGACCCAGGAGCTTGCCGCGATTCGAAGCGGCGCCCGTGTCGCAGCGGGGCTGCGACAGAAGTTCGGAACCGACCGTGTGCGCATCGTGGTCAACCGGTACGACCGCAGCGCAGAAATCGGTTCGGCCGATCTCGAGCGCGCCGTCGGCAGCCGGATCGGCCACACGTTCCCGAGCAATTACCGGTTGGCGATCGACGCGCTCAACAAGGGCCGTCCGCTCGTCATCGATAACCATAACAAACTCGCCAGCTCGTTTGCGGCGTATGCCAGATCATTGTCCGGTGCCGGCACCGAAGCGACGCCCGCCGATCGATCCGCGGGCCTGCTCGGTCGCCTGACCGGCCGTCGATGACGTTGAGAGGACGATTCAAACATGACGCCAACCGCTGAACTCACCGGCCGCACGGACCGCACGGATTACCGCGATGCCGTGTATCAGGAGCTGAAGAGCCGCATCCACGAGGAGCTGCTCAATCGTTTGAACCTCGATCGCCTCGCAGAAATCAAACGCGAGGAGGGCGAGCCGGAAATCCGCGGTCTGGTCAGCGCGATGTTCGATCGCGAGTACGCCGGCACGCCGCTGAGCCTTGACGAACGCGAGAGCCTGACGACCGACGTCCTGAACGAGCTGTTCGGCCTCGGCCCGCTCGAGCCGCTGCTGGCGGATCCCGACATCTCGGACATTCTCGTCAACCGCTTCGATCGGGTCTACATCGAGCGCAACGGAATGTTGTCCGAGGCCGACGCGGTGACGTTCAAAGATGAACGGCATCTTCTCCGCATCATCGAGCGCATCGTGAGCTCGGTCGGCCGGCGAATCGACGAATCGCATCCGATGGTCGATGCTCGCCTGCTGGACGGGTCGCGTGTGAACGCGGTGATTCCGCCGCTCGCCCTCGACGGCGCGGCGGTCTCGATCCGACGATTCCGTACCGACCGCCTCGGCCACCAGGACCTGGTGGAGCGTGACTCGCTGACGCAGCCGATGCTGGATTTCCTGCGCGCAGCGATCGGCTGCCGTCTCAACGTGCTCGTGTCGGGTGGCACCGGCGCCGGTAAGACGACGCTGCTTAATGTGCTGTCGAGTTTCATCTCGGAGCGAGAGCGCATCATCACCATCGAAGACGCGGCCGAGCTGGTGCTGCGACAACGCCATGTCGTCCGGATGGAAACCCGCCCGGCGAATATCGAAGGCAAGGGCGCGATCCGGCAGCGCGAGCTGGTGATCAACGCACTGCGTATGCGGCCGGATCGGATCATCGTCGGTGAGGTGCGCGGCGAGGAAGCGCTGGACATGCTGCAGGCGATGAACACGGGCCACGATGGCAGCCTGACGACGATTCACTGCCAACACGCCGCGCGACGCGCTCTACCGGCTTGAACACGATGGTCGCGATGGCGAACCTGAATATCCCCGACAACGCGATCCGTCAGCAGATTGCGTCGGCCACTCGATCTGCTCATCCAGGTGTCGCGCATGGCGGACGGCACCCGCAAGGTGACGTCGATCTCCGAGATCACGGGAATGGAAGGCGAAGTGATCACGATGCAGGAGATCTTCCTGTTCGAGCGGACCGGCCTGACCCCGGACGGAAAGGTCATCGGGCGGTTCCGGCGACCGGCATCCGGCCCAAATGCAGCGATCGGCTGGCGTCCGCCGGCCAGCAGCTGCCGATGGACATGTTCGAACACTGCAAGCTGGTCAACGCGGGAGACGCTCGATGACATTGCCAGTCGTCGTCTTTCTTGCGGTGCTCGCGATCGTCGTCGGGGCGTACTTCCTGTTCGTCGTTCGGCCCGAGGATCACGACCAGCGGAAGCTGAAGAAACGGCTCAAGGATCGGCCGCAGAATGCCGGGCCGTGCCGCCATCGTGAAGGAGATCGAGCAGCTCAGTTCGGTCACCATTCTCGATGCGCTGCTCGGTCGTGCGCAGCTCGTGGTCGCGCCGGCCCAACGCCTCATCGAGCAGGCCGGTTGCAAAAATGACGGTGGGGTCGTTTCTCCTGGCGACCGGGTGCGCCGCCGGCATTCCGATTCTGATTGTGCTGCGGCTGACCGGGCAGTTCGCCATCGCTCGTCTGATCGGCGGGCTCACGGCCGCGATTCCTTATCTCTGGCTGCGGACGGCTCCGAACAAAGCGTCTCTCAAATTCGAAGAGCAGTTCCCTGAGGGCATCGACCTGATCTCGCGGGCGTTGCGCGCTGGCCATACGTTTCAGACCGGACTGTTGATGGTCGCCGAAGAAATCGACGCACCGGTCGGCACGGAGTTCCGTCTTCTCTACGACCGGCAGAACTTCGGCATGCCGATCCCGGAGGCGCTTCGAAGCTTCGCCGAACGCGTGCCGCTGCTCGACGCGAAATTCTTCGCAACGGCCGTCCTGACGCAGCGCGATGCGGGCGGCAACATGGCCGAAGTCCTCGACAACTTGTCGTCGGTGATTCGCGAGCGATTCAAGATCAAGCGGCAGGTGCGCGTCCTTTCGGCCCACGGACGCATTACCGGATGGGTGCTCGCGCTGGCCTGCCTCCGTCGCTGGCGACGGTCTTCATGGTTGTGAGCCCGAAACACATGCAGACGCTGTTCAACGACCCGCTCGGCAGGGAGATGCTCGTCGTTGCCGTCGTGCTTCAGCTCGTTGGGATGCTGATCATCCGGAAGATCGTCAACATCGAATACTGAGAATCAGACATGCCATTAGAACTGTTGCTAACCCTCGTTGCCGTTTTCTTGTCGGTCGCGCTGATTTCAGGGTCGCTGACGGCTCTCGTGCTCGCACATAACGCACCTGGCCGCCGGCGGTTGCGAAATCTGTTCGACGGCAAGGTCGGCGCCCTGCTCAAAGGGCAAAACTCGCTCATTCCCTCGCTGACGCCCGCGATCCAGCGCCTCGCGACGCTTCATCCCGAAGTCGCCCAAGGAGATGTCGCGCTTCAGAAGCGCATGGCTCAAGCCGGCTACCACGGCCTGACACCGGCGCTCGTCTACACGGCGTCCGAATTGATCACGGCCGTCATCTTCGGCGGCACCCTTTCCTTCTGTTCACGGGCCGCCAAGATCGCCCTGACGATTCTCGCCGCCATGATCGGCTACGTCGTGCCTGGCATGGTGCTGCGTCGCAGACGAACCAGCGAAGAAGATCGATCCAGAACGGTCTTCCGGACGCGCTCGATCTGTTCATCGTCTGCCTCGAGGCCGGTTCCGCCCTCGATCAGGCCATTCTCAAGACGAGCCAGGACCTCGACGTGCCGTATCCGCCGCTGGCTGAGGAACTGCGGATGATCACGACCGAAATGCGCGCCGGCAAGCCGCGCCTCGAAGCGTTCAAGAATTTCGCCGCGCGCTGGTGTGGACGATGTCCGAGCGCTCGTCAGCATGCTGGTCCAGTCCGATCGGTTCGGAACGAGCATGGCGCCGGCGCTCCGGACGCACGCGGACGTCGACGCACGCGGACGGCGGCAGCGCGCCGAGGAGCGTGCCGCAAAAGATCGGCGTGAAGATGGTGTTCCCCCTGGTGTTCTGTCTGTTTCCGGCGTTTCGGTCGTGACGGCTGGTCCGGGCGTCGTGCAGTTGATTCGGTTCTTTTCTCAGCAACTCGTCAAGTAGAAGGAGTGTGTCATGACTACAGTGATCCTCAGCGTCGTCGCGTGCGTGCTTCGCGCTCTATCTGATGCGTCGGCGCGCCGCGCGTCTCGCGCGAGGAGTAGGCCGTTCCATGCGTGTCGTCGGCTCTCCTGCATCCTCATCGCAGTCGGCGTGTTGTCCACGCCGGCTGCGCCTCCCATCGGGCGCCGAGTCCGGCGGACCGGTTCTTCTGCACAAGCACGTCAAATCCGCAGAACAGAAACCGGAGGAACCGCCGTCACCATCGCTCGAAGAAGCGATTGGCAAGATCAGGCACCTGATGGCGACGGCGCGGCCCGAGCCGAGGACCGGGCCGCCGACCCTCGAACAGACCGATCCGGTGCTTAGCAGCGACCCTGATCGGCGCTATCGAAGGCCATATCGGATCAGAACCTCTACGAGGTCGGCGCCGCGTACCACCGTCGCGGACTGATTGATCAGGCCTGTCGGTACTACAACCGCGCGCTCGGCCTCAATCCCCGTCATGCGCCGTCGCATGAGGCCCTCGCGCGCGCGTGGCGCGACTGGGGCATGCCGCAGCTGGGTCTGGGCGACGCCTATCGCGCGATTTACTACGCACCGGCATCGGCATCCGCTCGCAATACGCTCGGGACGCTGCTTCACGGGATCGGGCAGCGACGGATGCGCGCGCGGCTTACAAGATGGCCATCGGACTCGATCGCAGCGCCGCATACGCCTTCAATAACCTTTGCTATCTCTCGTTCGTCGAAGGCAACGCGTCGCAGGCGATCAACGAGTGTCGATCGGCGCTGCAACTCGACCCGGCGCTCGCACCCGCGCACAACAACCTGGCGTTGACCTACGCGGCAATCGGCCGCCTCGACCTCGCGCGCAAGGAATTTGCCGAAGCCGGAGGCGAGACACATGCCTGGTACAACCTGGGAATCGTCCTGATGGCCCAGTCGCGTTATTCGGAAGCGGCGGGAGAATTCGAAACGGCTCGTGCTGACCCGAGCCTTGGTGATGCGGTTCGCCGCGCGCGAGACGCGCGGCTATTGGCGCGGAAAGAACACAGCGTCGGAGGAGAGGAATAGATGGCGTGCCAACTGGTTGAGGCCCCAACGGAATCGCTGCTGCATCCTGCGGCGCCGGTCACACTCGCTGAGACCGGCCTGACGCTGGATTTGCTCGTCCAGTTGGTCGTCAAAACGCTGCATTTTGCCGGCGAATTGACCGGATCCGAACTCGCATCACGCCTCGGTTTGCTGTTTCCAGTCGTGGAACCTGCAATCGACGAGCTGATCCGGCAACGCCATTGCCAAATCATGAACGGCGCGATGGTCGGCCGCGCCTCCTTATCGATACCGGATCACCGATGCCGGACGCGCGCGCGCGATGCTGTTCCTCGAGGATAACCACTACGTCGGCGTCGCTCCGGTACCGCTCGCCGAATACTGCCGCTACATGGCGGATATCCGCGGCCAGTTGACCTCGAAAGCGACGCGGGCCCATATCCGTGACGCGTTTGCCCATTTGGTGATCAGCGACCACGTGCTCGACCAGCTGGGCCCGGCGATCAACGCGCGGCATTCGATGTTCGTCTATGGCCCGCCTGGAAACGGTAAGACCGTCATCTCGCAGGCGATTCGGAACGTCCTCGAGGGCGAGATCGCGATTCCTCATGCGATCGCAGTCGAGGGCAGCATCATCCGGATCTTCGATCCGGTCATTCACGAACCCGTGCCACAGGCCGATCGGCGCCTCCAACTCGATGGCGGATCGAGAGACGACGCTCGCTGGGTGAAATGTCGGCGTCCGATGGTGATGGTCGGTGGCGAGCTTCGCCTCGAGTCACTCGATCTGCATCGCAACACCGGCTTCTACCGGGCGCCGGTCCAGACCGTCGCCAATGGCGGCGTGCTGGTGATCGACGACTTTGGCCGCCAGCAGTGCACGCCGCGCGAGCTCCTCAATCGTTGGATCGTTCCGCTCGAGAGTCGCGTCGATTTTCTGACCCTCACCAGCGGTCAGAAGATTGAGCTGCCATTCGACGTGCTGGTGGTGTTTGCGACCAACCTTCAGCCCAGTTCGCTGGTCGACGAAGCATTCCTGCGCCGGATCCAGTACAAGATTTTCGCGCAAGGCCCGACGCCCGATGAATTCATTGCCATCTTCGAGAACTGCTGTCACGAGCAGGGTGTTGAGTTCGACTCGTCGGTCGTGGATCACCTGATGACCAAGTGGCATCGCGGCCGCAACATCCCGCTTCGCGGCTGCCACCCCCGTGACCTGATCAAGCATGCGCTGGCGCTCGCTGATTATCTCGATCGCCCGCGCGCGCTGTCAGCCGATCTGATGGACCGGGCTTGTCACGGGTATTTCGTCCACGAGGAATCCTCCGTTCAGGACACGGTGTAATGAAGAACGCGGTGTTGGCGTGTCTGGTCGCCATTGTGGCGGGCTCCGGCGCATCGCTGCGGCTGGTCGCCGCAGGGCCCGCCACGCCGCTGGCGGTCCGCATCACGTCCCCGCTTGGCCGAACCGGCTTGACCGGGCCGGTTCGGTTGGTGGCCCAGGTGCAACATCGCGATAAGGCCCGTCTGAAGCCGCTGAAGTTCTACATCGACGAAAAGCTGTTCGGCGAGGCGGAAATGGGCCCGCCCTTCTCCCTTGAGTGGGTCGACGACAACCCCTTCGAACCGCACGAGATTTCCGCGGAAGTCTGCGACGATGAGGGTGAATGTGCACGGGATGTCGTGGACTTGAAGCCGCTCGAGGTGTTCGAGAAATCAGGCGTCTCGAGCGTGCTGCTCGAAGCGTCGGTGCAGGATCGGGCCGGTCACTATCTGCGCGGGCTGACCCGCGACGACTTCTCGCTCGCTGAAGACGGTCAGCTCCAGGCGCTCGACCTGGTGACGTCCGATACGGTCGACTCGACCTACACGTTGCTGATCGATTGCAGCCAGAGCATGTCTCGGCGGATGGATTTCGTGCAGGAAGCAGCCAGCCGCCTGCTGCGATTTCTTCGGCCCAAGGATCGCGTGCTCGTCGTGCCGTTCACGAACACGCTCGGTACCGTCACCGGTCCAACCGACGATCGGCGCACCGTGATTTCGGCAATCGCGAGCACGCAGGCGGGCGGTGGTACAGCGCTGCTCGACGCGTTGACCGAACTGCCGCAGCTGCTTCAGGGGGCGACAGGTCGACAGGCGGTGGTGCTGATTACCGACGGCTACGACGAGAACAGCACCCATTCCGTGGAAGACGCCTTGCGCGCCATCAAAGCGGCGCAAGCCACGCTGTTTGTCGTCGGCATCGGCGGCGGAGCGGGCATTTCCATCAAAGGAGAGCGCGCCCTGCGCGCACTCGCGGAACAGTCGGGAGGGCGTCCGTTCTTCCCGAGCCGCGAGGAAGAACTCCCCCACGTCCACGACTTGATCGCCACCGACATTCAGCAGCGATACTTGCTGGCCTATACCCCGACGAATCAGGAGATTGACGGGGAGTGGCGCACGATTTCGCTCAGCACAAAAGACGTCACCGACCGGATTCGCACCCGTCCCGGCTATTTCGCGCCCGAGCCGCCGCCGGTCCGCGCGACAGTTGAATTCACCTTGTCGACGGCTGATCGTCAGCCGATGGACGTCTCGGTTGACGACTTCGAGGTGCGCGAAGACGGTGTCGCGCAAACGCTCGATACGTTTCAAGAAGCGGTCGCACCGATCGCTATCGTGCTGGCGGTCGACGCCAGCGGCAGCATGAAGCCGGTCGCGGATCTTGTCAAAGAAGCCGCGAAAGCATTCGTGACCGCATTGCGCCCAATCGATCAACTCGCGTTGCTGATGTTCTCGGACCAGGCGGTCATGGTCCACGACCTGACAACGAAGCGGGAGTGGACGCTGGACGGTCTCGATCAATACAAGGCCACTGGTGGGACGGCGCTGAATGATGCCGTGTACAACGCACTGATTCGCCTCGGTCCCGTCGATGGCCGGCGCGCGATTGTCGTCCTGACCGATGGCCGTGACGAAAATGGACCGGGCACCGCACCCGGAAGTCGCCATCCGATCGGCGAAGTACTGGCGCGGCTCCACGATGTCGATGCCACGGTGTACACGATTGGCTTAGGCGCGCACGTCGATCGTGAAGTGCTCGAGACGCTCGGCTGATCGCTCCGGTGGCGAAGCGTTTTTTCCCGCCAGCGCTGACGTCTTGAAGGACGAGTATCAGCGCGTCGTCGAGCGGCTCCGCCAGCGCTACATCGCGAGTTACCTCTCGACCAACAAGAAACGGGACGGGCAGTGGCGCAAGGTTGAGATCACCAGCCAGCGCGCCATTGGCGATCAAGGCGCACGGCGGCTATTTCGCGCCCGAGAAATAATTGATGGTCAGCCCGGGACGGCGACTGACGGACAAGCTGGGCTGACTATAGTGACCTATAAACGCCCATGCTTGGTCTTCATGTGTCTCGATATAGCCCCTACAACTAACTGCTTTCCACACAAGCCCTTACGCTGAAAATACAATTCTCGGTGTTTTCTTAAGAGACACACGTGCCGCTTGCCTGTTTCTGCACATCAGGCGCAAATGCTTGTAAATACTGGTCTTATTGTCGTTGTCTAGCTGGGCCGTGAACTTGCCTTTGTTCTGGTCGCGGCAATCCCCAGCCGCGGGCTGCGGGGCCAATTATGCAACCATTAACGACCAGCGAAGGACGCGCCGACCAACGACTGACAGAAACCGATCGTCGCCAGCACGGCGATGACCGAATTGCTCAAGCTGGCGGAGCGCGCGGCCGCCGCCGATTCCAAAGTACCTGATCACCGGCGAAAGCGGCGTCGGGAAAGACATCGTCGCCCGGCACATCCACGCGCATTCTGCGCGATGCCGCAACGAGTTCGTTCCGGTCAATTGCGCCGGTGTCACCGAGACGCTTCTCGAGTCCGAGTTGTTCGGGCACGTGAAAGGCAGCTTTACCGGGGCCTACCGCGACAAGGTTGGCAAACTGCAGCTGGCGCATCGCGGAACGTTGTTTCTCGACGAAGTCGGCGAGATGAGCCTGCGGATGCAGGCACTGTTGCTGCGCTTCCTGGAGAACGGCGAAATTCACTCCGTCGGATCCGATGCGGCACGGACGACAGTGGATGTCCGCGTCATTGCCGCGACCAATCGCAACCTTTCAGAAATGGTGGCGTCGGGCAAATTCCGGGAGGACCTTCTCTATCGCCTTCGGGTCATCCACCTGACGATTCCGCCGCTGCGCGAGCGACCCGAGGACATCCGTCCCCTGGCCTTGCACTTCTTCGCACGATCGGGACGACTGGTTACCCTGACCGAAGAGGCGTGGGAGGTGCTCGCCCGGCATCGCTGGCCGGGCAACGTCCGAGAAGTGCAGAACGTTGTCGAACAGATCGCGTGGCTGGCGGCTTCGCCGGACGAACCGATCGGCGTAAACCACCTTCCGGCAACCGTCCGTCACACCGAGCCATCGATTCTCCAGGGGCGCGAGCGGCGCAAACAGGTTGCCGACGAACTGTACCAGGCGCTGGTCCACGGAGGATATTCATTCTGGGAACACATCCATCCGCTATTCCTGAATCGCGATATCACGCGCCACGACATTCGTGAACTGGTCCGCCGCGGGCTCACGGCCAGCCGCGGCAGTTACCGGACGCTGCTGCAACTCTTCGGCATCGACGCCGGCGATTACAAACGGTTCATGAACTTTCTCTCCACCCATGAGTGCCGCGCGGACTTTCGTGAATTCCGCAATGCGAACGCCGACGCGAAGCACGCGGTTCGAACGACTGCTCCGACGTTGCCGCCGTTGCGGTCGGCTGCGCCCGCTCGCGCGGCCGCCAAGGAGGACGAAGGTAAGGGCGACCGGGTACCGTTGTAACCGCAAAATCTCTGGTCCTGACCAGACAAAAGTCGATGGTTCGGCAAGCATGACCGGCGACGATCGTCGATTTCCGCGAGGTTATGAAGTGCGGTGCCGGTGCACGGTTTGCAAACTTGCCGGTCGCGGCGATGCGCGCGATTTCGGACTCTTGATTGGCTGAAGCTCTATTGGTTCGACGTTGCCACGCTCGCCGTCGCGACGACGGCGGTGACGAGGTTCTGGTGGGCGTATTTCGAGGTGCACGACCGAACGGTGCTGATGGCCCTCGCCGCTGCTGCCGTGATTGAGGTCGTGCGCCGCGCCATGGCCGCGCGACGGGCGTTTCTGGCTCCGACCACATTCTCCGGCGAACGGCGCCGCGACCTTGTGGCCGCAATCCTGTTGGCGGTGGGACCATGGCCGATCCTGCCGACGCCTCGCCTGCCAGCGATTGATGCAGCCTGGCCGGTAGCCACGCAACCGATCGTGCTGCTGGTTGCCGCGGTCGTCGGCGCCGCGTTCGCGATCAGCATCGTCGTCGACCGCATCGTCCTTCCGAATCGGCTCGAACGATTCGCGGTTCGAGAATTGAGCGCTGTACCCGCGCTGCACGTCGCGTCGTTATTCGTGCTGCCGAACGGTTCGCGCAGCTTGAACTGCGCGTCCAGCTGACCCGCGCTCGGTCGAGCGACTTCACTTCCACATCGTCCGCGACAGCCGCGCTGCACTCGATTGCACGCTCTCGCAAATTTGGCTCTGGCCAGAATTCCCGATTAGCAGTCAAAAGTCTTCTCACAGGCAGGGTGGTGCGTTACGTTTATTGTTCCGCCTATTTGTTATCAACGATTTGAAAGGTGGACCTCCAATTGCCTCTGAGATCGCTGCGCGCGAGTGCGCGCCAAAGGGGATTGGCTGTGAAAATCTTTCGGATACTGATTGGCGGTTGGTTGAGTGTTTTCGCGGCCGCCGCGACGGCTTCGGCCACGACCATCGACCTGACCAGCGGCGGCAGCGGCAACGGGACCGGCGCACTCGGCGGTAACTTCCTCGCCAGCTGGGTCGATCAGACGACGATCGGCAGCGGTGCGGTCGATACCTTCCTCCGCCTCCAAAACGGCGGGAATGAGCAGGGATATAACACTTCGATCGGCGCGCCACTCGACAACAAGCCTGGTGCACGTTCGTTGACGCTATCGGAGATTCCGATTGTCAATATCAGCGGCGTCGACTATCGCCAATTCCTGCTTGACATCAACGAAGGGAAAGGCGGAGACGACGAACTGCTGTCGCTGAATCAGATTCAGATCTTCCAGAGCAACGGCGATCAGAGCCACACGAGTCTCTCCGCCGCATCCATCGCGTCGCAAGCAGTCATCGGTTTCGATGCGCCCGCAAGCGAAATCTTCCGAATGAACAACACCAACGGCAGCCTCGAAATCCGGTTGAACTATGCGCTCAATTCGGGGATCGGCACCGGCGACATGTTTTTCTACGTCCCGGACGCAGACTTCGACCCGGCCTTCAGTAACGTCATCCTTTACTCGCAGTTCGGCGTGCCGTCCGGCTTTGCCAGTTCCACTGCCGGTTTCGAGGAGTGGTCGGTGCTCAAGCCGCAGGGTGACACCACCCCTTTCTCCGCCCAGGCTGTTCCCGAGCCGGCGAGCCTGCTCTTGCTGGGAACCGGGCTTTGTCTGATTGCGCGCCGGGCCCGCCGGCGCAAGAGTGCTTGAGGATCCGCAATCGATTGACAGGGAAGTCGTCCGCGCCAGAATTGTAATCGGCACTGAACCGCGTCGCGCGACGAAATAACATTTCGTGGTTGCGGTGCACAGAGACGTCGGCCACAATCACCGCCATTGTGGCTTCGACCCGCCGGCTGATCTGTTTGGGTGGTTGTGCGCTCGCGTGCGTGATCGTATTTTCCACGGCGCTGCGCGCCGCTGTAGGCAAGCGAGTAAGCGGTAATCTCGTTTTCTGGGATCAGAGCCGCGGTTTCGACACGATCGCCGCAAACGCCGAACTGTTTTCGGAAATCAGTCCGTTCTGGTACCACGTGGCCGCCGACGGTCGCGTCATCCCATACACGACTGCTTCCGGAACGACCTACGAAGATCCGTCGATCTTGTCGTTTCTCCGCTCGAACGGCATTCTCGTCATTCCGACTGTCGCCAACATCATTGACGGAGTCTGGAACGGTGCCCTCGTGAGCGGCATCATCAACGATCCGGTTCTCAGCTCGGTGAACATCGACAGCCTGGTCAATCTTGCGGTGGGCCGCGGCTATGACGGAATCGACCTCGATTACGAAGACCTTCGCGCCGCCGATCGCTCTGTCTTTGCCGCGTTCGTCGATCGGCTCGCCGCTGCGTTGCATGCTCACGAAAAGCTTCTGACAGTCAACGTCTACGCCAAAACCGCCGAGCCGGGGTCGTGGGACGGACCACAGGCGCAGGATTGGGCGGCGATCGGTTCATCAGCGGACCAAGTGCGCATCATGACCTACGAGTATTCGTGGTCCACTTCCTTCCCCGGACCAATTTCACCGATCGGCTGGGTGACCGACGTCATGGCATTCGCACGAACGGTGATTCCAACCACGAAAATCATGCAGGGCGTGCCGTTTTACGGGTATGACTGGGTCGGTCAGCGCGGGGCCGAACTCGTCTGGACCGATGCGACGGCGCTCGCGAGCCGCTCCGGCGCATCGATCAATTGGGATAGCGCCAGCGCATCGCCGTGGTTTCAGTACCTCGTCAAGTCCACTCTCCACACCGTGTGGTTCGAAAACACGTCGAGCGTCGCCGCCAAGCTCGCCGTTACGACGGCATCCGGCATCGGCGGAGTGACGCTGTGGCGCCTTGGTGGGGAGGATCCGGGAATCTGGCAGGCGCTGCGGCAACAGTTCAGCACGACGCCGCCGTCCGCCGACGTCACGCCGCCAACGGTGATCCTTACGTCTCCGGCAGACGGCTCTGCGATCACCAAAAAATTGACGATCGCAGCGCAGGCATTCGATAACGTGCGAGTGGTGAAAGTGGAATTCGTCGTCAATGGCGCGATGATCGCTGCCGATACGCAGGCGCCATACGCCGTGGCCTGGAATACTCGCAACGCGATCCGCGGTCCGAACATCATCACCGCGACCGCCTACGATTCGAGCGGCAACACCGCAACCGCGCAGGTTACAGTCTATCGGTGAAATGAACGATTCGCGCTCGAGACCGCTGCGACTGCCTCGTGGCGGGATCTTGTACTCGGCGGCGATCTCGGCGTTCCTCTTTGGGCCAGACCGCTTTGCGGGTGCGCTCCTCTATGAACGATTGCCGGGAAGCGCAAATCGTGCTGTTCGCGGCCGCGTGACGCACGGCGTTCGTCAGCGATGATTGCGTAGAGCGCCTGATCCAGATACACGCCGTTCTTGCGGAACGACTTCCGGAGAATCGCTTCCTGAACGGCGCCGAGCTTCAACAGCGCGCCATTGCCGCGGCCGTTGAGAATCGCTGCACGCGCTTCCAGCCGATGGACGCCGAGCGTGTCGAACGTGAAGTCGAGCACCAGCTCCGCGCAGGTCTTGAACAAGCCGGTGCCCCAGAACGCCGAGCCGAGCGCAAAACCCCATTCGGCGGTTTCGAAGCGCGCGTCGAGTTGACGAACCTGGAAGATGCCGATGGCCGTGTCGAAACCCTGCAGCGTCACCGCGAAACAGGCGTACGCGCCGTCGGCGCGCTGGCACAGCGTCCACGCAATGAAACGCTCGAAACCCTCGACCGACGTCGGCGGCGGCGAGATGAAACGCGACACTTCTTCCGTCGTCAACAGCGCGAACAACGGCGCCGCATCCGACGAACGCAGCTCGCGCAGCACGACCTGGCCGGCGCCCAGCGTCGGCAGGCCTTGCCTCCAGTCGCTGGTCACGACCGGCGCGTGGACGTGGTTATTCGTCGTGGTGGAAGTGTCCAGGATGTCCTGGTACGGCATCTTTTCCATTTTTAGAGGCCTCCCAAAACCGGCGCAACCGGTGGCGGGAGTAAGTCCAGATTCATCGGTTCAACGGGTGGCAGCAACAGTGGATTGAACGGTTCAACCGGCGGCAACAGGCCGAGCGGCGGCGGTTCGGGCAGCGGCAGAATGCCCGGATCGTCAACCGGGGCCGGGCCGTCGGTCGGAGGTGCGGGCGGGAGGCCACCGATATACGGCGCTGGCGACGTCATCGCCACGATGAACCCGAAAATCTGTTCATCGCTCATCCGCGCGAACAAGTGCGGCAGCGTCGCCCAGTTGAGCGGCTGGTTGACGGTGACATCGAACAACACCGCACCCGCATCGCCGGTGCCCCAGACGATGTTGTCGCGGCCACTGTAAGTGCCCCAGACGATGTTGTCGCCATCATCCGACGTGCCCCACACAATGTTGTCGCCACGAGCACCGGTGCCCCAGACAATGTTGTCGCCACCGCCGGCGGTGCCCCACACGATGTTGTCGCCGTCGGACGTACCCCAGACGATGTTGTCGCCGCGGACAGTGCCCCAGACGATGT
The DNA here is from genome assembly GCA_963695635.1 of uncultured Acidobacteriota bacterium. Lineage (GTDB taxonomy): Bacteria > Acidobacteriota > Vicinamibacteria > Vicinamibacterales > CAVVIG01 > DATKHR01. The sequence continues at coordinate 246,355 of CAVOHK010000017.1, forward strand.
TGTCGCCGTCGGACGTACCCCAGACGATGTTGTCGCCACCAGCGCCCGTACCCCAGACGATGTTGTCGCCGCCAGCGCCCGTACCCCAGACGATGTTGTCGCCACCAGCGCCCGTACCCCAGACGATGTTGTCGCCACGGGCACCGGTGCCCCAGACGATGTTGTCGCCATCGGCGGCCGTGCCCCAGACGATGTTGTCGCAGTCGGCGCCGCCGCAGTCAGTGCCCCAAACGATGTTGTCGCCGTCCGCGGAGGTGCCCCAGACGATGTTGTCGCCATCACCGGCCGTACCCCAGACGATGTTGTCGCCACCAGCACCGGTGCCCCAAACGATGTTGTCGCCGCGGGCGATGGTGCCCCAGACGATGTTGTCGCCGCCGTCGGTTTTGCCGATGCCCCACGTCGTCGCGAGATCAAAGGCATTGGCGCCTGGATTCAGGTAGCCGCCACTCAGTTGGTGATTACCCCAGATGATCTGCTTGCTCCACAGCGCGCTGGTCGGCATCGGCGCGCCAGGTTGCGCCGTCGCGTAGAAACGAGCGAGGCGAACCGCGCCTACCGCGTTCAGGAAACCCGCGCCTTGCGTCAGCGCGTCGTAACCGGCGTAGTTCTGCGCGGTGTACTGCAGAATCGCCTTCACCGCGTTCGGCGTCAGACGCGGATTCGCCTGAAGCATCAACGCCACGGTGCCGCTGACGACCGGCGCCGCCATGCTGGTGCCGCTCAGGCTCAAATACGGAAGTTCGAGCGTCGGGAACGAACCTTCGAGCAGTTGCCCCGGCTTCGATGAGTAGAAGTTGCTGCCCGGCACGGCGAGCGAAACCGAACCGACGCCAGGCGCGACCAGGTCGGGCTTCGCCGCCCAATCGAGATAAGTCGGACCATGCGAGCTGAACGACGCCATCGTGTCGTCGTCGCGGGTGATGGTGCCCATCGTGCTGGAGGCGCCCACCGTCAGCACCCACGGCGCGTTAGCCGGCGCGTCGACGCCGCCGTACTGAGTCTCGCCCAGAGCGTTTTTGCCGGCGTTGCCGGCGGCCGCGACCACGACGACACCGCTGTCTGCAACGCGCTTGGCGGCGAGCGTCAACGGGTCGGTCCAATACGACTCGTTAATCCCCGCACCGACCGACAGGTTGACGACGCGAATGTTGTATTGCTGGCGATTCGCGAGTACCCAGTCGAGCGCCTGGATGACGTTGCTGATCGTGCCGACGCCGTTCGCGTCGAGCGCTTTCAACACCACCAGGTCGCTTCCGGCGCGACACCAGCTTGCTTGCCGTTTGAATCGAAGCCGTTGCCCGCGATGATGCCGGCCACATGCGAGCCGTGACCGTCGTCGTCGTATGGCGAAGCCTGGCCGTTGACGAAGTCGACGAACGCCGAGACACGCTGATTCCCATAGGGATACGCGCCCGCCCGGAAGGTCGTCAAATCGTCGTGCCACGACGAAATGCCCGAGTCGATGATTGCGATGCCGATGCCGGCACCGGTGTAGCCGAGCGCGCGCGACACCGCGCGCGAGCCAACCGTCATCACCGTGCGGTAGTCGTGCTTCCGCGCGGGCCGGTCGTAGTGCACGCGCAGCACGCTCGGATTCGCGGCAAGAATGTTCAGCAGGCCGTTCGGAACATCGATGACGCTGCCGTTGATGATGTTGAGGTCGCCGTTGCGTTTCGCGTACTGCTTGAAAGCCAGCGGAAGTTTCTGGCCAGGGGCGAGTTCGACGATGACACGCGTCTTGGACAGCGCGCTAAGCGTTCGGTTCGAGCGCTTGCTTAATTCGCCGTCCAACTTGTACGACTTCGCGTTGGAATTCGGGCGTCCGGCGCGAGCGGCGCGCGGCCCCGAGCCGGGCGCAGCGAACGCGTTAGACCCCAGCGCCAGCCCCGCAACCATGAGGGCTGCGAGCGTGCGCTTCGGACCCCAAACCGCCTTGCGGCGGGAGGTCCTTATAATGCGGGAGGGAATCATGACGGGCTGGCTTTTAGCAAAAGCCCGGCCATAAATACTGAAAAAAGCACTTCTCACTAAACACCCTAGTTCCAACAACTTAAATCGATCAACCGACTAGCGCGCCGCGGGCAGTTTCGACCCATGTTGTGCTGTTCTGGCACATGCTCGCCAACAATGTCACGCGGCTGCGCCAATTTCCTAGGAAAAACACTCAATTTGACTGTGTTCAAAAAACGAGCGTGAATTTCAAAATTGAGCAGTCAATTGCACAACAAGTCCTATTATGTCGTATCTGAAGCTGTCCAGTACTTATTTCGTTTTGGACACTTGTACGTTCGTGGCGCTTGGATTGTAGTTCGAATCGACCGCCGAACGAAGCGCTAGCAGCGCGCTGGTTCGTAGGCCAGGTTCGGTGTCAGCCAGCGCTCGACTCGCTCGATCGATTCGCCCTTGCGCTTGGCGTACAGCGCGATTTGGTCTTCGCCAAGGCGACCAACGGTGAAGTAACGCGCGCGCGGATTCGCGAAGTAGAGACCGCTGACGCTGGCCGCCGGGGTCATCGCGGCATGTTCGGTCAGGTCGATGCCGACTGCCTGCGCCTCGAGCAAGTCGAACAGCTTGAACTTCTCGCTGTGGTCCGGGCAGGCCGGGTAGCCGAATGCTGGACGGATACCACGATGGCGTTCTGCCAGAATCTGTTCGGGGCTACCGCTCTCGTCGATGCCCCAATCGCGCCGCGCCTGTTGATGGAGGTGTGCGGCAAACGCCTCGGCGAAACGGTCCGCAAGCGCTTTCACCATGATGGCGCTGTAATCGTCGTGCTCGGCCTCGAACCGGTGCGCCAATTCGTCTGCACCCAAACCGGTGGTTAGCGCGAACGCGCCAATGAAGTCCGACGGCCCGACGAAATCGGCCAACGACAGGTTCGGCTGGCCCGACGCCTGCGCTTCCTGCTGGCGCAGCATGTTGAACCGGACCAGTTCGCCGGTGTGCGCCCGGTCGCGATAGACGACGATGTCGTCGCCTTCGCTCGAGGCCGGCCAGAACCCGTAAACGCCGTTCGCGGTTAACAGGCGTTCCTTGACGATGCGATCGAGGAGCGCTTGAGCGTTGCCGAACAACTCGCGCGCGGCAGGTCCATACTGCGGATGATCCAGGACGGCTGGAAAGCGTCCCTTCAACTCCCACGCCGCAAAGAAGAACGTCCAGTCGATGAATGGAATCAGCGTCTCGAGCGGCATATTGCGGAGCACGCGCACGCCCGTGAACGATGGCTCGGGCACCGGTTCGCTGCGCCAGTCAACCGCGAGGCGATTCGCGAAGGCCTGCTGATACGACAACAACGGCCGCTCCTTGCGAGCGCTGTGCTGTTCACGCAGTTTGTCCTGCAGGTCGCGGTTCTCGCGCTGGAAAGCGGGGCGGCGCTCGTCGCTCAACAAACTCGACACGACATCGACCACCCGCGACGCGTCGAGGACATGCACGGTCGTGTTCACGTACTCCGGTGCGATTTTGACCGCCGTGTGCTGACGGCTGGTGGTCGCGCCACCGATTAGCAGCGGCGTTTCGAAGCCGCGACGCTGCATCTCTTTGGCAACGAACACCATCTCGTCGAGCGACGGCGTGATCAACCCGCTGAGCCCGACCAAATCCGCCCGTTCGTCGATCGCGGTTTGCAGGATCTTGTCGGTCGGCACCATGACGCCAAGGTCGACAACGTCGTAGCTGTTACAGCCCAGCACGACGCCGACGATGTTCTTGCCGATGTCGTGGACGTCGCCTTTGACCGTCGCAAGAACGATCTTCGCCTTCCCCCGGCGCGACTCCCCTGGCTGTCCTTGCTGCCGCTCCTTCTCCATGAACGGCTCGAGGTATGCGACCGCCTTTTTCATCGCGCGAGCCGACTTCACGACTTGCGGCAGAAACATCTTGCCGGAACCAAACAGATCGCCGACTACTTTCATGCCGTCCATCAACGGACCTTCGATGATGTCGAGCGGCCGCGCATACTTCTGGCGGGCTTCTTCGACGTCCGTGTCGATGAAATCGACGTTGCCATGGACGAGCGCGTACGACAGGCGCGCCTCGACCGACTGGTCGCGCCACGCAAGGTCTTGCTCTTTTTTCTTGCCTTCGCCTCTTACCGTCGCGGCGAATTCCACCATTCGCTCGGTCGCGTCGGGACGGCGGTTGAAAATGATGTCTTCGACGTGCTCGAGCAGATCCCTGGGAATGTCCTCGTAGACGACCAACTGACCGGCGTTGACGATGCCCATGTCCATCCCGGCTTTGATCGCGTGATACAGAAATGCCGAATGGATGGCTTCGCGAACGACGTCGTTGCCACGGAATGAAAACGACAGGTTGCTGACGCCGCCGCTGATCTTCACCCCGGGACATGACTGCTTGATCAGACGCGTCGCTTCGATGAAATTGATCGCGTAGGCGTTGTGCTCTTCGAGGCCGGTCGCAATCGCGAGAATGTTGGGATCAAAAATGATGTCGGTCGGATCCCAGCCGCCGCGGTCGACCAGCAGGGCGTAGGCGCGCTGGCAGATTTCGAGCTTGCGCTCGATGGTGTCGGCCTGGCCGCGTTCGTCGAACGCCATCACCACCACGCCGGCGCCGAAACGGCGGACAATCGCCGCGCGCGCCAGGAACTCTTCTTCGCCTTCCTTGAGGCTGATCGAGTTGACGACCGCCTTCCCCTGGACGCATTTCAGCCCGGCCGCCAGCACCGACCACTTCGAGCTGTCGATCATCACCGGGACGCGCGCAATTTCCGGTTCGGTGGCGATGTAGTTGAGGAACTCGGTCATGGCGTGCTCGGAATCGAGCATGCCTTCGTCCATATTGACGTCGATCAGGTTCGCACCACCGCGCACTTGATCGAGTGCGACGGCGGCCGCTTCGCCATAGTTGCCGGCCTTGATCAGTCGGGCGAATCGCGCCGAACCGGTGACATTGGTGCGCTCGCCGATCATCTGGAAGTTGGAGTCGGGGCGGATCGTCAGGGTTTCGAGGCCGGAAAACTGCGTAAACCTGTAGTGATTGGGGATTGGGGATTGGGGATTAGTAAGAGAACGCGGAGGCAACGGAGCGACCGCTTTCGCAATAGCCGCAATGTGGTCCGGCGTCGTGCCGCAGCAGCCGCCAACGATGTTCAGGAAGCCGCTTTCGGCGAACTCTTGCAGATAGCCGCCAGTCTCGGCCGGCTGCTCGTCGTAGGCGCCAAACGCGTTCGGCAGGCCGGCGTTCGGGTAACAGCTGATGTAGCAGTCGGCGATCCGCGAAAGTTCGGCGATGTAGGGACGCATATCGCGAGCGCCAAGCGCGCAGTTGATGCCGACGCTGAACGGCCGGGCGTGGGCGATCGACACCCAGAACGCGTCGATCGTCTGACCCGCCAATGTGCGCCCGCTGCGATCGGTGATCGTGACCGAGATCATCAGCGGCAGCCGTTGCTCGACGCTCGTCGCTCGTTCCTCGTAGAGTTCTTCGAGAGCGACGATCCCGGCCTTGACGTTGAGCGTGTCGACGATCGTTTCGAACAGCAGCAGGTCGGCACCGCCGTCGATCAACCCGCGGAGCTGTTCCTTGAATGCTTCTTTCAGCTGATCGAACGTGATGTTGCGGAACGACGGGTTGTTGACGTCGGGCGAAATCGACAGGATGCGATTGGTCGGCCCGATTGACCCGGCGACGAAGCGCGGACGGTCCGGAGTTTTCGCGGTCCATTCATCGGCCGCGGCGCGCGCCAGCTTCGCGCCCTCACGGTTCAGCTCATAGACGAACGCTTCCAGCCCGTAGTCGGCCTGGGCAACCGACGTCCCGCTGAAGGTATTGGTTTCGATGATGTCGGCGCCGGCTTCGAGGTACTGGCGATGGATCGCGCCGATGATATCCGGCCGGGTCAGTACCAGCAGGTCGTTGTCGCCCCGCAATTCTTTCGGATGATTGCGGAACCGTTCGCCGCGGAAATCGGCCTCGGTCGGCTTGTGCCGCTGGACCATCGTCCCCATCGCGCCGTCGAGGACGAGAATCCGCTTCGAGAGGAGAGCATCGAGTTGTTGACGAACACTGCGATTCATTCAATCCACCTTAGCTAGCTTCGTCTCGCGCCCACTGCCAAGAGCACGGTAAACGGATCGCCAGCCTTGCGAGCGCCGACCGACACTTTGACGTCGCTCAATCCGGCCGCGACCAGCATCTTCTTCAACTCGTCATCGTCGAACCCCAGCCGGCGATCGCCGAGTTTGGCCCGCACCCATTCCTCTTCGTGCGCGCGCAGGTCGAGCACCAGGACGCGGCCGCCCGGCACCACCACCCGCGCAGCCTCGGCGATGGCGCGCGCCGGTTGATGCGCGTGATGAAGAGCCTGCGACAGCATCGCCACGTCGACGCTGGCATCCTTCATCGGCAGCCGGTCCAGTTCACCCTTCTTCCAGATCACGTTCGACACCCGGCGGCGCCGCGCCAGTGCGCGGGCCCTGGTAAGGACAGCATCGGAGCGGTCCACCGCAATGACCCGCGACGCCCACCGCGCCGCTTCCATCGTCAGGTAGCCTTCGCCGCAGCCGAGGTCGGCGACTTTCATCTGCGGCATCAGCAGGCCGAGCGCGCGCGACCAGGCGGCCCAGCTGCGGCCGGGGACCAATTGGCGAGCATCGCGGGTGTCGGGCCCGGAGTGAGCATCGAAGTTTTCTTTGCGCAGCCGCAGCACTTCCTGCAGCCGCGCTTCGTCGGCGCGGACGTCGGGATCATCGGCAGCGGCGGCAAATTGCGCGCGCAACGCCGACTCGATCGGCTGAACGGAGGGGCCGAGCTGGTAATAGGAAAAGCCGCCATCGCGCTCTTCCGCAACCAGTCCCGCATCTTTTAACAGTCCGAGGTGACGTGAGACCCCCGATTGCGCCAGCCCCAGGACGCCGGTCAGTTCGGTGACGTTCAGCCGCTCGCGCGACAGCACTCGCAGCAGCCGCAGGCGGGCGTCTTCCCCGAGCAGCCGGTACAGGGCCGACGCCTGTTTCATATCTATAAATCTACATTTATTGATATGTCTGTTGCAACCGGCGGGTCAGTTCCTGCGAAACACCACCAGGTTCTGCAACGCGAAGGACGCGAGGAACAGGCCGCCCTCGGCAATGATCTTGGCGGCAAACACGTTCAGGCCAAGCAGCCGCACCATCGCCGATACGAGACCGTACGACACGGTCATCAGCGCTGCAACCAGCAGCGCGTACTTTCCGGCCTCGCTCGGAACGCCGCCATGCGAGCGGAAAACCAGCACCCGATTGGCGGTGAAGTTGAAGATGCCGGCCACCAGCCGCGCCGCAACGAACGCCATCAGGATATTGCTGCCGCCGACGTAGGCCAGCGTGAAAACGGTGTAATCGATCGCCGCGGTGACGATCGACAAGCCGGTGAAGCGCAGGAAAACGAAGTAGATCCGTAGCGAATCGCGCAGCGGGTTGAAGTGCGATTTCGCAAACGATCCGTAGACGGTCTGGATGCTGACTTCTTCAATCGGAATCCGGCGCTCGGCGGCACGCACCAGCATCTCGAGCTCGAACTCGTAGCGTCCGGCTTCCACCGCGACGAGTTCGGGTAGAAATCCGCGAGGAATGCCGCGCAGGCCGGTTTGGGTGTCGGTCAGGCTCTTGCCAATCAGCAGCGCGAAAAACCCCGCGCGTCAGGACGTTACCAATCCGGCTGCGCAGCGGCACACGGCCCTCGAACGCCCGGCTGCCGAGGACCAGGGTCCTCGTTCCCCGTTCAAGACGCTCGGCGACGCGGCGAATGTCGTTTGCCAGGTGCTGGCCGTCGGCGTCCGCGGTAACGACGCCGATGCCGTCGGCCGGAGTGGTGAGCAACACGTGATTGAACGCCGTCTTCAACGCCTGGCCTTTACCGAGGTTCACGGCATGCGCCAGCACCACCACATTGGGACACGCCGCGACTCGCGCAAATGTCGCCGCGCAACTGGCCGACGACCCGTCATTGACGACGACGATCGGCCGGCCATCACCGCTGAGATCGCTGACCAGGTCGGCAAGCAGCGAAGTCGGCTCGTACGCCGGGATGACAATGACGGCGCGAGCGCCTGTCGTCACTTGCCGCTCTGCTTCTGCTGCCGCGCAAAATTGACGTTGTTGCGAGCAATTTGCAGCGACGGATTGATCCTGAGAGCTTCTTCTCCGGCGGCAATACCCTGATCCCACTCGCGAAGTGCGTTATGGGCCGCGGCGACGTTGTTCCACGCCTCTGCGTAGAGCGGGCGCATGATCAATGCGCGTTCAGCGCTGGCGATGCATTCGCGGTAGCGGCCAACTTGGTATTCGGCGAGCGAACGAGCGAGGTAGTACTCGGGCGTGTCGTCGAATAATGCGACCGCCTTTTCGATCGGAATGGCCTCGAGATCGGCCGGGTTCAGCTCGCGCGCAAGGCGCGCGTGGGCAAGCGCATCGGGGCCGCGGCCAACCCCCGCCAACCAGCGGGCATAATGCAGATGCGATCGCCAGTCGACCGGCTGCAGCGTAATGGCGCGAAGAAAATGCCGTTCGGCGTCTGACGGCATATTCAAGCCGCCGTAGGCGACACCGAGATTGATTTCCAGCAGGTGGTAGTTGGGCGTTAGAGGCAGCGCGCGATTGAATGCCGCAACCGCGCCGGCATAGTCGCTACGAGCCATCAGCGTGACGCCGTAATTCATCCAGCCGCGGCCGTTGCCGGGACTTTTTTCGACGACGTCACGCCACAACGATTCTTCGCTGCGCCAGACGCCGTTACGCGCGTAGACGCCGGCGGTTTCGGCGATCAGCACCGCGCCGATTAACGCCGCCGCCGTCGCGAGGCGCGACGCCGGCGATTTCACTATCCGCTGAAGCAGCCGACCGCCGACGACAGTCATCGCCAGTGACAGGCCGACGAACGGAAAGAACATGCGGTGATCGTTGGCGACCTCGGCGAGCGGCGTCAGCGAGGTAGGAAGCAGTGCGAGAACGAACCAGGCCAACCCGAAGGCCACCGGCTTCGACCACTCACGCTTACGAAACTGCACGACTGCAATAATCAACGCGACAGTGAACATCAGGCCGATCACCACCCGGCGGTCGGCCGCACCGGAGACCAACGCCCAGTCGTTATCGGCGCTGAGGCCGACCGGAGCGAAGAACATCGCGAAGTAACGCAGCGCGATGAACGGTTGCGTCCACAAGTACCGCGCCGCGTCGCTCGCGCCGGTTGTCGCGGTCGGCGGCGTCATGTGTGCCAGCCACCACGCCATGACCAAGGCGACGGCCACCGACGGGGTGATCGACCACAGAATCGAAGGCGGCTTGCTGTGGCCGACCGATCCGCGACTGGCTTGAAAGATCCAGAGATAAGCCGCCAGCAGCGCCGGAGTTACCAGTGCCGGCGGTTTGACGAGTGCCGCAGCCGCAAACGGAATCAGATACCAGCCGAACCGGCGGTGCGCCGGCCAGCGTGCAAAGATCACCACGGCCGTCACCACGCCAAGCGTCGACAGCAGATCGCCGCGCTGCACGATGTAATTCACCGTTTCGGCGCACACCGGGTGAAGCGCGTAGATCGACGTCGCAATCGCCGCCACCCAGGGATCACCGGCGACGGTAAGAAACAGCCAGCCGATCGCTCCCAGCAGCAACCCATACCAAATAAAGGTATCGACCTGAAACACGATCGGCTTATAGCCGCCAGCCAGCCAATAGTCGACCGCGAACGTGGTTTGCAGCAGGGGACGGTACGACTGATTCAAGGGCAGAACGCTGAAGGTCGTCGCATCCGTGAAATAGCGCGGAATGTTTCGGATGTTACGAACGTAGAGGTTGTCCTGGATGGCGTGACTATCGTCGAAATGGAAGCCGTTCTGAAAATGATTCGAATAGGCGAGCGCCAGCAGGATCGCTGCGCCAACGGCGTATTTCGCCGGCGTGATCACGAACGAATTCTACAAGTCGTCGATCGATTTCGGCCAATCGTCCTTGAGCAGCCGCGACAGCGAGCGGTCGGCCAGCAAACGGCCACCGGTCTGACAGGCCGCGCAGTAGTTGCACTCGTTCTCGGCGTAGACAATCCGCTGCACCGGCGATCCGCAGACGGGGCACGGTTGCTTGAATCGGCCATGCACCGCCATCTCGTCGTGAAACGCCGTCACTTTCTCCGGAAATCGCTCGCCGGTTGCGGCGCGCAACCGCTCGATCCAACCAAGCAATATCTCGCGCGTCGCTTCGTAAAGGCGGCCGAATTCCGCGTCCGACAGCGAGCGCGACAGCTTCAACGGCGACAGCTTCGCGGCATGCAGAATTTCGTCCGAGTAGGCGTTGCCGATGCCGCTGAACAGATGCGGATCGGTCAGGGTGCGTTTCAGCGTGTGGCTTTCACGGGTCAGCGCCTCGTGGAATTGCTCGCGGCTCGCTTCGAGCGGTTCGATCCCTCCGGGATCCAGCGCCCGCAGCGCTGTTTCGCCGCGCACCAGGGTGAGCGACGCGCGCTTCTTCGAGCTGGCTTCGGTGAAGTACAGCGAACCGTCCGCAAACTCGAAGGTCGCGAGGATCAGCTTCCCGCCGATGCCGATTTTCTCCTTCGGATCGCGCCAGCGCAGCCGACCGGCGATCATCAAATGGATCACCAGGAACAGGTCTTCGTCGAACGCGAGGACGATTCGTTTGCCGATCCGCCGAACGCCGCGGATGGTACAGGCCGAAGATAGTTTCGAGCGGCGGATCGTAGGAACGCAGCACGAACGGACTCGCCAGCCTGATCCGCAGCAGCTGGCGATCGACGACGCGGCGAGTGAGCGCTTCGAGGTAAACGACGACGTCGGGAAGTTCGGGCAGACTACTTTTTCAACCAGTCGACGATTTGCTCGCGGGTCCAGTGGTGATCGTCGTTCAAGTGCAGGATGATCGCGTTCAGCGGCAACCGCTTCTTACAGCCTTCGGGGCACGCGCGGCGGACGTTTTCGAGGCAGTCGAAGATGCGATCGAGACGGGGACGAATCTGGTGTGCGTCTTTCGGCAACGCGTACGCGCCTTCGTAGGCCGCGCCGAGCGCACAACTCCCGCCGTGATCGTCGAAGTACTCGCCAAATGCCTGGTGCGGACGCCGCCGCGCGCCAGCGGCAATCGCCTCGGCGAGCTCGAGCTGATCTTCGCGCGGCACTTGATGCATTGGCGCGTCTCCCCTTCTGCCCCAGATTTTACGCTTCTGTCACGACGGGCGCACCTGTTCGGAAGCGGACGTGCGATGTCCCGCGGACGCTACGAACCTGACCGTCGTGGCGCGACTTCTGCAGAAGGCGTATTCTGGGGACGTTAGAGGCCGCTGGTCCCTTCGGGGCGTCCTAACCCTATGCGCCTGAGTTCCCTGCTGTTTACGGCGATTCTCATCGCCGCGCCTGCCGGCGCGCAGGGGACAGCCGCGTCCTCCCCAGCCGACACGCAGCAGCCAGCGGGCAGCGATCAGCCAGAACCGTTGAATCTGCCGGTGTCGCTCGACAAGATCAAAGAGGCACTCGAACAGAAACCGGTCCTCTCGCTTCGCACCGCGGACGAGCGGCCGACGTTTCGGGTGCAGATTTACGAACGACAGCGGATCGAACAGTTACTCGCGACCCTGAACTTCAAGGCAGGCCCAACGCCAGCCGGCGGCGTCTATTGGGATGAGGTCCAGCGCCAGATGTTTCCTGCCGTCGACAACCCGATGCGTCAACCCTATTCCGCGTTCGGCCAGGGCGAACTGCTGACGATCCTGATTGAGAATCTCGTCGGCAAATACCTCGGGGGAAAAGCGATCAACGCGGTCAGCAAGGCCGAGCGCGCGCATGCCGAATCGGCAGCGAAGGAAGAAGTCCGCCAGGCGGTCCAGTCGTACTGCGCAGCGCAGCCGAACGGTGGCGCCGACATTCAGATCTGTTCGTTGACGCCGGCGATCAGATGAAATCCGCTCGACTGCTCTCGATTCTGGTTGGTTCCTTCTGCCTTCTTCCGTCTCCCTTCGCGTCCGCGCAGACCGATAACGATGTCGAGCGGATTCGCGCCGCACTCGAACGCCCGTCGCTGCAGCTGAACTTCGATTACCCCATGCCGACGTTCCGCGTGCGGATCGAAGAGCGGCGGCCACTTCAAGACATATTCGATATCCCGGCGTGGATGCCGGAGAAACCAGGCTGGCAGCCACCAGTCGGCCTCAGTCTCGCCAGCATCCTCGGATACGTCGTGCACGAGGTTGCGGCTGCTAAACGCGGCCACGATCTGCGACTCGCACGCGAAGAAGTGCTGCGCGAAATCGCTGCCTACTGTGCGGCGCAGCCCAACAGCGGTGCCGGCATCACGATCTGCTCCTCGGCGCCTGCCATGCGGTAATTGGGTAATCTGAGTGATCTGGTCATCGGGTAATTGAATTGAGGAAGTGGCAGTTATCAATTCTGCCAATCATTCCTCAATCAATTCCCAGATTATCCAAATTACCCAATTACCAGATCTTGTTGTATCCTATCATCCGGTTGAACGGATGAATGGACGGGCGCTCGCAATTCACGATCACCTGGCATCGCTTGCCGACACGACGCGCAGCCGGATTCTCCTGCTGCTCGATCGGCAGGAGTTGACCGTCTCGGAACTGTGCGCGATCACGCAGTTGCCGCAGTCCACCGTCAGCCGGCACTTGAAGGCCCTGGCCGACGCCGATTGGGTGTCGTCGCGTGCTGAGGGAACCAGCAACCTTTATACGCTCGCGAAAGCGCTCGACGCGCCGGCGCGCCGCTTATGGGCGCTGGTGCGCGAGCAGGTGGGCGCGACGGCTGCGGCCACGCAGGACCAACGGCGCCTGCAAGCGACACTCGCCGAGCGCCGCACGAAATCCCAGGAATTCTTTTCGTCCTCGGCCGGCCAGTGGGATCGGGTCCGCGACGAGCTGTTCGGCGATCGCTTTCACCTGGCTGCCCTCTCGGCGCTGATCGATCCGTCGTGGACGATCGGCGATCTCGGCTGCGGCACCGGTCAGGTGAGCGCCGCGCTGGCGCCTTTCGCAGCACGTGTCGTGGCGGTAGACGATTCAGCAGCGATGCTCCAGGCGGCGAAAAGGCGGCTGACCGCGTTCGACAACGTCGATCTCCGGCGTGGCGAGCTGGAATCGCTGCCGATCGACGAATCGCGGCTCGACGCCGCGACGCTGATGCTGGTGCTGCATCATGTGGCAGAGCCGGAGAAGGCGTTAAGCGAAGTGTCGCGCGTGCTGAAGCCAGGCGGGCGCGTGTTGCTGGTCGACATGCTGCCACATGATCGCGACAACTACCGGCAGCAGATGGGCCACGTGTGGCTGGGTTTCTCGGAAGAACACACCCGCCGTCTGTTAGAAGCGACCGGATTCGAGGGTGTCAGGATTGTGCCGCTGGCGCCCGACGCGAGAGCCAAGGGACCGGCGCTGTTTGTCGCAACGGCACATAAGCGCTGACCTCCCGAGCGACGAGCAACGAGCGGCGACGACGAGTGACGAGCAACGAGCAACGAGCAACGAGCAACGAGCAACGAGCAACGAGACGAAGAATATCCAGGAGAACAGAATGGCGACTGTAACCGAAAAGATGCATCCGTTCGCTGCCGCCAAGGCGGCTGGCCGCGAACCGTTCAAGGTGCGAGACCTCGCGCAGGCGGAGTTCGGCCGGAAGGAAATTCGCCTCGCCGAGCAGGAAATGCCCGGCCTGATGGCGCTGCGCAAGCAGTACGGCTCGAAGAAGCCGCTCGCCGGCGCCCGCGTCATGGGGTCGCTGCACATGACCATTCAAACCGCGGTGCTGATCGAAACGCTGACCGAGCTTGGCGCCGACGTGCGCTGGGTGTCGTGCAACATCTTCTCGACCCAGGACCACGCCGCCGCCGCGGTCGTCGTCGGCCGGCTCGAAACCGGTGGCACGGCAAGCGAACCGAAGGGCACGCCGGTGTTCGCCTGGAAAGGTGAAACGCTCGACGAGTACTGGTGGTGCACGGAGCAGGCGCTCGAGTGGCCCGACGGCAGCGGCCCGACACTGATCGTGGACGATGGCGGCGACGCGACGCTGCTGGTGCACAAAGGCGCGGAGTTCGAGAAAGCGGGCAAGGTTCCGGCGTTCAACCCGGACAAGGATCCCGAAGAGTGGGGCGTCATCCTCAAGACGATCAACGAGTCGATCGCGAAGGACAAGGGGCGCTACACGCGCATCGCGAAAACGATCCGCGGCGTCAGCGAGGAGACTACGACCGGCGTCCACCGGCTCTATCAGATGATGGAAGCGGGCACGCTGCTCTTCCCCGCCATCAACGTGAACGACTCGGTGACCAAGTCAAAGTTCGACAACATCTACGGCTGCCGCCACTCGCTGCCCGACGGTCTGGCGCGAGCCACCGACGTCATGCTCGGCGGCAAGGTCGCGGTCGTGTTCGGCTTCGGCGAAGTCGGCAAGGGCTGCGCGCAGGCGCTGCGCGGCCAGGGCGCGCGCGTCATCGTTACCGAAATAGACCCGATCTGCGCCTTGCAGGCGGCGATGGAAGGGTATCAGGTGGCGACGCTCGAAGACGTCGTCGAGACGGCAGACATCTTCATCACCGCGACCGGCAACCACAACATCATCACAGTGGAAGCAATGTCGCGGATGAAGGATAAAGCGATTGTCGGAAACATCGGTCACTTCGACAACGAGATCGACATGGCGGGGCTGAAGAAATTCCCGGGAATGCAGCGGATTGAAATCAAGCCGCAGTACGACGAGTTCCGTTTTCCGGACGGCCACAGTGTGATGGTGCTCGCGGAGGGCAGGCTGCTGAACCTCGGCTGCGCGACCGGCCATCCAAGCTTCGTGATGTCGGCGTCGTTCACCAACCAGGTACTGGCGCAGCTCGAACTGCACGCGAACGCCGAGAAGTACGGCAAGACGGTGTTCATGCTGCCCAAACAGCTCGACGAGCAGGTCGCACGCCTCCACCTCGATCATCTCGGCGTGAAGCTGACGAAGCTGTCGAAAGATCAGGCGGATTACATCGGCGTGCCGGTCGAAGGACCTGTACAAGCCGGCGCACTACCGTTACTAACCTGTAGTGATTGGGGATTGGGGATTGGGGATTGGGGATTGGCCCAATCCCCAATCCCCAATCCCCAATCCCCAATCCCCAATCCCCAATCCCCAGTATCATCGCGCTATGAAGAAAGCCGCACTGGTCGTCCTCCTCATTCTCTCGTTCACGACCGCCGCCGGACGGGCGCAGCAGGGCACACTCACCGCACAACAGAAGCAGCAGCGAATCGACGTGGAGAACGAGCTCCAGTCGATCGCCATCGTCGAGCGCAAAGTGATGATGCCGATGCCCGACGGTGTGCGGCTCGCCACCGATATCTATCGCCCGAAAAACGCTGCCGGCGCTGGAGGAAAAGTCCCGACAATCTGGGTCCGGACGCCCTACAACTTCAATTTCTGGGATGTGCGCAACGGCGTGCCCACGGACATGTCCACGATTCTCGCCGCCGTGAAACGCGGTTACGCGTACGTCGTGCAGAACGAGCGCGGCCATTTTTTCTCGGAAGGCAATTACGACATCCTCGGCTCGCGACAGGACGGTTACAACACCGTCGACTGGCTGACGAAGCAGCCGTGGTCGAACGGCAAGGTCGGCACGACCGGCTGCTCATCGACGGCCGAATACCAGATGGGCGTCGCCGCGCTCGGACATCCCGGCTTCGCCGCGATGAACGTACAGGGCTTCGGCGCCGGCGTCGGCCGCGTCGGTCCGTATTACGAGCAGGGCAACTGGTATCGCGGCGGCGCCGTGCAGATGCTGTTCATCGCCTGGCTGTACGGCGAGCAGAATCAGGTCCGGCCGATGTTTCCACCGAACACCTCGCAGGCCGACCTGATCCGCGCGTCGAAATCATTCGACCTCGCGCAACAATTGCCGCCGGTTGACTGGTCGCAGGCGCTGCAGCATCTTCCCGTCAAGGACATCATCAAGAACGTCGACGGACCGCGCGGTATTTTCGAGACCGCGATGCCGGTCGAAACCGGTGGCAACATGATTGCGCGCGCGCCGAACGATGCGGCGTGGTACCGCGGCGGTCTGGCGCATGACGATATGAAATTCAATCTGCCGGGGCTGTGGTTCATGTCCTGGTACGACGTGTCGGTCGGGCCCAACCTCGCGCTCTACAACCACGTCCGCAAGACCGCACCGGCCGAAATCGCGAACCAGCAGTGGGCAGTCATTGCGCCGGTGCTTCACTGCTCGTACACGCGCGCCACGGCCGACACCGTCGTCGGCGAGCGGAGCATGGGCGATGCGCGGCTCGACTACAACGACATCGTCTATGGATTCTTCGACAAGTTCCTGAAAGGCGAGACGAACACGCGCGTCGATTCGCTGCCGAAGGTCACCTACTTCACGATGGGCTCCAACAAGTGGCAGACATCGAACACCTGGCCGCCGGCCGGCGCCGAGCCCATGACCTTCTTCCTTGCCAGCGGCGGTCGAGCGAATTCATTGAACGGTGACGGCGCGCTTGCGGCCGCCGCCCCCGATGCCGATCGCCCGGATGCGTTCACTTACGACCCGATGAATCCGGTGACTTCGTACGGCGGCAACGTTTGCTGCACGGGCAACGCTGTCCAGGGAGGATCGTTCGATCAGCGCCGCATGGAAGCACGCGAGGACGTCCTGGTTTACACGACCGAGCCGTTCAGAGACGGGATCGAACTCAGCGGTCCGATCACGCCGACGCTGTATGTCTCGTCCGACGCCAAGGACACCGACTTCACGGTGAAAGTCATCGACGTCTATCCCGACGGCCGCGCGTTCAACCTGGACGAATCGATCCAGCGGATGCGCTATCGCGATGGCTACGAGAAGCCGGTGGCGTGGATGGAACCGGGCAGGACCTACAAAGTCGCGCTGCAACCGTTGACCACCAGCAACTACTTCGCGCCGGGACACCGGTTGCGCATCGAAGTGTCCAGCAGCAACTTCCCGCGCTTCGATCGCAACCTGAACACCGGCGGCAACAACTATGACGAAGCCAAGGGGGTGGTTGCCCACAATGCCGTGCACCACTCGAAACAGTACCCGTCGCAGCTCACGATCACGGTGGTGAAGCGCACGCAGTCGACCGCCGCCGGAGAGGCGAAATGAACAGCGGAAAGTAGCTAGAGCGTCCGGAGAAACGCGATCAGCGCGCGCTTGTCGTCAGCGGACAGGTTCAAGCCGAATGGGTGCCCGGGGATGGCGCGCGTTTTCACGCCGGGCGGGTTCCAACCTTTGGAGCGGTAGTCGTCGCGAGTCGCGCCGGATCGAACCACTCCTCGAGCGATGCGATCGATCCTGAATGCTCGAGCGTGTCGCGGTACCACAGTCCTTTGAGCGGCGGAATCTTGTAATAACCGGTGCCCTTCCGGGTTTTCAGCGCCAGTCCGGGATCAAGGCCGAGTCGCGCGCCGGTCAATATGTCCGATGGCGGCGGCGACTGCGGATGATCGATGCGGTTGAAGCCGTCGACTGGGACCAGCTTGTTGTTGGTGTAGACCGGCGGCGGGTGGCAGCCGGCGCAGGCGGCACGCGCAAATACCTCTTGCCCTCGCGCGGTCTCTTCGTCGGGCTTGTGCGGATTCGGCGGCGGCTCTGCCGCGTACACGAACTTGGCAATCGCATACATCGCGTCGTCGCTATGACGCTCGCGAATCCGCCGATAGTTGTCGCCGCGGAACCGGTGCGGGCCAATCGATCCGTCATCAGCGTCGGTGACGAGAATGGCGTAGCGAGCGATGTCTTCGACGCTGCGGTTTCGATGGGTCGCGGTGGCATCAAGGTAGCGGCGGTCTCTGACGCCAATCAGATCCGGCATGTGATTGGTGAACCACGGACTGCCGTTGACGCGCGGAAAGGTGCTGGGCGAATTGGCGCCCAACAGCGCGCCAATCTCGTCAGCGGTCATCGTCTTCAGCCGGGCGTTGACGTCGTCCGCCAACCAGGGCACGCCGTATTGGGCGTAGAGATCTTCATTCGGCGGCACGAAGCGGCCGACCCTTCGTCTGACTTCTTCCGCTTTCGCAAAGATGCTGCCGAACACCGTCAGGTTGAATTGGAGATTCCCCTGCGCGCCCAGCACTTGCGTGCCGTCGCCGAGCACTCGGGTGTGGCAAGAGCCGCATTCGCTGAGCGTGACCTTGAGCTTGCCGTCGCGGTCGACGACCCAGCGCAACGAAATGATGACGCCTTCTTTTGTAACGAGCGCGCCTTCGTCGCGCGCCTTGGATGCGTCGTCGATCCACGCCAGCACTTTGGCATCGTCGGTACGATTCTCGGCAAGGTCCATGCCCGCGAACAGCTCGCGGCCTGCCGCCGCCCACTCAGCGTCGGAACGGGCGCGGCCGATCTCGATCAGCGGCTGCGGCCCACGCGCGCGCAACGCGTCGCGATAGCCTTTCGGTTCCTTGTTCTTGATGTAAACCGGATACGTGCGCAGTTCGTCAACGCGCGCGGCGTAATATTCCTGTTCGCTGTAGAAGTTGGGAGTGGCGTTGACGCCGGCAATCGGCAGCGCCCAATCGGCGAGGGCCGCGTCGGTCCAGAGACGGGGCGCGCGGGTACGCCCGGGTGCCTGACCGAACACTTGCGTCACGGCAACCAGAATGACGGCAAGTGCAACGAGACGCGCGGTCTTGAAAAACACCGGCGTGTCCTGTGAGGGACATCGTAACCGAAAAACCGCTGTTTTAATCGTGTCGCAACGCCTGCATCGCGTCGACGTGCGCCGCCCGGCGTGCCGGCACCAGGCAGGCAACCAGGCCGATCGACGACAAACAGCAAGGCCGATCCGCCGAAGGCGAGCGGGTCTGCGGGCGCCACGCCAAACAGGAGCGAACCGAGCAGGCGCGACGCGCCAGCGGCGAGCGCGAGGCCGATCGCGGCGCCAGATAGCGCGAGGCTCATGCCCTGCCGCACCACCATCCGCACGACCATCGCCGGCTGCGCGCCGAGCGCGACACGCACGCCGATTTCGCGCGTGCGGCTCGCCACCATGTACGCGGTGACGCCGTAGATTCCGAGCGCCGCGAGCAGCAGTCCTACCAGGCCAAGACTGCCAGACACTGATGCCGCCACGCGCTGCGGCACCAGGCCGAGCGCGCTGTAGTCGTCGAAGGTTTGCGCCATCACGATCGGCAAATTCGGATTCAGCCGCGCCACCAGCGCGCGCAATTGCGCCGTCAGACGCTGGCCATTCGTGGACCGCGCGATGATCGTCGTCCGCGGCACGAACTCCTGGGCAATCGGGACGTAGACAAACGTCCGCGGCTCCTCACCGAGGAAACGGTATTTCGCATCGCTGGCAACCGCAATCACGGTGAGCGTTCGCGTCGTACCTGGTTCGGCGCGTGTGCCGGTATCCTGCAGCAGCGTCTTGCCGATCGGATTCTCATTCGGCCACCATCGTCGTGCAGCGGTCTGGTTGACGATGATCACGGGACGAGAACCGGTCCGGTCGGCATCGGTAAAATCGCGGCCCGAGACGAGGCGCATTCGCATCGCCGCGAAATAGCCCGGTGTCACGACATTCCAGTCGGTCTCGAAAAATCGGGGTGGTCCGGACTGCGCACCCGGCACAGCCAGGCCGCCAATCCCCATGCCGCCGTTGCCGAGTGGAATCATTGCTGCCAACGTCGCGGCCTCGACGCCTGGCAGTGACCGGACACGCTGGATCAACTCGCTGGCAAATGCCGGTCCGGTGTCGCGGGTGAAGCCGGCAAGAGACAGGTCGAGCGATGCCAGTTCGAGGCCGTTCGGATCGAACCCTGGGTCGATGGTCGCGGCCCGATTCAAGGCTCGCGCAAACAGCGCCGCCACAACGACGAGCACGATACTGAACGCGACCTGGCCAACCACGAAGGCGTTGCGCAGGCGCTGCCGTTCCGGACCTCCCAGCGCATCCGACTTCAGATCGCCGATCACTTCGGCACGTGAAGCCTGCAGCGCCGGCGCAATGCCCGCGAGCATGGCGGCGACCACCGACAACGCAAACGTGAATGCTACGGCGCGCATATCCAGCGGCAACGACAAGTCGATGGGTAGCGGTAACGCCGGCAGCAGTGCCAGCAGCAGGGTGGTCATGACCCGCGCCAGTGCCAGGCCGACGGCGCCACCGATGACGAACAACAGCGCCGATTCGACAAGTAACTGGCGGATCAGCCGGCCGCGACCCGCGCCGATCGCGAGCCGCACTGCGATTTCCCGGCGGCGCGCGGTGGCTCGCGCCAACAGCACGCCGGCGACGTTGGCGCAGGCAATCGCCAGCACCATCGATACCACTCCCATCAGGACGGCGAAGAACGCGGCGACCGGCCCGCCATTGCCGGGAATGGGCGACTGCGCGACCACGCGCAGACCTTTGCCGCGGTTTTCCACCGGAAATTCCCGCTCGAGCGCCTGACCGATCGTCGTCAGCTCGGCCTGCGCCTGTTTCACGGTCACGCCAGGCTTGAGGCGCCCACCCATGACCAGCCAGACGCTTTCACGGCTCGTGAGAATGGAAGTGGACCGCCGCGGCGAGACATCACCGATCATCGTGATCGGCACCCACAGATCGCCGGCGAACACCGACGTGCCGTGAAACGATTCCGGAGCGACACCGATGACCGTGAACGATCGGCCGTTCAGGCGAATCGTCTGACCGACAACCGCTCGGTCTGCATTGAAGCGCCGTTGCCAGAACGCATGGCTCAACACGACGATGGGCGCAGCGCCGGGCTGCTCGCTGTCGACTGCCGAAAACAGCCGGCCGATCGCGGGTCGCGTGCCGAGCACGGTGAAGTAGTTTTGCGACACCATGTCGCCGAACACCCGTTCGGCGCCGTCCTGGCCGCCAAGGCTCATCGGCTCCGGGCCCAGGCGATAGGCGTAGACGCCGTCGAACATGGTGCTGCGGGCGCGGATATCGAGGTAGTTCGGGTAGGAGCCGTTGTCGAATCCCTGTCCGTCTTGCGAGCGGCCGATGTCGACGAGCCGGGCAGGGTCGGCGACACCCGAAGGCGATCGAAGCAGCAGCGCGCTGGCGATTGTGAAGATCGCGGTGTTCGCGCCAATGCCGATCGCCAGCGAGACAATCGCGGTTAACGCGAAGAGCGGATTGCGGGCGAGCAGGCGTACGGCGTACTTGAGGTCCTGGACCATGACCCCTAATACGATTAGGGGTTCGCGAGGTTCACAGGAAGACGGGGTTCGCGGGGTTCAAGAGGTTCAAGAGGTTCACGGGGTTCAAGCGAGGTTCACGGGGTTCGAGGTTCGCGAGGTTCACGGAGTTCCGCAAAGGGAGCGGAGGCGGTCGGGCACGGAGGGAGGCAGCCCTGCGAACTTCATGCGTTCGAGGCGGGTTCGGACGAAAGCCGGATCGTTACAGATGGCTGACGAAAGGGCTGGAGCCGGCGCGGCGGCTCCGGTGTAAACGATTGCGTCGAACTGTTCTTCCTGGCGCAACGAAATCCACTGGTCGCGCGGAAGCGGAATCATGCGGCCGTCGGCACCGATCGAAACACGTGGAATCGATCCTTCCGGGACCGGTTGGGCGCCGAGGTCGGTGCCACGGATGATCGCAAGGCTCGGCACCGGCTCGATCGGTTTCGGGGTCGGCCGCACCGGCTGTCCCGCGGCGGCAGCGGCCGCCGCGGTCGCCCAGATCATCGCTAGAACAACCATCGCAGCCAGCCGATCGCCGCCAGCACGATTCCCAATACTGCGAAGAATCCCCAGAACCACACCTCTTCGCGTTTTTCGGAGAGCGTTGTCGCCATGGTGGCCTCCTCCGTTGCTCGTTGCTCGTTGCTCGTCGCTCGTTGCTAGTCGCTCGTGGCTCCTTGCTTCGCGTTACTCGGGTGGTTTGCTGGTCGTCAGCGCCTGTTGCTGCAGCGCGGCGGCGCCCATCAATCCGCCCATGCCCATCGATTCGACCGCGCTGCTCGGAATCAGCATCAGCGCGCCCTTCTCTTTCAATCCTTCGTACAGCATGTTCATGGCGCGGAGGTGCAGCGCGGTCGGGTTGTTCTGGTAGGACTTGGCCGCTTCCGAAAAGGAATGCGCAATCGCGAGCTCGGCTTCGCCGAGGATGATGCGCGCGGCCTTTTCGCGTGCCGCCTGCGCCTCGCGCGACATCGCGTCCTGCAGCGAGCTCGGAATCACGACGTCGCGCATTTCGACCGAATGAACGGTGACACCCCACGGATTCGAGCGCTGATCGATCAGCTGCTGCAGCTCGGTCTCGATCCGCTCGCGGCCGCGCAGCAGCTCGGTGAGCGCGGTGCGGCCGATGATGTCGCGCAGCGCGGTCTGCGCCGCCCAACTGACCGCGTGGGCGTAGTTCTGCACTTCGAGCGCCGCCTTCTGCGCGTCGTGCACCATCCAGAACAACACCGCATCGACGTTGACCGGCACGGTGTCGGACGTCAGCGTTTGTTCAGCGGCGAAGCCGGTGGTGATCGTCCGCTGATCGATCCAGGACGTCACCGTGTCGACGAACGGAATCATCCAGAATACGCCGGGGCCGTGGAGGCCCTTGAAGCGTCCGAGCCGGAGCACTACGGCGCGCTCCCACTGCTGCGCGACCCGGGGCGCTTGCATCAACACGACCCCGATGATCACGGCGGCGATTGTCGGCACGGGATTGCCGCCCATCGCCCACGTCAGACACAACCCGATCACGACCGACACAAAGAGGACGGCGAGCGCAACGACGTTGGGCGGACGTCCGTCGATTCGACTGCGAGCCCCGGCATTTTCAAAGACAGGCACGGTCAAGCTCCTTCCTTCTGCTGCATACGCAGCTGCGAGATGAGTTCGTCCGAGCTGAATCCGGCGGCGTCGGCATCGGCAAGCACGCGTGTGACGAATGCTTTGAGCCGGCGCTGGTGCTCGCTGGGCGGACGCGCCTTGGCAGGCGAGGCGCTGATGAACGATCCGACGCCGCGCCGCGTTTCGATGACCCCCTGGCGTTCGAGGTCCGCATACACGCGGGCGACGGTGTTGGCATTGACGCTGAGATCGACGGCGAGTTGTCGAACGGTGGGCAACTGATCCCCGACCTTGAGACGGCCGGCCGCAATCGCCGCCCGCAAACCGCGATCGATCTGCGAGTAAATCGGCGTGGCGTCCCGTTGATCGACCTGTAGCAACCCCACGATTGCCCTATTGTACTAGTTCATTAGAACAAGTCAAGAGGAAGATAGATTCTGGAATTTGAGGATTTGAGGATCTGAGGATTTGAGGATCTGGATTTGAGGATCTGGACGCCGCCTCAGCCGGCGCGCCAGAGCCCCAGATCGACAGATCCTTAGATTCCGAGTCTTTAGATCCTAAAATTCTCAAATCCACAGATCCTCAAATGCAGGTGCCAGATCCTCAGATCCTCAAATTCAAAAATCCTCAAATGCCGCGTGGTAGTTCCGCTTATAGTTCCGGCCATGCGCAATTTCCTATGGCCGGCCACGGCTGTTGTCCTCCTGTCTACGTCGCTGGGCGCGCAAGCGCCTTCCTCGGGCCGCATCCAGTTGCCGGGCGTTCCGCCGACGGTCGATCAGATCCTGTCGCTCAAGCGCGCCGGCTCGCCGGAAATTTCACCCGACGGCCGATGGGTTGCCTATACCGTTCGCGAAACGAACTGGGACGACAATTCTTACGACCAGCAGATCTGGCTGGCTGATGTGCGCACTGGCGCCACCCGCCAGCTGACCAACAGCCGGAAATCGAGCCAGTCTCCAGCGTGGTCGCCCGACGGCTCGCGCCTGGCGTTCATTTCGGATCGCTCCGACAAGCGACAGATCTACCTGATCAATCCGGCCGCGGGTGAAGCCGAGCCGCTCACCAGCGGCGACGAAGGTGTCGGCAGCTTCGCCTGGTCGCCAGACGGCAAAACTATCGCGTTCACGCAGACCGAGCCGAAATCGAGCGCGATCAAAGAACGCGAGAAAAAGTACGGCGAATATCAGATCGACGATCAGGACTTCCGCATGTCGCACCTGTTCGTCGTCGACGTCGGATCGCGCGCGACCAAGTCGCTGACCTCGGGCGCCTTCACGGTGGGCAGCTATACCTGGTCGCCGGACGGCAAGATGATCGCGTTCGACCACCGCGCGAATCCGACCCCGGCCGCCAGCGGATCCGCGGACATTTCGATCATCACGGTCGCCGACGGATCGCTCCGCAAACTGATCACCCAGGACGGTCCCGATTCGAACCCGAACTGGTCGCCCGACGGTTCGCGCATCGCGTTCGAATCTTCGATGGCGAACGCCAGCTTCTTCTACACCAATCGCGTGATTGCTACCGTGCCGGTCGCGGGAGGCACCCCCGCCGCACTGACTGCCGCGTTCGACGAAGACCCGAATATCGTCGCGTGGAAGCCGAACGGGATCCTGTTCGCCGCGAGCGAGAAGACGTTTTCGTATCTCTATCGCCTCGATCCTGACACCAAGGCGATCGCCAAGACCGCGCCGGGCAACACGCCGCAGACGGTGAACTCCGGGTTCACCGTCTCGAACGACGCACAGGCAATCGCCTTCCTGCGATCTGACGCGAAGACGATGCCGGAGGTTTATGTTGGAGGCGGCCAGGCGCCTGCCAGGAAAATCACCGACATGAACGCGCAGGCCGCCTCGTGGACCACCAGCACGCTGGAGGTCGTTTCGTGGAAGAGTCAGGATGGCGCCACCATCGAAGGGGTCCTGCACAAGCCGGTGGATTTCAGTCCCACCCGGAAGTACCCGTTGTTGGTCGTCATCCATGGCGGACCGACTGGCGTATCGCGCGCCGTGCCATTCACCAGCTCGATCTACCCGATCGATGTGTGGGTGCCGCGAGGCGTTCTCGTGCTCGAACCGAATTATCGCGGCAGCGCCGGCTACGGCGAGAAGTTCCGGGCGCTGAACGTCCGCAACCTCGGCATCGGCGATGCGTGGGACGTTGTGTCGGGTATCGATTCGCTAATCGCCCAGGGAGTCGTCGATCCAGCGCGCGTCGGCACGATGGGTTGGAGCCAGGGCGGTTACATCAGTGCGTTTCTCGCGACCCACGATGCCGGCCGCTTTCAGGCAATTTCTGTCGGCGCCGGGATTTCCAACTGGATGACCTACTACGTCAACACCGATATTCATCCGTTCACGCGCCAGTACCTGAAAGCGACGCCGTGGGACGATCCCGATATCTACGCGAAGACCTCGCCGATGACTTATATCAAGCAGGCGAAAACGCCAACGCTGATTCAGCACGGCGCAACCGATCAGCGCGTGCCGCTGCCCAACGCGTTCGAGTTGAAGCAGGGGCTCGAGGATCAGAAGGTACCAGTGAAACTGATCGTCTATCAAGGCTTCGGCGGCATCGGACACGGACCGTCGAAGCCGAAGAGCCATCGCGCAACGATGGAGCACAATCTCGAGTGGTTTGATCAGTACATGTTTGCGGCCGCCGCAAAGTCACAGGATCGCTGATATGAGCGTGAAACGCGTCGTCTCCTACTCCGTCATCGTCGCCGCGCTCGCACTCGCCGTGCTGGCGCAGCCACACGCGCAAACCCGCGCCGCAGCGTCGGTCGTCGCGATCCGGAATGCGACGCTGGTCACGGTCACCCGCGGCACAATCGCCAACGGCACCATCGTGCTGCGCGACGGCAAGATCGCGGCATTGGGTACGAACGTGCAGATCCCCGCCGGCGCGGAGGTTGTCGACGGCACCGGGAAGTTCGTGTCGCCCGGCATCATCGACTGCCACTCGCACATCGCCGCCGATTCGATCAACGAGGGCGGCACGACCGTCAGCTCGATGACCGGGATCGAAGACGTCTTCAACCCGACCGATATCGACATCTATCGCGACCTCGGCGGTGGCCTCACCGTGGCGAACGTCCTGCATGGCAGCGCCAATCCGATCGGCGGCAAGAACTTCGTGATCAAGCTGCGCTGGGGAAAAACGCGGACCGAAGATTTCGCGTTCGAGGGCGCGCTGCCCGGAATCAAGTTTGCGCTTGGCGAGAATCCCAAGCGCAGCGGCGGCGGCGCCGGTGGACGACAGGGCAACGGCCCGTTGCGCTATCCGGGCACGCGGATGGGTGTCGAATACGTGATTCGCGATGCGTTCAACCGCGCAAGGATCTATCAGCACGAATGGCAGGACTACGATCGCCGCAACAAAGCCGGCGAAAAAGTAACGGCGCCGCGGCGCGACCTGCAGCTCGAGCCGCTGGTGGAAATTCTCGAAGGCAAACGCCTGGTTCACGCGCATTCCTATCGCGCCGACGAAATCCTGATGCTGCTGCGCGTCGCCGAAGAATTCGGCTTCAAGATCCAGACGCTGCAACACGTCCTTGAAGGCTACAAGGTGGCCAAGGAAATTGCCGCCCACGGCGCCGGCGCGTCGACGTTCTCCGACTGGTGGGGTTACAAAATCGAAGCGGTCGACGCCATCCCCTACAACGCCGCGATCATGACCAAGAAAGGGGTGATCGTTTCGATCAATTCCGACAGTGCCGAGCACGCGCGGCGGCTGAACACCGAAGCAGCGAAGTCGATGCGCTACGGCGGTCTCACCGAGGATGAAGCGATCGCGATGGTGACGATCAACCCGGCGAAGCAGCTGCGCATCGACAATCGTGTCGGCTCGCTCGAAACCGGCAAGGATGGCGACGTCGTCATCTGGAATCATCATCCGCTCAGTTCGTACGCGATCGTCGAACGGGTTTACATCGACGGCCAGAAGTATTACGACCGCATGGACGACCAGCAGCGCTTGACTGAGCTGGCGCGCGCCAAGTCGACGTTGACCGGAGGCGAAGAGCGCCGACCGACGACAACCGAGCAACCGCGCGTCGGCAGCGGTGGACCGAGCGCGGACGATAGTTCCGCGGATGGCGCGCGCAGCGTTCAGTCGGGCGCGGGTCAGCCTGCCGACGCAGGCGCGTTTCCACCGACCAAGCTGCAGAGTCGAGGCGTACTGGCGATCACCAACGCGAAAATCGTCCCGGTGTCACGCCCGGTGATCGAGCGCGGCACGATCGTAATCCGCGACGGGCTGATCGCCGACATCGGCGCGAACGTCTCAGTTCCCGCCGGCGCGCAGGTGATCGACGCGGCAGGCGCCGAGGTTTATCCGGGATTTATCGACGCTCGGACCGATCTCGGTTTGACCGACCCCGGCGCTGGCGGCTTCAGCGACGCCAACGAAATTCTCGACTTCAATCCGCAGCTGCGGCCGAATGTTGCGTTTCACAACGACAGCGATGCGATTCCGGTGGCGCGCGCCAGCGGCATCACCACCGTCGCCCTGACTCCAGGCGGCGGATTGCTGGGCGGTCAGGTGGCGGTCATGGATCTCGATGGCTGGACCTATGAGGAAAGCACGGTCGTGCCGTCAGTCGGCGTGTCGTTCCTGTTCCCCAGCATCGGCGGCGGAGGTCGCGGCGGCGGCTTCGGCGCACCACCGCAGGACCGCACTTTCGACGATCTGAAAAAGGAGCGCGATGCCCGCCTCGACCGCGTCGCGAAACTGCTGGACGACGCGCGCGCGTACGCGAAAGCGGCTGGGCCCAACCGCCCGCGCGATTTGCAACTCGAATCGCTGGTGCCGATCGTCGAACGGCGGTTGCCGCTGATTACGCAAGCCAACAACGAGCGCAGCATTCGCGACGCGGTCGCCTTCGCGGACCGCGCCAAGGTTCGCATGGTGATCGCTGCCGGACCCGAAGCGGCGTTGGTGGCTCCGCTGCTGAAGGAAAAAAATATTCCGGTGATTCTCACCAACGTGCTCGACTTGCCGTCCCGCGAGGACCTGCCGCACCAGGCGAGCTACGCCGCAGCCGCGGAATTGGCCAGGGCCGGTGTCAAATTCACGTTCGCGGTCACCAGCGAAACCGAACGTCCGGTTGTTGCCTTACAACGCCGCGATGTCGGTCGCGTGGGGACTGTCGCGCGAGGACGCGCTCAAAGCGTTGACGCTCAACGCCGCCGAGATCCTCGGCCTGAGCGACCGGCTGGGCAGCCTCGAAACCGGCAAGATTGGCAATTTGTTCATCGCCAAAGGTGATCCCCTGGAAGTGCGAACGCCGATTACGCACGTCGTCATCGCCGGCCGTAACGTGCCGCTCGACAACAAACACCTCGCGCTCTACGAGCGCTACATGAAGCGGCAGTGAGGGCGCGATGAGAAAATTTCTTCTCGCTGTTGTCGCCGTCGTCTCCATCGTCGTTCTGCGGGCGGACACGCCCAATGTGTTTGCGATCCGTGGCGCACGCATCGTCACCGCCGCGGGATCGCCGATCGAATCAGGAACTGTCGTGATCCGCGGTCGCACCATCGAGGCGGTCGGGACGTCGGTGACCGTTCCCAATGACGCGTCGGTGATCGACGGCGGCGGGTTGACGGTTTATCCCGGCTTGATCGATCTCGGCAACACGCGCGCGGCCGACCAACCGACGCCGCAGCCGCCCAACGTGCGCAACTCTGCGGAACTCGAGCGCTGGAAACGGGGACAGGTCCTGAAGCCCCAGTCTCGAGCCGCGGACGCCGTCAAAGTGGACGATGCTGAGTTAACGAAACTGGCGGCAGCAGGCATCACCTCGGTGCTCGCTTTGCCGTCCGGCGACGTCATCAGCGGCCAGAGCGCGTTGGTCAACGTGGTCGCACCGCCTGACGATCCACAGATCGGCAACATCGTCGAAAGCCGCCGCGGCCTGGTTGTGGTGAAGAGCCCGGTGGCACTGCACGTGTCGTTTCCCGATCGACCTCGCGCCGGCGGCAACGCCTATCCCGCCTCGCTGATGGGCGTGATCGCGTTCGTCCGGCAGTCGTTCCTGGACGCCCAACATTACGCGACCACCAGGCAAACCGACGATCCGGCGCTCGACGCCATGCAGCCCGCGATCGAACGAAAGCTGCCGGTGGCGTTCGAAGCCACAGAAGTGCGGCAAATCGTGCGAGCGCTGAAAATGGCCAAGGAGTTGAAGCTCGACCCGATCGTGACTGGTGCGCTCGAAGCTCACGAGGTGACGGCAGACCTCAAGGCGCAGAACGCGCGCGTGATCTACAGCCTGAACTACCCGCAACGTCCACGCGCGCTGGCGCCTGACGACGACGAGTCGTATCACACGCTGCGTGAGCGCGCCGATGCGCCGAAGACACCAGCCGAGCTCGCGAAAGCTGGCGTGCCGTTCGGATTTTCGACATCAGGGTTGAGCGAGGCGCGCGATTTCGTGAGGAACGCCGCGAAGGCGGTCAAAGCCGGTTTGCCGGAAGATGCGGCGATTCGCGCACTGACCTCGGGCGCAGCCAGCATCGCTGGTGTGGCTGATCGCCTGGGCTCGATCGAGAAAGGCAAGATCGCGAACCTGCTCATCACCGACGGCAATCTGTTCGACGAGAAAACGAAGATCACCAAAGTGTTCGTCGAAGGACGCGCGGTCTCGATCGAGACGACGACGCCGTCCCCAGCCGGGCGCGGCCGGGGACGCGGCGGCAGGTAGGCTACGGCCAGATTTCGACGTCGGGGTCGAGAACTCTCGTCAAGCCCTCGACTGATGTTCCCAGATACACGTCGTAATGGTACGTATCGACCTGATCAACACCGACTTGGGACCCTTGGTGATCGTGGTGTCGACCGACACAGTCGCTCCCGCGGCAATCGGTGTCGACGTGCCAGGCGGATACGGATTCACAACTGAGTTATCGATCGGATCGTAGCCATCGTCGTCCAGGTGCTTGTCGTTTGAAGTCTCGCATCGGACGTACTGAGCGGTTGAACAGTTATTGACGATTTTCCAGACGATCTTCTTGTTCTTGCGTTGCCCAGCGCGCCCGGATCGGTCGTCGTGCAGCTGGAGCCACTTTCGGTCAGTACCAGATCGCGTCTCTTCTTTCCCATCCTTCATTAACTGATAGGCGACAACGCCTACAACCACCGCGACAACGACCCCTCCCGCGACGGCGGCGACTGCCTTGTTCATCGATCCTCCTTCAGGAATGACCGGCGATAATCTGCGCGAATTCTGCTGAACCCTTGATTCCGGCGAGATCGTAATCCGCGTTCGCTTCCGCGGCCTTGTAGCCCAGCGCGATCGCTTCCCGCAACGCGCGCAGTGCTTCGCCGTTGCGCCCGCCGACGGCGTAGACGACCGCCAGTTTGTAACGAACGTCCGGGTCGCGCGGTGCAATCGCGACCGCCTGGGTAGCGTGGGCTACCGCCTCCGCGGGCATGCCAAGTTTGGCTTCGAACGCGGCAATGCGCGAGAGGTTTCGCGAATCGCGATCGTTCACCCGCAGGCCGTCGAGCGCGAGGATCCGCGCGGTCGCAAAGGCGCGTTTGGCATCGGCCGGACGATTGAGTCGCAAATAGGTGTCGCCGATATTGCCGTGCAGCACCGGCGATTTCGCAGCGTCGTCGAATTTGGCCGCGCGGGTGTAGGCCTCCGGCGGCATCGGCAAATCGCCCCATTCGGTAATAGGCCGTGCCGATGTTGAGAAACGCGCGGCCGGTCGGCGCGAGCTGGTTCGCCTTTTCGAACAGTTCGAGACTGCGCGCCGCCTCTCCCATTTCCAGGTACATCGCACCGAGACTCAAATAGGTTCGCGGATCATTGGGCAGGATTTCCAGGGCGCGCTCGTAGGCGGAAACCGCGTCGTTCAGCCGCCGCTGCTGATAGTAGAGCCGCGCCAGTTCGTTCTGATTGATCCAGCGGTGCGGCCGGAAGGTCGCGGCTTGCTGCAACTCGGCGAGCGCCTCCTCCGGTTTACCCTGCATGTTCAGCACGATCCCGTAGGTGCGGTGGGCGTCATCGTTCGAAGGTTGGGTCTCGAGCGCACGTTTCAGCTGGTCGATCGCCGCATCATACTGCCCCATCCCCTGGTAAACGGTCGCCACTGAAACCCTGGTCGCCGGTTGGTTTGGATCGAGCTTCAGCGCGTTCAGACCGGCCTCGAGCGCTTGCGTCGTCAACGCGGCGTCGCGGGTGACTTGGTACTGAAACCAATACGTATCCGCCAGTCCCGCGTAGCCGAGCGCAAAACGTTCATCGAGTGCGATGGAATGACGGAACGAGGCGGCGGCATTTTCGAAATCCTGTCGGGACACCGCTCGATCGAGCAGCGAACGTCCCTGCCAGTAGGCGGTCAGCGCTTCGACGTTGCTGGTGCCGGGGACGGTCAAGTCGGCCTGAGACGGTGTTCCGCCCTTGATCTTGTCGACGATGTCCGCCGCCATGGTGCGGTGCAACGCGAACACCGCACCGGTCGTATCTTCGTAGGCTTCACTCCACGCCACCGTGGCGTCCGACCGCACCACTCGCAGCGTGACGCGAATCCTGTCGCCAGCCTGCTGCACACTGCCATCGACGACGAACGATGCATCGAGCTGTTTGGCGATGTTCCGAATGTCGCGTTCACGCCGTACGACATCGAGCACGTCGCCGCGCGAGAGGACGGTCAGCGCTGGCACCTTCGACAGCGCCATCGTCAGCGTTTCCGAGATGCCGGCGCCAAGGTACCCCTTCGATGGATCGCCGCTGAGATTTTCGAGTGGCAGCACCGCAACGACGTCACGCTTTGCCGGTGCAGGCGCGATCGCGATCGGTCCGCGCCGATACAGCCAGACGCCGGTCGCAGCACCCATCGCGATCACAATCGCCAGGACTGCCATCGCGAAGATCGGACGATCGGAACGCGGTAGCGCGCCGCGGGTCGTGGTGACGGCAGTGGTCGACGTCAGCGCATCACCGAGTGCCGAGGCCGACGAAAAGCGCTGGCTCGGATCGCGTTCGAGCGCGCGCGCGATCGTCGCGGTCAAATCGGCGGGGACTTCGGGATTGATCGACGACGCGGGTGGCGCGGCGGCGGTGGTCATGGCCACGGCGAGCGCGACTGCGCCGGTTTCGCGGTACGGGCGGCGGCCAGTTGCGGCTTCGAACAAGATCACGCCGGCGCTGTAAATGTCCGATCGCGCATCGATCGAGCGACTGAACAGCTGCTCCGGCGACATGTAGATCGGCGTGCCGGGGCTGCCCGGCAGCGTCGCTTCGACCGCCGGCCCCGTATCGGCGCTGGTCGCGAGGGTCAGTCCGGGCGAAAGCTTGGCGACGCCGAAATCGAGCACTTTGATCGAGCCGTCGCGCGTGACGTGGATGTTGGCCGGCTTCAGATCGCGATGGATGACGCCCTGCGCGTGCGCCGCGGCTAACGCGGAGGCCAGCTGGCGGCCGATCGAGCGCACTTCGTCGGTCGGCAGGCAGCCGCGGCCAATGCGACGCGCCAGCGTCTCACCTTCGACGTACTCCATGACGATGAAGGTGCGATCGTCCTGTTCGAGCACGTCGTAGACCGCTGCGATGTTCGGGTGACTGAGCCGCGCGGCGGCGCGCGCTTCGCGCAAAATCCGCGACCGCGTGTCGTCAGTCTGGGTGTCGGTGCGTGACAGGCATTTCAGCGCGACCCGCCGCTGCAGCCGCGGATCGTGGCCGAGAAACACCTCGCCCATACCGCCGGCGCCGAGCCGGGCGATTACCTGGTATGGACCGACCGTCGCGCCAACCAAACGCGGCCTCCGAAATGTTCAGGAAAATGCTAACTGTCGCTCGGTATTGTAAGTGACCCCGCCCGAAACGCCCGAAGCGGCATCGTATACTCCCGGCACCCATGAACCTCGCCTGGACCTCCGTCGCGGCGCTGGTCGTCGCCATCCTCGTGAGCTGCTTTACGACGCTCAACGTCGGCGTGCTCGCGATCGCCCTTGCGTGGATCGTCGGCGTCTACATCGGCAAGCTGCCGGTCGCGACCGTGATGAGCGGCTTTCCCAGTCAGCTGTTCCTGACGCTTACCGGGGTCACGCTGTTGTTTACCCTCGCACAGGTCAATGGCACGCTCGATCGCCTGGCGCATCACGCCGTCCGCTCCTGTCGCGGCCACCGCGGCGTCGTGCCGATCATGTATTTCGTCCTGGCCGCGACGCTGGCCTCGATCGGCCCGGGAAATATTTCCACTGCCGCGCTGGTCGCGCCGATGGCGATGACGACGGCGGTGCGGGCGAACATTCCGCTGTTTCTGATGGCGATCATGGTTGGCAACGGCGCAAACGCCGGATCGCTGTCGCCGTTCGCGCCGACCGGCATCATCGTCAATGGCTTGATGGCGCGGATTGGCATGACCGGCCTGGCGCTCGAAACGTATCTGTCCAACCTGCTCGCCCACGCGTTGGTCGCGTTTGCCGGTTATTTCCTGTTCGGCGGCTGGCGGCTGTTTGCCGATCACGGCAAGACGGTCGCCGCTGCCGCACCGACCAGCGACCCGGCCGATGGCGCGTTCGAGACGCACCACTGGTTCACCATGCTGGTGATCGCGACGTTGATCCTGACGGTGATCTTCCTTGGCGTGAACGTCGGCATGGGGGCATTCCTGGCCGCGACGGTACTGGTGCTGACTCGCGCGGCCAACGATCGCGAGGCGATCAAGCGAATGCCATGGGGAGTGATCGTCATGGTCAGCGGTGTCACGGTACTGATCGCGTTGCTCGAGAAAGCTGAAGGGATCGACCTCATCGCCGGCATGCTGACGAAGCTGTCGACACCGAACACCGTGACGCTGGTGGTGGCGATCCTGACCGGTGCGATCTCCGTGTATTCGAGCACGTCGGGAGTGGTCCTGCCGGCGTTTCTGCCGATGGTGCCGACGATCGCGCAGCAGCTCGGCGGCGCGAACGCCGTGGCGATTGCGATGTCGATGAATGTCGGCGGCCATCTGGTTGACGTCTCGCCGCTGTCGACGATCGGCGCACTCTGCATTGCCGCGGTTCATGGCGATGACAGCCGCACGCTGTTCAATCAGCTGCTCGCGTGGGGGCTGTCGATGACGATCGTCGGTGGGACAATCTGCTACCTGGCATTCGGCAGGCTGGGGCTGGTGTAGCGCGAGCGCGGTGAGGGTTGCACGCCCGGGCGCGAATGCGCTACGCTGTGCACTCGATGTTCGCCGTCCACCATCATCACGCGCATCATTTTTACCGCCCAGCGGCGGGGAGCGTTGTGATCTAGTCGACGGACCAGGAACCAGCACCAAGGACCAGACGAAGCACCAGCAACCCCGCCCTCTGAAACGAGGCGGGGTTTTTTGTTTTTATGGATTATTCAAAACTCGACGGGCTGATTCCGGCGGTCGTGCAGGACGCCGATTCGTCGGAAGTCCTGATGGTCGGGTTCATGAACGAACAGGCGCTCGCCGACACGCGCCGCACCGGCTTCGCCACTTTTTTCAGCCGCAGCCGCAACAAGTTGTGGATGAAAGGTGAAACCTCCGGCAACAAGCTCGCCGTGGTCGACCTGCTGGTCGATTGCGACGACGACACCGTGCTGGTGAAAGTGAAGCGGCTCGGCGACGGCAACGTCTGCCACACCGGCGAGCGGACCTGCTTTTTTCGCCGCCTGACGGACTCGCAATGACGCTCAAGCTCGGCATCCCGAAAGGCTCACTTCAGGACGCGACGATCCAGTTGTTCGCCCGCGCCGGTTTCAATAT
Source organism: uncultured Acidobacteriota bacterium (assembly GCA_963695635.1). GTDB lineage: Bacteria > Acidobacteriota > Vicinamibacteria > Vicinamibacterales > CAVVIG01 > DATKHR01. Next base: position 280,869 of record CAVOHK010000017.1, read on the forward strand.
CTACGTCAGCTCGCGCTCGTACTTTCCGGCGATCGACGACCCGGAAATTGAATGCATGCTGATTCGCGCCCAGGAGATGGCGCGCTACGTCTCGGACGGCGTGCTCGACGCCGGCCTCACCGGACAGGACTGGATCGCCGAACACGAAGCCGGCGACGGCAAAACCGGCGTCATCGAATCGATCGCCGACTTGATCTACGCCAAGCAGAGTTTCGGAAAAGTGCGCTGGGTGCTCGCCGCGCCGGAAGACTCGCCGATCCGGTCGGCCAGGGATCTCGAGGGCAAGACCATCGCAACCGAGCTGGTCCGGGCGACCCGCGCCTATTTCGCGCGGCAGGGCGTCAACGTGAACGTCGAGTTTTCGTGGGGCGCAACCGAAGTGAAGCCGCCGACCCTCGCCGACGCGATCGTCGAGGTGACAGAGACCGGATCATCGCTGCGCGCCAACCGGCTGAGGATTCTCGACACGGTGATGGAATCGAATACCCAGCTGATCGCCAATCACACAGCGCTCGCCGATCCGTGGAAACGCACCAAGCTCGACAATCTCGCGCTGCTGTTGAAAGCGGCGATCGAAGCGCAAGGACGCGTCGGCTTGATGTTGAACGTGAAGCGGGTGGATTTGAATGGCGTGCTCGCGTTGCTACCGGCGCTGCAGCGGCCGACGATTTCGGCGCTCAGCGATGAGGAGTGGGTGGCGGTCAACACGATTATCGAGGAACGCACGGTACGCGACCTGATCCCGCGGCTGAAAAATGCCCGCGCCCAGGGGATCGTCGAATATCCGCTGAACAAGATCGTATTGTGAGAATCATCGACACGAATAATCGTCGGGCGCTCGCCCGGTTGACTGCGACGGCGGCGACCGCGGACGCCGGGTTCGACCGCCGGGTGCGCAGCATTGTGGCCGCGGTGCGGCGCGAGGGTGATCGCGCGCTGCTGCGATTCGCCCGTCGTTTCGATCGCCTGAGCGGGCCGATCGAAATCGACCGCGACACGATGGCGAAGCTGGCCTCGCAGGCCCCGGCAAACGTCAGAGACGGCCTTCGCGTGGCCGCGCGCAACATCGCGCGGGTCGCGGCGCAGCAGATTCCGAAGCACCTCGATATCCGCGTGGCGCCGGGGATTTCTGTCGAACAGCGCGTCGAGCCGCTGACGCGTGTCGGCTGCTACGTGCCTGGCGGCCGCTTCCCCCTGCCCTCGTCCTTGCTGATGACGGCTGTTCCGGCGAGGGTCGCCGGTGTGCGCGACGTCGTCGCGGTCTGTCCGCGACCGGAGCCGGTGGTGATGGCTGCCGCCCTCGTAGCCGGCATCAGCCGGATGTTTGCGATTGGCGGCGCCCATGCGATCGCGGCACTCGCCTACGGAACCAGGACAATTCCACGCGTCGACAAGATCGTTGGCCCTGGAAACCGCTACGTCGCCGCGGCCAAGGCGATGGTCGCCGGCGACTGCGCCATCGATTTCTACGCCGGCCCGACCGAGATCGTGATCGTTGCCGCAAGCGGCAACCCCGACTGGGTTGCCGCCGATCTGGTGGCCCAGGCCGAGCACGACCCGGACGCGCGCTCGATCCTTGTTACCTGGAAGCGGACGTTTGCGGCGCGCGTTGCACGGGCGGTGCAGCGTCGCAGCGTCGGCCGCTCGATCGTGAAACAGTCACTCGCGCGGCACGGGGCGATTGTTATCGCAGCCGGGTGAAACCGAGGCGATGGCGGTATCCAATCAGCTCGCCCCAGAGCATCTGGTTGTCGAACGCGATTCGCTGCTGCGCGGGCCGATCGTCGCCGGCGCCGTGTTCGTCGGGCGCTTCACCGCGCAAGCGGCTGGCGATTACGCGACCGGATCCAACCACGTGTTACCCACGGCGGGCGCTGCCAGATCGCGCGGCGGCCTTCATGCCGCCGACTTCGTCCGGGTTATGGCCGTGCAACGCGTGACGCGCGACGGCCTCGCCCGTTTGGCGCCAACGATCGTCGCGCTCGCGCGCGCCGAAGGGCTCGATGCGCACGCTGAATCGATCGAGGTTCGATTGTCATGAGTCATTACCAGAAACCGCCCGAGTTATACGACGGTCTGCGCCTTCATCAGAACGAAAACACTGGTGGCTGCTCACCCAGAGTGATCGAGGCGCTGTCGCGGCTGCGTCCCGACCAAATCGGTTTCTATCCGCCGTACGCGGCAGCGACCGATGCTGTCGCGCGCTACCTCGAAACATCCGTCGAGCAGGTGGCGCTGACCAACGGATTGGACGAGGGCATCATGGCGTTGGCGGTCGCCTACCTGCGAGCGGCGTCGGGAGAACCGACGCTCGAAGCGATCGTGCCGGAACCGGCCTTCGAAATCTTCCGCTTCGACACCGCGGTCGCCGGCGGCAGGCTGGTGCAGGTGATGCCGAAACCAGACTTCAGTTTTCCGCTGCAGGACGTGCTCGCCGCCATCACGCCGCAAACCCGCGTCGTCTTTCTGACCAATCCCAACAACCCGACCGGTGTCGCGATGCCGCTCGATGCAATCAAGACGATCGCCGGCGCCGTGCCGAAGGGCGCCATCGTTTTTGTCGACGAAGCTTACGCGGAATTTGCCGGAATCAGTTTCATCCCCGAGTTATCCGCGCATCCGAACGTCATCGTCGGCCGGACGTTTTCGAAAGCGTTTGGCCTCGCCGGCTTGCGAATCGGCTGTCTGGTCGGCGCCCCTGAAACGTTGAATCCGATTCGCGAGGCGGTGCCGGTCTATAGCGTGAACATTGCGGCGGTGGTGGCGATTATCGCTGCGTTGCAGGATCTCGATCATCTCAACCGATATTTGCAACAGGTCGCCGAGTCGAAAACCTTGCTCTATGCCGCGTGCAATCGCCTCGGCCTGACTTACGTCAAGAGCAGTTCGAACTTCGTGCTGGTGGGTGCCGGGGATCGCACCGATGCGCTGGTCAAAGGCGCGTTCGATCGCGGCATCTACATTCGGAATCGCTCCACTGAACCTGGCTGTGCGGGACGGATGCGCATCGCCACCGGCATCGTCGAACACACCAGGCGCTGCATCGCCGTGATGGAAGAGGTGTTGTGCGCCGCGCAGTAATCGACCGCAGAACCACCGAGACGCAAATCAAGCTCGGTATCGCTCTCGAGGGCCGCGGCAGCTACGAGGTCCGCAGCGGAATCCGCTTTCTCGATCACATGCTCGAGCTGTTCGCGCGGCACGGCGCATTCGACCTTCACCTCAAGGCTCGCGGCGACCTCGACGTCGATCAACACCACACCGTCGAAGACATCGGCATCGCGCTGGGCGAGGCGGTGGCGAAGGCCCTCGGCGACCGCCGCGGCATCAACCGCGCCGGCTATTTCGTGATGCCGATGGACGAAACCCTGGCGGTTGCCGCCATCGACCTCGGCGGACGGCCCCACACCGTCGTCGACCTGCAGGTGCCGATCGAGCGGGTTGGCGATCTGCAAGTGGAGCTCGTCACCGACTTCTTCGAAGGCTTCGCGATGGCGGCGCGCGCCAACGTCCACGTCAAAGTGCTCTACGGGCGCTCGAATCACCACAAGGTAGAGGCCGTATTCAAGGCGTTCGCGCGAGCGCTTCGCGTGGCGGTCGCGAAAGACAAACGGCTCGCCAAGTTGCTGCCGTCCACCAAAGGCCTGTTGTGATCGCGCTGATCGACTACCAGGCGGGCAATCTCACCTCGGTCAGGAAAGCGCTGGCCGCGGTCGGCGCGGAAGTATTCGTTCCGCGCGCGCCCGAAGAACTGGCGACCGCCGCGGCGGTGATCGTGCCGGGCGTCGGGCACTTTCAAGCAACGCGCATGCTCGATCCAGCGTGGGTTGACGCGATCGTCAACGGCGTCAGTGAAGGACGCCCGTTGCTCGGCATTTGCCTGGGCATGCAGTGGCTGTACGAATCGAGCGAGGAGGCGCCGGATTTGAGAGGGCTCGGCCTGCTATCCGGCAGCTGCGTCCGGCTTCAACCCAACTCGAGGGATCTCAAGGTCCCGCACGTCGGCTGGAACTCGCTGGCGCTTCGCGCCGGCGACACCTGGATCACCGACGGCGTGCCTGACGGATCGCAGGTCTATTTCACACATAGTTACGTCGCGCCGGTTACTGGCGACACGATCGCGGTCACCGAACACGGCGGCCCGTTCGCGGCGGTCGTCCAACGGGCTCACGTCGCCGGCGTGCAGTTTCATCCGGAAAAGTCGGGCGAGGTCGGCCTGACGATGCTGCGGAATTTCGTGCGGCTCGCGGGCTGATCGTGCTCTCCAAACGAATAATCGCCTGTCTGGACGTTCGCAGTGGCCAGGTGGTGAAAGGGATCAACTTCGAGGGACTCCGATCGGCCGGCGACCCGGCAGAACTGGCGCGGCGATACAACACCGAAGGGATCGACGAACTCGTGATCCTCGACATCACCGCGACACTCGAGGCACGCCGTGCGCTTGCCGAAACGATTCGCGCAGTGGCGCGCCAATTGTTCATTCCGCTCGCGGTTGGCGGCGGCATTCGCAGCGAGGCTGACGCCGCAGCGGCGGTTGACGCCGGCGCGGACAAGGTGAGCCTCAACACCGCCGCGCTGTCGGATCCGGAGCTGATCACCCGGCTTGCCGAACGCTATGGCAGCCAGGCGGTGATCGTCGCGATCGATGCCAAGCAGGACGGTGAACGGTTCGCAGTCTACGCTCGCAGCGGGAAGACGCCGGCGGATCGGGACGCAGTCGAATGGGCGCGCGAGGCGGAACAGCGCGGCGCCGGCGAAATTCTCTTAACGTCGATCGACCGCGATGGAACGAAAGCAGGATTCGACTGTCCGCTGACCGCTGCCGTATCGACGGCGGTGTCGATTCCGGTGATCGCCTCCGGCGGCGCCGGAACGCTCGAGCACTTCGTCGAGGTGTTCACCGTTGGCCGCGCCGACGCCGCGCTGGCGGCATCGATTTTCCACTTCGCCGAAACCAGCGTCCATTCATTGAAGAAGCACCTGCAACAGCACGGCATTCCCGTGCGCCTATAGAGTATTCTTTGCGACCTCGGCGAACTCGGCGTTTGATTTTCGTGGCTTCGTGTCGTCTTCGTGGCTTCGTGTTTGGTATCCGGGTTAGAGGCTAAACGCAAAGTTCGCCAAGAACGCAAAGTTAATGGGGAGTGTCATCAATGAAACGTCATCTGCTGCTCGCCGTTTCGCTGCTGATGATCGCGAACGTTTCCGCCCAGCAACGCGCCGCCGACGGCGTCGCGTTGAACGATGAAGGCCTGCCGCAGTATTCCACCTTCTCGCTTTGCGCGATCGATCCGGCGACCGGTCAGTCGGGCGCAAGCGTCACCACGCGGGTGCCGTTCGTCGGGCGGGCCGTCCCGCACGTTCGCGCCGGCGTTGGCGCGGTCTGCACCCAGGCATCGACCGTCGTCGAGTACGGACCGCGCGGCCTGGACTTGCTGGCGAAGGGCGTCGAACCACAGGCGGTGTTGCAGCAATTGCTCGCCGACGATCAGCAGCGCGAGTCTCGGCAAGTTGGCATCATCGACATGAAGGGTCGCGCCGCCGCGCACACTGGCAAGCAGAACGGCAACTGGGCGGGCAGCCGTCAGGGCGCTAACTACACCGTGCAAGCAAACATCATGGTCGGCCCCGAAGTCGTGGACGCGGTCGCCCGGACATTCGAATCGACGGAAGGCACCGGCATGCCACTCGCGGAACGAATGATTCTGGCGATGGAAGCCGGCTACTCGAAAGGCGGCGACCGACGCTGGGGCAATCTGCAGTCGGCGGCGATCAAGGTCGCGGATCCGAACGACCCGGGCCGCGGCGGCGACTTCATCACCCTGGCGATCGAGGTCGGCGAGCATCCGGAACCGGTCGCGGAGATGAAGCGGATCTATTACACGACCGGCCGCCGTCTCGGCTATCGCACTTTTTCCCGCGTCGAAGGCGCTGACGTTATCGAATTGAAGCGGATGCTGCACGCGCTCGGGTATTTTCGTCCGTCACTCGCCGCCTTTCCGGATCCTCCGCCGTCGATCAACACACCGAAGATGCGCGATCTGCAGAAATCGAATCCGGCGCAGTATGACAAGTTGCTGAGCGAGTCGCGCCAGGCGACGGCGGCGTACAACCGCGAATACGCGCTGTTCGACGAAGAAACGATCACGGCAGTCGACAAGTTCCGGAAAGACAAAAGCCTCGACTATCAAGGCAACGCGCCCGGCCTGGTCGACGCGCGGCTGGTCGAGGCGTTGAGGGCGGCATACATCGAGAAAAAGAAGGTCGGTCGCTGATTGTGCTGATCCCCTCTATTGATCTGAGAGACGGCGCCGTCGTCCAGCTCGTGCAGGGCGAACGGCTCGCGCTCAAGGACAGCGATGTGTTTCATTGGGTACGACGTTTCGAGAGATTTCCGAAGGTCCAGGTGATCGATCTCGACGCGGCGATGAGCCGCGGCGACAACCTGGCGTTGGTTCGGCAGATCGCCGGCGCGCTGGCGTGCCGCGTTGGCGGCGGCATCCGTACCGTCGATCGCGCGCACGAGGTGCTCGCGGCCGGCGCGCGTGAAATCATCGCCGGTTCGTCGTTGTTCAAGGCCGGGAGGCCCGACCTGGTCTTTGCGCGCGCGCTGGCGGAAGCCGTCGGCCGCGAACGGGTGATCGCCGCCGTCGACAGCCGCGGCGGTCACGTCGTCATTCACGGGTGGAAAACCGCGTTGCCGTTGACCGCTGTCGAAGCCGTCAGCGCGCTCGAGCCCTACTGCGACGAGTTCCTCTATACGCACGTCGACAAAGAGGGCCTGATGGAGGGCACAGACTTCGAGGCGATCGAAGCAGTGCGAGCGGCCACGACCAACCGCCTCACCGCCGCCGGCGGAATCACAACCCAGGCCGAAATCGACCGCCTTCACTCGATGGGTGTCGACGCCGTCGTCGGAATGGCGATTTACACCGGAACGTTGGAGTTGAGGACCCCCTGAACCTCGTGAACCCCTGAACCTCGCGAACCTCGTGAACCCCGCGAACCTCTCGAACCTCGTGAACCCCGCGAACCTCTCGAACCTCTCGAACCCCGTAGTCGTCCAACGTCTTTATGACAAAGCTATTTGTCGCTTTCGCCGCCCTTACGCTGGTCGCCTGCGTCAGCCCGGGGCTGGACGCCGCGTTTCAGGAGACTGAAAAAGTCAGCCGGACCGTCCCGCTCAATCCCGGCGGAACGCTGCGGTTGAAAAGCTTCTCCGGCCGCGTCAACGTCACCGCCGGCGACGGCCAGCAGGTTGTCATCGATGCGGTCCGCCGCGCGTCGCGCAGCCGCCTGGATCACATCAAGCTCGATGTTCATGGCGAAGGGTCGACGGTTTACGTCGACGCGAATCGCCGCGACTCGTCGTGGTGGGTGACCAACAACAACGTGGTCGAGACCGATTTCGACATCAAAGTGCCTCGTAAGACCAACTTGAACGTGCAGGTGTTCAGCGCCAGCGTCACCATCGACGGCGTCGAAGGGCGACACAACCTTGGCGGATTCTCGTCGCGAATCAGAGTCCTCGATGCGGTCGGCGCCATCAAAGCCCATACCTTCAGCGGTCCAATCGAGATCGCGACGAAAGAGTGGCAAGGCGAGCAGGATCTCGACGTCGACACGTTCAGCGGCAATGTGACGTTGAGGGTTCCGGAAAAGGCGAGCGGCCTGATCTCGTTCAACTCGTTCAGCGGCCACTTGAATTCGGACCTTCCATTGACCTTGAGAGATGGCAGCCGGCGAAGCCTCAAAGCCGAGCTCGGTGACAATCCGCGCAGTGGCGGGAACCTGAAGTTCAAGACCTTCAGCGGGAGCGTACGGATAGACCGGTAAGCTACTGCTAAAATAGAGGTTTGCCCCTAGCGCAACCCGACCAGGAGGTTCGCCTTCCCGTTTCAGCATCGCCAGCCGGGCGCATCGCCACGGACGGGAAATTTCTGCGAGTCTGTACTCAACGGTTCCTCGTCAAGGGTGTTACCTACGGCACTTTCGCACCCGACGCTCACGGCTATCAATTTCCGCCACTGACCCAGGTCGCCGCGGACTTCCGCCTGATGGCGAGCCTCGGCTTCAACACCGTCCGCACTTACACCGCGCCGCAAATGGATCTGCTCGATGAAGCCGCGAAGAACGGGCTGCGCGTAATGGCCGGTCTCCCCTGGTCGCAGCACGTCGCTTTTCTTGACGATCGCGGTTTGAAGCGTGGCATCCGGCAGGAGCTGACGGCAAAGGTGAAGGAGCTCGGCGGGCACCCGGCACTGCTTGCTTTCGCGCTCGGTAACGAGATTCCGCCCAATGTCGTGCGTTGGCACGGACGTGTGCGCGTCGAACGCTTTCTACATCAGTTGTACGAAGACGCGAAAAACGCGGCGCCGGAGTCCCTCTACACCTACGTCAACTTCCCACCGACCGAGTTTCTCGATCTCTCGTTCTTCGACATCTGCGCGTTCAATGTCTACCTGCATCGCGAACCACAGTTGCGCGCCTATCTCACACGGCTGCAGCACATCGCCGGCCAGAAGCCGTTGCTGCTCGCTGAAGCGGGCGCCGACAGCATCCGTGAAGGCGAGGCGGGCCAGGCCGACATCACGGCGATGCATATTCGCGCCGCGTTTGAAGAGGGCGCGTGCGGTGCGATCGCGTTTGCCTGGACCGATCAATGGTGGCGCGGCGGCTACGACGTCGAAGACTGGAAATTCGGCCTGGTCGATCACGATCGCCGGCCGAAGCTGGCGGCGCAGGCCGTCGCCGATGCGTTTGCCGAGGCGCCGTTCTCCGAAGAAAAGAAACGCAGCTGGCCGCGCGTCTCCGTGCTGGTTTGCGCCTACAACGCCGCCGACACGCTGGAAGACAACCTGCAGTCGCTCGAGAAACTGACGTATCCGGACTTCGAAATCATCCTCGTCAACGACGGCTCGACCGACCGAACGAGCGAGATCGCGAAATCACACCCGCGGGTGCGCGTAGTCGACACGCCGAATCAGGGCTTGAGCGCCGCGAGAAATGTGGCGCTGGCCGAAGCCACCGGAGAAATCGTCGCCTACACCGATGCCGACACGCGGGTGGATCCCGACTGGCTGACATTTCTGGTTCAACCGTTCTTGACATCCGACGTCGCCGGCTCGGGTGGACCGAATGTCGTACCTCCCGACGACCCGCCGGTGGCGCAATGCATCGCGCGAGCGCCCGGCGGACCGACGCACGTGCTGCTCGACGATCGCATCGCCGAACACGTGCCAGGCTGCAACATGGCGTTTCGTCGCGACGCACTGCTGGCGATCGGCGGCTTCAATCCGATCTACCTGCGCGCCGGAGACGACGTCGATGTCTGCTGGCGGTTGCAGGCGCGCGGCTGGAAAATCGGTTTCGCGTCGTCGGCATTGGTATGGCATCACCATCGCGCGTCGGTCAACGCCTACTGGCGTCAGCAGGTCGGCTACGGCGAAGGCGAAACCTGGTTGATGGCGCACCATCCGGAGAAATTTCTGGACGGCCACATGCTGTGGCGTGGCCGGATCTACAGTCCGTTGCCATTCGTGCGATCGCTGTGGGGCACGAAGATCAACGCCGGCGTCTGGGGCACGGCGGCGTTTCCGTCGGTTTACCGCACGGACGTTCATCCGTTCGCGTTCCTGCCCCATTCGATCCGCTGGCAGGTGTTCTCGCTGATCCTGACGCTGATCGGGGCGATCGTTTCCGGCATCGGCGATCACACCTGGGCAGCGACCCTGCTGCTCGGCAGTGGATTGGTTGGCCTTGCGGTGACGATCGGCAAAGACGTCACCTACGCGATGCGCTCCGAGGTCGAGTCGCTGAAGGGCGCCAAGTGGTGGTACCGCGCGGTGGTCGCCTACCTGCACTTCCTGCAGCCGCTGGCGCGCATCCGGGGACGCATTCGTGGATCGTTATCACCGCCGGCGGTGGCAGTGCCGCAGGGCGCGCGGCAGACCAGCCATGGTCCAAGACCCTCCCTGGCCGAGGCGTGGCGCGCGCTGCAGCTGGTTTCGGGTAGCGTCGCCGAAGATCGATTCTGGAGCGAGAAATGGACGTCCGCCGACCGCGTGCTCGGACAGTTCACCGACTGGCTGCGCGCGTCGCGCGCGGTGCGTTCGATTGAAATCGACGAGGGCTGGTCGGACGATCGCGACGTCAGCGTGTTTGCCGGACGCTGGGCGTGGCTCGACGTGCGCGCGCTGGTCGAAGAACACGCCGGCGGCCGCGTGCTGCTGCGCGTCAGCACGCATCTGCGCCCGACGACGTTCGGTGTCGTCGCCGCCGCTGGACTTGGCGCTGGACTCCTCGGAGGAGCAGTCGCCGGCCTTGCGCTGCGCTGGCCCCTTGCCGGCAGCATCGTCGGCATCGCCACCGTGGCATTGACGGCGTTGGTGTTGTACTGGACGGCACAAGCAACCGCGATCGCTCGACGAGGAATCCGTCACGTGACAATCGGCTCGGGGATGACCGCGTTGCCTTCGGGGCCCGCGAAAGTGCCGCTGGTCGCGCCGTCGATCGTGCGCCGCTACGGTTTGCGGACCGCGATGATCTTCGCGTTGATGATCTTGTCCGTGGGCGCCAGCACGTTCATGCTGCGCGAGGCGGCGACCGGCCCGGTAATCGGCGGCCGCAAGGGCTACGCCGGCGATTACGGACCGGCGATTGAAGCGTGGCTCGACTCGCCGAACGGCATCGTCGTCGGCAGCAACGGCGACATCTATTTCGCCGATTCGAACAACCATCTGATTCGCCGGATCGACGCTCGCAACAATCCCGAGATCGAGCCGGTCGCCGGCAGCCACGAGCTTGGCAGCGGTTTCTCCGGCGACAACGGTCCGGCGATCGTCGCGCAGCTCGATACGCCCGACGGTGTATCGATCGCTCCCGATGGCGACATCATCGTCGCCGACTCGCACAACGACCGCATTCGCCGCGTGGATCGTCAGACCAGGACGATCATCACGATCGCCGGCTCCGGCGAAAACGGCTACGACGGCGACGACAAGCCGGCAGTTCAAGCCGCGCTGAATACGCCGAGTGCCGTCGCCTGCGCACCGAACGGCGACATCTACATCGCCGACACGCTGAATTATCGCGTGCGGATGATCGAGGCGAAGACCGGGTTGATTCACACGATCGCCGGGGACGGCCAGCCGGGCGACCCCAGCGACGGAATGAATGTCGGCGACGGCGGCCCGGCAATCAGCGCGCACTTGAACATGCCCAGCGATGTCGCCATCGAGCGCGTGAGCGGCGACATTTATATCGCCGACATGCATCACAACCGAATCCGCCGCGTCGACGCCAAGACCCGGCTGATCTCGACCGTCGCCGGCAACGGCAAGTGGGGTTATTCGGGAGACGATGGTCCGGCGACCAGTGCGACGTTGGCCGGTCCGGCGGGCGTCGCGGTGGTTGCCGACAGCAAGGGCCAGGCGACGATCTTCATCGCGGACTACTACAACGGACACGTGCGCGCGGTGGGCCCCGACGGAATCATTCGCGACTTGAGTGACGAAGGGCGAACAGTGTTTGGCGCTCCGACGCGCGTTACCTTCGCTTCGTCTGGTCCGCGCGCTGGCTGGCTCTACGTGTCGGATTCGAGTAAAGACAAGATCGTGCCGCTCTACATACCGCGGCTGGCGCCCAGCCTGGTGCCGCCGGCGCGGCCAATTGCACCTGCACGCCGGGTGGGCGGATGAGCGATCCGGTTGTTGCGGCAAGCCGTCAGAAGCCGCTGTTGCCGTGGACGCTGAGTTTTCTGCGTCCCTATCGCAGCCGTGTCGTCTTACTGACCTTCCTGCTGGTCACAGAAATCGCGCTTGGCGCGCTGCAGCCGTGGCCGCTGTCGATTGTGATCGACTACGTGCTCGGCGACCGGCCGTGGCCGGCGTGGATCGCGCCATGGATGATGTCGATCACTAACGGCCACAAGTTGGCGTTGCTGGTCACGGTGGTAATCGCCGGCGTCCTGTTACAGGTCGTCAACCAATTCGTATCGGCGTACGGCACGCAAGTTCAGGTAGACGCGGGCCAGCGCATGGTCTACGACCTGCGGGCCAGGCTTTTTCAGCATCTCACCGGTCTCGGCCTGCACCATCACATTCACACCAGTACTGCCGACGCGGTGTATCGCGTCGACGTCGACGCCTACGCCATCGAAAACCTGGTGATGAGCGGCATTTTTCCGCTCGCCACATCGATTACCGCGCTGACCGTCATGTTCGCGACGCTCGCGTACTTGAATCTGACGATCGCGCTGTTGTCGTTGACGGTCGTGCCGTTTCTCTACCTTTGCCTGCGCTACTACACATCGACCCTGTCGAACCGCGAAGAACGGGTCAAGGAGCTTGAATCGAAGCTGCTCGAACGGCTTTACGAAACGTTCGGTGCGATTCGCCTGGTAAAGAGTTTTTCACGCGAACAGCACGAGCTGAACCGCTATACCGAATCCGGCGAGAAGACGATGCGCGCCCGGATTGCGATTACCTGGCAAAGCTCGCTGTTCTCGGTAGTCGTCAGCACCGTCACGATTCTCGGCACCGCGCTGGTGGTGATCGTCGGCGGCAGCTTCGTGATGAACGGGCGCCTGACCGTGGGACAGCTGCTGGTGGTGATTAGCTATCTCGGCGCGGTTTATGGACCGCTGTCGTCAATTGCTCACACCACCGGGCAGTTACAAGGTGCGCTGGCCGGCGCCCGGCGGGTGCGTGCGATGTTTGCGATGACGCCGGAAACAGATGACGAGCCCGGCGCGATCGACGCCGATCGCGTCACGGGCAATATCAGGTTCGACCGTGTCAGCTTCTCGTATCCCAACGGCAAAGAAGTTCTGCGCGACATCGAATTCGAGGCCAAGCCGGGACAGATGGTGGCGCTGGTCGGTTTGACCGGCGCCGGCAAGACGACGCTGGTCAGCCTGATTCCGCGCTTCTACAACACGTCGGTCGGCCGAGTGGCAATCGACGGCGTTGACGTTCGCAACTATCGGGTGCAGTCGCTGCGCGAGCGGATCGCGATTGTGCTGCAGGATCCGGTGCTGTTCTCAGGGACGATTGCCGACAATATCCGCTACGGCAAGCTGGACGCGACCGAGGCCGAGATCGAGGCGGCGGCGCAGGCCGCGCACGCGCACGACTTCATCGTGCGATTGGCAAAGGGTTATCAGACAGAGATTGCCGAGGCCGGCGGCAGCCTGTCGGGCGGCGAGCGTCAGCGCCTGAGCATCGCGCGCGCGGTCCTGAAGAACGCGCCGATCCTGATTCTCGACGAACCGACCTCGTCGCTCGACGCGATTTCGGAAGAGATCGTCTTCAACGCGCTGCGCCGCCTCCGCGAAGGCCGGACGACGATCGTGATCGCGCACCGCTTGTCGACCGTCCGTGACGCCGATCGCATTCTCGTGCTCGACGGCGGCCGGATCGCCGCGCAGGGCAAGCACGACGAACTGCTCGAGGCGAGCGAGCTCTACCGCCGGATGTGCGCGCGCCTGTCAGTCGGCAAGTCGCTCGACGACCCCGAGACCGTCGATGAACTGATCGAGGCAGCGAAGAGATGAGATTGCAATTCAATCTGCAATCTGCAATCTGCAATCTCCAATTCTGATGCGCATCCTGTTCGCCGGCATCATCGCTCGCTACCCGTTCGGCGGCGTCACCTGGTGTTCCCTGATGTATTTGCTTGGACTGCGCGCGCTGGGGCACGAGGTTTTCTATATCGAAGACACCGGCGAGTGCGTTTACGATCCGGTTCAAAACACCCGCGCCATCGAACCGACTTACGGAACCAACTACATTCAAGCCGCGTTGGCGCCGTACGGCCTCGGCGATCGGTGGGCGTTCGTCAACTACGACGGCAGCTATCATGGGCGGTCAGCTGAAGACGTCCGCCGCTACGCGGCCGGCTGCGATCTGTTCATCAATCTGTCGGGCGGCTCGTGGTTCTGGCGCGACGAATATGCTGCCATCCCTCACAAAGTGTTCGTCGACTCCGATCCGGCGTTCACGCAACTGGCGATTGCGAAGGCCGAGCCGTGGTATGTGGCGTTCTTCAAGCGGTTCGATCATCTATTCACCTTCGGCGCGAACATCGGCACGCCGGCCTCGTCGATTCCAGTCGGCGACTTCACGTGGCACAAGACCTGGCAGCCGATCACACTCGACGATTGGTCGCCGCACATCGAGCCGCGCGATCGATTTACGACCGTCATGACCTGGCAGATCGAGAGCTTCACCGACGTTGGCGGCAACAAGGATCAGGAGTTCGTAAAGTTCATGGACCTGCCGTCGCGTACGTCGCAGCCGTTCGAGCTGGCGATCAACGGTCCGCAGAAGCTGCTGCGCGAATACGGCTGGCAGACCGTCGATGCGATGCGAGTGTCGCGCACCCCAACCGAGTACCGCGATTTTATTCACGGCTCGAAAGCGGAATTCGGCGTCGCCAAGAACACCTACGTTACGAACCGCTCCGGATGGTTCAGCGATCGCACGGAGTGTTACCTCGCGTCGGGCCGGCCGGCGCTGGTGCAGGACACGGGTTGGACGGCGCACTTGCCGAACGGCGATGGCCTGCTGGCGTTTACCGACCCTGACGAGGCGCTCGCCGGCATCGATCGAATTAACGCCGGCTATGCCGCACACGCCCGCCGCGCCCGGGAAATTGCCCGCGAATGCTTCGATGCCCGCAGCGTACTGCCGAGACTGATTGAAACCGCGACGCAATGAGTTCCTTACGAATCGCGCACATCGCACCGGTTGCGACTACGATTCCTCCACCAAAATCCGGTTCGGTGGAGACCATGACGTCGCTACTCACGGAAGGACTAGTCGCGCACGGTCACGACGTGACGCTGTTCGCAACCGCCGATTCCCGGACCACCGCCAAACTCGCCGCGATCTATCCGCACGGCTACTGGCACGACGAAAACATGTGGCCGTGGGAACTCTACGAAATGCTCAACCTCGCGGCGGCGGTCGAACGTGCCCCTGAATTCGACATCATTCATTACGAAGCCGCGTACTATCCGATGTCGCTGGCCTTCGCGCGTCTCAGTCCGACGCCAATCGTCCAGACACTCCACCATTCGCCGAGCGCCGCCGAAGTAAAACTGTGGGCACGCTATCCGGAAGCGCCGTTCGTCGCGATATCGAACGAACAGGCGCGTTTGCTCGCCGGCCTCAACATCGTCGAAACCGTGCTGCACGGTATCGATACCACCAACTTCACGTTCCGGGAAAAGCCCGACGACTACCTGTTGTTCCTCGGCCGTTTCACCGAAGGCAAAGGCGTGCTGCAGGCGATCGAAATTGCCAAGCGCGTCGGCATGCGGCTGATCCTGGCCGCCGCGGAAGACGACTACTACCGCGAGAAAGTCGCGCCGCACGTCGACGGGCGGCATATCGTGTATTTCGGCGAGGCGAATTTCGAAGCGAAAGTGCAGCTCTACGGCGGAGCGCGTGCGCTGCTCTATCCGATTCAGTCGCGCGAACCATTCGGGCTGGTGCTCGCCGAAGCGATGGCCTGCGGAACGCCGGTGGCCGCACTCGACAAGGGGGCGGTCCGCGAGCTGGTCGACGACGGCATCACCGGCATCGTCTTTGAGAATCTCGAACAAATGGCTAACGACTTGCCACGGGTCTTCGACCTGGATCGACGCCGCGTCCGTGAACGCGCCGTTGCCCGATTCGGTGCGGAGCGGATGGTCGACGAGTACGTCAGGGTCTACACCCGAATCGTGGAGGCGCATCGTTGAAGACCGTGCTCGCCGTATTCGCGCATCCGGATGATGAATCGCTGATGTGCGGTGGAACTTTGGCGCGACTCGCCGACGCCGGCGTCCGCACGATCGTCATGTGTGGTTCGCGCGGCGAACACGGCTCGGTCAGCGATCCGTCGCTCGTCCCCAACGACGGCGACCTGGGAAACGTCCGCGTCGCCGAGTTGAAGGAGGCGGCGGCGATTCTCGGCGTCCACGAGCTGATCGTTCTGGATCACAAGGACGGCGATCTGCGCTGGCACGAAGTTCTCGAGTTCCACGCCGACATTGTCGGCGCGATCCGCACTTTTCAGCCGGATGCGGTTATCACCTTCGCCGAGAACGGACTCTATTGGCACCTCGATCACATCGGCGTCCACGAGCGAACCTACACGGCCGTGAAATCGTTTGGTGAGAGTGCGCCGCCGCTTTATTACGTGACCATGCCGAAAGGGGTGATTCAGCGGCTGGTCGAGGCGGCGCGGACCAAGGGCGGCGCTCCCGGCGATTCGAGTTTCTGGGGGCTCGAGCCCGAGGCCTTCGGTGAGACCGAGTTATCGAACTCCTTTTCGATTGACGTGCGGCCGTGGACGGCGCGCAAGATGGCCGCGCTGCGTTGCCATCGCACCCAGATGGGCGCGGCCAATCCGATCGCCTGGATCGACGATGACGATGCGCGGCGATGGCTTGGAGTGGAGTATTTCCGTCGCGCCGACCTCGGCAGTGCGACGACCCAATCAGTACTGGAAGCGCTCAGCGAACCTGTGACAAGTTCATAGGATGCGTGTCGACACTCTGGATGTGCTCCGCTGTCCCTATTGTGGAGGACCGCTCGAGCTCGTCACCTCGCTGTTCCATCAACGCCGCGACGCCGAACTTGACAACGGCATTCTCGGCTGCCAGTGCTGTATCTTCGCGCTGGTCGATGGCATCCCGGTCCTCCATCTTCAGCCGAATGCCACAACCGCAATCGAGCACTTGAAAGCCGGCAGCCCGGTTCTCGCGCGGCGCGCGATGTTCGGGCTCGACGATCAACACCAGGCCGAAATCTTCGAGCGCGCGGCGGCGTCTGACACCGCGACGTATAAAGACACGGTCGAGGCGATCGGCCCCAACTTCGAGGGCGGATATTTTCTGTATCGATTTTCCGATCCGACTTTCGTCGTCGCGCAGGCCGTTGTGCGCGCGGTTGCGTCGACGGTGCTCGCCGGCAATCGACGCGCGGTTGACATCTGCGGCGGCTCCGGTCACCTGACGCGGACACTTCTCGAGTACTCGCAGGCGCCGCCGATCCTCGCGGACCTCTACTACGCGAAGATCTGGCTGGCGCGGCGCTTCACGGCACGCGGTTGCGAACCGGTCTGCTGCGACGGCAACGCGCCGATGCCATTCGCGCGCGGCGCCTTTGGCCTCGCGATGTGCACGGACGCGTTCATGTACATCTGGACGAAGCGGCAGTTCGTCGGCGAACTGGAGCGGCTGGTCGACGATCGAACGCCCGGCGCGCCGCCGGGGGCCGTTCTGATTGGCCATACCCACAACGAGAGGACGTGGAGCCCCTCGCACGGCCAGCCGCTGTCGCCCGAAGGATACGCGGCGCTGTTCGAAACGATGGAGCCGCGCATCTTCGCCGAAGGCGGGCTGTTCGAGGGTTTGATCATCGACAACGTGCTCGACCTGTCGCGGCGAGATTCGAAAGCAACGCTCGACGCCGACCCGGCGTTGACGATCATCGCGTCGCGGCATCCCGGCGTTTTACAGCGTCACCAGCTGACTGTCCCCGCTCGAGCCACCGGAGAATTCCGGCTCAACCCGCTGTATGTCGTCGAGCCCAACGGCGGAACAGTCGCGCTGCGGCTGGCGTTCCCCGATGTCGACTACGAACAGGAGTATGGCGCCTGCCGGCGCTATTTACCTGATCACCTGTCGGTAGACGCCGACGCCCTCGCCGCCTTACCAGCCTCAACCCTTCCGCCGTCGCTGACCGACCTCGCTCGCCGCCGCGTTATCCTCGACTTGCCACACCAGTATTACTAGGTTCGCGAGGTTCAAGGGGTTCGAGAGGTTCACGAGGTTCTTCTACGAAGGGGTTCGCGGAGTTCACGAGGTTCCGAGGTTCGGGAGGTTCGCGAACCCCTATGCACCCTGCGAACCTCGCGAACCTCGTGAACCTCTTGAACCTCTGAACCTCGCGAACCCTCGTGAACCCCGTGAACCCCGCGAACCTCGCGAACCCCGCGAACCTCGTTTGTTACGTTATAATACGTAACGGCTACGTTGTTTGACGTAACGGAAAACCCATTCGTCTACGGTGAAGTGGTCCCCGCCGCCGCGTTCGTCAACCGCGTCGACGAGCTGAACCGGCTGGTCCGCGACCTGGCGGCGGCGCAGAAAGTGTTCCTGATCTCGCCGCGCCGCTACGGGAAGTCGTCGCTGATCCGCCGCGCCCTCGCAGCCGTATCGCGGCAGGGCGCGCTCACCGTCGAGGTCACCGTCAGCAGCTTCAGTTCGTACGTCGCCTTTCTCGAAGGCTACGCGCGGGCGGTGGTCGCGGCCGAAACGCGCGGGGATCGCGCCCGCAACTGGCTGCGCGACGCCGTGCGAACCGCGCGGGCGGAAGTCCGCTACAACCCGGATCCGACCCTGCAAACACCCGGCTCCGGATCACTGGCCGTCTCCTTCCCCACCGTCAAATCCGACCGCGACATCTCACGACTGGCGCAGGAGGTATTCACGCTGCCGGCCCATCTCGCCGAAACCCGGCGCCGGAAAGTGGTGGTTGCGCTCGACGAATTTCAGGCGATCGGCGGCTTCAACGGCGGGTCGGTCGAACATGCGTTGCGTGCCGCGGTTCAGCATCAACGCGACGTCGGCTACGTATTCGCCGGATCCGAACCGAGCCTGATGGAGCGGATGCTCGGTCCGAAGCGCCCGTTCTATAAGGCCGGACCGGTGATGCGGCTCGACAAGATTCCTGCCGCGGAATTCGCCGCGTTCATCGACGCTCGATTCTCGCGCAGCGGCATGCGACCCGAGGAAGGACTTGGCGCCGCGATCGTCGATCTCGCCGGCAACCTTCCTTACGACGTGCAGCGCCTCGCGCATGAAACCTGGGATGAAGTTCGCAGCAAATCGCGGAAGCGCGCGACGCTCGACGACCTGCATCACGCGCTCAAGCGGCTGCTGACCGAGCAGCACACCATGTTCGAAGCGATGTGGCAGCGGATGACAGTCGCGCAGCGCAGCACCCTTCGCGCCGTCGTCATCGAAGACGGGCGCGAGTTGTTGTCGGCCGAAACCCGTGCGAAGCATCGACTGAGCGGACCGTCGAGCGTGCAAGCTGCGCTCACCGCGTTGCGGCGCGACGATGTGATCGCGCGCGAGGGCGATCGGTATGTCGTCGTCGATTCGCTGCTCCGCGAATGGGTCGCCCGTCAAACTTTCTGAAGTTTGCCTTTTTGCCGAGCTGGAGCAGCAGCGCCTTGTTGAGGATGGCCTACCGGTTGCAGTTAGAGAGCCGTGCGATTTCGGGTGTGCTCCGTCGTTCTCGGCGCGCTGCTCCTGGCGATCCCAGCTCGGGCGCAAGAGAAGAACTCCTTTGCAGTCGGCCTGAATTTCACCCAGCGCCTCGCTAATGACGAGGAAGCCCATGGCAACGGCGGATTCGGACTCAGCTGGCGAATCGGTCACAGCGATCAGGGCTGGGGCTGGACCTACGGCCTGGGATGGTTCGTCTCGGACCTGGACCGATCAATCAACGGCCAGCCGGTACACCTCGGCGAGTTGAAAGTTCGCCCGATTGTCGGAGGGTACGGTTACACGCACCGGATCACCGATCGTTGGTATCTGACTGGCGACGTGGTCGGCGGGTTCGCTTACACCGGCTTGAACTTGACCCCCGAAGGGTCAAGCGCACTACAGGCCGCAGCACGTGCTGACAGCATTGAACTGCACGGCCGCTTCATCCCGGTCGTGCGTCCTGAAATCCGAACGTGGTACGACCTCCACAAGAGGTGGGGTGTGACACTCGGCGCCTGGTATGCCCTGGCGCGTCCTTCGGTCACGGTGACCACGCCAACGTCCCGCGAGACACTGCACTTTCGCGCCGACACCTTCTCGCTCTCGGCCGGCATCGTCTACAGCATTCGCCGAAAGTGAACAGGAATAAACTCGCCCTGACCGGTGTTTGAACAGGGCGTGCGAATCGTTGTCGCCGGCGGTACGGGATTTCTCGGCCGTCCCCTGGTCGATGCCCTCGCACAGACCGGACACCACGTCACCGTACTGACGCGCGAGGCCGGCGAAGAATCGAGTGGTCGCATTCGTGCCGTTACGTGGTCGCCGGACGGAACCGCAGGCGCCTGGGCATCGGAAATCAGCGGCGCCGACGCGGTGATCAACCTCGCCGGCGAATCGATCGCCGCGAAACGTTGGACCGCTGATCACAAAAACCGTGTCGCGCAAAGTCGTCGTCTCGCGACGCGCAGCATCACCACCGCGATCCATTCCGCGGCCGCGCCGCCGTCACTGCTGGTGAACGGTTCGGCCGTCGGCTATTACGGGCCGTGCGGTGATGAAGTGCTCACGGAAGACGCGGCCGCCGGTGACGATTTCCTGGCGAACGTGTGCACGATGTGGGAAGCCGAGGCGCAGGCCGCCGCGAGCAATCGCACGCGTGTCGTGATGATCAGAACCGGTATCGTCCTCGAGAAAGACGGTGGCGCATTACCACCGATGCTGCCGCCATTTCGATTCGGCGTCGGCGGGCCGGTCGGAACCGGCCGCCAGTACTGGCCATGGATCCATCGCGCCGACTGGGTCGGACTTCTGCAATGGATCCTGCAAACACCGGCAGTGACCGGCGCCGTCAACGCAACGGCACCGAACCCGGTCAGCAACGCGGAATTCGCGCACACGCTCGGACGCGTGATGCATCGACCCTCGTTGATGCCCGCGCCCGCTTTCGCTTTGCGGCTGCTGCTCGGCGAGATGGCGGATGGATTGTTGTTGTCTGGACAACGCGCAATTCCTCGTCGTGCAGAACAGGGCGGATATACATTCCGCTATCGGCAGCTCGACGAAGCGCTCGCCGCGATCTTCAAGAACTAAGAGGAACGCCGAGGCCGCAAAGAACGCCGAGAATACCAGTGAAATACTCACTCGGCGATCTTCGCGGGCTCGGCGTTCCACCGAGACTCAAAGTGGATTTACACTCGGCGATCTTCGCGGGCTCGGCGTTCCTCTTCCGGCCATGCGGAGACGCTCCACTAGTTCGCGACGCCGACCAGGTATTTGTCGCCGGTCGGCGCAGCGACGCCGCCGGCCGGCTCGATCGTCACCGCCATCGCAACCGGTGCAGGCATGTCCACCGGCGTTACCACCGTCATCGATGCATGGCCGTCGCGATCCGGCTGTAACAGGCCGGCGCTCATCGGCGCCGGTTCCTTGGTGAGGACCCACAGCTGATATATCCGCCCCGCTGGCAGCGGCGGCAGGTTCGACGCCAGCACCACCAGTCCGTTCGAACGGCTCCAATAGGCGCGCGCCGTCGCCGATGGCGCCAGCGGTTGACCGGACGAGGTCAATCCGCGCCAGATCGGGCGCAGCCAGCACCGAATTGATGAGGCGATCGCGTTCGGACTCGCGTCGTGTGTTGATGGCGTACCAGCCGGCGCCGGCTGCCAGGGCAAGCGTCGCCGCGATCGCCAGCCACGCTGGCCAGGTCGTCCGGGTGGACGCAGTGTCGGGCGCGGCGTTCGCTGCCGTAATCGCTTGCGTCAGGGCCGCGCGCACGCCCGGCGGCGGGTCGATCGGCAGACTGCTCTGGCCCAGTGCGTCGCTGACGGGACGGAGCGCGCGCACCTCGGCGGTGCACCGGCTACACGAAGCCAGATGAACTTCGAACGCCGCGCGCTCGTCGGCCGACAAGGCGCCTAAAACGTAAGCGCCGGTCAACTCGACCGCTTCGTCGTGATTGAAACGCACTCCCACAATTAGATCTACGGCCCCGGTGCCGAAAGAGATGGGCTAGCGGTAGAACGACTCCGGAAGGTGTTCTTCCGGCGGCACCACCAGAATGACGCGGCACCCTTCGTCGGTCCACAACTCGCCGTGTTCAGAGCCTGCATCTGCATGCACGAAATCTCCCGGTCCGAGCCGGCGATCGCAGGTAAACAGGCTGCCTGCGACGACGTAGCACTCTTCCGCGCCGCCATGATGATGCGGCGGGAAGCGCGTGCCGGGAGCGACGTCGAGCAACAGCGTGGCGTAACCGCGCGGCTTGTTCAACGCCAGCACCTTCATGCGAATGCCGGGCACTGCATGTGCCATCCACTCCGCCACATCGTCGCCGGGGCGATCGAACACAAAATTGAAACCGGGCGGCGTTTCGAGCGACGCCTGGACGCGAGCCATCAGGCGATCTTTCGCGGCGGGCGACGGCAGCGGCCCGATCGACTCGAGCGCCAGCGCGTGCGCGATCGCTGAATCGAATTCGATCGTGTCCCGTTCGTCGCTCATTGCTCGATCAACAGCTGTCCCAGCTGCTCGCGCAGAGAGATCATGCCGGTCCGAATCCGGGTTTTCACCGTGCCGAGCGGCAACTTGAAGCGCTCGGCGAGTTCCGATTGCGTCAGTCCGAGAAAATAGGCCTGTTCGATCAGGACGCGTTGCTCGTTCGGCAACGAGGCGAGCGCGCGGGCCACGGCGCGCTGCTGCTCACCAAGCGCAGCGCTGTCTTCCGGCGTCCCTGGCGTGTCGGTCGGCGCCGGCGCCGCGTCAATCGCGCGCAGGCGAACCGCATTCGATCGCAACCGGTCGATCGCGCGATTTCGCGCGATTCGCACCAGCCATCCCGCCGGCGAGCCAAGGCTGACGTTGTAGGTCTCGGCCCGCATCCACACCTGCATGAACACTTCCTGCAGGATCTCCTCAGCTTCGCCACGGTCGCGCAGAATGCGCAGGATCAACCCAAACAGCAGCCGACTATGGCGGTCATAGAGCAGGCCGACCGCCGCTTGATCGCGAGCGACGATGCGTTCGAGCAGTTCGATGTCGGCGCGGGCGTCGTCCTGCGGCTGCACGTCAGTATTCCGCCAGCTTTCTCAATGCCGCGGCGATGGTGTTGGAGTTCGGCAGATTCGCCGCTTCGAGAACCTGCGAAAACGGTACATGCGAATCGGGATAGGTGACCCGCATCACCGGTGCGTCGAGCGCGTCGAAGCGTTCTTCCATGATCACCGCCGACAGCTCGGCGCCGAGACCGAGAGTTTTGACGTCTTCATGGACGACCATCACGCGGCTGGTCTTGTCGAGCGAACGGAAAATCGCGTCCTTGTCGTATGGCATCAGGCTACGCAGATCGATCACCTCGACCTCGACGCCTTCTTTCGACAATTGGTCGGCGGCCTCGAGCGACGGTGTCACCATCGCACCGTAGGTGATCAAGGTGACATCGTTGCCTTCACGCCGGATGGCGGCCACGCCGATTGGCACAATCTCGTCGCCCTCGGGCACCGGGCCTTTGGCACGGCGATAGAGATACTTGTGCTCGAAATACACCACCGGGTTGTCGTCGCGAATCGCTGCCTTGAGAAGGCCTTTGGCATCCCACGGCGTTGACGGCGCGACGACCTTCAGCCCCGGACGGTGGATGAACCAGCCTTCCGGATTCTGGGAGTGATACAGTCCGCCGCCGACATTACCGCCGCTCGGTGCTCGCACGACGATCGGCACACTGGCCGTACCGCCATAGCGGTAGCGCAGCGTCGCCGCCTGATTGGTGAGCTGGTCGAATCCGCAGGAAATGAAATCCGCAAACTGCATTTCCGCGACCGGCCGGTAGCCGCGCAGCGACGCGCCAACGCTGGCGCCGACGATCAGCGATTCGGAAATCGGCGTATCGATGACCCGCATCTCGCCGAACTCTTCGTGCAGCCCTTGCGTCACACCGAACGCGCCGCCGTAGGCGCCGACATCCTCACCAAGGACGAAGACCTTCGGGTCGCGGCGCATTTCCTCGGCCAGCGCTTCGCGGATTGCTTCGAGATAGGTGATCTCTTTGCTCATACGCCCACAACGACTCCGTGGCTTCGTGCCTTCGTGGCTTCGTGTTGGTTGGTGCTACGCATAAAGGTCAGCGGCCGCTTCCGACGGATCTGGATCCGCCGCGTTGACCGCAAACTCCACCGCATCATCGATCGTGGCCGCGACTCGCTGTTCGATATCCTTCTGCTTCTCATCGTCCAGGACGTGGCGGGTACGAAGGTAGGTCGTGAACGTGGGAATCGGATCGCGGCTCTTCCACATCGCGAGCTCTTCGTCCGAGCGATAGAACGCCTTGTCGTGTTCGGAGTGGCCGTGCCAGCGATAGGTCTTGCATTCGATCAGCGTCGGACCGTCGCCGGCTCGCGCCCGAGTCAGCGCTCCCTGGGTCGCCTGGTAAACGGCAAGGACGTCGTTGCCGTTGATCGCGACCCCGTCGAAGCCATAGCCATGCGCGCGCTCGGCGACATCGTCGATCGCCATGCTTTTTTCGAGCGGTACCGAGTAGGCGTACTGATTGTTTTCACAGATGAAGAGAATCGGCAACTGCTGCACGCCGGCGAAATTCAGCGCCTCGTGGAAATCGCCGACATTGCTTGCGCCTTCGCCGAAGTAGGCGATCACGACGTTATCGCTCTGCTCCATTTTGAAGGTCAGCGCCAGACCGGCGGCAACCGGCAGGTTGGCGCCGAGCATGCTGGTGTTGCCGAAAATACCCAGATCATTGACGCCGCTGTGCAGAGCGGAGTCGCGGCCTTTCGAGAGACCGGTGATTTTGGCGAACATCTGCGACATCATCACGCGCGGCTCGACACCCTTCATCAGGAAGGCGCCGAGGTCGCGGTGCAGCGGGGCAATGAAGTCTTCTTTCCTCAGGCCGAAACAGGTGCCGACGATAATCGCTTCCTGGCCGATGCCGGTGTAAACGCCAGAGCGCACCTTGCCCTGCTTCACCAGCACGCTGAGGCGCTCGTCGAATGAACGAATCAGCCGCAGCCAGTAATACATTTCCAGCAGCTGCTCGGGTGCGAGCCTGAATTTGGTGCGCTTAATCGGAGGCATGAAGGGGATCAGATTACTCGATTGCGGCGGGAGCGTGAAACGAACGGTCTTAGATGAACTCGAGCCCCGATTTCCTGTAGTTCGCCCCCAGAATGCCTGCGGAGTTCGCGCCCAACCAGTTGTCGATCACCTGGGCGTAGACCGAACGGAAGTCCGTTTCGAAGTGGACGTCGGCAGCGCCGTTCTCGAGTGTCGGATTCTTCGGGTCGTTGCTCAAGCTGGCCGCGGTTCCGTAGAGCCCGCCGCTGACCCGGCCGCCGACGGCCAGCATCACCGACGCGGCGCCGTGGTCGGTACCGGCCGAACCGTTTTCGCTGATCCGGCGACCGAATTCCGAGAAGGTGAGAATCAATGTGTCTTCGAAAAGGCCCTGATTCTTGAGGTCGTTGTAGAACGCCAGCAGACCATCGTTCAACGTCGCCATCAGGTTGTAATAGGCACCGTTGGTCGCGTTGGGATTCTGCGCCGAGTGGGTGTCGAACCCGCCGGTCGTCACATAGAACACTTTCGTGCCGATGCCCTTCGTCATCGCGCCGGCCACCGCACGCATCGCCTGACCGAACCCGGTGTTGGGATAGGTCGTCGACGGCGTGTACGCCGCGACGGTCGCCACACGATCGAGCGTCGCCAACGCCGCCTGCGAGCTGCTGTAGACAAATGCCAGTTCCGGGCGATTCACCGGCACGTGCGAAGAAATCCTGACGGCGGCATTGCGCTCGGCAGTGGCTTCCGCGCCGGCGTTCGGGCTGTTGAACGAATAGGTCGCCGGATTTGAAATTGCCGGCACCGAGACTTTGTTGGCCTGCAAGACGTGCGGCAGGCTGCCACTGGTGTTCCAACCGACCAATGGATCGGTCGGCGATGGCAGCGAGTCGAGATATCGTCCAACCCAACCCAATCCGGCGCCGTTCGCACTGCCGGTCGACCAGATGTCGGTCCCGAGGAAATGCGAGCGCGACTGATTCTCGTAGCCGGTTCGCTGGATCAACGCCAGCCGGCCGGCGTCGAAAATCTGCTTCATGCCGGTGAGCCGCGGGTGCAGGCCGAGCGCGACGTTCGACGAATCAGTGCCGATTTGAATGACCTGACCGGCCGGAATCGCGAGCGTCGGCCGCCGGCTGTAATAGTTGCTGTCGTTGTACGGAACCAGCATGCTGAGCGCGTCGTTGCCGCCGCTCAAATTCAACACCACCAGATTTCGTTTGCTCGACCCCTGTGCCCGCGCCAGGTCCGACAGAAAATCGGGCGCGGCGAACGTGACCGTGAACGCCGCGACACCGCTCTTGAAGAAGGTGCGTCTGGTGACTAACACAGTTGATACTCCGGCGAGCCGGCGATTAAGTGGACGAGGCCAGACGACTTCGCCTGCAGCTGCGCGTCGCTGCCGGTCCACGCGCCGGTGGCGCGCAGGTAGTTGGCCAGTTCGGAGGTGACGCTGGAATCGAGCGGCGCCGTGGACAACTGTTCGATGAAGTAAGCCTGCAGGCTGTCGGCCGATTTGCCCATGCCGGCATTCTTCGCGGTGGTTGCGAGGTTGAATTTCTGATTCGCCGCCAGCGTCGATGCGAAGTTCATGCGCGCCAGGGTAGCGCCGGTCGCGAACCAGGTTTGCCCGGCGTCCCAGCCGGCGACGTCCGGCGGTTCGAACAGGATCTGTCCCATGTTCGACAGCGGCGCGAGCGTGGTGGCTGCCGAGAACCCGGCCCAGCCCACTTCCTTCAGCGAGCGAACAACAAATTCGATCGGCCACGAGTAGCGCGCCCAATACGACGCCGGATCCCAGAACTCCGCTGACGTCAGCACCTCGCGAATCACCGGACGCATTTCATAACTGCTGGCGAGATACGTGTTCGCGATCCGGTTGATCCACGATTCGGGTGCGGAGCGGAATTCACTGACGAAGAACTTCCACAACTTCCCCGCCAGGTAGCGGCCGGTCAGCGGATTGCCGGCGAGACCGTTGATGAAATCCTCGCCGTCCTGCACGCCGGCAGACGCCGCCCGCGCACCGATCGTTTTGCTACCGTTGGCGTAGAGCGGAAAACTGAATGTCTTGGCGTCGGTGTCGTGCTGCGCCGGCACGTAGACAAACTGCTGGACGGCGTCGGCCGATCGCGCCAGGTTCCAACCGGTGAACACTCGCGCGCCGGCGTAGACGTCGGGTTCGGTGTAGTTACCGACACCGACGGTAAACAACTCCATGATTTCGCGCGCGAAGTTTTCCTGCGGCTTGGCCTTCGTATTGGTCCGGCCGTCAAGCCAATACAACATCGCGGTGTCTTTCGCAACGTTCATCAGGATGTCGCGGAAATTGCCGAGCGCGTAGTCGCGGAACATTTCCACCTGGCCGCGAACCTTGGCCGTGTCCTCGCCCGGTTTCGCGGCCATGTAACGCGTGCCGTCGATCGCACTGGTCGAACCGGAAACTTTCGAATAGGCAGTCGCGAAATGGTTATGCCAGAACAGCGTCATCTTTTCCTGGAGCGGCCGATTGGTGTGGACCATCCGGAAGATCCACCGCTGACGGGCGTCGTTGATGACGGTATTTGGTGAGAAGGCGCCGTTCGAGGTCGTACCGAGGTAGCCGCTGGTACCGATCAAGCTGTCGACGGAGTCGGGAACCGCGTCGAAGTTGACCAGCGCATCGACTGCCTGTGTGGTCGACATCGAGCCGTAGGTGCTGTACTCGTCGGGCCGCCCGCCAAAGCCGGCACGCCGCAGCAAGTGCCCGATCTGTGAACTGGAGCCGGCCATCGAATCTTCCCCCTGCCGCGAAAAATACTATCGCCGTTTACCGACGACCTCCCACAGAAATCTCCAGGCGAGACCCGGGGCGCCGGCAAGTATCCGGCGGCGAACGCTGCGATACGGCCGCCGGCCCATCGCCAAATCAAGGATGAGCCGGGTGATCCGGGGTTCACGACGCGCACCGTCAATTACTTGCGCGATTCTGCGCCGATCCGCGAACAGGTAGCGCTGGATCAGCGTCGAATCTCGCAGCTCAACACCAATTTCGTGATCGACCAGCCGGCGATACCGGCGCGCCAACCGGTCAGTATCCCCACCAGATTGGACGATCGCGCGCGCCGCCAGTTGGCCCGTCACCATCGCATAGTAGATCCCCTCGGCGGTAAAGGCGTTGACGAAACCGCCGGCATCACCCGCCACCAGCACGCGACCTCGAGCCGGTTCAGGCAAGGGTCCGCCAACCGGGATGATGAATGGCGTGAAATTGTTCCGCACCGAATCACCCTCGACGATGCCGCGCGCGCGCAGCGTCGCGATGAACTCGCGCTGCAACTCGTAGGGCGATTTGGCGACGCGCTCACGGTAGTGCGACAGCACGTAACCGATGCCGATGTTGACGTGATCGCGTTTCGGAAAAATATACGCGTAGCCCTCTGCTGGCCGTTGGAACGCCGAGTCCGCCGAGTCCGCCGAGAAATGTTTGTTTTTTGCATGATTGGCGTGCGACAGGGCCGAGACATCCTTCTGCTTGGCGTGCGAGTGACCCAAGAAACTTCTGTTCTCGGCGCGCTCGGCGTGCTCGGCGTTCATTCTTGTGGGTTCGTACCCGTACGCCACCCACAGCGTCGACGGATCGACATCCCGCAGTTGCTCGCGCGGTGTTTCTTCCATCATGTCCAGCGCCACGGCGTCGGCTGGCCATCCGGGGTTGATTCCAAGGCGTCGTGTGACGATGCTGTGAACCCCGTCCGCTGCAATGACAATCGGCGCCTCGAACACCCGCCCATCACGCGCCGTCAACGTCACCTGCTCGCCGTCCTGCCGTGCCTGCACGATGTCGACGTGCGGCACGAATTCGGCGCCGGCCTGTTCCGCAAGTCGTACCAGCAACGTGTCGAACTCGACGCGCCGGATCATCAGCGCGGCGGGCCCGTCCGATGTCACGACTGCCGACTGCCCATCCGGTCCTTCGAGATACAAGCGTGAGAGGTAATGCGTCGCGATTTCGCGTAACGCATCGGCCAGGTAGGGAAAACGCGGGACGACGCGCATGCTGATCCCGCCGCCACATGGTTTGTTGCGCGGAAAGTTCGCTCGGTCGATCAGTCGGACGCGCCAACCGGCGATCGCGAGCTCGCGAGCCGCAGTGGCGCCTGCCGGCCCGCCGCCTACAACCAGCACATCAGTTTGTGACGAAGACACGGCGAAATGTTCCTGAATATGGCCTGATTTCGAACCACTTGGACGATTTATAAAGATGCTGACCCGTTGATACAGCGCTTCACCTATGAAATAGTGAATTCCGGCTGAGGACTCCGATTACGCGTAGCGTCATCAAGGCTGGCATCGTGTTGCTGTGGCTCCTGTCGCTGACGGCGAGCGCCGCAGTAGCCGCGCCCCGACCGGTCGCTCCGCGCCCGCACCTTACTCTGCGCCCGCACCTCGCCCAGGGCCACGCCCACGCGATGGATGTCCGGAAGCTGGCGCATCACGCCGCGAACTTCGGCACCTCGCTTGTCCGAATCCATAAAGTTCGGGCCTCGCTCGTCACCCGCCATGCCCACTTTCAGCGCGACCTGTCGGCGCGACGGGCACGCAGACGATGATGACGCGATTCAGAACGACGCGCCGGCCGCGAGCGTTGCCGTTGAACTGTTCCTGACGCTCCGCCAGCTGGGCGTCTTTGTCGAAGTCCTCGAACAACAACCCTTCACGCTTCACGATTCCCCACGCTCACCTCGCGGACCACCAGCCACGACCTGACACTGTTCACGGTTGTCGGCGGTCCCGTCAAATAGAGGTGGTTGATGAAGGTCGTTCTTGCCGACCTGCAGTCGGATCGTGGGTTCGTCAGTAAAGACACCGTGGTCGGCGGATATGGCTCGCGGTTCGAGCCCTTTTCGCGCGTCACGGGCATCATCGCGTACGTCAAGCGGCAGTTTCACGACGTGCCGAGCGTGCATATGGCGTACATCGCCGCGATTCTCGCACGTGCCGGTCACGAAGTCGTATGGACGCGCGGCGACTTGAGCGCCGCGGACGGCGCCGACGTGGCGCTGGTGTTGTCGTCAATCGTCGACTACAAGGCGGAAACCGCCTGGGCCGACAGCCTGCGGGCGCGCGGCGTGAAAGTCGGCTTCATCGGCATCACCGCCTCCAAGATGCCGCAGTTGTTCGAAGACCACTGCGATTTCATCTTGAACGGTGAACCGGAAGCCGGGGCGATTCGGCTTGCGCAAGGCGAAATCCCGCGCGGCAGCGTCGTCAGCGAACAGATTGACGATCTCGATTCGCTGCCGTTTCCGCGCTGGGATCTGGTCACCAGCGAACGACCGCGCCGGCTCGGCATCAGATGGTCGTCGCGGCCGGTTGGCGGCGGCTATCCGCTACTCGCCAGTCGAGGGTGCCCCGAATTCTGTACCTACTGTCCACACCGTATACTCGCCGGCTATCGCAGCCGGTCGATCGCCAACATCGTCGACGAAATCGAGCGGTTGTGCGATCGAGTCAGCCGGCCTTACGTCATTTTTCGCGATCCGCTGTTCACGGAAAGACGCGACCGGGTGGTGGCGCTGTGCGAGGCGGTCAAAGCACGCGGCCTGACGTTCACGTTCGAGGCGGAAACGCGGCTCGATCGGCTTGATGTCGAACTGCTCGACATCATGTACGAGGCTGGTTTCCGAGCGATGAGCTTCGGGGTCGAGTCGCTCGATCCGGCGACACTCAAAAAATCGGGGCGCCGGCCGATTCCGCAGATCCATCAACAGGCGATCATCGAGCACAGCCGCCACCGTGGCATCGTGACTGCCGCGTTCTATGTCCTCGGCTTCCTCCAGGACGATTGGAATTCGATCGCGGCGACGATCGATTACGCCTCGGACCTCGGTTCGACATTCGCGCAGTTCAAGATCCTGACGCCGTACCCTGGAACACCGATGTTCAAGCAAATGCAGCCGCTGCTGAGTGAAACCAATTGGGAAAAATTCGACGGTTTCACGCCGACCTTCAATCATCCGAACCTGACGGCGGGCGAGCTTCGCTTCCTGCTTTGCGCAGCGTATACCCGGTTCTACGTGCGCCCGTCGTATCTGGCGAACTTCCTGAAGATTCAGAATCGCGCAATTCGCGACTGGGTCAGCCAGCTCGATCAGCGCGTCAACGACCGGCACTCACGCGATGAAATCGGCCGGATCTCGCGTCCTGTGACATGCTGATCTGACATGCTGACGGCGATCTCGCGCTACGGGGCGCGAGTCCTTCCCAACACCGAACAAATCATCGCGGGCTGCAAGGCCCGCGATGCATTCATCCAGGGGCCTCAGATTGCGGAATTCGAGGACGCCTTTGCGCGCCGAGCCGGTGGCGGTACGGCGGTGTGCGCCGCCTATGGCCGCGTCGCATTCTTCTACATGCTGAAGGCGCTCGACCTGCCGGCCGGATCGGAAATCATCTTTCCATCGCTGACATTCTGGGTCGTACCCGAGCTGGCACGAGCCGCCGGCCTTACTGTGGTGTTCGCGGACGTAGACCCGCGAACCTTCAACATCGATCCGGCGTCGGTCGAGCGGGTGATTACCGCGAACACGCGGGCGATTGTGCCGACACACTTGTACGGTTTGCCGTGCGACATGGACGCGATTCTGTCGATCGCCGCGCGCTACAACTTGATCGTGCTCGAAGATTGCGCCCATGCGCTCGGCGCGACCTACAAGGGCCGGCCGGTTGGAACGTTTGGCACCGGCGCGCTCTTCAGTTTTCAGACGTTGAAGCCGTTGAACTGTTACGGAGGCGGCGCGGCGCTGATCCAGGATCGTGATGTCGCGGCCAAGGTTCGCGCCACCGTCGACGCGCTGCCATGGCCGGGCGAGAAACGCGTCACCGATCGATTGTTCACCGGCAAGCTGCAGCGGATTTTCATCAAGCCGTGGGTGTTTTCGATCTCGCTGTTTCCGGTGTTGTGGATATCGGCGTTGATCGACGCGAGCCCGGATGTTTTCCTGTGGGAAAAAATCCGGCCGCTCAGTCCGCTGCCCGAGTCGTACGCGGAGCGATTCCCCAACGTTCAGGCCGCAATCGGCCTCGAGGCCCTGAAGTATTTCGACTCCTGGACGACTCAGGCCCAGATGCACGCGAAGCAAGTCACCCGCGCGCTTGCCGACCTGCCGGGCGTGCAGACTCCGTTCGTGCCGGACGGCTGCACCCACGTCTACTACCAATACTGTGCCTACGGTCCCGAGCGTATCGAGCGCGACGACCTGGTGGTTCGCTGTGTGAGGCGCGGCGTCGACATCGAAGTACTTCACGTTGACGTGCCGCCCGACATGGAGCTGTTCGCCGGCGCGCGCGCCGAGGCCGACGGCGCTCGTCGTGCCTCGCAGGCGATTCAGATTCCGGTCTATTCGAGTTTGACGCCCGAGCAATCGGCTCGCGTCGCAACCGTCGTCCGCGACGTGCTGTCGCTCTAGAAAGAGTCGCGGCGCCATGCGTGCCCGATCATGACTCCGTATCTCGTCATCGTCGTGTTCGCGATCCTCGAAGGAGAGATCTATTTCAGCAAGGCGAGCGCGGATGCGTTCAGCGGCAAGCTGTTCTGGCCGTTCGTGCTCGTCGCTGGCGCGCTGGGCGGAGCCATCGGCGATCAGCTCTGGTTCTACCTGCTCCGCAATCGCATCCATTGGTTGGACCGCTACCCCAAGCTGCGCCGCTACCGCGACGTCGTCATGCGTCGCGTGCATCAGAATGAGACCGCGCTGATTCTCGTCAGCCGGTTCCTGCCAGGACTGCGGACCGCGATCCCGATCGCCTGCGCTTACGCGAAGACTCGGCCGCTGAAATACAGTGCGCTCAGCCTGCTCAGCGCGTTTGCGTGGGCGTCATCGATCATGATGGTGGTCTCCAGTGGCTCTTCGGCACTGAACGCCTTCGGCCTCAACTATTGGTGGGGCCCGTTCATCCCCGCGCTCGCAGTCATCCTCTTCTTCCGCTGGCTCGGCCGCCGCAACTGATGGGCACAGGCCCGGGGACAGGCCCGGGGACAGGCCCGGGGACAGGCTCGGGGACAGGCCCGGGGACAGGCCCCTAGACTGTCCCCAGGGGACAGGCACCGGATTTGAAGTGGAGCCAGAGTGCGGTTTTTGCCACTACTCATCTGTTCGACGCTGGCAATTGCTGCCACGCCGAAAGCTCTGAAGGTCACCGCGACCGCCTACTGCGACCATGGGACGACCCAGTCGGGGACAAAAACGCGCACGGGAATCGTCGCCGCTGACCCAAAAGTGTTACCGGTCGGAACAGTGCTAGAAATCCTCGAGGGACCGCATGCCGGGATCTACACCGTGATGGACACCGGTTCCGCCGTCAAAGGCCGCCGCATCGACATCTTCATGCCGAGCTGCGCAAACGCGGAACGGTTCGGCGAGCGGACGCTCAAGGTCAAGGTCATTCGCCACGGTTGGAATCCGAAAGCGACCAACCCGTAAGATTTAAGCGTGACGGCGACGCTGCATTTCATGTGCGGAAAGATCGCGTCCGGCAAAACGACGCTCGCACGCGCCATTGCCGAAGAAACCGGCGGCATCCTGATTTGTGAAGACGTTTGGCTTGGCCGGATGTACCCAAATCAGCATTTCACGCTGCAGGACTACGTCCGCCGGGCGACGCGGCTGCGCGCGGCGCTGGCTCCTCACGTCGCGACACTGCTGCGGCAGGGCGTTCCAGTGGTCTTCGACTTCGCCGGGAACACGCCACGCGATCGACTGTGGGTGCGTTCGATCTTCGAGAGCGCTGCCGCCGACCACCTGCTCCACGTGCTGAACGTGTCCGACGACGTCTGCAAGGCCCGTCTGCGAGCGCGCAACGCCGAAGCGCCGGAAGGCTCGCAGTACACGACCGACGAGGATTTCGAGGCGATCAGCGCTTATTTCGTCGCGCCGTCACCCGATGAAGGATTTCGAACGAAGGTTTACTGAGTTGAAATCGCCGAGCGTCGGCCGCGCAGTACGAACTTCTGAATCTTTCCGGTCGCGGTCTTTGGAAGCTCGCCGACGAAGTTGAACGAGTGCGGGCACTTGAAATGGGCGAGCCGTTCGCGGACGAACGCGCGCAAGTCGTCGGGCGCAGCGGTCTGGCCTGGCTTGAGGACGACGAACGCGTGCGGCGCCTCGCCCCATTTGTCGTCCGGCAACCCGACGACGCCGACTTCCTGCACCGCGGGATGCCGCAGCAGAACGCCCTCCACTTCGACCGACGAAATGTTCTCGCCGCCGCTGATAATCACGTCCTTGATCCGATCGCGAATATCGACGTAGCCATCGGGCTGGACGACAGCGGCGTCGCCGCTCCGGAAATAGCCGCCGCGAAGCGCCGTCGCGGTCGCCTCGGGATCGTTGTAGTAGCCCTTCATGACGACATTGCCACGGACGACGATCTCGCCGACCGTCCGGCCGTCACGCGGCACGTCGCGATCCTGATCGTCAACCACCCTCAGCTCGCCGGACGTGATCAGTTCGACACCCTGCCGCGCCTTGATCACGGCGCGTTCGGAGGATGAAAGCGAAGCGTGCTCGGGACGCGGTTCGCAGACCGTGATGAAGGGCGCTGTCTCGGTGAGACCGTAGACGTGCAGAATCGTCCAGCCAAGTTCGCCCTCGATGCGTTCGATGGTCGCCGCCGCCGGCGGCGCGCCGGCCGTCACCACTCGAACGCCCTTCGGCGCCGCTGGCGCGCAATTCCTCGGGTGCATTGGCAATGCCGATCAGCACCGTCGGCGCGGCGCAGAGCATCGTGATGCGCTCGGCGTCGAGCAATTCGAACACTCTCGCCGGTTCCACTTTGCGCAGGCAGACATGTGCGCCGCCGACCGCCGTCACGATCCACGTGAACGTCCAGCCGTTGGCGTGAAACATCGGCAACGTCCACAAATAGCGATCGGCAACGGTCATCGGCAAGTGGACCAGCGTGCCGACCGCGTTCATGTAGGCGTTGCGATGGGTGATCATCACACCCTTCGGCCGCGATGTCGTGCCGCTGGTGTAGTTGATCGTCAGCAGATCGCGTTTCAGCAATCTGCGGAGCGTCATACGCACGCCGGCGCCTGTTGGAGCAGCGCTTCGTAATCCAGCCAGTTGGGCCGGATGCCTTCGGCGCGATGGCGGGCGAGCGCGACGAAATGACGAACGTTCGGCAACTCGGACCGTAGCCGGTCGAGACTCTCGAGATAGTCCTCGTCCGCGCAAACCACCGACGCGCCGGAATGGTTGATGATGTAGGCGAACTCCTCGGAACTCAGGCGGTAGTTGATCGGGACCAGTACCGCACCGATTTGCGGAACAGCGTAAAAGGATTCGAGCTGCGCGTGAGTGTTCGCCGCAATGTAGGCGACACGATCGCCTTGCTGGACGCCCAACCGCTGCAGCGCCGCGGACCAACGATCGCAGCGCGTGAAGAATTGCTCGTAGGTAAGACGCAGGCTGCCGTCCACCACCGCTTCGCGGCCGCCGTACAGTGAGCGAGAGCGTCGCGCGAACTCGAGAGGGGTTAACGGAGTTTCCATGGCGGATGGTGAATTATCTGCAACAGAGCCTGACAGAGCAACAGGATCAACACGGAGAAACGGAATAACGGAGAAAACAAAACTATATTTTCTGTGTTCTCTGTTGCTCCGTTGCTCCGTGTTGTACCCGTTTCTCCGTACGACTCCGTCTCAATGGGCAGCAGTCTATCGTGCTCTGTTCCTCCCCAACGAGATCAGATTCGCCAGCAGCTGATACGCTCCATCAGTGCCCGCGGGCAATTGCCGCCACAATCCCAGCCCGACATACACCCACTTGCCCTTCCCGTAATTGGCCTCGACCAACGAGCCGGTTTTCGGTCCGGGGTTATAAGTGAAGTTGTCCTGCAGCTGGATCAGATCCTTGTAGCGCGAGTCCTTCTCGCCGAGGAAGTACAGGCCGCGCTCCTGGACCCAGCCCTTCCACGCCTGTTCGCCGATCTCGTTGGGAGTCGTAAAAATCGGATCGTGCGTGTCGAGGATCTGCGGCGCGGCGAATTCGTCGGTGACGCGATTCGAGCTGACCTTCGCCGGGTAGGGACCGTATTGCGCGTCGTTGAATTCGAACTTGTTGTACTGCACGATCACCGTGCCGCCATTGAAGACGTACTCCAGCAGCCGCGCGTTGTTGGCGCGCAGATCCTCGCGCCGCTCGTAGGCGCGTACGCCGGTGACAATCGTGTCAAACCGTGACAGATCGCCCCACGCCAGGTCGTCGGCACTGATCATTTCCACCTTGGCACCGAGCTGCTGGATCGCCGGCGGCACCTGATCGCCGACCCCCATCACATAGCCGATCGTGAGGTTCGCCGGCATTCGCACGTCGATCACTTTCAGCGTCGTGTGCGCATCGTCGTAGATGTGGTAACGGCGGATGTGCGGATACTCGATCACCTGAAAGCCGCGCGCGAAGGCTTGCTCTCCGAGCGTCGCGATCGCTTTCACCTGATACTCGCCGGCAGTGACCTCGCCAGTTGGATGCACGGTGAAGCGCACGGTCAAGGTTTCGTCCTGACGCTCGAACTTCACCGGCTGCTCGGGCGGCGTCGCAGTCCAGCCCTGAGGCAGTACGAGTTTCACGATTGCTTGCGCGGCCGCGATCGTGTCGTTGACCACAGTAACGCGAACTTCGCGGTCGGCGGAGGGTGGACCGCTCGGTGCGGGCAGCAGCAGTGCCGCGTGCCGGGGCCGCGGGCGCCGCAGGTCGGGCCGCAGCACCGCGACCGGAAGCTGCCGGAGTGGCAGCGCGTCGTGGCGCGGGCGCCGGCGTTGTGACGGGCGCGCTGGATCGAATCGAAGCGGCGGGCACGATCGACACTTCCGGAGTCATGCGAACCGACAACGCCGGAACGACCAGCAAGTCGGTTCGCTTCTCGCCGCTGAAGATGTCGCCTTCGTAACGGTGCTGCACCGCCATCCCCTGAATAACTTCCTCGCCGCCCGGCAGCGCCAGCGTCACCTGTACGTAGAACGGTGTCGGTCGCATCGGCAGGCCGAACGGCGCATCCGCGTCGAACGTGTAGCGGCCGTCCTCGCCCTTGCGATGCCAGTATGGTTCGGTGGTTCGGGCGTTGGCCGGCACGGCCAGAGTCGGTTCGCAGTGAGCGACTTGATCCTTGCGCACGCTCGACATCGGTTGGGACGGCGCCTGTTGCTGGCCACCCCGCCCACGGCCGCCGCCCGGGAAATCGAATCCGCCGCCGGTGAACGCCACCATCGACGCAGTCAGAGATCCCTGAAAACCCATCGAAGCGGACGCCCTTGATCGCCACTTCAGCATTCCCCCGGTTCGCGACGATCACGTTCACCTTGACTGGCTGGCCAGGGACGACGACGCCGTCGTCGGCCAGCGCTTCAACCTTGATGCTGCTGGCGAGCAGCGCGGCCTGCTGGAATTCCCCTTCCTTCTGACGCAACCGGAAATCGATTTCGTAACGTCCGGCTTCGTCGATCGTCTGCATCGCACGGAGTTCGCGTCGCAGCACGCGGACGGCGAACAGCCCGTCGAGGATCGGTTTCAGCGTCGCTTCGTCGTTGACGGTGTCGAAAACTTTTTGCGCGGACGCGGCGGCATTCGAAATCGCCTGCAGGCCGTCATTCAAGTCTTTCGGGATGCGCTGGGTTCCGGCGAACTTCGCCAGGCTGATCACGCCGGTGTCCACGCCCTCGAACAGCGAGGCTTCATCTTTCTGCGTCTGCGCTTGAATGGTGGTCTCGACCAACTGATACGTGGCGGTCGACGCCGGCGTCGGCAGCGACAGCAGTTGCCCCATGCCCTGGCACTTATGCATGCTGCGCGCTTCGGTACCGATTTCGGCGTAGGTTTTTCCGAGCAGGCGGTCGTAACCGCCCGAATTGATGCGAGTCACGCGGCCCGGCGTTGGCGGTTCACCAGGAAACCCGAAGCCGGCGCTGTGATACAGCTTTCTCGGCTGCCACGGTCGGAGGCCGTCCTTCAACTGTTCGGGAAACTTCGTCGGATCGCCGGCCAGCTTGTAGGCCTCGCGCGTGATCACCGCCGACGCCATGTGATGCTGGCCGCCGGCATTGCCGGTTGGCGGCAGCGTGATAATCACGTCGGGACGGATCATTCGAATCAGCCGAACGTAATCAGCGATGATTTCTTCTTTGCCCCATTTCTCGAAGGTCTCTTCAAGGCTGAATGAATAGCCAAAGTCCACGGCACGCGTGAAGTACTGCTCCGCGCCGTCGAAGCGATGCAGAGCGGCCAGCTCGCCGGTTCGCAGGACGCCGAGCGCTTCGAAAATTTCAGGGCCGATCTCGTTCTGACCACCGTTGCCACGCGTCGCGGTCGCCAACGCGGTACGGAACCCCTGACCGCGGTTCAGCATCACCAGCAACCCGTTGTTCTCGTCGTCGGGGTGCGCGGTCGTGTGCATGAAGATGCCGACGTTGGACAAATGCCGCAACGCGAGACCAAGCGCAACGTGGCCCTGTTCGTCGTCCAACGGAACGACTCGCATCTGGCCGTGAGGCACGGCGATCAGGGCCGCGCCGATGGAAAGAACGGCGAGAAGAAAGCGCTTCATGGTCCTCTAGAAGCGCACCTTGAACCCCAACTGGAACTTGCGCTGCTCGAAACCCGAGGGGTTGGGGAACTGGTACGCGTCGGCCGGAATTGGAGTCACGGGATTGCCCAGCGTGTCGACGGTGATCGTCGAGGTGATGCTCTGCAACTGCTCGGTGTTGAAGACGTTCTTGAGTTCGGCAATCACTTCGGCGCGCACCGATCCGCGGATCGGGACCATGCGGGTGTAGCGCAGGTCCACGTTCTTGCGGACCGGCATGTAGAGCGAATTACGGGCGACGAACAACGGCCGATCGGCACCAACGCCGTCGCCGTTGAGATCGCGCGCGTTGGTCGGCAAGTTGACCGGCAAGCCGCTGTTGAACTGCAGCAGGACGCCGATCTGGTTGCCGCTGAGCAGGCTTCGCACCACGGCGTTCGTCGAGTTGCTGCTCGTCAAGTAAACGATGTTGCCGGTAAAACTGTGCCGCAGGTCGAGCGGATTGGGACCGCGGTCGCGATCGATATTCGTCGGATCGGACCGCCCGGCCTCGGACTGCACCGTCAACTGCGTCAGCAGCGGCGTATTGTCGAGCCCCTTGCCGAGCGCGTACTGCACGTTGAAGCTGAAGCCCCTGGCGAACCGCTTCGACGCTTGCAGGGTCATCGATTTGAAGGTTGAATCGCCGACCGACTGCACTTCCTGAATCAGATTGAAACGCGGATCGAGGCGTGTCGCTGCACTCGCCGACGTGTTGAAGATCGGACGGCCATCGGCCAGCGTTCCGATCGGATTGATCGGATTGATGTTGGTCACCACCGGCAAGTGATCGCCGCGGGTATAGATGCCACCGATCGACGCGGTGAAGTCGCGCGCGAAAGAATGTTCGAACTGGGCGTTAGCCTGCCAGGTTCGCGCCACTACGAAGTCGCTGTTGACGGCCCACGGCGACTGAACCGAAAGCGTTCCGGTCGGCGCACCGCTCGGAAATGCCGGCGCGCCGGTGGATGTTCCGTTGAACGTGTAAATCGGTGCGCGCGGTGAACCGGACAACTGCAGCGCCTGTTCGTAGCCGCCGAGGATCGGCTGGTCGTACATCAGGCCGGTGCTGGCGCGAAACGCCGTGGTCGGATTGATCGCCCAGGCCACGCCGACGCGCGGGCCGAAGTTGTTCCCGTCGGTGTTGAACTCGTGCGTCTGCGTCAGCGGCGCATCCGCAAGACCTGCCGGATACTTGTAGAGATCGTAGCGAACGCCGTACAGAATCTTCACCGCCGGCGCAATCTGCCAGTCGTCCTGGACGAAACCGCTGAACACGTTCGTCGACATGTTGAAACCAAGGTCGCCGGTGATCTGCGTCATGCTCGTATAGCCGCGCGGCGCGCGCCGCTCTTGGCGGCCAGATACGCGTTCACGGTCGGAAACGACGTAGACGAATTGCGGCGCAGCACGTCCGGTCGTCGTAAATGTGCTGGACGTCGAATCCGAACTTGTAGCTGTGGCTCGAGCGGATGTACGTGAAGTTGTCGATGACCTGGGTGATGTTCTGCTTGAAATCGAAGCCGGCGTTGCCCTGGCCGGTCGCCGCCCATGGACCACCGAACGCGATCGACGGCGCCGCGATGGTGATCGCCGGGCCGGTGCCTGAGTCCGAATTTGCGAAGGAGCTC
Organism: uncultured Acidobacteriota bacterium; assembly: GCA_963695635.1. Classification (GTDB taxonomy): domain Bacteria; phylum Acidobacteriota; class Vicinamibacteria; order Vicinamibacterales; family CAVVIG01; genus DATKHR01. Next base: position 320,940 of record CAVOHK010000017.1, read on the forward strand.
TGATGACGATGCGCGTACTGGAATCGCAGCTCGTTCAGCTTGTTCGATCCGAGCGTCGAATTCAGCTGACCGGCAAACGAGTCCATCGCATCGAGGAAGTTGGTCGCGCGCTCGAGCGTCACAGTGCTGCCGCCGCTGTTATACGGCGCGTCGTTGTGAAATTGAATCCAGCGCGCTGTCAAGCGGTTCGCGTTGCCGATCTGGTAGTCGCCCTTGGCAATCTTGAATTTGGCGGTCTGGACGTTCGGCGCCGCGGTGGGCTGCGGCTTCACGCCAACCTGCGGCGACGATCGCCGGGTCGACGGTAATCAGGCTGCCGGATGAGAGATCGCGACGCGTCTGCTCCCAGCCACCGTAGAAGAACAACCGGTTTCGCAGGATTGGTCCGCCGACGTCGGCCGTGCCGGTGTCCACCCGCGTTTCCGGCTTGGCCGCGTTAGCCGCAATCGCCGGACAGTTCGCGGCCGGTGTCGTGCTGCCGCAGCCGAAGAAGAACGGAAACGCGCTGAATGACTTGCGGCGGAACAGGTAACTCCCTTCGCCCTTGAACTTGTTCGTGCCGGACGGTGTGACAGCGTTGTAGACCATTCCCATGGTCTGGCCGAATTCCGGGGCAAAGCCGGTGGTGACGACCTTCACTTCCTGAATCATCACTTCGGACATCGGCAGCAGGCGCAGGCCGGCGCGATCCTTCTCGGTATTGGTGTTGCCATCAATCTGATAGTTGATGCGCATCGCGGCGCCGTTCGCCGCGAGGCGCGGTACGCCGAACTCGACGTTTTCGTAACCAGTCACGCCTGGCTGCACCAGCGCGAAGTTATACGGATTGCGCGCCACCAGCGGAAGGTTGTGCACTTCGAGGTCGGTCATCGTGTGACCGATGTCGATGCGGGCCAGATCCAGCGCCGGTGTTTCCTGAGCGGTCACGGTGATCGTCTCGCTGACCGTTCCGACCGACAGCGTCGCGTTGACGACCACAGTCTGACCAACCGAGACAGTGACGCCGGTTTGCTCGAATTTCTTGAACCCCTGGAGTTCCGCCGAAACACGATAGGTGCCGAGTGGCAGCAACAATGCGCGATAGAGACCTTTGTCGTTGCTGATCACCGAGCGCTCTGCGCCGGTATCGATGTGGAAAACCGTCACGGTGACGCCCGGCAACACACCACCCTGCGCGTCGGAAATCGTGCCTTCGATCGCGCCGTTGGCCGCTTGCGATTGCGCTGATGCGGTCGCCGCGCAGGCGAGCAGAAGCCCTGTAAAAAACAGATTTTTGAACATAGCTTTTGAGTATACCGAGAATTGCAACGCGGATTTACGCCGTATTAACGGTGGAAACCGAACGCCGCGTCAGCGGGATCCATTTCTCCGGAGCACTGTCGCAACAGAATGCGACTCGCCAGGTACGCACCGGTCACGCTGTGGCTCGAGTTGCCAAACGCGAACAAATGATGAGGAAAATTTCTGTGAACGCCGATGTATGGGAGACCGTCTTCGGTGCGAGCGTAGTCGGACATCCAGCCGTACTCCGGCTGTATGCCAGAGACGTCCGGATACAAAGTGGACAGCTCATACATCAACTGCCCGGTTCGCTGGATCGCGACCTTGTCGCGCAGCCGGTCCGGTGCCTGCGCGCTGTCGGCGCCCTCGATCAGCAGGCGATCCTCGCCGACCCACCGGATCACGTGCGGCGGCGCCGCCGAGTCCCGCAACACGACCTTACGGTTCCCTAAAAGCTGACGAATCTTCACGGGAATCGCTGCGGTCAGCACCAGATACGAGGTGTGAAACCAGAAGTGCCGCGCGAGCGATTGAAAGAGCCCGGCCGGCAGTCCGGTCGCGACGACAATGCGCCGCGTGTGGATGGAACCGCCGGTGGTGAAGACTTTCGCGTCCTTGCGTGTGAACGTGATACGTCGCACGATCGAGCGTTCGAACAATTGCGCGTTTCGATTGGCGGCAGCAGCGGCCAGACCGAGGCATGCGCGATAGGGATCGATCGTCGCGCCTTCGCGGCTCCGCAAACCGGCGACTGCGTCGAGCGCGGTTTCAGCCTTAATCGCCCGCGGATTCATCGACGACACATCGAAGCCGGCGCCTTTGCGTGCTTTGTGATCTTTCAACATCCGCGCGGTTTGCTCGGGAGCCGAGGCGATCGTCACAGACCCGCGCGGCTCGAGACCGCATTTGATGTCCAGGCGCCGCAGCAGCGCGGACAAATCCAACGAGGCGCGACGCCATGCCTGCCAGGCGCGACGCGCGTTCTTCAATCCAATCGCCTTCTCGACTTCGTGAAACGGAACCGCCGGCTCGTCGGCAATCCAGCCGGACGACAGCGCCGTTGTGCCGCGACCCAGTTGTCCGCCTTCGAGAAGAATCGTCTTGAAACCCGCCGCAGCAAGCGCGTAGGCCGACGCGCATCCGGTCAAGCCACCGCCAACGACCACGACATCGGCCTTCATGTCGCCGTGATGCTTCGGATAGGAGGGAACGCGCGATTTTGGGAACTGGTCGAGCCAGGGCGAGCGCCGGTACTTGGTCATTGAATGCTCGTCAGCACCTGTAACAGTTTGGTCACCTCGGGCATGTCGTGGAATGTGCCTTTCACGTTGTGCGCATCGGATCGCGACATCCCGGGCACGTATGCCGCCATCTCGGCCTCGATCGTCAACTTGAAACCAACTTCGAGATTGATCGGCGTCGTCAGGCGGTAAGGACGCAGCGATCCGAGCTTGCTCATCGCGCGTGTCATTCCTTCCTTGATCATTTCCTGACCGCGAGCCGGCGTCACAGTGTTCGCCGAATGGTACCCGTACGGCTCCTTGACGACCACGCCCTCGGCCTCGGGAACGATCTTCTGGATTTGCCCGACAGCCAGTCGATCGCCCGAAATGAAAGCGACCGGCACACCGAAATGTCCGGCGAGCGCCGCGTTGAACATCCCTTCAGAGACCTCGTTGCCGTTCAACTTGATGCCCAGCAATTTGGCGCTTGAAATCGTATGACCGCGCACTGCGTCGGCGGTCCACTCGCTGCCGTGATAGCCGATAAAAACTGCGGCTGCGAACGAATCGTCTATGCCCTGCATCATTTCGAGCGGCCGCGGAAAACCGCGAACGATGCGGACATCGTCCGGCAGTTTGTCGATGAGAACGCTTTGCCCGTTCCCGTGCGAATCGCAGACCAGAATTTCGGCGGGTCCGGCGGCCCGGATCCCGGCGATCGCCGCATTGACTTCACCGGTCATCCACTCCCGGGCGCGCTGGTACTCGAATCCATCAGGCCCGAGTTGCGCCGGTTGGACGACGCCGGTAATGCCTTCCATGTCGACCGAAATGAAGATCTTTCTGGGCCGCGGCTGCGCGTAAAGCGTGAGCGGAAGGATCAGGACCGCCGCAAGAAATCGGCTCATGCGGCGCCCATTGTACAGGCGCCAAAAGATACTGGACGCGAGGCCGGGGAAAACGGGTCGGAAAGGCGGGAGCTAGGCCCGCCGTTCCCTGCCGAGCAGCTTCTTCTTTCGCGCCGTGCCCCAGCGATAACCGCCGGCATCGCCGGATGCGGGGACCACTCGGTGGCACGGAATTGCCAGAGCAACCGGGTTGGTGGCACAGGCACGCGCAACCGCACGCACGGCTGATGGCCGGCCGATTTCGCGGGCGACATCCTTATAGGTGCGAGTTTCACCGTAGGGAATCGACGCCAGTGCCTGCCACACCTGCCACTGAAACGCCGTGGCCTGGATGTCGAGCGGCAACTCGAGCCGCGGCCGCTTCCCCTCCAGATGCGCGACGATGGCCGCAGTCCAGGCTGCGAGCGTACTTGGGTCGCGCTTGATGGTTGCGGCGGCGAATTCGCGCCGCAGCGCTTGTTCGAGCGCCTCGTCTGAGTCGCCCATGGCCACGCTGCAGACGCCGCGCTCGGTCGCCGCGACCAGCAGGCGGCCAAGCGGCGATGCCACAGTCGCAAACCGAATCGACGCACCCGCTCCACCCCGCCGATACGCCGACGGTGACATCCCGAGCTTTGAAGCCGCCCGCTCGTAAAACCGGCTGGTCGACCCGTAACCGGCATCGAGCATGGCGCCAGTCACGCCGACACCCTCCTTGAGCCGGCGCTTGACGATGCCCACCCGGCACGCGTCGGCATACTCGCGCGGCGTAACACCGACGATCCGCTTGAAATTACGCTGAAGGTGATACGGGCTGCCGCCAAGTCGAGCCGCCAGCCGCGCCAGCGACGGATGCCCTTCGACGTTCGACAAGTAGACCGTCGCTCGCCGAATCTTTTCAATCCACGGGTCGACAGCCACGATCGCATCCGGCGTGCAGCGTTTGCACGCGCGGAATCCGGCTTGCCGCGCATCGGCCGTTGCATCGAAGAAGGTGACGCGCTCGCGGTGCGGCCGCCGGCTTGGACACGACGGGCGACAGTAAACGCCGGTTGAATGGACGGCATAGACGAACATGCCGTCGGCGCTCCGATCGCGATCGAGCACGGCGCGCCACCGGGCGATGTCGTTGAGGTGTTCCGTCTGTTCGAGTGCTGGCATGGTGTTCATGCACGCAGTCTGGCACTGCGCACTGCAGCGTCGCTATCCGGACCTTGCGGTCAAACTATCCATCATTCTGTCACCGTCGCCATGGCCGCATGATGGTGTAAACCGGAATGGCAGTGATGCTTTCCCGCGTCACCGTCAGCAGCTTTCGCTTCGCCAGCCAGGCGATTGCGCTCTGAACCGACCGCTTCGAGAGGCCGGTCTGTTCGGCAATGTCCTGCAGAGCCACTCGAGCCGACGCCGATTTGTTGCCATGCGTCTGACGCCACAGAAATAAGTAGACCAGGTACGCGGACGGCTGTCGATCGTGGCCGATCAAATCGACCATCAAGGTGTCGAGGATGTACTCGTCGATCTGTAGCAAGCGTTGCCATAGTAGCCGTTTCAGGCCTTGTTTTTCTAATGGCTGCTGTTGGATAACGGAGCCTACGGAGTAAACGGGGACGGAGTGAACGGAGGATACGGAGAAAAGCTTAACGCGGAGGAGCAGAGGTCAAGGAGCAGCGGAGAGATTCTATACAAGAGATCAAGAGATACAAAAATGTACACGCATTTCTCCGCTCCTCCCGGTGGCTCCGCTCCTCCGCGTTGATGCATTTCTCCGTGGCTTCCGTTTTCCTCCGTCTCCGTCAACTCCGTAGGCTCCGTCACCTATCACCAGGAGACACCATGATTAAAGGAATAAAGTTCGCCTCAATACCGGTCACCGATCAGGACCGCGCACTCGACTTCTACACCAAGAAACTCGGCTTCCGCGTCCTGACCGACGCTCCCTTCGACGGCAATCAGCGCTGGATCGAATTGTCGATCCCACGCGCTGAAACGAAGGTCGTGCTGTTCACGCCCGACGAGCACCGCAAGATGATCGGCAGCTTCATGATGTTCACCTTCTTCACCGACGATGTTGAAGGAACCGCCAAGGAACTGAAAGACCGCGGCGTTGAATTCGTGCAGGAGCCGACCAAAGCCGATTGGGGGACGATGGCGATCTTCAAGGATCCGGATGGAAATCGATTCCTGCTGGGAACTCCATGAACTGAGAACTGAGAACTGGACGAGCCGAGAATCTAGAATGGTCGGATGCGAATCGCGGTCGTCGGCGCTGGCGGGGTTGGTGGATATTTCGGTGGCCGGTTAGCGGCATCCGGTGCCGACGTTCATTTCGTCGCCCGCGGCGCGCACCTGCGGGCGATGCAGCAGAACGGACTGCGGCTGATCAGTCCAAAAGGCGACGTTCACGTCCCGCGAATCAGCGCCTCGGACGATCCGGCGGCAATCGGGCCGGTCGACGTGGTGATCTTCGCGGTGAAGCTGTACGACACCGAGCAGGCGGTTGCCATGTTGCCGCCGTTGATCGGTCCGCGGACCATCGTGCTGCCCTTCCAAAACGGCGTCGACGGCGTCGACATCGTGACCCGGGCGGTCGGCGCGCCGCATGCCGGCGGCGGAACCTGCTACGTCTCGGCGGCGATTTCAGAACCAGGGGTGATCAAACACACCGCAATGGATCACCTGATCTTCGGCGAACTCGACGGCTCGCGCAGCGAGCGGCTCGAAATGCTGCTCGCGGCGTGCGGTAAGACGAATTTTCAATCGACGCTCAGCACCAGCATCGATGTCGACATCTGGACCAAGTTCACACGTCTGTCGGTTCTGAGCGGCATGACCACAGTGACGCGATCGCCCCTCGGCGTCATCATGCAGGATCCCGACCTGCGGGCGATGCTGAAAGGTGCCGTCGCCGAGGCACTCGCCGTGGCGAACGCCAGGGGCATTCCGGTTCGGAGCGACATGGTCGATGATGTCGCAAAGGCTTACGACGCATTGCCGCCGCAGACCAAAGCGTCGATGCTGGTCGACCTGGAAAACGGCCGCCGTCTCGAATTGCCGTGGCTGAGCGGCGCGGTCGCGCGGATTGGCCGGGAAGTCGGCGTGCCGACGCCGATTCACGGGTTTATTGCAGCGGTGTTGAAGCCGTTCGTGAACGGCACTTAGAACGCCGAGTCCGCCGAGTCCGCCGAGAAAATTGATCGAACCTCTGCGATCTCTGCGAGCTCGGCGTTCAGATCTTAATGTTGTTGTGTCGACGGCGGCGCCAGCGACGCCATCAGCTTCTCGATCACTTTGTTCAGCTCGCGATCGTTCCGGATCCACCGAAAGACGCCGACAATGTCGTTGTCGAAATCCATGTAGATGATGTTCGATCCGTTGCCGACGAAGCGGACGGCCGTTTCGGGCGCTGCCGGAAGCGGCTTGCGGCCGGTGTTCAGGTACCAATTGGCGTAACCGTAGGTTTGATTGTCGGATCCTGGCGTCCGCGCCATCTGGATCCATTTGTCCGCCACGATCTGCTTGTCCTTCCACTTGCCACCGCGGACGAACAGATAACCGAAACGAGCCATGTCGTACGAGTTGATGAACATGCCGCCACCCCAATGGCCGCCGCCGCTCACCGACTGCACTTTCTTGCCGTCGACCTCGACCCACGAATTGTCATAGCCGTACCACCGCCAGGTGGACGAAGCACCGATCGGCTCCATCACTTCCTCGCGGAGTACGTCGGGTAACGATCGACGCCACACCTGCAGCGCCGCGAGCGCCATCACGTTGACGCGCACGTCGTTGTATTTGAAGTGCGTCCCGGGTTCCCACAGCTTACGATTAGCCCATTCCTCCGGCTTTTCACCGACCGGGCGATCCTGCCAGTCCGCTTTCCCCCACAGCGTGCCCTGCCAATCACTGGTCTGGCGCAGCAGGTGATCCCACTTGATTTTGCGGTTGTGCTCGGATTCGAACAGGTCGACGTGCGGCGGCATGTAGTCGCGCGCGTAGTCGTTCACGTCGTGAATCAGTCCGCGCTGCACCGCAAGGCCAACCACGGTCGTCAAAAAGGTTTTCGTGACGCTGTTGGTGATGTCGACGCGGGCCGGGTCGCCCCACTCGGCGACGATGTAGCCATTCTTGACGATCAGGCCGCTCGCGCCACCGCGGTCCTTAATCGGTCCAATGATCGTGCTGTTCGGTTCTTTTCCAAAACTGCTGTGGAGGAACAGCTCCATGTCTTTGGGCCCTGGCGTTTCGCCAGCAATCGCCAGCTGCACCGCTTCGTTGACCAGCGCCGTCTGCATCCCGACTTCCGACGGCTTTTTGTGTTGCCAATCGAAGCGCTCGGGGAAATACGGCGATGCGACGCGGTTCTGCGCGAGCAGTCCGATTGCCGAAATCGACAACGTCGACAGGGTCGCAACAACGACCGTCGCTGCAAAAAGGTGGCGTTTCATGTGCGGTAGTATAGCCCTCAGACCGTCATGCCGCTCTGGCCGCGTCTCACTTTCCTGGCGTTGTGCGCGGCCGCCGTGGCGGCGCCAGTTCAGGAGATTGCAGCCGCCAAATCAGCGGATCGGCCGGCGCTGGACGACTTGCTGAACCGCGCCGCCTGGTATCTCGACTACTTCATCGATCAGTTCGAGAACGTCGTCGCCGAAGAATCCTACGTCCAGGACGCGAGCACCCTGCTGCCCAGCTATTCGCCGATTGGCGGCCGTGGCGGCAGCATTCTGCCCGGGCCTTCCGCCGCGGAACTCGGACGGGCGCGGCACCGCGATTTGCGCTCGGATTTCCTGCTGGTGAAATCTCCCGATACGCTGGCGCTGGTGGCGTTTCGCGACGTGATCACCGTCGATGGCGTGGCGGTGCGCGATCGGCAACAGCGGCTCGCGAAGTTATTCCTGGAAGCGCCGGCCGATTCGATGACACAAGCACAACGGATCGGCGACGAAGGCGCGCGCTACAACCTCGGCAACATGCGCAGCACACTGGGCAATCCGGTGCTCGGCCTCGGCGTGCTGCAATTCAGCTATCAGTCACGCTTCAAGTTCTCTCTCGGCAAAGAAGATCGCGGTGTCGGACCTGGTGTCTGGATCGTGGAGTACCAGGAAACCGCTTCGCCGGCGATGATCCGCGGCGAGGCGAATCGCGATCTGTTTGCGCATGGCCGGGTATGGATCGACAGCATCAACGGCAGCGTGCTGAAAACCGAGATACTGGTCGAACAGCCAACCGTCCGCGCACAGATCGTCACGACGTTCCGCATTGACGAACGATTCACGATCGCCGTCCCGTCGGAAATGCGCGAGCAGTACTCGTTCAACTCAGGGAGCAAGATCACGACGGTCGCCAGCTACGGCCGCTTCCGGCGCTTCGACGTGACGGCGGACGAGAGTGTCCGCATGCCGATGCGGTTGCTGACTGACGGCGTCAGCGGTATGAGCTTCCTCGAGCTGCTGCCGGGCCGATTCACGATGGGCAGCGCCACGTCGGAAGCTGGACGTAACGAGGACGAGACGCTGCACGACGTCACGATCAGCAAGCCGTTCTACATCGGTCAGTTCGAAGTGACGCAGCAGGATTGGCGCGCGGTGATGGGCACGTCGCCGTCGACGTTCAAAGATTGCGGCGCCAGGTGTCCGGTAGAAAGCGTGACGTTTGAAGAGGTGCAGCAGTTCATCGAGAAGCTGAATGGCCGGCGGCCCGCGGGCGGTCCCTCGCTGCGCTATCGCCTGCCGACCGAGGCCGAATGGGAGTACGCCTGCCGCGCCGGCACGACCGGCCCGTTCTCGACCGGCGAAAACATTACGACGGCACAGGCCAATTACAACGGGAAGTTTCCTTACAACGCGGCTGCGGCCAGCGACTACAAGCAGAAGCCGACGCCGGTCGGCAGCTTTCCGCTGAATCCTTGGGGCCTGGCCGACATGCACGGGAACGTCTGGGAATGGACGGCCGACTGGTACGCTACCTACCGCGATTCGTCAGTCGATGGAATCGATCCGCACGGTCCGCCGTCTGGCGACAAGCGCGTCATTCGCGGCGGCAGCTGGTACTTCGACGCGAACAGTGCGCGATGCGGGCTGCGCTACACGCACGCGCCGAAAGATAAAGGGTTCAGCCTCGGCTTCCGGCTCGCCGCCGATCCGATGCGTTGACGACAGTGCCGCGAGCGGTGGTCCTTGCCTTGCTGGCAAACGAACGGGCCACAGAGCCACAAAGCCACAGAGTAAGAGGTCTCAGTTCGGCGAGTGGGCTGCCGAAGGCAGCCCGACGGAAGGACACCGCGATCCGCGAACACGAAACGCACTGGCGCCGGGCGTCTCGTGTTCACGGATCGCGGCGTCCTTCCGCGGCGCTTACGCGCCGCTCGCCGAACTGGATGGTCCTCCCGTCAATGCCGCTCGCACGCAGAAAACGCATCCACGCCGCGACAAAAACTCCGTTGACTCAGCTGCTCCGTTCCCTCGGCGCGGAGCCGGATTCCAGCGACGCGCCCAAAAGAATTGGAAAAAGTGCGGCGTGGATGCCGACGAGGCCAGCGGATGCTCGCTAGACGACGTATCGCTCGCCGGCCACGGCTTTGGTATTGAATCGATCGATCGTGAACGGCGCGAGATCGAAGCGTGGATCGCGTCCGGCGATCACGTCCGCCAGAATCCTTCCGGCCGCCGGCGAGTGCTGGAAGCCGTGACCGCTGAAGCCATTGATCAGGTAAAAACCGTCGACCGTTGCCGCCGGCCCGATGATCGGATTCGCATCGGGCGACATTTCGTAGAGGCCCGCCCAGGCATGGGAGATCGACGCGGTCGACAGCGCCGGCAGGCGCGTCACCGCGACGTCGATCACCTGCGGCAAAAAATCCCACTGCACCGTCGTGTCGAAACCCGCGTACTTCCTTCGGGTCGCCCATGCCAAACAGCAGTCCGGGGCCCTCGCGATGGAAATAGAAGGTGGTCTCGAAGTCGATCACCATGATGTGCGACGTCGGCACCGTCGCTGTGCCGGTCGAGGCGTCGAATGCGGCGATGAAGATGTGACGCCGCAGTGGACTGACCGGGACGTCGACGCCGGCCATTCGCCCGATCTGCTGCGCCCACGGTCCGGCGGCGTTGACCAGCGTTCGCGTCGCAATCGTGCCGCGCGTCGTCTCGACGGCGGCGACGCGGCCGGCATCGACGCGGACCCCAGTGACTTCGACATCGCGCTCGATCGCCGCGCCGGCCGCCTGCGCTGCCTTCGCAAAACCGATCGTGACGCCGTTGGGATCGGCGATCCCGTCTCGTTGGCAAAACGTTGCGCCGATCACGCCATCGCGTGTCGACCCCGGCGCCAGCTTCGCCGCCGCAGCCGCATCGAGCCAATCGACAGCGACGCCGAGACTGCGTTGCAGTGCGACATTTTTCGTGAACGTCTCGACGCTCGCCGACGATGACAGCAGAAACAGGTAGCCATCCTGATGGAAGTCGATCGGATAACCGACCTCGTCGGCAAACCGCTCGAGCACGCCGATCGACTCGAGCGACAACCGGATGTTGGCCTCGTTGGAAAACTGATGACGGACGCCGCCGGCGTTCTTCCCGGTCGAACCGGTCGCCAGCATCTTCTCGCGCTCGAGCACGACGACGTCGGTGATACCGCGGCGGGCGAGATGATACGCGACGCTGGCGCCCATGCAGCCACCGCCGACAATGACCACGTCAGCAGTTGATTTCACGAACCACCACAGAGCCACAGAGCACAGAGACGGCGCGGCGCCAGGCGAACGATTCGACGGCAGCGGCCTGCTGCGCAGGCCGCTCGGTCGAACCGTCGAATCGTTCTGCTCTGTGGCTCTGTGACTCTGTGGTTGCATCTGTCAGCGGTTGGCAGCGTGCTCAACCGCCTCCATCACCCGCAGGATGTTGCCGCCGAGAATCTTCGTCACGTCCTGCTGCGTATAGCCCTTCGCGAGCAGCGCCTCGGTGATCTTCGGCAGTTTCGACACATCTTCCATCCCAAGCGGCATGGTTGCGCCGTCGAAGTCCGAGCCGAGTCCAACATGGTCGGCCCCTGCCACTTTGACGGCGTGGTCGATGTGCTCGACGATCTTCTCCCAACCCACTTTTGGCAGCGTTCCCTTGGCCATCAACTCGTGGTCGATGCGCTCGCTCTCCATCGTCGTGCACGCTTCGTTGCCGCCGCACTTCTTCGACATCGCCGACATCGCCGTGACGACGTCGCCGTGCTCCTTTTCGGCGGCGACGCGGAACTCTTCGCTGAGGAAGCCGGCGTGATAGTTGATCATGATGACGCCGCCGTTCTTGGCAAGCGCTTTCATCATCTCGTCGGTCATGTTGCGCGGGTGCTTGGCGATCGCGCGGCTCGACGAATGCGACGCGATCACCGGCGCGGTGGTCAGCGCCAGCACGTCGAAGAAGGTTTTGTCGGCGACGTGGGAGATATCGACCATCATGCCGAGCCGATTCATCTCCCGCACCACGTCTTTGCCGAACGCCGTCAGACCGTTGTGCTGCGGCTTGTCGGTGGACGAATCGGCCCAGTTGTTGTTCTTGAAATGCGTCAGCGTCATGTAACGGACACCGAGCGCCGCGAAATTCGCGCAGCTGGCCGGATGTCGTCGTCGATCATGTGGCCGCCTTCGACACCCATCAGCGCCGCGATTTTCTTCTCGCTGACGGCCTTCCGCACATCGGCGGCGGTGGTCGCGAGCAGCAGAGTCGTCAGGATGCTGCCGCACCGCCTCGCGAACGGCGTCGATCTGGTCGAACGCGCGCTTGACCGCAATCGGCCCGGTCACTTCGCTCGGCACCCAGATCGAAAAGAACAGCGCGTCCATGCCGCCGTCGCGCATCCGCGGGATGTCGATGTTGCCGTCGCCGTGGCGCTCGGCGATGTTGAATTTGGGATCGAAGATCAGCCGCTGCGTCGTATCGGCGTGCGTGTCGACGACGATCGCCCGATCGTGAACGTCGCGGGCGTTGGGAGCTTGAGCGACGAGCAGCACCGGCGCAACCAGCAGCACAGCGGCGACCATGCGCAAAACGTTTTTCATGCGCACAATCTTAGACAGAAACAGGAAACCGCGATGCCACAAAAATCGAACGCCGAGCACGCTGAGGCCGCCGAGGTACGTTTTCTTTACGTTCCGGATTCTCGGCGAGCTCGGCGAGCTCGGCGTTCAACTCTTCGTGCGCTACCCTTCCTCCCACCGGAATCGGAGAGCGGCCACCAGCGAGAAGCCCGCCGCAAAGATCAGCAGGACCGCGATCGGCGCCCACGCACCGGACAGGCCGATGCCGCGCCAGGTCATGCCGTCGAGGCCGTCGACCGCCCAGCGGACCGGCACGATCAGCGTGAATTGCTGGAGCCACGCCGGAAAGATGAACGTCGGCACCCACGCGCCGCCCAGCATCACCATCATCAGCACCGCCAGCGTCGTCACGCCGCGGGCAGTTGCCGGCGAGTTTCCCAGCGCGGCCACCAGCACTCCGAAGGTGGACGCCATCAACGCACACGCCACTGACACGCCGACGAAACCGGCCAGGCTGCCTTCGATTCGCACGCCAAACACGATCATCGCGAACAGGAAGCAGACGCCGAGAATCATCAGCGAGATGATCGCGCCGCTCAGCACCTTGCCCGCAAGCAGCGTGGTGCGTGAAACCGGCGCGCTGCGCAGCCGCTTCCACAGTCCACGCTGACGCTCGAGCAGCATTTCGACGCCGATGTTGGCCATTGCGAACAGCAGAAACTGAATCGCCATCCCGGCGAACGAATGCGCGTAGCCGTTGTAGACGACGTTGTTGCCCGACGTCATCGCCTGTTCTCTTCACGGTGTACGGCATGGTGATGCCGCGTGGCGCATCGCCGCTCGGCCCGGCCACGCCGGGGGTGTTGTAGAAGCCCTGGACCGATCGCAGCATTTGCAGCAGCGCGGCTTTCTGGGCAGCGTCCAGGCCGGACGATGATTCGACTTGCGGAAGTGATTGCTCGAGATACTTCCGGCCCTGCGCGCCGCCAAACATCTCGCGGCTGACGGCTTCCATCACGTGCTGGGTCATGATGCCGCGCACCATCGCGAGCTCGGTGTTGCGCGACGGGTCGTAAGCACAGTTCGAGCTCGGGCTTGTCGCCGTTGTCGAAGAACGCGGAGCCGGCCGCGTCGCCGAAACCCTTCGGGATGATCACCGCCACCGCGGTCTTGCCGCGACGCACCGAGTCGCGCGCCGCGTCGGCAGTCGGTGACGGTGACTTTCAGGTTGCGATCGGCATGAGGCTCCCGCGACGATCGCCTTGGAGATCGCCGTCTCGTCCTGGTCGATCACCATCACGGCAATCTTCGCCGGTTCACCGGTGCGCGGACCGTTGAAAATGGACCCGAAAAACGACGCGATCGCGATCGGCACGACGAAGCTGACGATCACCGAGCGCCGGTCGCTGAAAAACAGCTGCAGATCCTTACGGATCATCGCAAGCAAGCGGGATCATCAGTCGCGCAGGCTCCTTCCGGTCAGCGTCAGGAATACCGTCTCGAGATTCACGCGCTCGCCGCTCGCTGGTCCGCCCGCCGGCGCGAGCCGCGACTGCAGTCCGTCCAGCGTGTCGTCCGCGATCACTTTGCCGTGATCGATGATCACGATGCGGTCGGCGAGACGCTCGACTTCCTCCATGTAGTGCGTCGTGTAGAGCAAGGCTTTGCCGCGGCGCTTCAGCTCTTCGAGGTTGTCGAAAATCGCGTTGCGGCTCTGTGGATCGACTCCGACGGTCGGTTCGTCGAGCAGCAGAATGTCGGGATCGTGCAGCAGGCCGGCGGCAAGATTCAGACGACGCTTCATGCCGCCGCTGAAGGTCTTCACCAGATCCTTCAGGCGATCCGCGAGACCGACCAGTTCCATCGACGAACCGATCGCCTTGTCCAGCGCTGGCGCCCGACAGACCGAACAGGGCGCCAAAGAATTTCAGATTCGCCACCGCCGACAGCTCTTCGTAGAGCGCGAGATCCTGCGGCACCAGACCGATCCGGCGCTTCGCCGGATCGGTGTCGCCGCCCAGCTTCTTGCCGGCGATCAACACGTCGCCGCGTTCGGGCGTCACCAGTCCCGAGACCATCGACACCGTCGTCGTCTTGCCGGCGCCGTTCGGACCGAGCAGGCCGACGAGCTTTCCCGCCTCGAGCGTGAACGACACGTCGTCGACCGCGACGAGCCGGCCGAACGATTTGCGGAGGTGGCGAACATCCAGGATGGCCATCGGCGGCAATCTTGGCACGGTGAGGGCGCGGAGGTGGTCTTTTCTCGACGAAGGGTGACAATTGAGTGGACCAGCTGTTGAAGGCTACGGAGGAAACGGAGACGGAGGGTTACGGATGGCGGAGACGGAGACGGAGGTGACGGAGGTGACAACGGAGAAGAGTACTAAACGCGGAGGAACGGAGGTACTGGGAGCAGCGGAGAGAGTCTTCGATGTTACGTGCCGGGTGCGCCGCCCGCCTTCCTCTCAGTGGCAACGATGGTCGCTCGCGGATTGACCTTGCGCCTCACGCCGTCTACCAGGCGTGGCACGTTGAAGTTGATGATCAATCCCACCGGACAGTTCGCAAGGCGCATGTAAGTCACAACAGCTGTGCCTCATGGATCGGAAGAATCGCAGCGACAGATTTCAACTCGACGACAACGACATCATCGACGATGAGATCGGCGCGGCACGCCATGTCGAGTGATACACCTTTGTAAAGAAAACTGATCGGATGCTGAACCTTGAAGCGAATTCCACGTTGTCGAAGTTCGAATTCAAGACACGGCATGTACGCTCGTTCGAGCATGCCGGCGCCAGTGGCCTTGTGGACTTCGATGGCAGATGCGATCACCGGGCCGGTGATGTGTTCGTAGTCTGCGAGATTGACGGTCATGCACGAATGTGACGCAATACTTGATCCCACCATATTCCCCAATGTTTCGCGGACTCACAGGCTAATTTGTTGCAGTTTCTGCCCGAGGCGGGTGGCGTTTTTCGATCAAAAACTGCGTACGGCGGTGCAGAGCGTTCAGAGGGCACGGAGGAAACGAAGACGGAGCACGGCGGAGGACATGAGAAGTGCATCAACGCGGAGGAGCGGAGAAACTGGGAGAAACGGAGAAATGCGTGCTACTGGTTGTACTTTTTGATCTCTTGTAGAGATTCGCTCCGCTGCTCCTTGGCCTCCGCTCCTCCGCGTTAAAGCTCTTCTCCGTCCCCTCGGTGCGCTCCGTCCTCCGTCTCCGCGTCCTCTGTTCCCTCGTCACCTTCGCGTAGAGCCCCAGCGTGAAACGGTGAAAGAAGATACCGGCGCCGAGCGCAAAAGTCGTCGACGAGAACCCGAGCGCGTCGTTCATCTGCAGCGACGCGAAGCCGACATTGATTCGATCGAGGTAGGCGACGATGTAGAGCAGGAAAAGAAACGGGATCAGGCGACGGCGCGCCGCCACGATCGCTCGATCCAGGTCGCTCGCCGCTACTTCTTCGACGGCTTTTCCCAAGGCACCGGGAAATTTTTGAAGGCCGCGATGCCGCTCTTGGTCAGTCTGGAAAGCTCTTGCAGCTGCGTGGGACGGATTTCCGTGAAGTTAAAGCAGGCCTTGCCCTGCATCCGCTTCCTGAGATCCGGTGTCAGGCTTTTCAACAGTGCCGGCATCGCGTAGACCGGCATCAAGTGATAGCTGACGTAACGCTTGCGAACCTGGACGCCGGCGACGAACAGCGGCCGGCCGCTGCGATCGGTTTTGGTTGGGTGCGCCACGATGAAATCGGTCGGCGTGTCGGCCGTCACCACCAGTCTCGCCGCATGCTTTTTCAACATACCGCGAAGGGTCGTGAAGGTCGCGGACAGCTCGGTCGGCACGCGGCGATTGTAGCCTGAACCCGGACCCAACCCGCCCTTATTCCGTCAGCGCGACAATCGGATCGATTCGCGTGGCGCGGCGCGCCGGCAGCGCGCAGGCGACGATGGCAACGGCGGCCAGCAGCCCTGTCACGCCAGCGAGCACCGCCGGATCGGAGGCGCTGACGCCGAATAACTGACTTTCAAGCGTCCGCCGCAGCGCGACTGCGCCGGCCGCGCCGGCGGCGAAGCCCAGCCCGATCAGCAGCAGCCCTTCGCGCAGGACCAGTTCGAAAATCGCCGCCGTGCTGCTTCCCAGCGCCATCCGAATGCCGATTTCTTTTTTGCGCTGCGCAACCAGGTAGGCGAGGACGCCGTAAATGCCGATCGCCGAGAGCAGCAACGCGATCGCGCCGAAGCCGAGCGACAGCAACACCGGCGAACGTCTGGTCATCAACGATTGTGCAAGCCGATCTTCCATCGTCCGCACGTCGAACACCGGCAGCTCGCGATCGAGTTCCTGCAACACCGCGCGGACGGAACTGGTCAGCGATCCAGGATCTCCGGGCGTCTTGAGCACAAACGTAATTGCGGTCGACGCATCCTGATCCATCGGGTAGTAATAAGTGCCGACGGTTTTGTTGTCTTCCGCGAGATCGTGCAGTTTCATGTCCTTGATCACGCCGACGACGGTCAGAAAGATCGTTTTCTCCGTGACTGAGGTGAGTCGATTCAGGTCGGTTGGACGATACATGCGGCGGCCGACCGGGTCCTGATTCGGCCAGAAACGCTGCGCGAGCTTCTCGTCGATCATCAGCACTGGCGGCGCGCCGGTCACGTCGCGCTGATCGAAGAATCGGCCTCGGGTCAAGGTGACGCCCATCGACTCGAAATATCCGGGCGTCACGTCGGCGTTCGCCGGCGAGATGACCGACTCGCCCGGCTGCATCTGGTAGCCCTCTGCCAGGATCACGCTGTCGTTGTGGTTGCCGCTCAGCGGAACCCAGTCGGTTGCGCCCGCGGACGTCACGCCGGGTAACACACGAATTCGGCGCAGCGCTTCGTTGTGAAACGCGATCATCGCCTTGGCGTCGGTATACCGCGCGCGCGGCAGCGTCACTGAAGCGGTCAGCACGCCCTTGGGGTCGAAAACCGGGATCGACTGAAAGAATGTGGCGGAAGCTCGCAAACAACAGACCAGCGCCGATCAACAGCACGAACGCGAACGCCACCTGCGCAACCACCAGGCTGCGACGCAGCGTCCGGGCGCCGCGACCGCTGGTGCCGGTCCGGCCCTCTTCGCGCAGCACCGACGTCAAGTTTGCCGGCAGGACCGTCGCAACCGGAATCAGGCCGAGCGTCAGGCCGATGACCGCGGCAATGCCGAGCGTAAACGCCACGACGATACCGTCGAGCCGAATCTCGCCGGCGCGGGGCAGGTCTTGCAGATTGAGGGTGGTGAGAAAACGCAGCGCCACGTAGCCGAGAAACAGTCCAATCGCCGCCGACACCATCGTCAGCAGCACGCTTTCGACCACCAGTTGACGCGCGACGCGGGCGCGGCCGGCGCCGAGCGCAAGGCGAGTCGCCAGTTCTTTGATGCGCACTCGCGAACGCACCAATACGAGGTTCGCGACGTTCACGGCGCCAATCAACAACACGAACAAGGCGCCGCCCCACATCAAGTACAGAATCTGACGGACGTCGCGAACCAGAAAGTCCTGCAACTGTGTGACGACCGGTACGGAAGCCCGCGTTGATCAGCAACTGCTTGTATTGCGGGAAACGCTCCATGTTCGCCGCGTTCAGCGCATCCACCTGCGATTGCGCCTGCTGAAGGGTCGCGCCCGGCTTGAGGCGTCCAACGTTCCGCCAGTTGTTGCTATGGCGCTCTTCGTCGCTCTTTTGAGCCGGGGTAAAGGCGGCGGGAATCCACAACATCACGTCGGGTTCCATGAACAGGAACCCGCGCGGCATCACACCGACGATGGTGTAGGGCTGGCTGTTGATACGTGCGTCTTTGCCGACGACCTGACGATCGCCGCCGAACGCCGACTGCCACAGGGCATAACTGAGGATCACGCGCCGCTCGTTGCCGATCTCTCCTTCCGCGTCGGAGAAGGTTCGGCCGATTTGAGGAGTCGCCTTGATCAGGTGAAACAACGACGGCGTCGCGATCATGCGCGAGCACCCGCGCCGGCGTGCCGTTCTGATCGATCGCCATCGTGCGCGTCTGGTAAACCGCCTGATCCTCGAGCACCGAGACATCGCGAATCCGGTCGTAATAATCCGGCACTCCTGACGAGCCCAGCCCGTCGGCGCCTGCCTTGGGATAGGTGTTGCTCATCAGGACGAGCCGCTCCGAGTCTGGAACGGGCAGCGGACGAAGCAGCACGTTGTGGACGACCGAAAACAGCGCGGTATTCGCGCCGATGCACATCGCCAGCGTCGCGGCGGCGGTGATCGTGAACGCCTTGTCCTTGAGGAGAAGGCGAAGCCCGATTCTCAGATCAGAGGCCATAGCGGCTTAGACGGGGCGGCCGTGGCGAGAGTTCAGTAAAAGAAAACGCAAAGGACGCGAAGGACGCAAAGCAAGAGTTTCTTTGCGAACTTAGCGAACTTTGCGTTGAATCTATTCGGTTTCCCGGAGCTCTGCGTTCGATTCTTACTCGGTTCGCAGCGCCTCCGACGGATGTACCCGTGAGGCGCGCCAGGCGGGGATGAGGTTGGCCAGCGCCGACACGGCGAGCAAAATGCCGCCGGCGGTGATCCACGATGCTGGGTCGCCGCTGCCGATCCCGTACAGCGCATCGGCGATGCGTCTCGCGGCAAAGGCGGCGAAGACGCCGCCGACCACCAGGCCGATCGCCGCCACCGCCAGGCCCTGCCGCATCACCGAGCTGACGACCAGCGACTGTGTGGCGCCGAGGGCCATGCGAATGCCGATCTCGCGGGTTCGCCGCGCCACCGAGTACGCGATGACGCCGTACAAACCAACGGCCGCGAGCAACATCGCAACCATGCCGACGATGCTGACCATCCACGCGCTGGCGCGAATCGGGAACATCGTCATGCCGACTTCGCCGGCCATGGTCTGGTTTTCGACAAACGCCAGCGTCGGCTCGACGGCGTGAATCTCGCGCCGCATATCTTTCAGCAAGGCGTCGGCGTCGCCGCGCGTGCGCGCGATGATCGCGCTATACGGGTTCCACTGCTGATTGCGAGCGACATGCAGAAACGGCGTCGCCGCTTCGCCGACCGACGATACTTTGTGATCCGCCGCGACGCCGACGATTTCGAAGACCGGGCCATCGGAGTTGCGCGAGCGAATGGTTTGACCGACCGCGCTCTGATTCGGCCAGAAACGGCGCGCCATCGTTTCGTTGACAATCGCGACGCGCGGTGTATCGGGACGATCGGCGGCGGTGAAAGCGCGGCCGGCGACGATCGGAACATTCACGGCCTGGAAATATTCCGGCGACACGCTGGTGACATCGACCGTCGCGCCGCCCTGACCCGGTGTGTGGACGGCCGGAATCCAGATGGTCCAGCGATTCTGATTGATCGTGAACGGCGGCCGGGTCGTCAGGCCAACCGCTTCGACGCCGCCAATCTGACGAATCCGCAGTTGCGCGGCGTTGTAAAACTGCTCGACCTTTTCGCGCGGGTATCGCAGCTGGCTGGCGTCGATCGACACCAGCGCGATGCGCTCGACTGGTATGCCGAGATTTGCGTTCTGAGCAGCGATCACGCTGCGAGTCAGCAGCGCCGCCACGACCAGCAGGATGGCGGTGATTGCCAGCTGACTGGCGACCAGGACATCGCCGAGGGTAAAACGCCGTCCGGCAGTGAACGTGCCGTTTTGTTCGCCGCGCAGCTCCGCGACCAGATTCGGCTTCGAGGCGAGCAGCGCGGGAACGAGCCCGGCAACCAACGCGGCGGCGAGCGACACGACAACGGTAAATGCCAGCACCCGGGCGTCGATATGGAGGTTGAACGTCAACGGTATCGGCGACGGCAGGTTGATCGATGCCGCAAACGTCGTCAGCCACCACGCGAGGAGAGTTCCGCCGATGGCGCCGAAGAACGCCAGCACCAGGGTTTCGGTTACGAGCTGGCGAATCAGCCGTCCGCGGCCGGCACCAATCGCCAGCCGTACGCCAATTTCACGCTGCCGCGCCGAGGCGCGCGCCAGCAGCATGCTGGCGACATTCAAACAGGCGATCACCAGGACCAGCGCGACGAGCACCATCAGCCCCGATGCGATCGGCATGATCGTCGGATCCGCAGCCGGATGGAAATGCACATCGCTGGTGCGTCGCACCGACATCAACCGATCCTTGTTGGTCGCGGGATACTCCTCCATCAGGCGATTGGCGATCACCTGGACGTTCGCGCGCGCTTGTTCAAAGCTCGCTCCGGGTTTCAGGCGGGCGCGCAGGAACAGCCAGCGATGACCGCGCCGCTCGAGCCGGTTCGTACCCGACGGCGATGGGATGACATCGTTCATCCCGACCGGCTCGACGTCGAGCGAGGCGGCAATCGGAATAAACAATTCCGGCGACAGCACCGGAATCATGCCGTTGAAGGTTGACGGCAGCACCCCGACAATCGCGTACGGCAGTCCGCGAATGCGCAGCGTCTTCCCGTCGAGTTGCGCGGATGACTGCAGTTCGCGTTTCCAGTAGGTGTACGACACCACCACCACGCGGTCCGCGCCGGGCCGATCGTCGTCGGGACGCAGTGCGCGTCCGACCACTGCCGGCACCCCGAGCATGTCGAAGTAATTGCCCGACACTGCTTCGCCCATTGCGAGTCGCGCCCCGCCCTCGGTGCTCAGCGCGCCAAACATCGGCGTGTATGCCGCAACGTCAGCGAACACTTCGTTCGACGACTTGAGGTCGAGATAGTCCGGCAGCGACGTCGTGCTGTACTGGCCGCCGCGCGAAGCCGGCGCGCCAGTGTAGACATCAACCAGTGCGTCGGGACGCGCCACCGGCAGCGGCTTGAACAGCAGTGCGTCCACCATCGTGAACAACGCCGTATTGAAGCCGATGCCGACGGCCAGCGACGCGACCGCGACGATCGTAAAGGCTGGACTGCGGCGCAACCATCGAAGGGCGTACCGAATATCGGAGAGGAGAGACTCGAACAAGACGAAGATTATAATTCGCAGCCAGAGGAGTCCTACCGTGAACGGTCGAATCTGCACGCTCGTTGTCGTTGTTGTCAGCTCGTCGTTGGCGATTCTGCGCAACTCGCCGGTCGCAGCGCAGGCAGGGACGGCGGCAGGTGGCTTCACGATCGAGCAGGTGCTCGATTATCCGTTCCCCGCGAATCTTGTCGCCGCACCCAATGGATCGACGATCGCGTGGACGTTTGCGGAGCGTGGCGCTCGCAACATCTATGTTGCCGACGGCAGTACGTTCACAGCGCGGCGGCTCACTCCCTATCAGGACGATGATGGACAGGAACTGACGAACCTGTCGTTTTCGCACGATGGCCGGATGATCGTCTACGTCCGCGGCGGCGACCACGGCGCCAACTGGCCGGCGGAAGGAAATCTGCAGCCCGATCCCAATGGCAGCCCGCAGCAACCAAAGATGCAGGTTTGGTCGGTTGCGGTTAGCGGCGGTGCGCCGCATCTGATTGGCGAAGGCGACGAGCCGGTGATGTCGCCCGACAACTCCCGCGTCGCATTCATCAACAACAAGCGGATTTGGATTGGCACGATTGACGGATCGAAGCCGGCCGAAGCGGCATTCTTCGCGCGCGGCACGAGCGGTTCGCCGCGTTGGGCGCCCGACGGCCACTCGCTGGCATTCGTGTCGGACCGCGACGATCACAGTTTCATCGGCATCTTTCAGAATCAGGTGACACCGATCAGGTACGTCGCGCCGACGACGTCGCGTGACTTCGAACCCGCGTGGTCGCCGGATGGCAAGACGATCGCGTTCATCCGGATGCCTGGGCGTGGCGGCACGCCGCGTTCAACGCTGCAGCAACAGCCGCAGCCCTGGGCGATCTGGCTGGCGCCGGTCGACGGGTCGCAGCCGGCGCGTGAGGCGTGGAAGAGCGGTGATCAGTTGGTCGATTCGATGCCGCGAACCACGGACGATCGTATTTTGCGGTGGGCCGCGAACAACCGGCTCACCTTCCTCTCATACCACGATGGCTGGCCGCATCTCTATTCGATGCAGACCAGTCCGCGAAATGCACCACGGCTGCTGACGGCTGGCGCCTTCATGGTCGAGCACGTCTCGCTGACGCCCGACGGCCGCAGCCTGATTTACAGCGCGAACACCGGGGCCGACCGGCTCGATATCGATCGGCGCCACATCTTCAAAGTGCCGGTGGACGGTTCGACCGCTCCGACCGCCCTGACCACCGGCATCGGACTCGAATGGACACCGGTCGTAACCGGAAATGGCCAACACGTCGCCTTCCTCGGATCCGACGCGCGACGGTCGCCGCTGCCGATGGTGATTCCGATTAACGGCGGTCAGCCGCGCGCCATCGCTAACGATCGTGTGCCGAGCGCATTTCCGGTATCGCGCATGGTCACTCCGGAGCAGATCGTCTTCAAGTCGTCAGATGGCGTCGAGGTTCACGCGCAATTATTCAAAGCGACAAACCCGATCGCGGGCGAAGGGAAACGGCCGGCGCTGGTCTACGTCCATGGCGGCCCGCCGCGCCAGATGTTGCTCGGCTGGCACTACATGGATTACTACGCGAACGACTACGGCGCAAACCAGTATCCTTGCGAGCCGCGGATTCGTCGTGTTGTCGGTCAATTATCGGCTCGGAATCGGCTACGGTCATGCGTTTCACTTTCCCGAACGCGGCGGCTCGCGTGGCGCCTCGGAATATCTCGACGTGATCGCCGCCGGCAAATATCTGCAAACGCGTCCGGACATCGACGCGAGACGGATCGGCATCTGGGGCGGTTCGTACGGCGGCTATCTGACCGCGCTTGCGCTCGGACGCAACTCCGATGTCTTCGCCGCCGGCGTCGACATCCACGGGGTGCACGATCGCATTCCGACCCTGAACACCGAGCTGCTCGCCCGCGCGATGGTCGGCGACGGAATTACCGAGGCTGACTACAAACAGGTCCTGAAGGTTGGCTACGAATCGTCGCCAATCGCCGCGGTCGCTACGTGGAAATCACCAGTGCTGCTGATTCACGGCGACGACGACCGCAACGTGCAGTTTCATCAGACGGTCGATTTGAAACGACGCCTGCTCGAACGACGGGTCTCGGTCGAAGAGCTGGTGATCCCGGACGACATTCACGACTTCCTGCTCTGGCGAACCTGGCGAACCGTCGCCACCGCGGTTGGCGACTTTCTCGAACGCAAGCTCTGAACAGAGTCGACGCCGGTGAGTCCGTAAGAACGTAGAACTAAGAACTAAAGAACTTAGAACTGAAGAACGCTCTTCCTAATCCCCAATCCCCAATCCCTAATCCCTAGTTTCTGCATCCTCGTGCGTTTGACATATGTATCACTCATACATATGCTGCTGACATATGTCAGACGACCGCGAGCTGCGTAAGGGTAGTGCCGAGCTGTTGATCCTGTCGCTTCTCGAGGAGCGCGATCGCCATGGCTACGAGCTGGCCAAGCTGATCGACCGCCGTTCGGGCGGCGAGCTGACGTTGCACGTCGCGTCGCTGTACCCGATTCTCTACCGGCTCGAGCGCAAGGGACTGATTCAGGGCCGCTGGGTCGAAAAAAGCGGCGAGCGCCGAAGGCGTTTCTACCGTCTAACCGCACACGGTGAGAAAACTCTCGCGCTGCAGCGCCGAAGCTGGCACACCTTCTTCGCCGCCCTCAATCGCGTGGCCCGACTGCGACAGGCGTGACATGCGGGACTGGAAGGCGCTGGTGCGCGCCCGGGTCGGACGGCTGTCGCTCGACGGGGCGCGAGACGCCGACATCGTCGCCGAACTGGCCCAGCACGCCGCGGATCATTTCGCGGAGCTCGTGGCCAACGGAATCGACGATCGTGAGGCCGAACGGCTGGCGCTCGCGCCTCTGAACGATCGCGGCCGGGTAGCAGCTGCAGATCGCGGACGCCGATCGGCCGCGCAATCCAGCGCCAGATCCGCCGCCCAGCGGCGGCACCGCCCTGGCCAACATCCCCCGCGACGTGCGCTACGCGGTCCGGCTGCTGCGTCGCTCGCCCGGCTTCGCTGCGGCCGCCATCATCACGCTTGCACTCGGAATCGGCGCCAACGCTGCTATTTTCAGCGTCGTTCGCGCCGTGATCCTGCGGCCACCGCCTTACCGCGACGCTTCGCGCGTGGTGGCGTTCCTCAACGGCAAGGCGGGTGCAACCGGATCCATCACCAGCAGCTCGCTGCCGGACTACGAGGACTGGCGCCGTCAGCTCACCTCGTTCAGCAGCATGGGCATTCTCTCTGGCTGGACCTTCAATGCGACCGGTCTGGACCTGCCTGAACGTCTGTTCGGGGCGCGTGTCAGCGGCTCGCTGTTTCCGCTGCTCGGCACGCCGGCGCTACTCGGTCGCACAATCGAACCGTCGGACGATGGGCCGAGCGGCGACGAAGTACTGGTGCTCGGTTATCGCGTCTGGCAGCGGCTCTTCGCCGGCGACCCGACTGTGATTGGCAAGCCGCTGATGCTCGAAGGACGGCCGCATTACATCATCGGCGTGATGCCCGCTCGTTTTCGCTTTCCCACCGACGACACCGAAGTCTGGGCGGCGATCAAGGACAACATGAGCGGCATGCCGCGGAACGGCCGCTTCATGGCAGCGGTCGGCCGTTTGAAGGAAGGCGTCAGCATCGCCGCCGCACAGGCAGAAGTCGACACACTTGAAGCGCAGCTCGAGGCCGCATATCCGGATACCAACCGCGGCTGGCGGGTTCGTCTGGGCGGTATTCACGATGTGGCGGTCGGGGATGCGAAGCCGGCGCTGTTGACGCTGGTCGCGGCCGTCGGATTTGTCCTGCTGATCGCGTGCGCCAATGTCGCCAACCTGCTGCTCGCCCGCGCGACGTCGCGCAGTCGCGAGACCGCGATTCGCCTCGCGCTCGGTGCAAGCCGTCGCCGCATCGTCGCGCAATGGCTGACTGAAAACCTCGTGCTCTCCTTGACCGGCGGCCTGCTCGGTGTGGCCATCGCATTCGCCGTCGCCCGAGTGATCGTCACTGCGGGTCCGCCAGGCGTGCCACGTTTGGACGAAACCGATATCGACTTTGCGGTCCTGGCTTTCACGTTCGGAATCTCGCTGGTCGCCGGCGTCCTGCCCGCGCTGCTGCCGGCGTTCCGCGCCGCCAAATCGTCCACCAGTTCGTCGCTCAAGGAGGGCGTTGGCGGATATGCGACGACCGGACGCAATCGAGCAGGCGCCACGCTGATCGTGTGCGAGGTCGCCCTGGCGATGACGCTGGCCGTTGCCGGCGCGTTGCTGCTCAAAAGCTATGCACGACTGGCCGCGGTCCGGCCCGGCTTCGACCCGGCGCAGGTGTTGAGTTTGAAAGTGTTTCTCACCCCGCCACGCTACCGCACCGTCGCCCAAAGCAAGCAATTCATCGCGAGCGCGCTGGATCGACTGAATCAGATCTCCGGTGTCGAGTCGGCGGCTGCAGTTTCGCAGGTTCCGATCAGCGATCCATCGTCAACGCAACTGTTTGATGCCGAGGACAAGCCGACGACGCCGGGCGATCGGCCGGCCGCAGGATATCGTGCGGTGAGCGCTTCGTATTTCAAGACGATGCGCATTCCGATCGTACGCGGCCGTCCGTTGACCGACGACGATCGTGTCGATACTCCACTCGTCGTCGTCGTGAATGAGGCGACCGCGAAACGGGTCTGGCCGAACGAGAACCCGATCGGCAAACGAATGAAGTGGGCGACCGGCGTTCCCCAGTTCGATTCTCAGTGGCATACCGTCGTCGGCGTGGCGGCCGATGTGAAAAGCAATGGCCTGGACAAACCCGAAGCGGCGGCCATCTATGCGCCGTATACACAGCGCATGTTTCCGTGGTTGCGTTGGACAGGTTTCGTGCTGCGCACTCAGGGATCGCCGGACGGCTACGCGCGCATCGTCCGTCAGGAGTTGACGAACATCGATCCGATGCAGCCGATTTACGAAGTGCATGCCCTGGATCACGTGATTGCGCAATCGGTGTCAACCAGGCGGTTCCACACCGGACTGATCAATCTGTTCGCCGCGCTCGCATTGGGTCTTGCTTCGGTTGGCGTCTACGGAACGATTAGCTACTGGGTAAGCGAACGCTCGCGTGAAATCGGCGTCCGCATGGCGCTTGGCGCCAGCGCGCGCTCGGTCGGCATGATGGTGGTCGGTCGCGCCAGCGTGCTGACGGCGGCCGGAATCGCATTTGGTCTGGCGCTGTCGATTGCGACTTCACGACTGCTGACTACTCTGCTGTTCAATGTTCAACCGTTCGATCCGCCAACCGTCGTTGGAGTTGCCACGCTGGTGTCTGGCGTCGCGATGGCGGCTGCCTATATTCCGGCGCGGCGCGCCGCGAGGCTCGACCCGCTGACAGTAATCCGAGGGGAGTAAGGCGTTCCATGCACGATTTCAAGGCGCTGGTCCAGGCCCGACTCGACTCGCTTCGCGTCGATCCGGCCCGGGCGATCGATATCGTCGACGAACTCTCCCAGCACGTCGCGCAGCACTACGGCGAGCTCGTCGCGTCGGGCGTCGACGAGCAACAGGCTATGCGTCGGGCGCTCGCGCCACTCGACCCGGCGCGGGATTTCCGGCGAATTGGCTCGCGCCGATCGACCAAGGCCGGTTGCCGTCGAACCGCCGCCTTCGCTGGGCGGTCGGCTGTTCGGCGGACTGGCTCGTGATGTGCGCTACGGCGCGCGGCTGCTGATTCGGACGCCTGGTTTTTCGCTGGTGGCGGTCCTCACACTCGCGCTCGGCATTGCGGCGAACACGACGATCTTCAGCGTGCTCCACGCGGTGCTGTTGCGACCGCTGCCTTTCACTGACGCCGAGCGACTGCTGTATGTCGGCGACACGATCGACAGCGGCAAACCAGGCAACACCGGCTTCACGACCTTTCTCGACTGGAAAGCGCAGAACCACAGTTTCGAAGACATGACGCTGATCCGATCGTGGGCACCGACGCTGGCGAACGGCGGCGAACCGGAACGTATCGGCGGCATGCGCGTGTCTGCGAATTTCTTTCGGATGCTCGGCGTCCGTCCATCGCTCGGCCGCGATTTCACCGCTGACGACGATTCACCGTCACGCTGGCGAGTCGTGATTCTCAGCGACGGGCTCTGGCGACGACGGTTCAACGCCGACCCCGCAGTCATCGGACGCGTGCTGCGGATGAACGATGTGGACTTCCGGGTAATCGGCGTCATGCCACCAACGTTCCAACCGTTGATCTCCGAGCACTTCTATCAGCGCGCCGATATGTGGGCAGCACTCGGTTATGACGTCTCGCTGCCCTATGCGTGCCGCAGCTGCCAGCATTTGAAAGCGTTCGCGCGATTGAAGGCGGGTACATCGATCGAGGCGGCGATTACCGACATCAATCAGGTTCACGAGGCACTTCGCCAGCGGTTCCCCAGTGATTACGCACGCGCGTCGAGCGTCGCGGTCAGCCGAATGTCGGCGGAGTTGTCGGGCGACATTCGGCCGGCGCTGACCGCATTAATGGGCGCAGTCTCGTTCGTGTTGCTGATTGCGTGCGCCAACGTCGCCAACCTGTTACTGGCGCGTCTCTCGCGGCGCGGCCGCGATCTGGCGCTACGCGTGGCTCTCGGGGCGAGCCGCGCGCGGATCGTCAGGCAGTTGCTGGTCGAAAGCGCGTTGCTGGCTTTCGCCGGCGGAGTGCTCGGCATTACCGCCAGCATGGTGACGGTTCCACTACTGGTTCGCGTGGCGCCGGTCACGATTTCCCGGCTCAGCGATGCGCACGTCGACGCCACGGTCGCCGGCTTCGGTCTGGCACTCTCAGTATTGACGACGCTGGTATTCGGGCTCTTGCCAGCCTGGCGCGCGTCACGTTTCGAGTTGTCAGGCGCTATCGCCGGCGACTCACGACGCACCGCGGCAGCGCCAAGTTCACCCGCCCGGCGAATGCTGGTCGCGATCGACGTCGCGCTCGCTGTGGTGCTGCTCGCCGGTGCGGGTTTGATGATTCGAAGCGTCGGTCGCCTGCTCGGCGTCCATCCGGGCTTCGATCCCGATCATGTGTTGACGATGCAGATTTCGATGAGCGGCCAGCGCTATCGCGAAAACGAACCGGTGGTGCGCGCCGGCGATGCAATTGTGGAGCGGATCCGTGCGCTGCCGGGCGTCACCGATGCCGCCGTGGCTGGACAAATTCCACTCGGTGGCAATGGTGACACCTGGGGATTTCACATCGTCGGCCGTCCTTCCGGCGCAGACGACCCGTCGGTCGAGCGCTACGCCGTCACGCCTGGATATTTTTCGGTGATGCGAATTCCCTTGATCCGCGGCCGTCTGATCGCGGAGTCGGACCGGCTCGACAGCGAACGGGTCATGGTAATCGGCCAATACACCGCCGAGCGCCTGTGGCCCGACGCGGATCCGATTGGTCAACACGTCCGCATCGGCGGATTGGAAGGCGCGCCTTACCGCATCGTCGGCATCGCCGGTGACGTCCGCCACCAAGAACTGGCGAAGCCGCCAACCATGCAAATGTACGTCGCGCAGCGGCAATTCGTCGATTCGTTCCTGACGGTTGTCGTTCGCACGGCCGGCGATCCGTCGAACTTCACGTCGGCGGTCCGCCAGGCGATCTGGTCGGTAACTCCCGACGTGCCGATTTTTCAGATCGCCACGTTAGAAGACCTCGTGGAAAAATCGGTCGGGCCGCGCCGGTTCGTGATGCTGCTCCTCGAACTGTTCGGCGCGATGGCGCTGCTGATGACAGCACTCGGTGTATATGGCGTCGTGGCCTATTCGGTGTCCGAGCGCACGCGGGAACTCGGCCTCCGGTCCGCGCTCGGTGCGACGCGTGCCGACATCGCGAGGCTGATCATCGGCAATGGCCTGGTCGTCGTCCTCATCGGACTGGGCGCAGGCTGTGCGGCCGCGTTTGCCGCAACGCGATATCTCGAATCGTCGCTGTTCAATGTAAGCGCAACTGATCCGTTGACCTTCGTGCTGGTCGCGTTCGTGTTGTTGTTCGTCACGCTCGTTGCTCAAAGCGTTCCGGTGTTGCGGGCCACGCGCGTGGATCCGTCAGTGGCGCTGCGGCAAGATTGAACAGTTCAGTGTAAGAACCACTCAGATTTGTGAGCCGAAGACTGTGCTTACGCCACTTCTTCGCCCCCGGATCAACAACTTAGACGGACAACGCCGACGGTACCGGGCTTGCCCCTCCTCGAACCGGAGGACACCAGCATGCGACTGCGCGATCTCTTGATTAGGGTGGCGACCATCCTGTCTCTGACCGCGGCGCCGGTTTTCGCCGGGCCGAAGACCGCGCCGGCAAAAGGCGCAGTGCCGAAGGCCGCGTCCGCCCACGGAAGTCCCAAAACAACAACGTCAACAACCTCGTCGCCGAAGACGACGATGACAACGACTCACGGCAGTCCGAAGACTACTTCGGGCGGACCGAAGACTACGTCGGGAAGTCCGAAGACCACATCGGGCAGCCCCAAGAAGGTGTCAACCACGACGACAACCAGCGCTGCCAATCACGGCCAGGCGAAGAAATCTCCTGCGTCAACCACCAGCACGACGACGACCGCATCGACAACAACCTCATCTACGAGCACCGGAACCGACGACAACCACTGACAACGACGACGACAACCACCACGCGGCTCAATCCCATCGCTCAGAAAATCGCCTCGAAGCCGAACCTGAACTCAAAAGTCAGGTCGTTGCTGCCGCAAGGAATGAGCCTGAATCAAGCTTCGAAGGGCTTCAAGAATCAGGGACAGTTCATCGCTGCGCTGCACGTTTCTCAGAATCTCGGCATTCCGTTCGCTGACCTGAAAACGGCGATGACCGGAATTCGCCCGATTACGCGGCCGCCGACCGGAGGAACCACGACCGGTGGCACGATGACTCGGTGGGACGACCACCGTCACGACGACGACTGAGAGCACTCAGTTGTTGAGCCTTGGCCAGGCGATCAAGAAGCTGCGCCCGACTGCCAATGCCGACGTCGCGGAGACGCGCGCGACGACACAGGCGACGACGGATCTCGGCGGCAGATGAAGCGCGTCGGTCTGGTCGGCGCCGTGTCCTTAATCCTGGTGTGCGCGTCCACCGCGTATGCGCAGGGCAACAGCGCACAGGCGCCGGGCAAGAGTAAGAAAGGCAGCGGGGCGGCAGCGGCCGCGCCGAGTCGCAACGAACTCAGCGCGATCGCCGTCGCCCCGGTTCCAGGATCCACGAGCGCAACTCCGCTCGCATGGGTGGACGACGCCAGCCTGCTGCCGCCGGGGATGGTGTCGCTCTCGCTCTCGGCAATGCGCTGGAGCGGCGGCGGCGTCAGCGAAGTTGACGTGCCGGTTGTGGACGCGGCATTCGGCCTGACCTCGCGCGTCCAGATATCGGCGAGCGTACCGAGAGTCGTCGGCGGCGCCGATCCAGAAGGCGCGGTCGGCGGAGTCGGCACCAGCTTCTTTGCGACGAAGATCGCCGTCTATCAACATCCGAGGCGGCCATTCAAAGCTGCCGTCACGCCGACGTTGCAGGTGCTTGGCGAAGGAGTTGTCGCGGCCCTTGAGCCTGGCGAGGGGCGGGTGCGCTGGGGCCTGCCGGTAAGCGCGGAGATATCGAGCGGATCGATTCGACTGTACGGCGGCGGCGGTTATTTTTCGCCCGGCCTCTGGTTCGGTGGCGCTGCGGTCTCGGCGCAGGCATCGTCGAAGGTGTTTGTCAGTGGCGGCTTCAGTCGTGCCTGGCGCCACTCCGAGATTCCTGACGTGCCGATGTCCGAGCGCGATCGCAAGGAGCTCTCGGGTGGTGTCGCCTACGTGCTGCATCCAAGCATCACGGTATTTGGTTCGGTTGGACGAACGGTCCACACCCTGGTCGAGAACGGCGCCGGCACGTCGCTATCGGGCGGCGCATCGTTTTCGTTCGCGACTTCGTCGAGCAAGCAGTAGCGGAAAGAAAACTGAGAACTGAAGAACTAAGAACTTAGAACTGGGAACGCCACACCACCGACCGTCGAGCAACGAGCGACGAGCAACGAGCGACGAGCAATGTCCAGTAAGATTCGCCCGTGCCGAACACGCGCGGACGGGTGCTGGCGTTCGCTTTTTTTCTCGCGGTCGTCACCTACCTCGATCGGATCTGCATCTCCGCCGCGGCGCCGGCAATCATGGACGACCTGCATCTGGACATGCTGCAGATGAGCGTCGTCTTCAGCGCGTTCACGCTCGCCTATTCGCTGTTCGAGGTTCCTTCGGGCTGGCTGGGCGACGTCAAGGGTCCGCGCAGTGTGCTGACCAGGATTGTCCTGTGGTGGTCGGCATTCACGATGCTGACCGGTGCGGCAGCCGGTTACCAGTCGCTGAAGATCATTCGCTTCCTGTTTGGCGCAGGCGAGGCCGGAGCATTCCCGAATGTTGCGAGAAGTTTCTCGCGCTGGTTTCCGGCGCGTGAACGCGGCCGGGCCAATGGCGTGCTGTTTCTCGGCTCGCGTCTCGGTGGCATGCTGTCAGCGCCGATCGCGTTGCTGCTGATCGCGCGTTGGGGCTGGCGCGCCAGCTTCGTTGCCTTTGGCACACTCGGCGTTATCTGGGCGGCTGCGTGGTGGACGTGGTATCGCGACCGGCCTGAAGACCACGCGGCGATGACGACCGAAGAACTGTCGTGGATTCAGCAGGACGGTCCGCCGCCGCCGAATCGGGCGACCCCATGGCGCGCGCTGTTGAGCGGCAGAAACCTCTATGCCATCTGTGCGATGTATTTCGCATTCGGTTACGGCCTGTACTTTTACTTCACCTGGCTGCCGACTTACCTGATCAAAGAGTTGGGATTTTCGCAATTCAGCGGCGGGCTGTTTGCCGCGCTGCCGTTCCTGCTTGCCGGTCTTGCCGATCTTGGTGGTGGCATGCTCACCGATCGGCTGTCGCGCGACTACGGCCTCCGCGTCGGGCGCTGTTATCTCGGGGCGGCGTCGTTCGCGTGCGGCGCGGCGTTTCTGCTGGCGTCAACGCTGACCGCTGCGCCAGTCGCCAAAGCGGTGCTGATCGCATGCGCGCTGGCATCTGCGGATCTCGCTTTAGGTGCGTGTTGGGCCGTTCCGATCGATATCGCTCCAAATCACGCCGGGGTAATCACCGGCTGCATGAACACGCTCGGCAACCTCGGGGGCCTCGTCGGTCCGCTGGTCGTCGGTTATGCCGTGCAGGAACTCGGCTCGTGGACGCTGCCATTTTACGTAACCGCTGGTGTGTATGCGTTTGGCGCGATGATGTGGCTGGTTATCGATCCGGCTATGGAAATTGCGACGGAGCAATTCGCTTCTTCGTCGCCTGTTCAAACGCATAGGCCAGTTCGATGAGCCGCGGCTCGCTGCACGCCATTCCGGCGAAGCTCACGCCCATCGGTGCCGGCTTGGCATTGAATCCGGCCGGGAACGGCGGCGTCGGCGAGTTCGCAACCAGCGCCCACGGGACGATTACGGTCGGATAACCGGGCTTCGCGGCTATCGCCGCGCCGCCGGCGCCCGGAAACAGCAGCGCGTCGAGCCGTTCGGCCTTCATGACCTCGTCGATGCCGTGCGTTCCGCCGAGCCGAATATCTTTCGCGCGGTCCGTGTCGTAGCGCGCGCGGTCGCGTTCGACGTCCATCTCGTCGGAAATCTCGAGCTGGGACTGGCCGTACTTGATCGCACCGGCCTTTTCGTGCGCCTTGTTCCACGCGATCAGCTCGCCGAGCGTCTTCACTGGCGCGGCCGGCCCGAGCGTTTTCAGCCAGGCGTTGAAGTCGCGCTTCATGCCGTACTTGAAATCGATCGAGCAGTTTTCGTCCTTGCCACGCGCGTTGTTTACTCCAGAGCAGGTGTTGAAGGCGTTGAGATTGTTTTTGGGATCCGGGTCGACAACACTCGGGATGTTCGCTGGATCGACGACGATGGCGCCTTCTTTTTTCAATACCGCGATCGCCTCTTCCATCGCTTGCTTCTGATCGGCAGCCAATCCGCCGCGATTGCCGCCGGTACTGTTCGGCGCGGTGAACTCGTCGTAGAAGAACGCGCGCGGAATGCCGATGCGTGCGCCTTTCAAACCATCTCGCTTGAGGAACTTCGTGTAGTCGCGGTCCGGCGGCGGTGTGCAGGTACGAGTCGCCGGATCATTCGCATCGGGCGATGCGCTTTCGAGTACCCCGAGCATGATCGCGACGTCGCTGACGCTCCTCGCCATCGGTCCGGGAGTGTCCTGATCCGCAGTGATCGGAATCACGCCGTAGCGACTGATCCGGCCGACCGTTGGTTTGATGCCGGCCAGCATGTTCTGATTCGACGGACTGAGCACCGAGCCGGACGTTTCGGTGCCGACGTTGCCGGCCCAGAAGTTTGCCGACGTTCCGACGCCCGAACTCGAACCGCCGGTGCCGAGCGCCGGCCGGCCGTCGAACGTCGCATCGCGCGGATCCTTCCGCGGGTCGAACGGGTTGTATCCCTGCCCGCCGACCGCGTTGTAGTTGCCGGGCATCGGCGTCGGCGCACCCGCTACCCAGTTCGCCAGCTCGGTCATTCCGGTCTTCGCGATGATGATGGCGCCGGCGTCGCGCAGGTTTCTGGTCAGCGTCGCTTCATACGGCACCATCAACGCTTCGAATGCCAGCGCTCCGCCGGTCGTTCGCAGGTCGGTGGTGTGAATATTGTCTTTCAGGGCGATCGGAATGCCATGCAGTGGTCCGCGAATCTTGCCCTGGGCCCGTTCGCGGTCGCGTTCGTCCGCAATCTCCATCGCCTTGGGATTAACCGTGATCGCCGCGTGCAGCAGGTCCTCGTAGGTCGCAATCCGCATCAAGTACTGGCGGACGATCTCCTTCGAAGTGACGCGCCGCTGCTCGAGCGCGGTTTTCATGCCGGGGATGGTCGCTTCCACGACGGTGAACGGCCGACTGCTGACTGAAGTGGTCGTCTTCCTGGTTTGCGCGCGCGCAAGCACACCGACGGCGCAGACGCTGATGGCGATGACAATCGCAAGCTGTTTCATGGCGCGCAAATTATATGCTCGGCCGGCGGGTGACGACGGCGGTATCACCTGGCAGCAGCCGATAACGTCCAATCGCCCGGCTGGTGGACACTCGAAAGCCGATCCGCTGAAGGGTCGACACAATCTCGCGTGCTGGATAGATCCGGACGGTGTGAGTCTCGCGTGAACGCGCGACACGCGAGCCAATCTGCCGCACTAGCTCGATGCGTCGCTTCAGGATTCGGGTGCGCTGGTTGTAATCGGCCCGCACCGCCATCTGCCAATCCTTCGCGTCGATCGAGGCCTTCATCCAGAAGGTGATCGCGCTCGACTGGGACCGGCTGATCCCCGGCCATCCAGGCGCGCCGAACGGCCGGCTCGGCACCAAAGAGGACGCCAAGAACGTGCTCACGCTGTACCAGGACGCCTCGGCGGAAATGAAGAAGCTTGGTCAGGCCGGCAAGTGCTGGGACGACGCCGAGAAGGAATTCAAGCTGGAGAAGTATGCCAGCATGCCGGGCTACGCCAACGGCCTGCCGTTCGTAGCGCGCCGCTATTGCGGGCTGTGGGGCCGCGGCACCTGATCGCCTTTCACGCAACATAAAACGGGCCGCTGTCGTAAGCGGCCCGTTTCGTTTGTGTCCCAGCGCCACGGCAGGACTGGGGCAGGCCCAAGGCGGCTTTTCCCCGCAAGACCGGCTGGTGGCGCAGTCTAACGTTGAACCAGCTTTTTGATCTTGCCGCAGTCCTCCGACTCTTTTTCAATCTTGGCCAGATACTCGCGAGCTTGGGAGGCGTAGCCGTTGCACTGAGCAACGTTCAGGTATTTTACGGCAGTCTCCAGATCGGTGCCGTATACCTTCGGGAATCCGTTCGGCAGTTTGAATGCGATTGACAAACCGGTCACAAGATAGGCACGCCCCTCGCCCAAGCTTCGAGCACGATCGAGGAACTCCTTGCCCTTAACCTCACGTTTGCCGCCGAATTCCTTGGCATTCCAGACAGCATTCTCAAAATCCCAATCCACGCCAAGCGAGGCAGAGCCGGCGCTTGTCAGACCCGATCCGATGATTGAGTTCGGCGGCCTTGACGTAATAGCGGAGTGCATCGTCTAGCTTGGCTTCCCCAAGCGGATGCCAGCCCCCAATTACGAACTCCTTTTGATGATAGTACAAGGCAAGGACCAGATATGCCTGGGCGCTGCCAAGCTTTCCGGCGTCGATCCAGGTCGAAACCGCCCGGTTGAAATGCGATTGTGCCGAGTGGAAATCGTTTGTGAGCGCAGCGTCCCGGCCCTGCTTGGCGTAAATCCGCCCGAGTGCCAGAGTCATGCGCCGCTCGGTCACCTGCTTTTCCGGTGGGGTCCCGGCGCCGCTCAAACCTCTGGCCGCTTTCAGTGCCTCGGAGCAGGTCGCGGATGCGCTCGAAGCGTCAATGGTCTCGTATTCGTCCCTCGGGTCGTTTGCCGGCGAGCGGTCGGGATCGTTCCGATAGCCAGCGGCGGCGTCGCACGCCTTTGCAAGGTTGCGCACATTCTGCAGCGCCGGATTGGCGAGCTCAGGTCCCTTGCTTTGCCCCGCCTTTTCTTTTTCGACGGCTTCTCTGTCTGCGTTGAGCTTTGTTTGTTGCTGCTGAAGCGCGGCCTGCTGCTGCCGCAATCGTTCGCTCTCCGCCCGATTGGCATCCCCGGTTTGCTTCGTGTCGGACACTATTTTTTCGAATGCGCTCTTTTGCGCGTTGAACGCGGTTTGCTGCTCGCGGAAAGAAGCCTGTTGTTGCTGAAGCGTGGCCTGCTGTTGCTGCAATCGAGAGCTCTGCGCTCGATTGTCGGTCTCGACCTGCTTAGCTTCAGCCAATATTTGCTGCGCTTGAGCGAGACGTTGCCTGCTGGTCTCGTCGCTCTTTGCCCCGTCTACGGGTGCGACGCCGGTGGTTTGCTTCTCCCGTTCCGACGCGATCTGATAGTGGTTGACGTAGTTGGTCAGCGCGACGGCGGCTCCTGTGCAGATGAGAAGGCTCACTGCGAGGACCGCGCCGCCGACGCGGCGCCATCGCGCGTGCACATCCGACACGTCTTTTGCGGCTTTCGTCCGGAGCTCGGCCATCTGCCGTTCCGCCGCCGCTCTGGCCTCTACTGTTTCCTGCTGGGCCTTGGTGGTGCGGCTCAGCAATAAGTTGGCATTAGTCTTGAAAATATCCGCCGGGTCTCGGGGAACAAAGCTCTCGCCCTTGAGCAGGGCCTCCAGGCCCGCGTCGAGCGCCTTCCGCTCTTGGCGTAATTGATCTTCCGTATCCTGCCTTTGAATGTCGATACCGCGCTTCAGCTCTTGCTCGACATCCTCGAACGTCTTGCGATAGGCGCTGGCTTGCTCCTGCCTTCGGGCCGTGACTTCCAGTTCGTCCTTGAGACGCGGAGTAGAGATGTCATTCGGGTGCCGCGCGATGAAGTCGCGCTTGGCTTGCAGGCTGCCATCGGCCAAAACTCTTGCAAGTTCCGCGAGCCCCGGACGGTTCAAGAACGTCGCCAGCGCTACCAGCACGTTCTGCCACTGCTGATTGCCGCCGGGCGTTCCGGTGGCCAGCCACTGCGACAAGTTAGGCGACTGCAGGTCCGTGTAGGGGACGGGTATCCGCGAAAGCGTGTCGAGCGATGCTTGCACCAGGATGCTGCGCTGGAAGCCGCTGATAAGCTCGGCGGAAAAGTAGTTGCTGTCGCGGGTTGTGAATTTCTTGACCGCCGTTTCGCTCCACAAGCCGAGCACCGCCGCTAAGTAGTCGAGCCGCTTGTTGACCTCGGCCTGCCAGGTGCTGCCAGCAGGAATCGTTTGGTCGAAATAGGTCTCCACCCCGAGTGCGGTCAGGGCCTGATCCACGATTGTGGCCCGCTCTCTGTCTTCCTCTTTGTAGGAAATGAAGACTTTTGCCATTGCTACCCCGACACAAGCAACGCGGCAACTAACGTAAAAATTGTATCAACGTCGGCTGACCAGGACAAGCCGTGGCACCGGGCATCGGCCGATTTTTGGGCGCATTGGCTGCTTCATGCCGCTACCCAAATAGGGGACCCGGCAATATCCCACTCTCGCACTTGGTGAAGTGCTGACCAGCCACCGCGCCATACCCGAGCGGCGGGTGCTAGCTACCTCGCCGCCGCAGCGGCCTTGGCGATCGAACTCCGCGGTCTGGCCGAACAGGATGGCGCGCTCTTCCGCGGTGCGGATGCCGCCGTGGCCCGGGTTGACCGTCTTTATGTGTTCATAGGCGCGCACCGTGGCCGACCGCGCCGCGATCACGTCGAGCCACTTTTTCAGGTTCGGGAAGTCCGCGATCTTCTGATGCTGCCGCTCGTGCAGCACCGCCCAAGGGTAGCTCGCCATGTCGGCGATGGAATACTCGCCGGCGAGGAACGGGCGATCGGCCAGCCTGCGTTCCATCACCCCGTAGAGCCTGTTCACCTCGTTGCGATAGCGGTCCATCGCGTACGGAATCTTGTCCGTAGCATAATTGCTGAAGTGGTTGTTCTGCCCGGACATCGGGCCTAAGCCCCCCATCTGCCAGAACAGCCACTGCATGACGTCGGCGCGGGCGCGCGGCTCCTTCGGCAGAAACTTTGCGGTCTTCTCGCCGAGATAGACCAGCATGGCGCCGGATTCGAACACCGAGATCGGCTTGCCGCCGCCGAGCGGATCGCGATCCACCATCGCCGGAATGCGGTTGTTCGGGGAAATCGCCAGGAAGTCCGCCTTGAACTGCTCGCCCTTGCCGATGTTGACGGGGAATATCTTGTAGGGCGTGCCGGTCTCTTCGAGCATCATCGTGACTTTGTGACCATTCGGCGTGGTCCAATAATGCAGATCGATCATCAATATGTTCCTTCGTTTCAAGCACAGGACTGCCGCTATACTAATCATTGGTGGACACAGCGGCCATGCCCTGCAGCCATGGAAGAGATGCCTTGATATGAAGGCTCAGCCGGGCCGGCCCAATCATACCTGCCGCAATGCGGTCACGACGGGATGATTGATCTCCCGGACGATGACGCCCAATAATACAACAATGATTCCAGCGCCGACCGAACCGGGCTTGCCGCTGCGCCGCCTCGCCTGTGGCTGCTGCGGCACTGCATTCGAATGCGGGACCGGCGGCAGCGGCGGCGCCTGCTGGTGCACGGACGAGACCTATCGGGTGCCGTTCCCCGCCGACGCGCGCGAGGACTGCCTGTGCCGCGCCTGTCTCCGCGCTGCGGCGGCAATGTCCGGGCTCTCCATATGAAGCGTTGGAACGCCTGCCGCGCGGCATTGGCGCTCACGACGCTTGTCATGTTCGGACCCAATGCGACGGCAGCCGGCGTCTCGATCCTCGGCAAATGGCAGATCGTCGAGGCCGTGCCCGCGCCGTGGAGCCGGCCGGGGGAGCAGGCCGCCCTCGCCGTTGCGGGCAAACGTCTGCTCAACACCGAAGTGCAGTTTGCGCCGGGCACGGTGAAATCGAAGTTCAAGCCGTTCGATTGCAAGAGCAAGGTGCTCTACGAGACGAATACGATCGAGGTCGACGCGCTGTTCCAGGGCAACCTGCCGGAGCCCAACCCCGCCGCCGCCGCCATTCGCCTCGGATTTCCCAAAGGTGACATTCCGAGCGTGGATGTGCGGTGCCTGAAGGCGCTCCATACCTTTCATTTCCGTGATCGCGATACGGCGCTGATCAATCTCGACCGGGTCATCTACACGCTCAAGCGGCGGTAGAACCCCGGTCCGCTCATCGAATAACCTCTGAATGCCCGTCGCCACGGTCTGGTCACGAACCGCCGTTAGGTGCATGGATTCCCCATGTTTCGCCTGTTTGAAAAGGCTCTCAACCCGACCGAGCCGCCGGCGCAATCGCAGCCGCCGAACGGCCTGATCGCGTTCTATTGGCACTTCGCGCGCCAGGCCAAGGGGCTGTTCGCCGCGCTGTTCGTCGCCGGCCTGATCGTCGCGCTGCTCAATTCGACGATTCCGGTGTTCATGGGCCACATCGTCACGCTGGTGACGTCGAGCCAGCCCGAGCGCCTCTGGACCGAAAACTGGCCGATGCTGCTCGGCATGGCTTTCGTGCTGCTGCTGCTCCGCCCGCTGGCGCAGATGGCGCAGAACCTCGTCAGCAACCAGGCGATCGCGGTCAACGTCGCCAACATGATCCGCTGGCAGAACCACTTCCATGTGGCGCGGCAGTCCTGGGCGTTCTTCCAGAACGATTTCGCCGGCCGCATCGCCAACCGGGTGATGCAGACCGGGCCAGCGGTGCGCGAGAGCCTGGTCGCGCTGATCACCGGCGTCTGGTACATCCTGGTCTACGGCACCGCGGCGCTGATCCTGCTCGCCTCCGCCGACCGCTGGCTGGCGCTGCCGATCGT
Organism: uncultured Acidobacteriota bacterium; assembly: GCA_963695635.1. Taxonomy (GTDB): domain Bacteria; phylum Acidobacteriota; class Vicinamibacteria; order Vicinamibacterales; family CAVVIG01; genus DATKHR01. The sequence continues at coordinate 360,737 of CAVOHK010000017.1, forward strand.
GCTCTGGTTTATCAGCTACATCGTCATGCTGCGCGTCTTCGTGCCGCGCATGCGCGACCGCTCCAAGGAGGTGTCCGAGGCGCGCTCCTGGCTGGTCGGCCGCATCGTCGACACCTACACCAACATTCTCACGGTGAAGCTGTTCGCCCGCGCGCGCGACGAGGACGCCTATGTGCGCGAGGCGTTCGAGGAGCACACCGGGCTGTTCTACAACTCGCTCCGGCTGAACACGCTGTTCAGCTTCACCCTCTCCACGCTCAACGCCATGCTGGTGACCGGCACCGGCGGCATGGCGATCTGGCTCTGGGTGCACGGCAAGGTCGAGGTCGGCACCGTGGCGATGGCGCTGCCGCTGTCCTGGCAGATCATCAATATCGCCGGCTGGGTGGCGATGCGCGTCACCGAGATTTTCGAGAATATCGGCGTGGTGCAGGAGGGCATGATGACGATCGCCCGCCCGATCGCGCTGACCGACAATCCGGACGCCGGCGCGCTCGACGGTGCCGCGCGGCGAGATCGAGTTCAAGGACATCCGCTTCGGCTACGGCCGCGAAAGCGGGCTGATCGACGGGCTGTCGCTTGTCATTCACCCCGGCGAGCGCATCGGCCTCATTGGCCGCTCCGGCGCCGGCAAGTCGACTCTGGTCAACCTGATGCTGCGCTTCTTCGACCTCGAGGACGGCGCCATCCTGATCGACGGCCAGGACATCGCGAAAACGACGCAGGAAAGCCTGCGCACGCAGATCTCCGTGGTGACGCAGGACACCTCGCTGCTGCATCGCACGATCCGCGACAACATCCGCTACGGCAAGCCCGACGCCACCGATGACGAGATCGTCGAGGCGGCGAAGCAGGCGCAGGCCCACGACTTCATCCTTGAACTCGAAGACTGGCGCGGCCGGCGCGGTTACGACGCCCATGTCGGCGAGCGCGGCGTCAAGCTGTCCGGCGGCCAGCGCCAGCGCATCGCCATCGCCCGCGTGATCCTGAAGAACGCGCCGATCCTGGTGCTCGACGAGGCCACCTCCTCGCTCGACAGCGAGGTCGAGGCGGCGATCCAGGCCAGCCTCGATACGCTGATGGCCGGCAAGACGGTGATCGCCATCGCGCATCGGCTTTCGACCATCGCCCGGATGGACCGGCTCGTGGTGGTCGACCGCGGCCGCATCGTCGAGCAGGGCACGCACGCAGTTCTACTGCAAATAGGCGGCCACTACGCCGACCTGTGGCGGCGGCAGTCCGGCGGCTTCATCAATTCCGCGCCGCCGGCGCAAGCGGCGGAGTAGCAGCCATAGCCGGTAGCATCGACGCCACACCCGCGCCACGCAGATGGTCGATCAATCCCAGCGCATCGTCCGGCTCGACATCGGCGCGCCATGCGACATGCCGATCGGGCCGCACCAACACCAGCTCGTCTCGCGTAGAGCGCTGCCAATTCCGCATCGTCGATGTCGAGCACGGTCAGCGGCATACCGCGTCGCTTTGCCGCCGCGACCAAACCATCCACCGCGGCGCTCCTGTCGAACCGGATCAACCCGTAGCCCTCGCCCAGCGCGTCGTAGAGCGAGCGGCCATCGCGCAGCCAGAAGTGCGGAGCGCGGCAGCCCGGCACCGACGACGACTCGAACTTGCCCATCGAATAGGCCGGATGCGCTGCACCGTCGTAGGCAATGATCGGCGAGTCGGCGTAGAAATAGCCGAAGTTCAGCCCGCCGCAGCACTGCTGCTGGACGTAAAGGTCGTAGGCCTCCTTGCCGATCTGCGCGCGCGTCGCCTCGCCGACTTCGTCGTCGCGCTCGATGTCGGCGGAAATCTCGCGCCGCTGATGCGATATCTGCTTCGACATGTTGAAGGCGAAGTGCGACACCTGATCGGTGATCGGCTGGCGCTCCGCCTGATAGGCGTCGAGCAATGCCGGCTCCGCCCATCCCTGCAACACAGCGGCGAGCATCCACGCGAGGTCCGCCGCATCGGCGATGCCGGCGTTCATGCCGTAGCCGGCGTGCGGTATCCACAAATGCGCGGCGTCGCCGGCGATGAAGACGCGGCCGTTCTGGAAACGGTCGGAAACCAGCCGGCGGCCGATCCAGTCCTCCTTGGAAATGATCTCGTATTCGAAGTCCGCTCCGACACCGAGGATGTTGCGGATCGACCAGTCGCGATCGACGAAATCGTAATCCGGCTCGCCGTTGTAGAGGAAATTATGGATCAGCCAGCGCTCCTTGCCGTCGATCGACATCATGGTGCCGCAGCGGCGCGGATTGAACGCGAGATACATCCAGCACGGCTCACCGGGCAGCATGCTCATCAGCTTCGGCGCGCGAAAGTAGGTGGACTGCACGCGCTGCACGACCGGAACGCCGGCAAGCTCCGCGCCGATGCCGTGGCGCACGACAGAGCGGCCGCCGTCGCAGCCGACGAGATAGCGGCAGGTGATGGTGATGCGCTCGCCGCTGTCGAGATCGCGCGCGATGGCGGTCACGCCCTGCTCGTCCTGGCTGAATTCCTGGAACTCGGTGCGATTGAGGATGCGGATGCGTGGCTGCGCCGCGGCGTGCGCGAACAGCAGCGGTTCGAGGAAAAGCTGGTTGATCCGGTGCGGCCACTCCGCCGTCGGCCATGAGCCGTCGTCGCCCTTCTCGCCGCGGACGCGGCCCGCGCGTGACGGCAGCTTGATGCGCGACAGTTCCCTGCCCGTTGCCGAGACGCAGCAGGACACATCGATGCGGAATTCGGGCGGCAGGCCGGTGTCGCGGATCTTGTCGGCGAGGCCGAGCCGGCGGAAAACCTCCATCGAGCGGGCCGACACCTGATTGCATTTGACGTTCGGCGGCTCGCCGGCGTGCCGGGTTTCGACCACGATCACGTCGATGCCGCGCGAGGCAAGGTCCATGGCGAGCGTGAGCCCGACCGGCCCGCCGCCGGCGATCAGCACGCTTCCGTCAATCGAGCGAGCCATGGCCGACTCCAGCGAACGATTGATTTTCGATTCTCCGGCGCAGGCCCGTGCAATGTAGAAATGCAGACATTGCGACGGAGTACCCCATGACCAAGGCGGTGTTCTATCAGAGCATCGGTCCGGAGCTTGCCCGCTACGACATCGACGTCGATGGCGCGGCGCTGACCCGCCGAGATTCGGTGACCACGCCCGGCGCCAATGTCCAATACGTCTGGCCGCATCCGTCGAAGAAATTTCTCTACGTGGTGTCGAGCGACGGCGGCCCGGGCACCATTCCCGGCACCAGGCACGTCGCCACCGCGTTCCGCATCGATCCGGCGTCCGGCGCGCTCACGCCGCACGGCGACATCGCACCGCTGCCGTCGCGGCCGGTGCATTGCAGCGTCGACCGCTCGGGCGAATATCTGCTGACCGCCTACAACTATCCGAGCAACATCACGGTCCATCGCATCAAGCCGGACGGCACGCTCGGCGAACAGGTCCCGCCGCGCGAAAAACTCGACGTCGGAATTTTTGCGCATCAGGTCCTGACCACGCCGGGCAACCAGACGGCGATCATGGTGACGCGCGGCAACAATCCGGAGGCAAACAAGCCCGAGGACCCCGGCGCGCTCAAGGTCTATGGCTTCAAGGATGGCGTGCTGAGCAATCTGGCGTCGATCCAGCGCGGCACCGGACTCGGCTTCGGCCCACGCCATTTCGATATTCATCCGAGCCAGCCGTGGCTGTTCCTCTCGGTCGAGCGGCAGAGCGAACTGCACGTCTACCAGACTCAACGACGACGGCACGCTGCCGCGCGACGCAATGTTCATCAAGAACGCGCTTGCGGACCGCGCCAATCACATGCCCACGCAGATGGCGGGCGCCATCCACATTCATCCGAACGGCCGCTTTGTCACCATGACCAACCGCAACTCCGGCACCGAGGAAATCGGCGGCCGGAAGGTGTTCAAGGGCGGCGAGAACAACGTCGCGGTGTTCTCGATCGATCCGGCCACGGGCGAGCCGACGCTCATTCAGAACATCGAGGCGCAGACCATCCATCTGCGCACCTTCGCCATCGATCCAAGCGGCCGCCTGCTCATCGCCGCCAGCATCCTGCCGATGGCGATGCGCGACGGCTCGACCATGCCGGCGGCGCTCGTGGTCTATCGCATCGGCGCCGACGGCAAGCTCACCTTCGCACGCAAGATTGACGTCGACACCGGCCGCTTCATGCAGTTCTGGACCGGCATCGTCACGCTGCCGTAGCGCCGAGCATCATTGTCGCATCCGCTGGCGGCACCGGCGGAAACATGCTTGGCTTCGCCCGCTCAGGGAGGATGCCATGAAAAAAATCACGATCGCCGCCGCCGTGCTCGTCTGCGCCGCCGGCCTTGCCCGCGCGCAGGATTATCCGAACGCACCGATCCATCTCATCAGCGGCTTCCCCGCCGGCAGCACCGCCGACATTTCCGCGCGCGTGGTCGGCGCCAAGATGGGCCAGATCCTCGGCCAGCAGGTCGTGGTCGAGAACCGGCTCGGCGCGGCGTCGAGCATCGCCGGCGCCCAGGCCGCCCGCGCGCCGAAGGACGGCTACACGCTGTTCGTCTCCTCCGCCGCCAACATGATCAACGCGGCGATAAATCCCAACCTGAACTTCGACATCATGAAGGACTTCGCCCCGATCGCGCTCATCACCTCGACGCCGACCGTGCTCGCGGTGATCCCGGAGCTTGGCGTCAAGAGCGTGAAGGAGTTGACCGCGCTGGCGAAAGAGAAGCCGGACACGCTGTCGTTCGGCTCCTCCGGCACCGGCAGTTCGACGCATCTGGCGCTGGAGCTCTACAAGTCGCTGGCGAAGGTGAAAATCACGCATGTGCCCTACACCGGCAGCCCGCAGGTCGTCACCGACATGCTGGCCGGCCGCATCCACGGCTATTTCTCCCCCGCCTCGACCGTCTCCGGCCACGTCGCCGCCGGCAAGCTCGTGGCGCTGGCCGTGACCGACGCCACCCGCAGCGCGTTCTTTCCGAACCTTCCCACCATGATCGAGTCCGGCGTGCCGGATTGCGAGTCGGTGTTGTGGTTCGGCATTTCCGCGCCCGCCGGCACGCCGCAGCCGATCATCGACAAGCTGTCGCGAGGCGGCCAACGAGGCGCTCAAATCGGACGAGGTGACGAAATCGCTGAACGCGCAGACCGTCGCCGCGATGGGCGGCACGCCGGACGAATTCCGCAAGCACATGGAAGCCGAGCAGAAGCGCTGGAACGCGGTCGTCGAGGCGGCAGGCCTGCGGAAATAGCTGCGCCATGATCCACACCGAAGATGTCGTCATTGCATCCGAAGGGGCGCGCCGGTTCGACGGCCATTTCGCGCGCCCGGCGGCCGGCGCGGGACCCGGGCTGCTCATCTTCAGCGAAATGTGGGGCGTCGCCACCAAGAAGCGCGAGACTGGCCGACGACTACGCGCGGCGGGGCTGGTGCGCGATCGCGCCCAACATGTTCTGGCGGTCGGAGTTCACCGGGGTCGTGCCGTTCGATCAGGCCGACAAGGCATGGCAACGGTTGCAGGCCTTCGATTTCGACACATCGGCCGACGACTGCCGGACGGCGGTGCAATGGCTCCGCGCCTCGCCCATTGCAACGGCAGGATCGCGGCGATCGGCTTCTGCATGGGCGGGCGCATCGCATTCCTCGCGGCGTCACGCGCGGGCGTCGATGCCGCCATCGGGCTCTACGCGCTCGGCATCGCCAAGCACCTCGACGAGGTTCGCAAGATGGCCGTTCCGCTCCAGCTTCACTACGGCCTCAGCGACGAGCACATTCCGAAATCCGAGATCGACACGGTCGCCGCTGCCGCTGCCGGCAACGGCAATATCGAGATTCAGCTCTACCCGGGCGCCGGACACGGCTTCTTCAATCGGACGTTTTCGCCCGAGGACGTGAAGGCGGTCGAGACCGCGACCGCTCACATCGACCGGTTTCTGAGCCCCTTCAAATAGATTGCAGCATCGCCTCGATCCGCTCGCCGGCGAGCTTTGCCGCGGCCGCGTCGTAGGTCGGGCGCACCGGATTGGCGAACGAGTGTCCGGCCTCCGCATAAAGGAACACTTCGACATTCGGCCGTCCGCGGGCGGCAGCCGCGACCGCATCGATCTCCTGCCGTGGGATGTGCTGATCCTTCAGCCCGTAGTGCAGTTGCAGCGGCCCTCGCGCGTTGCCGATCTCGCCGAGATGCTGCGAGATGCCGAGGCCGTAGAGCGACGCAGCCGCATCGACGCCGCAGCGCACCGCGGCGAGGTAGGCAAACCGCCCGCCGCCGCAGAAGCCGATCGCCGCGACCTTGCCATCGAGAAAGCGGCTGCGCGCGCAGCCAGCCGGTGGCGACGCGCATGTCGGCCGAGACGACATCGAGGTCGAGCGCCTTGAGCCGCGCCCAGGCCGTGGCGTGCTGCGGATCGTCGTAGGAGATCGCGCCGGGAATGTCCGAGCGCCAGAACAGGTTCGGCACCAGCGCCGTGTGCCCCCGGCTGGCGTAGTGATCGGCCACGGCGCGGATCGGCTCGTTCAGCCCGAACATGTCCGACAGCACCAGGATCGCCGGCCCGCGCGGCTGCCCCGGGCTGCGCGAGATAAGCCTCGAAGCTGCGCGCATCCTGGCGCGCAAGCGTGACCGTGCTGGCCGTCATGCTCATGGCCAGATGCTAGCGCAGTCGCGCCATCGCACACACGCCTAGGATTTTCAGCAGTCCCTTAACCCGCCGGTTACGACGAAAGGCTGCGTCGCGTGGCTTCAGCCCCAACTAGCCCCGCCTTAACGATACGCATGATATCGCGATGGTGGAATTGCGGGACCATCGGTCATGAGCACGATCCGCTTCACACTGATCGCCGTCGGCCTGTTCGCGCTGACCTTCGCCGGCATCTCCTGGGCCAACAAGGGCTTCCCGGTCGTGGCGATGCGCGCCGACCCGATGAAGCCGGATGCGCGCATCCCGACGTTCGAGGAGAGCGTGAAGAAGAGCGTCCGCAAGGACTGGGAGAATTCAAAGACCGCGCAAGGCGACGGCGATCCGAAGCGCGAGGCGCTCCGTCTCGCGTTGCTGCAGGCCGCCAATGCCTTTGCGGTTTCGCCCTGCGATGCCACGATGAAGAGCGAGCTGATCGAGGCGCTGTCGGCCTACACCAGGGCCTGGACCGATATGGCCGGCTGCAAGTTCGGCATCTGCGGCGGCGACGATCGCAGGATCGATACCGCGGCCACGAACTTCTCGACGCCATCCGATATGCGGGTGCGGGACGCCGTACGCATGGCCTTCGACAAGGGCGGCATCAGCCGCGAGGATTTTCCCGGCTCGATCCGGCTCTGGGTGACGATGCTGGCCGGCGATCCGGGCGATCCGGTGTCCGCCTGCGCCACCGGACGGCGGGCGGACAGTCAGCGCTGATCGTCCGCGCATCCAGCGCGCAAGGACTATGCTTGCCGGTCCCCTTCCCGCTATGGCACCGTCCCGATAAGAGCCGGCGTCAAGTCCGGCCTTCGCTCGGGGGATCGGGATGGCGGCGGACACACAGCAGAAATCGGCTGAACTCGCGGCGCGGCTCGACCGGCTGCCGTTCTCCAAATGGCACCGCAATTTCTTCACGCGTCTGCTTCCTCGGCGTCATGTTCGACGCCTGCGACTTCGCGCTGTTCGGCATGGCGCTGCCGCCGGTGGCGCGCGAGTTCGGGCTCAATCCGGCGCAGGCCGGCCTGCTGGCGACCGTCGGCCTGGTCGGCGCGTTCCTCGGCGCGCTGTTCTGGGGCACGATCTCCGACTACATCGGCCGCCGTACCTCGTTCGCGGCCACGATCGGCATCTTCTCGCTGTTCACCGGCCTCGTCGGCGCGTCGTGGAACGTGCTGTCGCTCGCGGTGTTCCGCTTCCTGTCGAACTTCGGCCTCGGCGGCGAGGTGCCGGTCGCGCTGACGCTCGCCGCGGAATACAGCCCGGCCCGCATCCGCGGCCGCATGGCCGGCTCGATGATGGCGGCGTTCCCGGTCGGCCTGGCGCTTGCGGCGCTGGTCAGCCTGTGGCTGATCAGCCGACCTATGGATGGCGCGCGGTTTTCGTCGCCGGCGTGGTCCCGGCGGTGCTGTTGTTCTTCGTGCGCATCTATCATGCCGGAGTCGGTCCGCTATCTCATCACCCGAGGTCGGGTTGAGGAAGCCGAGCAGCACCGTCGCCGAGATCGAGAAGAAGGCCGCCGAAGGCCAGCCGCTGCCGCCGGTGCCCGCCAACCACGCAGCCCGCCGACGTCGCCGACCCCGGCGTGACGGTGGCGCAGCTGCTGACGCCGGCGCGACGCAAACGCACGATCCTGCTTTGGATCGTGTCATTCTGTTTCCTGTGGTCGTCGAACGGCATCATCTTCATGTTGCCGACCATCCTGGTGCAGCGCGGCCTGCCGCTGACGCAGATCCTGGTGCTACTTTTGGTGCAGGCACTGGCCGCCATCGTTGGCTACACCGCGTGCTGCGTTCCTGATCGACTCGTTACGGCCGGCGTCCGGTGCTGTTCCTCTATTACTTCGTCGGCGCGTTCTTTCACCTATGGTTCGCATACGCGGGCGGCGTCTGGCTCTATGTCGCCATCGGACGGTCGGCTGGGTCAATCCGGGCGTCTATGGTTCGTCCGGCGTCTATGTTAGCGAGCTTTATCCAACGCATCTGCGTGCAACCGCGGTTGGCTGGTTCTTCGGCATCGGCCGGATCGGCTCGTTCCTTGCGCCCGCCGTGGTCGGCTTCATGCTGCAATACGGAGCCGGCGCCTACGTGCTGCACACCTTCGCGCTGACTTTCTTGATCGCCGCGATTGCGCTGTGGTTCGTTGGGATCGAGACGAAGGGAAAGACGCTGGAGGAAATCACTGGCGGCGGGGCCGCACCGGCAAGAACGTAAAAAAGCGCCCCGGACGCTCAGGCCGAGCTGTTGCGCGCGTGCAGACCCATGGCAATGAGCGCCGAGCCGCCGAAGATCATGTTGATGCCGACCAGCAATCCAATCGCCCAGGCCGCGGTCCCGGGAAGCCCTATCAGGATCATGGCGGCGAGGATGAGATCGATCACCCCGCTGAACAGCATGAAGCCCCAGCGGCCCGAGAGCTGCCGGCGGTGATCCAACGCGTACATGAGTGAGGCGACGCCCTCGACCGCAAAAAATACACCCAGGACCAGGGTTAGCGAAACCGCGCCGCTTACCGGGCTAACAAGCAGAACGAGACCGACCACGATGCCAAGAACCGCGGACAGCAGCGACCACCAAAATCCGGGCGCTTGACGCGCCCAGAACGTCGCGATCAAGCCCATGATGCCGCTGATCACGAACAGCCATCCAAGAAAGATCGTCACGCCCAGCGTCGCCAGCGGCGGAAGCAGAACCGCAAGCAGACCGAGAACAACCAGCACAATCCCTTCGATGACGAACAACAGCCAGTGCTCGCGAATGGAGCGTGCGGCGCCAACCCGGATCAACATGATTGTCTCCTCACATGTTCTCGCAGACCAACCCTCCAAGCTTGATCCCCGCCTCTCGCACGACCTTGCCCCATTTCGCCGTCTCCTCGGCGACGAAGGCGCGGAATTCGTCCGGCGTGTTCTGCTTGAAATCGATGTTGAGCGACTTGAAGCGCGCCACGATGTCGGGCTGGCGCAGCACCTCGTTCAATCCCCGCGTTGAGCTTCTTGACGATCTCCGGCGAGGTGCCGGTCGGCACGAACACGCCATTCCACTCGTAGGCCTCGAAGCCCGGGATGGTGTCCTGCACCGCCGGCAGTCGGGCAAGGTGCCGAGCCGGCCCTTGCCGGTGTGCGCGATCGCCCTGACCTTGCCGCCCTGGACAAGGCCGACCGACGACGAGCCGTTGGAGAAGAAATACTTCACCTGTCCGGCGACCACGTCGTTCAGCGCGGGTCCGCCTCCGCGATAGGGAATGTGGTTGATCGGCACCTTAGCCATGAACTTCAGCAGCTCCAGGCAGAGATGCTGCAGCGTGCCGTTGCCGGACGAGGCGAAGTCGAGGCCGCCTGGGGTCTTCTTGGCAAGCTCGATGATGTCGGCCACGGTCTTCGCCTCGACCGACGGCGTCACCACCAGGATGTTGGGCACGAGCGAAGCCAGGAACACCGGCTCGAAATCCTTGCCGTAGTCGAACGACAGCTTGGGATAGAGCGCCGGGTTCACCGAGAATGCGGTGGCGTCATAGAGCAGGGTGTAGCCGTCCGGATCGGACTTCGCCGCCACCGCCTCGCCGATGGTGCCGCCGGCGCCGCCGCGGTTGTCGATGACAAAGGACTTGCCCCACATCTCGGACAGCTTCTGGAACAGGATGCGCGCGGTGGTGTCGGCGCCGCCGGCCGGCGGATAGACCACGATCACCTTCACCGGCCGGTTCGGCCAGTCGGCCTGCGCCCGCGCGGGCATCACGCCCGCCGCAAGCGACGCGGCCGAAGCCGCCATCAAGTGTCGTCGTGTCAGCATGTCGCGCTCCCGGCTATCGGCTTCGGGAAGCCTAGCCGATCCGCCAACCCGTCGTCATTCCGGGCGCGCGAAAGCGCACCCGAACTGACGGCGTTTGAGTCTTACTTCACGCCGCAGCTCATCGAGATCGCCACCGACTGCAACTCGGTGCCCGGCGCCTGGATCGAGATCGACTGCTGGTTGGCGTTGGTGCTGACGCCGAGCGTCGCCGAGATGACGCCCGATACCCGCAAATTGATGGCGTTGCCGCGGGCGCTGCCGTCGATGTTGCCGCCGACGTGGCGCGTGTTTTCCGACCAGGTGCCGGACACGGCGCCGTTGCTGTGGGTGGCGTTGCTCTGCAGTTCGAAATTGTAGCTGTCGCTGGCGCAGCGGAGTATCAGGTCGAGGCTCGAGCCGGCCGCCGTCGACGTCGTACTTGGCGCGGCAGCGGATGCGCTCCTTGTTGCCGTTCGAGGTGGTGATGGTGCCGGTGCCCGACCAGGAGCCAGACATCGCCGTGAACGGGCTTGAGAAGGCCTGCACCGTGCTGGGCAGCGCGGCAAACCCGAGAAGGGCTGCGGCCGCGGCCACGGTCAGACCGGATTTCATCTTGTTGGTCAAAGCGTTGCTGGAAGAAACATGTTCGGCGCGCCCCTCGTTTGGTTTTCCTAATCAGTAGTCGAAACCTCCTGAGAAAAGGTTCATGTCGCCTGGGATTTTTTGGTTAAGGCCGGCCTGCGCCGATCCTGTGGATTTGTAGTAATCGACGACACCGGCGTTTACCGAACGCGCGTCCCTCGCCGTTTTGCCGCTATACTCGTTCGCTGCGACACGGGACGAGCGCTCGAGCAGAAAGGCTGGACCGAGCATGGCCAACGACGAGGCGAAGATCCGGCGGACCCTGCACTTCAAATTCACCGTAACCGGTGCTTCCGAGCAGATGGTCGCGATGATCAAATCGGCGGCGCCGCTCTACCAGATGTTCGGCGACGCGCAGGTGCGGCTGTTGCAGAACGTCGACGACCCCGGCCGCTTCCTGCAGGAGATCGCATACGACGCGCCGGAAACCTTGGAGCAGAACCGCCAGCAGATCGCCAGCGATCCCCGCGTCCAGGCCTATCTCATGGGCTGGAGGGCGATGTTTCCCGGCGCGATCGAGATCGAGGTTTATAAGCTCGTTTAAACACACCGGCGCGCGTCGGGCGTGAGCCTGACGCGCGCCGGGGGGTGGTGCGTTACGCCCGTTACATCGCCGGGAGAATGGCGATGTCGCGCACGCCGCTGACACCCTTGATCTGCACCGCCCGGATCGCGTTGCCGGTTGCCAGATCGACGCTGTGCAGCCAGTCGCCGGCCATCAGCCAGGCTTCATTCCTGCCCTGCCGTCGACCTGATGTCGAAGGCCACGACGTCGACCTTGACGCCGAGCTTGCCGACCGCGTTGAGCGTGCCGTCGTTCGGCGGCGCCTGCTTGATCAATCCGCCGATCGTTGCGTCGATGTTGTAGAGCGCGGTCTCCTTCGCGCCCTTGAACGAATTGGTGTAGGCGCCGGCAATGATGTTCGGCTTCTCGCCCTTGTGCATGTCGGCTTCGGCGAACTTGTGCGGGTCGTCCACCGTCACCTTGCCGTCATCGACGTTGACACGGAGGTTGGTGCCGTCGCTGCTCATGATACGTAGGCGGTCGGCAACCGGATTGAAGTCCACTGTCGCCGAGGTCTTGGCCCAGTTGGTGGCGCCGGCGTTGTCGAGCTTCGATTTCATGCTCGCCTTGCCGGTCTTCATGTCGACCGTGTAGATGCCGCCTTCTGCGCCGACTGCGTACATCATCCCGTCGGCCGGCCGCACGTCGATGCCGACCACCTTGCCGGCGACGCCCTCGATCTTCCAGGTTTTTGTCACAGCCCTCTTGCTGGTGTCGACAATCGAGACGGTGTTGTCGCCGGTCCATGCAGCCACCTCGGCGGCCTGTGCCGAGGCGGCGCCGATGATGACGGCCGCCGACGCGGCCAGAATGGTCCGGATATACATTGCAATCTCCCTTCGATTCGCAAAGTCCGCCCGATTCGACGAAGGGGGGTACGGCACAGCGCGCTGGCTGGATGCCAAACCGCGGATAAAAGAAATGTGGAGGGCTGCATCCAAATCGCCCGCCGCTCGGTACTCCCTATGCAATTGGCTTGTTCCAGGTCTTTTATAGGATGCCTGCGATGGCGAAGGACCCAAGGAGCGAATGACCATCGTCTCATCACCCGACAGCGCGACCGAAGCGCAGGTCGGTGCAGCGCTCGTCCGCTGCGCCGCCGGCGACCGGAAGGCGTTGCGAGTGATCTACGACGCCGAGGCGCCGCGGATGGTCGGCGTAGCGCGGCGCATGCTACGGCGGCAGGATTTGGTCGAAGAGGCGGTGCAGGACGCCTTCATGCGGGTGTGGCGGGCAGCTGGAGACGTTCGACCGGCAAAAGGGCGCGGCACGAAGCTGGCTCTACGCCATCCTGCGCAACTGCGCGCTAAGCATCCTGCGCGACGAGGGCCGTTTCACATCCGACGAGGATGCGGCCGATCAGGCCGCGCCGATGACCGAAAGCGCGCTGACGCGTCTGCGCGAGACGAGCGCGTTGCGGCGGTGCCTGGAGCGGCTCGATCCGCAAAGACGCTCGGTGGTGGTGCTGTCCTACGTTCATGGGCTCTCCCACGGCGAGGTGGCCGGCAAGCTCGGCGTTCCGCTCGGCACGGTAAAGAGCTGGGGTGCGGCGCAGCCTGATCTCGTTGCAGGAGTGCATGGGATGACCGACAGCGACGACAAAACGCTGGCCGGCGAATATGTGCTGGGCCTGCTCGAAGGCGCTGCCCAGCTCGACGCCGAGCGCCGGCTTGCTTCGGACCCGACATTCGCGGGCGCGGTCGAAGCCTGGCGCGTGAGCTTTGGCGCGTTCGATGACACGGCCGAGTTGCAGCCCGCGAGCGACGAGCTCTGGCGCAGAATTGAAGCCGGAGTGCCGGCTGTCGCAGGCGCGCGGCGCGCCAGCCCACAGCCTGGACCCGGTTCTGGAACAATCTCGCCGCGCTTCGGGCCACCGCGCTCGGCGCTTCGCTTGCGGCGCTCCTTCTTCGGTGGGCCTCGGCTTTGGGATCCGCGCGGCCACGCAGCAGCCGACGATGGTCGCAGTGCTGCTCGACGGCACGCGCGCCGGCGCCGTGGTGCACGCTTTCGCCGACGGGCGCGTCGTGCTCGTGCCGATCGCCAGCATCAACGTGCCGCCGGGCCGGGCGCTGGAAGTGTGGACGCTGCCGCAGCCGCGGCGCGGCCCGGTATCGGTCGGCCTGATGAACCAGGCGCGAACACGGGCAGCTTTCGCTCAAGGATCTGCCGCCGCCTGGGCCGGATCAGTTGTTCGAAATCACGCTCGAACCCGCCACCGGCTCACCCACAGGACGGCCGACCGGCCCGGTGCTGTTCCAGGGCAACACCGCGCTTGCGCTTTAGGCTCGATTGGCGAACGAGGGAAGCGCGGCTCACGCCGAAGGATTGAGCTGCAACTCGGTCGCGCCGGGAAGCTTAGGTTTCCCCTAGCCGTCTTCGGCCGCGGAACAGCGCCGAGCGCGCGGCGCGAGCGTCGGCGACCACGCGCAGCAGCGCGAACACCTGGCGCGGCTGCTGGCACAGCGATCGGATCACGGCCAACACGTCCGGCCGGCCGTCGGCGCGCATCCCGACCAGGGCCGCCGGAGGCAAGGTCCGCTCCGCCGGGTCGATGATGACGCGGCTGGTCGGCGAACGGCACGCCGTACCGGGCAGCGAACTGGCCGCGGATGTGGGACTTCATATCGACCGCGACGGTGCCTGCGGACTCATGCAGCGCCCGTTTGTCGGCCTGGGCCACCACCGGGGCATCGACCCCCGAAATATCGGCATAAACCGCGCTCGGAAGCGCCTGCAGAAGCCGTTGCGACCAGGTTGTTGGTTGCGATGCGCACGCCGTCGGCCACGACACCCGAGGCAATCACCCAGTCGCCCGGAGCGAGCCCAGGCGCCAGCCCGCCGGCAATGCCGATGCTGATAATGCCGCTGCCGCCCGCCTCGACCGCAAATTCAGGCATATCGACGTAACGCTGGGCGGTCCGCACAGCACGTCAATGCCCGGGCCGGCCGCGACCTGGGCCTTGAACGACAAGCACGTGACGGCGATGATGGGTGGGATTATTCACTGCGTGGCCCATTCAAGGACACGGCCACGATTGCGAAATCGCATCTTTGCAGCCCCCATCCCACACCCCGCAACGTACACCGTAATCAATGCCCAGCCGCAAGGCAATTTGCTGCAACGCGAATAACCCACAGGTTCCTGTGACGATTGGGCCACACTTTTGTGGCACACGAAACAGCGCCGCGACGATGTGTCCGCCACGCCGGCTAGAGCTGGCGATGCCGGCGTCCTCGATGATCTTCTTGCCATCGGGATTTCCTGGCGATCCGCGCTGCATGCCC